>CAWFCZ010000006.1:0-287755 GCA_963814355.1 uncultured Actinomycetota bacterium | reverse complement strand
CGCGCGATCGGGAGTCTCCGATGCGAGACTTGCGCGATGCGTCCCACGCTGTTCGACTACGCCGGTGGAGAGCCCGCCTTCCTCGCCCTCGCCACTGCGCACCACGCCCGGTGCCTGCGGAATCCCGAGCTGAACCACCCGTTCTCCCATCCCGATCAGCATCCGCAACATATCGAGAGGCTCGCCGCCTACTGGGCCGAGGTCATGGGCGGGCCGCCGAGGTATTCACAATCGTGCGCCGACCATTCGGCCGTGCTCCGCATGCACGCCGGCAACGGCGATATGTCAGATCTCGGCCGTCGATTCGTGAACTGCTTTCTCGGCGCGGCCGACGACGCGGGGCTGCCCGACGATGCCGAGTTCCTGGACGCCCTACGCGAATACATGCAGTGGGCAGTGGACGAGGTGTTGTCCTACTCGGCGCTGGACGCGAGAGTACCGGCGGGCTTGGCCATGCCGCGCTGGTCGTGGGATGGCCTACAGACCTGACCGGCACTACCTGGAGCGCCACGAACACTGCGAGAGCGGGTACCTCCCTCGATCCTGGTGATCCAGGGCCGGCGCACCACACTCGGCGGTGGCTGGCGGGGCCTGGATCAGCGGAGTCGGCGGGGGCCGGCGGCGCTCGGCGCCTTCGTCAAGCTGCGGTAGCCGGCAGCGTCGACTCAGGCCACCGACCAGGCGATCCCGTCCAGGATGTCGTGCTCGCTGACCACGACCTCGGCGAAGCCGAACCCGGCCACGATCCGGTCCAGGATCAGCGCTCCGGCGGCGATCACGTCGACCCGGCCCGGGTGCATCACCGGGATCGCCGCCCGCTCGTCGTGCCCGGCCGCCAGCAGGTCGGACGCGATCCGGTGCACGTCGCGCGCCGGCAGCCGGGAGTGGTGGATGCGGTCCGGGTCGTAGCCCGGCAGGTCCAGGGCGATCCCGGCCACCGTGGTGACCGTACCGGCCAGGCCGAGCAGGCTGGCCGCCCGCCGCGGGTCCAGTACCTCCCGGACCTCCTCCAGCGCCCGGTCCACGTCGGCCGCGGCCGCCGCGACGTGTTCCCGGACAGGCGGGTCAGCGGCGAAGTGCCGCTCGGTGAGGCGTACGCACCCCACGTCGGTGGAGATCGACGCCTCCGCCGCGTCGGCCCCGAGGGCGAACTCGGTGGAGCCGCCGCCGATGTCCACCACCAGGTACGGCGCGCGCACCGCCGCCGAGCCGGCCAGCTCGCGGGTGGCGCCGAGGAAGGACAGCGCCGCCTCCTCCGATCCGGTGAGCACCTCCGGCTCGACGCCGAGAATCTCGTGTACGCCGGTCACGAACTCCGCCTGGTTCGATGCGTCGCGAGTGGCGCTGGTGGCCACCATCCTGCTCCGCTCGACGCCGTACCGGTCGCACTGCGCGGCGTAGTCGGACAGCACCCGGAGGGTGCGCTCCAACGCGTCCGGCGCCAGCCGCCCGGTGCGGTCGACGCCCGCCCCGAGCCGGACGACCTCCATCCGCCGCACCACGTCCCGCAGCCTGTCCCCAGCGATCTCGGCGATGAGCAGCCGCAGCGAGTTGGTGCCGCAATCGATCGCCGCCACCCTGGTCACGGGCCGCATCTCGCCCGACTCACCGGCTCCTCTGCGCTCACGGTGCGGGTTCCACGCACCGGCCGGCCCGGCCCCAGTCGGGCAGCTCGGCCAGCACCTCGTCCCCGAACGGCTGCACCCCCGGACCGGCGGCGAGCGCGTGGGCGACCAGGGCGTGCAGGCACTTCACCCGATCCGGCATGCCGCCGGCCGTGGGCGAGCCGGGCAGCGCCTCGATGTCGTTGCGGCGGCGCAGGTAGTCCGCGCTCGCGGCGGCGTACCGGGCGGCGAGGGCGCCATCGCTGGCCAGCCGCTCCGACATCTCACGCATCCGCCCGGCCGCCTCCAAGCGTCCGACCGCGGAGCAGGCCCGCGGGCAGGTCAGGTAGTACAGCGTCGGGAACGGCGTACCGTCGCCCAGCCGGGGAGCGGTCTCCACCACGTCGGGGAGACCGCAGCTGCAGCGGTGCGCGACCCGGCGGACCCCGCGCGGTGGGCGCTTGAGCTGCAACGCGACAGCAGCTAGATCAAGGGGGTCCAGGTCACCGCGCGGAGGATCAACGGCGGCCGGGTCGGCCCCGACGTTGCCGAGGCGAGGGCTCACCCGCCGGGCGTCGGCCCGCGGGTGCCCAGACTCGCCTCCGCGCTCGCAGCCGGCGACGGGGTGACGCCACCGTGAACCACGACGTACGGGGTCTCCCCCGGCATGACGTAGTGCAGCCGCTCCCGGGCCTGGATGCGGACGTACGCCGGGTCCTGCCAGCGCCGGTGCTGCTCGGCCAGCTCGGCCACCTGCCCGAGTGGCCGCCGCGTTCTGCGCGCGCAACCCGTTGATCTCGCTGCGCTGGGCGGCGTACTCCCGGAGCGGGTAGGCGAGCAGCAGCACGACGGCGCACACCGCCGACGCCAGGATGGCGGCCCGGCGCGTGAGCGTGATCCGCCGTCGAGGTCCGGGCGCCGACCCACCCGGCGGCGCACCGTCCCGATGGCCGCCGATCGAGCCGGCTCCGCCGAGCTTGGCATCCGACGGAAGGTCGTCGTCGCCCGAGCCGGAACCCCCCCGGCGCCGGAACGACCCGGGCAGCGCGACGCTGCCGGGACGACGGGCCTGCGTCCGCGGCGCCCCCGGTGGGTGGGCGCCGCGCCGAGGCAGCGAGCCGCCGGATGCCCGCACCGCTACCTCCCGTCCTGCGCCCCCGAGAAGCGCGGGAAGGCCGCGGCGCCGGCGTACCGTGCCGCGTCGCCCAGCAGCTCCTCGATCCGCAGCAGCTGGTTGTACTTCGCCACCCGCTCGCTGCGGGCCGGGGCGCCGGACTTGATCTGGCCGGCGTCGGTGGCCACCACCAGGTCGGCGATCGTGGTGTCCTCGGTCTCGCCGGACCGGTGGCTGAACATGCAGCGGAAGCCGGACCGCTGCGCCAGGGCCACCGCGTCCAGGGTCTCGGTCAGCGTGCCGATCTGGTTGACCTTCACCAGCAGCGAGTTCGCCGAGCGCTCCGCGACCCCGCGGGCCAAGCGCTCCGGGTTGGTGACGAACAGGTCGTCGCCGACCACCTGGACCCGGCCGCCGAGCTGGGCGGTCAGCCGGGCCCAGCCCTCCCAGTCGTCCTCGGCCAGCGGGTCCTCGACGGAGACGATCGGGTAGGCGTCGACCAGCGTCTCCCAGTACGCGGTCATCTCCGCGGCGCTCTTCACGCCACCTTCGAAGCGGTAGCCGCCGGCTTCGTCGTCGTAGAACTCGGTGGCCGCCGCGTCCATCGCGACCGCGATGTCGGTGCCGGGGGTGAACCCGGCCTTGCCGATCGCCTCGACGAGCAGGTCGAGCGCCTCCCGGTTGGCCGGCAGCTCCGGCGCGAAGCCGCCCTCATCGCCGACGCTGGTGGTCAGGCCACGCTGCTTGAGTACGGCCTTGAGCACGTGGTAGGTCTCGGCTCCCCAGCGCAGCGCCTCGGCGAACGTCGGCGCACCGATAGGCGCGATCATGAACTCCTGGATGTCCACGTTGGTGTCGGCGTGGGCACCGCCGTTGAGCACGTTCATCATCGGCACCGGCAGCAGGTGCGCGTTCGGCCCGCCGACGTAGCGGAACAGCGGCAGGTCACAGGACTCGGCGGCCGCCCGGGCGGTGGCCAGCGACACCCCCAGGATCGCGTTGGCGCCGAACTTGGACTTGTCCGCGGTGCCGTCCAGGTCGATCAGCGCGGCGTCCAGAACACGCTGCTCGGTGGCCTCGAACCCGATCAGCTCCGACGCGATCTCCTCGACGACGGCGCTCACCGCCTTGGTGACGCCCTTGCCGCCGTACCGGTCGTCACCGTCGCGCAACTCGACAGCCTCGAACGCGCCGGTGGAGGCGCCGCTCGGCACTGCGGCGCGGCCGACCATTCCGATGTCCAGGGTTACTTCGACTTCGACGGTGGGATTGCCGCGCGAGTCGAGGATCTCGCGGGCGTCGATTGCCTCAATGGAGGGCACGATGGGCTCCCTGACGTGTGACGGGTTCGCTGGAAGGGTCTGCGAGGGAGCCTATCGCCGGGGTGGGCACAACGGTCCACGCCCCGCCGGGGACGGCTAGCCGAGCGGGGTGAACGCGATCGAGTCGTGCACCATGTTGTGGAAGTACCGGCCGTCGGAGCCCCACCAGATCCCGGTCGCGGTCGGGTAGATGAACGACAGGCCGACCCCGCGGGACTTGCCGGGATTCCACGGCAGCGCAAGGCCGGTGACCGGGTCCAGTGCCGCCACCCCGGGTCGCGGGATGCAGCCCGCCCCGCAGTCGTTCTGGCCGAACGGATTGCTCACCCATCGCTGATGCCCGCCGACGTAGACCGCCGGGCCGACCGCGGCCACCGAGAGCAGGGTGTCCCCGCCGGTGTAATTGATCCACGTCGGCCGGCTGGGATTCGTAATGCCGGTCTCGAACCGGGCCGCCGCGTCACAGAGCGTGGAGTACAGATCTCCGGGGAGGGAGAAGAAACCGGAGGAGACGATGACGAAGTAGGAGCCGTCCGGGGAGAAGTCGACATCGCGCAGATAGGCCGGCATGTTCGTCCGGCCGCACATCTTGGTCAGCGGCGGGTAATACCAGCGGTCTACGGTGCCCGTCGAACCCAGATCGAGCATGACCGCCCGGGTGCGGGAATATCCGCCGACCGCGGTGAAATTGCCGATACCGAGCAGCCGGGTGTGGCTGGGATTGACCGCGAAACGGTACACCTGGGTCGGGCCGGCATTGGCGGCCACCGTACCGGCAACGGAGACGTTCAGATACCCGGTATCCGCCCCGGTCGCCGGGTTCAACGCGACCAGGCGTTTGGTAAACGCGCCGGATACGAACAGCCGGCTTCCGACCAGCTCAAGGTCGGATACCTGCCCGTCGATTCCGGCCGGGTGCCACGTCGGATCCACCCGCAGCGATGACAGCGAGTACCGCACCAGGTAGCCGGGCACGCCGTCCGCGGTGGTGAAGGAGCCGCCGACGTACAGGTAGCCGCCCACGGCGAGAGTGCGTAGCACGGTGCCGTTGACCTGCGGCGCCCAGGCGGTCGGATTACCTGTGGAGACGGAAAAGGAAAACAGGTTCTGCCGGACGTAGCTCGTCGTCCGGGCCGGATTCTGCACGGTGTGGAAAGTTCCACCGGCGTACATGACGCCGCCGACTTGAGTGAACGTCTGGACCGCCGCATTCGCCACCGTCGAATCGTTGACGGCGTGCGGAGTGTTGGCCGCCGGCATTTCCGACACGATGCGCGGCTGCACCATGGACGCGCCGGCCGGCGGAGCCAGGAGAAGGGTCGCCAGCACAGCGACCGCGAAGGTCGCACACCCCCGAAGTCGGGTTCTGGTGCCACGCTGCACCGCTGCTCCCCACCGCCTCGTCGCGATTGGCGTCGGGCAGTTGCCCGGCCGCCCATGGCAGCTTAGGTGCCGAATCTGGCACGAACCGCCGCCGGGGGCAATTCCAGCCAAACGGAGGACCCGACCGGGACGCCGGATCAGCCCCTCGCGGGAGCAGGCCGGACGCCCGATCAACCGGGGACCGGCCGCCCGGCCCGCTCGGCCTCCAACGCGATCACCCGGTCCCGGAACCGCCGGGCCGCCCCGCGTAGCGCCGCCTCCGGGTCCACGTCGTGCGCCGACGCCAGGGCCACCGCCGCGAAGAGCAACTCACCGACCGCATCCACCGGCGCCTCGGACCCTTCGACGGCCGCCGCGGCCGCAGCCACCGCCTGGGCCGGGGTGTCGGCCGCCGCGAGCTCACGGTCGGCGAAGGCGGCCGGGATGCCGACCCGCTCCGCGCGCCGCTGCAACTTCGCGGCCAGCGCCAGCCCCGGCTGGCCGAACGGCACACCCTCGGTCACCGAGGTGCGGCCCTTCTCGGCCGCCTTGATCTGCTCCCAGTTCTCGGCCACGTGCGCCGCGGTCGGGGCGTCCACGGTGGCGAAGACGTGCGGATGGCGGCGGATCAACTTCTCGACCAGACCCGCCGCCACGTCATCGAGGCACCACCGCTGCCCAGCCGGCTGCTCCTCGGCGAGCCGGGCGTGGAAGGCGACCTGCAGCAGGACGTCGCCGAGTTCCTCCCGCAGCCCCTCGGCGTCGCCGTCCTCGATCGCGGCGTACGCCTCGTAGCTCTCCTCCAGCAGGTACGGCGCGAGGGTGAGATGGGTCTGCTCGGCATCCCACGGGCAGCCGCCGGGCGAGCGCAGCCGGTCCATCACGGCGACCACGTCGAGCAGCCGGGCGCCGGGCAGATCGGTGGATCCGTAGATCAGCTCCACTTCGGCGTCGCCGTCCCGGGCGGTCACCTCCCCAATGGCCCGGACGATCTCCGGGTCACCGCCCTCGGCCGCCAGCCACACCGCGGCACCCGATGCCGCGGCGCTGCCCCGGAAGGCCGCAGCCACCTCGGCCGGGGACCCGGACACCACCTCGACGACGACCCCGGCGTCGGACAGCGCCGGCAGCTGCGGGTGGTGCGAGTCGGCGGTCAGTACCGGGCCGGTGCGCAGCGCCTCCCAGGCCGGCCAGGACAGCAGGCCGGGCGCGACCCGGTGCGTAGTGGCCAGCAGCAGCAGCCGGTCGCTCACCCGCCGGGGACGGCCGAGCCGGAGCCGGCCGAGGACCCCGGGGCCGGCGAGGACAGCCCGTCGCTGACCGGTTCGACCGAGCCCTTGGTCGCGTCCCACGTGCCGAAGCGTGGGTTCACCGACACCTTCTGGGCCTTGGACTCGTTCAGCAGCAGGGTGCCGATCGCGGCCTGCTGCTGGTTCGCCAGCAGCTGCTTGCGCAGCGCCGGGGTGGCCTCGGCGAGCGTCTTCGTCGCCTTACGGGAGATCACGTGGATGACGTGGTAGCCGTACTGGGTCTTGACCTCGATGAAGGAACCGACCTTCGCGGTGGTCACCGCGGCGGCGAACGGCGCGACGAACGTCGACGGCGGCTGGGTGCCGAGGTCCCCGCCGGAGGTCTTGCTGCTGTCGGTGGAGTACTTCTTCGCCAGCGCGGCGAACGACGACGGCTTGGCCTTGACCTCGGCGAGCAGCCGGTCGGCCAGCTTCTTGTCCTTGACCAGGATGTGCGCCACGTGGACCTGTACGAAGTTCTGCTGGTACGCCTTCTGCAGTGCCGCCGGGTCCACCCTCGCCGACGCGGTCAGCTTCTGCGCGATCTTGTCGGTGAGCGCCAGGTCGCCGAAGTACGGCTTGAGCTCCGCCTTGGGTATGCCGGCGGCCGCGCCCTGCTTGATCAGCTCCGCCTCGGTGCCGGCCTGCTTGACGAACGCCTGGTAACGGGTGTTGATCTCTCCGTCGTTGACGCTCACGCCCTGCTTCTTGGCGGCATCGACGATCAGCCGGTGGTCGATCATCAGGGTGAGGATCTGCCGCTCGAACTTCGCCCGGTCGTTGCCCACCTGCTCCTTCACCCCGCTCACCGCGAGCGCGTCCTGCACCCGGGAGGACAGTGCGTCGGTGCTGATCCGGTCCGAGCCCACGGTGACCGCGGTACCGGCGTTCGACTGCCCGCAGGCGGTGAGCGCGACGAGGGCGGCGGCGGTGGCCACCGGCGCCGTCCAGCGGGTAATCCGACTCACAGGCTGTCCTTCCGGGGTGCGCCGAGCGGTACGGCGTCCATCAGTTCGCGCGCCCAGTCCATCAGCGCAGTGTCCCGCAGCGGCGTGCCACCGATCCGGGCGGTCGTGGGCTTCGGTACCAGAATCGTGCGTACCGCGGCCTTGACGACACTTCGAGGGTAGAGCCGTTGCAGCCGAAGCTGCGCAGACTCGGGCAACTCGACCGGCGCGAGTCGTACCGCATTGCCCTGCGAGCTGATCTCCCGGATGCCGCGGGCCCGGGCGTAGGCCCGGAAGGAGGCGACCGCGAGCAGATTCTCCACCGGGGTCGGCGGGGCGCCGTAGCGGTCGGTGAGCTCGGCGCGGACCTCGGTCACCGCGGCGTCGTCGGTCGCCGAGGCGATCCGCCGGTAGGCCTCCAGGCGCAGCCGCTCGCCGTCGACGTAGTCGTGCGGGATGTGCGCGTCCACCGGCAGTTCGACCTTGACCTCGGCGACCTCCTCGGCCGCCTCGCCCTTGAAGTCGGCCACCGCTTCGCCGACGAGGCGGACGTAGAGGTCGAAACCGACGGCCGCGATGTGCCCGGACTGCTCCCCGCCGAGCAGGTTGCCGGCGCCGCGGATCTCCAGGTCCTTCATGGCCACCGCCATGCCGGCGCCGAGGTCGGTGTGCTGGGCGATGGTGGCCAGCCGGTCGTGCGCGGTCTCGGTGAGCGGGCGCTCCGGCGGGTACAGGAAGTAGGCGTACGCCCGGTCCCGCCCGCGCCCGACCCGGCCGCGGAGCTGGTGGAGTTGGGACAGGCCGAGCAGGTCGGCGCGTTCCACGATCAGGGTGTTGGCGTTGGCGATGTCCAGCCCGCTCTCCACGATGGTGGTGCAGACCAGCAGGTCGTACTGCTTCTCCCAGAAGTCGACCATGACGTGTTCCAGCGCGTCCTCGCCCATCTGGCCGTGCGCGCTGCGGATCCGGGCCTCGGGGACCAGGTCGCGCAGGCGGGCGGCGGCCCGGTCGATGGATTCGACCCGGTTGTGGATGTAGAATATCTGGCCTTCGCGGAGCAGTTCGCGGCGGATGGCGGCGGCGATCTGCTTCTCGTCGTACGCCCCGACGAAGGTGAGCACCGGATGCCGTTCCTCCGGCGGGGTAAGGATGGTGGACATCTCCCGGATGCCGGTGATCGACATCTCCAGGGTCCGCGGGATCGGGGTGGCGCTCATGGTGAGCACGTCCACGGCGGTGCGGAGCTGTTTGAGCCGCTCCTTGTGCTCCACCCCGAAGCGCTGCTCCTCGTCCACCACGACCAGGCCGAGGTCCTTGAAGGCGATGGTGGGCGAGAACAGCCGGTGGGTGCCGATCACCACGTCGATACTGCCCTCGGCGAGACCGGCCAGGATGCCGGCGGCCTCTCTGTCTGTGCTGAACCGGCTGAGGAACTGCACCTTGACCGGGAACGGGGCGAACCGCTCGGAGAAAGTGGAGAAGTGCTGCTGGGCGAGCAGCGTGGTCGGGACCAGGACGGCGACCTGCTTGCCGTCCATCACCGCCTTGAACGCCGCCCGCACCGCGATCTCGGTCTTCCCGTAGCCGACGTCGCCGCAGATCACCCGGTCCATCGGCACGACGGACTCCATGTCCGCCTTGACCTCGTTGATTGCGCCGAGCTGGTCCGGGGTCTCGACGTAGGGGAAGGCGTCCTCCAACTCCCGCTGCCACGGCGTGTCCGGTCCGAACGCGTGCCCGGGGCTCGCCATCCGGGCGGAGTACAGCCGGATCAGCTCGGCGGCGATCTCCCTGACCGCCTTACGCGCCCGGCCCTTGCGTTTGGCCCAGTCCCCGCCGCCGATCCGGTCCAGGCTCGGCTGCTCCCCGCCGACGTAGCGGGTGACCTGCTCCAGCTGATCGGTCGGCACGTACAGCCGGTCGGCCGGTTGCCCGCGCTTTGATGCGGCGTACTCCACGACCAGGTATTCCCGCGTCGCGCCCTGCACCGTCCGCTGGGTCATCTCCACGAACCGGCCGACGCCGTGCTGCTCGTGCACGACGTAGTCCCCGGCCTTGAGCTGCAGCGGGTCGACCATGTTCCGGCGCCGGCTCGGCATCCTTCGCATGTCCTTGGTGGACGTGCGCTGGCCGGCGAGGTCGGTCTCGGTGAGGATCGCCAGCTTCAGCTGGTCGTCGGTGAGGCCGGTGGCCAGGCCGCCGGTGGTGACGTAGGCGACGCCTGGTTCGGGCTCCTCGGTGAGGTCGGGGGTGAGCCGGGCGCCGATGTCGTGCTGTTTGAGCAGTTCGGCGAGGCGTTCCGCCGGGCCGTGTCCCTCGGTGACGAGTACGACCTGCCAGCCCTGGCTTAGCCATGCCTTGACGTCGCCGAACGCGCGCTCGAAGTCGCCGCGGTAGGACTCGGCCGGTTGCGCGTTGACCTTCGCGGCGGTCGAGTCGAGTTCCTCGTCGGTGGTGAACGGCGAGATCGTCCACCAGGGCAGGCTCAGTTCCGCGGCTCGCGCCTTGACCTTGGCCAGCGGCATCAGGCTGGCCGCGTCGAGGTCGATCGGCGCGGTGCCGCCGGTCGCCGCTGCCGCCCAGGAGGCTTCCAGGAACTCCTGGCTGGTGCGGACCAGGTCTGCGGCTCTGAGTCGTACGCGTTCCGGGTCATTGACGACGACGATCGCGTTCTTCGGGAGCTCGTCGATGAGGAGCGTCATCCGGTCGACCAAGGCTGGGGCGAGGGCCTCCATGCCCTCGACCGGGGTGCCGTCGGCCATCTTGTCGAGCATGTCCGCGATACCCGGATGCTCCTGGGCCAGCGCCTTCGCCCGCGCTCGCACCTCCGGGGTGAGCAGCAGCTCCCGGCACGGGGGGGCCCACAGGCCCTGCGGGGCGACCTCCAGGCTGCGCTGGTCCGCGACCTTGAACCAGCGCACCTCCTCCACGGTGTCGCCCCAGAACTCCACCCGCAGCGGATGCTCCTCCGTCGGCGGGAACACGTCGATGATCCCGCCCCGGACGGCGAACTCCCCCCGCTTCTCCACCAGGTCGACACGGGCGTAGGCGACGTCCACCAGCCGGCGGACGATGTCGTCCGGGTCGGCGTCGTCGCCTGGTTTCAGGCTGACCGGTTCCAGGTCACCCAGGTCGGGGACCTGGGGCTGCAAGACGCTTCTGATCGGGGCCACCAGGACCTTGATCGGGCCGGTGGCGGGGTCGGTGGTGCTCGGGTGGCGCAGGCGGCGCAGTACCGCCAGGCGGCGGCCCACGGTGTCCGCCCTTGGTGAGAGTCTTTCGTGCGGCAGGGTCTCCCAGGCTGGGTACTCGGCCACTTCCGCTGGGTCGAGCAGGCTGCGGAGGGCGGCAGCGAGGTCCTCAGCCTCACGGCTCGTCGCGGTGACCGCCAGGACCGGGCGCTGGGCGTCCGTAGCCAGGGCGGCGATTGCGAACGGGCTCAACGCGCACAAGGCCGCCAGGTCCTGAATAATCCCGCCGTGATCACGGGCACTTCTTACCGCGCCATCCAACGCGGGATCGCCAAGCAGCGGAACGAGCAGGCCAGAAAGAGTCATCGGGAGACGACCAGCCTACTGGGAGAGGCTTTGAGAGTGGGCGTCGAGCCTCTCTTACCTGCTGCTGCTGCTGCGGTCAGGCTTGGGCGCTGTCCCCAATCCATCCTGGCGGCAGTACCAGGTCGCGAACCCGACGGGCCGGAGGGGGTCGACCCGGTAGGGCGCAGCACGACACCTCCGGTCAGTGATTGTCGGCCACAGTGCCACCGCCGGCAGAAGCGGTCGTTGGACAACCACGCTCCGTCACAGCGACGACTTGCCCGATTCGCTGTCCTACGACGGTCGTAAGGCGTTACAGTCGATCCGTACATATGCGATACGTCCGGTAATTTTGGCGCCTAAGGGGCTGTCAGCGCGGCTCGCGCACCACGGCGCCGAGCGGGCTAGTCAACCGCAATTGGGCCGGGAAAGGACCTTGGTGACTCATACATGAGGATCCTCGTCGCGGGCGACCGCGGATACATCGGAACGGTTCTGATGCCGTTCCTTCGTGCCGCCGGTCACGAGGTCGACGGTCTCGATGCGGGCCTCTACGAGGGATGCGACTTCGGCGGCGGACCTGAACACATTGACCGCGTACCCAAGGACACCCGATATGTCCAAGCGTCGGACGTTACAGGCTACGACGCGGTCGTCTGCCTGGCGGCGCTGTCGAACGACCCGCTCGGACACCTCAATCCGGCTGCCACGTACTCCGTCAACCTTGACGGCACGCTGCACCTAGCACGTACCGCGAAGGCGGCGGGCGTGGAGCGGTTCCTCTTCGCTTCCTCATGCAGCCTCTATGGGGCCGCGGGATCGGCTCCGGTAGCCGAGGACGCGCCGATGAACCCGGTCACCCCGTACGGCGAGACCAAAGCGCTCGCTGAAAAGGAGCTGTCCTCACTGGCCGACGACAACTTCAGCCCCACCTACTTGCGCAATGCCACGGCGTACGGCGCCTCGCCACGGCTACGGCTGGACATCGTGGTGAACAACCTCACCGGGATCGCGATCACCAGTGGCGACGTCCGCTTGGAGAGCGACGGCACGCCGTGGCGTCCACTAGTGCACATCGAGGACATCAGCCGCGCGTGTCTGGCGGCCGTCGAGGCACCCCGTGAAGCGGTGCATGACGAGGCGTTCAACGTGGGCAAGCCCGAGGACAACGTGCAAGTTTCGGAGATCGCCGAGATGGTCGTGGCGGCAGTACCCGGATCCAGGGTGCAACTGGCAGCCGGCGCCGGCCCGGACTTGCGAAGCTACCGGGTCGACTTCTCCAAGCTGGCCGATACCTTCCCGAACCTCGAGTTGACTTGGAGCGTACCGGGCGGCGTCGCGGAACTGGTGGCGGCTTACACATCCCACGGGATGACGTACGACGAGTTCTCGTCGTCGCGTTTCATCCGGCTCCGTCGCATGGAGGACCTGTTGTCATTGGGGCTCGTCGACGAGCTGTTGCGTCGTCGATCTGCGGTGGACTTCGCCTCTGCCAACGCCTCCTGGTCGGAGGAGCGGACATGACCGCACCTGTTTGCCGCCTCTGCGGAGACGTGCTCAGTAGAACATTCGTGGATCTCGGGATGTCACCCCCGTGTGAGAGCTACTTACGCGCGGATCAACTCGACGCCCCGGAGACCTTCTACCCGCTGCACGTCCGGATCTGCGAGCGCTGCCTGCTCGTGCAATTGCCCGCCTACCTCTCCCCCGAGGCGGTCTTTTCCGACTACGCGTACTTCTCGTCGTACTCCACCAGTTGGGTGGCGCACGCGGGCCGGTTCGTCGATGAGATGGCAGCTCGGCTGCGGCTCGGCACCGACTGCCTGGTGGTGGAAGTGGCCAGCAACGACGGGTACCTGCTCCAGCACGCAGTTGCCCGCGACATCCCTGTTCTGGGCGTCGAACCCGCCGCCAACGTCGCTCAGGTAGCGCGGGACCGCGGCATTCGAACGGAGTGCCGCTTCCTGGGGGAGGCGACCGGCAAAGAGCTGGCGGACCAGTACGGCCCCGCAGCTCTCGTGGTCGGTAACAACGTCCTCGCCCACGTACCCGCTCTCATCGACTTCGTCCGGGGGCTGCGGGCGTTGGTGGCCGACTCCGGCACGGTGTCGCTGGAGTTCCCGCACCTGCTCCGACTCATGGAGCGGCGCCAGTACGACACGATCTACCACGAGCACTACTCCTACTTCACGCTGCACACAGCGATCAACGCGCTGGGTACGGGCGACCTGCGGGTAGTGGATGTCGTCGAGTTGGACACTCACGGCGGTTCGCTGCGGCTGCTGGCGCAACCCGCGATGGCAGCGCAGCCCCCGTCCCAGCGGGTGGCCGATGTTCTCGCCGCCGAGCAAGCGGCCGGTCTCCACTCGGTGGAGGGTCATGACGGTTTCGCTGGTTCGGTGCTCGCTGTCAAGTCCGACCTGACCGCCTTCCTTGCCCAAGCGGCTCGGGAGGGTCGTTCGGTCGCTGGCTACGGGGCCCCGGGAAAGGGCAACACCCTGCTCAACCACTGCGCCATCCGCAGTGACCTGCTGCCCTTCACGGTCGACCGAAGCCCGCACAAGCAAGGGATGTTCCTGCCGGGCACGCACATTCCGATCTACTCCCCCGACGCGCTGACCCACGCGAGGCCGGACTACATCGTCCTTCTGCCGTGGAACTTGCGCGACGAGATCGTCGAGCAGCTAGCTGAGGCTCGAAGCTGGGGCGGCCGATTCGTCGTGCCCATTCCGCATCTTGAGATTGTGTGACTGGGGGACGTCCAACATGAAAGTCGTCATCTTCTGCGGAGGTCTAGGGCTCCGCATGCGCGACGGCGTCGACTCAGCTCCGAAGCCCATGATGACCATCGGGGACCGGCCGGTGCTGTGGCACGTCATGCGTTACTACGCTCATTTCGGTCACAACGAATTCATCCTCTGTCTGGGCTACGGCGCGGCGTCGGTGAAGCAGTACTTCTTGGAGTACCAGGAGACCCGTTCGAACAACTTCGTCCTGAGCCGGGGCAACCACGTTGACCTGCTGGACTCCGACATCGAGGACTGGCGGATCACCTTCGTCGACACCGGCATCGACACAAGCATCGGAGAGCGGCTCCGCCAGGTTCGACCCTACCTCGGTGACGACGAGGCATTTCTCGCCAACTACGGCGATGTGCTGACCGACGCGCCGATGGATGGCATCATAGAACGAGTGCTCGCTGGAAGCGCCGTGGCCAGTCTGCTTGCCGTGCCACCGCAGGCTTCCTTCCATATTGTCAACATCGGTCCCAGCGACCTCGTCAACGACGTGCGGTCCGTCACGGACTTGCCGCTCTGGGTCAACGGCGGCTATTTTGTGCTGCGTCGGGAGATCTTCGACTATCTGGGCGAAGGAGAGGACCTCGTCGGGGATGCTTTTCCCCGGCTGGCGGCGAGCAACAAGCTACTGGCCGTTCCGCACGTCGGTTTCTGGGCTCCGATGGACACCTTGAAGGAACGGAGCTACCTGGAGGAATTGCACCGCAGGGGCGCCCGACCGTGGGCGCTGTGGTCCCCCCGGGACTCGGCGACTTCGGTGGCCCAGGCATCACGGCTGCCGATCCCGGTTCCGTAATGCTGCAGCTGTCCCTCGAGCTGAGCGGAGGTCCACGGCACCTCGTCGCTCTCGGCGCCCACCCGGACGACATCGAGATCGGCTGTGGGGCGACTCTGCTGCGATTGGCCGCCACCGTGCCTTCGCTGACGGCGGAGTTCGTGATCGCCACCGGCGACGATGCCCGGATCCGCGAGGCTGGGCGGGCCGCGGAGCTGTTTCTACCCGGATGTGAGGTGTCGCTCCGGGTGGGGGGGCTTCCGGACGGGCGCCTGCCCGGTTGCTGGAACCACGTCAAGGAGCTGCTCGAGTCGAGCCGCCGAAGCCGGCCGGCGGACCTGGTGTTTCTTCCAAGCCGGACCGATGCTCATCAGGATCACAGACTTCTCGCTGAGTTGGCGCCCACGGTTTGGCGCGACCACTTGCTGCTGGGCTATGAGCTCCCGAAATGGGACGGGGACCTGGCCCAGCCCTGGTGCTACGTGCCGCTCGCCGACGACCTGATGCAGGAGAAGGTTCGGCTCCTCGCCGAGGCGTTCCCGTCCCAGTTGCACCACGATTGGTTCGACACCGAGGTTTTTCTCGGCTTGGCCCGGTTGCGGGGTATGGAGTGCCGCGTCCGCTACGCGGAGGCTTTCACGACGACCAAGACCGCGATCACGTGGTGACGCCCCCCTCAACCTCCGACCGCGTGCGGATCCGGCAGCGGTATGACGTACTCGGCGCCCCAGCCGCCGCCAGACTCGAGTTGCTGCATCACCTCCTCGACGATGTCCCAGCTGAGGACGAGCACGATCTCCGGGCGGGCGTCACGCAGGTCCTGCACCGACCGGATCGGTACTCCGCAGCCCGGGATGCGCCGGCTATGCTTGCTCACCGACGCGTCGACCGTGAACGGCAGCAACTCGGCTCCGACGTCGCTGACCCCGAGGAGCACCGTCGCTTTGGATGGGGCGCCGTAGCCGAGAACGGTTCGGTGCCGCGCACGCTGCTCCTCCAGGTAACGTCGCAGGGAGGCGGCCGAGCGACGGGTAGCCGCTTGGAGGTCTTGCAGCCGGCCGGCGTCGTAGAGCCCGGCGGCCGACTCGTCAGCAACGATGGCATCCACCGAAGGGTGACCCCGGTGCGCCGAAGCCTCGTGCACGATGTGCACCTGCAGGCTCCCACCGAAGACCGAAGTGGCTCGCGCGGAGACGACACGCAACCCGTGGCGGGCAACGATGTTCCGCAGAGCGCCGAGGCTGAGGTAGGACCAGTGACCGTGGCGTACCGTGTCGAACTGGCTGCCCAGCACCAGCGGCAACAAGTGGTGGAACTCGAGCACCAGGATTCCCTCGGGCGCCAGTCGCCGAGCGCGCTGGACGATGGCGTCCGCCACCTCCTTCTCGTGGGCCAACGCATGGACATCGACCACCAGGTCGGCCCGCTCCGTCGGCCCCACCACGCGACAGCCGGCGCGCCAGAGCGCATCGAGCCAGGATCCACCATGGTGGCTGGCGAACTCGAGAACACACCGGACCGGGGAAGCCGCATCCCCCTCGAGAAGGTCGCGCACGGACGCGTCAGCGTGCCGTCGGGACGTTTCGGATTCGAGGGCGAGGGCGGGCCGCGGCAGCTGTGGGACTACAGGCCCCAGCTGCACCAGACTGCAGTCGTTACAAAACCACAGTTCCAGCGGCCAACGCTCGTCCGCGGACGGATCGTCGATCGGCGGGAAGTGATCGGACCCGGGAAGGGCGCCGAGGTCCAAGACGCGAACCACATCGGCGCCAGCGCATCCACGGCAGGTCGTACCGCTCATCGTCTGTCATCCCTTCCAGCGTGCTTGCGATGGCCCGCACCCACCTCTCGGGGAGGAGGTGTCCATGCACGTTTTACACGGTGAACTCGCCGGCGTCGTCGTCTTCCGGCCGACTCCCCATCAGGATGAGCGGGGCTTCTTCACCCGCACTTTCGACGCTGCCGTCGCCGCCGCAGCCGGCCTCGATCCCGGAGCTTTCGTTCAGGACAGCCAGTCGCGCTCACGGGGTGGTGTCGTTCGCGGCATGCACGTGCGGACCGGCGAGGGGGAGGGCAAGCTGGTGCGCTGTTCGTTCGGCAGCGTCCACGACGTCGCGGTCGACCTGCGGCCGTGGTCCCCGACGTACCGCCGCCACCAAGTTCTCGTACTCGATGACGTCAACCATGTGTGCGTCTATTTGCCCCCCGGCCTCGCGCACGGCTTTCAGGCCCTCACCGACGTTGCGGACGTCTGTTACCGGATCGATCGTGAGCATGACCCGGACGCCGATGCCGCCGTCGCGTGGGACGACGTTGACCTGGGCATCGCCTGGCCGCTGCCGGCCAGCCATGTATCGGAGAAGGACCGAGCGGCGCCCAGCCTAGCTGAAGCGCTCGACACTCTCCGTTTCTGCGGGCGCAGGGAGAGGTCGGGTGGGGGGCTGGCGCAGTGACGTGTGCAGTGGGTAAGCACCTGTCCGGTCGCGACGTTCATCGCGGCGAACAGGTCGGTGGTGCCGTTGCGCTTGTAGTCGTGCGTCATCGTGCCGGCCCGGCCCGGCACCATCGGCAGGCTCGGCTGGGTGCGGTCTATCGCCTGGCATTGGGTCTTCTCATCGAAGCTGAACACGACCGCCCGCTTCGGCGGGCTCAGGTAGAGCCCAACGACGTCGACGAGCTTTTCTTCGAACCGCGGGTCGTTGGAGACCTTGAAGGTGTGCACCTTCCACGGCTTGAGGTGGTGATCGGACCAGACCTTCGCGATGGTGTCCTTGCCGAGCCCGAACCGCTTCGCCAGCGACCGGGTCGTCCAGTGCGTTCCGCCGTCGCTGGGTGTCTTCTGGCAGGTGACCCGGACGATCTCGGCGACCGTTCCGTCGGTCAGCGGCGACTTGCGGCCCCGGCCCTTCGCGATCTTCCCGACGCCCTCGACGCCCCGCCCGGCGAACCGGGCCCGCCACCGCCGCACGGTGTCGGCCTCCACCTGGCACCGTCGGGCGATCTCCGCATTGGCCACGCCGTCCGCGGCCCACAACAGCGCCTTGGCCTGCACCACCTAGCGGTGCGGCAATGTTGAGGACACCGCCATCCGGTGCAACTCAGCCCGCTCGGTCGAGGTCAACGACAACGCCGGCGCAGTCATAAGGACTTGCGATGTATTAATGTAGTTTCTGGGGTCTAGGCGGCTACCGTTTGTGCTATGGCCGATCTGGCGGAGTCGCTGGCGCGGCGGTTCGAGGTGCTGCGGCCGCATCTGAGCGAACTGCAGCGTCGGTCGTGGTTGGGGGCGGTGGCCGCCGAGCTGGGTGCCGGAGGGGTGGCGGTCGTCGCGCACGCGGCGGGGGTGGCGCCGGACACGGTGCGCCGGGGTCGGACCGAGGCCCGGGGTCTGGATTCCGCTGCCGTGGTACGGTCCCGCCGCCCCGGTAGTGGCACTAAGGGCTCGCGAAGAAATAATGTGGGTTGGGTTACGGCGTGTCGGGTGGGGTGATCGTGTAGTTCCATTCGCCGTGGAAGTCGTGGTGGGTGAGGTACCGCATCCGCGCCTGGAAAATCGAACTCGCCAGCTTCGCCGCCGACACCGGCCTGCACGTCACCGTCTGCCACCTCCCCCCCGGCAGCAGCAAATGGAGTCGCGGTAGGGACCGCCCTTGCGGGCGGCCCCCCGCACAGATCCCAGCGTGCGGGACTACCGCACTGGGCTCCTACCTTGGGTGAATGGCGGCGAAGCGGACCTCCGGGAAGGGATACATCACGCGGGGGCGGGGTAGCCATCGAGTCAGGATGCGGTTCATCCGTGCCCAGGTCATCCGGTCGCGCTGGCTGCGGCGCGCCGTAACGCCTTGTGCCAGTGTCGCGCCACCTGGGTGCGGAACGCGGTGATCGCATCGCTGTTCCCGGGCACGGCGTAGTAGGCCTGGTGCCCTCGCACCACGGCAGCCAACCAGCGGCCTTGCTCGGGGATGGGTTGATGTCGGCGTGCCTTGAGCTGGTCGTTGACCTGCCGCAGTTTCGCCCGCATCCGCTTCGCGATGGTGATGCGTTTGAGCTAGAACCGCCCACTCTGCGACCTCGCGCAAATGTGCGTGAGTAGGGTAGGCGGCTGGCGCGGTGGCGTTGATCGACGGTAGGCCCCGGCGCCCGTGCCCGGCGTTTCCCCCGGACACATTTCGTCGCGACCAGTGGTCGACGCTCCGTTTCCAGCCGCCCCCCGTCGAACTGGGCATGCGGTTCTCCCGCACCCAGCTCACCGACGTCGTTCACCGCCGGCATTCGGCGTTCCCCGCCAGGGCCGATTCGGCCTGGGGGCGACGACGATCCCGGTCAGGCTGATCAGGCCGAGCTGGTTGGGCGAGGCGACCCCGACCACCCAGCTGCCGAAGGCCGGACGCCGCCCGCGACGCTTGGCCACGAACCGCGCCAGGCGCATCAGCGCGTACCACCTGATCTCGATGAGGTGCTTGGCCGAGTTCCCGTACCTGTAGAACCCGGCCCAACCGCGCAAGAAACCGTTGATCTCCCGCACGACCACCCCGACCGGCAGCACCACCCGGCGGCGCATCGTGAGTTCACGGATGCGGTCACGGGCGTGCTGCATCGCCTGCCTCGTGGGCCAGCGGGCGAGGAAGCAAACGTGCCGGAACCGGGGACTCGAGGAGCGCACCCAGCGGTGGTGGAAGCCCAGGAAATCCAGGCCCGCTCCACCCTCCGCCAGGTGAACTATCCGCGTCTTGGCCGCCTTCGGCTCCAACCCGAGGCCGGCCAGGATCGCCGTCAGCGCCGCCAAGGCGCGTTCGGCTTCCTCCCGGGACCGCACGCCACCACCAGGTCACCGCAATAACGAACCAGCACCCCCACGCCGCCACCGCCCGCCCACGCCCGGTCCAGCCGGTGCAGGTAGACGTTGGCCAGCAGCGGGGATGCGACTCCTCCAACGCAGTGGGCAACTTCTGTTTCGAGGTGTCGCTGAGTTACCGCCGAGTGGAGCGACCGCGGCGTGTCGCACGGAGTGTGTGACATGTCGCGTAGTACGTTAGTGACATGCGCGGTGGTGGTGGCTCCGCGGGCCGGACGCGCGCTGGCGGCGAGGAGTTCGCCGAGCGGGTCAACGCCGCAGCCGATCTGCTGTCGGCGGGGGTTCCGGTTGCCGAGGCCGCGCGGCGGCTCGCCGAGCGGTTCGACTGCTCACCACGGCAGGCGCACCGATACGTGGAGCGCGCCGGCCGCGATGGGCGGGTGCAGGTGCCAGCCCCGGCGGCGGTGTTCACCGTCCGGCTGCCGGTGCCGCTGGTTGCCCGGATCCGCGGGCACGCCGCCGCCTCGGGGCGGACGTTGTCCGCGGTCGTCGGGCAGGCGTTGGAGGAGTTCCTGGCACGGGCCCACAGAGACCATCCGCGGCGGTGACCGGACGGGTGGTCGACACCGAGTTCGTCTTCGACCGCCTGCAGGCCGCGGAAATGTCGGCGGCCTACCGCATCCTTGTCCCCGAACGACCGGCCCGCGCCGTGCGGTCCGGTCAGGAAGTGAGCTGTGCCGATGAGCAACGCAGCGATCTACGCCCGGGTGTCCTCGGCCCGGCAGAAGGAGCAGGAGACGATCGGATCCCAGACCGCGGCGCTGCGCGTCCACGCCGAGCAGCTGGGTCTGGACGTGCCTGAGCAGTGGATGTTCTGCGACGACGGCCATTCCGGGGCGAGCCTGGTCCGCCCAGCTCTGGAGCGGCTGCGGGACCTGGTCTGCCAGGTCCCGGTCGACGTGCTGCTGGTGTACTCCCCGGACCGGCTGGCCCGCAAGTACGCCTACCAGGCGCTGCTGATCGAGGAGTTCGCTAGGGCCGGCACGGCGGTGGTGTTCGTCAAGGGCCCGCGCAGCGACAGCCCGGAAGACGCCCTGCTGGTGCAGTTCCAGGGGATGATCGCCGAGTACGAGCGGGCCCAGATCCTGGAACGGACCCGCCGCGGCAAGACCCACCGGGCCAAGGCCGGGACGGTCAACGTCCTCTCCGGTGCCCCGTTCGGCTACCGGTACGTCCGCAAGAGCGACCACGCCGAGGCACGCTATGAGATCGTGCCGCACGAGGCGGCGATCGTCGCGGAGCTGTTCGCCCGCTACGCCGGCGGCGGGGTCGCGATCGGCGAGCTGACTCGCTGGCTCACCGCGCTGGGCGTGGCCACCCGCACCGGCAAAACCCGCTGGGACCGATCGGTCCTCTGGGCGATGCTGCGCAACCCCGCCTACGCCGGCCGGGCCTGTTTCGGCAAGACGACGCGCACCGAGGCGACCGCCGGGCTGAACCGGACCGCCCGGCTCGCCGGCCGCACCACCCCCCGCAGCTACACCGTGGCCGACCGGCCCCGCGAGGAGTGGCTGGAGATACCGGTCCCGGCACTGGTCGACGCGGGCACCTGGCAGCGGGCCCAGCAGCGGCTGGCGGACAACAAACGCTACGCCGCCCGCAACACCAAGGATCCCTCGCTGCTGCAAGGCATCTGCGCGTGCGGCAGCTGCGGATACGCCTACTACCGCACCTCGACCCGCACCACCAACAAGAAGATCTACTACTACCGCTGCCTCGGCTCGGATGACTACCGCCACGAGCACGGCCGGGTCTGCGCCAACAAGCCGGTCCGCGCCGACTACCTCGACACCGTCGTCTGGGACCACGTCAGCCACCTGCTCGCCGACCCGGCCCTGATCCGCACCGAGATCGACAAGCGACTCGACCAGGTCCGCACCGCCGACCCCGCCACCGCCCAGCGCCAACGTCTCGACGCCGCACTGGCCAAGGCGGCCACGGCAATCACCCGACTCATCGGCGCCTTCCAAGAAGAGCTGATCTCCCTCGACGAACTCCGCTCCCGGATGCCTGAGCTGCGGTCCCGCGAGACCAGCCTGCGCCACCAGATCGACGCCCTCGACAGCCAACTCGCCGACCGGGAGGTCTACCTCAAACTCGCCGACGACCTCGAAGGCTTCCTCACCGGACTGCGCGCCAAAACGGCCACCGCGACCGTCAGCGAACGCCAGCGTGTCCTGCGACTGCTCGTCAAAGACGTCCTCATCAGCCCCGACAAGATCATCATTCGGCACTCCATCCCGACCCGCAGCAACACCCCCAGCCGCATGGACAACCCGGCCGGAACCGACTCGGAGGGCGAAACACGGCCGGATTGCCAACTGCGTTGGAGGAGTCACCACCCCGCCCTGCGGGGTCCCGGCTACCGTGCTCTCCACCACGCCGTCGCGGAGCACTCCGGCAGTGAGCATCTGGCGGACCAGACCCAACACCTTGCCGTCGGCCACCCGGTCGGCGAGCCGGTCGATCAACCCTTCGTGCGGCAGCGTGCCGAAGAAGTCCGCCAGGTCGGCGTCCACGATCCAGACCCCGCCTGCCTGCAGCTGTGACCAGACCCGCCGAAGGGCCATGTGCGCCGAGCGCCCGGGTCGGAAGCCGAAACTCGCCTCCGCGAACGTCGGCTCGAAGATCGGAGCCAGCACCTGCACCAGCGCCTGCTGGCAGACCCGGTCCATCAGGGTCGGGATACCGAGCGGGCGCTTGGCCGCAGACCCTGGCTTGTCGATCTCCACCCGGAGCACCGGCCGTGGCCGGTAGCGACCCGTCTTCAACTGCTCGTGCAGGAGGCCCAGGTAGTGGTCACGGCTCGTCTCGAACCGCTCGATGGTCACCCCATCGACCCCGCCCGACCCCTTGTTCTTCTTCACCTTCTGCCAGGCACGCGCCAGGTTGCGCCGGTCGTAGACCCGGCCGATCAGCGAGTGCGCCTTGTGCTCCACTGTCATGCTCGGCTGTCCTACCTGGCTCCTGGCCAGACGATCACGGGTGTCCTCGGTGACGACGCCTCGGTCATTGCCGCAGCAACCATCAGTCCGTCGTCACGTACTCGCCCGCCCCCGTCGGCCAATCGCCATTCCCAGCGTGACCCCTTCCCCGGACTCGGCGTCTTTTGGATCACCGGCCGCCGCCCCTCACCGGGGACGGTCCCGAGGTTTCTGTTGGTCCTCGGTTCACCAGTACCGCGGGTCACTCCGACTTCTCGCACGGCATCGGCGGCGACTTCACCTTCCGGCTTATACGCCCACCTACCCGGCCCCGTCGGGCGGGACCGTACGAGACCTCCCGGGGTAACGCATGGAACTTTCGCGTCGTGCCGCCCGCACACACCTTGTTGCGCCCAGTGGAGTTTCGCAGTGTCCGCGTGGGCTCATGCCGCGTAGGCGACCGTGTCCAGCAGTGCCTCGTTGATTTTGTGGTTCTCGGCTTCGCTGGCTGACATGGCTGTAATTCGTTGTGCCCACAGGGTTCTGCGTAGCGCGGCGAGGGCGTCGAGGAAGCTGGGGGTGGCCTTGGTCCGGTACCAGGGTCGGGGGATCCAGGTTCCGCCGGCCGGGTGTGCTTCGAGGTACCAGCACCAGGTGAGTCCGTGGAGCCACAGCGAGAGGGCGGCGGCTCGTTCGGGGCCGGCGCGTTTCCAGGACTGCGGGTTCTCCCCGCCGAGGGCCTGTTTGACGTCGCGGAAGCACACCTCGATGGACCAGCGTCCGGCGTAGCGGGAGGCGACTTGAGCGCCGGTGGCGGCCAGGTCGGTGGTGAGGAAGAAGTCGTCGGGTTGCACCCCGGTCGGGTCGCGGATGATGACCAGCCGGACCAGGTCGGTCTTGTTGACCGCGTACCAGAGCACGTCGAGGACGTGGACGAGGCGTGGCACGGGTTTGCCTCGCTCGTCGACGGTGACCGTGGCCCAGTCCCTCTTGCCGGCCTGCGCGGCCAGTTCGGTCGGGGTGGGTAGCCGGTCGCCCCTGGTGCGGGGCCGCCCGCGTTTGCCGGTGCGCGGCGGTGCGGGCTGGTAGAGGGCGGCGTCGCGGCGCATCCGGGAGGTGACCTGGGTGCGGGGCAGGCCGGCCCCGGCCAGGCAGGCGTAGGCGCCGTCCGCGCACAGGTGCAGCCGCCGGTCCGGTAGCCATCCGGCGAGCTCGCGGATCATCGCGGCCGCGTGCCCGGCGGTGGTCGTGGTGTCCCGCTTGGTGTGCAGCCGGGCGTTGACCGGGACGGCGATCGGGCCCCCGCCCCACGGCGGGGGGACCCGTAGGGTGACCACGACCAGGTTGAGCCCGAGCGCGTAGACGACGCGGCGCAGCGTGGAGCGCACCGCGTCCCGGAAGATCCCGGCACCGTTGACCTGGGTTCCGGTCTTGTGGAACAGGGTGTCGTCACAGTCCAGGGCGATCACCCCGGTGGGGGCGAACCTGGCGACCGCGTGCCCGGCCAGCACCTGCCAGAGCCGGCTCATGCTCCAGGCGCCGTCGCGGACGAACCGGTGGTAGGCGTCGTGGGCGCGGCGCCCGGCCGGGTCGGCGACCGCGATCATCGCGGTGATGGTGCGCCGGCCGGGCGCGCACACCCAGCCGGTGAGCAGCTCGGTGAACAGGGCGAAGCTGGGCGCGCGGAACACCGTGCGGGTGCCTTCCAGCAGCGCCGTCCACCCGGTCACCGGCCCCGCCGCGGGCGGCGGCCCGCGGCCCGGTCGGCGGCGATCTTGTTGCCCAGCGCGACCAGCCCGGAGTTGGCTTTGCCCTCCAGCTCGGACTGCGCGGCCCGGTAGCGCTCCAGCGCCGCGGCCACGCCCGGCACGTCGGTGTCGGCCAGCGTCAGCATCCGAGTCCGCCCATTCTCGGAGTAGCTCAACGCCGGCGCTTCGTGCAGTGCCTGCCCATCGGCGCACCGGCAGCTCGCCTTGCCGCACCGGCGGCGCAGCGTCACCAGGGATCCGCGCAGCAGCTGCGGTGTCCCCTTGGGCGGTGTGTTCGACATGGCCATGCCATTCTTCTCTCTGTTTGCGTTTACGCAGACAGAGGGTCTCGCGACGCAGGCGCCGAATCACGGATCAAGGGGGGTGTGTCTCGCGCGAAGCCAGCACCGGCAACCCCGGCGCTACATCAGCCAGCCATCATCGGGAAAGTGCGAAAGTCCACGCCCAGGCACCCCAAGTATTTCCTTCGCCGCCATAGTGCCGGCTCGGTATCACCTGAACTTGGCCGACCGGTTCGCCAATATCGGCTACGGCCCGACGCTTTGCCGCAAACCCTTCAGACCCCACCTCACGATGGGCGCCCTGTCCTGCGTGACCAGCAGCAACCCCCCGATGACCAGACACGATCATCGCGGCGCTCCCTCCTGCCACGCCCGGCGAGGCATTACCCCCGCCTTTGGCTACGGACCCCGCTTGGGGCCGGTCCGGCTGGACTTTCACCAGCTAGTTCCACGCGCCGCCCGGCGCACACTACGGCCGCCTCCGACGCCCACCCGGCTCGCCACCCCCTTCCCGAGATCATCGGTTATAGGGCGCGTCGCTCCGGTGACAACCTCGCAGGTCACCGGGCCGGGGAGGGCCTCTCCAGTTCCCGTCGCCACCATCTGGACGTTCCGAGCCCCTTACGCCGGGGAGTTCTTCGCGGCTGCGCTTCCAGACTCTTCACCGCTTCCATGGCCTTCGCCGTGAGGATCGCGGCTCGGCTCTCCCTTGATCCCGCCCGGAGGCGGGGACTTTGACGACGCGGCAGGCTTCGCTTCACGCTACGGACCGCCCAGTCGCTCCCCCTTCCAGGGCTTTCGACACTGCGCTTCGACGCCGGGCGTTTCCCCCCGACGCCGGCAGCCTGCTACCGGGCCCTCTGGCGGCTACCCGGACCGGACTCCCACCGGTAGGCGACGACGAGCTTACGACCGGAGATCAGCTACACATCAGCGTCACCTCCGGTCTACTGGACGCACAGCCGAGGAACTCGAACGTCTCCGGTTTCCCGAGGCCCCGTGCCCGTCGATTCTGGGCGGCGTACCGCCCGAACTCGATCAGACGGTCTTATCCGGGTGCAGTTCCAGCCCGAACTTCGCGAACCGCTCGCGAAGCTCGACAAGGAACCGCCGCGCATCATCCTCGTGTCCGAAGCCGACGATGAAATCATCCGCCCAGCGCACAATGATCACATCACCGTGCGCGTGCCGGTGCCTCCACCAGTCGACCCACAGGTCCAGGACGTAGTGCAGGTACACGTTGGCGAGCAACGGTGACACCGATGCCTCTTATGAGCAGCGCTGGGTTATGCGTAGTGCCTGGCGGTTGCCGCTGGTGGAGGCGGTGTTGACGACCGAACGCTACGCATAATTTCCGGGCGCGGTCAGAGGTTGGCGAGCCAGCTGAGCAGTTCGGGGTCTTGGTTCCATTCGGCCAGCTCGGCGGTGACGACGTCGGCGTAGACGGCTTCGAGGGCCTTGCGTTTGGCCTCGGTGGAGGCCCGCGCGTAGATCTCGGTGGTGGATAGGTCGACGTGGCCGAGGATGTCTCGGATGTAGGGCAGCGGAACACCACAGTCGTAGAGGTGCATGGCCCGACTGTGACGCTTATGTGAAACTCCCCATAAGCGTCATTATGTGGACGGCCGTGTTATGTGGCCGTTATGTGGCCGGAAGCAGCATCTCTGCTGGTAGCAGAGCCGCGCGTGCTGGTTCCGGCCACATAACCCGGTGGTGTTACTCGCAGAACCGGTCGAGCCATCGGAGGAGATCCTGGTCGGCTGTCCAGTCGGGCAGGGGCTCGGGGGTGAGCGACTGGTAGGCGCTTTCGATGGCTTTGCGTTTGGCTTCGGCGTCGGCTTGGGCGTAGATCTCGGTAGTGGATACGTCGGCGTGACCGAGCAGGTCGCGGATGTAGATCAGGTTGACTCCGGCCTGGAGCAGGTGCATCGCCCGGGTCCTTCTGATGACGTGCGGGGTGACGTTCACGCCGGGCGCGTAGCCGGGGTCGCGCCGGCGCAGCGACTGGACGTGCCTGGCGAGGATCTTGGTGACGCCCCAGCGGGTTAACCGGGTGTGCTGGGGCCCGCTGAACAGCGGGTCGGCGTCTTTGCCGACGCCGGGGTGAGGCGCGCGGCGGCTGAGGTAGTCCTGGATCAGGCGGGCTGTGGGGTCCATCAGCGGGACCCGCCTTGTCTTGGATCCTTTGCCGTGCAACGTCACGACCGTCGGGCGGGCGGCGCGGACGTCGCAGGTGTTCAGGTCGCAGATCTCCTGGACGCGGGCGGCGGTGTCGTAGAGCGTGGACAGCAAGACCATGTCGCGCAGCCCGCGCCGGGTGGCCGGGTCTGGTTCGGCCAGGAGGGCTTTGACCTCGTCGCCGGACAGGTGGACCATGTCGCCGGCGGGGGTCTTCTTCTGCTTGATGGCGAGGATCTCGGTGGCCTGGCCGAGGAACTCTGGCCGCTCGATGGCGGTGTAGCGGATGAACGACCTGATGGCGGCCAGGCGCTGGTTTCGGGTTGACGCCGAGTTGCCGCGCTCAGCTTGCAGCCAGTCCAGGAACGCCAGCACCCGCGCCCGGTCGATGTCGGCGAGGCGGAGCCTTTCGGGCGGGGTTGCCTGCACGTCGCGGAACCAGGTGAGCAGCAGCCTGATCGCGTCCCGGTAGGACGCGATGGTCTGCGGGGACAGGTCCCTTTCGGCGGCCAGGTGGCTGGTGAGGAACCTCGACAGCCACCGGCCGGCCAGGTCTCCGCCGTCAGGCCTGGGCCGGCTCACTGCCGGGCTCCTTGCGGCTTGGCCGGGCCGGGGATGACATTGCCGAACCTGGCGGTGACTATGGCGGCGACCTCGGGGTGCGCGTCCGCGGTCAGCTGAAGGTAGTACTGGGTTCCGCGCAGGTCAGCGTGGCCCATGTAGGCCGACAGGTAAGGCAGCATGACCACCAGGTCCGCGCCGCCGGCGGCCCAGCGGCGCAGGTTCGCCACGGCGAAGCCGTGCCGCAGCGAGTGGATGTGCGGTCCTCCCGGGAAATGGGGGATGTCGGCGTCGGCGAGGTAACGCCGGAACCTGTTGTAAACCGTGGACTTGTCCGCCGGCCTGGCAGGGTTGCCGGTGTGGAACAGCTTGCCGCCGGGTTCGGGGCAGGGATGGGCGGCGGCGATATAGGTTTCCACGGTGGCGGCCAGGCGCCTGGTGACGGGCAGAAGGCGGTTCTCGTGGTTTTTGCCGTCGCGTATCTCGATGGTCGCGCGGGCCGGGTCGAACTCGCGCAGTTCCAGGCCGAGTGCTTCGGACAGCCGCAGCCCGGTGCCGTAGAACACCCGGAACAGCACCGGGTCGACCAGTGCCCGGTTCGAGTTCTCTGACAGCGGCTGGGTGTCGATGACGCGGAACAGGCGGCGGATCTCCTCGTCGCTGAACACATACGGCGGCGGCCGGTGCGGTTTCCTCACCGCTGTCAGCGCCGGCGGCGCCCACGCGTGCCAGCCGAACTGGCGGGCGTGTTCGGCCAGGTCACGCAGGACGAGTTCCTCGCGGCGGATGGTGGAGGCTTTGAGGTGGCGGCCGTAAAGGAACTCCTCGACGGCTTCCTTGACGATCGAGCCGTCGGCGTAGCCTTCCCGGCGGCAGTACCCGGCGAACTGGCGCAGCACCCGTTCGGGGAAGTCGTACCGGTACCCGCCGGCGTGGCGGGCGGCGACCAGCGTGCCGATCAGGCCGCCCAGCGTCGCCGCGCTCACGAACGTGCTCCTTGCCCGGCGGCAAGGACGTCTTCGACGTCCAGAGCGCAGCCGAGCAGGTGCTCGGTATCGAGCCGCAGGTAGTGCGCGGCGGTTGTCGCGGCAGCTGCGTGACCCAGGACCGCCGTGACCACTGGCGGGGGCGTGTCGGCCTGGAGCATCGCGACCGCCAGTGCGCTGCGCAGCGAGTGCAGGCCGTGCGACCGCCCGGCGGAGAACAGGATCCCGGCGCGGCGCGCGTAATACCGGAGCCGGCAGCCCGCCGACGACGACGAGCCGAACGCCGTGAACGGGTAGCGGTGCTTCACGAACACCTGCGCACATCCGGCTTCGGGCCGCCCGTGGCGGATGTAGTCGATCACCGCCCATCCCACGTCGCCGGGCACCGGCAGCCTCAGCGCCACGCCGGTCTTGTGCTGGGTCAGCGTCAGGGTCTTGGCCCGCCAGTCGAACCAGCCCAGTTCCAGGCAGCGCAGGTCTCCGACCCGCAGGCCGAGCCTGGCGGTCAGTAAGACCATCGCGTAGTCGCGCTTGCCGATCGCCGATTGCCGGTCGATCTGGTCCAGGACCAGGCCGACCTCCGCAGCCGTCCACGGATAGGGCGCCGTCTGACCGCGCCGGGGATAGCGCTGCGCCGGGAGCCGCCCGGCCAGATCCTCGCCGGATCTGACCGGACTGGTGCAGGTGGCGCAGGAAATCGGCCAGGCTCGAGCGCAGCGAGCCGGTGGTTTTCGCCACGTAGCCCCGGTTCTGGCGCCGGGCCCAGAATCCGGCCAGGTCCCGAGCCTGCACCTGGCCGAGGGTTTCCCGTCCGACCCCCTCCAGGTAGGCCAGGAACGCATCCGCGGCGCGCTGCTTGGTCACGACGCTGGCTTCGGCGTTACCGCGCCGTCGGCACGCCGCAAGGTACTCGTCCCGGGCCGCGCGGAAACATGGCGGGCACCGGTCGACCAGCGGCGCGGTAGCCTGGCCCACCTGCGGAACGCCACCGTCCAGGCATTCCATCAGCAACACCAGGGGCCGGCGTGCGAGCTGGGCCTGCCGGGAACTCGCAGGCTCACGCAGGCCCGCCAGCCTGCACCCGGACCGCTGGGCCACGAAATCGAGGCAATCCACCTCGGTCGGGAGGTCCTGGCCGCGGGCCTGCAGGAACCTGGCGAACGCGTTCAGCTCCGCCTCGTGGCGCTTGATCGTCGTGCGCGATCTGCCTGCCGCACTCAACGCGGCGATCACCCGAGCTGATGCCTCGCGGACGCTTGCTGTCTCCATGCGAATCGGCCTTTCTGATCGTGGTGAACAGACAAGGCGATTCTTCGCTGCGTTATGTGGCCGGAACCAGCACGCGCGGCTCTGCTACCAGCAGAGATGCTGCTTCCGGCCACATAACACGGCCGTCCACATAATGACGCAGAATGTGTGGACTGAGGGCTCGCGAAGAAATAATGTGGGTTGGGTTACGGCGTGTCGGGTGGGGTGATCGTGTAGTTCCATTCGCCGTGGAAGTCGTGGTGGGTGAGGGGTAGGGCTTGGACATCGTTGGGGCTGTACTTCAGGCCGGTGGGGTATTCGGCTGTGTCCAGGACGCAGTTCACGGTCAGTCCGGTGGCGGTGGTGGTGGCGCTGATCAGGTCGACGATGATCTGGTGGGTTTTCAGGGGCCGGCCGCGCCAGTTCATGGTGATCTGTGAGAAGAGCCGGTGTTCGATCTTGTTCCATTTGCTGGTGCCGGGGGGGAGGTGGCAGACGGTGACGTGCAGGCCGGTGTCGGCGGCGAAGCTGGCGAGTTCGATTTTCCAGGCGCGGATGCGGTAGCCGTTGGAGCCGCCGCCGTCGGCGCACAGGAGCAGCCGCTCGGCGTTGGGGTAGCGGACCTTGCCGATGGTGTCCCACCATCGGCGCAGCGTCGCGACGGCGAACGCGGAGGTGTCGTGGTCGGTGCCGACCGATACCCAGCCGGTGTTGGCGGAGAGGTCGTAGATGCCGTAGGGGATGGCTTTCCCGAGGTGTTTGTCGGCGAAGTCGTGCACGTTGACCCGTTCCGGGAACCCGGCGGGCTGGTATTCCTTCCCGCCGTTACGGAACTCCCCGACGAGTTCCTTCTTCTTCGCATCGACGGAGACCACCGGCGCACCGGCGGCGGCGTGCTCGGCGACCTGGGCGGCGAGATAGCGGAACTGGGCGTCGCGGTCTTCGTGTTGGGCGCCTTCGACGACCTTGGCGTTGCCCTGCAGGCTGAACCCCAAATCGCGCAGCATCCGCGCGATCGTGCGGTCGGAGACCGCATGCCCGAGTTCGGTCAGCGCGGCGGCCAGGTTGCGGGTCGATTTCGTCGTCCACACCAGCAGCGACATCGGGTCCCCGCGGGTCACCGGGTCCACCAGCGCCCGCAGCTGCGCCGCCAGCTCCGGGTCGGTTTCGGCCAACTTCTTGCGGCCCCCTCCGGGCGCGCGCACCCGCACCTGCCGTTCCGGCTCCCCCCGCAACTCACCGACCCCGCGGGCCACGGTGTCCGGGTGCACCCCGGTCGCGCTCGCCACCGCCTTGATCCCGCCCCGGCCCAACTCGGCGGCCTCCGCCCCCAGCAACATAGCCGGCGCTGCCGTTCATCCAGGTGCGGCCGCAGCACCGCGTACTTGCGAGCCGCGGCCTCCGCCGCCTGCACTTCCACGGCCATAGCACAAACCTAGCCGCTTCCGACCAGAAAACCTAGCTTATTCTGTCGCGGGTCCTGAGGTGAGCGTTGGCGAGGGCCGGATCGGCTGCTTGGGCCTGGTATTTGCGGAGGATCCAGGCGATCCCGCCGCGGCTGAGTTTGGCCCGGTGCTGGTTTAAGAACACCGGATGGTCATCATGACCGGGGCTGTCCAGGTGCCGTTCGGTCAGGTAGGCGGTCAGCAGCGCCGTCGTGTTGGCGTCGATCGGGACGTGACGGGTCTTGCGGCCCTTGCCGGTCAGCGCGGCCATGGCGGGGTCGTCCAGACGGATGCCGCGGACGGTCAGGTCGGCGAGTTCTTGGACCCTGGTCGCGGTGTCATACAGGGTGGCCAGCAGGGTCGCGTCTCGTCTGCCGGTGCGGGTGGATCGGTCGGGTAAGGCGAGCAGCTGGCGGGTCTGCTCGACGCTCAGGTGAGCCACGGCTGGCCGGTCGTGCTTGCTGGCGGGGATCGCTAGGTGCTTGAGCGAAATCGATCGACAAGAAGTTGTCTATGCGGCGATGCCGAGATCCTCGAAGAGGGTCTGCATACCGAGGCGGAGGGTCTGGTAGTCGTCGTCGACGCGGGTCCATGTGGCCGGCTTGCGACCACGTCGGGGGGTTCGGACACCGGCGAGGATAGGTCCGACGACGTGGTCGCGGAGGGCGGTGAGGGCGGCTATGGTGCGGGCCGCCTCGGGGGGCACGTGGTAGCGCCGGGTCCGGCCGGGTTTGACCGCGAGCTGCTTGCCGCGCAGTTTCCGCAGGTCGTAGGCGGCCTGCCGGGTGCTGTACTCGCTGTCGGTCTGCCCGGTCATGGTCTGCACCTTGGCGGCGAGCTGCCCGGCGGTGAAGCCGTCGGGCGCGACCGTCAGCGCGAGCACGGCGGCCAGCGCGGCCCGGATCCGGGTCTTGTTCACATCGACGCCGCCGACCCGGGTGGCGCCGATCTGCGACGGCAGGGGCCGCTCGTCGAGGACGCCGTCGGGCAGGAAGCCGACATCGACGCAGTCGAGCATCCCGGTGAACCGGTCGACCATGCCGGCGAGCCGGGTGACGATCTCCGGGAAGTTCTCCAGGACCCGGCGGCAGCCCAGCGCCCTGGTGTTGTGCACGATCGCCTCGAACCGCAGCACGTGTTCGCCTTTGGTGTAACCCTTCAAGGTCAACAGCCCGAAGTGGACCTTGAACAGGGTGAGGTTCCACCGAGGTCTCTCGATCACGACTGCTTCGCGAGGGGAGAGGTCCGCACCAGCGCCGCGGTGCGGACGATGTGCCACGCCGAACAGGGTGCGCAGCTTCGGCACGTCGAGTCGGGTGCGGGTCCGGTCGACGACGGTGTCGAACAGCCGCTCCATCACCGCGCCCGACGCGAAGATCAGGTTCCGGCTGTACTCGACCTGGTAGATCGAGTAGCCGTAGCCGAAGCCGCTGCGGGTCTGCTCGGCGAGGTCCAGCCCGAAGCACAGGCAGGCGGTGTAGATCCAGGAGTCGATGACCTGGCGCAGGCGCCCTATCGTCCCGGGCTGGGACAAGGTGTCTGCGACCTGAGCCAGGCGTCCGGGTTCACCGATCCGGGTGAAGCAGTTCCCCTCCTTCGCGAAGCGTATGCCGGCCGTCTGCGCCGTGCAGGCGACGTACTCGTGGCCGTTGAGGATCACCTGCGCGCCGAACGGCGGATGCCCGCTCATCTTGATCGTCAGGTGTCCCCAGGTCGGGTCCATGATGTGGAAGGAGTAGTGGTTGACGAACTCCTTCTTCTTCTCCAGGTTGCAGATCACCCCGGACGCGGAGCGCTTCACCTTCCACACCGTCGCCGGCGCCCGGGCCACCAGGACCAGGAACATCCCGACCCCGACCGGGTGCTCGCGCAGGTAGTCCTCGGCGATCCGGTGCTTCCGCTCGTCCCGCGTGCAGTCGATCACCGGCACGCCGTGCGCGCCGGCCCAGGCCCGGACCCGGCGGGCGAACCGACCAGCCAGCCGCATCAGGTGCGTGTCGTCCAGCGTCGCGTCGCTGTCGTCATGCCATCTCCGCCACCACACCCGGAACCCACCAGGGCTGTGCCCCAGCGGGAAGTAGGCGTTGAGCACGTAGGGTCGGTCCGGGGCGCGGTGCTGGCCTTGCGACCAGCCCGTTTCCCCGGACCGCCCTCCGCACCCGCCGTGCCCGTTCCCGGGCAACGGGCGCTCCACAAGCCCCGTTGGTGACGATGATGTTCACGCCGCGCTGGGCCACGGGGAGGGGATCGCCGTTCCCCGGTACCGGTACCAGTTGGTGCGCACCGCGCCGGGATTGAACAACGTCATCTCGCCGTCTCGCGGCCACCACCCGCCGCCGCAGTAGCGGCGGCGGAGATCCTTCCAGTTGGCCCGGCGGTGTTTGCGTCGCAACCATCTGAAGACCTGCCGCCAGGTGAAGGCGCGCAGGTATTGGAAGGTGGCATGCGACACGCCGTGCCGGAAGAAGGCGGTCCAGCCCCGCAGCACCTGGTTGAGCCGATGCAGCAGAACTGCCAGCGGCAGGTTGACGCCCTGTCGGCACAACGCGCGTACCTTGTCCTGGATGGCCGCAAGGGCCTTCTTGGACGGGTAGGTATAAACGTAGCGCCGGTTGGTGCCCTTCTTCTGGTGACGTTGGATGCGCCAGCCCAGGAAGTTCAGGCCCTCGTCGATATGGGTGATCAGCGTCTTCTCCGGCCAGAGGCGCAAGCCCATCGTCGCGAGGACGTCCGCCGTTTCCTCCCGCAGCGCTTCCGCGTCAGCCCGCGTGCCGGAGATCATCAGGCACCAGTCGTCCGCAAACCGGACCAGCCGGTAGTTGGGCAGACCGTGGGCGCGGCGCTTCGCGCGGCGGTAGAGGCTGATCGCGGGCCCGCCCGGTGCTCGGGCGATGTGATCGTCGAGCACCGAAAGGGCCACGTTACTCAGCAACGGCGAAAGGATCGACCCTTGCGCAGTGCCGGCATCGGTGTCTCGCAGCACACGATCCTCATCGAGGACGCCCGCTTTGAGGAACGCCTTCACCAGGGCCAGTACGCGTTTGTCCCCGACGCGTGCCCGCACCCGATCCATCAAGGCCGGATGCGAGATTTCGTCGAAGCAGGCCTTGATGTCGCCCTCAACGATCCACTCATAGGAGTGGGAGGTGAGGTGGCGCACCTCGGCCACCGCGTCGTGTGCCCGGCGCTTCGGGCGGAAGCCGTAACTGCACGGCTGGAAGTCCGCCTCGAAGATCGGCTCCAACACCAGCTTCAAGGACGCCTGCACCACGCGGTCGCGGATAGTCGCGATCCCCAGGTAGCGGAGCTTGCCGCCCGCCTTGGGAATCGCCCGCTGACGCGTGGGCAGAGGCTGGAAGCTGCGGTCTTTCAACGCCGACCGCAGTTCCGTGAGGAACTCCTCCACCCCGCGCACCGCCTCGATATAGCGGGCGGTCTGACCGTCCACCCCAGCGGTGCGCGCACCCTTATTGGCCCGCACGCGAAGCCAGCCCACCAGCAGGAAGGCCGGATCGCAGACGAGGTTGTACAGGTCGTCGAATCGGCGCCCAGCATCAGCCGCCGACCAACGGTGCAGCTTGGTCTGAATCTCCAGTACCCGGCGCTCGGCGTCGAACTTAGCCTGCTCCAGCACGTCGGTGTTCACCTACGTCCTCCTCCTGGTCTTCCAGTTCCTCGACTGCTGACTTGCTGGCCCCCTTCGCCCTGCATCCGGCTCTCCCGGACTCCGCGACGGGTTCGTGATTCCCGCGACTACTACGGGGCCTCCGCCCCACCCGAGACCATCAGTCGGCGACGAACCTGCCCGCCCATCGGCCTGGCTGGCCGGGGAACGGGCGACCTCGGCTGGTTCCCACGTTCACTGCATGTCGATTGGCCAGGATGGGCGCCCAACTTTGCCCCGGCAGCCTCGCCGCGCCTACGCCGCAGACCTTCGACGCGGCCTCCTGACCCGCCGAATTAACGGGCTTCGGAGTCGACCCCCCCACATTCACGAAGGGGCCGTGCGCTGCACCCCGGCCCATATCCGCCAGGTTGGAGCCGGCGCATCGCTTACGGGGCGTTACACGTTGGTTCCTCGCGTACGCCTTCTGGCCTTGCTTGCCGGACCTGCGTCGTCTGGCAGTACCGACGCATCCCGTCGTTGTCGGGGCTGCTTGCCGCCCTCACCGGCGTCCCCCGGATCGGACTGCCCCCAGCTTCATCAGACCGCTGCGACGGCCTGACGGTGCAGGTCTCTCACCTCCACTCGAACACAGTGAGGTCGACACGGGGCGCCCTGCCGGCATTGCTACCGGTGGGTTTCCCCGTGTCGCCTCCCGAACCCGGCGTGCGCCTCACAGCGCACCGGGCTCTCCACAAGCCCCGTGGGGTTTTGCGGTGCATCTCATGCTGTGCTCGGCCAGGGTGTCGGGATTCGGGCTCCCCGGTAGTAGTAGCGCTTCGCGCGCACCCTCGCCGGGTCGAACAGTTCCACGCCACCGTCGGCGGGCCATCTGCCGTAGCGTCGGCGCAACTCCTTCCAGCCAGTGCGCCGATGCTTGCGCTCCTGCCACCTGATGACCTGTTTCCACAGGTAGGACCTCAGGTAGCTGAAGGTCGCGTTCGAGCAGCCGTACTTGAAGTACGCGGTCCAGCCCCGCAGCATCCGGTTGAGCCGATGTAGCAGGACATCGAGCGGCAGGTTCGTGCTCTGTCGACAGAGTGTCTTCACCTTGGCCATGACGGCGACCAGCGCCTTCTTGGCCGGATAGACGTAGACGTAGCTCCTGCCGGTACCCCGCTTACGGTGGCGCTGGATGCGCCAGCCGAGGAAGACGAGGCCCTCATCGATGTGGGTGATCAGGGTCTTCTCCGGTGACAGGCGCAGGCCCATCCCGGCGAGGACCCCGGCGATCTCTTCCCGCAGGGCTTCGGCGTGCGCCCTGGTGCCCGACACTGCCAGGCACCAGTCGTCCGCGTACCGGCAGAGCCGGTAGTTGGGCAGACCCTGACGGCGACGCTTGGCCCGTTCATACGCGCTGGCGGCGGGGCCTCCAGGTGCCTGGGCGATGTATTCGTCCAGGACCGACAAGGCCACGTTGCTCAGCAACGGGGAGAGAATCGACCCTTGCGGGGTGCCGGCGTCGGTATCTGAAAGCGTGCCGTCCTCAGTAAGGATGCCACCTTTCAGAAACGCCTTCACCAGGCCCAGGACCCGTCTGTCACCGACCCGATCGCGCACCCGATCCATCAGGGCCGAATGCGAGATTTCGTCGAAACAGGCTTTGATGTCACCCTCGACGACCCACTCGTAGGAGCGGGACGCGAAGTGATGCACCTCGGCCACCGCGTCATGCGCCCGGCGGTTCGGACGGAACCCGTAGGAGCACGGGAGAAAATCCGCTTCGAAGATCGGCTCCAACACCAGCTTCAAGGACGCCTGGGCTACTCGGTCACGGATGGTCGCGATCCCGAGATAGCGCAGCTTGCCGCCTGCCTCGGGAATCGCGCGTCGCCGCACCGGCAGAGGCTCGAACGTGCCGGCCTTGAGATCAGCCCGCAGCTCGGACAGAAACCCCTGCAGCCCACGCACCGCCTCGATGTAGTGGGCGGTCTCGCCGTCCACCCCGGCGGTGCGTGCACCCCTGTTACCCCGCACCCGACCCCACGCGACCAGCAGGAACGCGGGATCGGCGACAAGGTTATAGAGATCATCGAACCGGCGATGAGAGTCATCACTGGCCCAACGGTGCAGCTTGGTCTGGATCTCCAGTACCCGGCGTTCTGCTTGCGGCAGAGCGCTATCCGGATCGTCGGTGTTCACCAACGGCCTCCTGGCATTCCAGTACTTCGGCTGCTGACTTGCTGGCTCCCTTCGCCATGTGCGGGCTTCTCGCCCGCTCGGACTACTACGGAGCCTCCGCCCCATCCCGCGCCTTCAACCGACGACGTGTCTATCCCGACGGCCCGGATGGATTCCGGGCGACCGGAACGGCACGGGATGGTTCCCGTGTTCACTGCAAACCGATCGATCAGCTTGGCACCCAGCTTTGCCCCGGCAGCATCGCCACGGTTACGCCGCAGGCTTTCACCGTGGCCTCCCCACCGGCACGCCAAGCCGGCTACGGAGTCGGCCATCCACCGCGGATGACCACGCACTGCACCCCGGCCCATATCCACCAGATTTGAGCCGGTGCCACGCTTACGGAGCTTTACCACTGGTTCCTCTCGGTGGAGTTTCGCAGTGTCCGCGTGGGCTCATGCCGCGTAGGCGACCGTGTCCAGCAGTGCCTCGTTGATTTTGTGGTTCTCGGCTTCGCTGGCTGACATGGCTGTAATTCGTTGTGCCCACAGGGTTCTGCGTAGCGCGGCGAGGGCGTCGAGGAAGCTGGGGGTGGCCTTGGTCCGGTACCAGGGTCGGGGGATCCAGGTTCCGCCGGCCGGGTGTGCTTCGAGGTACCAGCACCAGGTGAGTCCGTGGAGCCACAGCGAGAGGGCGGCGGCTCGTTCGGGGCCGGCGCGTTTCCAGGACTGCGGGTTCTCCCCGCCGAGGGCCTGTTTGACGTCGCGGAAGCACACCTCGATGGACCAGCGTCCGGCGTAGCGGGAGGCGACTTGAGCGCCGGTGGCGGCCAGGTCGGTGGTGAGGAAGAAGTCGTCGGGTTGCACCCCGGTCGGGTCGCGGATGATGACCAGCCGGACCAGGTCGGTCTTGTTGACCGCGTACCAGAGCACGTCGAGGACGTGGACGAGGCGTGGCACGGGTTTGCCTCGCTCGTCGACGGTGACCGTGGCCCAGTCCCTCTTGCCGGCCTGCGCGGCCAGTTCGGTCGGGGTGGGTAGCCGGTCGCCCCTGGTGCGGGGCCGCCCGCGTTTGCCGGTGCGCGGCGGTGCGGGCTGGTAGAGGGCGGCGTCGCGGCGCATCCGGGAGGTGACCTGGGTGCGGGGCAGGCCGGCCCCGGCCAGGCAGGCGTAGGCGCCGTCCGCGCACAGGTGCAGCCGCCGGTCCGGTAGCCATCCGGCGAGCTCGCGGATCATCGCGGCCGCGTGCCCGGCGGTGGTCGTGGTGTCCCGCTTGGTGTGCAGCCGGGCGTTGACCGGGACGGCGATCGGGCCCCCGCCCCACGGCGGGGGGACCCGTAGGGTGACCACGACCAGGTTGAGCCCGAGCGCGTAGACGACGCGGCGCAGCGTGGAGCGCACCGCGTCCCGGAAGATCCCGGCACCGTTGACCTGGGTTCCGGTCTTGTGGAACAGGGTGTCGTCACAGTCCAGGGCGATCACCCCGGTGGGGGCGAACCTGGCGACCGCGTGCCCGGCCAGCACCTGCCAGAGCCGGCTCATGCTCCAGGCGCCGTCGCGGACGAACCGGTGGTAGGCGTCGTGGGCGCGGCGCCCGGCCGGGTCGGCGACCGCGATCATCGCGGTGATGGTGCGCCGGCCGGGCGCGCACACCCAGCCGGTGAGCAGCTCGGTGAACAGGGCGAAGCTGGGCGCGCGGAACACCGTGCGGGTGCCTTCCAGCAGCGCCGTCCACCCGGTCACCGGCCCCGCCGCGGGCGGCGGCCCGCGGCCCGGTCGGCGGCGATCTTGTTGCCCAGCGCGACCAGCCCGGAGTTGGCTTTGCCCTCCAGCTCGGACTGCGCGGCCCGGTAGCGCTCCAGCGCCGCGGCCACGCCCGGCACGTCGGTGTCGGCCAGCGTCAGCATCCGAGTCCGCCCATTCTCGGAGTAGCTCAACGCCGGCGCTTCGTGCAGTGCCTGCCCATCGGCGCACCGGCAGCTCGCCTTGCCGCACCGGCGGCGCAGCGTCACCAGGGATCCGCGCAGCAGCTGCGGTGTCCCCTTGGGCGGTGTGTTCGACATGGCCATGCCATTCTTCTCTCTGTTTGCGTTTACGCAGACAGAGGGTCTCGCGACGCAGGCGCCGAATCACGGATCAAGGGGGGTGTGTCTCGCGCGAAGCCAGCACCGGCAACCCCGGCGCTACATCAGCCAGCCATCATCGGGAAAGTGCGAAAGTCCACTCTCGTATACCGTCTGATCTCGCTCGCCGGGCCCGACCCGTCTGGCAGTACCAGGCCGTCCCGGCTTTGTCAGCGCTGCTTCCCGCCCTCCCCGGCGTCTCCCGGCTCGGACTGCGCTCAGCTCCTACCGGGCTGCTGCGACAACCCGGCGAGAAGGACTTGCACCTCCTTCGGTTTCCAGCGCCTCACGGCGCACCAGCGCCTCGTGGCGCACCAACCGGTCGATGCACTCCACCTCGAAACTCACGTGCTCGGCCAAGACATCGGCGACACTTCGGGCTACCGTCATAGCAAGCTCCGGTCGTGAGTCGGCCCACGGGCCACCCCACCGCCTCGAGCGGTCAATCACGGGAAGCACGCTTCCCGTGAGACCCGCGACCGGAGCCTACGCCCCGCACCCGCGCGCACACCGCTCGTCGGGCTGGGGCGAAGCCCCGTTAGTTAGCCGGTAACCAAGCGCCCGTCGCAGCGCGAGGTAGTCGGCCAGCCGCTCGCGCAGCGGGGCGGTCATGACACACCGCCGCGCGGGTCGAGTGGCCAGGGTCTGGCCAGCACGGCCAACGCGGTGCGGTCGACCTTCGCGTAGATCGCCGTGCTCAGCATCGACCGGTGCCGAAGCACCTGCCAGACCTCGGGCAATGGGCTGCCGGCGGCAAGCATCGCGGTCGCGGCGGTGTGCCGGAGCCGATGGGCGTACATCTTGGGCAGCCCCGCGCGCTGTGCGGCGTCGAAGACGACTTCGGTGACCCCGCCCGTGGTCAGCGCCCGGTGCGGGGCGTGCACCCGCACGAACACGCTGCGGCCCTCGGCGGTGGTCGGCCGGCCCGCGCGCAGGTAGGCCGTGATCGCCGCCCCGACGTCGGCCGGCAGCGGCAGCCGTTCGGCGCGGTTGCCCTTGCCGCGGATTGCGATCTCGCCGCGTCGCCAGTCGATGTCGTCCAGCCCGAGGCGGGCGACCTCCCCGGCGCGCAGCCCGAGCCGGGACAGCAGCAGCATCATCGCGTAGTCCCGACGCCCAGTGCGGGTGCGCCGATCACACGAGCCGAGCAGCCCGCGCAGCTCTCCCCGTTCCAAGCCCGTCGGCAGGCTCGACAATCGCCAGCCCGCCACCGACGGCACCGCGCTCGCCAGCGATACCGACATCTGCCCGGTCAAGTGCAGCCAGCGCAGCAGCGACCGCAGCGCGCAGACGATCAGCTTCGCCGACCCGACAGCCCGACCCGGGCAGGCCGACAGCACGAAGCCGTTGACGTCTGCCGCCGTGATCCCGGTCAGGTCGAGCACGTCGCCGTGGGCGCGGGTGGCGACGAACGGGCGGACCAAGTCCACGTAGCCGCGCGCAGTCCCCTGCGTCAGGCCGCGCTCACCGACCAGGTAATCGCGGTAGCGGACAAGCAGTCCCTCTACCGGGCCCGGCGGAACCAGCGACGCGACCGGCAATACGCCAAGCGGCGCGAGGAAGTCCAACAGCGGCCGGAGCGCTCTCACCGACCGGTACTGCACATAGCCCGCCGAGCGCCGCCGCGCGAGATAGCGCTCGATGACCGGACCGCTCAAGCCGCCGATCTCGACGTCCTCGGCGCTCATCCAGCGATCCAGATGGGCGATGAAACACACATGCTGCGCGGCCGAGGTCCCCGAATAGCCCTGCCGCAGCAGTTCCTCGGCCAATCCCGTGACGTGTCGCTCCAACGGCCCGCGCACGAACGACGACAACACCTTGACCATGACGCTCTCCTCTCCAGACGGAAGAGGCAAGCGTCGATCAACTCACCGGATTATGCCGACCTCGCCAAGCCGAACCCCCTGCCCCGCAACGGATCCCGCGACCACAGCGGCATAATCCGAAGATCGGCATAATGCACCTCAGGGCTATCCATCTGAGCCGACTAGTCCACCTCCGTTGCGGAGGGAGCGTGACGCCAAGGCCGCCCGGCGCGAGGGCGATCCAGGCTGGGCGGGTGTCCCCGGCGGGCGGGCGGCGTCGGCCGGACCTTCTTCGGCGTGGGGTTCGCGATGATCTCCCGGTAGCGCACCGGGTCGTGGCCAACGGCCAGTTGCAGCACCCGCAGGAACACCAGGCCGCGACTGCGCGAGCGGCGACGGTTGAACCGGAAGCAGAACTCGTCCAGGTAACCAGTCAGGTGCTCGGTATCCACGGCGCCTTGGTGGGTGGACAGCAGCCAGCGCTTGGCCAGCGACGCGACCCTGTGCACACCGGGCAACAGCTTGTCGATGTCCTCGCCCAGGGCCTTCGCGGCACGCTGGCTGCGCCGGTCGTGGGTGTAGCCGGCCTTGTTGATGCCCAGGTAGCCGCTCCATCCGTCGGTGATCACTGTGGACCTGGGAGCGAGGTTGTCGGTGATGAACGGGTGCAGGGTGCTGGCGGAGCCGTCGGGGATGATGCGCATCCGGCAGCGCCCGAACCCCTTGGGCGACGTCACTTCTACCGCAACGGCGACCAGTGCCTTCTTGCCCTTGGCCCGCCCGCCGGCCAGTCCGGCCTCCTCGCCGCCGATGTAGGTCTCGTCTACCTCCACCTGCCCCGACAGCAGCTCCCGACCGGGACGGATCAGCACCGAGCGCAATCGGTGCAGCATCGCCCACGCCGTCTGGTACGAGCCGATCTGCAGTGTTCGCTTCAGCGCCAGCGCCGAGACGCCGTCCTTGGCCGTGGCGAACTCCCAGCACACCTGAAACCACACCGTCAGCGGCGTCCGGCGACGATCGAACAGCGTGCCCGCCGTTACCGCGGTCTGGGCCTTGCATCCGGTGCACTTGAAGCCGCCGTCCGCGACACGCCAACCACCGACGTTCCCACAGCGCGCGCAGACGAACCCGTCCGGCCAGCGCAGCCACTCCAGGTAGTCCAGGCAGTCCGCGTCCGTGGCGAACCACGACTGGAACTCGCCCAGCGATCGCGGGTAGTGCACCCCACCGCGTGGATGATCGATCTGCACCGCGCCAGACTAGTCGGCTCAGATGGATAGCCCTGGTGCACCTTATGCCGACGTCGGCATAAGGTGCACCTGATCCGCGCCTCGATGAGGTTCGTGTCCTACACCGACCGCAAGCGGGTCGCCGCCGCGCTCCGCGCCGTCTACACCGCGCCGACGGTGGAGGCGGCGGAGACCGCGCTCCTCGCGTTCGGCGAGTCCGAACTCGGCCGGCGCTATCCGGCGACCGTGGCGACCTGGGAGCGGGCGTGGGAGCGGTTCATCCCGTTCCTCGCGTTCCCGCCCGCCGTCAGGAAGATCATCTACACCACGAACAGCATCGAGTCGTTGAACTTCCAACTCCGGAAGATCATCAAGAATCGGGGGCATTTCCCGAACGACGACGCGGTGATCAAGCTGTTGTGGCTGGCGATCCGCGATATCGAGGACAAACGCGCCCGCGCGCGGGCGGCCGAAGCAGAGAAGGGCGTCCCGAAGGGTCAGCGGGCCGCCCCCGGCCGGCTCGTCGAAGGCGCCGCCACCCAAGGGTGGAAGACCGCCCTCGGCGCGCTGTCCCTCGCCTACCCCGGACGGCTCCCCGAAGGCGCCCTGTGATGCCCGGCGCCGTCTACGAATGCGCCGGGTGCGGCGAGCGGATGCTCGAGCGCCGGTGCGAAGACTGCAACCAGTTCACCCGCAAACTCGGCCCAGGAGGGCCGTGCCCAGCCTGCGACGAGGCGATCCTCGTGGCAGAGCTACTCGACCAGAACCAAGATCAACCGGTGCCCGCTTACACAGGAAAGTTGACAAGCTCCCGCGGCCGACGTCATGCCCGGCGCGGCGCATCTCCCGCCACAGCTTGCGCACCCCGTAAACACTGCGGTTCACCCGGTACAGGTCCACCACAGCGTCGACGAGGTAGGCGTCGGCGAGTTCCGCCGCCGACACCCGGGTCTTCACCGCGGCGTAGTAGGTACTGGGGGCGATCTGCATGCCGTGTTCGGTCAGCACCCGGCAGATCGGCTCGACCCCGAAGCGGGCACGGTAACCGTCGATGTAGGCGACGATCACTTGAGTCGGCGGTCGAGCTCCGCCTGAGCGAAAAACGCCGACGCTGTCTTGAGGATCTCATTCGCCCGGCGCAACTCCGAGACCTCACGACGCAGCGCTTTCAACTCCGCTGACTCCTCACTCGTCACCCCCGCACGAGCACCACTGTCGACCTCCTCCCGCTCCTCCCGCTCGATCCAGTTCCGCAGCGTGGCCTGGTTGATGTCCAGTACCGCCCCGACCTGACGGCGGGCGGCCACCATCGACTCACCAGGGTCGCGGAGCCGGTCCCGATACATCCGCACCGCTCGGGCGCGGGTCTCCCCGTCGTACTTCCTTGATGCAGGCATCCCAGCAGTTTCCTTGCTGAATCAGAGCCTCCACCAGATCCAGGACGGTTCATCCGCGACGCGCGACCACCGTCTACCGCTGTGGTGTCCCGACTGCAACCGACCCTGCCAGCGACTCGGCACCGGCGGCAACTGCCCCCACTGCGATGAGCCAGTCGCCTTCCGGGACCTCACCCCCGACACCACGGACGGAGCGGCTATGCACCCCAAGACCCCCCCTAAACGGCTACGCTGAACACCGCCAGACCTGGGGAAGATGATCTAGCAACTCTGGGGAATTTCGGCGAGCGGCAGCAGAGTCGGAGATCGGGCTGTTCAGACCGAAGTCATCCGGCGGCAAGGGCCGTGGCGCAACCTCGACGACGTCGAGATCGCCACCCTCGAGTGGGTCGACTGACACAACCACCGCCGGCTGCACACCGCTGCGCGGACTTCACTCCAGCAGAAGTCGAGGAGGCACACTACCGTCATAGAGCAGCCCCAGCCGGAGAGCTGCTCCCGACATCGTGAGCGTCCGCCACGCCGGGGCGATTCAGTTGCAGCTTGACAGAGGAGCTAGAGACAGACCCCCGCACGGATAAGTGGGCGGTTCGGCACGGCATTGGTTAGGAGGACCAAAGCGATGACTAAGATCAGCCGGAGCAAGCCCCACGGCTCCCTTCAGCGGGGGGATCGTGTTCGCATCAAGAGCGCTACTGAGATCCTCAGCTCGCTGGACGAGAATGGCCGGCTGGAGGGGCTGCCTTTCATGCCAGAGGCACTGCGCTGGTGCGGCGAGACGGTAGAGGTTCGAGCGCGCGCTGACAAGACGTGCGACACGATTAGCGATACGTGGGGAATGCGCCGACTGACCGGCACCGTCCACTTGGAGGACTTGCGTTGCGACGGGTCTGCGCATGGTGGATGCCAAGCCGGATGTCTGCTGTTCTGGAAGGAGGAGTGGCTGGAGGCACCGAGTGCAGAACCAGACGCGCGTAAGCCGTCACGCGCCCGCCTGTCAGCCCTCGAGGCCACCACCTCTCAAGGGGATCGCTATTTCTGCCAGGCGACGGAGCTGATTAATGCTTCCGCCCCCCTTCCGTGGCGGATGGCGGGCCAGTATGTGCAGGACTTGCGAGCAGGTAACGTTGGCTTGCTGGGGCTGTTTCGCATTCTTGCACTCTTTTTGGTGAACAAGTACCAGAGTCTATCCAAGAGGGTGCTCCCTCGACGCTTGCGTATAAATGCTGGTCAATGGTTCCCACACATCACGGGAGAGTCAACCAGCACGCCTATTGAGACGTTGGATCTGCGGCCGGGGGAACTGGTCGAAGTTAAGTCCCACGAGGAAATCCTTGCCACGCTAAACAAGGGTGCTCGTAATCGAGGTCTTCTCTTTGACAGTGAGATGCTTCCGTACTGCGGCAGGCGGTTCCGTGTATTACGTCGGGTCGAAAAGATCATTGACGAGCGCACTGGGCGCATGCTTTCGCTGCCCCGGGACTGCATCATTTTGAGCGGCGTGACGTGCAAAGCGGTATACCATCGGTATTGCCCCCGAGCGATCTACCCATACTGGCGTGAGATTTGGCTACGTCGCGTCAGTTCTTGACCTTCTCGAGCGCTTGCGACACCGCGGATGTCGGACCTCAACGCGTTGGGCCACTACTTTCTCGACGTGACGTCGGAGGTTGTCACGAAAATTGGTCGCGGAGAATCGCTGTGCTTGTCCCCTGATGATGCTGCTGTCAAAGACGCCTCGGTCGAAACGTCGCAATTCCCCACCCAACGCTGTCACGGGGTCGTCATTCGGCACGTACAGTACGCCGGTCCGACCCGGTATGACCGAGTCCAGGACTCCGCCACCCGACTGAGCAATTACCGGAGTGCCGCAGGCCATAGCTTCAACGGGGACGATACCGAAATCTTCGATCCCGGGAAACAGCAACGCTTGAGCGCCCTGCATCAGTGTGCGAAGTTCGGCGCGACTCACGCGACCGAGAAAGTGTGTTGCGGGACCCGCCAACTTCTCCAATTGCGAGCGGCTACGGCCTTCGCCGATCACTGTAAGCGGCGCGCCGACCTTGCGAGCTGCCATGACGGCAACGTCCGGCCGCTTGTATGGCACGAGTCGTCCAGCCATCAAGAAGTATTGACTCGGCGAGCTCAACTGTGTCGGCGGTTGGTAATAGTCCACATCCACTGGCGGATGTAGTACTTGGGCGCGCCTCCGCCAGTATTTCTCAATGCGCGCCGCGACGGCGCTGGAGTTCGCCAGTATGGTTGTGACCCGTTGTGCCGCCGCTCTGTCCCGTGGTCGCTCGAACGCGGCAAAAGTAGCCAGCAGACTTCGCCCGACCAGCCCGCCCGGCTCATCCTCTCTCATCGTGGCCTCGTACATCCAGCGGGCCGGCGTGTGCGTGTAGAGAACGAATGGCGTGCCGTCTGCCACACGCACGCGATTTGCGAAAGCATGGTGGCTGCCGATGACAACGTCGCTGCCTGACGTATCGATGCTCGACATAGCCACCGGTAGTAAGGGCAGTAGATGAGCGTACCGCGGGCCGCCCAGGTAAAGATGCTGAAGCCAGGTGCTACGCAGTTGGCTCGATGCTAGGCGCGAAGGTAGGGCTCGACGGTCGACGATGGGCGCTCGCACCTGGGCATCCGGCCAGATGCCCAACATCTCGTCAACAACCGCCTCTGACCCGCCGGGCTCGGTAAATCGCTCATGTACAATAGTGATGCGCACGCTAGCGACCCTCGCAGAGGATTTTCCGCCCGCATGCAAGGAGGGGGGCGATAGTACCGAAATCGGGACGGGGAAGAGATTCCAGATCACCGCGTATACGGCGGGGACGAGCATGCCACCCCGTCATCTCGCGCCGTGTCCCGACAGGTAGGTCACCATGTCGCCGTGGATCGGCGCCGGTCCCTCGGCTGGTTCCTCTCGCCGTGATCCAATTCCAGTGGAATTAACTGAGACGATGCCTAGCAGTTCAAGCTTTTGCAATCGTATTGTCTTGATACCGCGAACCAGTGTGTGAACGTTGGTGGTCGGACCATCGACGACAACGACCACGACGGCGCCTGCTGGGGTGTGAAGCGCGGCCACAGCGAAAAGATCATCAAGCAAGGGCCCGCACACGACGGTTTGCCGTGGGGCCGACTCGGTCACCGGGACTTCTCCCGCGTCTCCCCCGCCCGCGATAGCTCGGCCATCATAATGTGCTTCAGCGCGGGCGTCACTAATAGCGCCATTGTGGGGAGGCTCTCCTGACTTGCTCCCGACGGAAGCAGCACGCATGCCTAGACTGCCAAGCAATTCGGCTAGCGCCACGGCGGTTGCCGCGGCCGTCGCGGCGTTACCGGTGCCCAATATGACTACCGGGCGCCGCTGCCGGGGATCTTTGAGTCGCAGAGCAACCGCCACCTCGACCAGGTCGCTAGGGCTTATCGGTTTACCGAATCGCTGCGTCACTGCCACTAGCAACTGGGTATCGGTTAGGGATGAGGCGTGACGTGCCGGATCACCGGGTGACAAGTGGCCGCGAAGTCGCCTCAGCGCAAGGAGCCCTTCTGAGGCGACGATTAAGGAGATCAGAAACGCGACCAAAGCCGGCTTCCACGGCGCTGATGACGCATTGACTGTCGTCACTGTCGGCGGCGTCGACAGCCAAACGAGCGAGGGAGCAGGCTGACTGTTTCGAGTGATGATTCCGGCGCTAAGTGAGTTGTACACCGCCTGTAGCGCGGACGCCCGAATCTTGCGCTCGCTGGGCGGCAACGAGGAAACCTCAGATAACTGAGAGGAGACCCGGTCGAGTTCTCCCGTCATGAAGGCGAGGTCGGCTTCCTGTTCGATCCTTCGGTCTTGCTGCACCTTCGCGATGAGCGCGTCACCAAGCGCGAGGGCCAAGCGGCGGGATGCCTGCATGGTCGATACCGCCGAGACGGTGATAAGTGTCGATGACGCTGCTGGCGTCGCCGACAGTGTAGCACCGTCGACGGCGTGTCCGGACAGTCGACCCACGTCAGCTTGGAGGGCCCGGGTGCTCGTCAGCGCAACAAAAGAACTAGCTACGAAGTTAGCCCCTTCGGCAGTCCCATCCTGCCCATGGATCACAAGGACAGCGCTCGACGCGTATCTGACGGGGGACAGGTAAGCCAGTGCCGCGACGGCTACTGCGGGGATCAGTGCCAGCAGGACGGCAGGTACCCGCATCGCCCAGAGCGATGCGAAGTGTTCGCGCGTGTCCACCAGCCCTCCGGAGTAGCCTAAGCTGAGTGTACCGCGGCTTGGCACGCCCGGCCGACGAACGAACGAGTTGGAGTGGTCGGTGCTTCGGGTGGGTCTCAACGCGCTGGCTTTGACGGTTCCGGGTAGCGGGGTTCAGACGTACATCCGCAACCTCATGGCCGCCATACCGCAGGTTGACGCTGATATCGGCCTGACTGCCCGCGTACAGCGACACGCAGCCGCAGCGGCACTCAGCGCCGCCGGCCGGGTGGTGCGTCCCGACTGCGCGGGCATCCGCCGGTTATGGGAGTCCAGTCGATCCTTCCCCGGAACACAGGATATTATCCACGGGTTGGATGTGGATCTTCCGCTGCGCCGAACGGCGCCGTTGGTAGCAACCGTGCACGATCTATCCGCCTTCGACGTGCCCTGGGCTTTTCAGCGTCACCGCGCTGCTGCGGAACGCGCCCTGATCGCCGCTACGGTTCGACGCGCCGATGCCCTGATAGCGGTGTCCCGGTTCACCGCGGAGCGGCTTCTCGACAGGTTCGGGCGGGAAGCGGAGGTCACGCGGCTCGCGCCCGCACCCGAGTTCGCACCGCCGACCGAGGAGGAGGTAGAGCGGGCTCGACAAGCCTTCGAACTACCGGAACGATTCGTCTTGCACGTGGGGACGGTCGAGCCACGTAAGGATCTTGTGATGCTGGCAACCGTGTGTGCAAATCTGACCATTCCTCTTGTGCTCGCAGGAAGGCTCGGCCGAGTCCAGCCTAGCCCAGCCATCTGCTTGGGTCGCGTTCCGGCTGACGCGCTACCGGGCTTGTACAAGGCCGCAAGCGTTGTGGCCTACCCGTCACGCTACGAAGGATTTGGACTTCCGCCGCTGGAAGCTATGGCTACCGGTGCACCTGTGGTGGCGACGGCAGTCGGAGCGCTACCTGAACTCTTCCCTGTGGCAGACGGGTTCCTCGTGCCGATTGGTGATGCCTGCGCGCTTAGCGAGGCGATACGTAACGTCACCATGGATGCCGACTTCCGCTCGCACGTCTTGGCAGTGCAAGGGGACGGGATTGCCCACTTGAACTGGCGACTCTGTGCCGAGCAGACCGTCGAGGTCTATCGTAGGCTCGTATGACTGCTCAATTGGGTGTTTTGCACCGCTTACCGAACAACCTTGGATCTGACAGGGTTACCGGGGAGTTTTCCTTCGAACGCATGCTTGATGTCGTTAAGGGGTCACATGCAGCGTAAGACGTACTCCTCAGCCGTCACGGATGGCCCGAGCGGCGCTGGTGCAAGGGTGTGCCTTGCCCTCCCGGTGCATAACGGTGCCCGTTTCCTCGCTGAGACTTTAGCGGATATCACGAGTCAGTCGTTCGAAGACCTCGACATCGTTGTGGTAGACAACGCCTCCACTGATCAAACTGAGGCGGTCGCGCGAGACTGCGCGGCCCGAGACACCCGTGTTCGCTATAAACGTCATCCTGACTTCGTTGACGTTGTTACGAACTACAATCGATGCTTGCAGTACTGCAACAGTGAGTTTTTCAAGTGGTGTGCAGCGGACGACCGAATTGCTCAGACATACGTCCAGCATGCAGTTGATGTTCTCGACGCTACGTCCACCATTATTGGGTGTTACGGCGAGACAGCCATGATCGCGTCGGACGGTGCGACCCTTCCTTCGCAACGCCTTGTCCTTGATCTCAGCGACGAGGCGCCGAGTGCTCGCTTTCTCAAGGTCATCTCCGCCCGGCCGTGGATCCACGGCGTCGATGAACAGTATGGCGTCTTCCGGTCGGCGGCCGTTCGGCGCGCCGGTGGCATGAGCTCGCACGCCTATGGTGACCGTGTCCTGCTGGCCAGACTGGCGCTACTGGGCCCAATGGCCAAGATCGGGAATGTCTTGTTCTACAATCGAGAGCACAATGACCGGAGTACTAGATCCGGCATTCGATTGAGGCCCGGTATGGTCCTCACTCGTAGGTTGAGTCCTGGCCCATGGCCTCCGTCCGAGGCTTGGGATCCCCGCAAGACTGGCCGCATAGTGTTTCCCGAATGGGACTTGCTTGCCGAATACTTCCGCAGGGTGCACCGAAGCGAGTTGCCATATAATGAGAGAGCGAGATGCTATTTAGGTCTAGGCGCCTATGCCGGTACTCAGGTTCTGCGCCTCGGTCGCGACCTCGCCATCGGCTTTGACCAATCACTGCAATTGCTGCGACGGGGCCGATCTCCCTGGCGCGGGGGGCTCGACTCTCTTACTGCCTCCTCAACCGGCATGAAGCCGGCGGTCGGTACGGGCGACGCCTCGAATGCACCCTATTCCCACTTTCCCGAGGACGCCGCTCAATGATACTTTCGGTGAGCAGTCCAAGGCATGCTTGGATCCCTTCTATCGCGCGAGGGACCCTTAGCTTCTCTCGGCACTGCAATTTTGTGGTGACCCACTCCGAGGTGCATCGCAGCGCGCGCCAGCCACTCGTGGGCTCGAGACGGGGTGCTTCCCCTATGTCCGCAACGTCGAAGACACGCGCTCCTCGGCCGCACGAGTTTATGTCAGCGCAGAGCAGGGCCGACCGGTGCAATTCCGTTTCATAGCTACCCTACCGGTGCCGGGCGGCTCGCTAGCGGAGTGGCAAGGTCAGGTTCGGCGTCTTGAGGACATGGGTTTCTCGACGGTCTCCGTGTCGGACCATATGTCGTCTGGATGGGCCATGGAACCTATGATCGCCATGCAGGCCGCCGCAGACGCTGCCCCGGGGCTGCGTGTCCTCTCCCTTGTCCTCGGTAACGACTACCGCCATCCAGTGCTGGTTCACAAGATGGCAGCCACCATGGACGTGCTTTCGGCCGGCCGAGTAGAACTGGGCCTGGGTGCCGGTTGGATGTCCGCCGACTACTCCGCGGCCGGGATTATCATGCCGCCGGCAGGGGTGCGGGTAGAGCGCCTAAGCGAGTCGGTGAGGATTATAAAAGCGCTATTCGGAGACGACGCAGTCACGCTAAAGGGAAGCCACTACAATATTAGCAACCTGATCGGCCTGCCTAAGCCGGTACAGAAGCCACGGCCGCCTCTGCTCATTGGGGGAGGTGGGCGGCGCATTCTCGGCCTCGCGGCTCGGGAGGCTGACATCGTAGGGGTCTATTGCTCGTTGCCCAACGGGGTCGCTGATCAACGGGCGGTGGATGATTTGCGAGCCGATCGGATGGCGGCGAAGGTGGCGTGGGTGCGGGCTGAGGCGGAAGCGGCAGGCCGCGACCCCCGCAATATCGAGTTGCAGTTGAGCGTGCTTCATTGCTGTGTGTTGTCCGGAACGGAGCCCACGAAACGGTCATCAGCGACCTTCTCGAGCATGATTGAAGCCGCCGGGGAGGTCCTTCAGGACTCCCCAGCCGTGCTAGTGGGTGACGTCCACCAGTGTGTAGACTTGCTGCAGGAGCGCCGCGAGAAGTACGGCTTCAGCTACCTGCACCTCGGCGCCGATGCAGCGGCTGTGGAACCCATCGTCGCTCGCCTCGCTGGAACTTAGTGCGTACTCAAACCCCAACTGACTACCGTGACTGAGGGTCGGACCGCGGGCGGAATAGCGGATGAACGATTGGCACGAGGCTTCGTCGGCAACGCTGCCTCTTTGATGGCAAGCCGAGTTGCTGTCGCCGCTTTAGGTTGGGCTGGCACTGTTTTAGTAGTCAGACATCTCACTGCGGCCGAGTGGGGACAATACTCGTTCGTCTTCGCGACTACCGCGCTGTTGGGGATACTGACAGACTTCGGCAGCAGTCGCGTTGTCCTGCTCCGCTTGGCCCAGTTCGGTGAGGGAATCGGCTCGTTCCTAGGTTCGTACCTCCTGCTTCGCGCGACGCTCGGGTTTGTTGCCTACCTACTTGCGGTGGGCTTCGTGCTGGTGACCGGCTACCCGCCTGCCGTCGTTCAAGCCATGGCTTTCGCGGCGTTGGCCCTTATCGCGGGGGCGATCTCGCATAGTCTCGAGGCCCTATTCCAGTTCCGACTGAGGATGGGGGTGGTCGCTGTGGCGAATGTTGTTGGTCAGAGTGTTCAGCTGGTGTGTACCGTCCTGGTCGCGAAGACTGCCCCCACCCTCCTGCTCTTTGTCCTTCCAGCGTTGACCTTCGACACGGTCGCCGGCATGTGGAAGTGGCGCGCGGCCCGCGCGATAACTAGGTTTCAGTACGGCATAGATTTGCGCGACTGGCTATCTATACTGCGGGAGTCGACGCCGTTGGCCATTGGGGCCGTTGTGGTTACCCTCGCCTCCCAAGTCGATATTGTCATGCTTTCGCGACTCGACACCTTCAGCGCGGTTGGCCTTTACGGTGTCGCTAGCAAATTCGCCACGCTCGTCGGCTTCCTTGCCGTCGCACTCGGTGTCCCGTTGCTTACGGTTCTCGTGCGAACCGTCGTGGATGATCCCGCCGGCTTCAATACTGCACTTTCGCGCGGTACAGAGCTAGCCGCTGTGGTTTCCGGGCTTGTGCTTGTGGTCTTCGCGCCATTCGCGGCGGACATTATCCGACTCTTCTACGGAGAGCGATATGTTGTGACGGCTCATGCTGCCTTGATGTGCGTGAGCGGTCAGTGCATGCTAGTCTTCTTCATTCTTACGGTCAACGTATTGGTCGCATTGCGGCGCAACCGGACCTATGTGGCCATCGCCCTATGCGCGCTACTACTAAACGTGTCTCTTAACCTGTTTCTTATCCCGGCTCTCTCTTACAACGGGGCGGCAATCGCCACTCTGTTGACGCAGGTCGGTGCTGCGGCTGTTGGCGTTGGCGTCGTCTTCAATGTGCGGGGGGTGCGACCGTTTCCGGTATGCGCGCTGGCGGTTGTCGCCATTGCCACAGGCCTCGCCGTCGGGCTAGGATTATTGGTCCGTAGTTCGGTGCCATGGCCGTACGCTGCAACTCTCGTGGCCACGCTTTACGTCGTTCTCGTGCTGGGCGTTCCGTTGTTTATGGGCCCGAGGTTCGGCAGCCTCATCAACAGAGGAGCGGTGTGGGCGTGAAGATCGTGGCCGTGTCCCATACCGGACGACGGTCAGGCGCCGAACAGGTGCTTGTCCGGCTTGTCAAGGCGCTTACCGCCCGTGGCGTGGATGTTGTCGCAGTGACGCCGGCAGGCCCCCTGAGTACGGTGCTGCGCGCGGAACGTGTCCTGATCAAGGCGATACCGGAATTGACGCTGAGCGCTGGACCGCGCGTCGTCGGGGTTGTGCTCGCTCTCGTACGGTCCGCACGCGCGGCCTTGACCCTCCGCAGCGCGGCTCGGGACGCCGACATCGTCGTTGTCAACGGCTTGCTGGCGCTCCCGGCGGTAGCCATGGCGAGGCTATCCATTCCGGTTGTCTGGCTAGCCCACGACGTGATCACCCGGCGCGATATGTTTGCCCTGCTGCAGGCCGTAAGGCATCGGATCACGCTGGTGATTGCTGTGTCGAACGCGGTGGCGGAAAGTCTCGAACGCTTCGGCCTTCCAGTCCGCGTGGTGCTCAACGGGACCCCGTGGCCCGTCGTCCCAGCCGAGGAATCGGCAGCCGGACGGCCCATCATCGGCTGCGCTGGTCTGTTGACGTCTTGGAAAGGACAGGACGTCTTATTGGAGGCGGTCGCGTGCTTGCCTCGACGAGACGTCCGGCTGGAACTGGTCGGCGATGCGTTTCCCAAGGACGGGGACTACGTTCGAACAATTAGGCAGCGGGCTCAGCAGCCCGACCTCGCCGGTCGTGTCGATTTCGTGGGACCGGTCACGGACGTGTTGGCCGCCATGCGCCGTTGGACCATTGCGGTAAGCAGTAGCGTCGAACCGGAGGCTGGCCCCCTCGTAGCCGCCGAGGCCATGAGCGTCGGGATACCGGTGGTCGCGACCGAGCATGGTGGGGTCTCCGAGATCGTCGGGAGGGCAGGTGTGCTCGTACCTCCACGTGACCCGACGGCCCTCGCGGGGGCACTGGAGATGTTGCTGGCAGATCCGCAGGAACGCCGTCGCCTCTCACGGTTGGGGCGCCAGCGAGTCGCCGATCGGTTGGCGTTGAGCGAGCGTATGGAGGAGCTGGTCAGGACCGTGTTATCCGTGAGAGGACGGTCGCTTGAGTGACGGATTTACGGATCGGCATCGTCAGTTACAACACTGCGCGCCTCTTGAATCGGTGCCTCGCGGCGCTGCCAGCGGCCCTTGACGGCCTCTCCGCGGAAATAGTCGTCGTGGACAATGGCTCGATAGATGACAGTGTTACCGTGGCCGGGAGGTTTCCCGGCGTGCGAATCATCAAGAACAATCTCAACCAGGGTTACGCCCGAGCTATGAACCGGGCGCTCCTGGACACGCATGTACCCACCTTACTCGCCCTCAACCCGGCTCTTGGAACTGGGGGGGGCGACACGATCTTGTAGGTCGCTGGGTTGCGGGCTGTCAGCCCGTGGCCCCTCGACGCTGGCGGTGTTCACGAGCCGACAGCGGAGGGGCCACGAGTGAGTCCAGACGGTACGACGATTCTGTTCGGATTGCCCGGGGTGCGGGTGCGTGAGGTCGTCCGCGCCGCCGACGGGGCGCGTACGGTGCACGTGCTGACCGAGGAGGAGAGCGCGACGGCCTGCCCGGTGTGCGGGGTGTTCTCCACCAGCGTGCGGCAGCGCCGCACGACCCGCCCGCGTGATCTGCGTTACGGCGAGGCGGCGTTGGTGGTGCGCTGGCACAAGACCCAGTACTTCTCCCCGGGAGCGGCGCTGCCCGCGGAAGGCGTTCACCGAGGCCATCCCGGAGGTGCCGGCTGGCGCCCGACTTACCGGCCGGTTGCGCCGCCACGTCGCCGGGCGGGTGGCTGACGGGATGGCGGTCAGCGGCGCCTGCGAGGGCCTGGTGAGCTGGCCGATCGGGCACGCGGCGTGGGTCGCACATGCCGAGGCGCGGATCGCCGAGCCGGCGCCGACCGCGGTGCTCGGGATCGATGAGACCCGCCGCGGCCGGCCGGTGTGGGTGCAGGACCCGAGCACCGGAAAGTGGCGGTTGACCGAGCGGTTCGAGACCAACTTCGTCGATCTGGCCGGCGCCGGCGGCCTGCTGGGCCAGACCGCCGGGCGCACCAGCGCCGCGGTGGTGGCCTGGCTCGACGCGCGAGGGCAGCAGTGGAAGGACGCCGTGGCGATCGTGGCGATGGACCCCTGCGCGTCGTATCGGGCCGCCGTGCGCGAGGCGCTGCCCAACGCCCTGATCGCGCCGACCACTTCCACCTGGTGCGCCTGGCGAACCAGGCGCTGACCGACGTCCGCCGCCGCGTCACCTGGGACACCCACGGCCGGCGCGGGCGAAAGACCGACCCGGCGTGGGCCGCCCGCCGCCGGCTGCTGCGCGGCCGGGAACGGCTCAGCGAGAAACAGTTCACCACGATGTGGAACGGTCTTCTCGACGGCGACCCGAGCGGGCAGATCCTCACCGCCTGGATCGACAGGAGGAACTCCGCGCGCTGCTCGCCACCGCCCGCACCGGCGGGCAGCGCCACGACGTCGCCCACCGGCTGCACCGCTTCAACGACTGGTGCGCCCGCTCCGACATGCCCGAACTCGAACGGCTCGCCGCCACCATCGAAGCCTGGTGGCCGGAGGTGCTCGGGTTCCTGCAGACCGGCGTCACCAACGCCGGAACCGAGGCCACGAACCGGACGGTCAAACGGTGGCACGGACCGCCCACGGCTTCCGCAACCTCAACAACCAACGCCGCCGGGTACGCTTCGCCCGCACCCGGCAACAACGCCGGGCCACCGCCTGCTGAGGGTGCCACTTCCCCCTCAAGTTCGAAGAGCCCTCAACCCCGATCCTGCGCCCGAGCCCGGATCCCTTCGGATACTGTTCGAAACGCTCATGGCGGATCCGCGGAGCGCGTTGGTGGCTCCGCTGCTCTTGGATGACGAGGGGTCAGTTCAACACAGCATGCACCGATTTCCCAGTGTGATGACGGCGCTCGTCACCGGGCTCATTCCGCCCCGCCTCCGCAAGCCAAAGCTGGCGTCCCGTCAACTGCTGGAATCCGCCGATATCCCGGATCGCGCGACGACTGTCGACTGGGCCGTGGGTGCCGTTCATTGCATCCGCCGGGCGGCGACGCCGCGGCCCGTCCACGTCGAGCGTTGGTTTATGTATGCCGAGGACCAGAGGCTTGCTGCTGGCCCTAGAGGCTTGCCGAAGGTCGATCGACAAGAAGTTGTTTATGCGGCTGCGGCGATGCCGAGATCGCGGAAGAGGGTCTGCATACCGGTCTGGAGCGCTTCGTAGTCGCGGTCGACGCGGGTGAGGGTAGTGGGCGGCCGTCCCCGTCGCGGGATGCGGGCTCCTGCCAGCAGCGGCGCGATGACCTTGTCGCGGAGGGTGAGTAGCGCGGCGATGGTGCGGGCGGCGGCTGCTGGCACGTGGTAGCGCCGGCTCCGGCCGGGTTTGACGACGAGCTGTTTGCCGCGCAGCTTGCGCAGGTCGTAGGCACCTTGGCGGCTGGTGTAGTCGGCGTCGGTCTGCCCTGTCATGGTTTGTACCTTGGCGGCGAATTGGGCGACGGTGAACCCTCGGGCGCCACCGCCAACGCGAGCACGGCGGCGAGCGCCGCGCGGATGCGGGTCTTGTTCACGTCGACGCCTCCGACTCGGGTCGCCCCGATCTGGGAGGGCAACGGCAGCTGGTCGAGGACACCGTCCGGGATGAAGCCGACGTCGACACAGTCCAGCATGCTGGTGAACCGGTCGACCATCCCGGCCAGTCGACCGACGATCTCGGGGAAGCGCGCGAGCACCCGGCCGCAGCCGAGCTGTCTGGTGTTGTGCACGATGGCCTCGAAGCGCAGGACGTGTTCGCCTTTGGTGTACCCCTTCAACGTCAACAGCCCGAAGTGGACTTTGAAGATGGTCAGGTCCCACCGAGGTCTCTCGATCACGACCGCCTGCCGAGGTGACAGTTCGGCGCCGGGTTTACGGTGCGGACGGCCCTTGCTGCCGAACAGCGTGCGCACCTTCGGCAAGTCCAGCCGGGACCGGGTGCGGTCCACCACCGCGTCGAAGATCCGGTCCATCACCGCGCCGGAGGCGAACAGCAGGTTACGGCTGTACTCGACCTGGTAGATCGAGTAGCCGTAGCCGAAGCCGCTGCGTTCCTGCTCGGCGCGGTCGAGTCCGAAGCACAGGCACGCGGTGTAGATCCACCGGTCGATGACCTGGCTCAGGCGCCCTATCGTCCCGGGCTGGGACAAGGTGTCTGCGACCTGAGCCAGGCGTGCGGGGTCATCGACCCGGGTGAAACAGTTCCCCTCCTGGACGAAGCCGATGCCCGCCGACTGACCGGCGCAGGCGACGTACTCGTGGCCGTTGAGGATCACCTGCGCGCCGAACGGCGGATGCCCGCTCATCTTGATCGTCACGTGGCCCCAGGTGGGGTCCATGATGTGGAAGGAGTAGTGGTTGACGAACTGCCGGGTCTTCTCCAGGTTGCGGATCACCCCGGCGGCGGTGCGGGCGACCTTCCACACCGGCGCCGGAGCCCGGGCCACCAGGATCAAGAACACCCCAACGCCGACCGTGTGCTCGCGCAGGTAATCCTCGGCGATGCGGTGCTTAGGTCTCGCGCAGTTTTTAGGTGGGTTGTGTCGGGAGTGTCGTGGTGTCGGGCGTGAGGGAGTAGTTCCAGTCGCCGTGGAAATCGTGGCGGGTGAGGATTCCTTTTGTTTCGAGGGTTTTCATGTCTTGGTTGGGGATCTTGATGCCGCGGGGGTAGGTGTTGGTGTCGAGTTCGGCGTGCACGGTGAGCCCGGTCTTCGTGGTGACGGCCTTGAGGGTTTCGATGACCACTTCGTGGGATTCCAGGGGCCGGGCGCGCCAGCTTCGGCTGATCGCGGAGAACAGCCGGTGCTCGATTTTGTTCCATTTCGAGGTCCCGGGTGGGAGGTGGCAGACGGTGATGGTCAGCCCGGCTTCGGTGGCCAGGGTGGCGAGTTCGGTTTTCCAGAGCCGTAGCCGGGAGCCGTTGGATTCCACCGGAGTCCGCGGTGATCAACAGCTGTGCCGCGCTGGGATAGACGGCCTTGCCCATCTCGGTCCACCAGCGACGGATCGATTCGACCGCGAACTGTCCTGTGTCGGCGTCGGTACCGACGTTGACCCAGCCGGTGTTGGTGGTGATGTCATAGATCCCGTAGGGGGCGACCTTGCCCAGTGCCGGGTCGGGGAAGTCGTGCACATTCCTCTTCCTCGGCGCAGCGGCGGGTTCCCATTCCCGACCGGCAGCGGCGAAGTTGCCGATCAGCATCTTCTTCTTCGTGTCGACGCTGATCACCGGATCACCGGCTGCCTGAAACTGTGCCGCCTGGGCGTTGAGATAACCGAATTGGGCGTCCCGGTCGGGATGCTGGGCGCCTTCGAGGGTTTTGATGTTCGCCTGCAAGCTGTACCCGGACTCCTTCAGCAGGTTGGCCACCGTCCGCGCCGATACCGCATGACCGGCGCCGGTCCAGAGCTTGTCAACTTTCCTGTGTAAGCGGGCACCGGTTGATCTTGGTTCTGGTCGAGTAGCTCTGCCACGAGGATCGCCTCGTCGCAGGCTGGGCACGGCCCTCCTGGGCCGAGTTTGCGGGTGAACTGGTTGCAGTCTTCGCACCGGCGCTCGAGCATCCGCTCGCCGCACCCGGCGCATTCGTAGACGGCGCCGGGCATCACAGGGCGCCTTCGGGGAGCCGTCCGGGGTAGGCGAGGGACAGCGCGCCGAGGGCGGTCTTCCACCCTTGGGTGGCGGCGCCTTCGACGAGCCGGCCGGGGGCGGCCCGCTGACCCTTCGGGACGCCCTTCTCTGCTTCGGCCGCCCGCGCGCGGGCGCATTTGTCCTCGATATCGCGGATCGCCAGCCACAACAGCTTGATCACCGCGTCGTCGTTCGGGAAATGCCCCCGATTCTTGATGATCTTCCGGAGTTGGAAGTTCAACGACTCGATGCTTATCTTGAGGTCTCCTGACGATCGTGGCGCTGAACTGCGGGTTTGCGCGGTGGACGGTGTCCACGACACGGCTGTTCAGCATGGTCCAATCACGGTAGAAGTTCGTCGTCGGATCGGCGTGTCGCGATCACGGCGGCGGTCGCCGAGGGCTTCGGCGAGGGCCTGCCGGAGCCGCTGATTGTCGACTTCGACCTGGCGCACGCGTTCGACGGCGATGTCGAGGCGGCGTTGCAGGGACGCGTCGCTGGCGCGCTGCCGGTCGGGGATGCGGTGGCGATGCGGTGGTTGTTGGTCGCGTAGCCGCTGGATCTGCGAGCGCAGGTCGGGCTGGGAGTAGAGCCAGGAGCGGGAGACGTTCGCCTCGCGGGCGAGTGCGTCGAAGGTGATCGGTCTCCCGGCTGCATCGAGCCGTCGCAGGCGGCTTCGGCGCGTTGGCGGGTGTTCTGGGAGCGTCGCCGGGCGGCGGCGGTGAGGTGGCCGGTGTTGTCAGCTCGCATTGGCGGCCTCCTCACTTGCCGGGCCGGGCTCGTCGTCGAGGGCGGTGATGATCCGGTCGAGGTTCGCGAGCACTTGCCTGTTCATCTCGACCAGCCGGACCTGTCCGCGGGCCTCGGCGCCGCTGATGATCTGCACGGTTTGCTGGCGCTGGCTGCGATGGTGGGGCAGGAACTCGGCCGTGGTCAGCAACATCGGGCAGGTCAGGCAGGCTTGGCGTGCGGGCAGCTTCGCTGCACCGGCAGGCCGCAGTAGCCGTTGGACAGTGCCTGGGTGGCCCGGCCGAGCCGCTGGTTGGCCCAGGCGGCGTCGGCGAGCGGGCCGTCAGGGTCGATGACCACCGGCCGCCCGCTGCTATCGACCTTGCGGGCGGCTTCCCAGTGCCGGCGGACGGTGGTGTCGTGCAGGCGGGCGTAGTGGGCCGTCATCTGCGCCGAGTCGTGGTCGAGGATGCGGCGGACGACTTCCTGCGGCACGTCCTGGTTGATCAGCCGGGTGCCACAGTTTATCTGTAGTCGATCTTGAAAGTGTCCTGGTCGGGCGGTGTTTCGTGGTCTGAGGCAGGTGAGGCAGGTCAGCCACGAGGCCGGCGTGGTCATGTGTTGGTTTCTCGGATGATGCGGCGCAGGCTTTCTCGTGCGGCGGTGAGGTCGTCTTCGAGTTCGCGGACCTGGCGGCGGGCCTGGTCGGCCTCTGCTGCGCGGGCGTCGCGTTCGACGATCAGGTGGCGGGCGTTGGTTTCGAGGTCGGCGACGCGGGCGATGAGTTCGGCCCGTTCTGGTCCCTCGATCTCGGCGCCCAGGTGCAGGCGTAGTCGGTTGCGGAGCTTGTCGCCTTCGGCGCGCAGTCGGCGGATTTCGGCGCGGGCGACGGCGAGGTCGGTGCGCAGGCTGGCCATGCTGGCGGGTTCGCGTCCGGTCGTGGGGACCGCCGGGGTTGGTGGGCTGTCGTGCTCGGCTTGGCGGCGCCGCGCGGCGTCGAGGTGTCCGCGGACGCCGTCGGCGTAGACCAGCCAGGCGGATACTCCTGCGGCCGCGGCGAGCCGGGCGGCGGTGATCGGCGTGCCGGTGTTCTCCAGCGCCTGTAGGGCGTCGAGGACGCGTCGACGCTTGTCCTGGCTGCTCGCGACCGGGCCGCGCGGAGCGCGTCGGCGCGGGGGTTGTGTCCGGGTCGGACGGTGCTCATCCGGCGTGCCCGGCCGAGGGGGTGGGCAGCAGCGGGAGGTGCCGGGCCGCCCTGGCGCGGCGCAGCAGCCGGCTGGCGTCTTCGACGTCGGCGCGCTCGGCGGGGCCGAGTTCGGCGAGTCGGCGGCGCATTGTTTCGGCGGCGCCGGTGAACGACTCGATCTGGGCGGTGAGGTTGGCGAGTACGTAGTCGGCGGCCTGCATCGCCCGCGCGGTTTCCCGTTCGGCGCGCAATTCGGCGATGTGCTGTTCGAGCGCCGGCAGGTAGGAGGGGTCGGGTCGGTAGAAGCCGCAGCCGGCGCACTGGAAGCGGATTGGGCAGGCACCGCCTCCGGCCTTGACGTTGGAGGGTTCGGTGCAGTTGCCGAACGGCACCGACACCGACGCCCGCTCGTAGGCCGCCGGCTCGGTGAACGGCGCTGGCCTGCCCGACGCGTCGGTGGCCAGCGCCCCGACCGAGCGGATGGCCTGTTGCTTGCGCTTGAGACTGATTCGGTAGTAGCCCATGGTGGTGGTCACCGAGACGTGGTCCATGAGCTCTTTGAGCACGTCGACGGGGACGCCGGCGTCGGCGTGGCGTTGGGCGTAGGAGTGGCGCAGCGCGTACGGCACGATCAGCGACGGGTCGTAGGGGACGGGCGAGCCGTCTGGACCGAGCAGCTCGCTGTCGATGCGGCCGATGCGTGCCACCCAGGCCTTGAACGCCCCGGCGACCGCCGAGGCGGTGAGGTGGCCCTGGGACTGTTGGGCGCGCAGCAGTGGACTGGGGAACAGCCAGTTCCGCTGCGCCGGCGGGGTGGACCACCGCTCGCGTTGAGGCTGCCAGTCCAGAATGGTCGCTGCGGTTTCTTCGGTGATCGGCAGCCGCCGGCGCATCCGGCCGGCCTTGTGGTTGTCATAGACGAGGTTGTGCTGGTCCTCGATCATCTCGATGCAGCCGATCCGCAGGCTGGTGACCTCACCCGGCCGGCGACCGGTGTCGCGTAGGATGCGGTAGATCGTCTGGTGCATCGCCCGCAGCTGCTCACCGCTGATGGAGCCGGCGTGGCCGGCCGGTCCGAGCACGTGCAGGTGGGCATCGAGCTGGCGGATCACCGACTCGGGCAGGGCCTTGCCGAGCTCGTCTTCGTTGGCCTGCTCGGCGACGTGCCAGCGTCGGCGGACGGCTCGGAAGGTGTCCGGCACGTCGGCCAGCAGACCGGCGGCGCGGCCGTGGTCGATCACCTCGCAGAACTGGTGGGTCAGCAGGTTGCGATGCGACGCCGAGTACAAGCTGCCGTCATCGCGGTGCTGCTCGCGCAGTGCGGCGACGATGCGGGTGAAGTCTCCGGCGCCCAGTTCGGTCGGGTCGGTCCGGCCGGCGGCGACCAGCACCACCGAGGCGGACTGGCAGGCGCGCAGCGTTTCCCGCAGCCGCTGCAGATGCGGCCGAGTGGCGCGGGCCCAGTCCTTGGCCACCTCGCGCAGCCAGGGAAGTTCGACGGCACGGAAGTCGACCACGCCGCGGGTGGCCGGCCAGCGCCGCGAGGCGTTCGTCTGCAGGTCGAGCAGCGCCACCTGCCAGACGTCGCCGCCGAACGGGTCGACGCCGGTGAACGCGGCCCACGCCTGGTCCAGGTGCCGGCGCAGGTCGCGAAACAGTCCGCGGATCATCGCGTCGTACTGCTGACCGCCGGATGCGCAGATGGCCACGGCGTTGGCATCGCGCATCGACTGGGTCCCGGCCAGCCGCCGCGTCAAGATCCGCATCGCGCTCGGGTCAAGCGGTGGTGGGGATGCGTCGCGGCACTGCAGTGCGTAGCGCAGCTCGAGGCGAACCGTCGGCGCCAACCCGGCCAAGGAGAACTGGTGGATTCCCAGCAGCGGTGACTCGGCGGCGATCCAGGACGCCAGCTGCTCGGCGCTGAACCGCGAAAGGTCGTGGCGGCGGTGCACCCGCTGGTCGTGGAACCGGCACAGCCCCCGCCGGGGCGCGATCGCCTCCCGGCCACAGCCCGAGACCCGGCAGTCCCCGCCGCGGACCAGCGGCCGGGCGCGGGCGGCGAACGAGGCGACCGGCTCGGCCGGGTCCTTCCGCCACGACCGCTCGTGCCGAAAACACAGGCCAACGCAGTGCCGCTCGCCTTGACAGCCGGGCACCAGGCAGGCGCCGCGATCGGATGGCCGGAGGCGATGGCGGGGCGGGTCGGCGTCGAACTGGTCCCAGCCGACACCCAGGCTCGCCCGCGACCTCCGGCAGTTGTTGCAGCGCCGGTGGTGGTAGCGGGTCGCGCTCGGGCACCCCGGCGTGCGGCATGCCCACGCCGCGGTCCGCTCGCTGCTCAGGTCGCCGGTGAACAACGCGAGCCGTTCGTCCCACTCGCCGGGCCGCCAGCTCGGGTCCAGGCGCGAGGCCAGCCACTGCCGCCACCCCGACTCGATCCCCCCGCCGGGCGTGGCATCGGGCTGCACGGCCCGCAGCGCGGGTGCGCTCATCGGAACCGACCACCCGAGGCCACCACCTCGACGGCACGGCGTTTGTCCTCGTCCCGGGCGTGCAGGTAAACGGTCGTCGAGGCCAGCGAGGCGTGCCCGAGCAGCGCCTGCACCACATCAAGATCGACCCCGGCCCGCACCCAGTTCGTCGCCGCGGTGTGGCGGAACATGTGCGGCCGGACCGGGAAGCCGCACTCGCGCGCCAGCCGGTCGAAGAAGCCCTTCGCCGCCCGGTAGGACATCGGCGCGCCCAGCGGCGCGTGGTAGAGGTTGACCAGCACCAGGTCCGACCCCTCCTCCTCGGTCAGCGCGGCCCGCTCGTGCTGATAGTCGGCGTAGCAGACAAGCACCGCGTCGCTGACCGGCACGCTGCGCGGAAACCGGGACTTGGCCAGCGCCCCGTTCGGGTTGACCCGATGGCGCACGTGGAGGTGCGCGCCCACCATCGGACAACCCAAGCCGCGCGAGTCCGGCAGCAGGTGCATATCGGCCCGGCGCAACCCCAACCCCTCACCAATGCGCAGGCCGGTGTCGTGCAGCAACACCGCCAAGAAGCGCTCCCGGGGCCGCCGGCAGCGACCAAGCAACGTCTGGAACTGCTCGGCTGTCAGCGCCTCGGGAAACGGCACCGCAGCGCGTGCCTGCAACACTCGAGCGCGTATCGCGCGGAACTGTCCGGACTCGCCGGCGTCGAAACCCGGCGGAGTGAACCGCAGCCAGCGCGGCTCGGACAACCGGTCGGCGACCACGGCCTCGATCAACCCGGCCCGGCCGCAAAAACGCAGGAACTCGCAAACCGCGGTGAGGATCGCATTGACCGTCGCCCCCGACCGGACCCTGCCCGCCCGGGTCGGGCTCACCTCCGCCCAGTGCTTGAACCGGGCCAACTCGGCCAGGCTGACCCGCCGCCAATCCACGCCCTGCGCGGCGCACCAGCCCAAGAAGAACGCCGTCCTTCCGGCATAGGCGCGGATCGTGTGCGGTGAGCGGCTCGCCCCACTCAGACACCGCAGGAACTCGCCCGCCTCCCGATGCGGAAGAAGATCAGCGTCGAGCACGACCCAACACTCGCTGCCGTCCACCGGTGAGACGGCCCGCTCGGCACGGAAGGAAACACCGACTGGCTCCACCACCCGGCGAACGTAACTGGCAGCACCGACAAGTTCCGGATACTCATCAGGCACGCCTCTCCCGACGGCATCGCCGCACGTCGCTCAGGCGACACGGGCACGGGAGATAACGTAGGTATGCCGATACCAGTGCGGATCGAAATCCAGCCCGGTGCGCCGACGGAGCCGCCGGACCAGGTCGTAGACCGCCGGATAGCCCAGCGGATGATTGCGCGGCGAGCCCCACAGATTGACGAACACGTAGTCGGAATCGCAGTCGCCGTACTCGCCGTGCAGGTAGTCGGCGTAGAGGCGGATCAGCTCGGCGCTGACCGGAACAACCCGCGGCTCGGCGGACTTCGACCGGGCCTTGTTGTCATTCACCCGCGGCACCACCGCGACCTGCCGCTCCGCTGCGGCCCAGTCCTCGTGGCGCAGTCCGAGCGCCTCACCGATCCGCATGCCTTCTCCAGGGGTCAGCTGGGTGTTGCATGACGTTGCTTGAACGTCGTGTTGCTGGGGTTTCACGGCGGGTCTCCCGGGGTGTGGTGCTCGTGGCTGGTAGTTGTTCACGGGCCCACGATGTGATCGGGAGGATCGAAGGATGCGGGCGTTCCCAGTGAGGTTGCCGTCCGGCGCGAGGTACTGGACTGTGCTGGACGAGGACCTGGCTGTCGTGCCGGTCGCTGACGGTTTCCTGCGGCATGTGCGTTTCGGCCGCGATGGTGCGGAGTCGACGACGAAGAGTTACGCGAACTCGATCGCGTTGTTCCTGCGCTGGTGCGCGCGGACCGGGCGCAGCTGGCAGGCCGGGGCCGAACAGCTGGCGCTGTTCATGACGTGGTTGACCTATGCAGGGCTGTCCGCCTCGGGCGGGGAGACTGCCACGGCGGTGCTGGCCGGGCCGGGCAGCGTCCCGGTGCGCGGGGCCCGGCGGGTCAACGGCGTGCTGAGCGCGGTGCGCGAGATGGTGGTGCATGCGGTCGTCGTCGGGCAGGCGGGCGGGCATCTGCTCGCGCTGTTGTATGAGGTGGCCGGGGACCGAGACCTGCCCGAGGCTGCCCGCGACGGCGACGGGCGGATGTCGTGGCGGATGCGGGCCCGGCACCGCCTGCATGAGCCGGAACGTCCGGTCGAGCGGGCCAGTGACATTGACATCGTCGCCGTGCTGCACGCCTGCCGTTCGGCGCGGGACCGGCTGATCGTGTTGCTGATGGCCCGGGCCGGGTTGCGCCGCGGCGAGGTGTGCGGGCTGCGTCGTAGCGACGTGCACCTGCTCGCCGACTCCGGAGCGTTGGGTTGCGGGGTCGCTCGGGCGCATCTGCATGTGCTGCGTCGTGAGGGCAATCCGAACGGGGCGTGGGCGAAGTCGCGCCGGCAGCGCAGCGTGCCGTTGGACGTCCTCACCGTGCAGGCATTCGACACCTACGTGTTCGAGCGGATGAGTGTGCCGCAGGCTGCGGACGGTGATTTCGTGCTGGTGAACCTGTTCCGGGCTCCGCTCGGTGCGCCGATGCGCCCGGACGCGATCGGTGAGCTGCTCGCCGGTGCCTCGCGACGGGCCGGGCTGGCGCAGGCGTTGCGTCCGCACCAACTGCGGCACGCCTTCGGTAGCAACGCCGCTGATGCCGGCTGCGGTCTCGACGTGGTCGCCGACCTGCTCGGTCACGCCTCGGTGTCCTCCTCTCAGGTGTATCTGCATCCGGACCCGGCGCGGCTGCGGGCCGCGGTGGACCTGGTGCCCGGCCCGCGCGAGCAGGCCGGGGTGCCCCGGTGAGCGGCGCCGCGTCGGCCGCGACGACACGATCCGCGGCCGCGGCCGCGGTTGTCTTCGACCACGTGCTGGCCGGGGTGGGATTGGACGGTCCGGCCGCGCGCCTGGCTGGCCTGCTCGAGTGTGGGTTTCTCATCGAGGCCGGCTGGGACCCGGTGACGCGGGTGCTGTCGCTGCCGGCCGCGCATCCGTTGCTGGGCCGGCCGCTGTGTCGGGTGGGCGGCTGTTCGACGACCATGCATGGCAGGACCGGCGGGCTGTGCTGGCACTGCTTCACCCGGTTGGGTGCGCAGGGTCTGAGCGAGCAGCAGATCGCGGCGTCACCCGAGCTGCCATCGTTGCCGACGCGTCGACCGGCCGGCTGTGCGGTGCCCGGTTGTGAGCGCATGTCACCGATCCCGCGCTCGACATTGTGCGTGCCGCATCAGCGCCGGCTGCGTCGCACAGCGGGTGTCTCGCTGGAGCAGTTCCTTACCGACCCGCGGCTGCGTCCGCTGCCCGCGCTGGGACCCTGCCGGGTCGCCGCTTGCAGCCGCCGCGCCGAATCCGAACATGGCTACTGCGCGACCCATTACGTGCGGTGGCGCACCACGGTCACCACCGATCCCGTTGCCGACCAGCGGCACTGGCAGCTGACCCAGCCGGCGGTCTCGCAGGGCGGTGAAGTGAGCCTGCGCGGATTGGCGCCGTTGGTGGTGGTCGAGGTGTTGTTCGGCGTTCAGCAGCGGGTCCGCGGCGGCGCGCAGATCGTTGAGGTGCCGCTGCGGGCGGTCTGCAACATGCTGCGCCGTGAGCAGGCGACCCAGATCGCGGCGTGCCCGGCCGAGCGCGTGACAGCGGGCAAGCCGGCCCGGCAGTTGCTGACCGCGTTCGTCTGCGATGTCCGCCGCGCGCTGGCCGATCCCGGTCGTGAGCGGGCCGGCGACAGCTGGGATCTGGCTCTGTTCGGTCACCGCGGGCGGCTGTCGTTCACCGGTATCAGCCAGCCCTGGCTGGCGTACGCCGCCAAAGCGTGGGCGGGTGAGCAACTGCCACGCCATCGCGGCGCCGGGGCCAGCAACGTGCGGATCAAGGTCAATGCGGTGGCCCGGTTGTCGGAAAGCCTGCGGGTTCGCGACGACCACGGACTATCACCCGACCGGCTGGACCGGCCCCGATATCGAGGCGTTCCTCAACCGGCTGGCCTACCTGGAGTCCACGGGCACGATCAGCCGCTACCACCGCAACGTCATCTGCCGCGGCGTTCGGGCCGCGCTGTCCGGGATCCGCGCCCTGGGCCTGACCCGGCCCGGTCGGGTCGCCGCCGGGCTGCCCGGCGACTTCGCGATCGGGCGTGACGACATCCCCGCCGAAGCGCACCGCGGCGAACCCGGCCGCGACCTCCCGCCGGAGATCATGACGGTGTTGTGCGCGAACCTGGACGGCCTGCGGCCGGCCGAACTCAAGGCCGCGATCCAGATCGGCATCGACACCGGCCGGCGCCCCGAAGACCTCCTCAACCTGCCGCTGGACTGCCTCCACCGTGACAAAGACGGCGGGCCCGTGTTGGTCTATGACAACGCCAAAGCCGACCGGCTCGGGCGCCGTCTGCCGATCAACGAGGCGACCGCCGCGGTGATCACCGCCCAGCAGTCGCGTGTGAAGCAACGCTTCCCCGCCACCCCGGCCGGTGAGCTGAAACTGCTGCCCTCGCCACGGCGAAACCCTGAACGGGAACCGGCGATGGGTCGACACGTTGGGTCCGCTGCATAGCCGTGACGGCGCCGAGTTCGACAAGTCCAAGATCGTCCCGTACGCCTATCGGCATAGCTACGCCCAGCGCCACGCTGATGCCGGCGTCGGGATCGACGTACTCGCCGAACTCCTCGATCATCGCAATTTGAACGTCACCCGGGGGTACTACCGGGTCGGGGAAGACCGGCGCCGCGCCGCCGTGGACACGGTGACCGCGATGAGTTTCGACCGCCACGGCAACCGGGTCTGGCGCGAGGCCGCCGCCCTGTTGGACTCCGAACACGCCCGCTACGCCGTCGGCGAAGTCGCCGTCCCCTACGGACGCTGCACCGAGCCGTCCAACGTCGCCGCCGGGGGCGGCGCCTGCCCGGTCCGGTTCCGCTGCGCCGGCTGCGACCACTTCCGCACCGACGTGTCCTACCTGCCCGACCTCACCCTCTACCTCGACGACCTGCTGCAAACCCGTGAACGTCTGGCCGCCGCCATCGACGGCGTCGACGAGTGGGCCCGCGCCGACGCCACCCCCAGCCAGCAGGAGATCACCCGGATCCGGCGGCTCATCGGCCGCATCGACGGAGATCTCGGCCACGCCAGTGACACCGAACGCGCCGTCATCGACGAGGCAGTCACCGTGATGCGCCGCCACCGCGCCGCATTCCTCGGCATGCCCAGCACCCGGGCGACCGCGCCCGACGCCTGTCCGGAGGCCACCGCATGACCAGCAACGCTCCCGCCGCCGAGCACAGCGAGCGCGCCACAGCAATGCGACAAGGCCGGCAAGCCGATTCCACGCGGCGACGCCAACGCGTCCTCGCCGCGCTCAACCGCGCCGCCACCGACGGGACCGAGATCAGCGCCGCGAGCATCGCCCGTGCCGCCGGGGTCGATCGCAGTTTCCTCTACCGCCACCGCGACCTGCTCGCCCAGATCCACGCCCTGGAGGCAACCCCACCGCCGGCCGGGACCGGCCAGGGGCCCGGCGTCACCCGCGCCTCGCTGCACGCCGACCTGCTCGCCGCCGGCGAACGAGCCGTCCGGCTGACCAGCCGGATCCGGCAACTGGAAACCCGCCTGTCCGAGACGCTCGGCGAGCAGGCCTGGCGCGAGTCCGGGCTCGGCGTCCCCGCCGACCTCGACGCCCTCAACCAGAAGATCAACAACCTCGAGCAGCAGAGCATCGACCTGCGCCTGCAACTCGTCGAACGCGATCAGGACCTCGCGGCCGCACGCGCCGCCAACCGCGAGCTCATGGCCCAACTCAACACCCCGGCGCGACACCGGTAACTCCCGGCGGGTCGTTCTTGCACCACACCTGTCGCGCACGCTATCGTTCCACGATCAGCTTATGAGCAAAGGGAAAGCTCCCGAGTCGCAGCCCCATACGCAAGCTGACCCCTGGAGAACATCCCGGTGTCATAAAGCACCGCGAACAGCAGCCTGTCGCGTAGCCGATCACAGGCGTCCAACACGGCCTGCACCTCGGTCGGGCCGAGGACCCGAGGATGCTTGCGCGCACTGTTCAACCGGATCGCCCGCCGCGCCGCCGGTCGACCCTTGCTGATGTGGTGCAGGAACGGTCGCCAGCCGCTGCCGCGACGACCGGCCGGCTGCCAGGTCCGCAGCAGGTCCCCGAGCTCGACACCGTTGCGCGCCGAGTGCTGGTAGAACGCCGACACCGCCGACAACTTGCGGTTGATCGTCGCCTCGGTGCAATGCCCGCCGACCGACGGCAGCACCGCCACCCGGCCGTCCCGGGCCGCCGGCGGCAGCCGCAGCCAGGCGACGAACTCGCCGACGTCCTCCAGCCGCACCTGGCGCCAGTCCGTCGACCGGCCGGCCAAGAACCCGAACCAGTCCCTCAAATCATGCGCGTAAGCCTTCACCGTGTCGGTGACCGGGCCACGTCGGTCAAGAACGCCAGATACCGCTCCACCGGCTCGATCGGCGCCGCATCATCACCGACCACCGTCCACGATTCACGCCGCGAGTCGGGCAGCACCACCCGCTGAACGAACACCGAACCCTCCCGCAAGCCGCCTGCTGGACGACCGCAGATAACCACGTCCAGCACGCAGCCCGCACACCATCAGCCGCCCGTCAACGACATGACGGACACCCGGTGGGCGGCTCAAGATAACGATGCTGTTCGTGGTGTAGATGATCTTCCTGACGGCGGGCGGGAACGCGAGGAACGGGATGAACCGCTCCCACGCCCGCTCCCAGGTCGCCACGGTCGCCGGATAGCGCCGGCCGAGTTCGGACTCGCCGAACGCGAGGAGCGCGGTCTCCGCCGCCTCCACCGTCGGCGCGGTGTAGACGGCGCGGAGCGCGGCGGCGACCCGCTTGCGGTCGGTGTAGGACACGAACCTCATCGAGGCGCGGATCAGGTGCACCTTATGCCGACGTCGGCATAAGGTGCATTATGCCGATCTTCGGATTATGCCGCTGTGGTCGCGGGATCCGTTGCGGGGCAGGGGGTTCGGCTTGGCGAGGTCGGCATAATCAGAGGGCTTCGAGCCAAGCGATGAGCGTGTCGGGCGGTTTGTAGCGTCCTGCTCGGGCGGTGGGTGGTTTGGTTCTGGCAAGTGCTTTCTCCTTGAGTTCGAGGTCGGCGTGCAGGTAGATCTGGGTGGTTTCGACGCTGGTGTGGCCAAGCCAGAGGGCGATCACGCTGGTGTCGACGCCAGCTCGGAGCAGGCGCATTGCGGTGGTGTGCCGCTTATGGGGAATTCCCCATAACCGGCATTACGCGGACGGCCGTGTTATGCGCCCTGCTGGCCCGGGCCGCTTTGTGACCAACGGGTTTGACGTGTCGTTGTCCGCATAATCCCGGGTGTCGGGGCCAGCTTCCCGGCGTGCTGAGCGCTGCGCCTGCTCGGCGAAGAATCGCCTGTTCATTCCGATTCTGGATGAAGGGTGATTCGCGATGGGCGATGTTGGTGTCAGGGACGCCGCGGACCGCGTGGTGGCGGTGGTGCGCGATGCGGGGCGGGATGAGTACACGGTCTGCAGGTACCAGGTCGTGCTGGAACGGTTCGCTGCTTTCTTGACGGGTCGCGGCGTGGACACCGCAAGCGAGTTGGTGTGCATCGACTTCATCGCGAACCAGACCGGCGTCCGGTTGGCGGCGTTGCGTGAGCCGGTCAAAGACAGGGCTGTCCAGGCCGTTCGTCGGCCGGTGCTGTTGATGGCGGAGGTGCTGGCTGGCCGGGCGGTCGACGTCGACCGCCCAGTGATCCCGGCGAAGGACGGGTGTCCGGCAAGGTTCCGTCAGCTCAGGGACGACTACCTCGCCTCGTGCCGCCGTCGCGGCAACGCCGAGGCGACCGTGGTCACGAAGGACAGGGCGGCCAGCCGGTTCTTGGCCTACCTGGTCGAGATGGGCATCGACGATCTCGCGGCGCTCGGCGTGCGTGACGTGTCCGGGTTCTTGCTGCGTCAACGTGGGCTGCGACGCACGACGATCGCGTCCCTGAGGTCATGCCTGGCCGACTTCCTCGGCGCCTTGGCCGCGGCGGGGCAGGCACCGGCCGGCCTGGCAGATCGTCTGCCGCCGCACCGCCACGTCCGTCACGAGTCCGACCCGCACCTGTGGACCGCGGAGGAGATCCGCCAGTTACTGGCCAGGATCGACCGCCAGTCCGCCACCGGGAAGCGCGACTACGCGATGATCCTGACGACCGCCCGGCTGGGGCTGCGGATCTCGGATCTGCGCGGCCTGGAACTGGGCGATCTCGACTGGCGCGCGAAACAGGTCACGATCGTCCAACAGAAAACCGGACGGCCGTTGCGGCTGCCGCTGCTCGACGACGTCGGCTGGGCGATCATTGACTACATCCGCGACGGCCGGCCCGAGACGGCCTGCCCGAAGGTGTTCATCAAGCATCGGCACCCGTTCGACGTGTTCGGGTCCTCATCCTCGGTCGCCTCCCGGCTGCCGCGGCACGCCGCCCGGGCCGGGATCGTGTTCCCGCCGGGCCAGGTCTGCGGGATGCATTCCCTGCGCGGCGCGCTCGCGGTCGCGATGATCGGCGGAGGCACCCCGATCCCGGTGGTGTCGGCCGTGCTGGGACACGCCTCGAGCGACACGACCCAGGCCTACTACCTGCGTTTCGACGTCGAACGGCTACGCCGTTGCGCGTTGGACGTCGAAGACGTCACCGAAGGCGACCGGGCCGGTGAGCGCCGGTGAGCGCGACACCTGAACCGACGCTGCCGGAGCTGGTCGCCGAGCTTGCCGCGCTGCGGCACGCCGGCGGGTACCGGTTCAAGGTCCCACAGCGGGTGCTGCGCCAGTTCGTTGAGCACTGCCGGCGGCAGGGCTACCCGGACGCCTCGATCACCAAGGAGGCGGTCGACGGGTTCCGCTACGGCCGACACCTGCGGGCCTCCACGGTCCGGCGCAACGAGTTGGTGCTGCGGCAACTGGCCGAGCATGCCCGAGCCGCTGGCTGGGATGCGCATCTCCCGGACGCGGCCACCCAGGTGCGGGTCCCCCATCAGCCGCCGTATGTGTTCACCGACGCCGAGACGCGGCGGTTGTTCACCGCGATCGACTCCCAGCCGATGTCGAGCTTCTCGAACAAGGCGCTGGTCGACCCGGTCCTGTTCCGGGTGCTCTACGGCGCCGGGCTGCGGGTGTCCGAGGCGCTGAACCTGCTCCTGCCGGACGTGGACACGAGCGCCGCGACGCTGCAGATCCGCGATTCGAAGAACGGTGAGGGCAGGACCATCCCGGTCACCGCCCGGCTCGCCGCCACCCTGCACGCCTACACCGCGGCCGCGCACCCGGCCCCGGAACCCAGCGACCACGTGTTTTACAGCAGGGCGGGAGGAAGGCCGATCAACCAGTCGACCGTCTACCTGCGCTTCCGCGGCTACCTCGCCGACGCCGACATCCCGCACTTCACCGGTGGCCCGCATCCGCACTCGCTGCGCCACGGCTTCGCCGTCGCCAACCTGCGACGGTGGGCCACCGACAACGCCGACCTGGCCGTGATGCTGCCCTACCTGGCCTGCTACATGGGCCACACCGATCTTCGCGGAACCCAGTACTACCTGCGGCTGACCGCGGACGCCTACCCCGAGGTGATGGCCAAGGCCCAGGTCCGCTTCGGCTACGTCATCCCCGAACCGGCCGGAGACCGGTCGTGAGCCCGCGGCCGGCGCCACCGGCGGATCCGGCCGGGCGGTGGCTGACGAAGTTCTTCACCGACCACTTGGCCGGGGAACGCGCCGCGTCGGCCCGGACCATAGCCTCCTACCGGGACGCGATGAAGCTGCTGCTCACCTGGTTCAAAGACGTCGAGCACATACCGCCCGAGAAGCTACGCCTCGTCGACATCGACCGCTCACGGGTCCTGCGGTTCCTCGGCTGGCTGGAGACCGAGCGCGGCTGCTCGCCGGCCACCCGCAACCAGCGCCTCGCGGTGATCAAGTCGTTCTGCCGCTACACCGCCGTCGAACAGCCCGCCCACCTCGACCAGATCACTCACGTACTGGCGATCCGGCAGAAGAACACCCCGGCCCCGGACCTCGGGCACCTGACCGGCGAGGAGATCAAGGCCCTGCTCGCCGAACCAGGCACCGCCACCACACGCGCGGTCAGGGACACCGTTCTGCTCGCCCTGGCCTACGACACCGGCGCCCGCGTCCAAGAGCTCTGCGACCTCGACGTCGCCGACGTCCGCCGCTCCACACCGATCACCGTGAGCATCCACGGCAAAGGCTCCAAGATCCGCTACGTCCCCGTCATGGACCCGACGGCCCGCCTCCTCGCCGACTACCTGAACCACCTCAAGCCGCACCCCGCCATCGGAGCCGACGCGAACCCGCTGTTCAGCGGACCGCACCACACGAGGCTGACCCGTTCCGGGGTCGCCAAGATCCTCGCCCGCCACGTGCGAGCCGTCCGGGCCCGCGAGCCCGGCTGGGCTCCCGGACTGCCGGTCACGCCCCATACCCTCAGGCGGAGCCGGGCGATGCACCTCATCCAAGCCGGCGTCAACCTGATCTACATCCGCGATCTGCTCGGCCACGCTGACGTCTCCACCACCGAGATCTACGCCCGCGCCGACGCCGAGACAAAACGAAACGCGATCGAGAACGCCTACCAGCCGCTCACCCCGGACGCCCTGCCCGACTGGACCTCCGACACCTCTCTGGTCAGCTGGCTCGACACGCTCGGGAAATGACACCGGCACCCGGGATTATGCGGACAACGACACGTCAAACCCGTTCCTCACAAGGCGGCCCGGGCCAGCAAGGCGCATAACGCGGCCGTCCGCGTAATGCCGCAGGTCGTGGATGCGCGGGCGGCACGACGCTGACCGTGCGGTGAGCCCGGCCAGGCGCACGAGCCGGTGGAACGCGTTGTGGACGTTGCAGTAGATCAGCCGGGTTCCGGCCAGGGAGACGAAGAACGCCACGGTCCCGGTCGCTGACGCGGATTGGTCGCGCAGCCGCTGATAACGGCGCAGCGCCGCGACGGTGACCCCGCCCGTGGTCAGCGCCCGGTGCGGGGCGTGCACCCGCACGAACACGCTGCGGCCCTCGGCGGTGGTCGGCCGGCCCGCGCGCAGGTAGGCCGTGATCGCCGCCCCGACGTCGGCCGGCAGCGGCAGCCGTTCGGCGCGGTTGCCCTTGCCGCGGATTGCGATCTCGCCGCGTCGCCAGTCGATGTCGTCCAGCCCGAGGCGGGCGACCTCCCCGGCGCGCAGCCCGAGCCGGGACAGCAGCAGCATCATCGCGTAGTCCCGACGCCCAGTGCGGGTGCGCCGATCACACGAGCCGAGCAGCCCGCGCAGCTCTCCCCGTTCCAAGCCCGTCGGCAGGCTCGACAATCGCCAGCCCGCCACCGACGGCACCGCGCTCGCCAGCGATACCGACATCTGCCCGGTCAAGTGCAGCCAGCGCAGCAGCGACCGCAGCGCGCAGACGATCAGCTTCGCCGACCCGACAGCCCGACCCGGGCAGGCCGACAGCACGAAGCCGTTGACGTCTGCCGCCGTGATCCCGGTCAGGTCGAGCACGTCGCCGTGGGCGCGGGTGGCGACGAACGGGCGGACCAAGTCCACGTAGCCGCGCGCAGTCCCCTGCGTCAGGCCGCGCTCACCGACCAGGTAATCGCGGTAGCGGACAAGCAGTCCCTCTACCGGGCCCGGCGGAACCAGCGACGCGACCGGCAATACGCCAAGCGGCGCGAGGAAGTCCAACAGCGGCCGGAGCGCTCTCACCGACCGGTACTGCACATAGCCCGCCGAGCGCCGCCGCGCGAGATAGCGCTCGATGACCGGACCGCTCAAGCCGCCGATCTCGACGTCCTCGGCGCTCATCCAGCGATCCAGATGGGCGATGAAACACACATGCTGCGCGGCCGAGGTCCCCGAATAGCCCTGCCGCAGCAGTTCCTCGGCCAATCCCGTGACGTGTCGCTCCAACGGCCCGCGCACGAACGACGACAACACCTTGACCATGACGCTCTCCTCTCCAGACGGAAGAGGCAAGCGTCGATCAACTCACCGGATTATGCCGACCTCGCCAAGCCGAACCCCCTGCCCCGCAACGGATCCCGCGACCACAGCGGCATAATCCGAAGATCGGCATAATGCACCACACAGGTCTGCACCGTCACCCTGGACCAGGTCGCCTCGATCGCCGCCGGCAGGCCCTCCAGGCCGTCGCAGCAGGCGATCAGAATGTCCCGCACCCCGCGGTTCGCCAACTCCGCGCACACCCCCGCCCAGAACGTCGCCCCCTCGGTGGACTGCACCCAGATCCCCAGCACGTGCTTCACGCCGTCCAGATCCACCCCGACCGCCAGGTGCGCCGCCTTGTTCCGCACCTGATGCCCGTCCCGGACCTTCACCACCAGCGCATCCAGATAGACGATCGGGTAGATCTCATCCAGCGGCCGGGTCTGCCAGGCCTTCACCTCCTCCACCACCGCATCAGTGACCTTGCTGATGGTGTCGTGGGACAACTCGGTGCCCACCGTGCGCCGCAGATGATGCCCGATGTCCCGGACCGTCATCCCACCCGCATACAGCGAGATGATGATCTCGTCCAGGCCGCCCAAGCGGCGCTGCCCCTTCGGCACCAACCGCGGCTCGAACGACCCAACCCGATCCCGCGGGGTGTCGATCCCGACCGGGCCGACCTCCGTCGACAGCGTCTTCGGCGTGCCACCATTCCGCGAGTTCCCCGACCCCCGACCAGCCGGATCACCAGGCTCATACCCAGGTGGCCGGTCAGCTCCGCCTGCAGCCCGCGCTCCAGGACCGCTTTCACCAACTCCGGGAGGAACCCGCCCTCCCCGGTCAACCGGACCCCACCCTCACCGGCCCGATCGATCAACTCATCCAGCCACAGATCATCAGCCAGCAACTCCCGCAGCTGCCGCCCCGACACCCGCGGCGGACCAGCCGGCTCACCACCCGGCTCCACCGCCGGCAGCAAGCCGTCATTCCCTGTCATCACGCTCATCAGTGCTCCCTCTCAAGACCGGTAGGCCTCAGAATCGGGGCACCCGCCTCACACAGACCATCTGACACGCCCTGCACCGGGGTGCCACCGGGGCGGCGGTCCGCCAGCGCCGCGCGCTGCGCCCGCCCGGCCTAGCGGTGCGCGCGGACCCGGCCGAGCTCCAGAACCTCCGCCGCCCGGCCCAGCGACCAGCCGGCGTCCCCCGCACCAGACAGCAGGCCCAGCAACGCCGCCTTGGTGGCCGCGTCGACCCGGCGAGGGACCCGGCCACTCAGCCCCAACCCCCTTTTCCCTCGATCAACATCAACCTGACGGCCTGCTCCTTGACCGTCTCGCTCAGCCGGACAATCTCCGCCCTGGCCGCCTCCAACTCGGAGTCCCGGGCCGCCGCCCGAGTACCGGGCCGGGACTCCGACAGCGCCGCCAACGCGCCCCGCTTGGCGACCTCCCGGATCCGTACGACCGTCGAACGGTCGACCTGATAGTTCACCGCCGCCTCGGCCATCGTGACCTCCTGGCGCAGCAGCTGAAGCCAAATCTCGCACTTCTGCAACGGCGTCAAGAACCGCTTCCTCCGACGCCCCGCGCCCTCGACACCGCGTCTGTCCTCGTCCACGATCGATCCTCCTCGTTGAGTCGACGACCCCACGAGATGTTGTCTGATACCAAGATCGATCTGTATCGCTAACTCAGGCGCAAACCAGTGACAAGTGGCCGACCGGGGGCTTCGGCACCGAAGGGGCCCATCGAACCGTTGTAGCGGAGCATCCACCGCATGCCTGGGGGCGCCTCGGCCCGTTCACCCGGATGCGCACTTTAGACGACTCCGCAAGGCCCGATGACTCAAGCGTCCGCTACCGACCGACCGCATGATTCGACGCTTCAGTGTCGGGTGTGCTGAAGGGTCCACGCCATGCGCGCCTTGCCTTCTCGCCTCTGCAGTATCGTGGCCGCCACTCTCGCTTGCACGGCCCTGTCCCTCGGACCGGTTGTACACGTCGCAGCGCAGGAGTCAAGCGACTCGATTGGATCCCGTGCCGGGTTCTCACCCGGTGGGAACTTTCTCTGGGAGAACGACTCATCCCTTAGTCAGGACCTCGACCTTATGTTTCGAAGCGGTGCCAAATGGTTGCGACTTGACTTTCCTTGGAGCGTCGTCGAACGGAACAAGGGCACTTTCGACTGGTCCGCCATCGACCGTGTTGTTACGGCGGCAAGCAACCACGGGCTAGAAATCCTGGCGCTTCCGGCATATACCCCTGCGTGGGCGCGGCCCACTGGCACGACGGACAAGACTGCGCCCACCGATCCGGCCGCTTTCGCCGCCTTTGTAGGAGCCGCCGCTGCGCGTTACGCGTTGCGCGGCGTGCACTCTTGGGAAGTATGGAACGAACCGAACATCTCGAACTTCTGGGCCCCTCGGCCTAGCGTCTCCGGGTACGTGGACCTACTCGCGGGTGCCTACAAGGCCATACATTCCGCGGATGCGAACGCCACGGTCATATCAGGAGGCTTGTCTCCGGCGCTGGATGCTGCGGACGGGTCGCAGATCGCACCCATGACGTTTGTGCGGCAGATGTACGCTCTCGGCGCGAAAGGGTTCTTCGACGCCGTGGGCTTGCACCCTTACTCGTTCCCTTACAGCCCGCTAACACCCGGCAGCTCCGGGTGGAACACCTTCCAGCAAACGCCCATGGTTCATCAGATCATGGCTGACCACGGCGACGACGCGAAGAAAGTGTGGTTGACGGAGTCCGGATTTCCAACAGGCACGTCAGCACGGGCGAACACTGAACAAGAGCAATCGGATTACATCCGGGCGCAGTACGATACTTTTGCTACGTGGTCGTTCGCCGGTCCGTTCTTCACCTATATGCTCCGGGACACCGGCAGCGATGCGGCGGATCTCGAGCAGAATTTCGGCCTGTTAAGGAACGGCTGGTCTGCGAAGCCAGCGTGGTCGACGTTCGTCACAGAGATGGCCGCGCCGAATCCGTTCGGCGGTACGCCGGCCCCCGCTGCGCCTTCCGGACTCGCCGCTCAGGCCATGCGACGAGCCGCGACGTTGACTTGGACGCCGGTCGGCTCTGGAAGCGTTTCCGCTTACCGTGCGGAGTGGTCCACTCAGCCGCCTGCAGCGATGAGTCGCACTTGGACCGTGACATCGACGACGGCTGGGACCAGCATGATCGTTTCTAGGCTCACTGCTGGCATCACTTACTACTTCCGCGTGAGGAGCGTGTCAGGACCCCGAGTGAGCAAGCCCTCACTCGAGGCGTCCGCAATTCCCTGGGGCAGGCGCTGACTTGGTGCCGGCTCCGCCGCCCACCGGCAGGTCGGTGCGTGGTGGTGTCGCTCGCCGAACTCACTACCTGGCAGCGGACACGAGATCCTGCCCGGAGACGGCCATGGAAGTGCCCGCTGGCGGCCATGAGAATTGCCCGCTGGCGGCCGCGGGATCTGCCTGACACGACGTCGTCTGCTCCGCCGCTTGCCGCGGTTGGGGCCAGGGGGTCGGCAAAGTCGTGATCTTGGGCGTGTCGGTGGGTGACACGCCGGTGATGGTGTAGTAGCCGGGCGGACACGGCACCGCTGGTGATCATGAAGGGTCTTTACGCCATCGTGATCCTCGGAGCGTGTGCCGTGCCCGCATCTGCATTGTCGCTGATCTGCTCTACCGCCACGCGCAGTGCCGACTGCGAGGTGTTCGCTGGTGAGGACGTCCCTGCTGACCTGCTGGCAGCGTTGCGGGCGATCACGGATCCGCGGTGTCGGCGTGGCGTGCGGCATCCATTGGTCGCGGTGCTGGGGCCTGCGGTGTGCGCGGTGCTGGCCGGCGCCCGCTCCTACGTGGCGATCGCCGAGTGGGCGCACGATCTGCCCGCCGGCGTGCGCGAGCGGCTGGGGATCGAACGCGATCCGCCGAGCGAGTCGGCGTTTCGGCGGGTGCTGCAGGCCATCGATCCGCACCTGCTGGACCGCACGATCTGTAGCTGGCTCGCCTCTCGCGCGGGGACGGCCGAGCCGTCGAACTGGCCGGGGCGGCGGTGGCGGGCGATCGCGATCGACGGCAAGACCGCCCGTGGCGCCCGGGTCGGTGATGGCCGTGCGGTGCACCTGCTCGCCGCGCTCGAACACGCCGGCGGGGTGGTGCTGGGCCAGCGTGTCGTGGACGGCAAGACCAACGAGATCACCGAGTTCGCGCCGCTGCTGGACGGCATCGACATCACCGACACGATCGTCACCGCCGACGCGCTGCACACTCAGCGTCAGCACGCCGAGTACCTGATCGGCCGCGGCGCGCACTACCTGTTGACTGTGAAGGCGAACCAGCCCAAGCTCCACGCCCAACTCCGGGCACTGCCGTGGCGTGAAGTCCCGGCCCTCGACATCGTCCGCGGCAAGGGCCACGGCCGAGCCGAGACACGCATCGCGAAGATCACTGCCGTGTCGGCCGGCCTCGGGTTCCCGCACGCGACCACCGCGATCCAGATCACCCGCCGCCGACGGCCACTGACCGGCAAACGGTGGAAGACCGAGACCGTCTACGCGATCAGTGACCTCGACCAGAGCCAGATCCGCCCCGACGAGTTCGCCGACATCGCCCGCGGACACTGGCACATCGAAAACCGGCTGCACTGGGTCCGCGACGTCACCTTCGCCGAAGACAGCTCGCAGATCCGCACCGGACACGGCCCAGCAGTGATGGCCTCCCTGCGTAACCTCGCCATCAGCGTCCACCGTCATCACGGCGCGACCAACATCGCCGCCGCGACCCGCCACGTATCCCGACATCCCAGCCGCGTCTTACCGCTGCTGCTACAAGTCAAGATCAACACGAGTTAGATAACGGGCAGATCAAGAATGCCGAGGCCCTGCGGTTGGGGCCCCTTCTCGGGTGCGCTTGCGGTGCTGAGTCGCCGCGCATCCGAGAAGGGACACCGTGAAGTCTGCAGGGGAGATCATGGAGATATTGGAAGCGTTCGATTTGACCGGGTCGTTGCGGACCACCGCCGAGCTGGCCGGCTGTTCGCATCACACCGTGGCCCGTTATGTCGCCGAGCGGGAGGCTGGTGGGCCGCCGCCGCGTCCGGCTGCCCGGCCGAGGTTGGTCGACGGGTTCCTCCCGAAGGTGGAGGAGTGGATGGACCGCTCGAACGGGCGGATCCGCGCTGATGTGGTGCACGAGAAGCTGCTGGGGTTGGGTTATGCCGGTTCGGAGCGGTCGACCGCCGGGCGGTGCTGCAGGTGCGGCGGGCGTATCGGGCGGGGCGGGTGCGGGTGCACCGGCCGTGGGTGACCGAGCCGGGCGTGTTCTCCAGGGGTCAGCTTGCGTATGGGGCTGCGACTCGGGAGCTTTCCCTTTGCTCATAAGCTGATCGTGGAACGATAGCGTGCGCGACAGGTGTGGTGCAAGAACGACCCGCCGGGAGTTACCGGTGTCGCGCCGGGGTGTTGAGTTGGGCCATGAGCTCGCGGTTGGCGGCGCGTGCGGCCGCGAGGTCCTGATCGCGTTCGACGAGTTGCAGGCGCAGGTCGATGCTCTGCTGCTCGAGGTTGTTGATCTTCTGGTTGAGGGCGTCGAGGTCGGCGGGGACGCCGAGCCCGGACTCGCGCCAGGCCTGCTCGCCGAGCGTCTCGGACAGGCGGGTTTCCAGTTGCCGGATCCGGCTGGTCAGCCGGACGGCTCGTTCGCCGGCGGCGAGCAGGTCGGCGTGCAGCGAGGCGCGGGTGACGCCGGGCCCCTGGCCGGTCCCGGCCGGCGGTGGGGTTGCCTCCAGGGCGTGGATCTGGGCGAGCAGGTCGCGGTGGCGGTAGAGGAAACTGCGATCGACCCCGGCGGCACGGGCGATGCTCGCGGCGCTGATCTCGGTCCCGTCGGTGGCGGCGCGGTTGAGCGCGGCGAGGACGCGTTGGCGTCGCCGCGTGGAATCGGCTTGCCGGCCTTGTCGCATTGCTGTGGCGCGCTCGCTGTGCTCGGCGGCGGGAGCGTTGCTGGTCATGCGGTGGCCTCCGGACAGGCGTCGGGCGCGGTCGCCCGGGTGCTGGGCATGCCGAGGAATGCGGCGCGGTGGCGGCGCATCACGGTGACTGCCTCGTCGATGACGGCGCGTTCGGTGTCACTGGCGTGGCCGAGATCTCCGTCGATGCGGCCGATGAGCCGCCGGATCCGGGTGATCTCCTGCTGGCTGGGGGTGGCGTCGGCGCGGGCCCACTCGTCGACGCCGTCGATGGCGGCGGCCAGACGTTCACGGGTTTGCAGCAGGTCGTCGAGGTAGAGGGTGAGGTCGGGCAGGTAGGACACGTCGGTGCGGAAGTGGTCGCAGCCGGCGCAGCGGAACCGGACCGGGCAGGCGCCGCCCCCGGCGGCGACGTTGGACGGCTCGGTGCAGCGTCCGTAGGGGACGGCGACTTCGCCGACGGCGTAGCGGGCGTGTTCGGAGTCCAACAGGGCGGCGGCCTCGCGCCAGACCCGGTTGCCGTGGCGGTCGAAACTCATCGCGGTCACCGTGTCCACGGCGGCGCGGCGCCGGTCTTCCCCGACCCGGTAGTACCCCCGGGTGACGTTCAAATTGCGATGATCGAGGAGTTCGGCGAGTACGTCGATCCCGACGCCGGCATCAGCGTGGCGCTGGGCGTAGCTATGCCGATAGGCGTACGGGACGATCTTGGACTTGTCGAACTCGGCGCCGTCACGGCTATGCAGCGGACCCAACGTGTCGACCCATCGCCGGTTCCCGTTCAGGGTTTCGCCGTGGCGAGGGCAGCAGTTTCAGCTCACCGGCCGGGGTGGCGGGGAAGCGTTGCTTCACACGCGACTGCTGGGCGGTGATCACCGCGGCGGTCGCCTCGTTGATCGGCAGACGGCGCCCGAGCCGGTCGGCTTTGGCGTTGTCATAGACCAACACGGGCCCGCCGTCTTTGTCACGGTGGAGGCAGTCCAGCGGCAGGTTGAGGAGGTCTTCGGGGCGCCGGCCGGTGTCGATGCCGATCTGGATCGCGGCCTTGAGTTCGGCCGGCCGCAGGCCGTCCAGGTTCGCGCACAACACCGTCATGATCTCCGGCGGGAGGTCGCGGCCGGGTTCGCCGCGGTGCGCTTCGGCGGGGATGTCGTCACGCCCGATCGCGAAGTCGCCGGGCAGCCCGGCGGCGACCCGACCGGGCCGGGTCAGGCCCAGGGCGCGGATCCCGGACAGCGCGGCCCGAACGCCGCGGCAGATGACGTTGCGGTGGTAGCGGCTGATCGTGCCCGTGGACTCCAGGTAGGCCAGCCGGTTGAGGAACGCCTCGATATCGGGGCCGGTCCAGCCGGTCGGGTGATAGTCCGTGGTCGTCGCGAACCCGCAGGCTTTCCGACAACCGGGCCACCGCATTGACCTTGATCCGCACGTTGCTGGCCCCGGCGCCGCGATGGCGTGGCAGTTGCTCACCCGCCCACGCTTTGGCGGCGTACGCCAGCCAGGGCTGGCTGATACCGGTGAACGACAGCCGCCCGCGGTGACCGAACAGAGCCAGATCCCAGCTGTCGCCGGCCCGCTCACGACCGGGATCGGCCAGCGCGCGGCGGACATCGCAGACGAACGCGGTCAGCAACTGCCGGGCCGGCTTGCCCGCTGTCACGCGCTCGGCCGGGCACGCCGCGATCTGGGTCGCCTGCTCACGGCGCAGCATGTTGCAGACCGCCCGCAGCGGCACCTCAACGATCTGCGCGCCGCCGCGGACCCGCTGCTGAACGCCGAACAACACCTCGACCACCACCAACGGCGCCAATCCGCGCAGGCTCACTTCACCGCCCTGCGAGACCGCCGGCTGGGTCAGCTGCCAGTGCCGCTGGTCGGCAACGGGATCGGTGGTGACCGTGGTGCGCCACCGCACGTAATGGGTCGCGCAGTAGCCATGTTCGGATTCGGCGCGGCGGCTGCAAGCGGCGACCCGGCAGGGTCCCAGCGCGGGCAGCGGACGCAGCCGCGGGTCGGTAAGGAACTGCTCCAGCGAGACACCCGCTGTGCGACGCAGCCGGCGCTGATGCGGCACGCACAATGTCGAGCGCGGGATCGGTGACATGCGCTCACAACCGGGCACCGCACAGCCGGCCGGTCGACGCGTCGGCAACGATGGCAGCTCGGGTGACGCCGCGATCTGCTGCTCGCTCAGACCCTGCGCACCCAACCGGGTGAAGCAGTGCCAGCACAGCCCGCCGGTCCTGCCATGCATGGTCGTCGAACAGCCGCCCACCCGACACAGCGGCCGGCCCAGCAACGGATGCGCGGCCGGCAGCGACAGCACCCGCGTCACCGGGTCCCAGCCGGCCTCGATGAGAAACCCACACTCGAGCAGGCCAGCCAGGCGCGCGGCCGGACCGTCCAATCCCACCCCGGCCAGCACGTGGTCGAAGACAACCGCGGCCGCGGCCGCGGATCGTGTCGTCGCGGCCGACGCGGCGCCGCTCACCGGGGCACCCCGGCCTGCTCGCGCGGGCCGGGCACCAGGTCCACCGCGGCCCGCAGCCGCGCCGGGTCCGGATGCAGATACACCTGAGAGGAGGACACCGAGGCGTGACCGAGCAGGTCGGCGACCACGTCGAGACCGCAGCCGGCATCAGCGGCGTTGCTACCGAAGGCGTGCCGCAGTTGGTGCGGACGCAACGCCTGCGCCAGCCCGGCCCGTCGCGAGGCACCGGCGAGCAGCTCACCGATCGCGTCCGGGCGCATCGGCGCACCGAGCGGAGCCCGGAACAGGTTCACCAGCACGAAATCACCGTCCGCAGCCTGCGGCACACTCATCCGCTCGAACACGTAGGTGTCGAATGCCTGCACGGTGAGGACGTCCAACGGCACGCTGCGCTGCCGGCGCGACTTCGCCCACGCCCCGTTCGGATTGCCCTCACGACGCAGCACATGCAGATGCGCCCGAGCGACCCCGCAACCCAACGCTCCGGAGTCGGCGAGCAGGTGCACGTCGCTACGACGCAGCCCGCACACCTCGCCGCGGCGCAACCCGGCCCGGGCCATCAGCAACACGATCAGCCGGTCCCGCGCCGAACGGCAGGCGTGCAGCACGGCGACGATGTCAATGTCACTGGCCCGCTCGACCGGACGTTCCGGCTCATGCAGGCGGTGCCGGGCCCGCATCCGCCACGACTGAACGACTGAACCGTCCTGGATCTGGTGGAGGCTCTGATTCAGCAAGGAGACTGCTGGGATGCCTGCATCAAGGAAGTACGACGGGGAGACCCGCGCCCCAGCGGTGCGGATGTATCAGGACCGGCTCCGCGACCGTGGTGAGTCGATGGTGGCCGCCCGCCGTCAGGTCGGGGCGGTACTGGACATCAACCAGGCCACGCTGCGGAACTGGATCGAGCGGGAGGAGGTCGACAGTGGTGCTCGTGCGGGGGTGACGAGTGAGGAGTCAGCGGAGTTGAAAGCGCTGCGTCGTGAGGTCTCGGAGTTGCGTCGGGCGAATGAGATCCTCAAGACAGCGTCGGCGTTTTTCGCTCAGGCGGAGCTCGACCGCCGACTCAAGTGATCGTCGCCTACATCGACGGTTACCGGGCCCGCTTCGGGGTCGAGCCGATCTGCCGGGTGCTGACCGAGCACGGCATGCAGATCGCCCCCAGTACCTACTACGCCGCGGTGAAGACCCGGGTGTCGGCGGCGGAACTCGCCGCCGCCTACCTCGTCGACGCTGTGGTGGACCTGTACCGGGTGAACCGCAGTGTTTACGGGGTGCGCAAGCTGTGGCGGGAGATGCGCCGCGCCGGGCATGACGTCGGCCGCGATCAGGTCGCCAGGCTGATGAAGATCGCCGGCATCGCCGGCGTCGTACGCGGTGAGCACACCACGACCACGACCAGGCGCGGCGACGAGCGGGTGCCGCGGCACCCGGACCTTCTCGACCGGGCCTGGGACACCCCAACCCGGCCGGACCAGTGGTGGGTCGCGGAGGTCACCTACGTCTGGACGCTCGCCGGGTTCTGCTACCAACACGAGCGTAAGTAAGTCGACTTGCGGTGTGTTTCTGGGATAATGAGATGTGCGCGAGAACGATGGCCGGAAGCTTGATCATGTGACGTTGGAGCAGTTGCGGCTGCGGGCGGTGGACGCGGTAGCGGCCGGTCAGCATCCGAAAGATGTGGCGGCGACGCTGGGGATGCACCGTAAGACGGTGTACGGCTGGCTGGCGAAGGCCCGCGAGGGTGGCCGGGGGGCGCTGGCGGCCAGGCCGGTGCCGGGCCGCCCGCCGAAGCTGAGCGGTGAGCAGATGCGCCGGGTGTACACGCTGGTCTGTGGGTCCGATCCGCGGCAGCTGGAGTTCGACTTCGCGTTGTGGACCCGGGATCTGGTCCGGCAGCTGATCCGCCGCGAGTTCAAGGTGTCGCTGTCGGCGGTCAGCGTGGGTCGACTGCTCCGCACGCTGGGGCTGTCCCCGCAGCGGCCGTTGTGGCGGGCCTGGCAGGCCGACCCCGACGCGGTGGCCCGGTGGAAGACCGAGGACTTCCCGGCGATCCGGGCGGCGGCGAAAGCCGAAGGCGCCACGGTGTACTTCGCCGACGAGGCCGGCATCCGATCGGACTACCACGCCGGCACGACGTGGGCGCCGGTCGGGCGGACCCCGATCGTGAAGGCCACCGGCGCCCGGCACAGCCTGAACATGATCTCCGCGGTCACCGGCCAAGGTCTGCTGCGGTTCGCCACCTACACCGGGTCGTTCACCGCCGAACGGTTCATCGAGTTCTGCACCAGACTCCTCACCGACACCGAACGAGCCACCGGCCGCGGCGTGTACCTGATCGTCGACGGGCATCCCACCCACAAAGCCAAGTCGGTCAAAGCGTTCGTCGCCTCCACCCGCGGCCGATTCAAGCTGTTCATCCTCCCCGCCTACTCCCCACAGCTCAACCCCGACGAGTGGGTCTGGAAGAACGTGAAACACGACCGGGTCGGACGGACCAGCGTCACAACCCGCGACGAGTTCACCTCCAAAGTCATCGCCGCCCTCCGCCGGCTACAGCGCATGCCGCACCTAGTCCGCGGCTTCTTCGGAGACCCCGACCTCGCCTACATCACCGCCTGACAGTCGACCTACTTCCGTTCTCCTTAGTATGTGGCGCTGCTGACCGACGTGTTCTCCCGGCGGATCCTCGGCTGGCGGGTGAGTAGCTCCAAGACGACGCCGCTGGTGATGTCGACCCTCGAGCAGGCGCTGTTCACCCGCCGCCGGGCCGACTCCCGTTCACCGCAACCGGCTTGGTGCATCATTCCGATGCCGAGCAGTACACGTCGATCGCGTTCACCGACGCGCTCGTCGAAGCGGGGATCGCCGGCTCCATCGGCTCGGTCGGCGACGCCCTGGACAACGCCCTGATGGAGTCGACCATCGGGTTGTACAAGACCGAGCTGATCCACCGCCGAGCACGGTCCTGGACCGGGCGGGCCGAAGTCGAACGGGAGACCGCCTCCTGGGTGCACTGGTACAACTCGACCAGGCTGCACTCCTCGATCGGGTATCTGCCCCCGGCCGAGTACGAACTGGCCTGGCGGGCCGGCCAGGAGCAGGCCGGATGACCCCGTCGCGTAACGACATCGTAACGGCACGTTGCGGCGCCTGCGACGCCCCGCTGCCCACGGGCCGGAATCGGCAGTGGTGCTCCGACGCCTGCCGCCAGGCCGCTTGGCGCCGGCGGCACGCTCCGCCCCTGACGGCCGTCGAACTCCCACCCACCCGATCCCGCCGGGCCGGCACCATCTATGAATGCCCCGAGTGCCAAACCAGGCTCCTCGGCGCCCAAAGATGCGAAGACTGCGGCACCTTCATGCGTCGCCTCGGCAGCGGCGGGCACTCCCCCTGCTGCGGCGAGCCCATCACCATCGAGGAGCTTCTCCAGCCCTGACACAATCAACCCAGCCGACCAACAACCGAGGCAACCAACCAACCGCAGCCTCCAGAAAATCCAGGACGATTCAACAGGCCCTCGACATGGACCTGCGCAAACCGCAGGACTACTTCCAACGCGTCTGGGCCACCGCGTTCCGCGCCAGCGACCTCGCCGCCACTGCAGGCCCGAACACGACGACCCGGAGCGAAGACGACGATGCCGAGGAGGCCTGCGCATGACAAGCGTTGACATCGAAAGGCCTGAGCCCCGGACCGCGGCAGCGCTGGCTGCCCGCCGCCGTGGCACCCAGGCCGCGCTCGACCGCGTTACCGACGCGATCACCCGCCTACGCCGAGAGAAGACGCCGGTCAGCGTCGCTGCCCTCGCCCGCCGCGCCGCCGTGTCCCGCACGTTCCTCTACAGCAACCCCGACGCGAAGGCCGCCATCGACGCGGCAGCCATGCAAGCCCCTCAGCGGGACAAGGGATCCACCGGTCGAAGCAGCGAGCGGGAGGAGTCGACCTGGCGTGAACGAGCGCTCAATGCCGAGGACGGGCTCAAGGCCGCCAACGCCGAGATCCTCACCCAACGAGGCCGCATCGGCGAACTCATCGGCCGCATCCGCGATCTCGAATCCCACTGGACCAGAGACAAGATCCAGCATGTCAGCATGGAGAACACCACGCTCAAGCAGCGGGCGCAGCAGCTCACCGCAGACAACCGCACCCTCGACGAACGACTCCAAGCCGCCCGCTCCAACCTGCGGTTCCAGGACCGGCGCATCGCTGACCTCGAAGCACAACTCGCCGCGCCGGAACACATCGCCACGGGGAAGGAGCGCGATTCAGAGCGAACCAACGACGCGCGGTCCCAATAGCAGCAAGCGATTGTCGCTGACATGTACGCTTCGTTCCAGCGCAGGAAACACGGGGAATCCCGGCCTCCGCGGTCGGTAAAGTGGACGAAGCCCACCTACCCTCCGCCGACCAACTCGAAGAGCTGCGTCTGCTCACCAACAGCGAGATGGACAGCGTCGCGCCCTTCACCGGTCTGCTGCTCGGCCAGCCCACCCTGCGACGCCGGATCAAACTCGGCGCGTTCGCCGCCCTGGACCAGCGGATCATGCTCCGCTACGCGCTGCCCGGCATGACCCAAGCCGAGACCCGGGACTACCTCACCCACCACCTCAAACTCGTCGGCCGCAGCGACCAACTGTTCAGCGACGACGCCCGCCGACCTGATCCACCAAACCAGCCGCGGGCTACCCAGAGCCGTGAACAACCTCGCGCTGCAAGCCCTCGTCGCCACCTTCGCGGCGAACAAGACGATCGTCGACGCCTCCGCCGCCCGCGCCGCCATCACCGAGGTCAACGCCGAATAACCACCGCCAGATCCAGCGACACTGCGAACACCAATCCGACACCCCGACCCCGAAGACCCCGCCCCGAACCCCGGGACGGGGCCTTCCTCATCCCAGCCATCCGCAGCGACAGCGACGCCGAAATCCTCATCCAGCGCGGCGGCTAACACTCCTTGAGCTCCTGCGGATACCTATGTGACAATGCCTGTCATCGGACTCCATCCTCGCGGACCGGAGCCTCCGGACACGCCGGGTGGTTCAGGGCTCGCTACTGACCTCGCCAATGAGCAGTTCCCGAACAGGTAGGCACTCCCCTGCGTTCACACCCCGTGTCGCAGCCCAAGACCATCCCACAGACGAAAGGGAGAGGCCGAGGTGCGGGCACGACCGCAGCATCACCAATCGGATCCGCTGCGTGATCGGACAGTCCCCCTCTCGGCGGGCTACGATTGCGCGCGGCCGAGGTGCTTGGGTGGTCGCGATCGCTGGGGGTACGCGTGCTTTTGTGGGTGGCGATACCAGCTATCGTCGTGCTTACGTTCGGCGCCTCCCGGATCTCACGGCGGCCGCAATTCGGGCTGCTCGTCGTGGCTACGCTTGTCCCCTTCGACGGCCTCCTTGTCCTGGTCCCGAATTTACCTTCCGGGGCCGCGGCCTGGAAAGAGACAGTGGTCAGTGCCTCTTTACTTTCCAGCCTGGTGCACCGGCCGACCCGGCGACGGGGCGCCCCGCAGCCGCCATGGGTGGCTGCCCTGTTGGCGCTGGTCATGCTCGCCTGTGCTAGCGCGATAGTGACGCCATGGCGACAAGCTGTCGTGGGGCTCAAAGTCGACTTCTTCTACGTTTTGCTGGTCGTGATTCTGCGGCGACACCCGTTCAACCGTCAGGACCGGGACCGATTAATCACCATACTTATGATCACGGCCTTCATCTGTGCGTGCTACGGGTTGGTGCAGCAAGCAGTCGGACAACAGGCTCTGCATAATCTTGGATACGCTTACGACGTCAGCGTCCGCACGACAGGCGGTCACCTCCGGTCCTTTTCAAGCTTTCGACAGCCGTTTCCGTTCGGATTGTACGAGATGGTTGTCCTGCTGGTGGGGATACCGGTGGCTCTTACCGATATCGCACGGTTGAGGAACCGACTGTTCTTGCTTGCGTCACCCGTGCTGGTAGCTGGACTACTGTCCTCCTTCGTGCGGGCAGCCTACGTCGGGCTGGCTGCCGGCGTTATCTATTTGACGATACGTCGTTACCGAGTACTCGTGTCCACGGCGCCGGTCCTGCTAATTTCCGTCCTCCTCCTCCCAAGCGGGCTACTGGCCACCGCGTTGTCCTCCAATAGCTTGAAGGAAAGGAGCACGGGCTGGATCACCAACATTCACGTGATTCTGAGCGAGCCGTTCGGCACTGGGATTGGAGCCAGCGGCGCTGCAGCAGCCAAACTCGCCACCCTCACGCACGGTGCTGCCACCAGCATCTACCAGCCCGACAACTACTACTTCAAGACTGCGTATGAGTTAGGTGTCCTCGGGTTTTGGGTGCTCGTTCTCTTCTTCATCTCCGCGGCTGCTGCCGCGGATCGAGCGGCCGCCAGCCCTGACGCGCAGAATTCTGCCGTCGCGTTGGGTATCGCTGCCGCAACAATCGCCGCTGCGCTCGCGTCCACTGTCGCTACCTATCTTGAGATCTTTCCGGTAGATCTGCTGTTCTGGCTATTGCTCGGCGTGGTGACCTGTCTCCCGCCACCCGAATTGCCCCCCGCGACTGCCGGCGTCAGGAGTCGGGTAGTGGGCAGCGACGCAGCGTCCCGGACAGATACGGCGAGATAGGATCGACAATAAAGGCTCACCACCTGTACGGTAACGCCATCTCAGCTCTGTAGGCTGACCAGGAGGGCTTTGGCGAGTAGTTGTACCTGAGCAGACCGAAGTTCTGGTTCAGGTCCTTGGGGTTCGTTCCCATGTCGCGCATCGTATAAGTGAAGTTGGGGCCGGCCCACGGCCACCGCGCCCAGAGTTCATACTGCTCGACGAGGTACTCACGCTGCTGCGTCGGGGTTACTGCCCGCGGTGCCGAGCCTGTGGCCCACCCGGACTCCGTGAGCCACACCTTTTTGCTACCGTCACCACTCTCCCGCATTATGCGATAAAGCTTAGGGACCTGCCGGAAGGTGTTCCACGGCACCTGGTACGAGGGGCGGTAGGGGTAAGAGTTAGCGTGTACGCCAACTGCGTCGAACCATAGCCCTCCACTCAGGTCATAAATCTGCCGTAGAAAGGTGCCCGGAGCGATCTCTGAACCGTTGTAATTGTCCGTCGCAGGCGCTAGGCCGGACGATATGACCGTAGCGTTGGGATCGATTGTGTGAATCGCCGCATAAGCCTGGCAGAGCAAACCTAAGTAGGCAGCGACGGAGGGCCTGGGCTGCCAAAAGACAGCTACGTTGGCTTCATTCCAGATCTCCCAGTGGTGTACGTCCAGCGGCGAGTATCGTGCCGCTGCAGCTCGAACGAAAGCGGCATAACGGCTCGGGTCGGTCGGAGGCGTCTTATCCGTGGTGTGCGCTGGACGGGCCCACTCCGGTGAGTAAGCCGCTAACGCTAGGATCTTGAGATGACGGGAGTTGGCCTCCCTAACGACCCCATCGAGGGCGGACCAGTCGTACGTTCCCTCGCGGCGCTCTACGAAGGCCCATGCAAAGTCGACCCGGAGCCACTTCGCCCCCACACTCACCTGTGTGTCAAGGTCTCGGCGCAGAGCGTTACCCGACAAGTATGCGAGTTGACCACCGGGAGAGAATCCCGCATAGTCGCCTATGGTGTGACCAGTTATGGTGCGTGCACCTAATGGTGGGTCGCAGGTTCCGGTTTGGCCCTTCCTATCGACGGAGGGTCGAGCACCTTCCACCGTGCATGAGCGTGGGCCAGGACGCGCCGGTGTCATTCGTGGCATAGCCAACACAGCCATAAGAGATCCAGCGACGACAAGGCAGACCAATGTCAGACGCGCCTTCATGCCTTCCGTGTACCACACTACGACCGCCTCCGACGCCCACCCGACACGACACCCACTTCCCGGCGTGAACCGGTTATAGGGCACGAACCTCCGGTGACGATCTATCGCGGGCCACCGGGCCGGGGAGGGCCTCTCCTTTTCCCGCCGTCACTATCTGAACGTTCCACGCCCCGTACGCCGGGGGGTTCCTTGCGGCTGCATCTTCAGGACCTTCACCGCGTCCATGGCCTTCACCGTGACGTAAGCGGCTCGGCTCCCTCTACCCCCACCCTCACGGGCAGGAACTCTAACGACGCTGCCGGCTTCGCTTCATGCTGCGGACCGTCCAGTCGCTCCCCCACATGGGCTCTGACACTGGGCTTCGACCCGGACCGTTTCCAACCCGAGCCGCCAGTCTGCTACCGGGCCTCCTGACAGCTACCCGGACCGGACTCAACCCGGCAAGCGACGACGAGCACGAACCAGCAGATCACCCCGTCATCAGGTCACCTCCGGTCCTTCAGGACACACTACGGCTGGAGTACTAGAGGGCCACTTTGCCGATGCTATCAGCGGGTTTCAAAATCCAACCACATCGACCCGTTTTCATCTGGGAGGTATCGAGTTCGCACGGTATGCAATCCAGAAGCTACGCTACCACGCGACACTAGCGGCCCCGTGCCTGCAACACCTCCCGTAGAGTCATCGTCAGAATCTTGATATCCAGCCAGAGAGACCAGTTTTCGATGTAGTAGTTATCGAACCGTGCCCGATCCGAGATCGACGTATCACCGCGGAGGCCACTCACTTGGGCTAGCCCCGTCAGACCGCAGGGAACCCTGTGTCTATGATAATACTTTGGGTGAATGCTCGTGTACTCGTCGACAAAGTATGGGCGCTCGGGTCTCGGCCCTACAAGACTCATGTCCCCGCGCATGATGTTCAGCAGCTGCGGTAGTTCGTCAAGCGAAGTGCGCCTAATGAAACGGCCCACCGGCCCTATACGATCATCGTCCGCTACGTTCCAGCGTGTGGCCGACTCCTCGTCATCCAGGGGGCGCATACTACGAAACTTCAATAAGGGAAATGGTTTTGCGTGGCGCCCGATCCTTTCTTGGCGGAACAGAACGCCGGGTCCGCCTTCCAGTCGGACAGCGATGGCTACCATTGCCATCACAGGTGAGATGGCGCAGATGGCGATTCCGCTAACGAGAATATCGAACAGCCTCTTGAACATCCATGAAACACCGTTACGCCTACTAGGTCTTACGCGGATAACAGGTACCGCACCGATATGGTCATAGTCGCTGCCATGTCGAAAGGCTTCATATAGTCGAGGAACTATATAAGTCTCTACGGCACGGTTAGAGGCTTCACGAAGTGCATCCACCATCGACGACTCCGGAGCATTCCCGAAGGCGACTACTACAGTCCTGATTCGAGAGTCCATGAGCACACGGGGCAGTTCCGCGGGGTGACCCAGGCAAGGGATTAGGCCACTCGCTGGGTCGATGAGCGGATCCACATCCATAAATCCAACGGGCCGAAGACCATACTTCGGATTATCTCTCAGCGACGTAGCGATCTGTGCCGCGACCAAGCCCCCACCAATGATAAGGGTCCGATGGCTAGTTCTACCCAAAATGCGGGATGCGCCAACTACGCGGTAAGACAACCAACGGGATGTCACCAACAGCAGCGCTGCAACTACCCCGTTCCACAGGAACGCCTTGACCGGCGTCTGGAGATTGAGCACCTGAATGCTCATACCGATGATTAGAGCGGCACATGCAGTCCGGCTGACTAGTACCGGAATCTCGTCCAAGACAGACAAGTGCAATCGGGACCGGTACATGCCAGCCTGATAAAGAAAAAGGACAGTGAGCAACGACAAGCCCGCGATCGCCATCCGCCCGTGGTCGACGATGAGGGCAGGGCCGGCCAGCGCCGCCAGATCCGCTAGCAGCAGCAGTGGCCATGTCTGGCGGCTCTTGTGCGGGTCTCGATCGTCCAATACGGGAGGGGGTGGCTCCGAGACGAGCGTCCCTACTGCCTGTAGTTCGTCGACGTCCTGGGTCATCGCCAGATAACCTTCAGTGCCCAACCGCCCCATCGACCAACCGGTCCCACGTCGACCCGCCCCCTCCGCACGCCCGATGATCATTCACTTGCTGCGCTCGCTTCCCCGACCGAAGACTTCGGGGCCACTTGCACGGTCTATCACAGTATATGCTGGGATTTTGAGATCCATTACGGATCATACCTTTGGCGGATGTTGCGGCCTGCTGGTGCCGGTAGCAGCATGTTGGCTTGGCCGACTTCAGTCGGAGACGGTGGGCTTGGTCAGCACCGCTCTGCGATGCTTGCTCAAGTTTCCGGCGGGAGGGACGCAAAGAGCGGACGGCACTTTCCGCCCGCCGCTTTGTCGGCGGGCGATCCGGTCGTGCGGAGCGCACTCCTAAGATCCCCTTACGCTTGGCCGCTCACCTCCCTCGGGCGTAGGTCACGGTGAGCGACTTCCACGCCGTCACGGTGACCCCGTGGGTCGCCGCGCCGCCGTCGGACCACTTCACGAAGTGGTAGGAGACGCTGGAGCGGGTGATCCGCAGTGGCGCGCTCACCGACGCCTTGTGACCAACCGGCGATAGGGTCAGGGTCTTCGACCCCTTTCTGTACTGACGCAGGATTACCGAACGCGACCATCCCGGCAGGCACATCGCGAGTCACAACAGAGCCGGCACCGATAAGCGCACCAGCACCGATGCGGACATACGGGAGTATGGTCGAGTTCGCACCGACCTGGTGTTGACCGACGCGCGGGATGACGACGATGGCGTCGTTGAAGGTGATGATCTAGTTTGAGTGTAAGAACGTGTTGGGAAAGGGATCATGTGGCCCGGGCGGGCTGCCATGGCCGGCGGCCAGGTGACGGCGCGAGCCGTCGGGTCATCAGTCCGATCATGGCCCACTTGACCATGGCCTCGGCGTGGGAGGGCAACCGTTCGTAGTCGCGGTCCAGGCGGCGGCAGCGCACCAGCCAGGACAGGGTGCGCTCGACCACCCAACGGCGGGGCAGGACCTCGAACGTGCGCTGGCCCTCGGGCTTCCTCACGATGTGCAGGGTGACCCGCCAGCATCCGGCGGGCGAACTCCACACACCGCCCGGCGTAACCGCCATCGGCCCACACCAGCACGATCGAGGGCATCGCCATCCGGGCCTTGTCCAACACCAGCCGGCCGCCATCGCGGTCCTGCACGCTGGCCGCGGTGACCAGCACCACCACCAGCAGGCCGATCGTGTCCACGACGACATGACGCTTGCGCCCGTTGACCTTCTTGCCCGCGTCGAAGCCGCGGGAGTTCCGGCCAACGGTGTCGGCGCCCTTGACCGACTGGGCGTCCACGATCCCCGCCGAGGCCAACGGGTCCCGGCCGGCGGCGTCGCGGGCCGCATCACGTAGCGCGTCGTGGATCCGGTCGGTGGTGCCCTCGGCGTTCCACCGCTTGAAGTACCAGTACACGGTGTCCCACGGCGGGAAGTCGTGCGGCAGCTGCCGCCACGAGCACCCCGTCCGGTTCACGTACAGGATCGCCTCAACGATCCGCCGGCGTGGGTGGATCGCCGGCCGGCCACCACTGCGCAAAGGCACCATCGGCTCGATCAGCGCCCACTGCTTATCGGTCAGATCCGAGGGATAGCGGTCCGGGGAAGAAGATCGCACACCTCACAGTGATCACACCGGCCACCGCAGTCACGTAGGCGCGCCGGCGCTTTCCCAACACGTACTAAGAGAAGCCCCGCCGGCTCGGCCGGCGGGGCTTCGTGGTGATCGCGACGCGGTGCTGGCCAGTCTGCCGTGACTTCGGCGACCGCGGCGCGGGCGCTGGACTCGTCGACGATGGCCTTGTCGGCGGTGTAGGCGGCTACCAGCGCCTGGATCGCGAGGTTGTTCACCGCCGCCCTGCGCAGGCCGCGGGAGACCTGGTGGATTAGACGGTATGGAGGTGCCTGGTTGTTCGGGCCGGGGCCTCGCTCGCAAGTTGTCGTGGGTTGCCGGTCGGGGTGAGCCTGGCCGGTAGTGCCTACATTTGCGGGAGGCCCCGGTGGAACGAGAGCGTACGAGTGTCGGTCTGGATGTGCACGCGCGGTCGGTGGTGGCCTGCGGCATCGACGGCGACACGGGTGAGGTGTTCCGGGCGCGGCTGTGTCCACAGCCGGAGGCGGTGCTGTGCTGGTTGCGGGGCCTGCCCGGTCCGGTCGCGGTGGTGTATGAGGCCGGGCCGACACGCTACGGGTTGGCCCGGGGCCTGACCGGACGTGGCATCGGGTGTGTGGTGGCGGCGCCGTCGAAGCTGCAGCGGCCATCCGGGGATCGGGTCAAAACGGACCTGTTAATTAGCCGAACTACTGGGGGACGCCGACGGCGGGTCCCGCGTTGGACGCGACAGCGGAGCTAGCGTGCGGCCTCGTGTTGAACGAGGGCGATTCGCCGCGTGAGCTGACGTTGTTGAAGGTCCCGCTGTCGGGCTCGTTGGAGGCGACAGGGAACCTGTTCGAGCCGTACCGCCTGCTGGACCCGGACGGTGCCGTGATCGGCGCGGCGGGAGTGTTCTTCGCCGAGTTGGTGGCGTGCGGCCGCTCGGCGGCGACGCAGCGGTCCTATGGCATGGACCTGTTGCGCTGGTTCCGATTCCTGTGGGCGGTCGAGATCGCGTGGGACCAGGCGACCCGGGCCGAGGCGCGGGATTTCTGCCGTTGGCTGCAGACCGCAAGTAAGCCGGCACGGCCGCACTGGCGCTATCCCGAACGGCAGCCGGAACGATCCCGCGCGAACACCTCTGGTGCGCCGAACGAGGTGACCGGTAAACGCGGGCCGGGCGAGCGGTTCGCGGCGACGACGGTCGCGCATTGCGAGAGCGTGCTGCGCGGCTTCTACGACTTCCATGTCGAGGCCGGAAGCGGGCCGATGGTGAACCCGTTCCCGTTGAGCCGGGGCCGGCGGGTGCATCGCAGCCCGATGGAGGCGCCGGTCGCGCAGCGGACGGGCCGGTACCGTCCGACGCTGGCGCAGCGCGCACCGCGCTGCATCCCGGACGAGCGGTTCAACGAGGTTTTCGCGCAGCTGGGCTCGCACCGCGACCGGGCGCTGGTGGCGTTCTGGGTCTCGACTGGCGCGCGGGCCGCTGAGTTGCTCGGCGTCGCGGTCGGTGACGTGGACCCCGGCCGGCAGTTGCTCACGGTGATCCGTAAGGGGACGCGGGCGTTGCAGCAGGTGCCGGCCTCGCCGGACGCGTTCGTGTGGCTGCGGCTCTACGAGGCGCAGATGCACGGCTTGGTGCCGGCGGGTCGGGACCAGCCGTTGTGGTGGACGCTGCGCAAGCCGTTCCGTGCGCTGGGTTACGACGCCGCCCGGTTGATGTTCACCCGCGCCAGTGCGGTGTTGGGCGCGAATTGGTCATTGCACGATCTGCGGCATTACGCGGACGGCCGCGTTATGCGCCTTGCTGGCCCGGGCCGCCTTGTGAGGAACGGGTTTGACGTGTCGTTGTCCGCATAATCCCGGGTGCCGGTGTCATTTCCCGAGCGTGTCGAGCCAGCTGACCAGAGAGGTGTCGGAGGTCCAGTCGGGCAGGGCGTCCGGGGTGAGCGGCTGGTAGGCGTTCTCGATCGCGTTTCGTTTTGTCTCGGCGTCGGCGCGGGCGTAGATCTCGGTGGTGGAGACGTCAGCGTGGCCGAGCAGATCGCGGATGTAGATCAGGTTGACGCCGGCTTGGATGAGGTGCATCGCCCGGCTCCGCCTGAGGGTATGGGGCGTGACCGGCAGTCCGGGAGCCCAGCCGGGCTCGCGGGCCCGGACGGCTCGCACGTGGCGGGCGAGGATCTTGGCGACCCCGGAACGGGTCAGCCTCGTGTGGTGCGGTCCGCTGAACAGCGGGTTCGCGTCGGCTCCGATGGCGGGGTGCGGCTTGAGGTGGTTCAGGTAGTCGGCGAGGAGGCGGGCCGTCGGGTCCATGACGGGGACGTAGCGGATCTTGGAGCCTTTGCCGTGGATGCTCACGGTGATCGGTGTGGAGCGGCGGACGTCGGCGACGTCGAGGTCGCAGAGCTCTTGGACGCGGGCGCCGGTGTCGTAGGCCAGGGCGAGCAGAACGGTGTCCCTGACCGCGCGTGTGGTGGCGGTGCCTGGTTCGGCGAGCAGGGCCTTGATCTCCTCGCCGGTCAGGTGCCCGAGGTCCGGGGCCGGGGTGTTCTTCTGCCGGATCGCCAGTACGTGAGTGATCTGGTCGAGGTGGGCGGGCTGTTCGACGGCGGTGTAGCGGCAGAACGACTTGATCACCGCGAGGCGCTGGTTGCGGGTGGCCGGCGAGCAGCCGCGCTCGGTCTCCAGCCAGCCGAGGAACCGCAGGACCCGTGAGCGGTCGATGTCGACGAGGCGTAGCTTCTCGGGCGGTATGTGCTCGACGTCTTTGAACCAGGTGAGCAGCAGCTTCATCGCGTCCCGGTAGGAGGCTATGGTCCGGGCCGACGCGGCGCGTTCCCCGGCCAAGTGGTCGGTGAAGAACTTCGTCAGCCACCGCCCGGCCGGATCCGCCGGTGGCGCCGGCCGCGGGCTCACGACCGGTCTCCGGCCGGTTCGGGGATGACGTAGCCGAAGCGGACCTGGGCCTTGGCCATCACCTCGGGGTAGGCGTCCGCGGTCAGGCGCAGGTAGTACTGGGTTCCGCGAAGATCGGTGTGGCCCATGTAGCAGGCCAGGTAGGGCAGCATCACGGCCAGGTCGGCGTTGTCGGTGGCCCACCGTCGCAGGTTGGCGACGGCGAAGCCGTGGCGCAGCGAGTGCGGATGCGGGCCACCGGTGAAGTGCGGGATGTCGGCGTCGGCGAGGTAGCCGCGGAAGCGCAGGTAGACGGTCGACTGGTTGATCGGCCTTCCTCCCGCCCTGCTGTAAAACACGTGGTCGCTGGGTTCCGGGGCCGGGTGCGCGGCCGCGGTGTAGGCGTGCAGGGTGGCGGCGAGCCGGGCGGTGACCGGGATGGTCCTGCCCTCACCGTTCTTCGAATCGCGGATCTGCAGCGTCGCGGCGCTCGTGTCCACGTCCGGCAGGAGCAGGTTCAGCGCCTCGGACACCCGCAGCCCGGCGCCGTAGAGCACCCGGAACAGGACCGGGTCGACCAGCGCCTTGTTCGAGAAGCTCGACATCGGCTGGGAGTCGATCGCGGTGAACAACCGCCGCGTCTCGGCGTCGGTGAACACATACGGCGGCTGATGGGGGACCCGCACCTGGGTGGCCGCGTCCGGGAGATGCGCATCCCAGCCAGCGGCTCGGGCATGCTCGGCCAGTTGCCGCAGCACCAACTCGTTGCGCCGGACCGTGGAGGCCCGCAGGTGTCGGCCGTAGCGGAACCCCTCGACCGCCTCCTTGGTGATCGAGGCGTCCGGGTAGCCCTGCCGCCGGCAGTGCTCAACGAACTGGCGCAGCACCCGCTGTGGGACCTTGAACCGGTACCCGCCGGCGTGCCGCAGCGCGGCAAGCTCGGCGACCAGCTCCGGCAGCGTCGGTTCAGGTGTCGCGCTCACCGGCGCTCACCGGCCCGGTCGCCTTCGGTGACGTCTTCGACGTCCAACGCGCAACGGCGTAGCCGTTCGACGTCGAAACGCAGGTAGTAGGCCTGGGTCGTGTCGCTCGAGGCGTGTCCCAGCACGGCCGACACCACCGGGATCGGGGTGCCTCCGCCGATCATCGCGACCGCGAGCGCGCCGCGCAGGGAATGCATCCCGCAGACCTGGCCCGGCGGGAACACGATCCCGGCCCGGGCGGCGTGCCGCGGCAGCCGGGAGGCGACCGAGGATGAGGACCCGAACACGTCGAACGGGTGCCGATGCTTGATGAACACCTTCGGGCAGGCCGTCTCGGGCCGGCCGTCGCGGATGTAGTCAATGATCGCCCAGCCGACGTCGTCGAGCAGCGGCAGCCGCAACGGCCGTCCGGTTTTCTGTTGGACGATCGTGACCTGTTTCGCGCGCCAGTCGAGATCGCCCAGTTCCAGGCCGCGCAGATCCGAGATCCGCAGCCCCAGCCGGGCGGTCGTCAGGATCATCGCGTAGTCGCGCTTCCCGGTGGCGGACTGGCGGTCGATCCTGGCCAGTAACTGGCGGATCTCCTCCGCGGTCCACAGGTGCGGGTCGGACTCGTGACGGACGTGGCGGTGCGGCGGCAGACGATCTGCCAGGCCGGCCGGTGCCTGCCCCGCCGCGGCCAAGGCGCCGAGGAAGTCGGCCAGGCATGACCTCAGGGACGCGATCGTCGTGCGTCGCAGCCCACGTTGACGCAGCAAGAACCCGGACACGTCACGCACGCCGAGCGCCGCGAGATCGTCGATGCCCATCTCGACCAGGTAGGCCAAGAACCGGCTGGCCGCCCTGTCCTTCGTGACCACGGTCGCCTCGGCGTTGCCGCGACGGCGGCACGAGGCGAGGTAGTCGTCCCTGAGCTGACGGAACCTTGCCGGACACCCGTCCTTCGCCGGGATCACTGGGCGGTCGACGTCGACCGCCCGGCCCGCCAGCACCTCCGCCATCAACAGCACCGGCCGACGAACGGCCTGGACAGCCCTGTCTTTGACCGGCTCACGCAACGCCGCCAACCGGACGCCGGTCTGGTTCGCGATGAAGTCGATGCACACCAACTCGCTTGCGGTGTCCACGCCGCGACCCGTCAAGAAAGCAGCGAACCGTTCCAGCACGACCTGGTACCTGCAGACCGTGTACTCATCCCGCCCCGCATCGCGCACCACCGCCACCACGCGGTCCGCGGCGTCCCTGACACCAACATCGCCCATGGCGAATCACCCTTCATCCAGAATCGGAATGAACAGGCGATTCTTCGCCGAGCAGGCGCAGCGCTCAGCACGCCGGGAAGCTGCCCCGACACCCGGGATTATGCGGACAACGACACGTCAAACCCGTTGGTCACAAAGCGGCCCGGGCCAGCAGGGCGCATAACACGGCCGTCCGCGTAATGCCGGTTATGGGGAATTCCCCATAACCGGCACACGGCGGCGTATCGGATGGCCCGCGATCCGCAGATGTCGTTGAGCGACGTGCAGTGGGTCCTCGGGCACGCCCACTTGTCGACCACGCAGCGGTATCTGAAGGTCGGGTAGCCGGGGGGAATCGCGCCCCCCGGCTCCCACGGATCCGTACGTGACAGTCTCCCGTCATACGGCTCCTGTTGCCCTTACTAAAGAGTTCATTGGTTAGTGGACAGATCATGCGGTGATGTAGGCGAGGTCGGGGTCGGCGAAGAACGCGCGGACGAGGCGTGGGAGTTTCTGCAGCCGGCGCAGTGCGGCGAGGATGTTGGCTTTGAACTCGTCTGCGGTGCGCGGGGTGGTGCGTCCGACGCGGTCGTGTTTCACATTCTTCCAGACCCACTCGTCGGGGTTGAGCTGCGGGGAGTAGGCGGGGAGCACGTACAGCTTCAGCCGTCCCTCGGTGGCGGCGACGAAGGCTTTGACCGACTTGGCTTTGTGGGTGGGGTGCCCGTCGACGATCAGGTAGACCGGGCCGTCGGTGTCCACGAGAAGCTTCGCGCAGAACTCGATGAACCGTTCGGCGGTGAACGACCCGGTGTAGGTGGCGAACCGCAGCAGCCCTTGAGCGGTCACCGCGGAGATCATGTTCAGGCTGTGCCGGGCGCCGGTGGCCTTCACGATCGGGGTCCGCCCGACCGGTGCCCAGGTGGTGCCGGCGTGATAGTCCGAGCGCAGCCCGGCCTCGTCGGCGAAGTACACCGTGGCGCCCTCGGCCTTCGCCGCCGCCCGGATCGCCGGGAACTCCTCCGCCTTCCACCGGGCCACCGCGTCGGGATCGGCCTGCCAGGCCCGCCACAACGGCCGCTGCGGCGACAGGCCCAACCGGCGCAGCAGCCGGCCCACCGACACCGCCGACAACGACACCCCGAACTCCCGGCGGATCAACTGCCGGACCAGATCCCGGGTCCACAACGCGAACTCGAACTGCAGCTGCCGCGGATCAACCCCACAGACCAGCGTGTACACCCGGCGCATCTGCTCACCGCTCAGCTTCGGCGGACGGCCCGGCACCGGCCGCGCCCGCAGCGCCTCCTTGCCGCCTTCCCGGCACTTCGCCAACCACCCATACACCGTGCTCCGCCGCATCCCCATCGCGGCCGCCACATCCTCCGGATGCATCCCCGACTCAACCGCCTCCACCGCCCGCAAACGCAGCTGCTCCAACGTCGCGTGATCCAACTTCCGGCCATCGTTCTCGCGCACACATCATTATCCCAAGAAACGACCACGAAGTCCAGTTACTTACGACCGTGTTGGGTATCATCTGGCAGCCGGTTTCGCCCAGGCCCAGTGTGCGAAGTACCGCGGCTGTGACACCGCCGCGCGGCTCATCGACTGGATCGCTTTCTTCCAGGTGCGGAGCTTCTTGTACTTGTTCATGATCCACCGCAGCAGGTAGGTGTTGATGCGATGGAGCACGGGATACAGCGCCGAACGGTAGAAGGCGCCGTAGTAGGCCATCCACCCCCCCTCACCACCGGATTGATCATGCGGGCGAGGTCTTCGGCGCTGCTGCCGGTCCGCCGGTGCAGTCTCCAGGACCGTACCCGCTTCCCGATCTTCTTCAGGGCGTCCTTGCTGATCGCCGGAAGGAAGCACAGGAACTGCACTCCGTCCGCTCGCCGTGCGTGACGAGGCCGGAACGTGTAGCCCAGGAACGTGAACGCCGTGTTCTCGAAATCACCACGCCGGTTGCTGTCCTTGCAGTACACAATCTTCGTCTTGTCGGGATGCAGCTCCAACCCGACCTCGGCCATCCGCTCATGCAACGCGGCCAGCACCCTCCTGGCCTGCCATGCGGTGGTGCAATGCACCACCGCATCATCGGCGTAGCGCTCGAACGCGACCGTCGGGAACTCCCGAGCCAGCCACGCATCAAACGCATAGTGCATGAACAGATTCGTCAGCACGGGCGAGATCGCGGAACCCTGTGGGGTTCCCCGATCCCGTTTCCGCAAGGACCCGTCGGGCTGCTGCACGTCGGCGGCCAGCCACCGCTTCACGTACAACACCACCCAGCGGGAATCGGTGTGTGCTTCGACGGCCTTGACGATCAGGTCCCACCGAACGGTGTCGAAGAACTTCCGGACATCCAAATCGATCGCCCAGTCATACTCCCAACATCGTCGACGGCAGGCCCCAACCGCATCCAGCGCCGACCGTTTGGGCCGGTAGCCGAAGGAGTCCGAATGAAACACCGGCTCCACTCGCGCTTCCAGCCTGGCCGCCGCCACCGTCTGAGCCACCCGATCGCCGACGGTGGGCACCCCTAAGATTCTGGTACCCGGTCCGTGCGGCTTGGCGATTTCCACCGCCTTCACCGGCGGCGGAAAGTAGGTCCCCGACGACATCCGATTCCAGATCCGATACAAGTTGTTCTTCAGATCCGCCTCGAACGCCTCCAGCGACTGCCCATCCACCCCCGGCCCACCCTGGTTCCCCTTCACCTTGAGCCAGGCGTCCCACACCTCCTGTTTCGAGATGTCGAACGACTTGCCAGACGACTTCAACTTCTCCACCTGATTCCTCCCGGAACTCCGGTTGATCAAACAGACGAAATCACGAACAACCCGGCCCCTTCGCTCCACCCCCATTACAGGGGCTTCAGCACTGTCGGGTCGGGGGAGGTGGCAGACGCGCACGTCCGCTGCCTCCGCCCGCCCTTCCGAACCGCCCGTGCAGTTTTCCCGCAGGCGGCTCTCACCGGGTATAGCCCTTCTGGCGGTAGTAGCTCTGCATGCTCGGAATCAGTTGGAGGAGGTTGACCAGCCCGAGTTCCCCGTAGAGCCGACGCTCGGGCAGCGTTCGCCATCCGGCGTTCCGCCACCGCTTGAACCGCCAACTCCAGATCCGCCGCACGATCCATCCGTTGAGCCGGAGGAACAACCGGCGCACATGCGCCCGCCGGTAATACATGCCCCACCCGCGGATGATCGGGTTGAGTTCATCCAACACCCCGGCCAAGGTCTTCGGGTTGCGCCGGGTCGTCGCCGCGCGCACCTTGTCCTTGAACCGGTCGATCGAACGCTGGCGCGGGTAGGCGAACAAGGCCGGTCCCCCGATCTTGTACCGCAGCCCCTTGCCGCGCTTGATCTTGTAGCCCAGGAACTCAAAGCCCTGGCTGATGTGGACGATGCGGGTCTTCTCCGGATGCACCCGAAGCCCCAGTTCTCCCTCCAGCACCGCACGGGCGCTCGCCAGCGCCCGCTCCGCTTCCGACCGCGACCTCGCGATGATCACCCAGTCGTCGGCATACCTCGTCAGGGCGAACCCGGCCCGCGCCATCGCCTCGTCGAACACATGCAGATAGATGTTCGACAGCAACGGGCTGGCGACTCCTCCAACGCAGTGGGCAACTTCTGTTTCGAGGTGTCGCTGAGTTACCGCCGAGTGGAGCGACCGCGGCGTGTCGCACGGAGTGTGTGACATGTCGCGTAGTACGTTAGTGACATGCGCGGTGGTGGTGGCTCCGCGGGCCGGACGCGCGCTGGCGGCGAGGAGTTCGCCGAGCGGGTCAACGCCGCAGCCGATCTGCTGTCGGCGGGGGTTCCGGTTGCCGAGGCCGCGCGGCGGCTCGCCGAGCGGTTCGACTGCTCACCACGGCAGGCGCACCGATACGTGGAGCGCGCCGGCCGCGATGGGCGGGTGCAGGTGCCAGCCCCGGCGGCGGTGTTCACCGTCCGGCTGCCGGTGCCGCTGGTTGCCCGGATCCGCGGGCACGCCGCCGCCTCGGGGCGGACGTTGTCCGCGGTCGTCGGGCAGGCGTTGGAGGAGTTCCTGGCACGGGCCCACAGAGACCATCCGCGGCGGTGACCGGACGGGTGGTCGACACCGAGTTCGTCTTCGACCGCCTGCAGGCCGCGGAAATGTCGGCGGCCTACCGCATCCTTGTCCCCGAACGACCGGCCCGCGCCGTGCGGTCCGGTCAGGAAGTGAGCTGTGCCGATGAGCAACGCAGCGATCTACGCCCGGGTGTCCTCGGCCCGGCAGAAGGAGCAGGAGACGATCGGATCCCAGACCGCGGCGCTGCGCGTCCACGCCGAGCAGCTGGGTCTGGACGTGCCTGAGCAGTGGATGTTCTGCGACGACGGCCATTCCGGGGCGAGCCTGGTCCGCCCAGCTCTGGAGCGGCTGCGGGACCTGGTCTGCCAGGTCCCGGTCGACGTGCTGCTGGTGTACTCCCCGGACCGGCTGGCCCGCAAGTACGCCTACCAGGCGCTGCTGATCGAGGAGTTCGCTAGGGCCGGCACGGCGGTGGTGTTCGTCAAGGGCCCGCGCAGCGACAGCCCGGAAGACGCCCTGCTGGTGCAGTTCCAGGGGATGATCGCCGAGTACGAGCGGGCCCAGATCCTGGAACGGACCCGCCGCGGCAAGACCCACCGGGCCAAGGCCGGGACGGTCAACGTCCTCTCCGGTGCCCCGTTCGGCTACCGGTACGTCCGCAAGAGCGACCACGCCGAGGCACGCTATGAGATCGTGCCGCACGAGGCGGCGATCGTCGCGGAGCTGTTCGCCCGCTACGCCGGCGGCGGGGTCGCGATCGGCGAGCTGACTCGCTGGCTCACCGCGCTGGGCGTGGCCACCCGCACCGGCAAAACCCGCTGGGACCGATCGGTCCTCTGGGCGATGCTGCGCAACCCCGCCTACGCCGGCCGGGCCTGTTTCGGCAAGACGACGCGCACCGAGGCGACCGCCGGGCTGAACCGGACCGCCCGGCTCGCCGGCCGCACCACCCCCCGCAGCTACACCGTGGCCGACCGGCCCCGCGAGGAGTGGCTGGAGATACCGGTCCCGGCACTGGTCGACGCGGGCACCTGGCAGCGGGCCCAGCAGCGGCTGGCGGACAACAAACGCTACGCCGCCCGCAACACCAAGGATCCCTCGCTGCTGCAAGGCATCTGCGCGTGCGGCAGCTGCGGATACGCCTACTACCGCACCTCGACCCGCACCACCAACAAGAAGATCTACTACTACCGCTGCCTCGGCTCGGATGACTACCGCCACGAGCACGGCCGGGTCTGCGCCAACAAGCCGGTCCGCGCCGACTACCTCGACACCGTCGTCTGGGACCACGTCAGCCACCTGCTCGCCGACCCGGCCCTGATCCGCACCGAGATCGACAAGCGACTCGACCAGGTCCGCACCGCCGACCCCGCCACCGCCCAGCGCCAACGTCTCGACGCCGCACTGGCCAAGGCGGCCACGGCAATCACCCGACTCATCGGCGCCTTCCAAGAAGAGCTGATCTCCCTCGACGAACTCCGCTCCCGGATGCCTGAGCTGCGGTCCCGCGAGACCAGCCTGCGCCACCAGATCGACGCCCTCGACAGCCAACTCGCCGACCGGGAGGTCTACCTCAAACTCGCCGACGACCTCGAAGGCTTCCTCACCGGACTGCGCGCCAAAACGGCCACCGCGACCGTCAGCGAACGCCAGCGTGTCCTGCGACTGCTCGTCAAAGACGTCCTCATCAGCCCCGACAAGATCATCATTCGGCACTCCATCCCGACCCGCAGCAACACCCCCAGCCGCATGGACAACCCGGCCGGAACCGACTCGGAGGGCGAAACACGGCCGGATTGCCAACTGCGTTGGAGGAGTCACCACCCCGCCCTGCGGGGTCCCGGCTACCGTGCTCTCCACCACGCCGTCGCGGAGCACTCCGGCAGTGAGCATCTGGCGGACCAGACCCAACACCTTGCCGTCGGCCACCCGGTCGGCGAGCCGGTCGATCAACCCTTCGTGCGGCAGCGTGCCGAAGAAGTCCGCCAGGTCGGCGTCCACGATCCAGACCCCGCCTGCCTGCAGCTGTGACCAGACCCGCCGAAGGGCCATGTGCGCCGAGCGCCCGGGTCGGAAGCCGAAACTCGCCTCCGCGAACGTCGGCTCGAAGATCGGAGCCAGCACCTGCACCAGCGCCTGCTGGCAGACCCGGTCCATCAGGGTCGGGATACCGAGCGGGCGCTTGGCCGCAGACCCTGGCTTGTCGATCTCCACCCGGAGCACCGGCCGTGGCCGGTAGCGACCCGTCTTCAACTGCTCGTGCAGGAGGCCCAGGTAGTGGTCACGGCTCGTCTCGAACCGCTCGATGGTCACCCCATCGACCCCGCCCGACCCCTTGTTCTTCTTCACCTTCTGCCAGGCACGCGCCAGGTTGCGCCGGTCGTAGACCCGGCCGATCAGCGAGTGCGCCTTGTGCTCCACTGTCATGCTCGGCTGTCCTACCTGGCTCCTGGCCAGACGATCACGGGTGTCCTCGGTGACGACGCCTCGGTCATTGCCGCAGCAACCATCAGTCCGTCGTCACGTACTCGCCCGCCCCCGTCGGCCAATCGCCATTCCCAGCGTGACCCCTTCCCCGGACTCGGCGTCTTTTGGATCACCGGCCGCCGCCCCTCACCGGGGACGGTCCCGAGGTTTCTGTTGGTCCTCGGTTCACCAGTACCGCGGGTCACTCCGACTTCTCGCACGGCATCGGCGGCGACTTCACCTTCCGGCTTATACGCCCACCTACCCGGCCCCGTCGGGCGGGACCGTACGAGACCTCCCGGGGTAACGCATGGAACTTTCGCGTCGTGCCGCCCGCACACACCTTGTTGCGCCCAGGCACCCCAAGTATTTCCTTCGCCGCCATAGTGCCGGCTCGGTATCACCTGAACTTGGCCGACCGGTTCGCCAATATCGGCTACGGCCCGACGCTTTGCCGCAAACCCTTCAGACCCCACCTCACGATGGGCGCCCTGTCCTGCGTGACCAGCAGCAACCCCCCGATGACCAGACACGATCATCGCGGCGCTCCCTCCTGCCACGCCCGGCGAGGCATTACCCCCGCCTTTGGCTACGGACCCCGCTTGGGGCCGGTCCGGCTGGACTTTCACCAGCTAGTTCCACGCGCCGCCCGGCGCACAATCGCGGTAGGGACCGCCCTTGCGGGCGGCCCCCCGCACAGATCCCAGCGTGCGGAATTACCGCACTGGGCTCCTGCCTCGGGTCCTGGCGGCGAGTGCGGCACTCGGGTAGGGGCGCACGATGCGGGCAGGAGGCAACCATGTCGCAGCGATCCGGTCGTACCGATCCCAAGTCATTCGGTGACGCTGGCTGCGACGCCGAAGCGTCCCGAACCAGTGCCGCCGTACCTGGTCACGGAAGGCCGTGACCGCGTCGATGTTGCCTGGCACGGCGTAGTAGTTGAGGTGGCCCCTCACTACACTCGCCAGCCAGCGACCCTGCTCGGGAATGGGCCAGTGTCGGCGCCGCCGAAGCTCAACCTTCAACTGCTTCAGCTTTGCCGTCATCCTCTTTTTGATGGTGATGCGACGGAGCCAGAAACGCCCGTTGTGGGTCTTCCCACACAGGTGGGTAAAACCCAAGAACTCGAACGTCTCCGGTTTACCGAGCCCGCGCTTTCGACGGTTCTGCGCCGCGAAACGGCCGAACTCGATCAGCCGGGTCTTGTCCGGGTGCAGCTCCAGATTGAACTTCGCAAACCGTTCACGAAGCTCGCTCAGGAACTGTCTCGCATCATCGAGGTACTGAAAACCGACCACGAAGTCGTCGGCGAACCTAGTGACGATCACGTCGCCCCGGGCGAGCCGACTCCTCCAGTGCCGAGCCCACAAGTCGAAGACGTGGTGGAGGTACACGTTAGCGAGCAGCGGTGAAGCCGATGCCCCCTGCGGTGATCCCTCGGGCGTCTCCGACCAGTTCCCATCCTCGACGACCCCCGCAGCCAGCCACTTATCGATCAGCCGCAGGACTCGTTTATCCGCAATGCGATGCTCGAGAAACTTCTTCAACCAAGAATGATCAAGCCTGGTGAAGAAGTCGCTGACATCAGCGTCGAGCACCCAGTTCACCTTCCGTTCGGATATCCCGACCGCAAGCGCGTCCAACGCATCATGCGGACCGCGCCCGGGCCTAAAACCTGGATCCGTGGAGCGGCTGGGGTGGCTTGCCCGGATGATCTTCTCTGGCGGCTGGCTGTCGTTGGCGGATCGGGGACGTGTGTGTCCTGCTGGTCTGCCAGCTTCTCCGTGGTCTTTCGGTTGGGCCGGTAGCCGGCGGTTGTCGGTTATGCCGTTCGGGGTGGGGGGATAGGCAGCACTCGGTCCCAGAGGGCTTTCCATGGCTGTTGCCAGGGCCAGTGGGTGGGCAGGTGTATCACGGCTCGTCGTTGTGGCCGGGCGAGTCGTGCCGGCACGTGGATGAGGTGGCGTCGCAGTGTGGCGCCGCGGACCCGGGCGTGGGTTGGGCTGGCGAGCGTGCCGGCGGCGCGGAGCAGGTTGTGGGTCATCATCGCGCACACGGTCCAGGCGGCGTTGGACGCGAAAAGCCCGGAGGGCAGGTGAGCGAGGGGGCCGTCGATTAGGTCGGCGAAGACGGTTTCGATGATGGCGTGTTTGCGGTGGGTGAGGTCGGCGGTGACGGTGTCCTCGCTGCTGTTGGTGAAGAACGGGTGATGCCGCCAGACCGGGAACAGCGGGTCCTGGTGGTTCGCGTCGCGGACCCGGCGGACGACGAGGCGGGCGGTGACCGGGGTGCGGGTGGAGGCGAACGCGGTGAAGGGCACCTCGGCGACTTCGGCGTCGGAGGTCAACTCACCGGTGTCCGGGTCGGCCACCGCGCCCGGATAACGCACCGGGGTCCACGCGTCGGCGGGGATCGCGGCGATCGCCCGGTTGACCGCCGCGTTCTTGGTCAGGACAAGGGAGAACTGCACCTCCGCCTTGACACACGCGGCCACCACGGCGGCGCTGCCGTAGGCGGCGTCCCCGCGGACCAGGATCCGCCCGGACGCTCCGGCGGCCCGGGCGGTCGTGATCGCCTCACGGACCATCGAGGCGGCGTTCTTCCCGGAGCCGGCCCGCCCGGCGCGGAGCCGGATCCCGGCCACGATCGGCGCCCCCGGCCCGGTGCTGATCGTGGTAGCCAACGGTGAGAGTCCCTTCCGCAGCACCTGCCGCCCGGCGACCTTCGTATGCCCGTAGCTGGCGCCCTGCTTGGCGTGGCCGTAGACCGGGCGCAGCAGCGAGTCGATATCGACGTAGGCCTGCTCGGCCACACCCGGCAGCAGCCCAGTGCACCCCACCAGCCGCACCAGATGCGCCCGGGCCACCGCCGTCAACTGGGCGACATGGCCGTGGGTGAACTCCCGCAGGAACTGCCCGAGCGTGGCCGGCGCGTACACCCCGCCGAACAACTTCGCCATCCCCCCGGTACGCACCACTCCGAGATCATCGATACAGTCCGCGCCGGCAGCCATCCCCGCGACGACCGTGGTCAACTTCCCGGCCGGGTTCACCCCCGCCGAACTCACCCGGGTAGCCCCCAGGTCTACCTTCTCCTCGATCAGCTCCGACAGCCCGGCCCGCTCCGCCAACGCCATCACCGGCGCCAACCCGGCCAGCGATACCAACCCGCCGTCGTCGAAGCCGACAGTTGCCCGCGACCAGATGTGCGATAGTTTCACTGAAAGTGCCTCCCGCGCCGGGAAAGATCAGGACGTCAGACACCCCGATTTTTCCAGCCCGGTAGGCACTTTCCACGTCACCGCGCCGACGCAGGACATCACCAATCCGCTACAGCTTCCACGGATTGAGGCTAAACCCGTACGAAAAACCGAGAAAGTCCTCCTCGTATACCGCGTTCAACACCTCCACCACCGCGCGTTGGAGAATCTTGTCCTCCAACACGGCGATCCCGAGCGGACGCTGCCGCCCGTCCGGCTTCGGTATGTACACGCGGCGGGAAGGTCTCGTCCGGTAGGCCAGGGCCTCGGCATTCTTGATCTGCCCGTTATCTAACTCGTGTTGATCTTGACTTGTAGCAGCAGCGGTAAGACGCGGCTGGGATGTCGGGATACGTGGCGGGTCGCGGCGGCGATGTTGGTCGCGCCGTGATGACGGTGGACGCTGATGGCGAGGTTACGCAGGGAGGCCATCACTGCTGGGCCGTGTCCGGTGCGGATCTGCGAGCTGTCTTCGGCGAAGGTGACGTCGCGGACCCAGTGCAGCCGGTTTTCGATGTGCCAGTGTCCGCGGGCGATGTCGGCGAACTCGTCGGGGCGGATCTGGCTCTGGTCGAGGTCACTGATCGCGTAGACGGTCTCGGTCTTCCACCGTTTGCCGCTCGGTGGCCGTCGGCGGCGGGTGATCTGGATCGCGGTGGTCGCGTGCGGGAACCCGAGGCCGGCCGACACGGCAGTGATCTTCGCGATGCGTGTCTCGGCTCGGCCGTGGCCCTTGCCGCGGACGATGTCGAGGGCCGGGACTTCACGCCACGGCAGTGCCCGGAGTTGGGCGTGGAGCTTGGGCTGGTTCGCCTTCACAGTCAACAGGTAGTGCGCGCCGCGGCCGATCAGGTACTCGGCGTGCTGACGCTGAGTGTGCAGCGCGTCGGCGGTGACGATCGTGTCGGTGATGTCGATGCCGTCCAGCAGCGGCGCGAACTCGGTGATCTCGTTGGTCTTGCCGTCCACGACACGCTGGCCCAGCACCACCCCGCCGGCGTGTTCGAGCGCGGCGAGCAGGTGCACCGCACGGCCATCACCGACCCGGGCGCCACGGGCGGTCTTGCCGTCGATCGCGATCGCCCGCCACCGCCGCCCCGGCCAGTTCGACGGCTCGGCCGTCCCCGCGCGAGAGGCGAGCCAGCTACAGATCGTGCGGTCCAGCAGGTGCGGATCGATGGCCTGCAGCACCCGCCGAAACGCCGACTCGCTCGGCGGATCGCGTTCGATCCCCAGCCGCTCGCGCACGCCGGCGGGCAGATCGTGCGCCCACTCGGCGATCGCCACGTAGGAGCGGGCGCCGGCCAGCACCGCGCACACCGCAGGCCCCAGCACCGCGACCAATGGATGCCGCACGCCACGCCGACACCGCGGATCCGTGATCGCCCGCAACGCTGCCAGCAGGTCAGCAGGGACGTCCTCACCAGCGAACACCTCGCAGTCGGCACTGCGCGTGGCGGTAGAGCAGATCAGCGACAATGCAGATGCGGGCACGGCACACGCTCCGAGGATCACGATGGCGTAAAGACCCTTCATGATCACCAGCGGTGCCGTGTCCGCCCGGCTACTACACCATCACCGGCGTGTCACCCACCGACACGCCCAAGATCACGACTTTGCCGACCCCCTGTCCGGTAGGCACCGCTGTGCACGCGGCGGAGCAGGTCTTCGAGATTGACCCGTAGATCCTGCCCGTAGGCGTCCCACGTCACTCGATCGATCCCCGGCGCGGCCTTCGGGTTGATCCCCCGATACGCCGCCCGAAGCCGGTCAACGTCGACGTGATGCAGCAATGCGGTGAACCGTGCTTGCTTATCCCTTCGCGCTGCCTCGCGCACACGGTCCAGCCCGCTTGGCACGCACTGCCCGGCACTGTGTCCGGTACGTGTCGGCCTGTCCGTGTTCCCCTCGGCTGGGCGCCTTCCCTCCACCGCCTCCGCAACCGCATGCGCGGCGTTGTTCGGCAGCTTCGCAGGTACTACGCACCCATCTGACTTCCCGTGTCCGTGCATCTCAGGCGTACCGCCTCAGCGTTCCCTGAGCGGCCCGCCCGGTGATCACCCGGACGGGCGGACGCGGGACCTCCCGGTTCTCGCGCATGAAGGTTCCGTACATGCCCTGGTTCTCTGACCGCGCGGGGCCCACCAGCAACTCGCGATAGCGCTGCCGGCGGTGTTGCCTTCCGCTTCCGTAGACAGCGTCGGCACCCCGAACTCTGTGATTACGCGGCTCAATAGCCCGGCCTGCACGTGCCCCTCCCGACGCTTCGCCGGTGCCCTCACGAACACCGACGCACGGTTCAGGGCCGTCGTGGGTCGCTACTCCTTCGACGTAGAGCTCTTCCATCTCCTCCTCCATGCCGGTTTATCCCGGCGCACCTACGAGCGTAGCTATTCAGCAGGGTCGGCCGCTGGTCGACCGCTGAGGGCGGCGGTTCCTGCTGGTCGGGATGGTTTGGTGCGCCTTTCGTGAGCGTGTCGGCTTGATCTTGCTGTCGCTGTTGTGATCATGGGTTGGTGCCCGCAAGCCCGTCCGCGTCGCCGTCCGCCTCGGCGGAGGATCTGCATGCGCTGGTAAGCGATCTGCAGTCGGCGAACGCCGAGCTGCGGGCGGCGAACGCCGAGCTGCGGCGGGTGGTGGAGGGGCAGGCCGTGCGGATCGCGGAGTTGGAGCGGCAGCTGGGCGCCGATTCGTCGACCTCGAGCAAGCCGCCGTCCTCGGATGGCCCTACCGCAAGCCGCCGCGGCGCTCGTCCCGGAAGGCTTCCGGGCGCAAGCCCGGTAAGCAGCCCGGGCAGCCGGGCTCGACGATGCCGCTGGTCGAGGATCCGGACGAGATCATCCGCTGCGATCCGGTGTGCTGTTCGGGCTGCGGGGCCGACCTTTCCGAGGCGCCGGTGACCGGCGTGATCCGCTGGCAGGTCACCGACGTGACACCGCCGCCCCCGCCGCGGGTCACCGAGTACCAGATCCTCACGCGGACCTGCCCGGGCTGCGGGGCCGCCGCGACCGGCGCTTCACCGGCGTGCGCGCCGGCCCGTGCGCAGTACGGGCCCGGGGTGTTGGCGCGGGCGGCGGAGTTGCTGTGCGCCCACTATCTGCCGGTGGCCCGCGCCGCCGGGCTGATGCGCTCCCTGGTGGGCGTGGCGGTCTCCGTCGGGTTCATGGCCACGGTGCGGCACCGGGCCGCCGCGTTGCTGGAGTACACGTTTCTGCCCCGGGTCCGGGCGCTGCTGCGCCAGGCCGGCGTGCTGCACGCCGATGAGACCCCAGGCCGCGCCGACGGCGGCCTGGAATACGTCCACGTCGCGGCCACCGAGTTCCTGACCGTCATGCACACCGGCGGGCGCGCCAAGACCGACATCGACGCCGGCGGCGTGCTGGACGGCTACGCCGGCACGATCGTGCGCGACGGCTACGCCGGCTACACGCATCTGATCGACGCCCACCACGCCTGGTGCGGCGCGCATCTGCCCCGCGACCTGCGGGCCTTCCACACCGCCGACCCCGACGGGCAGGTGTGGGCGGCCGCGATGGCCGACACCCTCACCGACGCCCACCACACCGCGACCGCGGCCCGCGCCGCCGGCAACGACGCCCTGGCCCCGGAAACACTGCGGCGGATCCGCAACCACTACCGCGGCGCGGCCGCCAAAGGCATCACCGACAACACCCCCCGAGCCGGACCGCTGACCCGTGACGCGCTCACCCTGGCGCGACGCTTCCGCGACCACGAAGACATGATCCTGCGCTTCGTGGTCGATCTCGCCGTGCCCTTCACCAACAACCAAGCAGAGCGCGATCTCCGCCCGGTCAAGATCCAACAACGGACCTCCGGGGGCTGCTGGCGCACCCTCGCCGGCATCGCCGACTTCGCCGTCGTGCAGTCCTACCTGTCCACCGGCACCAAATGGGGCCTGGACACCCTCGACGTGCTCAACCAGCTGTTCACCACCGGCGCCTGGCTACCACCACCCCCGAACCCTGCTGAATAGCTACCTACGAGCCAGTCCGCCAGCGTGCCCCGCGCCGGTACTCACGTCCCCGAACGGCCGAGTCACCTGCGCCGCCGGGGCACTCCCTGTCGCCGCGCAGCTGATGCACGGCAGTGTCGGGACACGCCTTCTCACGTTCCGTACGAGAGCAGCAGACCGGACTCACGCCGCCTCCACACCGGACACCGCCAGGCCAATAAGCGGGCACCCGCCTGGCTCATCCCGGAATACACACCACATTCCGGTTTCGATGTCATCTGAAGAGTTTCGATGCTTCGACAACGGTCGTCTTCCCGATCCCCACCTGACGTCTCCTGGACGCCTTTTCCTCATCGCTCACCACGACGGTCTTCAGCCAACGCAGCATGAGGCGGTTTGGAGCCTCCACCCCGCAGAGCGGCTCCGAAGGGCCAGACCTTCATCTCTCGTACAGCACCGCATCAAGAAGCTTCTACCTACACATGATCGACTCCTATCTGCGTTCGTGACACACGGTGCGGCTCTTCTGGAGTGACGGTCACGCCGCGAGGGGGATGACGTTGTCGGCGTAGCGTGCGGTGTGGACCCGTTGTCGTTCTTGGGCTTGGTGGAAGGTCCAGTAGTCCTCGAAGTCGCCGTTGGCGCGTACCGCGCGTAGTTGCAGGACGGCTTCTGCACCGTCGAGTCCCCATCGGGCTCCGGTGATGTCGAGCCGGTCTGCCACCAGGAATCGGCAGGCGCCTTCGATGACGCCGGTGGCGATCGGCCAGCCGTTGGCGAGCGCGGTCGGGTAGGTGAGGTAGGGCGCCTTGTTGGTCAGGTAGCGGGCCGCGTCGTCGGCGCCTTTGCGCGCGGTGTCGGGTAGCCCTCGGGTGGTGGCGGTGCGCCGGATGGTGGCGGCGACGGTGCGGGCCTTGCCGGCGAGGACGTCGCGGGCCTTGTCGTGCACCCAGGCTTCGGCGGCTGGGTCGCCTTCGGCGTGGAGGCACCAGGTCGCTTTCCACCGGGTAAGCCACGCGGTGAGGTGCCGGCGTGTGGCCGGTCCTGTTCCGCGTGGCTCCCCTCCGAACCACGCGGGCATCTTTCGATGCACGTGGCTCTCCGGTGATCTACGCCGTGTTGGCGGCGCGGTGTCCGTCGTGGATGACCTCATGGCAGGGGTGGCAGACCACGAGGGTCTTGCGCCGTTTCCTGGCCATGAGGGCTGCCCAGGCGGACTGTCCCTGGTCGGGCTTGTCGAGGCTGGCGAGCTTGCGGACCTGGTGCACGAGCACCTTGCCGGTTTGCTCGCACAGTTCGCACCTGCTCCGCAGGAGCCGAGTGGTCAGCTCCTTGCGGGGGTAGGCGACCCGTCTGGGGACCTGGTCGGTGAGGACTGCGTCTCTGTTCCGCTTCAGGGGTATTCCGCCGAACCGTGCGACCAGCGGCTGCTTGCGGATGCGTTCGACTCGTGCCTCAAAGCACGTGCGCAGTCCGTGCGGCGTGGAGATCTTGGCCGTGAGCTTGGCCGTGAGCCTCACGACCGAGGACTGGTGCTTGGCTGCCAGGGTCTTGAGCATCGACGTCTGGGCGTCCCAACACAGCGCGTTGAACCGCCAGACGTCGTTCGCGAGCAGGTAGTACTGGACGACGCCCCGGTATTCGGCCCCATACACCTGGACGATGTCGTAGTCGTCCAGGTTCTGCATGGCCGTCCTGTGCCACGGCTTTCCGTGTCGCAGGTAGGGGGCGCGTTTAGCCTTGATCACATCGAGTGGCACCCGGAGCGCGACCTTTCCGTTGACCGACCGCTGGCCTGCGGTGATCTTACTGTCGCCGTGCTGCACGATGATTTCGTATCCGAGGTATCTGGCTGCCCGGGTGCAGGCGTGCGTGATCAGCGTCTTTCCGGCGTTCAGTTCCAGGGCGAGTTCATCGCGCAGGAACTGCGCCAACTGTTCCTTGATGGCCTCGGCTTCGGCCTTTGGTCCGATGAATCCCAGGAGATGATCGTCGGCGTAGCGTGCGTAACGAAGCCGCCGGTAGCCGGGATCCTGTGGGTCCCCAACCGGAAGGCGGCGCAACTGTCGGCGCAGTTCCCGGGCCTTCACCCGGTCCCCGCACCTGCGCGCATATGCCAGACGACTTTTCACCCTGATGTATGCAGGGTTGCGCTTCCTGCACACCCCTTGAGCGTGTTGCGGAATGAGGACTGTCTCGACGTATTGGTCAAGCTTGTGCAGATAGATGTTTGAGAGGACCGGTGAGATCACCCCGCCTTGCGGACAGCCGCTGAGCGTGGCGTTCCAGTTCCAGTCCTCCAAGTATCCGGCTTCGAGCATGTTCCGCATCAGCCGCAGGAAACGGTTATCGTGGATTTTCTCCGCCAGAATCGTGAGCAGGACCGAATGGTCGAGACTGCCGAAACAGTCGGAGATGTCCCCTTCGATAAACCAGGTCGTTCCGGTCCAGTGGTCGGCGACCTCCCGCAGCGCGGTGTGGCAGCCTCGTCCCGGCCGGAAACCGTGGGAACGGTCGGAGAACTGCGGCTCGTAGTACGCCTCCAACAGCAGGCGCATCACCTCACCGAGCAGCTTGTCCGACCATGTTGGCAGCCCCAATGGGCGCAACTTCCCGTTCTTCTTCGGCACGTATGTCCGGCGGACCGGAGAAAACCTGTAGCGCTCGTGACGCAGGGCATCGATGATGCCCTCGATCTTCTCCATGGACATACCGTCCGCGGTTTCCTGAGTGGCCCCAGGCGTCATCGCCCCATGGTTGGAGTAGATGCGCCCGTAGGCCAGCAGATACATCTGCGGGTTGAACAACTGTCGATACAGTTCATTGCACGGCAATCCCCTCCTGCCGCGTTCACGGAGGATACCAAGTACCGCTTCGGCGTTCTGCATTTCGCATGCCTCCTGGCCTTGTTTGGTTTCCAATCACCTGTGCCCCTTGGCCCTGTGGACGGCCTTCCCGCCCTCCCTGGCAGGTCGTTACTCCTGCGACTACTACGGGCACTGTGTCGCCATAGGACTCGCGTCCCTTAGGCGATCCCACGTTCGTCCCGGCTGTACGTAATAGCGCGACGTAGGCGTCCCACTCATTTCCTTGAATGCCCTCACTGGACATCGCTCCGCCCCACGGAGGGTTGCGCCAGGCACCTCTGGAACCTCGCGCAGGGGACGGCGCCGGTTTCGGGTGCCTTTCCGGCGGGTGTACGAGTTGCACCTTCTGAAAATTGGGATTCAGGCAATCCAGCTTTCGCCATATCGCGCGGGTCCCCCAGCGCGCCGCCCCAAACACCTGGGCACGACCACTGGTCAATGGCATGCTGTGGTCCCCTTTCCCTTTCAAGTCCAGGTAAGCCATCGGACCCAGAGATATTTCCCTCCAATCTCTCCCCGCTGGGCGGGGGATGCAGCCGGGCGCCGCGTGGCGCAGACAGGTATTCGACGACGTGGACGATGTCGATGAGGATGTGCACGCGCACCCGGCGGGCAGTCGCTTCGGCGCTGATCCGTTCGATCTGGTGGTTCGCCCCGTCGACGAGCGCGACCCAGGTGCGGGCGTGGTCGGGGTCACGGCGACTCGCCTCGTCGAAGGTGGCGGCGACGACGGTCGCGGCGTCGTCCACGACGCTGGCGGTCAGCCATTTGCCGGTCGCGGTGGGACCGTCGGTCACGTTCTCCCGTTCGGCGTCGGTGGCGGGCAGGATGTCCGCGACACCGCGCACGGCCGGGGTGACGTCGGCGACCGCGCCGACCTCGGCGATCCGTTTGCGGTAACGCTTCTCCCCTTTCGACAGCCGGCTGGTCAGCTTCGGGCTGGCCGTTTCGGCGGCTTTCGCGGTCGCTGGGCGCAGCGCGTCGGGGCGCATCACGATGCCTTTACCGTCCACCTGCAGCACGAGCAGTTGGTCCCTGCAGCACGAGCAGTTGGTCCTCCTCGCCCGGGGGCGGGCGACGGTGGGTGGTGTAGAAGGCGGCGACGTCGGCGGCGGCGCGCACGGTGAGCTGCTCGACCTGACGCTTACCCAGCGCCGTCCCGGTGGTTCGGCCCGCCGCGGCACCCGCCTCGGCGAACGAGCCGCGGGTCGCCTCGGTCGCGGCGAGGCGACGCAGCCCGTGGGAGTGCTTCTCCGCCGGCAGGTTCAGCGCCGCGTCCGCGGGGTGCAGGTTCGCCGCCCCCAACGCGCGGTAGGCGCACCGGCGCACACTCACCTGACCGAAGACGGTGGCCAGGGTGCGCTCATGGTCGGCCTCGACGCGCCGGTGCGCGACCCCGGCTGCGTCGGTGACCGAACCCAGCCGCACCTCCCGGTCGGCGCGCAGCTCCAGGTGATCCTGGTAGAGCTGACGCAGCAGCTCCCGGCCGCGGGCGCTCAGCTGCTCCTCCAACGCCGCATGGTCCAGGGCGACGGCCTGCGTGCCGCCGGCGAAGGCCACCAGCTCGGCGAAAGCCGCCCGGCTGGCGGCGAACGTGTCGGGGGGCTGCGCGGCCTCGGACATCGGAGTCTCCCTTCCCCAGCGCCCTACGGCTTCAGCGCCGTAAGATCACTGAGAACGTGTTGGGAAAGGGATCATGTGGCCTGGGCAGGCTGCCATGGGCGGCGGCCAGGTGACGGCGCGAGCCGTCGGGTCATCAGCCCGATCATGGCCCATCTGACCATGGCCTCGGCGTGGGAGGGTAGCCGTTCGTAGTCGCGGTCCAGGCGGCGGCAGCGCACCAGCCAGGACAGGGTGCGCTCGACCACCCAACGGCGGGGCAGGACCTCGAACGTGCGCTGGCCCTCGGACTTCCTCACGATCTGCAGGGTGACCCGCCAGCATCCGGCGGGCAAACTCCACACACCGCCCGGCGTAACCGCCATCGGCCCACACCAGCACGATCGAGGGCATCGCCATCCGGGCCTTGTCCAACACCAGCCGGCCGCCGTCGCGGTCCTGCACGCTGGCCGCGGTGACCAGCACCACTACCAGCAGGCCGATCGTGTCCACGACGACATGACGCTTGCGGCCGTTGACCTTCTTGCCCGCGTCGAAGCCGCGGGAGTCCCGGCCGACGGTGTCGGCGCCCTTCACCGACTGGGCATCCACAATCCCCGCCGAGGCCAACGGGTCCCGGCCGGCGGCGTCGCGGGCCGCAGCCCGCAGCGCGTCGTGGATCCGGTCGGTGGAGCCCTCGGCGTTCCACCGCTTGAAGTACCAGTACACGGTGTCCCACGGCGGGAAGTCGTGCGGCAACTGCCGCCACGAGCACCCCGTCCGGTTCACGTACAGGATCGCCTCAACGATCCGCCGACGTGGGTGGATCGCCGGCCGGCCACCACCGCGCACCGGAACCATCGGCTCGATCAGCGCCCACTGCTCATCGGTCAAATCCGAGGGATATCGGGCCGGGGAAGAAGATCGCATACTTCACATTGATCACACCGGCCACCGCAGTCACGCAGGCGCGCCGAGCGCTTTCCCAACACGTTCTGAGAGGCATGATGCGGACCGCGAGCCAGCACAGGAGCGCAATGGACGCCGACACGCCGAAGCTGCCCTTCCAGGCCACCCGAACGGCGCTGGCCGCCGAGCTCGCCGACATCGACGGGCTGCTACCAGGCAGCGTCGCCGTCCGCTACATGCGCTGCGGCAAACGGCGGTGCGCCTGCCAAGGCGACCCACCCGCCCTGCACGGCCCCTACATCCAGTGGACCCGCACCGTGGCCGGCAAGACCGTCAGCCGCTACCTCAGCCCACAACAGCTGGCCCGCTACCAGCCCTGGTTCGACAACGCGCGGCGGCTCAAAGACCTCGCCGCCAAACTGGAGATCGCCTCCCTGCACGCGCTGGAACAAGCCGAAGGGCACCACCAGCGACCCAAGAACCGGCCATAGCCGTCACACCCCCGACCAACAGGCGCCAGCATCAGGGCGAACCGTACAAACCACCCTTTGCTACGTCACTCCAGCGGAGCCGCACCCGTATCTGAACCCGGTTACCGAAGACGTGATCGCCGGGATGCTCGCCTTCCACGCCCGGCAACGTAACGGCGACCCGGCGCCGGTGGTGGCGAGCGAAGGTTACCGGCCGGAGAGCCTGGACGTGCTGTTCGGGCAGGCCGCGCCGTGACCGGCGCGATCACCGATCGGCGGGCGGGCGCCGTGTCGCCCACGGCCGAGGCTCCCGCGTCTGAGGCCTCGACGTCGAGCGGGCCGGCGCTGACGGGAGCGCAGTTGGTGCGGCGGTTCCCACCCCGCCCGGTCGCCGCGTCGTGGCCGTCGACCGAGGCCGGCCGTGGTGATGTGCTCGCCCGGGTACTGGCCGAGCCGTTCACGCTGCCGCACCGGCTCAGTCAACAGACCCGGCGCCTGGCCGTGCTCGCGGTGCTGAACTGGCTGCAGACCCAGCCGGGCGCCACTTGGCAGCAACGCTGGCAGGCCAGCGGCGCCGAAGCGCATCTGGACTGGCGGGAATTGGCGAGTCCCGCAGCGGGCGCCTCCACCAGCGTGTCAGCGCGGCTGGCGCCCGGGCTGCTGGTCCTCGTCTGCGCCGACGTCGTGCGGCCTGGTTTGCCGTGGCTGCTCAGCTACGCGCCGGCTCGCCGCGGCTTGGCCGAGGAGATGGGCCGAACCCGCGACAGCGCCGCCTTCGACGAGTTGGCGAGGCTGTGCTCGGTCGGGGCGGTCGGGTTGCAGGCCGGGCAGCAGGCGCTGACCCGGATCGCGGTGATCATGGCCGCCAAAGGCGGCGTGGTGGCCGACATCAACGTCGGGGACTGCGTTGAACTTCTCGACGTCGCCCGCACACACGGCCGCGGCGACGCGCACACGCACAGCCCGCTGTTCTACCAACTGCTGCGCACCCACGGCCGGCTCGGCGCCGACGCGCCCGCCTCGTTCCAGGTGTTCACCGGCCGTGGCCGGCCGAGCTGCGGGCAGTTGATCGACCGCTACGGCATCCGGTGCCGGCCGGTGCGCGACCTGCTGGTCGACTACCTGCGCGAGCGTGAGCCGTCGGTGGACTTCTCTTCGCTGCAACGCTTCGCCTACCTGCTCGGCAAGCTGTTCTGGGCCGACCTGGAGGCCCACCACCCGGGCATCGACTCGCTCAAGCTGCCCCGCGACGTCGTGGCCGCGTGGAAGCAACGGGTGATGACGCGGACGAAGACGACGACGAGCAGCGCCGGCACGGCCGTGACGGTCTCGCCACGGCTGGACGGGCTTAGCGTGCTCAGCGCGGTCCGCTCGTTCTACCTCGATATCGCCGAGTGGGCCGACGACGACCCGGCCCGGTGGGGGCCATGGGCGGTGCGGTCACCGGTCAGCGCCAGCGACGCCTCGCACAAGAAGCACCGCACGCAGCGCAAGTCCCGCATGGACCAGCGCACCCGCGAACGCCTCCCCGTGCTGCCCGCCCTGGTGGCTTGGGTGGATACCGAACGCTGCCGCACGGCCGAACTGCTCGCCACCGCGCTCAGCGCGACGCCGGGTGAGCTGTTCACCGCCGGCGGGCAGACGCTGCGCCGCTCTGTGATGAGCAGCCCGACCACCGGCCGGATCTGGGCGGAGAACCCCGAGGACGGACGGCGCCGCGATCTGACCTTCGAGGAACACCGCGGCTTCTGGACCTGGGCCATGGTCGAGGTCTTGCGGAACACTGGCGTCTTCTCCAGGGGTCAGCTGGGTGTTGCATGACGTTGCTTGAACGTCGTGTTGCTGGGGTTTCACGGCGGGTCTCCCGGGGTGTGGTGCTCGTGGCTGGTAGTTGTTCACGGGCCCACGATGTGATCGGGAGGATCGAAGGATGCGGGCGTTCCCAGTGAGGTTGCCGTCCGGCGCGAGGTACTGGACTGTGCTGGACGAGGACCTGGCTGTCGTGCCGGTCGCTGACGGTTTCCTGCGGCATGTGCGTTTCGGCCGCGATGGTGCGGAGTCGACGACGAAGAGTTACGCGAACTCGATCGCGTTGTTCCTGCGCTGGTGCGCGCGGACCGGGCGCAGCTGGCAGGCCGGGGCCGAACAGCTGGCGCTGTTCATGACGTGGTTGACCTATGCAGGGCTGTCCGCCTCGGGCGGGGAGACTGCCACGGCGGTGCTGGCCGGGCCGGGCAGCGTCCCGGTGCGCGGGGCCCGGCGGGTCAACGGCGTGCTGAGCGCGGTGCGCGAGATGGTGGTGCATGCGGTCGTCGTCGGGCAGGCGGGCGGGCATCTGCTCGCGCTGTTGTATGAGGTGGCCGGGGACCGAGACCTGCCCGAGGCTGCCCGCGACGGCGACGGGCGGATGTCGTGGCGGATGCGGGCCCGGCACCGCCTGCATGAGCCGGAACGTCCGGTCGAGCGGGCCAGTGACATTGACATCGTCGCCGTGCTGCACGCCTGCCGTTCGGCGCGGGACCGGCTGATCGTGTTGCTGATGGCCCGGGCCGGGTTGCGCCGCGGCGAGGTGTGCGGGCTGCGTCGTAGCGACGTGCACCTGCTCGCCGACTCCGGAGCGTTGGGTTGCGGGGTCGCTCGGGCGCATCTGCATGTGCTGCGTCGTGAGGGCAATCCGAACGGGGCGTGGGCGAAGTCGCGCCGGCAGCGCAGCGTGCCGTTGGACGTCCTCACCGTGCAGGCATTCGACACCTACGTGTTCGAGCGGATGAGTGTGCCGCAGGCTGCGGACGGTGATTTCGTGCTGGTGAACCTGTTCCGGGCTCCGCTCGGTGCGCCGATGCGCCCGGACGCGATCGGTGAGCTGCTCGCCGGTGCCTCGCGACGGGCCGGGCTGGCGCAGGCGTTGCGTCCGCACCAACTGCGGCACGCCTTCGGTAGCAACGCCGCTGATGCCGGCTGCGGTCTCGACGTGGTCGCCGACCTGCTCGGTCACGCCTCGGTGTCCTCCTCTCAGGTGTATCTGCATCCGGACCCGGCGCGGCTGCGGGCCGCGGTGGACCTGGTGCCCGGCCCGCGCGAGCAGGCCGGGGTGCCCCGGTGAGCGGCGCCGCGTCGGCCGCGACGACACGATCCGCGGCCGCGGCCGCGGTTGTCTTCGACCACGTTGAACCGTCCTGGATCTGGTGGAGGCTCTGATTCAGCAAGGAGACTGCTGGGATGCCTGCATCAAGGAAGTACGACGGGGAGACCCGCGCCCGAGCGGTGCGGATGTATCAGGACCGGCTCCGCGACCGTGGTGAGTCGATGGTGGCCGCCCGCCGTCAGGTCGGGGCGGTACTGGACATCAACCAGGCCACGCTGCGGAACTGGATCGAGCGGGAGGAGGTCGACAGTGGTGCTCGTGCGGGGGTGACGAGTGAGGAGTCAGCGGAGTTGAAAGCGCTGCGTCGTGAGGTCTCGGAGTTGCGTCGGGCGAATGAGATCCTCAAGACAGCGTCGGCGTTTTTCGCTCAGGCGGAGCTCGACCGCCGACTCAAGTGATCGTCGCCTACATCGACGGTTACCGGGCCCGCTTCGGGGTCGAGCCGATCTGCCGGGTGCTGACCGAGCACGGCATGCAGATCGCCCCCAGTACCTACTACGCCGCGGTGAAGACCCGGGTGTCGGCGGCGGAACTCGCCGACGCCTACCTCGTCGACGCTGTGGTGGACCTGTACCGGGTGAACCGCAGTGTTTACGGGGTGCGCAAGCTGTGGCGGGAGATGCGCCGCGCCGGGCATGACGTCGGCCGCGATCAGGTCGCCAGGCTGATGAAGATCGCCGGCATCGCCGGCGTCGTACGCGGTGAGCACACCATGACCACGACCAGGCGCGGCGACGAGCGGGTGCCGCGGCACCCGGACCTTCTCGACCGGGCCTGGGACACCCCAACCCGGCCGGACCAGTGGTGGGTCGCGGAGGTCACCTACGTCTGGACGCTCGCCGGGTTCTGCTATGGCGCTGCTGACCGACGTGTTCTCCCGGCGGATCCTCGGCTGGCGGGTGAGTAGCTCCAAGACGACGCCGCTGGTGATGTCGACCCTCGAGCAGGCGCTGTTCACCCGCCGCCGGGCCGACTCCCGTTTCACCGCAACCGGCTTGGTGCATCATTCCGATGCCGGCAGCCAGTACACGTCGATCGCGTTCACCGACGCGCTCGTCGAAGCGGGGATCGCCGGCTCCATCGGCTCGGTCGGCGACGCCCTGGACAACGCCCTGATGGAGTCGACCATCGGGTTGTACAAGACCGAGCTGATCCACCGCCGAGCACGGTCCTGGACCGGGCGGGCCGAAGTCGAACGGGAGACCGCCTCCTGGGTGCACTGGTACAACTCGACCAGGCTGCACTCCTCGATCGGGTATCTGCCCCCGGCCGAGTACGAACTGGCCTGGCGGGCCGGCCAGGAGCAGGCCGGATGACCCCGTCGCGTAACGACATCGTAACGGCACGTTGCGGCGCCTGCGACGCCCCGCTGCCCACGGGCCGGAATCGGCAGTGGTGCTCCGACGCCTGCCGCCAGGCCGCTTGGCGCCGGCGGCACGCTCCGCCCCTGACGGCCGTCGAACTCCCACCCACCCGATCCCGCCGGGCCAGCACCATCTATGAATGCCCCGAGTGCCAAACCAGGCTCCTCGGCGCCCAAAGATGCGAAGACTGCGGCACCTTCATGCGTCGCCTCGGCAGCGGCGGGCACTCCCCCTGCTGCGGCGAGCCCATCAACATCGAGGAGCTTCTCCAGCCCTGACACAATCAACCCAGCCGACCAACAACCGAGGCAACCAACCAACCGCAGCCTCCAGAAAATCCAGGACGATTCAGTCGCGGCCCATTGGTACTCGGCGCGGGAGATGACCGTGATCGCCGTCTTGGTGGCCGGCACGGTATTGGCCAGGCAGTTGCCGGGTGGTCCCCACGTCAGGCTGCCCGTGGCTGCTGAGGTATCGGTGGCCCAGTTGACGGTGGTCGAGGTCTGGATGGAGTCGGTGAGGTACGGGTAGCGGGTCAGCGCGGCGGACGGTGCCGCGTTCGCCGGCTGCGCAACCAGCGGAATCAGCACGCCGGCCAGTACCGTCAGCACCACCCACAGCAGCCTCATGGTGTGGGTGGTGCTCGACAGACCGTGCCTGCGGCGCATTGGCCTCTCCTATTCGACGAGTGTCTACGGCTCTGCTACTTGCGTGCTACGTGCGTACCCCTGCTTCTCCCGGCTTGCCGGGGTCCGCTCCGGCTCAGTGTCAGGTGCCGCCCCCGCTGGGCGAAGGCCTGCACGTGCACTGTCCCGCCACGTCCCGCGGCGCCGATCGCTTTCCCTACGAGGCTGACCAGCGCCCCCGAAGCGCCTGGGGCTCCAGGTGCCACCGCTCCGCTCGAGAGAAATCCCACGGAGACCCGCCTCCGTGGGACGAGCCGCCCGGTGCGGACCACCTCCTGCTCGGTGGTGGAGAGCTCAGCTTGGCCGACGACGCCGTCGAGAAGCAGGAGCCGACGCAGCAACTCGAGACCCACGTCCGTCTCGGCGATGATCTGTCTTGATCCGGCCCGGTCGCCCGCGCGGCCACCATCGGTCGTCACCGCCTCCGCCAGCAAACGCAAGGTTCTGATCTCGACGGCAATCTCATGACTGAGTAGCCGGCAGCGGGCACCGAGCGGCGCAGCCTCAGACCTCCTCAAGTAGGCGCTGCGTAGTGCTGTGACCTGCGTGTTTCGTTCAGCGTGTCCCTGCGGAATGTGTTGAAACTCAGGTAGAATCGTGGGATGACGATCGGCGCGGCGGTGCAGGCCATGCTGGTGGGCATGCCCGCGCCGCGCGACCTGCACAGCAGCGAGGTCGATGGGCGGGTGTTCATCGCGGTCGGTGCCACGGTGCTGTTCAGCTACCCCCGCGACGATGCTGGTCTGCGCAACGTGGCCGCGGTGACGCTGCCGGAGATGGGTTTCACCGGGCGCCGGGTTGCCGCGGTGCTGGGGATCACCGAGGAGTACGTGTCGATGTTGCGAGCCCGGGCCCGCTGCGAGGGCTCGGCCGGGCTGATGCGCCGGCGGGGGCGGCCGAGCGCGCTGGGGGCCGGGGATCTGACCCGGGCCCGGACCTGGCGGGCGGGCGGGGACAGCGACACCGCGATCGGGGAACGCCTCGGTGTGCACGCCACCACGGTGGCCCGGGCGTTGGCCGGTGTCGCGCGCCCGGGCACCGGCGCGGAACAGACCCTTCTGGCGGACCCGGTGGTGGACCAGGCCGCCGGGTTCGAGCGCGGCGAGGAGCCCGACGAGGCGGCCCGGACCCGGCCCGGCGCCGAACCGGCGGTGGCGGAAGCGACCCGGCCCGACTCCGAACCGGTGGGGGGCGAGCCGGCGGGCACACCGCGGGGCGGGTTCGCCGGCTCGGCCCGGGTCGGGGTCGGCTCGTGTTCGTCTGGCTATGCGGGGGCGATGCTGCTGTTTCCCTACCTGCACCGGGTGGGTGCCGAGGCGCTGTTCGCGAGGGTGACCGGTGGGCCGGCGCGCCGCTATGACGACCTGGCGGTGCTGACCACCGCGACCCTGGGTTTCGCGTTGGGCGCGGGCACGGTGGAGGGCACCAAGCACATGCGCCGGGCCGAGGCCGGGGCGGCGCTCGGGCTGGTCACGATCCCGCAGTTGGCGACGTTGCGGGCCCGGCTCTCGGTGCTGGCCCAGGGGTGCGACCCGTTGGCGCTGCAACGGGGTTTCGCCGCCGGCATGCTCACGGCGGACCCGGCCGCCGAGGCGGTGTACTTCGTGGATGACCACTTCGTGGCCTACAGCGGTGCCCAGCCGGTCGGCAAGGGCTGGAACACCAAACGCCGCCACGCCCAACCCGGCCGGGACGACACGTTGCTGTGTGACGCCCGCGGCCGGGCGGTGGTGTTCGGCTCCGGCGAACCGACCGGGCTGGTCTCCACCCTGCCCGGCGTGCTGGCCCAGCTGCGCGCGGTGCTCGGCCCGGACACGCCGGTGCTGCTCGGTTTCGACCGGGGCGGGGCCTACCCCAGCGCGTTCACCGCCTGCCGCGACGCCGGCGCGGACTGGGTCACCTACCGGCGTGCCCCGCTGGTGGCGCCCGCCGCCACACCCCGGCGGTCCTGGACGATGCGGGACGGGAAACGCATCACCGTGACCCTCGCCGATGAGACGGTACAGATCAACGGTTACGGCAGCGCCCGCCAGCTCACCCTCTTCGAGCACGGCGCGCCGGTGCTGCAGGTGCTCACCAGCGACACCACCGCCACCGGCGCGGCCCTGCTGTGCTGGCTGCGGGCCCGCTGGCGGATCGAGAACCTGTTCAACTACGCCGCCGCACACAACGGGATCGACACCCTCGCCGACTACCTGATGGACATCGGCCCGGACACCCGCAATAGTCACCAACCCGGCCCGGGTCGCCGCCCGCAAAGCGGTAACCGACGCCGACGCCGCCCTCACCGCCGCCGAACGTGCGCTGCCGCAGCTGCTGGCCGGTCCGGGCACCCCCGCGACGATGAATACCGCCCTACCAGGAGTACACCGACGGATCGAGGTCGCTGCCGCCGCGCTGGAACACGCCAAGACGGCGCTACGCGCCGTGCCGGCCAAGGTCCTGGCCACCGACCTGGACCCGGACGCGCAACGAGCCCGCCCGCGGCTCGCGCGCCGCGGCCTGCAGATGGTGTTGCGGCTGCTCGCGTTCAACGCCGAAGCATGGCTGGCCGAACACTTCAACGCCTACCTGGCCGACCCCGACGAGTACCGGGCCATCCTGCGTAACCTGCTCCACCTCGGTGGGCAGGTCGACTACACCACCACCACGATCACCGTCACCCTGCACCGGCCGGACAGCCCGCGGGTAGCCCGCGCCCTCCACCTGCTCACCGACGAACTCAACGCCACCCCAGCATGCCTGCCCGGGGACCACCGCCCACTGACCTACCGGGTCACCGAGGCATAAGTCTCAACAGTGATCTTGCGCCTACTCGAGGAGGTCTGAAGGCTGCCGGTCGCCGCCAACGTCGCACCGATGTGGCCGCCACCCGCCCCTGCCCTCATTGCTCGTATCCCCCGTAGCACACCCCGACCGCCGCGTACGTGAACACTATGGGCGATGGACCATGCTCCTGTCTGCCATTCGGGTCAACTCGTGGGCTCAGTTTTCCGTGACCTCGCGGTTCCGTGACGGTACAGCCATCATTGACCACAGAAGGTGATGAGCCTTTAGCGGCAACCCCAACCCCCAGCGCTTATGCGGAGTCACCCATCGTCGCCGCCGGCCCGTCGGTCAACGTAACCCGGCGGTTGGCGCGCCACAGGTGCCGCGCGGTCTAACCACGGCGCCAGAGCTGTCCGGCTCGGGCTCGCCTCGCGCAGCGCGCAGGTGGTAATGGCGCACGGTCCGCGGTGTGACCCACGATGAACAAGCGACAAACGCCGCCGGGTACGCTTCACCTGCACCGGCGCAGTCGCCAAGCCACCGCCCGCTGAGGGTGTCACTTCCCCCTCAAATTTCGAAGAGCCGGTATGCCACCGAAGCGACTGTTGGGACGGCCGCAGGGCGTCACCTTAGTGGCACGTGCCGCTACCCGAGTCCGCGAAGGGATGTACTGGGGTCGGGGACGAATTCCCAGCTGTAGCCGCTAGATGTCAGGGTCAGCTTCATCACACCAAAGATGTGATTCCTGCGGACCAAGCTGTTTGGCACGACAGTTCCGAAACCCTGTGAGTCTCGCCCACCTGTGCCCACGATGATCTCCCGGATGCCGTTCGGGTCTGCTGTACCGTCGGCCGCCTGTGGCGCAAATCGCTCGTAGCTGTGAGCATGGCCGGCCAACAGCAGGTCTACGTGAGGGTTGTACATAAGATCGACAAGGGGCTGAATGTCCGGACTTGCAAAACTGTTCGAAGACCAACGCGGGCGATGCGTCAGCACGGCGGTGCACAAGTTGCTGTTGGCCGATAGGTCGGCGGCGAGCCAGTTGTACTGACCCGGTTCCGCAGGTAGCGGGTCAGAGCTGATGACGACGATGTGCCAATGGGAGCTAACGAACGCGAGATCGAAGCCGTAGTGGCCGTTTGGCGAGTGGGCGGCACTACCAAAGTAGGTGAAGTATCGACCGGCGTTAGATGTGCCATATTCATGGTTACCGACGACCGGGGTCGTTATACTCTTGAATCGTAGCTATTCAGCAGGGTCGGCCGCTGGTCGACCGCTGAGGGCGGTTCCTGCTGGTCGGGCTGGTTTGGTGCGCCTTTCGTGAGCGTGTCGGCTTGATCTTGCTGTCGCTGTTGTGATCATGGGTTGGTGCCCGCAAGCCCGTCCGCGTCGCCGTCCGCCTCGGCGGAGGATCTGCATGCGCTGGTAAGCGATCTGCAGTCGGCGAACGCCGAGCTGCGGGCGGCGAACGCCGAGCTGCGGCGGGTGGTGGAGGGGCAGGCCGTGCGGATCGCGGAGTTGGAGCGGCAGCTGGGCGCCGATTCGTCGACCTCGAGCAAGCCGCCGTCCTCGGATGGCCCGTACCGCAAGCCGCCGCGGCGCTCGTCCCGGAAGGCTTCCGGGCGCAAGCCCGGTAAGCAGCCCGGGCAGCCGGGCTCGACGATGCCGCTGGTCGAGGATCCGGACGAGATCATCCGCTGCGATCCGGTGTGCTGTTCGGGCTGCGGGGCCGACCTTTCCGAGGCGCCGGTGACCGGCGTGATCCGCTGGCAGGTCACCGACGTGACACCGCCGCCCCCGCCGCGGGTCACCGAGTACCAGATCCTCACGCGGACCTGCCCGGGCTGCGGGGCCGCCGCGACCGGCGCTTCACCGGCGTGCGCGCCGGCCCGTGCGCAGTACGGGCCCGGGGTGTTGGCGCGGGCGGCGGAGTTGCTGTGCGCCCACTATCTGCCGGTGGCCCGCGCCGCCGGGCTGATGCGCTCCCTGGTGGGCGTGGCGGTCTCCGTCGGGTTCATGGCCACGGTGCGGCACCGGGCCGCCGCGTTGCTGGAGCACACGTTTCTGCCCCGGGTCCGGGCGCTGCTGCGCCAGGCCGGCGTGCTGCACGCCGATGAGACCCCGGGCCGCGCCGACGGCGGCCTGGAATACGTCCACGTCGCGGCCACCGAGTTCCTGACCGTCATGCACACCGGCGGGCGCGCCAAGACCGACATCGACGCCGGCGGCGTGCTGGACGGCTACGCCGGCACGATCGTGCGCGACGGCTACGCCGGCTACACGCATCTGATCGACGCCCACCACGCCTGGTGCGGCGCGCATCTGCCCCGCGACCTGCGGGCCTTCCACACCGCCGACCCCGACGGGCAGGTGTGGGCGGCCGCGATGGCCGACACCCTCACCGACGCCCACCACGCCGCGACCGCGGCCCGCGCCGCCGGCAACGACGCCCTGGCCCCGGAAACACTGCGGCGGATCCGCAACCACTACCGCGGCGCGGCCGCCAAAGGCATCACCGACAACACCCCCCGAGCCGGACCGCTGACCCGTGACGCGCTCACCCTGGCGCGACGCTTCCGCGACCACGAAGACATGATCCTGCGCTTCGTGGTCGACCTCGCCGTGCCCTTCACCAACAACCAAGCAGAGCGCGATCTCCGCCCGGTCAAGATCCAACAACGGACCTCCGGGGGCTGCTGGCGCACCCTCGCCGGCATCGCCGACTTCGCCGTCGTGCAGTCCTACCTGTCCACCGGCACCAAATGGGGCCTGGACACCCTCGACGTGCTCAACCAGCTGTTCACCACCGGCGCCCGGCTACCACCACCCCCGAACCCTGCTGAATAGCTACAACAGCCCGTCTGCTGTAACCCGCGAATATCAGTCTGACCGCGCGTCGCCCTGACACGCACGCCGCCCACCCACCGGCCGGCCCCCGCACACCGGGTGCTGATCCCCGCCGCCGCCCAGCATGCCGCGGTACTCGCCCCGGTCAAGGGAAACAGCGCCCTTGACCGCGGCTCCGCTCCACGGCACCCAAGCGCTACCGGGGAACAGCAAAAAGAATGATCAGAGCGCCCGAGCAGAGAGTTGGTCCGGGCGTTGGCCCCCCGCGCCCCGGTGGCCTGAATCCGGCAGGGCATCTAGCGGCAGGTGGGTGCCTGTTCTGCGGCACTGCGCTTTCACCTTGACCGTCACCGCCCGCAGGGCCTTGTGCGACGGGCAGCCGGCCGAATCGACCTGCTGCCCGTCACGACCGGCCAGGACACACGACAGATGTCAATCGTCATCGATTAGGCCACGCTCACCACATGGCCGGTAGCGCGTCTGTTCCCAATGCCATATCAACGGCGCATCTATATGGACACGCTGGGTGCGCTTCGACACGAAGATCCCCGAAATAACGAGCGGTGCAGAACTGTTGGCGGCCAACCGTTTGGCAACACTTGTATTCGCCTTCCAAACGAGACCATTAATGTGAGTGGAGATGCCAGTCAACACGATCGGAGCTGTCGTCTCATTGGAGACCTTGCCCTTAAGGACAATTTTGTAGCGACCTTTGGAAAAGGACGTCGCATTGGTCAATTGAGGAGCGAAGGAGCCGTTGCTGATATTTACGTAGGGCACCGACCCCTCTGGGCATGTCAGCACACTGCCGTCGGCCTTGCGAACGTGTGCAGGAGGTCGAACCGGTCCCTGTATAGGACTCGTCACGTGCGGGCTACCCGTGCCCGCCGATCCGGCCGTCGCTGCCGACCCGAAGGGCCGTCCGAATCCGAACCAGCCAGCGACCGCCACGGTCAAAACCAGAACAACGCTGAGCACGACCCTTGCGCCAGTCGACAGGCGCCGCAACCACCCAAGCACCCTGTCGATCAGACGAGACATCAGTGACAGACCGCTGAGCCGCTGTCCGCGGCTGTGCCACTAGACGGGACAAACTGCCACGAGTACCCACCATCCGACAGCGCCATCTTCAGTACACCAAACGTATTCGCAATGCGCGCCTCGCTATTAGCGGAGGGAGTTGCACGAATAGAGAAGAAGCTTCGCCCTCCGCTACCGACGACGAACTGTGAGATACCTCGCGCTGGATCCGCTGTACCGCTGGCGTCCTGGGGTCCGAATCTCTCGTAGAAGTGCGCGTGCCCAGTCAGCACGACGTCCGCACCCTTGTTGTAGAGCAGCGCATAGATTGCCTGCATGTCGGGTTGGTGGTCCTGGCTTGACGAGAAAACTGGAATGTGCCAGTAGGCTAGCGTGCATTGCATGCCAGCGTTCGCGTTGAGATCACTCAGCAGCCACTTGTACTGCGGGTTGCCGGGATTACACCCTCCGACGACACCGCATTGGCTGTCTAGGGCAATTAGGTGCCACTTGCCGATGTTGTATGAGTACCAAGACGTGCAATTAATGGTGCAATTCGGCTGTAGAGGGTGCGCCCGGGGGCCGAAGTATGTGAAGTATCCTTCCCCGCCTGTCGGCTGCACTGACGAGCCGATGTACCCATACTCATGGTTACCGGGGATGGGACGAGAAATGTCATTCAGCCGACCCCATGAAGGGTTATACATTGATTGGAAGTCGCTCAGAGATCCAAGCTCGTACTGGTCATCGCCCAACGGCAAGACAGCGTCAGGCTTGAGCCCGATTGCTAGGTCGGACGTTGCAACTTGCTGACACGAGGTCGCCGTCGGGGTCTTGCCCGCTGGGCATGCAATGTCCCCAGCCGCGACAATAGTCGGATCCCGATTTGTTAGAGCGAATGAGGCATCATGACTTGCCCCGCTGGTGGTAGCAACCACGGCGTAACTACCGGCCGCCGAGCCAGCTGTCACTTGCGGACTGGTCGCGACCCCGTCGACTCCAGTCGTTACAGTCGCCGTTGCAGAACCGCCCGCGAAAAGTGCTGTAGGTCCGGATGTTGGGGCAGTGAAAGTGACATTGACGCCGACCATCGGTCCGGAGGAGTCACTGACAGTCGCTACGAGCGGCGCAGCAAAAGCAGACCCTACCGTCGCGGTCTGGGGGCTGCCGCCTGACACAGTGACGGCTACGCCGGTCACCGGACTGGAGGAAGATGCGGTAGGCGACGGCGTGGCCGTCGGGGTAGGTGAGCCCGACGTGGCCGTTGAGGACGGTGTGGGAGTTGGCGAGGTCGTGGGCGTTGCCGACGACGACGGCGTTGGCGAAACGGACGGCGATGGGCTCCCGGAGTCAGTGGTGACGATGAGCTTCGGCGGATTCCCCCCCTCACGGCTGCCAAACTGGTTGTTAGCCGTTCGAGTCGTAGTGATGGCGAAGGTGTACGTCCCATCGCCGTTCACTGCCGACGTTACGTCAGCCAGCGCCCAGTGATCGAGGGCAATACTAGGCACCGAAGCCACCGTAGCCCCCAAGGAGGGCGCATTGTTGTCGGTGATGGTGGACTCAACCCAGTCATTCACGGCCGAACCGATGCGGATGCCTTGCGACGAGGTCGCGTAGCTGTACAGCTGAAGCGAGGCACCCGTCACGGGCGCGGTCAACTTGTTGACATCGAATCGCAAGTAGCTCGTAATCGTCGGGGTAGTGGCGGACCCAGCTTCACTCGCGAGCACGTACTTGGAGCCAAAGTTTGTGTCCGGCTGGTCTGACCGGACGTACGAGTCGGCGTTGGGTACAACGGTTACTGTTGATGAGGTCGGTGGGGGTGGGCTGGAAGATGTCCCTGACGCCGATGGTGTCGGACTACCACTCGAAGGTGACGGTGACGGTTGGGCAATGTTCGTCAGGGAATAAGAAGCCGGAGATGGGGCTGTCGCCGTACTCGCCGTCACGGAGTATGTACCCGCTATTGAGTTAGCGGTGAAAGCGGGCGCCGTGGCCGCACCCGACCCATCAGTCGACACCGAAACTGCCTGACTTCCTCCGGCAAATGTGCCTGACGCTCCGCTCGATGGGGCGGTGAAAGTGACGGCCGCGTTCGGCACCGCTCCGCCTGAACTATCCTGAACGGTGGCCACCATGCCAGTCGCGAAAGCCGCACCAACAGCGGCGGACTGACCACTTCCGGCCGTCGCTCGAATTGCATTTCCGGCAGCCGAAGTGTCAATTACCAACTGCGGAGAAGAAGCGCCGCTTTCTCGACTCGCCATTTGCTTCTTAGCAGTTGCGGTGGTAGTGACCACAAAGACGTATGTACCGTTACCGTTCACAATATTGCTGACGTCCAGGGACGCCCACGCGTTTGTGCTGATGCTGGGGATAGCGCCAACCATCGACGTGCTACGGCTAGGTGCGTTGGAGTAGGTCAAGCCCGTTTCCGTCCAGCTATCGTTGGACGTCCACACCTGCAGACCCGTCGCGCTCGCCGCATAGCTGTAGAGCTGTAACTGCACTCCGGCAGGCGGGGATTGGAGACCAGAGACGTCGAACTTTATGTAGCTGACCATCTCAGGCGTGGATGAGGACTCTGCTTGTGCGGCGAGGACGTACTTGGTGCCGAAGTTGGTATCTCTGTCGGCAGAGCTCACGTAGGTGTCGGCCACCGGCTTGACCACCTTGGACGTCGCCGCCGAGGCGACAGGCCCACCGGCATACTCCGGCGCGAAGCTGGCAAGCGCGGTGGCGGCTACTGCGGCGACCACCACCCACGCGCGAACTTTCACACGATCGCGGTTACGGAACATTAACTGCCCCCCGGTAACGCTCAGCAACGGGCGATCACAGGCCTTAACCACCGCCGCCACGCCACGGTGCGCCTTTGCGATGGAGCATACTGCACACGTATGGGTGAGGAAGGCGGATCCGAGCAACTTTGTCAGCTCGCATCACCTTCGGGCCTAGGGAGCCGAGACTCCATGCACACCAAGCGAGCCTCCGCTACGGTCCGTGAATGATCGCAACGGATCAGGATGCGTGGCAGGAGCCCTCAAAGCCATCTGACTTAGCTTGGGCGTTCTCCGCGTCATATGATTCGAGATAGTGCCCACTGCCATCCCTGTCAAAGTATTGGTGGGCTTCATAGCGGACAAGGCCGATGGGGTCCTGGATCCAGGCCTGCGGATGCGTTCGATCCCATCTTCCTGGTGCCGCGAAGTTGTACCCGGACACGAGAAAGGTGTGCTGGTCCCCAGTAGCGCGTATGGCGTTCACCGCCTCCTGGGAGGCCTCTTCCCAAACGATGGCGCCACTGCGATCGTCACTCGAGGTCAAACCGTGTGGCTCGTTCATTAGACCAAAGCCTACGACTGCGGGCAGCCCGCCGAAGGTCTGTGCTAGGCGCCTCCACACGTCAGCGAAGGCCCCGTCTGGCAGCGCCTCGGAGCCCAGCAGGAGGTCCCGTACGCCGCCCGCGGGCGTGCTCTTGCGATAGGAACCGTAGTTGTGCAAGTCGAGGATGACGCGTAGGCCGGCTTCCTGGGCTGCGATCAACGATGCACGAATCCGCTTCACCTCGACCGGCTTCAACGGAGCACCAAGACGCGGTTGCACCCGCTCCCAGAGAATGGGTACACGGACAAGTCCTATCCCACGTCCGGCCAGGAAACGGTAGTCGCTGAGTTGTTCATAGTAGTAGTCATGGCCGAAGGTACCGGGATTGTCATTGCTGTACCCGGCATCCCCGCCCGAAGAGACTCCGAACGAGCCACCGGAAACGTCGACCCCCCGGAGTATGCTGCCAGACGCAAGATGTCGCTCAATAACCTGGGCCTGGGTACCGGCGGTGCCACCCTCAACCCTCTTCGGGGTGAGCCGGTAAGCGGCAAGGCGATAGTCACTTGGCCACCACTCCCCCGCTGCCCAGGCAGTGACCCATAGCTGCGCACGGTCGGCAGCGCTGTACCAGCGATCGGCCAAGGCGTTCCACCGGGCGGCGTCTGGGCCGCTCGGCCAGCCTACCTCTCCGATATATCCCTGGCTGTGTGTGCGAGCGAGCCAATGGGTAAATTGACTCTGTCCCGATAGGGCGCGCTGTTGAAGGGCGTCGGCCGAGCAACTGGTGGAGCTTTCCCGTGTGCGCGATGCGAGGGCCAGGGCGGCGACTGTGCCAACAATCAGGGTCACTGCGATTAATGGTCTCACCTGTCGGCGGTTCCGGCCTCCCGTCGGCAGCGGGGGGCCATCAGGCGAACCTACAGCCCCCGTGATCGGGCCGCGCAGTCCAGCAACATGGCCTTCGCCACCCTTCATCTAGACACTTGGGCCTTGGTCTTGGATGCTCTTGCTTCCGCGCCTGAGTGCCCCTTTGACTGTTCAAGACTAGGCTCGACCCGGCGAATCGTCACCTGATCGCCCCCGGACCCGAACCGACCCACGACCGTCGAGTAGCGGACCGCATTCCCAAGAGTCGGGTACTCAGCCAGGGTCGCGGGACTCGGCGTGCCGTCGTTGTTGAGGTGAACAGAGAGCTCGTCCTGGTGATCCAGGGTGATGTAATTGATGGCCGCCCAGGCACGCCGCTTCGGGAGCCGAACATCTCGGTCGACATCCAGCTTTGTGAACCAGATGACTTGGTCCTGAGCGAAGCCATGGCGTACGAGGTCGACCCAAAGGCTGTCGTCTACCACCATGCGTTCGTCAAGTTGTACGTTACGCTCTAGCCAAGCGAGGGCCAAGCGCTTTCCAGCGTCCCGGTCTGCTCGTTGTAGATCGTTGAGGCCAGCACGATACGACGGTGACATCCGTACGGCCAAGCCGCCGACGGTCGCAAGCACCGCCAATGCTACCGTGACGCGACACAGGGCGTTCGCCCACGAAGCCACTACTCGACCCCGCCGCTTAGAGGACTTCTGGAATCCCCGGACATACCCTTTCGACGGATGCGGCCCCCTAGCCACCCATCTGGCGGCAGACAGAATGGGTGTAATCAAGAGGCGCGTCCGATGCCTCCAGCCCTTCCGCGGGCTCCGTTGGCGACCCACGTCTTGCCGGACAGATAGGGTCCCGCCCAGGACATCTGCTGTGTCAGCACGTGGGGTCCCAAGGTGGTTGTCCCCAAGTATCAGCCGTCGAACTCGCGTCCGTCGCCAGATTTCGTCAAAGACGCCCGCCGTCAGCAATGCCCCGAACGGGATCATCGCAACGACGAAGGGATAGGGCAGGTAGCCGCTGCGCAACAACTCCGCCGCTTGAATCGCGAACGCCAACGAGATTGCCCGGGTACGACGGAAGGCTAGTCCGAGCGGGGCCAGAAGCAGGACGACCTTGGGCAACCACGGGTCAAGAACGAACCAGCTGTGGACGACGGTGTGAGCCGTGCTCTTAGGGTCGAAAATGCTTCCGCTTCCCACGCGGTCGAAGAGCTGCCACTTGATGGCCCAGATTAGGCTGACGTGGTTGCTCCCCTCGAAGAATTCGTTTTTGATGAGCGCATACAAAGGGTACATGACACCGATTACGGCCAGTGTCGAACCGAACATCGTCATGGCAAACCGGCGGTTACGTCGATCGAGATGTTGCCAGAAAAGCAATGCCAGCGCCGGTAAGAAGAGCAGCGCGGTCTCTTTGGTCAGTACGGCCACCGCGAAGCAAGCAGCTGAACCAGCTGCCGCACGTAAACTACGACGGGGCGAGGCCGCCAACCAGAAACTCGCAAGCAACCAGGGAGTCACAATGTTGTCAAGAAGCGCGGCCCGCTGGAAGTAGACTGCTAGCGGGCTGAGCCCGAACATCAAGACGGCCCCGGCGGCGCCTACACGCGTGAACCTTAGCCTGCGGGCCAACAGGTAGAGCAGGAGGCTGCTAACAAGCTGGCAGACAAGCATGAATTCGCGGGTTGCGGCCACGGCATAGGGCGCGCGCTGAAAGCCGCGCGTTAGTGTGGTCCAGCCGGCGATCTGGATCCACCCCAGCGGCGGATGAGCATACCAATACGTGTAGTGGCCAAGTTTGTGCAGATTCTGGACGGCCCAGGCGTAGGCAGTGTACGTCCCTTCGTCGTCAAATCGCGCCGGGGAATGATACATGCCTATCGCGTGGACGATGCCAACCAGGCACAGGAGATCAACGATGAGCACAAGGTCCAGCCAGTTCGCCAGGAGCCAGGTCCTCGCCCTCTGGCGATGATAAGTAAATCGAGCCTGTGGGCCACCGAAGGAGACCCGTTCTATTTCCCTAAGCTCTGAGTCGATGTCGAGATCGAGTGGCCTCAGCCCCGTGTCATAGATCACGTGACTGTCCCTTCGCGGATGCTCAAGTCGTGCGTCCGGTGTGCCCCAACATGTTCGGTCTTCTCCCAAGTGCGGATGCCTTGTATTTCCCGGTAGGAGGCTCGCACGGCGGCCGCGGCCAAGATAATCTGGTACGGCAATGTACCAACCACTAATTTGGCGTAGTCACGCAATCGGACTGGGACTTTGAACGCGCGTCCGAACTCGCGGAGCCCAGCGCATTCCACGGCAATAGTCATGAGCGTTGGCAGGGCTGGAGCAAAGGTCGCCATAACGAAAAGGTCGGGAGCCTTCATGAGTAGCATAGTGGCAAACGACACTGGTAAAAGGAACCCGGCGAACGCCTGGGCAAACGGCATGCCGAGCAGATATACGGCCATGATCCGTTGAGAGCGCGTCGGCAATCGCCGCCATTCGCCCTTGCGGAGCACCTGGAGGAATCCCTGGTTCCAACGCGTCCGCTGCTTAAATAGCCCTCGAAGCGTCGGTGGTGTCTCTTCTCGCGTGACCAGCTCGGGCGAGTAAGCGACGCTGACACGAGCCCCCCACGACGACAGCCGGATTCCCAACTCACAATCCTCGGCCAGGCAGTTTGCATCCCAACCTCCGGCCCGACGCATGAGGTCAGCTCGGACGAACACGGTGTTTCCACCCAGTGGTATGAATCGCCGACGAGCATGATAATGCAACCGCGAAGAGAACCAAAAGAAGTACTCAAGCACGTTTCTAAGGGACCACCAGGACGACCGGTAGTTCATTAGCTGAACCCCCCCCTGGACCACGTGTGCCTGATTCTTCCGGAAGGACGAATCGACATGCCGCAGAAGGCGCGGAGCTACTTCGTCTTCCGCGTCGAATACTCCTACGATGTCGCCACGGCAGTGCGGCAGAGCGGTATTTAGCCCCTTGGGTTTGTTCTTTGGCACGCTCTCATCTACAACGACCCGGACCTGAGTGTGTCGTCCCGCTAAATCTTCGGCAACTTCGGTCGTCGCTGGGTCGTCGTGGCCAACGACAATGAGTATCTCAAAATTGGGATGGTCTTGCTCTAGTAGACGCTCCACTGTCCTCGCCAGGACTGCCTCCTCGTGCCGGGCGGGGATAAGGAGGGAAAAGGACAAACGAGGTTCATCCGGCTCGGGGAAGCCAGTCGATTCGATCGCGTTCGGGGTCTGCCACGAATCAAGCATCCAGGTAAGGGTCGTCACCGCAACAATGAATAGCAGCGATGTGGCAATTAGATAGCAGAGCAGTACAGCGATGTGCACCATGTCAGGACCACCAACTCCACGGCAGCGAAGAACTGGAGCCGATCACTCGCCGCCGCCGGGAGCAGACGCGGTGTTGTTGGAGTGGTGGCCGTTGCTGATATACCGTGATTCCACGCTCAGTTCGGTGTGCGTGGGCGCCGGATGAGGAAGTGACCCCTGACCGAAGCGCTCGGGTCCCCTCGCAACCAGATCAGGGATCACGTCCGCCCATCCGAAATTGTCTGAGGCGAGTCTGCGAACTCTCACGTTCCGGAGCGCAGAACCGAGCACCTCCCTCTCGCGACGCTTCAGATCAGTGAAGTCCTCCTGACCGATGACCACGGCGGGCGCGAAGTACTGGAATGGTGGGAATCCGTACGCGTCCTCTGTGTTAAGCACTAACTGGGTCAAGGCTTCATCGCCCGTCAGGTCAGCCAGCTCGGGGGCTCCTCGCTCGATGAAAATGAGATCGCCCACCCTGGTCGAACCTATGGTGTCGCAGGGAACTAGCCTGTCGACATTGTACTTGGGCGGGGGCACCAGGATCTGGGTGATGGCGTTGATTGCCATGATGGGAACGTTCGACCGGCTCAGGAGGAACGCCAAGGAGCGACCCTCCTTTGAGTGCAGCCGACTTTGCAGGCGCAGGCGCCGCCACTCGCCCGGAGTGAGGTCATCGGCTTGAACCGCACGGAGTGTGTGATGACTAATTGTCAGAGGCTTGGGAAAACACACTGCCCCGCCACGATCGTCGACAATCGTCATGTCGTCCGACAGAAAATGGCCACCCTGCTCGCGCAGCAGACGCAGGATCGTGCTTGTCTTTCCGGTGTCCGTACGCGCTGAGAGCATAACACCGCGTCCGTTCAGTTCAATGCAGGCAGAGTGCAGCAGCATCCGTCCTCGAGAGGCAATGACGAATCGCAAGAGCGCTTCGACCACGTTCGTGTAGGCAACGTGAGGTGAGTGCGCAAGCAGCGGGCCGATGGTGACGTCAATCTTCGAGCCGAAGTCAACTCTGAAGTTCGCGCCCAGGCGCCCAAAGTGCTCTTCATAACGCACAGAAGCAGGCTGAGCGTACTGCGTTAGCAGTGCCCGGCTTCTTGGCATTGTTGGCCCGATGTCGCCCACTCGGACCGCCACGTCCACGTCGTTGCCGACCCATTGGGCGCGGAAGTAGTCCAGTTCGTGAAGCGGCACCTGAGACCCGACGGTCACGACGCCGGCCAGGCTGTAGCGAAAGGGGAGGTACCGGGTTCGGTTGGGAGACCTGCGCAGGTCAAGCCGGGAGGAATCGGCGGTGAGGTCGACCACTACCTTGACGGGCTCACGGGCCGGTGGTCTTGCCACAACGTCGTCTTCGGCACCTTCGCCGGTTCGGCGGTAGATAAGACGGTCGCTTACAGCGAACCGGACCACAAATAGAGCCAGCAGTGTGGCGGTGTTTGCCGCCAGAAGGGGCACGTCCATGTGGACTAGAATGGCCAGGAAAGGTAGCCGGCCAATCAGGGCAGCGTTGTTCATAGCGAAGAAACGTAGGGCCCGTTTCCCACGGGATCCTGGCTTTGGCCCACGAAAGACGAGCGTGTCAGTAAGACCGAAGTTCCACGTGGTTGAGACTTGCGTTGCCAGAATCGCCGCTAGCATGTAATGCGCATGCAGCAACTTGAGATCAAACAACCAGAGCGCAGCAATATTGACCGCAATACCACTCGCTCCAACGAGCCCAAAGGCCAATCCACGGAGCAGTAGGAGCCAACCCGTGCGGGGTCGTGGCGGCGCGCCCTTTTTTGCCGACCAGGTATCTAGTCTGAGCCTAAGCAGGTGCCGAGCGAAGCGTGCTGCCTCACGACCGGAAGCCTTGCTCTCACCGCTCAGCCGCTGTGCGAAAGGAAAGGCAACTTCCCGAGTTCGCAGTTGCGGGCAACGCATGATGACCTCGAGCAGTACCTTGAAACCAAGCGGGCGCAGTAGGTCTAAGTCGACCGCGTTTAGCCGGACGGCGAAGAAGCCGCTCATCGGATCGCTGACCAACGAGGCTCGGCGTGGGAGAACCACTCGGGATATGCGAGTTGCAAGCCGTGATGCGCTGCGCCGTCCAGGGCCATTCAGCCCGTCCGTCGTCCCGCCGCCAACATAGCGACTGGCCACCACTAGATCGGTGTCGCCTTTGTTCGCTGCAGCCAGGATGTGTGGGACCACTTCAGGCGGGTGCTGGAGATCTGCGTCCATGACCAGCGCCCACTCCGAACGTGCCCGGCGAAAGCCACTGACGACAGCCGAGCCGAGGCCGCCGGCGCGAGCGCCAAGCGGACGGTGCAGCAGCCGGACCTCAATGTCTACGTCCGCAGCGGCCTTCGAAATGGCCTCGGGGGTGCCGTCATCGCTATCATCAACGAAGATCACTTCGATCTGCCCGGACGGCAAGGCCGCAGCGAGCCGAGTGAGGAGCGCTGCGACATTGCCGGACTCGTTCCGAGTGGGTACCACGATGGTCAGCTGGGGCCGCTCGATTCTGACGTCATTGACAGGTGCCGCCACGCGCATTTCCAGCATGTCGTGCGGCACCGACTCGCCCTCCACGGCGCCAGTGAGGTCACCAGGCTCGGCCAGATGAGCGCCGTCAAACTCAACTTGGGTCATAAACTCCCCCTGAATGCGCGAGTAGACGCACGTGAAGGTACACGCACGCTTGATCGCGAGCGATGGAACGCTGCAAACGAATACGGCCACCCATAGGCAAGTGCCATCAGGCCGACCAACCCCCGCGTTAAGCTGATGTAGGGGCAGGACGACAAGTGGGCAATGCCAAACCGACGACACCACGCGACGATGAGCGGTGCGAGACGGCCATCTAGAACGTAGACGGAGAGTGAACAGGAGGGCAACACGTAGCGGACAGAATCATACGAATGGGCGAGTCGGAACCGCTAGCTACTACTCTAGGTGGCAAGGCTGTAACTATGTGTGTCGGGAGCCCTGGTAGTTGCCGACCAAGTTTCATACGGTCTTCACAAAGGCAGTCACCGCGCCTAAACGCTCCTCTATAGCTCACTAGAGAAGGAGCGCAATATTCCCCACAGCCACTCCGCAACAACCTCCGTCCTTCCCTAGTTAATGACCATCAATGTGCGTCATTATTAGCTTCTTTTTGCTCCAATGGGTGCTGCCGGACTGGTCAATCGGAGCGGGCATTGGGTTGTTCCTTGCCGAGTTCGACGAAAAGGGGGCCAGCGGCGAATTTGCGGTTGTCGCTGAAACTGTCGCCGTGTGGCGGCTCTCCGAACGTGAGGGGGCAAGGGGAACCACACGATCTTGTAGATCGCTGGGTTGCGGGCTGTCAGCCCGTGCCCCTCGACGCTGGCGGTGTTCACGAGCCGACAGCAGGGGCCACGAGTGAGTCCAGACGGTACGACGATTCTGTTCGGATTGCCCGGGGTGCGGGTGCGTGAGGTCGTACGCGCCGCCGACGGGGCGCGTACGGTGCACGTGCTGACCGAGGAGGAGAGCGCGACGGCCTGCCCGGTGTGCGGGGTGTTCTCCACCAGCGTGCAGCAGCGCCGCACGACCCGCCCGCGTGACCTGCGCTACCGGCGAGGCTCCGCTCGCTGTGCGCTGGCACAAGAGGCGGCCCGACCCATCGGCCTCACGGAGCGTACCGGGGACGCCGAAAGTCATTCCCCTCGTTCTGCCGGCCACCTGCCATATTGCCGCGAGCGGCGGCGCCCGCGTTGTCATGGGTGGTCGGTTGGGGCGCGGAGCTGGACAGTGCACCCTCTCGGCAACAGCGCAGCCCGATATCGCCGATCCGCCTCAGTCTAGTGTCGATCAACCAGCGTTCACCTGGCAGGGGAGGCTCCCCACGACATCCGCTGCGCGCTGGGTCGTGCTCGCCATCTCGCGGCCTTCCAGTAGCACATCTGGTGCTCGAAGAACTCGATCGAGGCCGACGGGATCCGTCTTTCGACCAAACTGCCGAGAAGGGCAGCTAGGATGATCACCATCTGTTTCCCGACCGCGTCGGCCGCCTCATCGACCGCACCGCAGGCGTCGCATCGCACCCCGCCGCGGCGGTCGACACATAGGTCTGCCCGCACCGGAGCCACCTGCGCCAATCCCGGGCCATCTCCGCTCCCTCCGCTAGCCGGAGTTTCCGACGATCAAGTTCCTGTGTTGCCGTTTTTCCTTGTGGGTCAGGGTTTGTCGATGCTGAGGGGTGTATGACCTAAGGACTCGCCGGGAAATTGCGTAGGTTTGCCTGTTTGATTTCGGTAGAGTTGTGGTATGAGGCTGCCGGGTGCCGATGTTGATCCGATGGGGACGCGGTTGGGTTTGATCCGATCGCATCTGGATGAGCGGGCGTGGCGGTTGCTGCTGGGTGCTGAGGCCAAGGCGTTGGGCCGGGGTGGGATCAAGACTGTCGCTGCGGTGTGCGGGGCGCACCCGGACACCGTGGCGCAGGGGTTGCGGGAATTGGACTACGCCGAGCCGATCCCGGGCCGGGTGCGTCGTCCCGGGGCGGGGCGGCCGGCGAAGAAGGTCAGCGACCCGCTGTTGCCGCGGGCCTTGGATGCCCTGGTGGATCCGGTCACCCGCGGCGATCCGGAATCGCCGTTGCGGTGGACGACGAAGTCGACCTCGAAGCTGGCGGCGGAGTTGACCGGCGCCGGTCATGCGGTATCGGCGCGGACGGTGGCCAACCTGCTCAAGGAGTCCGGGTACAGCTTGCAGGCGAACATCAAAACCCTCGAAGGCGCCCAGCATCCCGACCGGGACGCCCAATTCGGTTATCTCAACGCCCAGGCGGCACAGTTTCAGGCAGCCGGTGATCCGGTGATCAGCGTCGACACGAAGAAGAAGATGCTGATCGGCAACTTCGCCGCTGCCGGTCGGGAATGGGAACCCGCCGCTGCGCCGAGGAAGACGAATGTGCACGACTTCCCCGACCCGGCACTGGGCAAGGTCGCCCCCTACGGGATCTATGACATCACCACCAACACCGGCTGGGTCAACGTCGGTACCGACGCCGACACAGGACAGTTCGCGGTCGAATCGATCCGTCGCTGGTGGACCGAGATGGGCAAGGCCGTCTATCCCAGCGCAGCACAGCTGTTGATCACCGCGGACTCCGGGGGATTCCAACGGCTCCCGGCTACGGCTCTGGAAAACCGAACTCGCCACCCTGGCCACCGAAACCGGGCTGACCATCACCGTCTGCCACCTCCCACCCGGGACCTCGAAATGGAACAAAATCGAGCACCGGCTGTTCTCCGCGATCAGCCGAAGCTGGCGCGCCCGGCCCCTGGAATCCCACGAAGTGGTCATCGAAACCCTCAAAGCCGTCACCACGAAGACCGGGCTCACCGTGCACGCCGAACTCGACACCAACACCTACCCCCGCGGCATCAAGATCCCCAACCAAGACATGAAAACCCTCGAAACAAAAGGAATCCTCACCCGCCACGACTTCCACGGCGACTGGAACTACTCCCTCACGCCCGACACCACGACACGCCCGACACAACCCACCTAAAAACTGCGCGAGACCTAACTGGCCTGTGGTGACTGGTTGGCGTCGCCGGGTTGGCGGGGGGCGTAGCGGTCGAGGCGGAAGATGTCGCTGAGCCGCTGCTGTGTTGGGGTGGTCTCGGTGAGCATGCGCCGGGCTTTGGGTCGGCCCCGTTGGCCTTGGTAGAGCAGGACGGTTTCGCCGATGCGCCCGAGTTCGTCGAGCAGCGCCCGCACGGATAGCTGCAGGCCGGCGCGCCGGGCCTGGTAACGCATCAGGTGGGCGATCTGCAGGGCGAGGACGCAGGTGAAGGTGTGCACCCGGATGTTGTGGTCGGTCCAGTGGTGCATCGGGGAGAAGGAGACCACATGGGGGTCTTTCATCTGCCGGAAGGAGAACTCGGCTTCGGATTGGGAGCGGTAGCCGGCGACCACGTCGGCGACCGGCCAGTCGTCATGGTCGGTGATGAGCACGTGTTTGCCGAACAGTTCGTCTTCGAGGGCTTGGCGGGCGGCCGGGTCGACCCGCCAGGACAGCCGAAGGTCCTTGGGGTGCTCGCCGGTCAGCTGCCAGTCCAGCACCCGGCGCACCCAGGGTTTACGGGTGATCTGTTCGATCTCGGCGTGCACCTGCTGCCGGCTGCGTCGGGTTTTGCCGCGGGCGAGGGTGGCGGCCAGCTCATCGAGCTTGCGGCCGGCTTTGGCCAGGGTGGTGCCGTCGAACCCGAGCAGCTGCGCGGCGTGCAGCTGGGGTGAGTGAGTGAGGATGGCCCGCCGTTCGGCGCCGTACAGACGCTGGCGGGTGTCGTAGGCGGTCAGTCCGGCGAAGCGGTCGGGGTCGACCACGCCGCGCACCGAAGCGGGCAGCGCGCTCAGCTCGGCGCAGTCGGAGACGGGCACCGAACCGACGTAGCGCAGGCCCGAGCCGGCCAGGTGGCCGAAGTTGTCCTCGCTGTTCTGCCCGGCGTCGAAGACCACCGTCATGTCCAGCTCAGCCCCGGCCGGCCGGCCGGCCGCGGCCGCGACGGCCCGGTACCGGTCGGCCAGCCGGGTGATCAGCGTGGCGAACTGGGTGACGTCGGGGCGGTCCCCGGGATAGGCGTGCCAGGCCAGCGGGAGGCCGCCGTCACGGGTGACGACCAGCCCCAGGCCGACCAGGCGCAGGTCGGCGCGTTTCTGCTTCGCCTTGCCCCGCTGGGCGATCGGCGCCTTGTCATTGGCGGTGGCGATGAACGTGGCGAAGTTGGTCATGTCCAACGCCACCGAGGAGACGTCGGCCCCGGAGCGCTCCACCAGGCGGGCCGCGATCACCTCGCTGGCCTGGTCGAGCTGGTCGAGGCTGACCGCGTGCATCGCGTCCCAGAACCGGCGGTGGTCCAACGCGGCCGCCCCGATCTTGGTGAACCGGTCGGCGGCGGTGCCCTTCCACCAGTCGGCGACCGCAGCCTTCGAGCACGGCGCGACCAGCCGGTTGACCGCGGCCAGCGTCAGGTAGGTGCCCACCGAGACCGGCAGCCCCGTCGGGCCGGCCCCGACCAGCTGGTCGATCACGCCGGCCACGCCCAGGTCCTCGGCCACCGCCCAGGCCGCGGCGACCTCGCCGAACGCCAACTGGCGGACCTTGTCTGGCACCACAGCCTGCTCGCGGGCCTCCAGCAGCGCCTGCACCTCCGCGGCAGTGCCCACATACCGCTCGGAGATCATCTTCGGCTTGCCGGCGACGCGGCCCATCTCCCGCAGGTACCAGTAGGTGTTCCCGGAGATCTTCTTCGGGTACAGGCTGGCCATGATTTAGGTCATACACCAACGGAGATCATCGATCAAGAACCAGAAGCGGTGTGTCGCAAGGGAAAGCGGCGGGAGCCTGCACCCGCGGGCCGTCAAGAAGTCATGATCGTCGGAAACTCAAGCTAGCCCCGTTCCGGGGCCGGTGCAACCGGCCCCCCACGGGCCCCCCTGTGTTGCCGCTCGCCTGATCGGCCACACAGGCCAAACTCAAGCTCAGTGCAACGAGTACCATGCCTTCACACCTTTTCCGTAGTCGGTGGGTGTCCCGGCATTATCGGCGATTAGTCCAGGGCCACCAGCGCAGCTCATCGAAGTGTTCCAGGACCACGGCGCATAGCCGTCGATCCCGTGACCTTCAGCCCAGACAAACAATGACAGCACAAATGCGCTGGCGCAGTCGTTCTCGCCCATCTCGGTGACGTAGACGGGGACGGACCGACTCACCGGTGCCACCTCCGCATCCCAGCACAACTGTGTAACGCAGCGATTGAAATTGTACGCATGAAAACCAGCGGCCAAATGTTCGATCGGGTCGGTGGGGCGGTTGGTCAGCCAGCCGCGCAGATCATTCCCCCACTCGAGACCTGACGCTATGACCCAGTTCGTCGCGCCTGTCGATCGAACCGCCTGGATCAATTGATTCATGCCCGCATACTCGGCATTGCCATCTCGCCATGCCGACCAGGCCAAGCCGTGCGGCTCATTAAATAAGTCAAAGGCCATTTTAGTATCATCCTTGAAGGTCGTTGCTACCGACATCCAAAAGGCGGGAGCATGGTCGCGATCGGCCATCAGATCCTGTCCCAAAGCGAGTTGAGCACCGCTCGAGGACCAGTGCAGATCGAGGATTACAAATAGGCCTTGGGCATGCAGTCTTTCAACATAGCCTTCGATCGCCATCCTATACGCGGCACCGCTAAAAGATGGAGGGGCGCCGTTGATACCTAGCCAGCATGATTCGTTAAGTGGTACACGTACGGCATTGATGCCCCAGCCCTGCATCGCCACAACGGAGGCCACGTCCGTGGGGCCGTCGAAGAATCCCCAACCCTGGGCGCAGGCGTACTCACTGCCCGCCTTCGTGACTCCATATAGATGCTCAGGAACCGAGTCGGCGGCCGATGGACTAGGCGTCGGGGTTGAACTGGGGGAAGCTGGCGAGGGTGTTGGGCTGACGCTCCCGGCAAGAAAGCTGGCGGGAGTGGGGTACAGGTTCCCGCCGGGTGACTCGGCCACTACCCGGTAGTAGTAGGTACGGCCGGCTGTCAGCGGCCCAATGTTTGCCGACAGCGCGACAGGCGAGCAGCCGGAACCTAGGGCGGTCTTTGCGGTTCCTCGCCCCAGAGCACCCGTCGGTCCCCACTCGAAATTTCCCCGGGCCGCGACGCCGTCAGGATTCACATGTGCGGACAGCGTGGCCGAGCCGGCGTTACTCGACACCCCCATGTCCACGAGCGACGGCCGACCCGGTGAGCAGGCGGTCGGCGTCGTGCTAGGCGACGACGTAGGGCCGGCGGAGGGAGTGGAGGTTGGGCTGGGGCTAGGCGCGGGTGTTGGGGTGACGCTCCCGGCAATAAAGCTGGCGGGAGTGGGGTACAGGTTCCCGCCGGGTGACTCGGCCACTACCCGGTAGTAGTAGGTACGGCCGGCTGTCAGCGGCCCAATGTTTGCCGACAGCGCGACAGGCGAGCAGCCGGAACCTAGGGCGGTCTTTGCGGTTCCTCGCCCCAGAGCACCCGTCGGTCCCCACTCGAAATTTCCCCGGGCCGCGACGCCGTCAGGATTCACATGTGCGGACAGCGTGGCCGAGCCGGCGTTACTCGACACCCCCATGTCCACGAGCGACGGCCGACCCGGTGAGCAGGCGGTCGGCGTCGTGCTAGGCGACGACGTAGGGCCGGCGGAGGGAGTGGAGGTTGGGCTGGGGCTAGGCGCGGGTGTGCTGGTCGGTGAAGGCGTCGCGGTCGACTGTGGCATGACTGGGACCCAAGTGGTCAGGTCAGTTGAGTTTGCGGCACCCCCCTGGTGGGCGACGCCTAGGACGTCTTCTTGGTAGCGCAGCCACGAGAATAAGTTGTACCGCGCCGCGGTATCCGCTCCGGTCGCATGCGGAGAGATAAGGACAAATTCAATCGGTGTGTCAAGCGTGGCAGCGGGATCCGGCTCGTCCCAGGTGATCGCGATGGCCAAACGACCTGCCTGGTAGTCGGCCGAGCCAAGAAAAGTTGGGATCCATCGCTGAAGCCAAGCATCGGCCACAGAAAGTGGGCCAGAATGGGCATTGTTCTCGTTTGTTGGAACTAGCCAAGACACGTTCGGTAGATGACCAGAACTCAGGTCACTCAACAACGGTCCCGAGGATGTCGTCCCAGCCTGAACCGAGTCATTCATGCAATTGTGGTGAGACGTCGAGTCATTGAAGTACGTCCAACCGTTATGGTGAGCGATGTAGCCATTTGCATCGTATGGATAACAATTTTGGGGCATGGCCTCAGAGTAGTATTTGGCCGTCTTGCCTGCGGCGATTGCTTGGTCGAATACTGTTGCTCCGGACTGCGGGCAGTCGCCTGGTAACGGGTCCCACTTCGAACAGGTCTCAACCCCGGCCCCGGATTGGGCTGCAAGGTAGTTGCCTAGGGAAGGATGAATCTGGGCCACAAAGTTCGTCGCCTCACCATAATCGTTCGCCAGACTGTCGAGGTATGGCATTGTCCCCGCGGAACGCGTCTCGGACCGAGAGTGATTTTCAAGCATGATCGTTATGACCTTGCTGGTGCTCACGTCGTTCGGCCCGAGCGCCCTGACCCGTGACGGTATGAGCACCATAGTGGACAGCACGAATAGAAATGCAACGATAAGTGGCCCCACCGTGATCAATAAGCGGACTACTCGGGTCTTGGATCGCCGCTGAGGCGCTCCTTTTTCGGGCCTGCCCTTTCCCCGGCCGAGTGAGGAGCCAGGTACCCTTGCGACAGCTATCACGAGTTCCCTCCTTGCCTTGACGCGGGCGATCCCCGTTGCCACCGAGAGTAGTTGTACGCATACCGCGCGTGCAGCCCCTCGCCTCGTTTTGCATGCTTCTCCTTTGTTCCCGGTCTTTGCCCTTTGTCTTTGTACGTCGGTACGGTTTGCTTCACAGCGGAGCAGCAAGTGGCACCTATGCTCCGATTTGACTCAAAAGCAGCCGGCGCTAGGTCGGCAGACAGAGCGTGAATTGGGCTGAACAGCGGGTCAGGCGAGACACCGCACGCCTAACGCACCCAGGGTGCGAGTATCACCAACCGCCCGGAAATGAAGATCATGTTGACATCGGCGACTCAACGGCACCTCCTGCTGTCGGAGTCCGCGACCGCACGGTGTCGCTTGCCAGAGTGTTGGGACCACCGCGTAGCCAGGAGGATGGGACCACCTGGTCGTGTGAGTGAGCATCACGGCCTCCTTCGGGGTCAATGCCGGCTCGACGACTGGGGTGTCGTTTGCGGTAGGAGGGGCCCTCGATGACGAGGGTGTGCGCTCCTGAGGTGAGTCGGTCGACGGCGGACTGGGCGAGCAGGGCGTCGCTCATCAAGGTGAGCCACCCATCAGAGGCTCCGGCTGGCACATGTTCGTAGGACGGGATTCGCCTTGGAGCAGGGCAGATGCGTCTGCGCGTGTCTCTACGGTTCACCCGACAAGGTCCTGGCATTCCTGGAGAGCCTGTAACTATGCCGAGACTCTCAGCCCCATGTTGAACGACGCGGTGCGTGACGATCTGGCGTGGGTGTAGCGACGCTGACGGCGACGATGGTCACGGGGGGCTGCTTTCGGGTGGCCCCTTGTTCGTGTGCGACGGCAGGCTGACCACTGGTCTGGTAGCGCAACGGCCCTCCCCACTCCTTGGCCGGATGGGAGGGCCGTGCTTGGTGCATGGAGGTGCACCCATGGTCATGGTAGGTACCGATCCGGTGGGGATCGAGCGCCGGCTGCGGGCTGGTGAGCTGGTCTGCCCGTGCGGTGCAGGTGCTCTCGCGCCGTGGGGTCACGCCCGGCAGCGGGTGGTACGCGGGGTCGGGGTGCTGCGCCCGCGCCGGGCGCGGTGTTCGGCGTGCCTGGCGACGCATGTGCTGCTGGCGGTGTCGTGTCTGGCGCGCCGCGCTGACGCGGTCGAGGTGATCGGCGCCGCGCTCACCGCGAAGGCCGCGGGTCAAGGTCATCGCCGGATCGCGGCCTTGTTGGGCCGACCGGTTTCGACGGTGCGCGGCTGGCTGCGGGCCTTCGCCGGTAACGCCGCGCGGGTCCGGGCGGTGTTCACGACGCTGCTGGTCGAGCTGGATCCGCTGACCGGCCCGATACCGCCGCGTGGCTCGCTGTCAGCCGATGCGGTGGAGGTGCTGGGCGCGGTGGCTGCGGCGGCTCGCCGCCGGCTGGGGGTGGTGGGCGCGGTGCCGGCGTGGCAGCTGGTCTCGGCGGTGATCGGCGGGTGTCTGCTGTCCCCGGCCGGCCCGGTCGAGTCGATCAACACGAGCTGGCCCTTGGACACCGCTGATTGATCAACGACCCTCGCGGAGGCGGGTGTCTATCCACGAACGCGAGGAGGAACTGATGGCCAACGGCCATGGCGGTGCAGGTCGAGGGGAGGATCAGGTCCGGGACGAACGGGCCCGGGCGGTGGGGTTGTTTCGGTATTCGTTGATCCGCCGGCCGACCAGCGGCTGTCCACCAGGCAGCGCGGTGGGCTGGTGCGTGAGCTGGCGGCCCGCGAGCATGCCGGCCCGTTCGGGCAGCCGGTGCGGGTATCGCGGGAAAGCATCGATCGGTGGATTCGCCGGTGGGGCCGCGGCGGGTTCGATGCGCTGGTGCCCAACCCGCGCCGGGTGCAGCCGCGCACCCCGCTCGACGTGCTCGACCTCGCTGCCGCGTTGAAGCGGGAAGTGCCTGAGCGCACGGCGGCGCAGGTCGCGGCGATCCTGCGCGCGCATACCGGCTGGGCGCCGGACGAACGGACCCTGCAGCGGCACTTCGTACGCCTGGAACTCAACACCCGCCCGGACGGATCCCCGCCGCACGCGTTCGGCCGGTTCGAGGCCGATGCGCCTAACGTGCGGTGGACCGGTGACGCGCTGCACGGTGAACCGTCCTGGATCTGGTGGAGGCTCTGATTCAGCAAGGAGACTGCTGGGATGCCTGCATCAAGGAAGTACGACGGGGAGACCCGCGCCCGAGCGGTGCGGATGTATCAGGACCGGCTCCGCGACCGTGGTGAGTCGATGGTGGCCGCCCGCCGTCAGGTCGGGGCGGTACTGGACATCAACCAGGCCACGCTGCGGAACTGGATCGAGCGGGAGGAGGTCGACAGTGGTGCTCGTGCGGGGGTGACGAGTGAGGAGTCAGCGGAGTTGAAAGCGCTGCGTCGTGAGGTCTCGGAGTTGCGTCGGGCGAATGAGATCCTCAAGACAGCGTCGGCGTTTTTCGCTCAGGCGGAGCTCGACCGCCGACTCAAGTGATCGTCGCCTACATCGACGGTTACCGGGCCCGCTTCGGGGTCGAGCCGATCTGCCGGGTGCTGACCGAGCACGGCATGCAGATCGCCCCCAGTACCTACTACGCCGCGGTGAAGACCCGGGTGTCGGCGGCGGAACTCGCCGACGCCTACCTCGTCGACGCTGTGGTGGACCTGTACCGGGTGAACCGCAGCGTTTACGGGGTGCGCAAGCTGTGGCGGGAGATGCGCCGCGCCGGGCATGACGTCGGCCGCGATCAGGTCGCCAGGCTGATGAAGATCGCCGGCATCGCCGGCGTCGTACGCGGTGAGCACACCATGACCACGACCAGGCGCGGCGACGAGGCGGTGCCGCGGCACCCGGACCTTCTCGACCGGGCCTGGGACACCCCAACCCGGCCGGACCAGTGGTGGGTCGCGGACTTCACCTACGTCTGGACGCTCGCCGGGTTCTGCTATGGCGCTGCTGACCGACGTGTTCTCCCGGCGGATCCTCGGCTGGCGGGTGAGTAGCTCCAAGACGACGCCGCTGGTGATGTCGACCCTCGAGCAGGCGCTGTTCACCCGCCGCCGGGCCGACTCCCGTTTCACCGCAACCGGCTTGGTGCATCATTCCGATGCCGGCAGCCAGTACACGTCGATCGCGTTCACCGACGCGCTCGTCGAAGCGGGGATCGCCGGCTCCATCGGCTCGGTCGGCGACGCCCTGGACAACGCCCTGATGGAGTCGACCATCGGGTTGTACAAGACCGAGCTGATCCACCGCCGAGCACGGTCCTGGACCGGGCGGGCCGAAGTCGAACGGGAGACCGCCTCCTGGGTGCACTGGTACAACTCGACCAGGCTGCACTCCTCGATCGGGTATCTGCCCCCGGCCGAGTACGAACTGGCCTGGCGGGCCGGCCAGGAGCAGGCCGCATGACCCCGGCGCGTAACGACATCGTAACGGCACCCTGCGGCGCCTGCGACGCCCCGCTGCCCACGGGCCGGAATCGGCAGTGGTGCTCCGACGCCTGCCGCCAGGCCGCTTGGCGCCGGCGGCACGCTCCGCCCCTGACGGCCGTCGAACTCCCACCCACCCGATCCCGCCGGGCCAGCACCATCTATGAATGCCCCGAGTGCCAAACCAGGCTCCTCGGCGCCCAAAGATGCGAAGACTGCGGCACCTTCATGCGTCGCCTCGGCAGCGGCGGGCACTCCCCCTGCTGCGGCGAGCCCATCACCATCGAGGAGCTTCTCCAGCCCTGACACAATCAACCCAGCCGACCAACAACCGAGGCAACCAACCAACCGCAGCCTCCAGAAAATCCAGGACGATTCAGACCTGGCGTTGTTCCTGGGATGGTGCGAGGCGACAGGTCGAGACCTGGAGGCGGGGGTCCGTGCCCTGGGCTCGTTCGTGGGTTGGCTGCACACGACGCCGGTGCAGCGGGCCGGCGCCGGTGTGGGCAGAGCCCGCAGCCCGGCGCGGATCAACCACGTGCTGGCCGCGGTGCGCGAGTTGGCCAAGCACGCCGTTGCCAGCTCAACGTTGGACCCGTCGGTGCTCGCCGTGCTCTACGAGGTGTCCGACGACCGGCACCTGCCGGGCGAGCTGCGGCCGGAGGGATCGGGCCTGCGCTATCTGGCCCGGCCGCGCCATCGCCAGCGGGAACGACCCCAGGGCCGCCCGTCGCCGGTTCGACAGGACGAGACCGAGGCGCTGCTGCGGGCCACCCGTTCCTGGCGCGACCGGTTCGTCATCGTGTTGTTGTGGTTCTGCGGGTTGCGCATCGGGGAGGCGCTGGGTCTTCGCCGTTGCGACCTGCACCTGGTCGGGTCGGCGGTGTCGCTGGGATGCGCCGTGCCTGGCCCACATCTGCACGTGATCGGCCGGGACAATCCCAACGGGGCGCGGGCCAAGAGCGGTCAGCGGGCCGTGCCGGTTCGGGCCGAGGTGCTGGCCTGCTATGACCGCTACCTGAGCGAGCGTGCGGGCTGCCCTGCCGCGGACGGGTGCGACTTCGTGCTGGTCAACCTGTTCCACCGGCCGCTCGGCCAGCCAATGCACGCCGACACGGTGCGGGCCTGGCTGGGCGACGCCTCCCGGCGGGCCGGGCTGGACCGGCCGGTGCGGCCTCACATGTTCCGCCACGCGACCGCCACAGAGCTACTCGCCCGGGGGGCGGGCCTGGACGTGGTGCGGGACCTGCTCGGGCACGCGTCGATCCGCTCGACCGAGGGGTACGCCCATCCCGCACCGGACACGCTGCGCGCCGCGGTCGACCGCCTGGGCCCGTTGCACTTCGGGGAGGGCACCCGGTGACGACCAGCGCGCTTCGGGTCGTCGGGCACCAACCGGTCGGCCCGCCACCGGACCGGCTCGCGCATGCTGTCGACCTTGAACGGCTGGGTGGCCTGGGATGGGACCGCGACACCCAGGTCCTGACTCCGCCGCCGGCTCACCGGCTCCTCGGATGGCGGGTATGCCCGGTGGCCCGCTGCGGCGGCGAGGGCCGCCGCAGCGACGGCCTGTGCACCACCTGCGCCGGGGCCCGGCAGGCCGCCGGGCCCCTGGACTTCGCCACCTTCTGCGCCCGCGGCGTGGACCCGGCCCGGCGCTCGCCGCCAGGCCTGTGCCTGGTCTGCCGCTCGCCGGGATTCCGGCGACCGGCCTCGACTGACGGCTTGTGCATCAGCTGCAACCATCTGCGGGGGTCCGCCACCAAGGCCGGGAGGCCTTCGTGGACGGCGACGACGGCTTCCCACCGGCGGTCGCCCGCCCCGGCCTCGGTGAATGAAATCAGCCGATTTCGAGTTCTCGTGGTCTCCGAGTACCGATGGTGGCCAAGCTCGGCATACGGCGGCTCAGTGACACTGTCCGCTGCCCGAGTCCGCCACCTTCCCGGCCACGGTGACGAACCGCCAGCTGTACTGCCCGGGCCGCAGCCTCAACACCAGCACCCCATACGCCGAATCTAGCCGCACCTCACTCCCCCGCTGCGCGAAGAGGATCGGGTAGCGGGTCTTGCCCCCGGTGCCGACCACGAACTGCTGCACCCCGCGGGCGGCGTCCACCCGCTGCGCCGGGTCCAGCGGCACGAACCGCTCGTAGTCATGGTCGTGCCCACTGAGTACCAACTCGGCGCCAGCCGCGAACAGCTCGCGCCAGAACGTGTCGTAGGTCGCATCGCTACCGTGCAGGCCGGAGGAGAACCGGGGCTGGTGCCAGTACGCCAGCATGCACTGAGCCTTGGAGCCGGCCACGTCGGCCGCCAGCCAGCGGGCCTGCGGGGACCCGGCGCCGCAGCCACCGACCCCGGCGCCACCGCAACTGCTGTTCAGCGCGATCAGGTGCCAACCGCCGGCGTCGAAGCTGTAGTACCCGCGCCGAGACCCGCCGGCCGCCGCACCGAAGTAGCGGTAGTAGCCGCGCGCGCTGCCGCCGTCGTACTCGTGATTTCCGGAACCGGCCGGGTGATTGCCTTGAAACGACCCCAGGTGCGGTCGTAGCTGGCCAGGAAGTCCTCGTACGAGCCGCTCTCGTACTGCTCATCGCCCAAGGTGAGCACCAGCCCGGGATGCAGCGACGCCGCCATCCGAGCCGTGGCCTCATCGGCGCACCCGCCCCGGCATGCGATGTCCCCGGCGGCAACCACCGACAAGCCAGCAGAGGCAGGCGGCTTTGACCGGGCTGGGCCGGCCGGCGCGGTCGCGGTCGGGGGAGCGGCCGAGGTCGACTGGGTACCGGCCCGATCAGCACGCGGTGCCCCAGCCGAACACGCCGCCAGCAGGCACACCCCCGCCACGGCGAGGCAGGTTCGGAGACTCACGACGCCTCATCGTAGGCGGCCGCACCGGACCCATCCGGCTAACGAACCGGGCGGCCGAGTGCCCGCACCTTCCATCCGGCCGCCCGCCAAACGTCGATGTCCAGCACGTTGCGGGCATCGAGGATCCGCGGTGTCCCCACCAGCCCGGCCAGCGTGGCAGGGTCGAGCTCCCGGTACTCCATCCACTCGGTCAGGTGCAGCACGAGAACGGCACTTTCGCAGGCCTTGCTCACTTCTGGCGCGTAGTCCAGGGTCGGGAACAGCGCCCGAGCGTTCTCCATAGCCTCCGGGTCGTGCACCCACACCTGTGCCCTCTGCAGCTGGATCGCGCCCGGCCATGAACGCCCGAATGTCCTTGGACAAGCACCCGCCTTCGAAGCCGATGCCGGCGGAAGGAAACCGGCGCCCGATCCGGCTGTCGTACCCCAGTGCGTCGGCGAGGAGGACGACGTCGCCGCCGCTGGCCTCACATACCTCCTCCGCCATCGCGGTGATGAAGGAGATCTTCGTCGCCAGGAAGCGCGCGCCGAGACGTTCACCAGCTCCGCTGTGGCCAGATCGGTGGAGAGGTAGGAGTACCCTGCGCGGATCCGCGCGTACAGCTCCCCCAGAACCACGTCCGCGGCGGTCGAGGTCACCCCGACGACGCGGCGATCCGGTCGCAGGGTGTCCTCCAGCGCGAAGCCTTCCGGGAGGAACTCCGGGTTCCAGGCCAGGTCGGCGATCCGGTCAACCAGCGGGGGCGGCCGTACCCACCGGCACGGTCGACTTCCTCACTACGAGACACGGGCGATCCCGATACGGTGCCAGGCCGTCGATCACCGCGTCGATGGGTCGGATGTCCGCGGCGTAGGAGCCGGCGCCCTGCGCCGTGCCGACGCAGTCGAAGTGCACCTCACCGAACTCGGCCGCCTCTTGTAGCGAGGGACTGAGCCGCAGCCGGGCCGACGCCACCGTCCGGGCCGGTCGGCGGCAACGAGGCCCTGGCCCGCTCCTGCAATGCTGGGCGGCAGCGAAACGGCGCCGTCCAGCGCGGCTCGACCGGTGCATTGATGGCGGTGGCCTTCGACTGCGGCCCCCGAGCGGCACACCGGCGTGGCGGATGACACGGCTCGACCGGCGCGGCCGGGCGCTGTGTGTCGGCTAAACCGGCCTGATCAGGTCAGCCAATCGGATCAGCCGTGGTAGCTGTTCTGCGCGGCCGGCAAGCCCTCGCCGAGGAGCGCCTGGACCGCGTCGGCCGCTCGGTCCAGGAGGAAATCGAGGTCCTTGCGTTCCGCGCCGGAAAAGTCGTGCAGCACGAAGTCCGCCGGGTCCATCCGACCCGGCGGGCGGCCGATGCCGAACCGAATCCGGGCGAAGTCCCCGGAACCGAGCGCCTTGCGCACCGAGCGCAGACCGTTGTGCCCGTTGTCCCCACCGCCGACCTTGAGCCGCAGCGACCCGAACGGCAGGTCGAGCTCGTCATGGGCGACGGCAATCCGGTCCACCGGAACGCTGAAGTAGTCGCGAACGGCGGCGACCGGGCCACCGGAGTCGTTCATGAAGCACTTCGGCTTCATCACGATCACCCGCCTGCCGGCGAGGCGGCCCTCCAGGAGGTCGGCCCGGCCCTTGTGCGCCTTGAAGCGGCCGGCCATCCGTTCGGCCAGCAGGTCCGCGACCATGAAGCCGGCGTTGTGCCGATGCCCGGCGTAGCCGGGACCGGGGTTGCCGAGGCCGACGACCAGCCAGGTGTCCTCGGTCACGCTTGAAGCCGCCGGAGCGAGATCGGCTGCGCTGTCCCGATCAGGTGGAGGCACCAGCCGAGGCGTCGGTGTCCGAGGGGCTGGACGCCGGGCCGCCGGCGTCGGATTCGGTGTCCGGCACCACGTCGCCCGCGCCGAACGGCTCGCCGGTGACCTCGGCCTGGGCCTCGGCCAGGTCGGCCTCGAAGGCCTCCGCGCTCTGCGCGGCCAGGATGTGGACGACGAGCGACTCGGGGTCGATCGCCAGCTCGGCACCGGCCGGCAGGCTGACTTGACCGGCGGTCACCGAGGCGCCCACGTCAAGCCCGTCGATGGCCACCTCGAGGCCCTGCGGGATGGCCGTTGCCTCGGCCTCCACCGACAGCGTCATGAGCTGCTGGTCGACGACGGTGTCGCGGACCGCTTCCCCGATAAGGGTCACCGGTACGTCGATCACGACCTTCTCACCGCGCCGGACGAGAATGAGGTCGACGTGTTCGATGCTGCCGCGCAGCGGGTTACGTTGCACCGCCTTGGCCAGGGCCAACTCGGTACCGCCGTCCACGTCGAGATACAGCAGGACGTTCATGCCGGCATCGGTGCGCAGCGCGGAGGCGAACTCCCGGGCCGGCAGCGCGATGTGCCGGGGCGGGGTGCCGTGACCGTAGAGCACCGCCGGCACCTTGCCCGCACGACGGGTACGCCGAGCCCCACCCTTGCCGAACTCATTGCGCGGTTCGGCGGGAATGTGGACCTCGGACACGGTGAAACTCCTCATACGATATTGCGGTGCGGGCGGGGGCGCAGCACTGGGCAGCGCGCGAAGAGTCAGTCTAACCGGACGTGGCGAACCCCCGCCGCTGATGTCTTCACACCTGGTGACCCCTGCTCCGGCCTGCTCATCTGCCCGGCTCGCCGTCCTAGCTGGGGGGTGAGCAGTACTGGGACCCCGCTCAGGTTCCCCAGCTAGCCTGGCCCGCCGGGCAATGACGTCGTGCGGCATGCCCCCTCGGCGAGGTAAGCGGCGGCTGGAGTTCCGGCGAAGTGCCCCGGCCGGCTTCTAGAATCGGGCTTCTACTGAGAGCCGCCTGGGGGACCCCTGCGTACCGACTTCGACGTCGTGGTGGTGGGTGCCGGGTTGGTCGGGCTGGCCACCGCGTACCGGTTGCTACAGCTCCGGCCCGGCCTGCGGCTCGCGATCATCGACAAGGAGCCGGTGGTCGCCGCGCACCAGAGCGGCCACAATTCCGGGGTGCTGCACGCCGGGGTGTACTACGCACCCGGCTCGCTCAAGGCGCGGCTCTGCGTGGCCGGCAAGGCGGAGCTGGAGGAGTACGCGCAGGCCCGGGGCATCCCGTTCCAGCGCTGCGGAAAGCTGATCGTCGCTGCCGACGACAGCGAGCTGGACCGGCTGCGGGCGCTGTACGACCGGGGCGTGGCGAACGGCGTGGCCGGGATGCGGAACCTCGGCCCGGAGGAACTTCGGGAGTACGAACCGTATGCGGTCGGCGTCCGCGCGGTACACGTCCCGCCGACCGGGATCATCGACTTCTCGGCCGTCGCCCGCAGCCTCAGCCGCGACATAACCCAAGCCGGCGGCGCCCTGCTGCTCGGTCGACGGCTGATGGGGCTCGGCGCCGTCGCGGGCGGCCGGGCGCTGAGCCTGACCGGTGGCGATCAACTCAGCGCTCGGCTGGTGGTCACCTGCGCGGGGCTGCACTCCGACCGGGTCGCCGCGATGGCCGCACCCGCGGGCACGGAGCCGGTGGCGGCCATCGTGCCGTTTCGGGGTGACTATTACTCTCTGGTGCCCTCGGCACGGCATCTGGTCCGCGGTCTGATCTACCCGGTACCGGACCCCGCGCTGCCCTTCCTCGGGGTGCACCTCACCCGTCGGCACGACGGCGAGGTGTGGGCCGGACCCAACGCGGTGCTGGCGCTGGCCCGGGAGGGGTACCGGCGGCGCGACGTCTCCCCGCGAGATGCAGCCCAGACCCTGCGGTCCCCCGGGTTCCGCGGCCTGGCCCGGCGGTACTGGCGGCTCGGCGCACAGGAGGCCTGGCGAGACGTATCCAAGGCGGCGTTCCTGCGCGACCTGCGGCGGTACGTGCCCACCTTGAGCGCGGACGACCTGGTGTTCGGGCCGTCCGGGGTACGCGCCCAGGCGGTGGACCCCGATGGTTCGCTCGTCGACGACTTCCGGCTGATCGAGGACGAGGCGGTGCTCCACGTGGTCAACGCCCCGTCACCGGCCGCCACCGCGTCGTTGGCAATCGGCGGGATCCTGGCGTCCCGGGCGCTGGAGCGGCTGGCCGGATAGCCGGCGCGGTCAGGCGTTCCCGCCGAACAGGCTGGTCACCGACCCGTCGTCGAACACCTCGCGGATCGCCCGGGCCAGCAGCGGAGCGATGGACAGGATGGTCAGCTTGTCGAACTGGTTCTCCGCCGGGATCGGCAAGGTGTTGGTGAGCACCACCTCGCTGATCTGGGAGTTCTTCAGCCGGTCGACCGCCGGGCCGGAGAGCACGCCGTGGGTGGCCGCCACGATGACGTCGGTGGCGCCGCCCTCGAACAGGGCGTCGGCGGCCTTGGTGATCGTACTGGCCGTGTCGATCATGTCGTCGACGATGATGCAGGTCCGGCCCTTGACCTGACCGACGACTTCGAAGACCTTGACCTCGTTCGCCACATCCGGATCGCGCCGCTTGTGAATGATCGCCAGCGGGCAGCCCAGCCGGTCGGTCCAGCGTTCGGCGACCCGGACCCGGCCGGCGTCCGGGGCGACCACGGTCAACTGGCACCCGGTGTAGCGGTGCGCGATGTAGTCACTGAGCAACGGCAGCGCGAACAGGTGGTCGACCGGACCGCTGAAGAAGCCTTGTATCTGGCTGGTGTGCAGGTCGACGGCCATCAGTCGGTCGGCACCGGCCGTCTTGAAGAAGTCGGCCACCAATCGGGCGGAGATCGGCTCCCGGCCGCGGTGCTTCTTGTCCTGCCGGGCGTAGGCGTAGAACGGCAGCACCGCGGTGATCCGCTTGGCGCTGGCCCGCTTCAGGGCATCGACCATCAGCAGGTTCTCCATCAGCCAGGCGTTGATCGGCGGGCTGTGCGCCTGGACGACGAAGGCATCGCTGCCGCGGACCGATTCCTGGAACCGGACGTAGATCTCACCGTTGGCGAAGTCGTACGCGCTCATCGGTACGACGGTGACCCCCAGCTCGCTGGCGATCTCCTCCGCCAACCCGGGATGCGCCCGCCCGGAGAAGAGCATGAGCGTCTTGCGCCCGCTGGTCGAGATGCCGCTCACTGCTGCTCCTCGGGTGGCCGCTTCGCCGGTGGGACCGCCGCGGCGGCCGATTCCGCGGAGGTGGTACCGGGTCGCGAGCGCTCGACCCAGCCTTCGATGATGTGCTGGCGTGCCCGGCCCACCGCGAGGGCACCGGCCGGCACGTCGTCGGTGATCACCGAACCGGCCGCCGTGTACGCCCCGTCGCCGACCTCGACCGGACCGACCAGCATGGTGTCGCTGCCGATTCGCGCGTGGGCCCCCACCGTGGTGTGATGCTTGGCCTGGCCGTCGTAGTTCACGAAGACCGTCGCCGCGCCGACGTTGGTACCCGGGCCGATCGTCGCGTCCCCGACGTAGCTCAGGTGGGGAACTTTCGCCCCGGCGCCGAGGGTGGCCGCCTTCATCTCCACGAACCCACCGGCCTTGGCGCCGCTCCCCAGCCGGGTACCGGGCCGCAGGTAGGTGTACGGCCCGACGTTCGCCCCCGCCCCGACCACCGCGCTGTCGCAGGTGCTGGACCGGACCCGCGCGCCGGCCTCGACGGTCGTGTCGGTCAGCGTGGTGTCCGGCCCGATCACCGCGCCCGCGGCGACAGCCGTGGCGCCGTGCAGCCGGGTCCCGGGGAGCAGCGTGACATCGGGTTCCAGGCGCACGTCGACGTCGACCCAGGTGGTCGCCGGCTCGGTCACCGTGACCCCGGCCAGCATGGCGTCGTGCAGGATCCGCTCGCGGAGCAGCTGGGAGGCGGCGGCGAGTTGCACCCGGTCGTTCACACCGAGCACCTGCTGCCACTGGCTGATCTTCGATCCGGCAACGATGTGCGCGTCCCGGGACAGGATGGCGATGACGTCGGTGAGGTACTCCTCCCCCTGGCTGTTGTCGGAGGACAGCCGGGACAGCGCGGCGCGCAGCGGCCCGGCCTGAAAGGCGTACACCGAGGTCGCCACTTCGGTGATCCCGAGCTGGGCCTGGTCGGCGTCGCGGTGCTCCACCACGCCGAGCACCGCGCCGCCGTCGCGCAGTACCCGGCCGTAGCCGGTCGGGTCCGGCAGCTCGGCGGTGAGCAGGGTGGCCGCCGCGCCCCGCATCTGGTGCAACGCGACGAGCTCTTTCAGGCTGACCGCGGACAGCAGCGGGGTGTCCCCCGGCGCCACGACGATGGTGCCCGTCAGATCCGTCACGGTGTCCAGGGCGGTGCGGACGGCGTGCCCGGTGCCGCGCTGCTCGGCCTGCACCACAGCCCGCGCCGCCGGGGCAACCACGGCGAGGTGCTCGATCACCTGGTCGCGACCGGCACCCACCACGACCAGCGTCTCAACCGGTCCCAGGGCTTGCGCCGCGGCCAGGACGTGTCCCAGTAGCGAACGCCCGCAGACCTGGTGAAGCACCTTCGGGGTGGCCGAATGCATCCGCTTGCCCTCGCCGGCCGCGAGGATCACCACCGCATCCGGTTGGGATTCGGGCACCTGGCAAGCTCCTCAGACCGGTAGTCGGTGCCGCCAGGTTACCGGCGCCCCCGCCCCTGTTGGAGAAGCCGATAACCCATAGTGCTCCCGGGGGAGGACTCGAACCTCCAATGGAGACTTCAAAGGACTCTGTGTTGCCGTTACACTACCCGGGACCGAATGTCAAGGCGACACGGCGAATAACGTCAGCTTACCGGCTCCGGTCCAAGGGCCAACGACTTCGCCCACCCTTCGATCTGCCGATACAGCACGGCGCTGCGGTCAACCGCGATGATGAGGCAGCCGTGATACCCCGCACCCTGGTTGAGACGGTTCGTCGCGGGGCGGTGCCGCTTGATCGTGGTTGGCGAGAACTTCTCCGCCGCCACGCCGACCACGTCCGCCCAGTACCTCATCGCCGACTCGACGTCGGCCGTTTCGTGAATGCTGACCCGGTAGCTACGCCGCTCGGGCTCGACGCCAGCCGCATCGAGGAAGCGCAGAAACAACAGGACGAGGTGCCAGTCGCTGTTCACGAAAGTCACGCGCTCTCCTGAGCGCCAGGCCTTCCGCTTTGGCTCCCTCACACCAGTAGGCCACCGCGCCGGCCAGGATGATGTCCCGCCGCGAGAGCGGGAGCATCTCGCTGGCCGCGGCGAACTTGGTCTGCTGCCGCTCGATCGCCCGGCGTCGCAGCACCGGTGCCCACGAGGCGTGCCAGCGCTCGCCCTCCAGGTGGCGCTCGAACACCGGATGCGGCATGTCCCGCAGCCACAGTGAACAGCTGCTGGTCGAGACACCGAGCTCCGTGGCGATCTGATGGTAGGTCCAGCCGTGCGCCCGCAGTTGCCTTGCCCGGTCGCGCTCGGCGTCCTTGGCCCGCGCCCGTCGCAGCGCCGGCAGCGGCTCGGTCCCCACAAGCAGGCGGCCGACGGCCGAGTCGTGGCGCAGGCCGAGCAGCTTGCGGATCTCCCGCCGTGACCTCCCTTCGGCCCGAAGTCGGATCGCCTGGGCCCGTAGTGCCGCTGTGTCGCTCATGCCGGAAACCTATGGCGAGGGTGCGACAGATTCCGACACGCGGACCCGACGGCCTCAGCGTCAACGCCAGATTGACGAGAGGCAAATGTCAACCTAGGGTTGACGGCATGACCGATCCCGTTCGGATGCCGCCCGCTGTCCGTCTTGACGACCTGATCGCCGCCATCCAGAAAGCGCACGACCAACCGCTGGACCAGCTGACCGACGCTGTGCTTGCCGCCGAGCACCTCGGCGACGTCGCCGACCATCTGATTGGCCACTTCGTCGACCAGGCGCGCCGGTCTGGCGCCTCCTGGACCGACATCGGCCGGAGCATGGGTGTCAGTAAGCAAGCCGCGCAGCAGCGCTTCGTGCCCAAGGAGCCGACATCCGAGGAAGGGTTCAGTCGGTTCACCGTTCGCGCCCGTCACGCGGTGGCCGCGGCGCAGGAGGAAGCGCGGGCCGCCGGCAACAGCGAGGTCGGTACCGGCCACCTGGTGCTAGGGCTTCTCAGAGAGCCAGAAGGCCTCGGCGCGCAGGCGCTCGTCGCCCAGGGCGTTGCCCTCGACGTCGTCCGGCAGGCGGTCATCACCGCACTGCCCCCGGCCGGCGGTAACGTACCCGCGCTCGTTCCCTTCGATTTCAGCGCAAAGAAGGCGCTCGAGCTGACCTTCCGCGAGGCACTCCGGCTGGGCCACAACTACGTCGGAACCGAGCACCTCCTGCTCGCCCTGCTCGAGCTCGAGGACGGCGACAGCGCGCTGGCCAGAGTCGGTGTCGACAAGGCTCGAGCCGAGCGGAGCATCACCGAAGCCCTGGAAAAGATCACCGGCCAGAGCTGAGGCGTCAGCTCGCGCACTCTTCGACCACGGGACCGGTCGACGTAGGCTCCTCGCGGCACTCGCCGGCGCCGCCCGAGATCGCGCTTTTAGCCGACGGTTGCCGACGGCCGATCCGGCTCCGATGAAGACCTATGCCGCTCAGTTCGGGTCGGCTGCGCGGCGGCGGTTGTAGAGGCGGAGGGCCCAGAGGTAGCTGGCGAGGGCGATGCCGGCGCTCCATGCAATGGCGACGATCGCGTGGGTGCCGACGGGGTTGCCGGTGAGCAGGGCACGGATGGTTTGGGTGACGGGGGTGAAGGGCTGGTACTCGGCGAATTGGCGCAGGCCGGTCGGCATCGTGTCGGTGGGAACGAAGCCGCTGCTGAGGAACGGCAGCAGGGTGAGGAACATCGGGGTGTTGCTGGCCGTCTCGACGCTCTTGGCGGCCAGGCCGAGTGCGGCGGAGAGCCAGATCAGGGCGACCGCGAAGAGCACGAGCATCGCTGCCGTGGCAAGCCACGCGAGCGGGCTGGCGGTGGGCCGGAAGCCGATGGCCAGGGCGACCACGACGACGAGGACCAGCACGACGAGGGTTTGAAGCAGGCTGCCGACGACGTGGCCGGTGAGCACCGCGGCGCGGGCGATGGACATGGTGCGAAAGCGGTCGATGATGCCTCCGGTCATGTCGGTCGCGACGGAGATCGCGGTGCCGAGGGCGGCGGAGGCGACGGTGATGATCAGGATGCCGGGCATGACGTAGGCGAGGTAGGCACTGCGGCCACCGTGCGGGACGCCGCTGCCGGCGAGGCCGCTGCCGAGTTGGCCGCCGAGGACGTAGACGAACAGCAGCAGGAACACGATCGGGAAGCCGGCCAGCATCAGGGTCAGCGACGGGTAGCGCAGCTGGTGCCTGAGGTTGCGCCGCAGCATGGTCGCCGAGTCGGCGACGGTGTAGGCGAGGGAACTCATCGCTGGAGCGCCTCCTCGTCATGGCGGGCGGGTCCTGAGCTGGCGTGGCCGGTGACGGCGAAGAAGACGTCGTCCAGGTCGGGGGTGTGGATGGAGAGGTGCTCCACGTCGATGCGGGCGTCGTCCAACTCGCCGAGGACGTGGCGCAGCGCGGCGACGCTGCCGGCGCCCGGCACCTGCAGCGTCAGCTGATCGAGGTCCGGCGAGGCGTTCGGAAGCTTGTCCGCGGCGGACCGCAGGGAGTGCGGCTCGCTGAAGTGGAGTTGGACGTGTCCGCCCGGGAGGCGGCGCTTCAGCTCGGTCGGGGTGCCCTCGGCGACGATGCGGCCGTTGTCGAGTACCGCGACGTGGTCGGCGAGCTGGTCGGCTTCCTCGAGGTACTGGGTCGTGAGCAGAATCGTGACTCCGTCGGCGACCAGCTCGCGGATGATCTGCCACATGGTGCGGCGACTACGGGGATCCAGCCCACTCGTGGGTTCATCGAGGAAGATCACCCTCGGGTTGCCGACGAGCGTCATGGCCAGATCGAGCCGCCGCCGCATTCCTCCGGAGTAGGTGGGCAGCGGTTTGTCGGCGGCGTCAGACAGCTCGAACCGTTCCAGCAGCTCCGCGACCCGAAGGCGCCCCGCGTCGCGGCCGAGGTGGCGTAGATCGGCCATCAGGCGCAGGTTCTCCCGTCCGGTGAGCAAGGTGTCCACGGCGGAGAACTGGCCGGTGACACCGATCACGGCGCGCACCGCGTCCGGGGCGGTGGCCACGTCGTGCCCGCCGACCCGGATGTCACCGGCGTCGGCGCGGATCAAGGTCGACAGGATGCGCACCATCGTCGTCTTCCCGGCCCCATTGGGCCCGAGCAGGGAGAAGATCGTGCCTTCAGCGACCGTGAGGTCGACCCCGTCGAGCACGAGGTGCTCGCCGAAAGACTTGCGCACGGCGCGGGCACTGATCGCCGACGCGGTCGGGTTGGTCGTCACAGCTTCCTCGCTCTCAGCGATTCGGTGCTTTGTCGGGGAGTTCTCCGGCGGCGCGCAACGCCTCGCGGTGGGCCTTCCAGTCCTGCTCCAGGTCCGGTAGCCGCGCCGCCAGGAAGTCGGCGAACGCGGCCCACTCCAGCAGCACCGCCCGCCGTTGCGGAGATTCCTCGGCCAGCAGCGCCAGGCCTTCGCGGGCAAGATCGCCCTGTTCGAGGTACTCGGTCACGTCGAAGCCCATCGACCGGGGTCCGGTCATGTCGATGCGAACCCGGTCCATCCGTTCACCCGCAGCGCGCGAGCGCCGGATCAGGTCGAGGGTCTCCAGCGCGTTGATCGCACTGGCGATCGCGCTGCGGCTGGCCAGCAACGCCTGGGCCAGTTCCGCGATGCTCTGCGCAGGCGGGTCGCAGATCGCCAGGTAGCCGAGCAGCCGGCCGACCATCGGCGCCATGCCGTAGCGGCGGGCGTACAGACGCCCGGCGTGGTCGGCGAAGGTGATCTCGGCATCGGTCGGCACGTGCATAAGAGTAGGACGATGGCTGAGATATCACAAATCCGTGTCATCTCAGACCTAAGCTGGGATTGGTGGGCACTGAAAGGGGACTTTGCGGCGTCCGACCAATCGCCTGGCGTGAGGGCCGGCGATCGGCGGCCCATGCTGCCAGCCCAACTGAGCACTTGGACACACAGTGGTCCCCCTAGCCGGCCCCAACGGAGATCATTTGAGCGTAGGGATTCTGTCGCTCGGCGGGCACTGTGTGCTCAAGTGCTCAGTGGCCGTCGGCGACATCCGCCGCCAGCTACTCGCCGGCGCTCGCACTCTTCGAGTCGATTGACCGAGGACTTCCTCGGAGCGGATGATCATGGGGTTTGCCGCGGCGGCGGCGGGGCGCAAGCCCGCCCGCGCGACGCCCCGGCGGGCCCTGCCGATCACCACGGCGTACCGTATGAGAGAACAGTGAGGAGGCCCGGTGGAGACACGCGAAGCGACTCTGCACGGGCATCGAGTCAGTTACCGTACGGCCGGGGAGTCCGGGCCGGTACTCGTCCTCATCCACGGCATCGCCGGCAGCTGCACCACCTGGGACGAGGTCGGTGACCTGCTGGCGCCGCACTGCCGGATCATCGCGCCCGACATGCTGGGCCACGGCGAGACCGCCAAGCCGCGCGGTGACTACTCCCTCGGCGCCTTCGCCACCGGCTTGCGCGACCTGCTGGAGCTGCTCGGACACGAGCGGATCACCATTGTGGGCCACTCCCTCGGCGGCGGCGTCGCCATGCAGTTCGCGTACCAGTTCCCGGAACGCTGCGAGCGCCTCGTCCTGGTTTCCAGCGGCGGGCTGGGCCGCGAGGTCACGCCGTTCCTGCGGGCGGCTACCCTGCCCGGCGCGGAGTTCCTGCTGCCGGTGATCGCCCACCAGTTCGTCTGTACCGGTGGTGCGCTGATCGGCCGTGCACTCGGCCGGTTCGGTTTCAAGCCTGGACCGGCCACCCTGGAGATGGCCCACGGTTACGCCTCGCTGGCCCGAACCGACGCCCGGGCCGCCTTCGTGCACACCGCCCGGGGCGTGATGGACCCGTTCGGCCAGCGGGTCGACGGTACGGAACGGCTGTACCTCGCCCGCGACCTGCCCACCATGATCGTCTGGGGTCGGAAGGACACCTTCGTCCCGGTGCGACACGGCGAGCGTGCCGCTCACAAGATCATCGGAAGTCGGCTGGAGATCTTCGACGGGGCCGGACACTTCCCGCACCGGGACGAGCCGAAGCGGTTCGCCGAAACCCTGCTGGACTTCGTCAGCACCACCGAGCCGGCGCACCTGACCCCAGCGGTCTTCCGGGAGCGGCTGACCGCGGGCTCCTGACCGGCCGATCCTCGCTCGGCCACACCAGCCCGACCACCCACGCCCGACCACCGCCCCGACCACGCACCGCCCGGCCACCGCCCGGCCACCCGCCCGAACCCAGAGGTGACAGTTCGCTCTCCCTTGGCTCACTGGCTACCCATTCCAGGTTACGGTGCCGTAGGTTACGGGTACGTAGGTTCAAGTCGGACGTCCCACCACCCGAAGGCGTGCAGATGACACCTCCCACCGCCACCGTCGCCGATCCGCGCTTGACGCCGGACCATCTGGAACCCGCCCTCCCGGTGGAGGATCGGCAGGCCCGGTGGGAACAGGTCGCGCTCGCCCTTTTCATCATCATTCCGCTCGGCGCCGTGCTGGCCGCGATTCCGGTGGCCTGGGGATGGGGGATCGGCTGGCGGGACATAGTGATCTCCTTCGTGATGTACACGATCACCGGCCACGGCATCACGGCCGGCTACCACCGGTACTTCACCCACGGCTCGTTCAAGGCCAAGCGTCCGCTCCGGATCGGCCTGGCGATCGCCGGCAGCATGGCCATCGAAGGCCCGGTGATCCGCTGGGTGGCCGACCACCGGCGGCACCACGCGTATTCCGACCGCGACGGCGACCCGCACTCCCCCTGGCGGTACGGCGAGAACTTCCGCGCGCTGTGCAAGGGCCTGTACCACGCCCACGTCGGCTGGATGTTCGACGTGGAGCAGACCAACCAGCGCCGGTTCGCCCCGGACCTGCTGGCCGACCGGGACATCGTCCGGGTCTCCCGGCAATTCACGCTCTGGGTGATCGTCTCCCTCGGGGCGCCGGCGCTGATCGGCGGCCTGTGGTCCTGGTCGTTCACTGGGGCGCTGACCGCGTTCTTCTGGGCCAGCCTGGTACGGGTCGCGGTGCTGCACCACGTCACCTGGTCGATCAACTCGATCTGCCACACCTGGGGCAAGAAGCCGTTCAAGACCCGCGACCGCTCGGTGAACGTGTGGTGGCTGGCCTTCCTGTCCATGGGAGAGTCCTGGCACAACCTGCACCACGCCGATCCCACCTCCGCCCGGCACGGGGTACTGAAGGGCCAGCTGGACACCAGCGCCGAGATCATCCGGATGTTCGAGCGTCTCGGCTGGGCCTATGACGTGCGTTGGCCGTCCCGGGAGCGCGTCGAGGCGCGATTGGCCGCGTGAGCACCGGCCTGTCGGCCGAGGCGTCGAAGCCGATCGCAACCGCGGACCCCACGACGGACCTTCCGTCGAACCCGGCCTCGAATACGTCACCTGACCCAGCGCCGAGTCCGGCCCTGACCCAGCCACCGGACCTGCCCTCGACCACGACGCCGCGCCCGCCCTCAGTCACCGAACTGCCCCCCGCGGACCCGGCCGAGCAGGCCCGGGGGCGGCGCAGCAGGGTCCGGATGAGCGGTGTGGAACGCCGTGAGCAGCTCCTCGACGTCGGCCGTTCGCTGTTCGCCGAACGGGGGTACGACGCCACCTCCATCGAGGAGATCGCCCATCGGGCCAAGGTGTCCAAGCCGGTGGTGTACGAGCACTTCGGCGGCAAGGAGGGGCTGTACGCGGTCGTGGTGCACCGGGCGGTACAGAGCCTGCTCGACCACGTCACCGGCGCCTTGTCGGCCGGGCATCCCCGGGAACTGCTCGAGCAGGCGGCTCTCGCGCTGCTGGACTACATCGAGAACGAGAGCGACAACTTCGCGATCCTGGTCCGGGACTCCCCGGTCGGCGGCGCGACAGGAACCTTTGCCAGCCTGATCAACGACATCGCCAGCCAAGTCGAGCACATCCTCGGCGCCGAGTTCCGCACCCGGGGCCTCAACCCCAAGCTGGCCGGGGTGTACAGCCAGGCGCTGGTCGGCATGGTGGCGCTCACCGGGCAGTGGTGGCTCGATGTCCGCAAGCCCAAGCGCGACGAGGTCGCGGCGCACCTGGTCAACCTGGCCTGGAACGGGCTGTCCGGTCTGGAGGCCAAGCCGACCCTGCGTCTTCGGCAGCACTGAGGTCACTCGCCTGTGCCCGTCCTGGTCGGCACCTCCGGCTGGCAGTACGCCGACTGGCGGCACCGGTTCTTCGACGGCGTTCCGCAGCGCCGCTGGTTCGAACACACCCTGGCGCACTTCCGCACGGTTGAGCTGAACGTGAGCTTCTACCGGCTACCCAAACGCGAGGTGTTCACCGGCTGGCGGGAGCGCAGCCCGGACGACGCGATCATCACGGTCAAGGCCAGCCGGTACATCACCCACGTCAAGCGGCTGCGCGAAACCGGGCGGTCGGTGGCCCTGCTCATGGAGCGGGCCGGCGCGCTGGAATCCAAGCTCGGCCCGATCCTGATCCAGCTGCCGCCGGATCTCACCGTCGACCCGGGCGGGCTGGCGGCCACGCTGGACGCCTTCCCGCCCGGTGTCCGCCTCGCCGTCGAGCCGCGGCACCCCTCCTGGTGGACCGAGGAGGTACGCGGCCTACTGGCCGCCCGCGGCGCGGCGCAGGTCTGGGCCGACGTGGGCGAGCATCCGGCCGGCCCGTTGTGGCGGACCGCGCCGTTCGGCTACCTGCGGCTGCACGGCGGATCGGCCCAGATCTGGCCGTACTACAACGACTGGACCCTGCGCACCTGGGCGGAGCGGATCGCCGGAGGCTTCGGCGACGCCGAGGACGCGTACGTGTACTTCAACAACGACGGCCTGGGCGCGGCGGTGCAGGATGCTGCGACGTTTGCCCGCCAGGTGCGGGAGATCGGCCGCGGGGTCAGTCGGGTTCCCGGCTGGGGATGACCGTCGCCGCCGACCGCTCCCGGCGAAACCGCGCCCGGATCGCCAGCCGGAGGTAGTCGGCGAACTCGATCGAGTACCGGCGCCACAGTCGACGAGGCTCCCGGATGAGCCGATAGAACCAGTTGAGCGCCAACCGGTCCGCCCAGGCCGGATACCAGGTCTGCGGCCATCGGTTGTTGTCGGCCATGTGATCCAGGTAGGACCCGGCGGTCATGACCACCGGCGCCGAGATGGCCGACCGGTGCTCGGCCAGCCACCTCTGTTGCAGCGGGGTGGGCAACCCGACGACCACGAGATCGGCCCCGGAGGCGTTCATGGCGGTCACGATCCGCCCGCTGTCCGCCGGACTGATCTGTCCGGGGTGCCCGGCGAGCACGTCGTGGAAGCCGTGCTCGGTGCCGGCCACTGACAGCGCCGGGTAGGCCCGACCCAGCCGGGCCGCCGCCTCGACGGCTATCCCCGGCGCGGACCCGAAGAGAAAGACCCGCCCCCGTACCTCGGCCACCAGGTCGAAGATCTTCGGAGCGACCGTGTCGGTGTCCAGCCGGGCCGGAACCCGGAAGCCGAACAGCGGCGCCAGCCGGGCCACCCCGATCCCGTCCACCAGAACGAGATCGAAGCGGTTGATGTCGCGCCGAAGGCTGGAACAGCGAAAGGCGCGGCGGGCGTAGTCCGGGTTGAGGTAGGTCAGCGTGATCGGCGACCGGTCGTGCAGGCGCGCCCGCAGCCGCGACAGCAGGTCCTCCGCCGTCAACGTGCTGACCTTGATACCGCCGAAGGAGCGCTCCGGCACACCGTCCTCCTCGAGCTCGGTACGGGCACCGACGACACGCTGCGGGCCGGGGTTCACGAAAAGCCGTGTGACGGTCACCATATGTCAGTACATTTGCTGGCGAGGGCTAAAAGCAGCGTACCGGCTGCGCGGGCTCACTCTGCGCCACCTAAAGGAGGAGCCATTGCCCGGCAGCCGGATCCTGGTGACCGGAACGTCGTACGGCCTAGGTACCACCCTGTCCACGCTGATCCGCAAGCGCGGCGACGAGGTGTTCAGTCTCAGCCGCAGCGCACCGCCGCCGGAGGCCGAGGAGCACTGGCTGGCCGCCGACCTGGCCGACCTGGGCGACATGGCCCGAGCCGGGCGTGAGTTGGCCGAGGCGCTGGCCGGCGATCGGCTCGACGGCGTGGTGTTCAATGCCGCGCTCGCCGACAAGTCCCGCTCACAGTGGAGCACCGAGCAGGTCGAGCGGCATTTCCGGACCAATGCGCTGGGGCCGTTCGCGCTGTGGGAAGCGCTGGAACAGCGGGATCTGCTCGGCGCCCCGTGCAACGTCGTGCTGATGGGCAGCTTCCTGCAGCAGGGCAACGTCCGGCAGCCGGCGTACGCGATGAGCAAGGCGGCGCTGTGGTCGTGGATGCGGTCCTACACCATGGCCTCCGCCGTCGACGCGCCGGTCAGCATGAACATGATCTGGCCGGGGCGGGTGCTGACCCCGGCCAATCCACCCCGGGACCTGCCCGCCGGTGACCCGAACCTGTTCTATACCCCGGAACGAGTCGCCGAGGTGGTCCTGAGTTATCTCTACCAGCCGCCCGCCGGGCCGCGCGGCACCGTCGTCGACCTCGGGAGGTCCTGACGTGGGCATGGTGCGGCTGGACCCGGAGTGCAACCTGGAGACGATCCGCGACGGCCGGGGTGGAATCTTCACCTACTACCCGCAGCGGGCCACGATCGTGGAGTGGAACCTGCTGTTCACCAAGGCCGGGCAGGCCCGCGGATTCCACTACCACAAGGAGTTCGACGAGTACGTCCTCATCGTGGGTGGCCACGGCACCTACATCGGGCGCAACTCCGACGGCACGGAGCACTTCTACAAGGTGGCGGCCGGCGACTGCCTGTATTTCGCTACCGGAACGCCGCACACCGTCTACGCCATCACCGACATGCGCATCGTGGCACTGCTGACCAAGAAGTGGAACGACTGTGACGAGCCCATCACGAGGATCGACTGAATTCTCCGGCCGCTATGACCTGCCTGGTAAACGGATGGAGTGGCGATGAGGGTACTGATAACCGGCGGCGCCGGTTACAAGGGCTGCGTCTTGGCCGAGACATTGCTCGCGGACGGGCACGAGGTCACCATTTTCGATGTCTTCCGCTACGGCGAGGCTCCGGTGATGGGACTGCTGCGCCGCGGCGCCCGGGTCGTGCACGGCGACGTCACCCGGCTGGACCAACTCGCGCCCGAGGTGGCTCGCCACGATGCCGTCGTGCACTTGGCGGCGCTAGTGGGCTTTCCGCTCTGTGACGCCGAACCGCAGCGGGCACACGAGGTCAACGTCGAGGGCACGCGGCTGCTGATCTCGTTGCTGCACCCGCAGCAGGGATTGGTCTACGCCTCCACCGGCTCGGTGTACGGCCGCGTCGAGGAGATGTGCACCGAGGATCAGCTGCCTGCCCCACTGACCCACTACGGGGTGACCAAGCTGGCCGGGGAACGCCTCGCGTTGGACTTCGGCGGAGTCGCGCTGCGCTTTGCCACCGTCATCGGCGTGAGCCCGTGCATGCGTTTCGACTTGCTGGTCAACGACTTCGTGTACCAGGCGATTCACACCGGCTGGATGGCGCTCTATCAACCAGGCGTCCGGCGTTCCTTTGTCGACGTCGACGATGTCGCCGATTCGTACGCCTTTACGCTCAAGCATTACGGTGAGATGGCCGGGGAGGTCTACAACGTCGGGAATCCCGACCTGAACCTCACCAAGCAGCAGGTCGTCGACGCCATCAGCCAGCACTTCCCGATGCGGATCGTCTACGGCGACGTGCAGGAAGACCCGGACCGCCGGGACTACCAGGTCTCTTTCGACCGGATCGGCGAGCTCGGATATCGGGCCCGCGTGCCGCTGGACGACTCGATCCGGGCGGTCGGGGCGGCCGCCCGGATCGCCAGGACCGACACCGCCTGGCGGTACAGCGCCTGATCCATCAGCCATGGCTGGCCCGAGGCAGGCGGCCCTGCTCCATCGAGCTCAGCTGGGGAAGGTTATCGGGATCCCGGTACCGACCACCTTCCCCAACCGGGTCAGAGCGCCCCGGATCAGGAACGTACCTCCAGGCTCTCGGCCACCTCGAGCCACCGCTCCTCGACCTCGCTGCGTTGCCCGGTCAGCGCCCGCAGCTCGGCGTCGTAGCCGGCGACCTTCTCGTAGTCCGTCGCGGCGGTCGCCATGGCGTCGTGCAGCTCCCGCTCCCGGCGGGCCAGCCGGTCCAGCTCGCGTTCCAGCCGGGCCAGTTCCCGGCGGCCGGCTCGGGTGTCCCCGGCCTCCCGCCGCCCGCCACCGGAACCAGCCTGCGCGGGCGGGGCCGAGCCCAGCGCGCGCCGGCGCGCCAGGTACTCCGCCACCCCGCCCGGCAACTCGGCCAGCCTGCCGTCGCCGAGCAGCGCGACGGTGGTGTCGGTGACCCGCTCGGAGAAGTACCGGTCATGGCTGACCACCACCAGCGTGCCCGCCCAGCTGTCGAGGAAGTCCTCCAGTACGGTCAGCGTCTCGATATCCAGGTCGTTGGTCGGCTCGTCCAGCAGCAGCACGTTCGGGCCGGCCATCAGCAGCCGCAGCAGTTGCAGCCGGCGTCGCTCGCCTCCGGAGAGTTCGCCCACCGGGGTCCACTGCGCCGGGCCGGTGAAGCCGAAGCGTTCGGCCAGCTGCGCCGCGGTGGCCGACCGGCCGTCGCCCAGGTCCACCACCCGGGCCACGTCCTCCACCGCGGCGAGCAGCCGCTGGCTCGGCTCCAGCTCGGTGACCTCCTGGGAGAGGTGGGCCACCCGCACCGTCGCGCCGACCCGCACCCGTCCCGTGGTGGGCGGTAGGTCGCCGGTGAGCAGCCGGAGCAGCGAGGTCTTGCCGCTGCCGTTGACGCCCACCACGGCCACCCGGTCGCCCGGTCCCAGCCGCCAGGTGACCCGGTCGAGCAGCAGCCGCGGGCCGAAGCGGAGCGTCACGTCCTCGGCGTCGTACACGGTCTTACCGAGCCGCGCGGTGGCGAATCGGGACAGCGCGAGGCGGTCCCGCGGCGGCGGCTCGTCAGCGATCAACGCGTTGGCCGCGTCGATCCGGAAGCGCGGCTTGGACGTCCGGGCTGGCGGACCGCGACGCAGCCAGGCCAGTTCCTTCCGCAGCACGTTGCGCCGGCGGGCCTCGACGGTGGCCGCGAGTCGGGACCGCTCGGCCTTCGCCAGGACGTACGCGGAGTAGCCACCGTCGTAGGCGTCGATCAACCCGTCGTGTACCTCCCAGACCCGGGTGCAGACCGCATCGAGGAACCACCGGTCGTGGGTCACCACCACGACCGCCTCGCGGCGGGCGGCGAGGTGGCCGGCCAGCCAGTCGATCGCCTCCACGTCGAGATGGTTGGTCGGCTCGTCGAGGATCAGCAGGTCGACCTCGGCCACCAGCAGGGCGGCCAGCGCCACCCGGCGCCGCTCCCCACCGGAGAGCGGACCGAGTACGGCCTCGCGCGGCAGATCCGCCAGCAGACCACCGAGGACGTCGCGGATCCGCGGGTCGCCGGCCCACTCGTACTCGGCGCGCTGCCCGAGCACCGCCGCCGCCACGGTGTCGGCCGAGTCGCCGGCGTCGCGCTGGGCCAACATCCCGATCCGCAACCCGCCGGTGTGGGTGACCCGGCCTGAATCCGCGGGCTCGACTCCGGCCAGCACCCGAACCAGCGTCGTCTTGCCACCGCCGTTGCGCCCCACGACCCCGATCCGATCCCCGGCCGCGATGCCGAGGGAGACGCCGTCGAGCAGCAGGGCGGTGCCGAAGGACTTGCCGACCGCCTCGGTGTTGACCAGGTTGACCGGGTTAGTCACCCCTGGACACTCACACCACGACCCGTGCGCCTGCCACCGGGCCGTGCGCCCGGCGTATCGTCCGGGCGACCCCCATGCCGGCCAGCGCACCGGCGATCCGGGTGGCGTCGGTGGCGTCGCGGGCCAGGAACGCACACGTCGGGCCGGATCCGCTCAGCAGGGCGCCGAGCGCGCCGAGCTCCCGGCCGGCGTCGAGGACCCGGTTCAGCCGCGGACGCAGCCGCAGCGCCGGGGCCTGCAGGTCGTTGTGCAACGACTTCCCGAGTGCCATAACGTCCCCGGCCCGCAACGCGGCCAGCACCCCGTCCGCGCTGCCCGGAGGGAATGCGGGTCCGATCCGGGCGCCGCGCTGGCGGTCGAGTTCGGCGTACACCGCCGCCGTCGACAGCCCCTCGCTGTCCAGGGCGAACACCCAGTGGTACACCCCCCGGGACAGCACCGGTGCCACCTGCTCGCCGTGCCCGCGGCCAAGTGCCGTGCGGCCTTGCAACAGAAACGGGACGTCGCTGCCCAGCTGAGCGGCCATTGCCTGCATCCGCTCGGGAGCTGAGATCGACCCCCCACAACTGCGCGCAGGCGACCAGCGCGGCCGCCCCGTCGGCACTGCCGCCCGCCATTCCGCCGGCCACCGGGATCCCCTTGGCGAGGTTGATCCGTACCCCGCCGCGGGCACCGGCCGCCTTCGCCATCAACCGCGCCGCCCGGGCGGCGATGTTGGCGCTGTTGCGCGGTACCAGGTCGGTTGCTCCGTCCGCCGGATCGGCTGCCCCGCCCGGGTCGGCTGTCGTGTCCGCACCCTCGCCCTGAACCTCGATGACCAGCCGGCCCGACGGCGCCACGGTCACGTCGTCGTACAGCGAGACGGCCTGGTACACAGTGTTCAAGGTGTGGTAGCGGTCCGCCCGCAACCCGCCGACGCCGAGGTACAGGTTCACCTTGGCCGGGACCCGTACGGTCACCGGAGCAATCTGGGACACCGGCTGCGAGGGCAACCGTCCGGTGGGCATCCCTTGATGCTAGGGGCCGTCGGCGGCCGGCGGAGCCCGATGGCCGGCCGCAGCGCTTTCGGTCGTCTTCGCGGTGTTCGTGCGGTTCTTCCGCATGTGGGCGATCGCGGCGTGGTGGCTTCCCGACCGGCGCGGGGCCACCCTGGAGGACTCGCCGGTCGTGCCGTTGCGAACCGCCGGCTGCTCCGGTACCGGCTGATCGACACCGTTCACGAGGACCGGGATCGCTCGTACAACGACGGACATCGTTGTACAGTTGAGCCGTGGCGTCACTGACCGTTTCGCAGGCCCGTAGCAGCCTGCCGGAACTTCTCAATCGGGTCGAGAGCGGCGAGGAGATCCTCATCACCCGGCACGGCCGGCCCGTCGCCATTCTGGTTCGACCGGACACCGTGCGGAGCAAACGTGCGCAAGCGGTGCTCGACGCCGCCGAGCGAGTCCGGACGCTGCTGGTCGAGGCCGCTGCCGTGCCGCGGCCGGCGGACGCCGCGGTCACGGCCCAGCGGGCCGAGGAACTGATCCGCGACATCCGGATTGCGCGGGACGCCCGATAGATGGATGCGTTCGACGCCGACGTGCTGATCGATGCCGTCGCACCGGACCATCCTCTTGGGCGCCGGGTCGCTGCCCTGCTGAACTTGGCGCCGATCGATGAGCCAGCCGGCGGCGGCTCAGTTCTCCTCATCCCGGAAGTGCTCGGCAAACCGCTTCGCGACGGCGCCATCCACGAGGTCCGCGCCCTGGCCGGGCTGCTCGCCCGACTGGAACTCCGTGCGGTAGACCGCTCGACCGCCGAGTTGGCGACTGCCCTGTCCACCCGGTACGCCCTGCGCGCACTGGACGCGACGCATGTGGCCACCGCCATCGCTGCGGGCGCCGACCGGTTCATCACCAACAATTCGCGTGACTTCCCGAAGACGATCTCGGAGATCACCATCACCTACCCGGCCGACCTGCCCGACCCCTAACACCCGGCCTCCATGCCGACGCTGTGCCCGGCGGCGGCGATCCGGGCGAAGGCCGCCACGTCGAGCTGCTCGCCCCGGGCTGCCGGATCGACTCCCGCTGCGAGAAGTACCCGCTCGGCGGCCGGCGCCGAACCCGCCCAGCCGGCGAGCGCGGCCCGCAGCGTCTTGCGGCGCTGGCCGAAGGCGGCGTCCACCACGGCGAAGACCTCCGCCCGGGTGGCAACCGTTTCGGGCGGCTCCCGCCGGGTCCAGGCCACCAGTCCGGAGTCGACGTGCGGACGTGGCCAGAACACTCGCGGACCGACGGTTCCGGCCCGAGCAGCGTCGCCGAACCACCGCAGTTTGACCGACGGGCCGCCGTAGACCCGACCACCGGGTTCGGCCACCAGCCGGTCGGCCACCTCGGACTGGACCAGCACCAGGCCGGAGCGCAGCGTCGGGCAGGTCGCCAGCAGGTGCAGCAGCACCGGTACCGCGACGTTGTACGGCAGGTTGGCCACCAGCCTCGTCGGTGCGACGGGCAACGGCGGCATGCGCAGCGCGTCGGCTTCGATCACTCGCAGCCGGTCGGCGCGGTCCGGTAAGCGGGTGCGGACCGTTTCCGGCAGTTCCCGGGCGAGCACCGGGTCGACCTCCACGGCGACCACCTGCTCGGCGACCGCCAGCAGGCCGAGGGTGAGCGAGCCCAGCCCCGGCCCGATCTCCAGGACCGCGTCGTCCGGACCGATCGCGGCGTGGCGGACGATCCGGCGAATGGTGTTGGCGTCGGTGACGAAGTTCTGGCCGCGGGTCTTGGTTGGACGCAGCTTCAGCCGGTTCGCCAGGGCCCGGACGTCCGATGGGCCGAGCAGCCCGTCTGCCGGGCTGCTCGGCCCATCGGAGGGGGCAGGGCTAGAGATACCGCCCGCAGACCGGCCAGGGGCTCCGGCCGGCGCGCTGGTAGAGGATGTATGCCCGGGCGGTCTGCTCCGACGCGGAGGCGTTGATCGGGTCACCGGAGCCACCCACCGATTGCCAGGTCGAGATGCTGAACTGGTACAGCCCACGGTAGGTGCCCGACGGGTTGACCGCGCGGGGATTGCCCCCGGACTCACACTTCGCCAGGGCGCCCCAGTTCAGCCCGCCGGTGCCTCCGGAGTACGACCCGCCGGAGGAGCTGGAGGTGGGGGCGGGCTTGGGCGCCGCCGGTATTGGCTTGGTGCCGTAGTACACGACCGCGGTCCGGGCCGCGGTGGTGGTCTTGGAGGCGGTCAGCTTCCGGGTGGAGAGCTTGCCGTCGACGTAGGTGGCGAGGTAGGTCCTCGTCACGGTTCCCGGGCGTCCGGATGTTGCGGTCCGGCTGTGCCCCTTGGTGAGCGAGGCGTCGGGCCTGCGCACCGTCGCGTACCCGAGTGCGGAGCTGACGGTTTGCACCTTCTGCCTGATCCGGGTAACCCGGACAGTCGCCCCGTCGGCGGGGTAGGTGCGCAGCGGTACCGACACCTTGTCGGTCGCGGCCAGCACGATGTGCTGCGCGGTGAGCAGGTCGGAGACGGTGGGCGCGGTGGTCACTACCTGGCGGCGGGTTCCGTCGGCCAGCACCGTCACCCGGTGGGGCAGCCTGACGGTCAAGGCAAACCCGGTCAGCGGCAGCCGCTTGGACCGCGACGCGGAGATCAGCGCGCCGTTGGTGCCGAGGCCGAGTTGGTCCAGCGCCTCACCGACGCTGTCGGCCAGCACCCATACCGTGCGCTCCCGGCCATCCACGGTCAGCGCCAGCGACCGGGCGTGCCGGACGTTGATCTGGGAGCCTCGGCGCAGCGCAGAGGAAGCATCCGGGACCACCAGGTCGTGGCTGCTGACCTGTACGCCTGCGCTGTCCAGGGCACCAGCCACCGTGTCGGCGAAGGTGTGCACCTTGCGGTGCGCGCCGTCCACGGTGACGGTGACGTTCTTGCCGAGGGTGGCGTACGCCGTCCCGCCACCGCCGATCAGGAGGGTGGCGGCTACGGCCGCCGAAATCACGATGCGCGAACGCCGCACGGAAGTCCAAACGTCAGAGTTTCCGGTCCTCAAGCCCGACGGCCGGAAATCATGACGTGCAGTGGCCGCCGGAGAGTTGATACCGGCCAATAGTCACGGAACCATAACGGAGGTTCGGCCTGGTCGCCAAATCGGCCCAGCGTGGGTGTGATGCATCCCACAGCGGCCGAAAGCCGGGCATGCGAGGCGGGGCCGGGTGCGGGCCACAGGCGCAACGGCGGGTTCGCCGGACGCCAGCCGGAGCCTCAGGTGCCCGGCATGACCTCTCCGCCGCTGAGGTGTACGGCTATCGGGGGCAACGGCCGGGGGGCTGGCCCGCTGAGGTTCTTGCCGGTGGCCGCGTCGTACACCGAGCCGTGGCAGGGGCAGTTCAGCCGGTCACCGGCCGGCTTGACGGTGCAGCCTTGATGGGTACAGATTGCCGAGAAGCCGACGACCTTCCCGGCCTCAGGTTGGGAGACGATCATCGGTTTGCCGTCCGGGGCGGTGGCCGACACCGCACTCCCGACCGGCACGTCCGCCAGCGTGGCCAGCGGCTTGGCTCCGGCGGCCGTGCCCGTCGCCGGGCTCGACGAGCTGCCTCCGCCACCGCTGGCGGTGCCGGACGTGCTGTTGCCGCCACAGCTCGCCAGGGCTACTACGCCGACGGCGGTGGCCGCGCCGGCGACGAGGATCCGCCGACGGGGGATGCCACTCAGCTCGGCCGCCGCCGCGACAGCGTCCAGCCGCCCCGGCTCGGCGCCATCGGGGCCGGTCTGGGTCCCGGCTGCGTTATCGGTGCTCACGCTGTCTCCCGTGTCCGGCTGTCGCTCCTTCCTGTTTACACGGCTAGCCGCTGGTGTCGGTTCACGCCGGGCCGGAACTGCTCCGTCGGGTGGTGAACCGGGAACCCCCAACGGACGTACCAGACAGATAAGGTCCGGTGTTTACGGAGACCCTTGGCGGCCATCATGACGACAGATCGGCGTGCTGCCCACGCTGGCGGAACACGGCCGGGCCGGGAGCGGGCGTTCACCGGGCCGCGCGCTGCGGGCGGTGGGTCGCCGCCCAGCCGGGCAGTGCTCGGGTGGGGTTTGCGGATGGTCACCGTGGCGGCGCTCGCGGTCGACGCCTACGTGCACCTCCAGCTGGCCCCGTCGTTCGACTCGCTGAAGAAGACCGTCAGCCAGGGCCAGCTCTTCCGGGCCGAAGCGCTCGTTGCGATCGTGGCCGGCCTTGCCCTGCTCGCGGTGGCCCACCGGCTGAGCTGGCTGTTCGCGCTCCTCGTACTGGCCGGCGGCGTGACGGCGGTGTTGCTGTACCAGTACGTCGATGTCGGCGCGATAGGGCCGGTTCCGAACATGCACGACCCGGTCTGGACGACGAAGAAGGCGGTCTCCGCGGTCGCCGAGGGGCTTGGCGCGCTGACCGCCGCCGCTGGCCTGATCCTGGCTGCCCGGGGACGGACTCCCAGCCAGCGACCCGCGAACCGGGAACGCTGAACCCGTCCCGAGGACGCACCTGACATGACCGGTGGCAGTCGTGGATGACGTAGCGGAGCGCAGGTTGCGCGCGCTCTACGAGGCGCACGCCGGGCCGCTGCTGGCCTACGCCTGCCGGCTGAGCGACGGCGACCGGGGCCGCGCGGAGGACATCGTGCAGGAAACCCTGCTGCGGGCGTGGCGGCATCGGGAGGCGCTCGAGCGCAGTGGGCCGGTTCGGCCCTGGCTGTTCACGGTCGCCCGGCATCTGGCGGTCGACGCGCACCGGGCACGGCGGTCTCGCCCGTCCGAGGTCGGGGACGCCGCCTTGATGGCGATACCGGCGGCGGAGGAGCTCGAGGCCACGCTGGACCGGATCGTGCTCGTGGACGCGTTGGCCACGCTCACCCCGGACCATCGGGCGGTACTCGTGGAGGTCTACTTCCGCGGCCGGGGCGTCGCCGAGGCGGCGGCGTTGCTCGGACTGCCGACGGGCACCGTGAAGTCGCGCACGTACTACGCGCTGCGGGCGCTGAGGCTGGCCCTGACCGAGCGGGGCGTCCCCCAGTGACCTGCCAGGAGGCCAGGATGTCCCTCGGCGTGTACGTGCTGGGGGCGCTCGACGACGCCGAGCGCGACGGCCTCGAGGGGCACCTCCGTCGCTGCGCAGGCTGCACCGCCGAGCACGCAGAACTCGCCGCTCTCCCGGCCATGCTGGCCACCCTCAGCCTTGACGAGGCTCAAGGAAACTCCCCGACCCTGGCCCCCGAGCCGGGGGGCTACCAGGCTCTGGTGGCGCGGGCTTCCGAGGACACCGGGCACCGCCGGCAAGCTCCCGCTCGTCCTGCTCGTCCTGCTCGTCAGGCGCGTCGCCGGCTGGCGGCCGCGGCCGCCGTGCTCGCGCTCGCCGGTACCGGGGTGGGGGTGGCCTCCTGGCAGGCGGGGCGGCCACGCACCGAGTCCTACGCGGCGAGCGTCGGTCCGGTGAACATGCGGGTGGCGGTCACCAGCCAGACCCGAGGCACCGGCCTGGACGTCACCGTCACCGGACTGCCTGCCGGGGAGAGCTGCCGCTTGGTCGCCGTCTCCGTCGACGGCAGCCGCCAGGTCGCCGTCAGCTGGCAGGCGACCTACGCCGGGCAGGCGCGGGTCAAGGGAGGCACGTCCATCCCGGAGTCCCAGCTGGCCCAGTTGGTGCTGCTCGGTACCGAGGGCCAGCAACTGGTGGCCATCCGGATCTGAGCGGCCCCGGGTGGCGCCGCTGCGGCATTCCGGTCCCGCTGGCCCCGATCAGGGGCCGAAGACCCGTTGCCCGTTGGCGCTGACGGCACCCGCCAGCGCGTCCACCGCGATTCCCTTGATCTCGGCGAGCGCCCGGAGCGTGACCGGAATGAGGTACGGGGCGTTCGGCCGACCCCGGTACGGCATCGGGGTGAGGAATGGCGCGTCGGTCTCCACCAGGATCAGATCCAGCGGCGCCACGGCCGCCGCCTCGCGCAACTGTGCCGCGGAGGTGAAGGTCACGTTGCCGGCGAAGGACATCACGTACCCGCGGTCGGCGCACACCCGGGCCATCGCGGCGTCGCCGGAGTAGCAGTGGAACACCACCTGCTCCGGCGGCCCCTCCTCGTCGAGGATCCGCAGCACGTCGTCATGGGCGTCCCGGTCGTGGATCACCAGCGCGGTGCCGGTCTGCTTCGCGATCCCGATGTGGGCCCGGAACGAGGCCTGCTGCTGGACCGGGGTGGCCGTGGTACGGAAGTAGTCCAGGCCGGTCTCCCCCACCGCGCGGACCTCCGGCCGGGCGGCGAGCGCGGCGATCTCGGCCAGCGCCTCCGGCGAGGCGGCGTGCGCCTCGTTCGGGTGGATGGCGGCCGCGGCCCGGATGTCCTCGTGCGCCGCGGCCACGTCGGCACACCACCGGGAACTGGCCACGTCGATACCGATCGTGACCAGCCGGCGTACCCCCACCGACTTCGCGGCTGCCAGTGCCTCCGTCGGCTCGACGTCCATCAGGTCAAGGTGACAGTGGCTGTCCAGAGCCTCGACGGCGAGCGGGGGCGGCGGGGGCGGCGGCGAGTCGTCGCGGCGGATGCCGGCCTGACGGCGGCGTTTGGAACTCACGGTCGGGAGCCTCCGCTCACGCCGCGGACTCCTCGATCCGCGGAAACAGCGGATCGGACTTGCGGATCGCGACCCCGGCCGGGAGCGTTACCGTCGCCACGTCGGTGACCCGCTGGTCGGCGAGCGCGCCCAGCGCGGCGGCCGCGCCCAGCGAGGACCACAGCGTCGCGCACGAGCGCGGCAATACCGGGTTGAGGAGCACCGCGCAGGCGCGCAGGGCATCCGCGGTGGTGACCAGGACGGCGTCCAGGTCACCGGCCCGGGTGTCGTCCTTGGCCAGTTGCCAGGGCGCGGTCGCGGTGACATAGCCGTTGACCTGGCGGATGTAGTCGAAGATCACTTCCAGGCCGCCCTGGAAGTCCAGCGCCCGCATCCGGGCGTCGGCCACCTCGACGGTCTCGGCCAGTGCGCGGCGCAGCCCGGCGTCCGGCTCGCCAACCGGCAGTACGCCGCCGCGGTAGCGCTGCACCATCGAGGTCAGCCGGGAGGCCAGGTTGCCGAACTGGTCCGCCAGCTCCGACCGGTACCGGGCGGCCATCGACTCCCAGGAGAACGAGCCGTCGGAGCCGTACGCGATCTCCCGCAGGAGGTAGTACCGCAGCGCGTCGGAGCCGAACACGCCGGTGATCTGGGCGGGGGCGATGCCGGTGAGCTTGGTCTTGCTCATCTTCTCCCCGCCGACCAGCAGCCAGCCGTTGGCGAAGACGGTCCGCGGCAGGGCCAGCCCGGCGGCCATCAGCATCGCCGGCCAGATCACCGCGTGGAAGCGCAGGATGTCCTTGCCGACCAGGTGGACGTCCGCCGGCCAGATCGCATTGAAGGTCTCCGGGTCGGAGTTCCAGCCGATCGCGGTGATGTAGTTCTGCAGGGCGTCGATCCACACGTACACCACGTGGGAGTGGTCCCAGGGCACTTCGACACCCCAGTCGAAGCTGGAGCGCGACAGCGAGAGGTCCTGCAATCCGCCCTCGACGAACCGCACCACCTCGTTACGGGCGCTGTCGGGCTGGACGAACTCCGGATGGGTCCGGTAGTGCTCGAGCAACCGGTCCGTATAAGCCGAGAGCCGGAAGAAGTAGTTGTCCTCGCTGATCTGGTGCACCGGCCGGCCGTGGATCGGGCACAGGTCCCCGGGCTGGACCAGCTCGGCGGGAAGTTTGAACTCCTCACACGACACGCAGTACGGCCCGGTGTAGCTGCCCTTGAACACCTCGCCCCGGTCGTGCAGCACCTGGAGGAACTCCTGAACCCGCTGGGTGTGCCGCGGCTGCGTGGTCCTGATGAAGTCGTCGTTGGCCACGTCGATATCGCGCAGCACCGGCTGCCAGGCGGTGCTGACCATGTGGTCGGTCCACTCGACGGGCGTCATCGCGTGCTCAGCGGCAGCGGTGAGGATCTTCTCGCCGTGCTCGTCGGTACCGGTGAGGTAGAACACCGACTCGCCGCGCTGCCGGTGCCAGCGAGTCAGCACGTCTCCGGCGATCGTGGTGTAGGCGTGCCCGATGTGCGGGGCGTCGTTGACGTAGTAGATCGGCGTGGTGACGTAGAACGCCTTGCCGGCGCTGGGCGCGGCACCGGCGGTCTCGGGCGGGTCGGGCATGCTTCGATCTTACGGAGCCGGCAACCGCTTTCCGGGCGGCGCGTTGGCTGCGGGGCTGGGCGCCTTGGCCGCGACCACCGCGTCGTAGACCACCCGCTTGGGAATGCCGCGAACGGCGGCCACCTCGGCGATTGCCCCCTTGCGCGGCGTACCGGCGGCCTCCCGGGCGGCGACCGCGGCGGCCAACTCGGCCGGCTCGGCCGTCGCCGCACCCGCCGGCGCACCGGCGACCACCAGGGTCACCTCCCCGCGCACTCCGGCGGCGGCCTCGTCGGCCAGTTCGCCGAGCGGCCCGCGGCGCACCTCCTCGTAGGTCTTGGTGAGCTCCCGGCACAGCGCGGCCGGGCGGTCGGCGCCGAACGCGGAGGCCAGGTCGGCGAGCGTGGCCGGCACCCGGTGCGGTGCCTCGAAGAACACCAGCGTCCGGGCTTCGGTGGCCAGTGCCGCCAGCCTCCTCCGCCGCTCGGCGGCGCGGCGGGGGAGGAAGCCCTCGAAGCACCACCTGTCGCACGGCAGCCCCGAGATGACCAGGGCCGTGGTGACCGCGGACGGCCCGGGGAGGACGCTGACCGGAACCCCGGCCTCGGCCGCCGCGGCCACCAACCGGTAGCCCGGGTCGCTGATCGAGGGCGTGCCGGCGTCGGTGAGCGCAAGGACATGCGCCCCGCCGCGGGCCGCCGCGATCAGCTCCGGAGTCCGCCCGACCTCGTTGGCGTCGAAGTAGGACAGCACCCGCCCGGCGACGGCTACGCCGAGCGCCCCGGTCAACCGGTGCAGCCGTCGGGTGTCCTCGGCGGCGACGATGTCGGCTGCCGCCAGCTCGGCGCGCAGCCTGGGCGAGGCGTCGGCGACGTTTCCGATCGGCGTGGCGGCGAGCACCAGCCGGCCGGCGGCGTCGGTCACGGCGACATCCTGCCAGTACCGGCGGCCCGGCTGCCCCGCGTCACGGCCTTCGACGCCCGTAAACTTGCCGCCATGGGAACGGCGGTGCGCTCCGCCGTCTACCCGACGCAGGGCGCCGCGCCGCCGGTTCCGGATCCGGTCGAGCCAGGCCCCGGCTATCGGCACCGGCTCGCCCCCCCGATGCCGGCCGAGACTATCTGGGGATGGCTCGGCCCGCTGCTGGTGGCCCTGATCGCCGGCGGCCTGCGCTTCTACCGGCTCGCCGATCCGAACAGCAAGATCTTCGATGAGGTCTACTACGCCCGTAACGCGCAGAGCCTGCTCCGCCACGGCGTGGAGATCGACAAGGGCGCGCCGGAGTTCATCGCGCACCCGCCGCTGGGCAAGTGGGCTATCGCCGGCGGTGAGGCGATCTTCGGGAACAACCCGTTCGGCTGGCGGTTCGCCTCGGCGGTGGCCGGCACGCTGGCGGTGCTGATGATCGCCCGCATCGGCCGCCGACTCTTTCGCTCCACGCTCCTCGGCTGCCTGGCCGGGCTGTTGCTGGCCCTGGACGGGCTGGCCTTCGTGCAAAGCCGCACCTCGATGCTGGACATCTTCCTGATGTTCTGGGTACTGGCGGCCTTCGGCTGCATGCTCATCGACCGGGACCAGACCCGGGACCGGCTGGCCCTCGACGGGGCGGCCGGGGCCAGTGGGACCGGGCCGCACCTCGGGATCCGCGCCTGGCGGCTGGCGGCGGGCGGCTGCCTCGGCGCGGCCTGCGCGACGAAGTGGAGCGCGGTGTTCTACCTCGCGGCGTTCGGCGTGCTGGCTCTTGTCTGGGACGTGGGCGCCCGGCGGGCGGCCGGCGTGCGGCGCGGGCTGCGGGCGGCGCTGCGCCGGGACGCGCCGGGCCTGGTCGCCTCGTTCGGCCTGCTGGCGTCGGCGGTCTACACGCTGTCCTGGACCGGCTGGTTCCTGGGCAGCGGGCGCAGCGCCTACGACCACGACGCGTACCTGCGCCCCGGGCAGTCCACGCTCGGTCACGCGGTCGCGGTGGCGCACGGCTGGCTGCACTACCAGTGGGAGATTTGGCACTTCGGGGACACGCTGACCAAGAGCCATCCGTACCAGTCCCATCCGATCGGGTGGCTCCTGATGGCTCGCCCGGTGTCGTACTTCTACGCCGGGCCGAAGACCGGCGAGGCGGGCTGCACCGCGGTCGGGAACTGCGCGCGGGAGGTGCTGGCGATCGGCACGCCGGCGATCTGGTGGCCCTCGATCGCCGCGCTGGTCGCGACGGCGTGGCTGTGGGCCGCCCGGCGGGACTGGCGGGGCGGTGCCATCCTGGTCGGGGTCGGAGCCGGCATCGTGCCGTGGGTGTGGTACGACCTGCAACGGCGTACCGAGTTCTTCTTCTACGCCCTGCCGGCCCTGCCGTTCCTGGTCCTGGCGCTGACGCTGTGCGCCGGTCTGGTACTCGGCGACCGCGCCGCCGCGCCGCCGCGCCGGGCGCTGGGCGCCGCCCTGGTCGGCAGCTACGCGGTGACCGTCGTCATCAGCTTCTTCTACTTCTATCCGATCCTGAGCGCGCGGCTGCTGCCGTACTCCTCCTGGCGGTTGCGGATGTGGTTCGGCAGCTGGATCTGAGCCAGCCCGATCGGGGTCGGCCGGACGTCACGACCGCCCGGCGTAGGTTGTCCGACGTGCGACGACGCCAGGTCCTCACCGGGTTGGCCGCGCTCGGGGTGGCCGGCGTGGGCGACGCCGCGCTGTTCGGCGGCCCGCGGCCGGCCGCCGGACAGGCCGTCGCCGCCCCCCGGGAGACCTGGCCGGAGACCGGGGCCGGGAACGCCCGGGTGCAGGTGACCTTCCGGGTACGCACCGCGCGGCGGGCCGTGGCACTCACCTTCGACGACGGGCCGGACCCGCGCTGGACCCCGCAGGTGCTCGACCTGCTCGCCGGGCACGACGCCACCGCGACGTTCTTCGTGGTCGGCTCGCGGGCGCGACGCTATCCGGCCCTGGTGCGCCGGGTGGCGGCCGCCGGCCACACCATCGGTAACCACACCTTCGGTCACACCGACCTGGTCACGGTCTCGGCGGCCCGGGCGGCTGCCGAGTTGAGCGACACCAGCGCGGCGATCGCGGACATCCTCGGCGCCCGGCCGACACTGCTTCGGCCGCCGTACGGGCATGTGGATCCGGTCGGGCTGCTGGCCGCGGCCGAGGCCGGGATGGACGTGGTGCTGTGGTCGCAGCACGTTCGCGGCTCCTCGCCTGCGGCGGACGCGAACGTCTGCCGACGCGATGCCCGGCCGGGCTCGATTGTGCTCGCGCACGATGGCGGCCCCACCCCCAATCAGGCGTTGATGGCCGCCATGGCCGGCCTCATGAGCTCGTTGCGGGCCGACGGGTACACGTTCCTCGACGTACCGACCTTGTTGGACTCAGCGGTACACCTGCACGGCTCGACTGAGCGGCTTCACGCGTCCGAGGCGGCTTCTCGGTCGGGGTCTGCCGGCTCGTCCTCGGTCACCAACCGCTTGAGCTCGTCCTGATCGTCGGCCATGGCTGCTACGCCGGTGTCGTCGGTCGCCACCCACACGTTGTGGCCCTCGAACTCCCGCTCTTCGATGTGCGGGCCGGCGTCGGTCCGCCGCTTGCTGTCGTCGGCTGTCACGAAACCTCCAAGGCGGTGGCTCTTCCCCCGGCAGTCTGGCACGGGTGTTGGCCGGCACGCGCCACGGAATCATATGACGGGTGGCCGGCCGGCCAGGGTCAACCGGAGCGCGGTACGCCACCGGATCGGTCGGCGCGGCCCGCACGGCGCGCGAAAGCCCTCCCGCAGGCCGGCGAACCACACCCTGAGCGGTTCGATCTCCCGGATCCGGAGCAGCGTCAGCCCGATCCAGACCGCCAGGTAGCAGCCAGCCAGCGGCCACGGCAGGTTCCGGCGAGCCAGCCACACCCGATTGCGGGCATTCATCCGGTAGTACGGGGCGTGTCGGGTGGGACTGGTGGCCGGGTGATTGACAACGATCTCCGGCGAGTAGCGGACCACCCAGCCGGTGTCGTAGAGCCGCCACACCAACTCGACGCCCTCGTGGGCATAGAAGAATTCGCCGGGCCAGCCGCCGGCGTCGTCGAACGCTTGGCGCCGGATGGCAAACACGCCTTCCCAGACTCCGCCGACCACCCCGCCGCGGGTCGGGTCGCCGACCCTGAGCCGCGGCACCCAGCGCCGCGGGGACGGCAGCCCGGTCGGATCCACCGCGCGCGGTTGCACGATGCCAGCCCCCGGATGTGCGTCCAGGACATCAGCCAGCCGGGCCAGTTCGGTGGATTCCGGGAGGAACGCATCGTCGTCGATGAAGAGCACGATGTCACCGCGTATCGCACGGGCGCCGACGTTGCGTCCTTCGGGCACGCCGACGTTGGTCGGCAGCGCCACCGAGCGGACGCCGTCGGGCAACCCGCTGGGCACCCACCCGTTCCCGACCACCAGCACGTCGAGGCTGACACCGGTCTGGCGCAGCAGCGATTCCAGGACCTGGGCCAGGTCGTGCGGCCGGGTGCCCATGGACAGCACGACCGCACCGAACGATGGGGCGGAGGCCGGAGCGGGGAGAGTACGCGGCGTCGGGCCCGGTTCACCGTCCGGCGGGCCGGTCGGCTCCTTGATCGGCTGCGTCATGCGACCTTGGCCACCGGCGTCTCGCAGGAGGCGGGCAACTCACCGATATCGTAGAGGCGACAGGCCATTTCGGTGGCTGCCTCGATATCACGTCTAGTGAATGCCGATGCCAACGCGCGCTTGTCCGCCGCACGCAGAGACTCGGGTCGGGGAACGCGGATGCGCCGCAGGTACTGAGCCTGAAATCTCAAGTAGCCGCCCCGCATCTTGACGCAATATGCGCCCACGAAGAGGTTGGCGATGTCGGATAAGAGTAGCCCGCCGAGAACTTCGAGATCCCACTTTCCGGACGTGATGAAGTACAGGTTGTGATGCGGATAGCGGTGGCCGTCTTCGAGCACCGGATGGATCGACGCTTTGAGATCGGGTACCACAACTTCGGGCGTTCCAGCAGACCCGGCGAGAACGCGTCGCTGATCATCGCTCGCAGTTGGGCACCGTACTGATTACGCATCCATCGGTCGGCGATGAAGCCGAGCACGCCACCGTCCCGCAACAGCCGGAGTCCGCGTTCGATGAAGCCGACGAACACATCACTCCGCCCGCGCATGGTCGCGCAGGCCTCTCGGTAGGCCGCCCGGCGCGACAGAGGCACATTCTCCAGCCTGAGGTACGGCGGATTACCCAGCACGAAGTCAGCCGTCCGCGCTCGCTCGCTGAGGAGGAGGAAGTCCGCCGGCACGACCCACTGCTCCGCCAGCTGCTGCGCCGCCTGGAGCGGTAGTCCCTCCACCGACAGGACCTGGACCACGGCCTGGCGACTGGCTTCGACGTTGGCCGTCAGAAGGTCGTAAGCCTCCAGGGCGCGGCCCACCTTTCGCAGATCATGTCCAAATCTGGTGCACGATTCCGCCAGGCGTCCGATCATGGGCACCAGGAAGGCACCGGCGCCACACGTCGGTTCCACGGCCACGAACGAGGCGAGGTCACGCTCCGCCGTGTAGCCCGCCAGGTCGAGGAAGAGCTCGACCACCCAACGGCGGGTGAAGACCTCACCATGCCCGGCCGTGGTGTCCTCGGAATGGTCAGCTGGTGACGGCGCCTCACATGTCACCCCGAGGGGAAGCACTGGGCTGGAGCGGCTCATGGTGGGACATCGTAGAACATGTGTTCGACTCAACGCCCTCTCGACGCGCCGCTGTGGGTAACCGGTAGCGCCGCGGATGCGGCGCCGCCAGTGCCAGCCAGCCGCAGGATCGTCCAGGCGACTACCACAGCGCCACCAGCAGGAGTAGCGGTGCGAACCTGGCCGTACCGACCCATGGACCGCGTGCAACACGCTACCGTCGCCCCAACCCCGGCGTCCGGCGCGACGTGCGGAAGGTTATCCGGCGAGTTCGCTGCCCCGGGCCGCGATCAGCGCGCGGAGCCGGTCGGTGGTCGGTTCGTCGAACCCAATCTCGTCCAGCCGGTCTTGCCCCGGCACGCTCCCATCGACGATCCGGTCGAGTCACTCTCCCCGGACTACACGGCTCGAAGCCCCAGGGCGGTAGCTACGGCGGACTGCTCCCGGTCGCGGGTCGCGAAGCCGACCTCCTCACCTGGCTCGACCAAGCTTGGCGCGACGAGCGTCGCCGTCGCGAGATGCCAGGCATCCATCGCGCGGATCGCATGCGCACGCACCAAGGACAGCGCAGTCGTCTCCACGCGCTCCCGAGCCGTCGAGACGACGGTCACCGGACCGTCCGTCCCCAAATCGGCGTCCAGTAGGGCGAGGAGGCCATGTTCGTCGCCTCGACCGGATCGCGCTCCGCGGACCAGCGCGCCCGAGACCTCGATCCTGGTCCAGGTACCAGTGATCAGACCCAGCTCGGAGTCCTCGAGCAGGGCGACTGCCTCGTGGTGCCCGGTTTCCTCGCTGAGGTACGCCCGCGCCAGGACCGAGGAGTCGAGGTAAACGATCAAGTCCTGTCGCGTTCCTCGGTCAGCAGCCGGTCGACGACTGCTCCCAAACCCCTCGTGGAGGCAACGATCCGTCGGCGCCGTCCGGCGGTCACGTTCGCTGCCGGCGTGGCCTGCAGCACACCAAGTGCCCCTGCGCGGGCTCGCAGCCGCGATCGCCGGTCTCCCTGGTCGCCGTCGACCGCCGCGCCGAGAATCTCGGTCGCTACCGAGTTGACGCTCCGCTCTTCCCGAGCGGCCCGTGCGGCCAGCCGGAGATGAAGCTCGTCCGGAACTCGCAGGAGCATCTGCTTCACATCGAAACGATATCATCCGTCTTCGGTGATAGTACGTTGACGGTGCGTCCCTCGATGAGGATGTGGATAACGGCCGTAGACGGCTCACTGGCATGCTCGCCCAAGCTATATAGTCTCAGTTATGGTTACCTCCGGATCCGAGCAGGTCTCATTGGCCGATGCCAAGGCGCGGCTGTCCGAGGTCATCGAAGGGATCGAGACCGAGCACCGTCGGGTGGTGATCACCAAGCATGGCCGACCAAGTGTGGTGGTGCTGGCGGTCGAGGATTTCCAGGCAATCGAAGACACGCTCGACGTGCTGTCGGACTCGGAAGCGATGGCCGACCTCCGTGAGGCTGCGAACGCCCGTCGGACCGGCAACGCGATCGAGCTGACCAAGGAGGCCGCGCGCGCCCGCTGGTCCCGTGCATGAGTACGGCCTTCGGTGGTCGCCGCCCGCAGTTCGCCAGCTTGACCGTCTCACGACATCATCGCCACGGGTGGTGGGCGCCGTCGTGGAGTTTTGCTTCGGACGCCTGATCGCCAATCCCCACCGGATCGGGCGTCCGCTCGGACGGGAGCTCGAAGGCTGGTACAGCGCGCGAGTCGGGCCGTACCGCGTCATCTACTGGATTGACGAAGAAGCGCGCCTCGTCTACGTGGACCGCGTCGACCACCGAAGCGATGTGTACCGTCCGAAGTGACTCGGTCCGATCACTGCTCTGTGCTGTGCCGAAACTCGGCACATGACAACGGGGTGGAGGTGAGGGGACTCGAACCCCTGGCCTCTTCCGTGCGAGGGAAGCGCTCTTCCAGGCTGAGCTACACCCCCGGACCGGGGTGCTTCAAGTTATCACGCGGCATGACGCGTCCCGCGCGGCCGAGGGCGTGTTAGTCACCGACCGCCCGGCGGCGCAGTGCGTCCTCGCCCAGGGCGTACGCCGACGCCTCGCCCGGCAGCTCGCCGTCCAGCAGCTCCTCCTCGTGCCAGTCACCGTCGATCACCTTGGGTGCGGGCGCGGCGGTGACATAGCTCGGCAGGGGCAGCGGTACCGGGAGCCACGGCGTGGTGTCGGCACCAGCGACTCCAGTGACGTCCGGGCCTGTATCGGCTTCGACGGACGCGGTAGGCATCGCGGTCGGGGCTGGCTGGTCAGCCGTCGCCGGCGCCGCAGCCACGTCCGCAGCCGCCGGGGTCGGGTCGCCGAAGTCCCGGAAACTGGCCGCCCGCCGCCCATCCACCCGGCGCCGCAGGACCGCTCGACGCGCCGCTGCATGGGCCGCGGTCCGCCGCAACCAAATCAGGTATCCGGCGTACGGCAAGGCCGCCAACGCCAGCAGCGGTGCGGGGAAACCGATCAGCACGGCGGCGAGCGCACCCAGCACGGCGCCGGTCAGAACCAGCAAGACGGTCCGTCGGCGACGCAGCATCGCGGCGTAGGTCGATGGCACCGGCCCGACGCGGAACGACCCGGCACGCGCCGAATGCCCGCCCGCCGGCGACTCCGCCTGCCGGCGCCGGGATATCACCCGGGCGCTCGGTGAGATCTCGGACTCGGATGGGGTGGTCTGCCGGTGCGCCCACATCGGCACCAGAACCACCGCCCACACCGCAACGAGCACGGCGACCAGGAACCCGCTCAGCGCAACCTCCCCAGGCGAGTACGGCTGGTGACAAGGTCAACCGTAGTCCGACTCAACGATCATCCCTGGTACGACGCTCGGTGTGTCGCGACAGCGTGTCGCCCCCTTCCGCGCCACCTATCCCCGCCGGGTGACCCGCCAGCGAGCCAGTAGCCCACCGGGTACGTCCTCCGTGGTCAACGCGTAGGCCAGGTGGTCCCGGTAGGCCCCGTCGATGTGGAGGTACCGCTTTCGCAAACCTTCCTCCCGGAATCCAAGCTTCTCGACCACCCGCCGGCTGGCCACGTTCTCCGGCCGGATATTGACTTCCATCCGGTGCAGGCCGACCTCGGTGAAGCAGTGGTCGACAACCAGGGCGAGGCTGGTCGCCATGACGCCACGACCGGCGACGGCCTCGTCGACCCAGTACCCCGCGAAACCGGAGTTCAGCGAACCGCGAGTAATGGACGCCACGGTCAGCTGCCCCGCTAGCCGGCCGTCGTAGCTGACCGCGAAGGGCAGTGTTTCGCCGAGGCGGGCCTGGCGGTTCAACGACCGACGCATTGTGGCGAAGACCAGTCGGCTGGCCGCGGCGGGTGGCCCACCGCCAGGCGGGGTTGCCTCCCACGGTCCGAGCCAAGCGGCGTTCCGCTGGCGGACCGCGACCCACTCGGCGGCGTCACCGCTGCGCAGCGGTCGCAACACCACCGGCCCCTCGGTGAGCTCGATGGGCCAACCGGGTGACCCCAACGTCCTCAGTGGTCCCCGCCTCGAAGCTGGGCGACAGCGTGCCCGATGACCGGCCCGAGGACGGCGACCCCGTCGCGGACGCCGCTGGTCGAGCCGGGAAGGTTGACGATCAGTGTGGCACCGGCTATCCCGGCGACCGCCCTGGACAGGATCGTGGTCGGTACCTGCTCGCGGTGGTATTGCCGCAGCGCCTCGGCGAGACCGGGCGCCTCGCGGTCGATGACCTGCCGGGTGGCCTCCGGCGTCACGTCCCGGGGCGCGAAGCCGGTACCGCCCGTGGTCGCCACCAGGTCGACGCCGCTGTCGACGGCGGACTGCAACGCATTGGCGATGACCTGCTCGTCATCCGCGACCACGGTGACCGGGGCCACGTCGAAACCCAGTTCGGTCAACAGGTCGGCCAGGACCGGCCCCGACTCGTCGTGGCGCGCCTCGCTGTGCGACCGGTCCGAGCATGTGATCACGGCGGCCTGGGCATCGCCGGGCAGCCCCTCACTGTGCGCCATCGCGACGCCACCTCCCACTCGTCCCGCCAGACTTCTCCACCACCGTGACCTCGAGCAGGGCCGCCGCCGGATCGAGCCCCTTCACCATGTCGATGAGAGCCAACCCGGCCACCGCCACGCTGGTCAGGGCCTCCATCTCCACCCCGGTGCGATCCGCCGTTCGGACCGTAGCCGCGATCGACACGCTGTCGCCGCCGACGGTCAACTCCATCGACACCCCGGAGATCGCGATCGGATGACACAACGGGATGAGGTCTGGGGTGCGTTTCGCGGCCATGATGCCGGCGACCCGGGCGACCGCGAAGGCGTCGCCTTTGGGCAGGTCACCGGACCCCAACAGCGCCAGGACCTGGGCCGACATGGACACCCGACCCGTCGCGGTGGCGGTCCTGACGGTCACCTCCTTGGCGCTGACGTCCACCATGCGGGCCGCACCGGTCTCATCGACGTGGGTCAGACCCCGCTCCAGGTGACTCACGGCGCGCTCCGGCGTTCCAGGACCCGGACCTCGACGTCCGCGCCGGCGGCCACCTCGGTCACGTCCTCCGGCACCACGATCAGCGCGTTGGCGTGCGCCAGGCTGCCGATCAGGTGCGAGCCGGACCCGCCCACCGGGGACACCCTCGGTCGCGAACCCGCGTTCGGCTCTCCGGCATGCAGCCAGCCCCGGGCATACTGCCGCTTTCCCTCCGACGACCGCAGCGGCGCGTCGATCACCGCGCGCAGCAGCGGGCGGTGCAGCACCTCGGCGCCGAGCAGCTTGCGCAGCGCCGGGCGGACGAACACCTCGAAGGAGACGAAGGCGCTGACCGGGTTTCCGGGCAGTGCGAAGATCGGTGTGGCATCCGGGCCGATCGTGCCGAAGCCCTGCGGCATCCCCGGCTGCATCGCCACCCGGTCGAAGGTCACCGAGCCCAACCGGCCGAGCACCTCCTTGACCACGTCGTACGCGCCGACGCTCACTCCGCCACTGGTCACGATCACATCGGCCCGGATCAGCTGGTCTTCCAGTGCGTCGAGGAGCCGGCGAGGATCGTCCGGCACGATCCCCACCCGGTAGGCCAGCGCCCCCGCCTCCCGGGCGGCCAGGGTCAGCAGCACCGAATTGGAGTCCCAGATCTGGCCCAGCCGGGTCGGGAAACCCGGTTCGACGAGCTCGCTTCCGGTCGAGACGACCACCACCCTGGGCCGTGGTTGGGCCAGGACCCGGGCGCGGCCGACCGCGGCCAGCAGCCCCAGTTGCGCTGCCCCGAGGTGGCTGCCGGCCCGGAGCACGACGTCTCCGGCGCTGACGTCCTCCCCCGCGCGGCGGACCGAGGCGCCGATCGCCGGGGCGCGGGTGATGGCGACATTGGCGATGCCACCGTCGGTCCACTCCACGGGCACCACCGCGTCGGCGCCGGTCGGCATCGGAGCACCAGTCATGATCCGTACGCAGAGTCCCGGGCTGACGCTCGGTGGGTGCCGGGCACCGGCGGCGATGTCCCCGACCACCGGCAGTCGAATCGGCCGCTCGGCGCTGGCCCCGGCCAGGTCAGCGCTAACCACCGCGTAGCCGTCCATCGCCGAGTTGTCGAACGACGGCAGCGGCCCGGGCGCGCTCACGTCCTCGGCCAGCACCGAGCCGTGCGCCTCCAGCAGTTGGACGTCGATGGCGCTGAGCGGCTCGACGGTGCGCAGGATGTCGTCGAGGTGGGTCTCGACCGGCTTGAGTGCGCTCATCGCGGGCAGTCGGCGAGGTAGCCGCGCAACCAGTCCAGAAACGTCAGCAGGGCGCCCGTGAGCTGGATCTCCCCACCTCGGCCGGCGGGGGTCTCCCGGAGTACCCCGACCACCGCCTTGGTGGCCGGCAGGAAGCGAGCGCCCGGTCCGGCCGCCGGGATCACCGCTTTGCGTACACGTCGGCCGGCGGCCGGAAGTGCGCTCGGTGCGTCGTACGTCATCCCGCGACCCTAACGACACCGGCCGACCACCCGAGACCGCCCGCTGGATCGACGGGCCTTCACCCGCGGGTGCGATGCTGGAGCGGGACCACCCGGAGGAGCGCGATGTTCGCCGAACAGTTTGAGCCCCACTCCGGCGCGCCTGGACGATGGCCGACCTCCTCGCCTGCCCGACGACGGGCGACGGTACGGCGTCATCGACGGGAGCGTCCTGGTGAGCCCGCCACCGAGCAACAAGAACCCCGCGGTCGCCTTCGACCTCGCTACGTTGGCGCAGCGGAATCGGCCTCGCGGGGTATCGGTACTGAGCCCAACCTCGGTCACGCCCGGACCCAACCATTGCCGGCCGACCGGCATGCTGCTGGCCGCCATCGAGCAGCCGGTCCGGCTCGCCTACGAGCTGGACGAGTTGCTGGTCTGAGGCCGGCCGGAGAGTAGCGCGCAGGTATGGGCGACGCGGATGCCTGAGAAGGCTCCAGGACCCGCCGAGGCCCTGGCGTCCGATGCCAAACGCCGGCTGCGCGCCGAACTGCTGGCTCGGCGTGCGGCTCGGGACCCGGGGACCAGGAACCGGCTGGGGCTCCGGCTGGCCGCCGCCGCGGCGGACCTGCCGCTTCTGACCAGCGCCCGGCTGGTCTGCGCCTACGTCGGGGTCGGCACCGAGCCGGCCACCCTCCCGTTGCTCGACGGGCTGCGGGGTGGCGGCGTCGAGGTGCTGCTCCCCGTCCTGGCCCCGGGCCAGACGTTGGACTGGGCACGCTACACCGGGGCAGCCGGCCTGGTACCCGGAAGCTTTGGCCTGTTCCAGCCGGCCGGAGCCCGGCTCGGGCCGCGCCTGCCCGCCGAGGCCGACATCCTGCTGGTGCCGGCGCTGGCCGTCGACCTGCGCGGCGCGCGGCTTGGGCGCGGCGGCGGCTATTACGACCGGCTGCTGGCCCGGCTGGCGGTCGCCGAGGTCGCCGGTCCGCTGGTCTGGACGGTGGTCTACGACGAGGAGGTGCTCGAGGCGGTACCGACCGAGCCGCACGACGTCCCCGTCCAGGCGGCCGTCACGCCCAGCGGGCTCAGGCAACTTGCCGGGTGACCTGACCTTTGCATATCCCGAACATCTCCGCCACGTTACGGACATGCTGCCGGTGCATGGTGAAGTCATCCGAAAAGGAAGGAGTTTCGATGACCGTCACCGCGATTGTTGCCGGTTGGCTGATCGGTAGCCTTCCGCTCGCTGTCTTTGTCGGACGGATGATCTCTGGAGCCGAACGGATCAGCATCACCGTGCAGCGCCCCCGAGTGTCCGCCCGGTACCGGGCGGCCTGATCGGTCCGGCCGCTCACGCGCGGCCGTTCACCGAGGGTTCCGCTTACGGAGCCGAAGGCGGTCCCAGCTCGCGTCGGCGTACCAACCCCCGTCGACGGACAGGGTTGCGCCGTTGATGTAGCCGCTGCGGGGGGGGTCGGCCAGGAAGGCGATCGCTTCGGCGACGTCGTCCGGAGTGGCGAAGCGGCCCATCGGCACCCGGGCTTCGATGTCCTGGTCGGTATAGCCGCCGCCCGATTGATCCGCCTCGTCCATCTCGGTCTTGACCCAGCCCGGGCAGACCGCGTTGCACCGCACTCCCCGGCCACCCCACTCGGCGGCCAACGTCCGGGTCAGGCCGATCAGGCCGTGCTTGCTGGCGTTGTACGCGGCCCGGTCGGCGACCCCGGCCAGGCCGGCCACCGACGCCACGTTCACGATGCTGCCGGCGCCGCGCAGGAGCATGTCCCGACCGATCCGCCGGCTCAGCAGGAAGGGCCCGGTCAGGTTCACCGCGATCACCCGGTGCCATTGATCGGCGGTGGTGTCCTCGGCGGGCGCGATGAGGCTGACACCGGCGTTGTTGACCAGCACATCGACCGGACCGAGGGCCGCCTCGGTCACCGCGGCGACCGCCTCGACCGCCGGCTCGGCGGCCACGTCACCCACAGCCGCCACGACGTCCGCGCCGCCGGCTCGCAGCGCCAGGAGCGTCTCCGTGGGTTCGGACAGGTCGTTGAGGGCCACCGCGTATCCCTGCGTGGCCAGCACCTGGGCAGCCCGGCGGCCGATGCCCCGGCCGGCCCCGGTGACCAGCGCCACCCGCCGATTCACCAGATACCCTTCCTCCCACATTTCGTCGGGTCGTCCACGATGGTCGGCGTCGCGACTCGGAGTGGCGAGCCGGCAAACAGGATGACACGAGGTACACCTGAGCTGTGACGGCGCAGTCCTCCGGCATTCAGTTGCCCACCCGGGCGCCCAGTGGCCCGCTGGCGGGCATTGGCCGGCGGTTGGCGATCGCGCTGGCCCTGGTACTGATCAATTGGGTACTGGTGATCGGTGAACGGCATAGCTTCCGGGACAGCGCCGACGGCACCGTGTCCGTGGTGGACGCCCTGTACTACACCACGGTGACGCTGACGACCACGGGTTACGGCGACATCACACCGGTCACGACCGGGGCTCGGCTGGTCAACGCGCTGATCGTCACACCGATGCGCCTGCTGTTCGTCGTCGTACTCGTCGGCACCACGATCCAGGCGCTGACCGAACGGTCCAGGCAAGAGTTCTGGCTCACCCGCTGGAGGTCGCGGTTGACCGGTCACACCATCGTCTGCGGTTACGGCACCAAAGGCCGCAACGCGGCCCGCGCCCTGCTCCTGCAGGGCCGGTCCCACGAACAGATCGTCGTCGTGGACGACGACCCACAGGCCGTCGCGGCAGCCGCCGCCGCTGGTTTCGTCGCGGTCCTCGGAGCGGCCACCCAGCAGGACGTCCTGCACAGGGCGATGATCGACCGGGCGGCGGTCGTGATGGTCGCCGTCGACCGGGACGACACCGCTGTACTCGTCACGCTGACCGTCCGACGCATGGCCCCGCAGGTCACCGTGGTGGCGACCGCCCGGGAGGCTGAGAACGCGGCGTTGCTCAAACAGAGCGGGGCCAGTTCGGTGATCGTGTCCTCGGAGACCGCGGGGCGCCTCCTCGGCCTGGCCACCACCCACCGGGACACGGTGGCTGTCGTCGAAGACCTACTGTCCTTCGGGTCCGGCCTCGACCTCGCCGAGCGTGCGGTGCTGGCCGTGGAGGTGGGGAAGGCTCCCGCCGAGTTGCCGATGCCGGTGCTGGCCGTGGTCCGGGGCGGCCGGCACCTGGCCTTCGATGACCCCCAGGTTGCTCCGTTGCGAGCCGGAGACTTTCTGGTGTACGCCCAGGCCGCCGCCCGCCCCGCTCCGGCGGGCTAAGCTTGGCATTAGCAGTCGGCGCTGGCGAGTGCCAGCGACCGCGGCGGTCACGGGTACAGGGGTCAATGAGCTGTGCACCACAAGTGCGCGCCAGAAGGAGGAGCCGGGTGCCGAGGTATGAGTATCGGTGCACCGAGTGCGACGACGCGCTCGAGGTGGTCCAGCGGTTCTCCGACGATCCGCTGACGGTCTGCCCCAGCTGCGCAGGTCGGCTGCGCAAGGTCTTCTCCCCGGTTGGCGTGGTGTTCAAGGGATTTGGCTTCTACAAGACGGACAGCCGCTCCTCCGGTAAGCGCGACGGCCAGCGGGTCGACGCCAAGAACGGGGACGGGCCGGCCAAGACGGAGACCGCGGGCGCCGCAGCCTCGGGCTCGGACGGGACCAAGCCGGGCGACGGCACGTCCGGCGGTTCGCAGTCCGGCGGTTCGCAGTCCGGCGGTTCGCAGTCCGGCGGTGCGCCGTCCGGCGGTGCCAAGGCTGATGGCGCCACGTCCGATGGCGCTCGGTCCGATGGCGCCCGGTCCGCCGGCAAATCCGATGGCGGACAGCCGGCGGGTTCGGGCTCCGGTCGCCCGAAGTCCGGCGCGCCGGGATCCCGGACGTCGGACAGAGCGGGTCGGTCCGCCAAGGAGTCTGTGCACAGGGTCGCCTGATCACACGTCGTCGGCTGTCCACAGCCGGGGCAGGTCTCGCCACATAGGTCACGGGGTCGATTAGCGTCCGGGAATGACCTGCACCGCGGGGCCGTCGGCACCCGTCGAGCCCGGCATGGCCCACGTGCGTCGCACCGAAGCCGGGCAGCCGTGACCGGGCTCGCCCGCGTGGTGCACGATCTCCGCCGCGCGGCTCGGTGGCATCGCCGGCTGCTGGCCGCGGGGCTGGCCGCCGGAGCGGTGGCACTGTCGTTGTCCGCTTTGTCCCCCGCGCCTCCGAAGCTGGTCAGCGTGGTGGCCGCGGCACATGACCTACCGGGTGGGGCGACACTGAGCAGCCACGACCTGGACAATCGCCGCCTGCCGCCCTCCGCCGTGCCGGCGCGGGCCTTGACCCTCAGCTCCTCGGCGGTCGGCCGCACCTTGGTCTCGCCGATCCGGGCCGGAGAGCCGCTCACCGATGTGCGACTGCTTGGCCCTTCGGTGCTGACCTCGCTCGGCGACAGCCGGGTGGCTGCCCCGATCCGGGTCGCCGACGCCGCGGCGGTGCGCTTGCTCCGCGCCGGCGACGTGGTGGACGTGGTCGCCGCTACGGCCACGGCGTCGGATGCCGGTCGCCCTGAGTCGGCCGCGGTTGCCACCGTAGTGGCCCCGGCGGCCCGGGTCCTGATCGACCCGGCACCACCCGAGGACGGCTCGATCGGCGAGGGAGCGCTCCTGGTGCTCGACGTCGACAACGAGACCGCCCTGGAGTTAGCCAAGTCCGCGATGTACGCCCGGCTCTCGGTGCTGTTGCGACCGCCCTGAGCGGAGCGTGGTAAGCGGCGGCGTGGGAGCGGCGGCGTTGTAGCGGCGGCGACCCTTGCGGCCAAAGTCGATCAGGAACCTCGGGCTAGGCGTCGGCTGAGCGGCCGCGGAGCCGGTGCTGCAGCCGAGGTTCGTGATCGTCGGCCGCGCTCCGGCTACAACGGCAGTGACACCCGGCGGGAGAGCCGTGACCGGCCCGCGCTCGTGTCAGGTTGCGCCGGATCAGGAGCCGGCGACCGTCATCTCGCCGAGAAGCAAGGTGGCGCCCGCCACGGCCCCGGCCACCGGGAAGAACCGACGATCGGCCCCCAGCGCGCCGATGGAGCGCAACATGTCGAGGATGGTGGAGACCACGGTGACTTCCCGTACCGGCTCGACCAGCTCGCCGCCACGGATCCACAGTCCGGTCACCCCGACGCTGAACTCGCCGGACACCGGGTTGACCCCGGAGTGCATGCCCTTCACTTCCTGGACGTACAAGCCCCCGTCGGCGGCGGCGAGGATGCCCGGCACCGAGGTCGTCGGACCTTGCATGGCGAGGTTGGTCGGCGACACCCCGGGCGGGCTGCGGTGACCGGCTCGGGCGGCGTTGGCGGTGGACCGGGCCCCGTTCCCGGCGCGGGCCGCGGTTTCGGTGTTGTGCAGGAAGCCGACCAGCCGGCCCGCGTCGACGAGCACCGTACGTCCGGTGGGCAGGCCCTCGTCGTCGACCGGTGCCGCCGCCGACCCCTCGACCAGCCGTCCGTCGTCGATCACCGACACCAACTCGGCCGCCACCTGTTCCCCGAGCTTGTCGGCGAACAGCGACAGCCCCTTCTGCGCGGCCTCGGCGGAGAAGCCGGACGCGACCACGCCGAGGAACTGGGCGGTGACGAAAGGGTCGAAGACAACCGGCACGGCGGTGGTCTCCGCCTTCCGCGCGCCGAGCATCCGGGTGGCCCGCAGCGCGCCCTCGGCGGCCGCCGCGTCGAGATCGAGGTCGGCGATCGAGCGGCCGTCGGTAAGCCCGAACCCGGTCTGGGTCTCCGCACCGTCGCGGGCCAACGCGACAACCGTCGCATAGGCGTCGGTGCGCTCGTAGGCCGCTCGCACGCCGGTGGTCGACGCGATCGCCGCCCGGGAGATCCCGTCCCCGTAGGTGGCCGAGGCCACTCCGCTGATCCGGCCGTCGGCCGCCCGGGTGCGCCGCTCCAGGTCCAGCGCCAGTTCTACCTTGCGCTTCGGGTCGACCTTGCCGAAGCCGGCGGCGGCGATGCCCGGCAGGGGTTCCCAGTCCTGCGGCTCGGGCAGCACGTTGCCCGGGTCGGGTGTGCCGTACGCGGCGTTGGCCCGAGCTTGTGCCAGCGCGGTCCTTAGCCCGTCGTCGCTGACGTCCGAGGTGGAGGCGAAGCCCAGCCGGCCCTCGGTCACCACGCGGATGCCGACCCCCCGGGTCTCGCTCGCGGTGAGTGTCTCCACCGCGCCGCCGAAGACCTTGACCGAGGTGCCGACACCGTGCGTGGCGTAGGCCTCGACCTGCTCGTTCGCCGACGCTTCATCGAGCACACGTTCGGCGAGGTCGAGCAGCGCGATGGTCTCGGCGGTGGTCTCGGGGGCGGCCCCCCCGTCCGGCGCGGTCATCCCGTCCCGCCGATGGTGAGCCGGGCAATCCGCAAGGTCGGCGTTCCGAATCCGACCGGCACCCACTGCCCGCCCTTGCCGCACATGCCCTGCTTCATGGCGAAGTCGGTGCCGACCGCGTCGATCAGCGCGATCGCCTGCTGGCCGTTGCCGATCAGGTTGGCGCCGCGGACTCGGGCGGTCAGCTCGCCGTGCTCGATCAGGTACGCCTCGGTCACCCCGAAGACGAAGTCCCCGGTGGCCGGGTTGACCTCGCCACCGCCGAGACCGTCGGCGTACAGGCCGTACTCGACGTCGGCCACGATGGCCGCCGGGTCGGAGCTGCCCGGCAGGACGATCGAATTGGTCATCCGGGGTTGCGGCACGTGGGCGTAGGACTGCCGGCGGCCGTTGCCGGACAGCTCGGCGTCGAGCTTGCCAGCCGAGATCCGGTCGGTCATCCGGCCCACCTGGACTCCGGCGTCGAAGAGCACGGTGCGCTGACCGGCGACGCCCTCGTCGTCGAAGGAGAACGAGCCCCACTCGCCCGGCAGCGAGGCGTCGTCGACGCCGAAGAACAGCTCGCTGCCGACCCGCTGGCCGGCGGTACGCGCGTAGACGCTGGTGTCCTTGGCGATGCTGTCGGCCTCCAGGCCGTGCCCGCACGCCTCGTGAAAGAGCACTCCGCCGCCGCCGGCGTTGAGCACGACAGTCATCTCACCCGCGGGGGCAGGCCTCGAGTCCAGCAGGCGCAGCGCCCGGCCGGCCGCGGTGGCGCCGACCTCGGTGGCGTCCACCTCGTCGTACAGTTCCCAGCCCTTGGCGGCACCGGGGCCTTCGAAACCGGTCTGGACCAGCTCGTCGCGGGCGGCCACCACGTTCGCCGCCAGCCGGGTCCGGACCCGCACGGTGTCGCATAGGTGGCCGAGGGAGTTGGCCAGAAAGACGCGCTGCGTGGTATCCACGTAGGAGATCATGACCTGCCGTACGTCGGCCCCGGCGGACCAGGCTCCCTCCTCAGCGCGACGGGCCAACGCGACCTTCGCCGCAGTCTCGATGCGCGCCGGGTCCTGTCGAGCCGGATGGGAAACCGCCGGTGAGGCTGCCGTGAGGTCGGCCACGCTCCCGCGCGCGTCGAACTGCAGGCCGGCGGCCGCGGCCCGAGCCGCGGCCAGCAGACTGTCCCGGGCCAGCACGTTGGTGTAGGCGTACGCCGACTGAGGGCCCCTGGTCACCCGCACCCCGACGCCGACATCGCGGCCGGAGGAGATGGACTCCACTCTGCGATCGGCCAGGGACAGGGAGGTGGAGTCGCGATGCTCGGCGTACACCTCGGACCAGTCGCCGCCGGAGGTCAGCGCGGCGGCCAAGGTGGCACGGACGTCAGCCTCGTCGAGCATGCTTTCCGACCCTACGTGATCCGCGTTGGGCGACGGGTCACCAGCCCCGATCATGATGCGGTGGCCGGCCTTCGGCGAGCCGCCGATCGGGATCCTCGGGCAGCTCGGCCCAGCCGGCGTCGGTGTCCTCGGCGCTCTGCTCCGGAAGCGCAGCCTCCGCGGACGGTTGGCTAATCGAGGTCACCCTGCCCGATGCGGACCAGACGCTGCTCCCGAACCAGCTCATCGGCCGCCAGCTCGATGGCGTCCGGGTCGTTGTCGAACGCAGCGAAAACGCCAACCAGGTCACGCTGGCTGACCATCCCGACGATGCCGTCGTCGTCCACCACCGGCACGTGCCGGATCCACCGCGCGGCCATCAATCGGGCGACCTCGTAGAGGGAGACGTCCGGCGCCACCGTGACGACGTCGGTGGTCATGACCTCCTCGACGGTCACCTCGCTGGGATCCAGGCCGCGGGCAACGGACTTCATCACGTCCCGCTCGGTAATGATGCCCAGCAGTTCGTCACCGTCGACTACCAGAAGGGATCCGGTCTGCTGGGCCCACATCAGCGACGCAGCGGCCTTTACCGTGTCCGTCGCGGAGTCGCTGATGCTGGCCTTGGTCATGATGTCGGCGACTTTCACCGGAACTCCTCTTCACCGTGCGCCAGGTGGTCGACGGACCGGCCCAGCCTATCGAGGCGCGGCGCGGGCGTCATCAGGCCGCTGGCCGGCATCGAGCAGTTCGACGACGATGACCCGGATCGCCGCCTCGCCGGTGTTGCGGAGCGCGTGGGTGACCGGCACGTCAGCCGGCCCGAAGTACCGCACCTGCCCGGGAGCGCGCTCGAAGGCGTACCGCACGTCGCCGTCCGCGCCGACGATCTCCCCCCGACCGCCGGTGATGGCCACCGAGAGGTAAGGGCGTTCGTGGCGGTGCATCGCCTGCTGACCGGCGACCTCGACGATGTCCTCCCACACCCGTACGTGGTCATCGTCGATCAACAGGCGCTCGCCCAACCGGTCCATGGCGCCTCCCGAGCCCGAAGGAGGTACGGTACGCCCGCGGCATTCGGGCGGCTCGCTCGCTGTGCCCGGTCCGAGGCAGTGATCGTCATCGGATTCGGTGGACGGCGCTGCCGGACGCTCAGGTGTCGGCGCCGGGACGTGCGGACATCGGCGGACCGGAATCTGCTCGCCTACCATGCAAGATGCCTGCCGGCCGGGCTCAAGCAAGGCGCAGTGACGCGACCCGGTGACCGCCTTGTGGGCAGGTTTCACCGGTCGGCCCTCGTAGCTCAGGGGATAGAGCAACGGTTTCCTAAACCGTGTGTCGCAGGTTCGAATCCTGCCGGGGGCACCTAGAACCGCAGTTCATAGGGCCATGTTGCCGCCAAGCTCCGTCTCAGTTGATCTCCATCGTGCCACAGCGTGCCACAACGCAGCGGGCACATGCGGCGGCCGACGGACACTAGGTGGCAGCCATGGCCACGACTCGAACGGGCTCGAGCAAGCGTCGGGACGCCGGAGCAGGCGCCATGCGGAGGCTCCCGTCAGGGCGCTGCCAAGCGCGGGTCCGCCTGGACGACGGGTCGCTACAGCCCGCGCCGAGTACTTTCGCGACGAGACGCGAGGCCTCGCTGTGGCTCGCCGAGGCGATGACCGACCGACACCGCGGTTCATGGGTCGACCCGCGGCAGGCGCGTACGACGACGGTCGCCGAGTGGGCCGAGCTCTGGTGGCCGTCGATGGCCGATTTCAAGCCGAAGACGCTTGCCGGATACTGCTCTGCACCCGACAGCATGGTGCTGCCGACGTTCGGCCGGACGATGCTCGACGAGCTCAAGCCGTCAGCGGTGCGCACGTGGATCGCGGCCGCGTCCACAATCGGCATTCCCGACCGACATGGCGTCGCCGCTCGCTGAGCCCATCCCGTATTCGCACCGCTCTTGGCGTCGTCTCGGAGCAGCAGCTGGAGGCGCTGTTGACGTCTCCCTCTACGAGGTCGCCCGATTGATGCCATCGACGGTCGTGGCGAAAGAACCGCACCTCGCCGGGACGGGCCGAGTCTGCTCAGGCGTCTTGCTTGGTCCCGTAGCGCTGGCGGGCGGCCTCACCAGAGGTGCCGATCAGTGAGCCGATGACGCGCCAGGAGTACCCGTCTCGCCGGGCATGAGTGATGGCCTCCTGTAGCCCTCCTTCGGCCTTGGCTCGCTCGAGCACGGCACGCCGCAGGGCGGCGAAGCTTTCGGGCGGGCGCTCGTCGCCGGGTCGAGGCTCATAGGCTTCGAAGCGCTTGGCCAGCTCGTCACCGTGGTCGAGGATGTCTTGGACTGTTCTCGGCATGATCATCACCTCAGGAACTTCTGGCGGGCGGGCATGGCGTGGACGATGACCAGTCCGCGGTCACCCTCGACGACCCCGACCTCGAGCAGCCGGCCAGCAGGGTCGGCACCGACGACCATGGTGAGGCCATCGTCGAGGTCGAACACGCGGATTGGATGATCGAGAGCGTGCAGCATGTCCTCCTCCCTAACGCGGTGCTTGCGGGCGTCCGGCGCGACGTACACGTCACGACCCACGACACCAAGTTAACTTGCCCCCGACGCCACCGCAAGGGCGTCGGGGCGAACCGCCGGGCCGTCTCCGAGGGCGAAACGCAGCAGTTAAACCAGCTGTGCGATCACGCCATTCGCGTGCCACAACGTGCCACAGACAGCGGCTCTCAGGGGTTCGTTACGGCGATCAGCGGGCCACTCACCACGCCGGTGACCTGGGCAAACGTGGTCTGACCTGCCGCTTCAAAGAGGCCTTCATCGCGTTCCTAAACCGTGTGTCGCAGGTTCGAATCCTGCCGGGGGCACACTGCAGTTGCACGAAGCAGACGCCAGATCACCGGAGATCGCTCCCGCGGGCATTGCTCAGCTCACCGGTTTCACGCTCGGCGCCGTGCAAGTCGGTATCCGAGCGCTCGAGGACGATGGCCTGCTTGTGGGTGTGCGGCGGGGCGCCAACAGCGACGCGTGGCTCATTGACGGGGTCTCTGGCGAGGGTCGACGCCGCGCGGGGGGTGGCCTTCACCCGAGAATGCGGTGGCAGGCGGCGATGGCGCGGTGGAAGCTGAGCCACCCCGTGCTCGTTGATCCGCACGGTCATTGGCGGCGCTAGCACCACCCCAGCCTTCACGTCGGGCCGCCAACCGTGCGCGGCGAACGGCCCGGCGTAAGACCGTGATCGCGTCGATCATCGCGGCGCACCCGAGCGGCAGGCCGCGCGTCGCGCGCACGATCAGCGACGGTAAGGAGGCTGGCGGCGACTGCGGTCAGGACGGTCATGGGCTATCTCCCTGTTCTGGGGGAAGAGAACCCGGTTCAGGCCTGTGCGCCCCAAGCGCCCCGGCCGGGGTGGTTCGAGCAGAAAGTGTCGCCTGGGACCGATACCGTCGAGTTGATCGAGGAGGGACCCAGCATGACGACCGCAGTAGCACCGACCTCGACGTCGGCCGTCGTGGGCGAGGCGGTTAGGGCGCCGGCGGCTCTGACACATGATGACTTGGCCCGATATCGCCGCAAACATCCCGCGTGGCGGCTGCTTGCGGCTGAGAACTGCTCGCTGGTTCTCGGGTTTCTGTCGGCGACGTTCCTCGAGCCGAATGTGCGACGGATGTCGCGGCCGGAACTGATCGACGCGCTGGGATCGTACCTGTACGCGCTTCGCGAGCGAGATGCGGGGGTCTACTCGCGGAACGCTGAGGCGTACGTGGATGAGTGGGCCAATCCGGCGGCTGGGTACCTGCGCAAGACCATGCCGCTTGGCTCAGATGTGCCGGTCTACGAGCCCACTGCTGCGGTCGAGCTTGCGGCCGGCTTTTGCCGGGGGCTCGGTCCGCGTCGCTTCGTGGGGACAGCCTCGCGGTTGTTGACGATTCGCGACTTGCTGCGCCAGATCGCGGTGGGCTCTGACCTGGACCCGGGTGCGCGGATTGCCGCGCTCGAACGGCAGCGGGCCGAGATCGACGATCAGCTTGCTGCCATCCGTGCTGGGGTCGACACACGGATGGAGCCGCCGCGGTCCGTGAGCGTTACCTGCAGTTGCAGGACACGGCACGGGCGCTGCTGGGTGATCTGCGCGCGGTGGAGGAGAGCTTCCGAAGCCTGGATCGAAATGTCCGGGCGAAGGCGACGACATGGGACGGGCCGCGGGGCGAATTTCTCGCAGAGGTGTTTGGCACGCAGCAGGAGATCGGCGCAACTGACCAGGGGCGCAGCTGGGCCGCTTTCTGGGAGCACCTACTCTCCTCGGCTGCCCAGGAAGAGCTGGAGTCGTTGCTGAGCGCGGTAGCGACGCTTCCGACACTGCGCGGGTATACCGGCGAGGCTGAGCAGGTGTTGCGGGCGGATCTATTCGACGCGGCTGAGCTCACCCAGCGGACCGTTGCGTCATTGTCCGGGCAGTTGCGTCGTTTCCTCGATGACGCCGCGTGGGCGGAGACCCGCCGGATCAACAAGCTGCTACGAGCCACTCTCGCCGCCGCAGCACAGGCCCGTGAGGCCGACGGGGATCTGCCCCGAGGGTATGTGGATGGGCTCCGCGCCGAGATCGCGCTTCCCCTGGAACGGCCTCCGCACACAAACCGCCCAACAAGTCGGCTCGACAGTCCCGACGACGAGCCAGACGCCGACACCGACCTGGATGTCGCCGAGTTGCTGGAGTTGACCCACATCGACTTGTCCGCGCTTCGGTCGGCCGTGTCACAGACTCTCCGCGAGCGGGGTGGAATCGCAAGTCTGGGCGAGATCGTGACCGATCACCCGATCACGGACGGGCTAGCCGAACTCGTCGGTTATCTGCAGGTGGGCGCGGACCTGAACGCCTGCATCACCGATTCCACCGATGAGGTCCGCTGGCCTACTGACAAAGGATGGCGGACCGCTCGCTTGCCGATGATCCTCTTCACCGATGACGCCTCTGTGACGGCAGAAGACCGCACCGACGAGGGCGGGCCCACCGATGCCGCGTGACGACGCGCTCGAGACCGCCCGGTCGGTCGCGGCTGCGAGCCTGCTGCGGGGTGTGGTCTATCGAGAGGAGAGTCCCCGCGTCTGGGCGGCACTCACCACGCGGCGCGTCCACGGACTCTTGCTGGACTTCTTCGCCGTCCTCGGGCTGGCCGTGATCGTCGACGAGGCCGAGCAGTTCGCGTACGTGCGCAGCGTCGAAGAGGTCCCCGAGGGGATGCCGCGGCTCATCCGCCGACACAGCCTCACGTACCACGCCACCGTTCTGCTGGTGCTTTTGCGTCAACGGCTCGCCCATGCCGACGCGGATGCCGCTGTTGAGCGGGTGCTGGTGACCCATGCCGAGCTGGTGGAGGATATGCGGACCTTCCACCACCACACCGCCACCGACGATCGTATCGGCAATGACATTCGAGCCATCGTCGAGCTTGGATATCTGCGCCGCGTGCCCACTGCGGAGGAGCTGACCTACGAGGTGCGGCGAATCGTCAAAGCGGTCATCACCGGTGACTGGCTCGCAAGGCACCGAGACAAGCTGCTCGGCGCCGATGATGACAGCGAACGCGATCCCGAAGAGCAGCGCGGCTACGATTATTGAACCACGTATTATCCGTGTTGTTGTATTGAGTCGTAGCCTGAGCAGGAGTAACGCCATCCGGCGATGTCCAGGTGACCAATTCAACCAGGACTCTGAGAGACGACGGAGTTGCTGCCGGAGCAGCAGCGGTGGTAATCGAGGAGACGGTGACGTCATTTCCGGCTACCGCCCCGGTTGCGGTAACCAGCTGACCCGGCTCGAATGGGTAACTATTCTTGCCCTTGAGCCGATACGTCTTTGCTCCGGACTGCAATGCGGGCACATTGAGGTCGCTATGTGCACCATCAGCATGCAGGATCACGTACTTGCCGCTGATCTGCTTGCCGCTTGCTGCCTCAGCACCGCTAGCTACGGCCAACGGCGCTCCGACCAACAGCGTGCCAGCGCCTGCTCAGGCCAACACCCGATGGATAGGTCTCACGATTCCCCCCTCAAGGGACCCTCGCCCGTGGTGATTTGGCACACCACTATGAGGACCCCTAAGCAACCTAAGCAGAAACTCAGCCGTAATCGGGACATAAGGTCCAGACTGCGTTGGTGCCTCCGGGAGGGTTCGCCTGGGATCAATCCCTGTCCTGCCGGATTTCGGCTTTGCCCTTCCGGCGTCCCGGCGGTGGGTACACTTCTTGATCGCCTTCATCACACCGGCCCGCTGGTTGTAGCACAGCAGCTTGCGCCGCGGGGGAGTAGGCGTCCTCCTCGTCCCAGGTGACGATGCGGCGGCGAATGATCACAGCGGCCTTCCGCGCACCTTCTCGAAATCCTCCGGAGCAGATCGACCGCCTTCGCCACCAGGCGATCCGCAAGGCCGAGGACTCCGTCGAGTTCCTCAAGCAGGCCCTCGGAGTCGCCCCGACTCGCCTTTTGTCGTTCGTCCCCATCTTCGTGATGGGCGGCGTATACGGGCAGGCCGCCCCTGACGTTTCGGCCTTCGGCGGAGGCCGTGACATCGGCTACGTCGTCAACATCTCGGCCACGACCCCGTCGCCAGAGAACCTCGCGGCCGAACGGGACTGAGCCCGCACCTATTGGTCGGCCTTGGTGGAGCACACCGTCGGTGTCGGCGGCGTCGACTTTATGGCCGAATACGACGCGGACCGCGTCCGCAACGCCTACGGAGAGAAATACGCCCGGCTCCAGCAGATCAAGGGAACGTACGACCCGAACAACGTCTTCCACCTCAATGCCAACATCCAACCCGCGGCGCAGGGCAGCGCCCCGTCTCTGGTTGCCCTGGCCAATAAGGAGGTCTTGAGGTCATGAAGACGGATCCGCTGATCGTGAGCGAATCCATCTCTTTCATCATCTCTGCATCTCAGGAGCTGGTTCCTTCCGCTGACCCTGCGCGAGCAGCCTCCCCGGAGGTGCGGTAGATTGCCGACTGTCCCACCACGTCCGTCTGCTCCGGCCGGTCACTCTGGCGTGCCACCTCCCCCGACTCAATGCGCCCATACCCGGCGACAGGCAATGCCGATGCCGATGCCGACGCCGATAAGAGACGAGCAGCAGGGTGCACGGACCGGCCAGCCGCTGCCCATGCCCTGCCACCCACGACCGGCCCTGGGATGATGTACGGCTGGAACTCGGCACCTTTTCTCCCTCGGGGTCACACTCATGGGTGTGCGGATCACCTTTTCGGCCATACCGGCGCACGGGCACGTCTTGCCGCTGGTGCCGCTTGCAACTGCGGCCGCGGCTGGCGGGCACGAGGTGACGTTCGTCGCGAGCAGCGCGTTCGGAAATCGGCTCCCGTTCCCGGTCGTCCAAGGGGTGCCCCGGGGGATGACTCTGCACGATGCCGAAGAGGAGGCAAAGGCCGAGATCCGTGATCGCAGGGATCCGTTCGCCTGGCCTACGGCCTTGTTCGGAGTGGTCATGCCACGCCATGTCGTGCCCCGCCTGATCGATCACTGGGAGCGGGAGGGCCGACCTGATCTGGTCGTCCATGAGGCGTCTAACATCGGCGCGGCCATGGCGGCGGCGCGGGTCGAGATTCCGTCGGTGGCCTTCCACATCGCGATGGCACCGCCTGCACTTTTCCTGGGCATGTTGCGTCGGGTCGCGGACTTCCCTATTGGTCCGGTGATCGATCCCAGGCCCGACGTATGGCGTACGCCGGAGGAGGCGCCAGTGGAGCGGATCCCGGTCCGTTCGGTCGCATGGTCCGATCCCACGGCGGTTCTGCCGCGATGGCTGGCCGAGCCGTCGTCGGGCCCCACCGCATACCTCACGCTGGGCACGGTCGCCTTCGGTGCGGTGGAGGTGCTCCGCCGATCTATCCTCGAGGCGGCGGCACGGTGCTCCCGCGTTCTGGTCGCCGCCGGACCCGAGGCCGACCTAGCCGCGCTGGGTGATCTGCCCGAGCATGTCTCCGTTGAGCGCTACGTCGACCAGGCGAAGGTGCTCGACTTCGTCGATGTCGCCGTCCACCACGGCGGCACGGGCACCGTGCTCGGCTGCCTTGCCGCTGGCGTACCGCAAGTGATCACCCCCCAGGGGGCCGACCAGTTCCTCAATGCGGACCGTCTCGGCGAGCTCGGCTTGGGATATGCCGTTCGGAACGACGCGGCTGACGGCCAGGTCGGCGAGGCGATCGACCGGGTGCTGGCGGAGGGCGCACTGAGATCGCGCGTGCGGGAGGTGCGCGATCAGATCGCCACGATGCCGACTCCAGATCAGGTCGTCGAGACCCTCGTCCGGCTCAGCACCTGCGGATAGACGCTGTCGCTGACGGTTCGCCAGAGCCGGCCGCAAGCCGCTCTTGCGCCGCGCTGTTGACCGTCGGCAACCGCAGATTCAGCACTTTCGCGGGAACTGCCGCGTTCTCGAGCGCCTCCCCAGTGAGGGCACGTCGACGACCGCGAACCGCTGATCTGGCCCGGTCAACCCATGGGCATCGGTGGATGCTTCGTCTGGGCTTCGGGTGCCGAACGAGGCCGAGCGCCCACCCGTGGAGAGGGTTCGGCGTAGCTGCCCAGTGCCCGGATCGTCCTCGGCCCGAGGGCGCCTGGCGTCGTTGGCATCATGCCCGAGTGGTGAGTCGACTTTAGACCAGCTCGCCGCGCTTCCTGCTCAGGTAGGCGCGCTCGGCGGAGTTACGGGTGGCGGCGATGGCGGCGTCGTAGGACTCCTTCGCCTCGGGAGTCCGCCCGAGCCTGCGGAGCAGGTCGGCGCGGGCAACGTGCCATGCGTGGTAGCCGATGAGCGGCAGCCGGTCGACCAGGGTGAGGGCGACCTTCGGGCCGTCCAGCTCCGCGACCGCGACGGCGCGGTTGAGGGCGACGATCGGCGACGGGTCGAGCCGGGTCAGCTGGTCGTACAGCGCGACCACCTGCGACCAGTCCGTGTCCGACGAGGTGGGGGCGTCGGTGTGGACCGCGTTGATCGCGGCGAGGATCTGATAGCGGCCGGGTCGGTTGACCGCGAGACACTCGCGGACCAGGTCGTGCCCCTCGGCGATCAGCCCGCGGTCCCAGCCGGCGCGGTCCTGCTCGCCGAGCGGGACCAGCTGCCCATTGCGCACGCGGGACTCCCGCCGGGCCTCGGTGAGCAACTGCAGCCCGAGCAGACCGGCCACCTCCGGCTCCGCGGGGAGCAGCCGGCGGAGGACCCGGGTCAGCCGGATCGCCTCGCCGGTGAGCTCGGCGCGTACCGGGTCGCCGTCGCCGGTGGCGAGGTAGCCCTCGTTGAACACGAGGAACAGGACCGCCAGCACGCCGCCCAGCCGCTCGGGGAGGTCGGCGGCCTCGGGTACTCGGTAGGGCACTTTCGCCGCGGCGATCTTCTGCTTCGCCCGGGTGATCCGCTGCGCCATCGTGGTCTCGGGCACGAGGAACGCCTGCGCGATCTCGGCCACGGTCAACCCGCCGAGGAGGCGGAGCGTCAGCGCGATCCGCGCCTGCGGTGCCAGCGCCGGGTGGCAGCAAGTGAACACCAGTCGCAACCGGTCGTCCTCGACCGGTCCGGTGTCCTCCCGCGGCGTGTCGTCGTGGAACATGAAGGCCGCCTGGTGCTTCGCGTCGCGCTGCTTCTCGCGGCGGATCCGGTCGATCGCGCGGTAGCCCGCGGTCGCAGTGAGCCAACCGCCGGGGTTGGGAGGTACGCCGGAGGGCGGCCACTTCTCCAACGCCGCCACCAGCGCCTCACCCGCCGCCTCCTCCGCGAGATCGATGTCACCGAAGCGGCGGACGAGCGAGGCGATCAGGCGGCCGTATTCCTCGCGGAAGACCCGCTCGACGGCCGCCGTTCCACCTTCCATCGATCGGTCGTCGTTCCGGCCGGCTCAGGCGAGGCCGTCGAACGGACGGACCTCGACCTTGCCCCGGCAGGCCTTAGACCCCTCGGCCGCGAGCTTGAGCGCCACGTCGAGGTCCGGCGCCTCGATGACCCAGAAACCCCCGATGACCTCCTTGGTCTCCAGGTACGGGCCGTCGGTCATCACCGGCGTCTCACCCTGACCGTCCACAACAGTCGCCGTCGACGCCGACTGAAGCCCACCGGCGAACACCCAGTAGCCATCCGCGTGCAGCCTGTCATTGAAAGCGCCGGTCGCGGTGAACGCCTCCTCCATCTCCTCCTTCGAGCCGTAGTTGCCGAACTCGCCCCTCTCGGCGGGGCCGTGCACGGCCAACAAGTAGTGCGCCATCCCACTTCTCCTCAGTGCCCGGGCGGCCCCGATGACCGCCTTCCACATCCACCACGAACGGCATCCCGCCGATACGACAACCTGCCACAGAAGACCTTGCGAGCGGGTTCCTCACCAGAGTCGACCCGAAGGCGCAGACCCCACCCGTTGCCGACGGACACGTCGCCGACTCGCAGGAGGCCGTTTGGTCGAGTCGGGGAACAGGCCGACATCGTTCTCGTTGCACCGGATGCCTGCATGTCGACTGGCGCACCTCCAAGATCAAGCAGTGCCACCAGGAGTCCCGCACCCTTCGCACCGAGACCACCATCACGACACGCGGGTCGCGAGCCGTTGCAGGAGTCGTTCGCCGATTATCGGCGCCGTCGATAAGGCGCGCCGCCACACCCTGCCGTTGGCTGGGCACGCAGTGCGGTGCGGGCAGCAAGGTGGCACGTTGGGTCCGCCAAGCCAGGCTGTTTCGTCGCTGCGGCCAGAACGGTGGAAGGTGCAGAGCTTTCCGAAGAACCCGAAAACCTGTTCCTTGCCGCGGTAGTCGCCGGCAATTTATGCCTCGCAGGTACCCGAGGCACGCGATGTGACGGCACTACTCGGTAACCGCCCGTCATGCCGCCGATCGGGCAGCCGACAAGGCGGCCCAGCGGTACTCATTTGTTGTACGCATCGGCATGCCTCGAACCGCTGACCATCCCCGGGCTGAACTGCCCACTAACTCTGGGGAGCGCCCTCGTCAAGGCACATGATGTTGCCCTCGCTGTCTTTGAACCACGCCGCCTTACCCATGCCCGGGATTGAAGCCACCTCGCCCTGCCAGTCCACCCCCGGCATGCCCTGGTACACCTCGAACACCACGCCCTTGGCCTTAAGATCACGCACTTCGGCCTCGACATCACTCACGTGCCACTGAGCAATCGTGTGACCGGCCCGCCCCGCATACTCCGTTTGATAGATGTTGAACGCTGTCCCCCCAGCGGTGTTGTACAGCAGCCAGACACCTTCAGCCTCGGCGGACGGCGTCAGCCCCAACATGTCCGAGTAGAACGCCCGAGCCCTCCGCAGGTCCCCCGCTGGAATGTTGGCTTCGACCCGGCTGTCGTTGAGCATGCTTCCTCCCGGATGGCGACGGTCTCGCGCCCCTGACGGCTGTGATCCGCAGAGCCTAGGCCCGCCCAACTCCGCCGGCAAGACTTCGCTCTGCACTACACTGGATTGCTGCGTCGGCACGGCCTATTGGTAACTCAGCCACAGATTGTCGCAACACCGTGTCATACCGAGGAGCGAGCGCTTCTGCCACGGCCGACCTTGTCGCACACGCCGTCAAACCGGCGGTGGGGGCGACGTCCCCCCTGAGACTCCTCAGCACGGGCTGGCGCGGAGCAGCCAGACGATCAGGGGTCGGGAGCTGCCAACCCCTCCCTCGGGAGCCAAGCTCCCATGGACCGGATTCGGGCTCGGTGCTGCGGCACGCCGGACGGTAGGAACGGGTGGCGTTAGCCTTCGCCGGTGAAGTCCACTCTCTGCCACGCTGGCGGAGGCTTGGGCGATGAACCGGGCGCACGCCCGGCACCTCATCATCACGATCGCCTTCGTGCGCAACGTGGCAACGAGTTCGGCGCCCCGGTCCTCGAGCGGCGACCGGTTCATGGTTGAACGACCCGCTGTGGAATTCCGTCGCGATCGGGTCACCTGGATCGCGTATCTGATGCTGGCCTGGTTCGCGTACCTGCAGGCGGCGCCGGGGCTCGTCATCGTGCACCTGCGCGACGAGCTGGATTTGAGCTACTCGACGGGCGGGCTGCACATCGCGGCGTTCGCTGCCGGGAGCATGGTCGCGGGCGTGGTCTCCGCGCGGCTCGAGCGCACGCTCGGGCGGCGGACGCTGTTCTGGTCGGCGGCTGCGCTGATGGGCGCGGGGGCGATCGGCTTGACGGTGGGGCGCGTCGCTGAGGTGACCGTCGGCTCGGTGCTGGTCATGGGCGTCGGAGGTGGGCTTCTGCTGGTGACGATCCAGGCCACGCTAGCCGACCACCACGGCGAGTACCGCGCGGTCGCCCTGACCGAGGCCAACGTTGCGGCCAGCATCGCCTACGTCGTGCTGATCGGCGTGCTGTCGCTGTCGGCGGTGCTGCACGCCGGTTGGCGGGTCGCGTTGCTAGCCTCGCTCGCCGTCCCAGCGGTGGCCTGGTGGAGCAATCGGCGCCTGGAGATTGACGCGCCGCCCCCGTCGCGCGTGGCGCAGGGCCGCCTCCCCGGCGTGTTCTGGATCGCGGCCGGGATGCTGTTCTGCACGACCGCGGCCGAATGGTGTATCACCGCCTGGGGCGCGACCTTCGCCGAGGACGCCGCCGACGTGTCGAGGAACACCTCGGTCGCGCTGATGGCCGGCTACTTCGGCGGCGTGGTGGCCGGACGCACACTCGGCAGCCGGCTCGCGCGCCGGCACGATCCGGCGCGGGTGCTCGCCCTCGCGCTGGCCGTGACCGCCGCGGGGTTCGCGATCCTGTGGCCGTCGACGGGACCTGCGAAGGCGCTGGTCGGCCTGTCGCTGCTCGGGATCGGGCTCGGCAACCTGTTCCCGATGGGGATGTCCGTGACAATCGCGCTGGCCCCGGGACGGGCAGTGCTGGCCAGCGGGCGGGCGGTGGTGATGAGCTCGTTCGCGGTTCTGCTCGCGCCCCTCACGGTCGGCACGCTGGCGGACGCCACGTCGCTGAAAGCCGCCCTCGGGATCGTGCCGGTCACCCTCGCATTCGCGGCGGCGGGGCTCACGCTCGTGAGTCGCGCGCGGACTCGAGTGAGCGGCGCGCCTGGTACGGCAGTTGCACCGTCGTGTTCTCGGTAAGGCCGAACCCGGCCGCCGGCATGACGTGCAGGTCTACACCGCCCAGGGTGCGCGGATTGGCATCATCCGCTAGCGCTCACCTGGTCTGCCACCGGATTGGCAGCGCCGATGCGTAACTGCACGTGGCCCCAAGCCGCAATGATTCGCGCAGATGGGCGGCGAGGTCCGGGTGGACGCGCTCGATCCTGCCGAGCGTGTCGCGGATGCGGGCCCCGACAGTCTTGCGGGCGCGCTCACCGGTGTCCCCGAGCCGGCGGGAGCGCCCGCCCAACCCGGATGCGCGCGTCAGTTCGACGAGCAGCGCCTGCTGCTCGACAGCCAGCTGCTGCGCCAGCGTGTCGTCGCCGCGTGCGTCGGCTGCGTTGAGTTGCTCGCCCAATTGCTTCAGACGTGCCTTGTACCGTGCCTTGGCGATGTCGTCGAGGACGGGGTCGGCCCCGAGTTTCGGTCCGCCAACGCCGAGCAGGTCGAGGACGTGGACCTCGGTGCCGGGGGCGGACAGCAGTACGGCGATGTCGTGCAACCCCTTCGCGTCCGGCAACTGGGCCGCTCGGCCCGCGAAGCGCATTCGCCAGAGCCCTCCGGCGTACCGGAACTCGTGGGTAGCCGAGGCCGCGGCCAGCGCGGCCAGATCGTCGCGGGCGAGGCGGGCGAACCCGGCCGCGCCGAGGCGTTCGTACTGTCCCAGCGCCGCGCCTAGGTGCGCCTCGGCCGTCCGCTCGCTCGGCTCTGCCTCATCGGCCAGCGCGGCGGCGAGCTTGCCGAGGATGTGGTCAACCGAGCCGAAGTAGGCGGCGCAGCCACCGACAACGATGTGCCGTCCGGCGTAGGGCCGGAGCCGCTCGTAGGCCCAGCGCCGCTGCGCATCCGAGCCTGCCGTTGCGAACACTGCGCCGGCGAAGCCGAGGATCTCCAGGTCGTACTTCCACGGGATGATGTGGACGCTGAAGTCGCCCAGGGCGGCGCGCGCCGCGGCCGTGTCGCCGCGAACGGCCGCGGGCCAGGCCGTGAGAATCGGGGACAGCGGCCAGAGCGGGTCGGTGGCGACGTCACTGAGCACTCGCAGGTCGACCGGGACGCCGAGCGGGGCGAGGGCCGATCGATGGGTGCCGAAGACTCCGGTCGCGTCCGGCTCGCCGATCGCCCGTCCCAGCTCCAACGCCTCCTCGCCGAGCCGCGCGGCCTCCTCGGCTTGGCCGGCGATCGCGGTGTAGGTGGCCTGCCGGGTGAGCGCTGCCCAGCGCCCGCGGGCATGGCCGAGGCTCCTCGCGAGGCTGATGTGGGCGAGCAGCGCGTCGTGGCCGGCGGGCTCACCCAGTTCCAGCAGTGCGGTGGCCTGTAGCAGGTGCGCCTGAGCGATCAGGTCGGCGTCCCCGGAGGCCTCGGCCGCGACCAGCATCCGGTCAACGACCGGCAGGCGGTCCTCCGCCGTCCCGGGCGCCCACATCGCGTCGTGCATGGCGAGCAGGGCGGCTGCGGTGGCGTACGGGTCGTGCGCCTGCTCGGCCAGCCGGACGGCGTGGCCGGCGATAGCGACGAGGTCCTCCCCTGGGGGGTCGTAGCTGCCGTGCCGCAGCGTCCGGGTCAATGCGGCCAGCACGAGTGCGCGCAGCGCTCCGTCCTCGGTGCTGGCCTCGAGGCTGCGGTCAGCCTCGCGCAGCAGGTGGAGGACTTCGATGTTCCGCGCGCCGGAGCGATGGCCGAGCGCCTGCATCCCGAGCGCCACGCGCGCCAGAACCACGCCGGCCCCGCGGTCCACGCTGCGACTGGTCAGCTCGGCCGCCTGCCGGTACCGCGCCATCGCCAGGTCGGACATTCCCGTGCGCTCATGGGCTGCGGCGAGCTCCAGGAGGATCCCGACGCTGCGCGGGTCGGCGTCGTCGAGCAGTGCCAACGCCCGCTGGTAGTGGCCGCAGGCGTCGTCGTGCCCTAGCCGGGAGGTCGCCTCCCGCGCCGCCCGCAGCGAGTAGTCGACAGCCTCGGCCGCCACGTCGGGTCCGGCCCGCAGCAGGTGCGCCGCGATCTGGGCCGCGCCGCCGGACCGCGCCTGGAGGGCGCGGCCGAGGGCGAGATTGATCTGCGTGTTCACCGCGGACGGCTGCCCGGCCACGATCGCCTCGCGGTAGAGGTCGTGGGTGAAGCGCAGCCCGTCCTCGCCGGTGACCATGCCGGCCCGGCCGGCCGCGCCGAGCAGATCCAACGCGGACGCCTGGGCGTCCGCGCCCGGCGCCGCGCCCGGCGCCGCGCCCGCCGCTAGGAGCAGGCCGGCGTCGATGTCGCGTCCCGCGACGGCCGCCCAGTCGAGGAGCCGCGTGCACTCGGTGGACAGCCGCGCCAGGCGCCGCCGGACGACCTCGACCACGCTGGCCGGAAGCCGGCTCGGTGCCTCGTCCGCCCCGTAGGCCTGCACGAGCTGCGTGAGCTCGCGGACGAAGAACGGATTCCCACCGGCCCGTTCCCACATCTGCCTGGCGATCCGGGGATCGGGACTCGGGCCGGGCATGCCGGCGACAAGTTCCTCGACCTCGGGCAGGGTCAGGCCGGCGAGCGGCACGTGCTGGGCCTGGACGCAGAGCTCAGCCAACCGCGAGGAGGCCTCGCCGTCGCGGAAGGCACCGACCACGAGCACGGGGCTGATCGCCGCCGCCCGAGCGAGAAAGGACATCAGCGAGAGCGACGGCTCGTCCGCCCACTGGAGGTCGTCGAGCACGACGACGACCGGGCGCCCGGCCGACGCCTGCCCGACCAGGGCGCCGGCCACCGCGTCACAGAGCCGGAATTGGGCGTCGACGGCGGCGGCCGCAGTGTCCGGCTCCTGCGTGCCGTTCGCGCCGAGCAGCCACGCTGCCTCGCCCAACACGCCGGCCGGCAACCCGGAGGCCCGCAGCACCTGCGTCCACGGCCAGTACGGCGGTGTACCGTCGCCTTCCCAGCAGAAGCCCCGCAGCACGAGAGCGTCCGGGGCGGCCTCGTCGATCAGCCAGGTCAGCAAAGCCGACTTGCCGATGCCCGGCTCACCGCTGAGCAGCACCGTCCGGCCTGAGCCGGCCCGCGACTCGTCGAGGGCGGCGCGCAGGGCGGCGCGGACGTGTTCGCGTCCGACGAGCCGTTCGGCGCGTCCCATGAGGCCATGATGGATGGTCAACGACGCGGCTCCAACCCCCCGAGGCGTTAGGGACGAAGCTCCAGCACCACATGGATCGGTGCAGGCACGTCCACGCGGCGGACGGCGCCGAAGCCGGCTTCGGCCGCCAGTGACCGCAGCGTCGCCTCGCCGGCTTGAGCGCCGAGTGGCTCCGATGAGGTCGCCGTCCGCTGCGACACCGCGTTCGGTGTGCAGGCGAGGGTGGATATCGAGTAGTACATCCGGCCGAGCGGGTTCAGGTTGTCCGCGACGTTGTCCGAGCCGAGCGGCTCGATCAGCAGCACCGCCCCGTCGGGTGCCAGCACGTCGCGGGCCCGGGTCAGTGCCCCGCGTGCGTCGCCGATGTCGTGTAGCGAGTCGAAGAAGGTGATGAGGTCGTAGCCACCGTCCCGGTCGGGGACGCGCGTAGCCGGTGCGACCTCGAACGTTACGTTGCGGACTCCGTCGAGGGCGGCGAGTTCCCTGGCATTCATGATCGATGCGTCGTGGTAGTCGGTGCCCAGGACGTCCGCCGCCGGGTAGAGCAGGGCGATGGCCCGGGTCGGCGCGCCGTAGCCGCAGCCGACGTCGAGAACGGCGCCACCGTCGGTCAGCGCCTGGGGGATACCGAGCAGTTGAGCAACGGCGGCGCCAATCAGCTCTCCGGGCAGGGCGACCCGGGTCAGGGCGTCGGCGCCGTGCCAGTGCTCGGCGCTGCGCTGGTGCCAGCCGAAGCCCTTGCCGGCTGCGAAGGCCCGGCTGAACACGTCGAAGCTCTCGACCATCGAGACGAGCATCGACATGCAGGCCTCGACCATCGCACCGCCAGGCCCCTCTACGAGAACCGCCGCGACCTCGTCCGGCAGCGTGTACGCGTCCTGGTCCGCCTCGTAGTCCAGATAGCCCGACGCGGCCTGTGCCCGCAGCCACTCACGCACCAGAGCCGGATCGACCGTCGTCCGCGCCGCTACCTGCTCGACCGGGAGCGGACCAGCTCCGGCCAGCGCCGCCCAAAGCCCGCTGCGCGTGCCGAGCGAGATCGTCAGCACTCCCAGCGAGCTGCCGAGGTCGCTCGTCAGCCTGCCCAGCTGCTCCTCGATCGCCTGCTCGACGGCCTCAGGGGCCTCGTCCGTCTCGATCGTCGTCATGACGCTGACTCCTTCCGGTGCAGATCGGCGTGTGCCCTTTCGAGTGGGGCGCGAGAAGCGGGCTAGCGGATCGCCAGATCCCGCCTCGCGCCGCAGTGGTATCCGCAACCACCAGCACCGGAGGAGCGCGCCATGTACCTGTCCGCGTACTACTTCGACGGAGACCCCACCGAACTCAGCGCCGCCTACCAGCGGATGATGGCCCACGTCCCGGCCGACAGCCTGCTGCTCCAGGCCTTCGCCGTCGGCGAGACCGGGGTAACCGTCATCGACGCCTGCCCGGATAGGACGACTCAGGAGCAGTTCGTCGCGAGCCCCGAGTTCCGTGCGGCACTGGCACATGCCGGGCTCCCGCAACCCCGGGTGGAGGCCCTCGGCGAGCTCGGCCATGCCTACGCGCGGCCCTCCGCGGTGACGCTGGTCGGGTCCACGGTGACGGCGTGACCTCGCTGCTGGACGACTTTGCCATGTTGGACGGGGTCGGCACGGCCAACCTCGTCCGCTCCGGCCAGGTGAAAGCCGTCGAGGTCACTGAGGCGGCGATCCGCCGGATCGAGGCGCTCAACCCCGCACTGAACGCGGTGATCACACCGATGTACGAGCAGGCGCTCGCCGCCGCGTCGCGCGTCGCCTCCGATGCGCCGCTGGCCGGGGTGCCGTTCCTGGCCAAGGACCTCATCACCGAGATCAACGGCGTGGGGTTCAGCGAGGGCTCCCGATTCGTCCATGGCACGGTCTCGCGCTACACCAGCGAACTCGTCCACCGGTGGCGGCGGGCCGGACTGGTCGTGCTCGGCAAGACCAACACCCCCGAGTTCGGCATGGTGCCGGCCTGCGAACCGGTACTGCACGGCCCCACCCGCAACCCGTGGGACCTGGACCGCTCGACCAGCGGGTCCAGTGGCGGCTCGGCCGCGGCCGTCGCGTCCGGCACGGTGCCGATGGCACACGGCAACGACCTCGGCGGGTCATTGCGCTACCCCGCCTCGGCGTGCGGCCTCTTCGGCCTCAAACCCACCCGCGCACGCAACCCGCTCGGGCCGGAATACGGCGACGCGGCAGGCGGATGGGCGGTCGAGCACGCCCTGACCCGCACGGTCCGCGACAGCGCCGTGCTCCTCGACGCGACCAGCGGTCCCGACCTCGGCGATCCGTACGTCGCGCCGGCGCCCGGGCGCCCGTTCGCCGCCGAGGTCGGTGCCGAGGTTGCCCGGCTGCGTATCGGCTTCACCGCCCGCACCCCGGAAGGAGTGGTCCCGCACCCGGACTGCGCCGCCGCGCTGGACGACGCGGTGGCGCTGTGCGAATCGCTGGGCCACGAGGTCGTCGAGGCCGACCTGCCCGGGCTCAGTCCCGACGTCGGCGCCTCCATAGGGACGATCTTCTGCGCGGCCACCGCCTGGATCGTCCACTACTGGATCGACCGGCTGGGGCGCGAGCCGGGCGAGGATGATCTGGAACCGCTTACCCGCGCGTACTGGGACATGGGCCGCGCAGTGCCGGCCGCAGCGTACCTGCGGGCGCAGGAGCGCTGCCAGCGCTTCGCCCGCGAGGTCGCCCGGCTCCTCGCCAGCGTCGACGTCTGGCTGACGCCGACCCTGTCCACCCCGCCCGCGCGAATCGGGCAGATAACCTCGACGCCCGAGCAGCCCTTACGGGCGCTGCACGTCGGCGGCAGAACCGTCGCCTACGCCGGCGTCGTCGCGAACATTACCGGCAACCCGGCGATGTCCGTACCGCTGTTTTGGAACGCGGACGGATTGCCGATCGGCGTTCACTTCCTCGGTCGCTTCGCCGACGAGGCGACGCTGTTCCGGCTCGCGGCCCAGCTGGAGGCCGCTCGGCCGTGGGCGGACCGCCGCCCTCCCGTCCATGCCTCCGCGCTCAGTCCGTCAGCACGTTGAAGCAACGCCACGCGGTCGACGGCACCCAACCCCGCCTCCCGCTAGAGGCCGTCCAAGTCCAGCGCCTGGAGTCGCTTGACGATCACGTCGGCGATCTCTTGACTCTTCTCCGGGGAACTCGCTCGACGTGGCGGTGTCACCGCGAAGAGCAGGAACTCGCCCTGACGTTCGACGATGCGCCGCTGAAGATCCACGCCGCGACCAAACGGACAGGTGACCGACCCGTCGTACGTCATGACGACGCATGCCACAGTCTGCGGCCCATACCTGGCCGTGCGACAGTACTGGTTGACCGGCACCAGCTGGCGATGGCCCCGTCGCCGGCCGCAGCGGGGTCGACGGTCCCGATGCAAGCGTGCAGAAGCGCCGCGCCGGACGCCGGAACCGGTCAGTGGACGGCTGGTTGTGGGAGTCACGACGTACCATCCGTGCCCTGGGACGGCGGCATCGCCGCTGTGAGGATGTCCCGACGCCGGGACGGGGGCCGCCGGCAGACGTATGGGGCCGGTGCGACGCTCATGCTGGATGAGCGCTCGTCACGAGACTGACGGCGGCCAGAGAGCGCCACTTGACACCGCACGCCCCCCATCAGCCGCCTGGTTGTCCGCCAACCAGAGGCTCATTGCGTTCCCCGGGGTCGGCCGGGTCCGGGCGCGGAGGGTCGGCGGCGGCGAGTTCGGCGCGCAGCCGGGCGACGGCGCGGGTTCGGGCCGGCCCGATCGCAGCCATCGGCATGAACCGAGTGGCGGCGATGTCGAGGTCGGTAGGGGCGGAAGTCGCCGACAGGACGCAGCAACGTGGAGTCGGTTTCGGGCAGCCGCTCCCCAAGGGCCACTCCCGCTCTCCTACGGCGCGCGGGTGCCCGCACGCTCGCGGGACGGGACCCCAACTTCGGTCGATGGTCGTGGTCAGGCGATGTCGCGTCTGGTGAAGATGGTGCCAGCCAGGGCGCACAGGGCTAGAAGGATCACGAGGAGGATGAGCCCGGCGGCGGCAGCGGCCGGGGCAGTACCCGATGGACCCGCCACATGGATGCCGGGTTCAGCGGTGACCCAGGCGATGGAGTCACTGAGGAGGAGCCACCGGCCGAGGCTGGGTAACACGCCGACGGCGGTGCGTTCGACAAGGATGAGGTATGCCGCGGCGGCGACGACGGCGGTGGTGGTGCTGCGGGCGATGGCAGCGAGCGCCACCCCCATGGCCGCGAGGGCGGCGGCGAGAAGGGCGCATCTGAGGCCGAGCCAGGCGATTGAGGGGAGCCACCGAGCGGGTGTCGTGGTGTTCGTGCCGTTGACGAGGGCGGCGGGGGCGAGGGCGCCGATGAGGAGGAGCTGCGCGGCCAGCGACGCGGCGAGGGTGACGGTGGCGGCGGCCGTTGCCCGGGACGCGAGGACACGGAGGCGGCGCGGCTCCCAGGTCAGCAGCGTGGTGAGGGCCCTGCTGCTGTAGTCGGCCCCGAGGGCCGCGGCGCCGACGGTGAATCCGGTCAGGGCGAGCGGGGCCGCCGCGCTCAGCAGCGCCGTGCGTACTCCGCTCTGCGGGTCGAAGGGGTGCGGGCCTTGGGTGCGGACAAAGACGACGACGGCTGAGGCGACGATGATGAGGGCCGCGAGGAGAGCGACGGCCCGGCTCAGCGGCCGCCACAGGATGCGTTCCAGGTCGGCGAGGAGCAGGTCAGTCATCGGCGTCCCCCTGCTGGCGGCGGGTGAGCAGGCCGAGGAAGACGTCCTCCAGGGTGGGCCGGTCGTGGCGCAGCTCGGTGACCCGGATCCGCTGGGCGGCGAGCACGTCGGCGACCCGTGCGGCGTCGGCGTGCTGGGTGGCGACCTCCAGGCCGTCGGTCGTCGTGGTGGTCGGGATCCCTGCGGCGGCGAGGGCACGTTCGGCGGCGAGGGCGTCGTCCACCCGCAGCGTCAGCGCGCCGGCACCGGCGATCGCCAGAACCTCCTCCACGGGTCCGACGGCCAGGCAACGGCCGGCGTCGATGACGGCGATCCGGTCGCAGATGCGCTCGACCTGGTCGAGGAGGTGGCTGGAGACGACGATGGTGCGGCCTTCGCTGGCCAGTTCGCGGAGCAGCCGGCGGACGTCGGCGATGCCGAGTGGGTCCAGCCCGTTGGCGGGCTCGTCGAGGATGACGAGCTCAGGGTCGCGCAGCAGCGCGGTTGCGATGCCGAGCCGTTGCCGCATCCCGAGGGAATAGGTCGCCACAGGGTCGTCGGCGCGCTCGCTTAGGCCCATACTCGCCAGGGCCCGCTCGACCTCGGCCGACCCGAGACGACCGACCCGGGCCAGCGCCGCCAGGTTCTGTCGCCCGGACAGGCTCCCCGTGAGCCCGGGTGTCTCGATCAGCGCGCCGACCCGGTCGATGACCTGGCCGAGATCCCGCGCGCTGTCGGCGCCGAGGACCCGGCAGGTACCGGCGTCGGGATGGACCAGCCCGAGGGCGCAGCGCAGCGCCGTGGTCTTGCCTGCTCCGTTGCGGCCGACGAGCCCGACCACGGCACCGGTCGGGATGACGAGATCGAGGCCGTCGAGAGCCTGCCGCCGCCGGGTGCCGCGTCCGTAGCTCTTCGACAGACCGTCCATCCTGAGCGCTGCGTCCCCGGCCGGGCGGCCCAGCACCACGGTGACACGGGCGGGGGAAGGGACGCTGCTTGGCCCCGGGGCATCGGCTCCCGGGCCCTGCCTGGAGGATCGGCCGGAGGCGAGCCACCAGACCAGTCCGGCGAGCAGGACCAGCGCGACGAGGATCACCGATCATCGCCTCCCTGCCCGGCGTGCCCACCCCTGGCCGCGCCGAGCACTCCACCGAGGGTGCCCGACACGACACTAGGTGATGCCAGGCGCTGCTGGGTTACACCAGCGAGGGCTGTTTACCGCTGCGACTGGTGGGACCCGGCGCAGAACCCGGTCATGGTCTGGTCGGTACGGGGAGCCCGCGGGCTGGCAGACGGCGCCGGCGGCCGGCACCCGAGTGCTGACCAGGTAGCGGGTGATGTCGCTGTCGATGCAGTAGTTCCCCCTGGAGAAGGGTAGGGGCCCATGAGAGCGGGCAGCAGGTCGGCTACACGGGGTCAGCAGCCTGGACCAGAACGTCGACCGGCAGCTCGAGGCGAGGGTGCTGCTTCGCCAGGCTGGCCAACTCAGACATCCGTTCCCGCGCGATCACCAGCCATCGCTCGTCGACTTCGCCGCTTGAAGCCGCCTCCAGGCAAACCGATTAGAACAGGGGTATTCGGGAGCTGCTTGAGTTGAGGCTTCCGGGTGACCGCGGCTGCTGCGAGCCAGCTGGTGCACAGGCTGGATACGGAGGGTCTCGTCGTGTGCCACAGCCGGGCTGAGGTCCGGCGTGGGGCCTGGCCGAGTTGGCACGGTTGATCAGAATGCGTGCAGGTCGGGGTGGCGGAGCACGGACCACAACCCGGTCAGCGCGACGGCGTTGGTGGCCACGATGAACCAGATCACCAGGGTGATGCTGTGGTCGTAGGCCAGTCCGAGCATGCCCCCGGCCACGAGGAGTCCGACGCCGCGCACCAGCGCGAGCCAGCCGAATGCGCTCGCTCGGGTACCGGGCGGCACGAGGCGGGTGACGACCGCCTTGATGGTGGAGTCCAGGATGCCGTTGACGACGCCCCAGATCGCAACCCCGATCCAGACCAGCAGCGCGTCGGAGGTGAAGGCGATCGCGGCGAAGGATGCCGCGACCGGCACGGCCAGCAGCACGTTCGGGCCGCGACGGTCGTAGGCCCGGCCGATGACTAGTCCGCTCAGTCCATCCACCAGCATCGCCAGCGCGAACAGCACCGGAACCTGCGCCGCGGTGAGCAAGCCTCGGGTCTGGGCATGGAACGCCAGCAGCGGGAACGATGCCACCCCACACGAGAGCACGGCGACCGCGCCGACGTACCGCCACAGAAGCGCGGGCAGCGGCCGCCGTTCGCCCAGCCGCCCGCTCGCGCCCGCAGCTCGCGGCCCGACCGCCGCGGGTACGCCGGACCCGGCCGTCTCGTACGCGGCGGGGTCCGGGGCCTTGCGTCGCAGCCAGGTCAGCACTGCCAGGACCACGATCCCGGGCCCGGCCAGGACGGCGAAAGCCAGCCGGTAGTCACCCTCGTGCCAGGACAGCACCCCGGCCAGGATGAGCGGGCCGGCCACCGCGCCGATCTGATCCATCGCCTGGTGGACGCCGAACGCCTTTCCGCTGCCGGTCCGGGTCGAGGCGTGCGACAGCAGGGTGTCCTTGGCCGGGGATCGAACCGCCTTGCCGAGCCGCTCGGTCCCGAACAACAGCAGCGCCGGTGCCAACGCGTGGGTGACCCCGATCAGCGGCACGCTCAGCACGGTCAGGCCGTAACCGACAATCGTCCAGTTCCAGTAGTGCCGGCTGCGAGTCACCAGATAGCCGGAGACGACCCGCAGGCCATACCCGAGAAACTCCCCAGCACCCGCGGTCACGCCGACCACCAGCGCGGAGGCCCCCAACGTCGCCAGGTAGGGGCCGATGATGCTCCTGGCACCTTCGTAGACCATGTCCGCGAAGAGGCTGACCACCCCGAACCAGACGACGAAGCGCCACGGGCTCAACACCGGTCGAACCCGGGCATCGGTCGAACCGGCGGGCACTGTCACCCGCCGATCCAATCACCGCATGCGGGCTGGCCCGAGGAGGAGCAGACGGAAGCCAACCTTTGAGAGGTACTGAACCACGTCCGCGCGGCGGAGCACACCCTCTCCTGGACTCGAGCGGGGCGACCGCTCACGGTCGCACTCCTGGCTGACCTTCAGGAGTCTGACCACGTCTTGCGCCGCCGCCTATTGGGGCTAGGGAGGGGTGGTCCGGACGGTCATGCGTTCGCCGGGCCGTCCGAAGATGCTGAGGATCTCCGCTGGTTCGCCGCCTGTGCTGCCGAACCAATGCGGCACCTTGGTGTCGAACGCGGCGACCTCGCCCGGCCTGAGCACCCAGTCCTGGTCACCGAGAACGAGACGCATCTCGCCGGACAGAACATAGATCCATTCGTAGCCGTCGTGCGCCCGTGGCTCCGGGGTGACCTTGCTGGTCGGGATGACGATCTTCCAGGCCTGCATGCCCTCGGGTTGCCTGGTCAGCGGGATCACCGTCCTGCCTTTGACGCGGCCGGGTTTGAGGTGGATCCGCGGGTCGCCCTCCTCGGGCGCGGCAACCAGGCCGTCCAGGGGAACGCGGTAAGCATGGGATAGCGCAAGGAGCAGTTCCAGAGTGGGCCGCCGCTGCCGGGTCTCGAGCCGGGACAGCGTGCTCTTGGAGATGCCGGTCACCGTGGCAACGCCGGTGAGAGTCATCCCGCGTTGTTCGCGGAGTCGCTTCAGCCTGGGCCCGACCTGGTCGAGCACGGCGGCGATGGCCGCCGCTGAGGTGTCCGCCACGAGGCTCATCCCACTCCCGTTTCCCGGAAACAGCAACGTTCGTAGGGATTCAGCCTCCGGGACTCCAACCTTTGGGGCATGCGTCAACACGACGTCGTGGTCACCGGCGGAGGCGCCGCCGGCCCGTCCGCGGCCCTGGACCTCACCCGGGCCCGCCGCCGAGGTCGCGGACGGCGTTGCGCGGCTCGCCGGCGTCGACCACGAGGACCCCCTCGCCACTCGCCACCGCACAGATCGCCATATGAATCACCAGGTGTGGGGATGCCTGCTCACCACATCTGCTTCTACGTTCCGGTCAGATCACCGACGGCGCACCGCCAGCGGAACTCTGTCCAGCAGGACAATCCGCAGGAAGGAAGCTCATGAGCGAGACACCCACACCACCCGGGAAGTGGAACGACGCCGGACGGTACGAAATCCGCCTCAAGGGGCACCTCGATGCCCGCTGGACCGCCTGGTTCGACGGCCTGAGCCTCCGCAACGAGCGCGACGGCACGACCGTCATTTCCGGGCCGGTGATCGACCAGGCCGCGTTGCACGGCTTGTTGCGCAGAGTGCGCGACGTTGGCCTGCCGCTGGTTTCGGTCTCGCGCGCCGAACCCGCCGACCAGCCCGATCCACCCTCAATCCCACTGTGACAGGTGCCTATCCCAGCCTTGCTCAACCTATGAAAGGGCTCCCATGAAGCTCGCCCGGCTCGCTCACTTCACCGCCCGCTACCGCTGGCCGGTGATCGCCGCGTGGATCGTGCTGACGCTGTTCGGCGGCTTCGCGGCCGGCCAACTCTCCACCCGCTGGTACACGGCCACCGCTATCCCCGGCCAGCCGGCGTACGAGGCGAGTCAGCGCGCCCTGCGCGCGCTCGGCGTCGGCGATCGGACGCCGAGCGTCGTCGTCTTCCACACCAGCGGCGACGCCACCAGGAACACCGCGATCGAGCAGGGCATGAAACGCGCAGCACATTCGGTGCCGGGTGCGTTCACCAGCTCCTACTTCTCCACCGGCAACCTGATGTACGTCTCGAAGGACCGCCACACGGCCTTCCAGATGATCTACCCGCCCGGGAAGGCCGGCGTCGACGTGCTCAGCGGCGCGAAAGACATCAAGGCGGCAGCGGCCGCTGGGCTCACGAGCGGGGTCACCGTCAACGTAACGGGTCGCGACGCCCTCGACGAGGCGACCAAGGACAGTGGCGGCGGTGGCGCGAGCGTCCTGCTGGAGGCGCTGATCGGCGGGCTCGGCGCGCTGGTGATCCTGCTGTTCGTCTTCGGCACGCTGCCGGCGGTACTCGCACCGCTCGCCGTCGCACTCGCCGCGATCCTCAACACGTTCACGCTGGTGTGGGCACTGACCTACCTCACCGACGTCTCGATCATCGTGCAGTTCCTCATCGCGCTGGTCGGGCTTGGTCTCGCGATCGACTACGCGCTCGTGATGATCTTCCGGTTCCGCGACGAGTTGCGCCAAGGCGAGGACGTCGAGACCGCACTGGTGCAGACCATGACGCACGCCGGCCGCTCGGTCATCGTCTCCGGCTCCACCGTAGCGATCGGCCTGCTGGCGATGGTCGCGCTGCCGCTGCCGTTGATCCGCTCGATGGGCATCGGCGGCATGCTGATCCCGGCCGTCTCCGTACTCGCCTCGCTCACCCTGCTCCCGGCCGTCCTCGCCGTCCTCGGCGAGCGGATCAACAAGGTGCGGGTCATGCCCCGGCGGCTGCTCGACCATGGCCACGGCGAGGACGGTGCGTGGGGACGGTGGGCCCGCTTCGTACTCCGCCGGCCCGCCGCCGTCGCGGGTGTCGGGATCCTGCTGGTCGTGACCCTGGCCGGCATCGGGACCCAACTGAAGACCGGTGAGACGCAGCTCGCGCACTTCCCGGGCAGCGGCACGGCCATCGCCGGCCGCCAGCTGCTCGCCGACGCGCAGATCAGCCCCGGTGTGATGAAGCCGCTCGATGTCCTCGTCGAGCACGGCGGGAGCGCCAAGCGGATCGCGGTGAAACTCCAGAACGTGGACGGGCTGGTCGGCGCGGCCGCGCCGCAGGGTTGGCAGCAGGGATCCACCTCCCTGATCGAGACGTTCCCGGCGATCGACGGCGCGGCCCCCGGGATCCGGGGCATCATCGACCGGGCCAACGCGGTACTCGACGGAACCGAGGGCACGTTGACCGGTGTCGCTGCGGTCAACCAGGACTTCCTGCACGCCCTCTACGGCAGCTTCCCCGTCATCCTCGGAATGGTCCTACTGCTGACCCTGGTCCTGCTGACCCGCGCGTTCCGCTCGATCGTCCTCGCGGTCAAGGCCGTGCTGCTCAACCTGTTCTCACTCGCCGCGGCCTTCGGCATCGTCGTCTTCGTCTTCCAGCAGGGGCACGGCTCCAGGCTGTGGGACGTCGGCGCAACCGGCTCCATCACCGCCTACGTCCCTCTGATGATCTTCGCTTTCCTCTTCGGCCTGTCGATGGACTACGAGGTCTTCATGCTCTCGCGGATGCGGGAGGCCTACGACGAGACCGGCTCCACCGACAAAGCGATCCAACTCGGGCTGGCCCGCACCGGCAAGCTGGTCACCAGCGGCGCGCTCATCCTGATGTTCGCCTTCCTCGTGCTGTCCACCAGCCCAGGGTTCGAGATCAAGTCGCTTGCCGTGGGCATCGCGGCCGGAATCATCTTCGACGCCACCGTCATCCGTGCCCTCCTCGTCCCGGCCCTGATGAAACTCCTCGGCAACGCGAACTGGTGGATACCGAGGTGGACGAGCACCATGCTCCGCATCCCGCAGCACACGCCGATACCGCCGACCGGGCCGCGAGACGACATTCCCCCACTGACCCCACCAGTGACCGTTGTCTGAGACCTGGACAAGGACCGAGCGTCCTACTGGGAACCCAACGTATGGATGGTTCACCCCGACATCGCGGTGACCCCCAGCGATCAGTTAGTGACCTGAAACCCGAACCGAGCGGCGTCGATGACGCCGACCCGGAGGCCCGGACGATCCCGAAGTGACTTGCGTGGCTGCTCGACGTCATCGGCTGCGCCATCGATCGATCAGGAATCGAGAAGCACAATGGTGCGGCCGGGCTTTAGCCTTTCCACGGAAGGTCGGCATGACACCGAACCCGTCGGCGTCCAGAAGGGAAGCCCGAGAATGCCCACGAAGACAGCCAAGCCCGAGCCCGACGGCTTCAGCGCCGCGGAGCGCGCGGCGATGAAGGAGCGCACCGCCGAGGTGCGCGCCGAGGGCAGGAGAGGCGTCAAGAAGGCGGACGGCCTGCGGGCGGTCCTCGACAGGATCGCCGAGATGGTGCCGGAGGATCGTGCGCTCGCCGAACGCGTGCACATGACGGTGACCGCGACCGCCCCGGAGCTGTCGCCCAAGACCTGGTACGGGATGCCCGCCTACGCGAACGCGGACGGCAAGGTGGTCGTCTTCTTCCAGGACTCCGGCAAGTTCAACTACCGGTACTCGACCCTGGGATTCCAGGACGCGGCCAACCTCGACGATGGCGGCATGTGGCCGGTGTCGTACGCGCTCCAGAAGTGGAGCCCCGCTGTGGAGAAGAGGGTTGTCGAGCTGGTGAAGGCTGCGATCTCCTAACCCCTGCCGGCGACCGGCGCCACCCGCTCGAACCGAACCCGCGTCACGCTGGCGACGCCGACACCAAGCCGGCGCCCACGCTGCGACCACGCAGCCCGGGAAGCCTTCCCCGAGTGCGGCTGTGGTACGAGGCGCCGGTCAGAGAGGCCCGATTGCCGTTGCGGCAGCTGGTCGAACGGGAACCGGACCGCTGGGAACTGGCAACTTGACCGGGGGCGGGGCCTGGCCCGCGAAGGCGGTGCCCTTGTTTTCCTTGCCGGCGACGGTGATCATGATCACCACGAGAAGCACGGGAACGATGGTGACGGCCAAAGCGAAGGGGTAGCTGTGGCTGGCGGCGAGCCGTTGCTGGATCGGCAAGTTGAGCGAAGCGATCAGGTTACCCAGCTGGTAGGTGACGCCGGGATAGAAGCCGCGGATCTCATCCGGGCTCATCTCGGCAAGGTGGGCCGGGATGACGCCCCACGCTCCCTGAACGAAGAACTGCATCATGAACGCGCCCACGACCAGAGTTGCCAGCGTGGGGGCATAGGCGAATAGCGGTACAACGGGCAGGGCGAGCCCCGCGGCGAGCATGATCGCCCGACGTCGTCCGAGCCGTTCCGAGTAGGCGCCGAAGATCATGCCGCCGATGATGGCGCCGACGTTGTAGACAAGCGCCACGTAGATGGCGTGTGTCCCGGTGAGGTGCATGCCGCCGTCATTCTTTGCCTTGAGGAACGTCGGGTACACGTCCTGGGTTCCGTGGCTCATCCAGTTGAACGCGGTCATCAAGACGACCAGGTAGACAAAGCGACGCACGATGACCGGATTGGAGAAAATCTGGCGCACCGTCGTGTGGGTCTGTACGGCCCGCTCCTTGGTCGCCTTCCAGACCTCACTCTCCTCAATCTTCAACTGTACGAACAGCACGATCATCGCGGGCAGAAGACTGAAGGCGAACAGCCCGCGCCAGCCCCAAAGCGGGTTTATGACGAGGTAAGCCAGGGCGGCCGCCATGAAACCGACGCCGTAACCCTGCTGGAGCAACCCCGAGTAGAAGCCCCGCTTGGCGATCGGGATCTTCTCCATTGCCAACGCCGCGCCGAGCCCCCACTCGCCCCCCATGCCGAGCCCGTACAGCAGGCGCAGAACCAGGAGCACTTTGAAGTTGGGGGCGAAGGCGCAGATGAACCCGATGACGGAGTAGAACAGGACGCAGGCGATGAGCGGCTTGCGTCGTCCGGCCTTATCCGCCCAGCGGCCGAACAGGAACGCACCGAACGGACGGGCGGCCAGGGTGACCGTGGTCAGGAACGCCATCTTCGTCAGCGAGACATGGAATTCCCTGCCGATGTCAGCGTAGACCAGGATGACGATGAAGTAATCGAACGCGTCCATCGACCAGCCGAGGAAGGCCGCAGTGAATGATCGTTTCTGATCCTTGTTCAAACCTGCCGCTTGCTCGCGCACCGTCTTCAGCAACATCGCACGTTACCCTCCTGTGGAAACTTCTTGAAGGGGGCGGTGCGGTCCAACTGCGTCGGCCTGGCCGCCCAGACGCCACGAGGCGGGTCGCCCCGAGGCATTCGCCCCGGTGCGTCGGCATGCGGGGCGACTCAAGAGCGCGTCAGTCGCACGGCACGACGTCAGCGGGCTCTACTGGTGAGCTGAGCTAGGTCCAGACTCAGTGTCGTTCGCCGGCGGAATGAAAGGGGTCGGGATGAACCCCGGCCGGCGGAGATGCTCCCGGTTATGGGCTGAGGTGGGCCAATGCGTTGACTCTCTTCGGTGGAGGGCCCCACGACATTTTCGTGACCATCGACGGGGACGCCGCCAGCCACCCACATCGTTGAGGTCAAGCGCGGGATTCAACCGATAGCATCCGCCCGTCGCAGGCCATTGTCAATGACTCGCCTCGTCCAGCTCTGCGGCGCTACCCGGTTCCCTACCGGAAGTAGCGGATAGTGAAGTTGGAGCTCTCGCCTGCTTCAGGCGCGGAACCCGTACTCGCGAGTTTGTCTAGGCCCGCGAGCCGACCCCGGCGCCGGGGCAGGTTTCGAAGTGGTTGCGTGTCCCGGCCGGGACGCAGATGAACGGGAGCACGTGCGCAGCGGCGCCTGCCGCCACGACGGCAGGCGACCCGTCGACAGGAAGATGGTCTCCATTGACACGATCATCGTCAGCGGCTTAAGCGGATAGTCCTCGACTCCCAGGCCCATCCACACGCTGTACCAGAGCTGCCCGCACATTCCTGCGGTCACCGCCGCGCAAGCCGTGGGTCGCCCGGACGTGCACGCCGGAGAGGTACCCGTCGCGTTCCTCACGCTCACCCCCCGGCGCCGACCACGCCTCGGTCAAGGAAACCCTCGACCACTTCTCGATCACCTGGAGACTGGAACTGTCATGACCCCAACATCGATCCTCGCCGGCGTCCTCATCGTGGCCTTCGCGGCTCTCGGGTCGGCCAGCTCGCCGCCGTACCCGCCGTGCGCACCAAGGCGGAGCATGCTCGGAGACCTCCGATGAACCGTTCTCAGCACATCAGCGCCGGCCCGATCCCCGTCGTCATCGTCGGGGCCGGCCCGGTCGGCGCCACCGCCGCCACCCTGCTCGGCCAGTACGGCGTCGACTGCCTCGTCCTGGACCGCTGGGACGGGGTCTACCCCCAGCCGCGGGCCGTGCACCTCGACGACGAGATCTACCGGATCCTGGTACGCCTCGGCATCGGCGAGCAGTTCGCCGCCGTGTCCCGGCCCACCCGCGGGCTGCAGCTGATCGACCGGAACCACCGGGTGTTCGCGGTGTTCGACCGGGCGGGCGACCACGGCCGGCACGGGCACCCCAGGGCCAACATGTTCGACCAGCCCGACCTCGAGCACCTGATGCGCACCAACCTCAAGGACCAGTCCACGGTCAGGCTGCGTGGGAACGTCGAGGTCACCGACATCGCCCAAGACGGCCAGGCCAGAGTTCAGGTGGACTTCACCGACCGGCTCACCGGCGACGCCGAGTCCGTGCTCGCCAGCTACGTCCTGGGCTGCGATGGAGCCAACAGCGTGGTCCGGACGGCGATCGGCTCGACCATGGAGGACCTCAAGTTCGAGCAACGCTGGCTGGTGATCGACGTGGCCAGCGGGGTCGCGCTCGATCAGTGGGAGGGCGTGCACCAGGTCTGCGATCCCGAGCGCGCGGCCACCTACATGCGCATCGGGGACACCCGCTACCGCTGGGAGTTCCGCCTCCTCGAAGGCGAGACCGCAGCCGACTTCGAGTCCATCGAAGCCGTCCAACCCCTTATCGGACCGTGGGTCGAGGGGATCCCATGCGACCAGCTCCAGCTGGTGCGGGTCGCGGAGTACCACTTCCGGGCGCAGCTTGCCGACCGCTGGCGGGACCGCAATGTCTTCCTCCTCGGTGACGCCGCCCACCTCACCCCGCCGTTCATCGGCCAGGGCCTCTGCGCCGGTATCCGCGACGCCATGAACCTCAGCTGGAAAATCGCCGGCGTACTCTCCGGGGACCTGCGCGAGTCGTTGCTCGACACCTACGAGGTGGAGCGCAAGCCACACGCCCGAGCCATGATCCGGCTTGCCAAGCTCGCCGGCCTGTCCATGACCCGAGGCGGCCGCGCCGGGGACGCGCTGAGGCAGCTGATCGCGCCGCGCCTGCACTGGGTACCGGGCCTGCGGAACCGCCTCCTCGACGGCGAGACGCCACCGCTGACTCGGTCCGGCCTGGTGGAGCGACGATCACTCCGCGGGTCGCTCAACGGACGGCTGTGCCCCAACGCGCTCGTGGCCGATGACATCCGGTACGACGAGGCGACCGGCAGTGGGTTCGTGCTCGTCACCGCCGCACCGCTCTCACCCCAACAGCGGGCACAACTGGCCAGCCGCCAGACCGAGGTGCTCGAGGTTCAACCCGGCTCGTCCCTGTCCGAGTGGCTCGCAGACGGCAACGCTGCCGCCGCGCTGGTGCGACCGGACTTCACCGTTCTACGGGCCAGCCGCGACGTCGCAGAACTCTGCGGGGCAGCACCGAGCTTCCTGGTTTTCTGAGGCGCGCGTCACCCCGCGAGTCGATCGTCGGCGGGCGACGCGAGACCCAGCATTCCCCTGGCACACGGGGCGCAATCCTTCCCGCAATCACGGCGCGATCGGCTGTGGTCGGACGCTGTTCGACTTCGTCGACGGCTGGGGCGGGCGGATGGAGTGGGGTGGCGCACCACCCGGAGGCCCCTATTGGAGTTCGTGACCGGCGGCGTGGCGGCGACCCGCGGGTGTACGTCGCAACGCGCGGGTGACCCACCTGCGGATACCGTCCGGCGGCCCCACCCAGCTGACGCTCACCGGCGAACCCCGGACCCACAGTGCCGAAGCGCGACCAGGCCGTGCAGGGATGCCGATGACCGGCGGCCATTCCGAAAACGCGGGGCCGCCTAACCCAGCCGGGCCCGAAGGCCGGTGAGGAGGAGGTTGATGCCGGTGTCGAGTTGGGACTGGCCGTCGTAGGCCGTGAACGCGGGGGCCAGGGCGCGGAGTTGGGGAAACTGCTGGGGGGGAAGGCGGTGGAGTCCCAGGCGGAGCAGGTCGTCGGTCTCATCCGGGTCGTCGACGAGCTTCTGCATCTCGTCGAGGATGTGGCCGTTGAGGAATGAGAAGAACAGCCGGTAGGCGTTCACGGCGTCGGCGCCGGCGAACCCGGCCCGGACGAGAAGGGTGAGCAGGTCCTCCACCGGCCGGAGGACGCCGGTGGGGCGGAGCCCGAGCGGGGTGGCCAGCGGCCGGGTGACGAGCAGCGCCGCGACGTTCGGGTGGCGCAGAGCGATCGCTCGAAACGCGCCGGCGACGCGATGCAGCTCGGATTCCCAATCGGCGGCGCCCGGGTCGACGGTGAGCTGCGTGAAAAGCAGTTCGGTGATCCCGTCGAGGAGGGCCGCCTTCGCCGGCGCGTAGTGGTAGAGCGTCATGGCCTCCCGCGACAAAGCCCGGCCGAGGCGGCGCATCGACAGCGCGTCCACACCGTCGGCGTCGACGATCTCCAGGGCGGCGGTCAGTATCCGCTCCCTGGTCAACCCGGCCATCGGCCGCGCGGCGCCACCGGTTGCGCCGCGGCGGGGCGGGACCGGCACCTGGCTGTCACCCTTCGCTGGTTGGTCGGCCGAACTGTTGGTGATCGTCGTCTGGATCCATTGCATCTCCGGCGAGAGATATGTAATCTTACGACGTAAGATAGATCAGCGAAGGCAGCGGCCGGCTTGGCCGCGCCGCCAAGGGCTACCACGGGGAACGATGCGGCTACGTGGGAGCGGAGTTGGCGGCCTGCCCTCCTCCCCCTCGTGCCGAGCCACCGACAGCACACTACCGATGACCACGCCAGGTGGTTCCCGATCCCAACATCCGAGGGACTGTTATGAGCCAAGAAGCGCCGATCGAGGCCCGCGCGGGCCTCAGAAACTCCTTGAGCGGCAAGGTTAAAGAGCTCGCCGGAACGGTGACTGCCAACAAGGCGCTCACCGCCGAGGGACAACTGCAGCGGGCCGAGGCGAAAGGGCAGAGCGAGGCCGACGCCCGGGCGGCCAGCGCCGACACCGACGCCTTGAGGGGGCGGTGCGGGCCGGGCCGAACGGCACCAGTCGCCACCAGCGCCAGGACCGAGCGGGAAGAGCCGGCCGCGACCGTCCGTCCGGCGGCCCACGCACCCGGCGCGGTCGCGCCTCTCCCAGGGAGCGGGCCGCACCAACAGATCGCTCCGCGTGATCAACCTGCGCGCGACATCGGGGATCGGCCACCGGCCGAGGCCCCGGTTTCCGTCGGCCTCGCCGCCGCGGCCCGTCGGCTCACGCCTGCACCCGTCCGCACGCTGCAACGGTGTGTCGAGATCAGCCAGCTAATCCGATACGGCGAATCCCGCTCCGCCCTCGTCCCAACGCGCGCGCATGAGCGCTGCAACCCGTAGAGAATGCGAGTTCGCGGCGTGACTCCCTGCGAGGTGAGGTCGAACCGGTCGCCGGCCGCCTTTCCGGCCACTCTGGTCCACCCGGTCGCCCGCCCACCTGCCTGCCGGCTCCCAGCACCGGGGCGTTAGCCATGGGCTGCAGTTGCAGGGTGTTCTGGGACGAGCGCGCCACGACGTACGACTTCGGAATGGGCCACCCAATGCGCCCGTTGCGGCTCGAGCTGACGCTGGCCCTGGCCAGGGCGCTGGCGCTCTTCGACAGGCCCGAGATCCGGGTTCTGGTCGCCGGGCCGGCGGATGATGAGCAGCTCGCCCGGGTGCACACCCCGGCCTACATTCGGGCCGTCCGCAGGGCGTCGGGGGGAGTGTCGGCGCCGTCGTTCGGGCTGGGTTCCGCGGACAACCCGATCTTCCCGGGTATGCACCAGGCAGCAGCCGCCATCGCCGGCGCGAGTGTTGCGGCGGCGCAGGCGGTGTGGCATGGGGCGGCGGAGCACGCGGTCAACCTGCAGGGCGGCCTGCATCATGCCATGCCGGCGCGCGCCAGCGGCTTCTGCGTCTACAACGACGGCGCGGCGGCCCTCGCCGAGCTGCTCGCCGCCGGTGCCGAAAGGGTCGCCTACATCGACCTCGACGCCCACCATGGGGATGGCGTGCAGCACGCCTTCTACGCCGACCCCCGCGTGCTCACCATCAGCCTGCACGAGAGCGGGCTCACGCTGTGGCCGGGGACCGGATTTCCGGGGGAGACTGGTGTGGGGGACGCCCGTGGGACGAGCGTCAACGTCGCGCTGCCGGGCGGGACTGGGGACGCCGGCTGGCTGCGTGCGTTCACCGCCATCGTCCCGCCGCTGCTGCGGGCGTACCAACCGCAGGTGCTGCTCACCCAACTCGGCTGTGATGGGCACCGGCTGGACATCATGTCGAACCTGGAGCTGTCGGTGGACGGCATGCGGGTGGCGTACCGGATCCTGCACAGCCTGGCGCACGAGGTCGCCAACGGTCGTTGGCTGGTTCTCGGCGGCGGAGGCTACGAGCCGATCCGCGTCGTGCCGAGGGCCTGGTGCCACGCGCTGAGTGAGGTTCTCGGCGTGGCGCTGCCGCTGGCTGCCCCGGCCGGGTGGGTTGCCACCGCCCAGGCGTTCAGCCGCCGGACGGTGATCGCCGCGCTGCACGATCAACCGGAGGTGCGCTACGAACCGTGGCAGTGGGGCGCCGGCAACCCATCCCGAGCTGTGGACCGCGCCATCATGGCCACCCGGAAGGCAATCTTCCCGGAGCACGGGCTGGATGTAATGACCGAAGGCGGCGAGGTGGGCCGATGATTGCCGACCCGCTCGAGCGTGAAGGTTGGCAACCCCGGCGGTGCCGAGACCATGCTCGACATCGTCCCCGTCTGTTCGCCGGGGTTACAAGGCGCCGTGCCCGATGCCCATCCCCATTCCGAAGCCGCCGGCGATGGCCCCGACCACGGCCAGCCACCGCTGATTCGTCTCGGTGGAGAGCATCTGGGCGTACATGCCCGTGAGCAGGGAGAGCAGCCCGACCACCAGCCCGACCATGTCCGCGGAGCGCCAGAAGGCGGTGACCGCCGCGATCGCGCCGAGGCCGACCGTCAGATAGGCCGCCAGCCAAACCCGTCGCTCGGTCGAGGACTGGTCGCGCTGAGAAGCAGATCCAGTAGCCGCGTTCGCCATGACCCGCATTTTGCCCTACTCCGTTGAAGGCCCGCGCTCAGCCGGTGCCGGCGCCCATGCCGACCCCCTGGGAGCGCTGCATGGACTTGCCTTCGGTCGCCAACGCCGGGGCCACCATCACTTCGGCGCGCTGGAACTCCTTGAGGTTTGCGTACCCGGTCGTCGCCATCGAGGTACGCAAGCCGCCGAAGAGGTTCATGGTGCCGTCGTTGACCGGCGCCGGGCCGACCAGTATCTCCTTGAGCGTGCCGAGGGTCGAGGTCCGCACCCGGGTCCCGCGGGGCAGGTCCGGGTGGAAGGTGGCCATCCCCCAGTGATAGCCCCGGCCGGGGGACTCGACCGCCCGGGCCAGTGGCGAGCCGATCATGACGGCGTCGGCTCCGCAGGCGATCGCCTTGGCGATGTCCCCGCCGGTCCGCATCCCGCCGTCGGCGATGATGTGCACGTACCGGCCGCCGGACTCATCCAGGTACCGGGCCCGCGCGCCGGCAGCGTCCGCGATAGCGGTGGCCATCGGCACCCCTACCCCCAAGACACCCCGGGTGGTGCACGCCTGGCCGGGGCCGACGCCGACCAGCAGGCCGGCGGCGCCGGTGCGCATCAGGTGCAGCGCGGTGGAGAAGGAGGCACAACCGCCGACGATCACCGGTACGTCCAGCTCGGCGATGAACTTCTTGAGGTTCAGCGGCTCGGAGCGGGAGGAGAGGTGCTCGGCTGAGACCACCGTGCCCTGGATGACGAAGATGTCCACCCCGGCCTCCAGGACGGCCCGGTAGTACCGCTCGGTCTTTTGCGGGGTCAGGCTGGCCGCGGTGACCACCCCGGCGGCGGAAATCTCGGAGATGCGCTGGCCGATGAGCTCCGGCGAGATCGGCTCGGCGTAGAGCTCCTGCATCCGCTTGGTCGCGGTGGCGTCGTCCAGCGTCGCGATCTCGGCCAGGATCGGCGCCGGGTCGGCATACCGGGTCCACAGCCCCTCCAGGTTGAGCACCCCGAGCCCGCCGAGGCGACCGACCTCGATGGCGCTGCGCGGCGACACCACGCCGTCCATGGCGCTGGCCAGCAGCGGCAGCTCGAAGTGATAGGCGTCGATGTCCCAGGCGATCGAGACGTCCTCGGGGTCACGGGTCCGCCGCGACGGCACGATGGCGATATCGTCGAACCCGTACGCCCGACGTCCGGTCTTGCCAATTCCGATCTCGACCTCAGCCACCGGATGCCTCCTCGCGCTGCAGCGGGTACGCCGACAACCGCGCCTCCTCGGGGAGTCGCCGGGTCACCTGGAAAGACACGAGTCTACCGCCCGATCCGGGCGCTACCGTTGCTCCTATGCCGGAGTACCGCGAATTGCAGCCGCTGGAAACCCCGGCGGTGCCCGTCCTGTTGGTCGGCACGGCACTGTTCACGCTGGCGCTGGTCGTCATTCTGGTTTCCGGCGGGCCGAGCAGGTGGCTGGCGATCTGTGGCTGCGGTATCGCGCTCGGAGGAATCGGCATTCCGGCCGCCCGTCGCATGCAGCGGCCTCGGGGTTAGCCCCGGGCACGTCAGTCCAGATCCCCCTCGGCCGCCAGGGCTCCCGCCGCCGCCGGGTTTCGCAGCACCGCCGCCCGAAGCCAGCGCTGCGCCCACCGGCCGTCCCGCCAGGCCAACGCCCGACCCAGCGCGTCCGGGCCGGCGGCGGCGTCGACGTGCGCCTCGCCGTCGAGCACCCGCCACGGCACCGCGACCGGCCGGCCGGCGGTGTCGGCCACCAGCAGCCGGTCGTGGCGACGGTAGGCGCCGAAAACACACTCGTCGATGCTCCCGCCTGAGACGACGGCGAAGGCGGCCAGCTCAGAGGCCAGCGGCACGTCGAGCAGGTCGGCCACGTCGGCGGCCACGGCGAGCGGCGCCGGTACCACCGCCAGCGGCCCGACCAACGGCAGCAGGTCCGGCGCGTCCACGACCACTGCCTCGCCGGGGCCCACCGGCACCGCCGCCCCGTTGCGGACCGCCCGGACCCGGTCCGGAGGGCCGGCATCGGTGACGTGCGCGGCCAACCGGGCGTGCAGCATCCGCACCATGTCACGATTCAGCGGGCGGTCCGCGGCGAGTCGGCTCAGCAGCTCGTCCGCCCCGCCCGGCTCGGCGAGCACGCCGGCCAGATCGGATCGGACGCCAAGCGCCAGCATCAGCTCCCGATCCGCCGTGGCCGGCGCCTCGTCGTACAGCCCGGCCAGCTCGCTTCCGGCGAGGGCCAGGTCGACCGGGCGGCGGCCGGACAGCACCGGCGCGTGGGCGAGCCACCACCGGGTGTACGACGTCACGGCGACCCGCCGCCCGTCGGGCAGCACCACCAGCGCCGGTTCGGTGAGCAGCGCGCGCGGTAGCAGCCCCAGCGCGGCGTCCCAGGCGTCGGCGGCCACCAGCTCCAGATCCCGGACCGCGACCAGTTCGCTGAGCACCGGCGGGGCGTGCGTACCGGTATCGGACAGGCAGTCGAGCACCTGGCCGAGCCAGGCGGCCTCGCCGTCGAGATCATGCTCGGTCGCCTGCGGGTCGACCGGTACGTCCACCTCGCGGAGCACCGCGAAGCCGTCCAGCACCCCGGCCGCCCGCAACACCTCCGCGCCGCACCGGCTCATCAGATCGCCGTCGGCGATGCCGAACGGCGCGTCTGCGGCGATCACCGCGGCGAAAGCGCTGCCGGGCAGCAGCAGCTCGCCGGCCGGATAGAGCTCGCCGTCCTCGGCCGGCAGCGCCAGGTCGGCCAGCCACGGCAACTCCCCCGGCGCGATCCCGGCCGCCGTGACCAGCCCGAGCACCGCCTCGGCGATCGGCTCGGGGTCCTCCGCGTCGAGCGAGGCGGCCACCGCCGCCTGCAGCCGAGGCTCGGCCAGCAGCGAGGCGGGGGTGGCGGGCCGGGCGCCGAGCACCTGGAGCACCGGTGCGACGGCGTCCGGGTGGACCACCCGCAACTCCAGCGCCGCGATCGCCACCGGATCGAGGCCGGCGGCGGGCAGCAGCAGACCTCGGGGACCTCGGACCATCCGGCCGTCGGCCAGCGGCACGGGGAGCGCGCCGAGGGCGTCGCGTTCCGGGCCGCCGAGGTGCGCCTCGGCGAGGGCGAGATAGAGCCGGCGCCACCAACCCGGGGGCCGGTCCAGGCCGGCGAGGGCGTCGACCACCTCGCCGAGTCCTAGCCGGCGCACCCCGAGGACGGCAAGCGCACCCGTCCGGGCCGCCCAGTGCGCCGGCAGCAGGTTCGGCAGCACCTCGGCCAGCACGGCGGTGGCGCCCGGGCCGAGGTCGATGGTGACCGCGTCGCGGGGCCGTACGGTCAGCGTCGGGTCCTGGGCCAGTGGCAGGAACGGCGTATCGGCCAGCTCCACCAGGATGGCCCGCCGAAGCGCGGCGTCCACCTGACCGGCCGCCAGCCCGGCCGGTACCAGATCCAGCACCGCGGGGTCGGCGGGCAGGTCGCGGACGAGTTCGGCATAGGCCCGCGCCGTCTGGGTCACCACGGCGTCGGCGAGCGGGCCGGGTGCGACCCGGCGGCGGCCGGAGTCCAGCGGCCAGCTGCCGATCAGCACGGCCGGCAGCGACAGCGGCTCGTCGGTGAGCGTCGGCGCCCGCAGCACGGCGGCCACCGAGGACGGCAGGGGCACCGGAACGCTGTCCGGACCCGGCCTGCTCAGCGGCACCGCGCAGCAGACGTCGAAGAAGGGCCTGTCGCGGTCCTCCGTCGGCCGGTCGCTGAACAGGCCCGGGTCCAGCCCTCCGGCGCGGCCGGCCAGTTGCCAGTGGGTGGGCTCACCGTCGTCGTCGATGCGCACCTGGGCGCCGGACCTGCGGGCCGTCATGCGGCGGCTTTCGAGCTCCACCTCGGCCAGCGCCGGCAGGCTGAGCAGTAGGACCGGGTCGAGTTCGGCCAGCTCGCGGCGTACCGCGTCCAGGGCCGGCTCGTCCCGCAGCGGCAACACCACCGCGGTGTCGTAACCGGCCGGCGGCGGCGTGGGGTCGGGAAACGGCAGCCGCAGCAGCGGGACGGCGTCGCCGCGCCGGGCCAACTCGCCGGCCACGCTCGGCAGGCCCTGCAGCAGTTCGCGCCCTTCGGACAGCGACCAGCGGACCCCGCCCGCCCTGGACCGCACGGCGGGTGCGTCGCTCACCGTCCGGACGGCGGCGAACCCGACGCCGAACCGCCCGGTCGTCGCCTCTGACCGCTTCGCCGAGGCCCGCAGCGTGCTCAGCGACTCGACGCCGCCGGCGTCCAGCGGGGCGCCGGTGTTGGCCGCTATCAACGTCCGGTCCGCCAGGGTGAATCGCAGCCGCCCGGGCGTACCGGCCCGCTGCGCGGCATCCGCCGCGTTCTGCGCCAGCTCGATCAGCAGCCGGGACCGGTACGGCCCGAGCGCCAACTCCTCCTCGGCGTTGGCGTCCTCGCGGAACCGGGCCGGCGAGGCGGCCCAGGCGCGCAACACCCGGGCGCGCACCTGCGCCGCGCCGAACGGGTCGTCGGTGGCCACCACGCTCAGCTGTGGCCCAACTCCTCGGCCTCGGCGCCGGCCGCGGCGACAGCCGACGTCCCGGCCAGCGGCTCCTCGCTCACCACCGCTTCGGAATGCGCACCGCAGCCGTGATCAGCAGCGACCACCCGGCCGTCGTCCGGGGCGTACTCGTTGGCGCAGGCGCCGAAGAGCTGCCCGAGATCCCCACGGACCGGTACCCAGAATCCGCAGGTTGCGCACCGGGCCGGCGCGGCTGCCGCGATCGGGGCCGCCGGGCCGGCGTGCCCGCCGTACCACCGTTCCACTGCCTCGTCCCGACCGTCGAGGGAGAGCACCCGCACCCGGCCCAGCCCGATGGAGTACGCGACCGCCTCTTCGTCGAGGTCATCCGCCGAGGCGTACGCCGGTGCCAGCCGCTCGTCTGAGGCCGCGGTCACCATCAGGTCGCCCACCCCGAGGTCACCCGGACGCAGCCGCTCGCTCCACGGCACCCACTCCGGAGCCAGCAGCGCACTCGCCCCCGGCAGCAGCACGACCTCGTCGACCGTGACGACCTTCGCCCGGGATGCCCGAGCGACGGTGACCGCCCACCGCCAGCCGCGGTAGGCCGAGGTGCGGCAGGCGAAGAAGTGGGTAACCACCCGGTCGCCGTCGCTGGTCGCTTCGAGCCACTCCCCGACCAGCGCGGGGTCCCCGGCCTCGGCAACGGCGGCAGCCTCGGCGAGGTCGACGGCGGCCGCACAGGCCGGGTCGAGAACCGCCGAGCGGCTTCGGGTGGGTGTCATACGAGCCAGTCTCCCTCAGATTCCAACCTCGGTAGGACACTGCAAGAGTGGAAGCTCCCGCTCCAACCGGTCTAGCCCGCTCGGCCGTCCGCCGGCTGCGCGGCGCGGCCCGTTCCGGCGGGGCCGAGGAGTCCGGGCTGGCCTCGCTCATCGAGGTACACGCCATGTCCAGCGCCGGCGACGCACTGGTCGCGGTCGGGCTGGCCGGCTCGCTGTTCTTCAGCGTGCCGATCGGCGAGGCCCGCAGCCGAGTGCTGCTCTACCTGGTCATCACCATGGCCCCGTTCGCGCTGCTCGCACCGGTTGTCGGACCGCTGCTGGACCGGGTACGCCGGGGACGGCGCCTGGCCATCGCGGCCACGCTGGTCGGCCGCGGCATCCTGGCGCTGTCCCTCGCTCGCGCGCTGTCCAGCGCGGCGCCGCTGGAGCTCTATCCGACCGCGTTCGGGCTGCTGCTGGCATCCAAGGCGTACGGGGTGTCGCGCAGCTCGGTGGTGCCGCGGCTGCTGCCGCGGGGGGCCTCGCTGGTCCGGGTGAACGCCCGGCTGACCCTCGCCGGCCTGCTGACGGGCGCCGTCGCAGCGCCGATCGGCGGCGGCATCTCCATCCTGACCTCGGCGACCTGGACGCTGCGGCTGGCGGCCTTGTTCTTCTTCATCGGCGCGGCCCTGACCTTCGGATTCCCGACCCACGTGGACGACACCACGGAGCTGCCCAGGGAGCCGGGGCCGCCCGGGCGCCGGGGGCGCCGGCGGCTGCTGGTCTCCCGCGCGGCGCTCGGCAGCCGGGTTCCCGTCGCCCTCACCGCCGCCGGCCTGCTCCGCGGGTTGAACGGCTTCCTGACGATCTTCCTGGCCTTCCTGTTGCGGGACCGTGGTGGCCTCGGGGGTTCGGTGACCTCATCGAACGTGGCCATCGGGCTGGTGATCGCTTCGGCCGCCATCGGCGGGTTCGTCGGTACGGCCGGGGGTGGGCGGGTCCAGCGCCGGGCGCCGCTGGCGCTGGCCAATTTCGCCGTCGCGTTGGCCGCCGTGGCCTGCATCGGCGCGGCGCTGCGCTATGGGCTGGTGACGGTGGTCGCCGTGGCGCTGCTGGCCGGCATCGGCCAAGCCGTCTCGAAGCTGGCCCTGGACTCGCTCGTGCAGCGTGACGTCGGCGAGCACATCCGCAGCTCAGCCTTCTCGCTCTCCGAAAGCTGCCTGCAATTGAGCTGGGTGATCGGCGGTATCACCGGCATCGTGCTGCCGCTGAACCCGACCATCGGCTTCGGCGTGGCCGCCGCGGTCGCCGTCGGCGGCTTGGGGTACTGCCTGGTCAGCACCCGGCGCTCCTACGTCGAAACCAGCGGCGGGCTGGGCCGGATAACCTGACCACAGGTTCCCGCTGCACCAGCCGGCCGTGCTCGCCGGCCACCCGGAGAGGAACGTTGACCAGCGCGCTTGTGCTCACCGCCGTCGAGGCGGAGGCCAACGCCGTGCTGGCCGGCCTCACCACCACCGGCGGGGCCCGCGCCATCGAGGCGGAGATCGGGCCGTATCGAGCCTGCCGGGTCGCCGGCGACCCGGCGGTGACCGTGCTCGCCGGTGGCATCGGCCCGGCGCACGCCGCCGCCGCGACCGCCGCCGCCCTCGCGCTGGAACCGGAGCGGGCGGACCTGGTGTTGAGCGTCGGCATCGCCGGCGGCTTCGCCGCGGCCGGGGTGGGCGTCGGGGACGTCGTCCTGGCCACCAGCAGCATCTTCGCCGACCTGGGGGCGGACTCCCCGGCCGGTTTTCGGCCGGCTTCCGAGCTGGGATGGCAGCAGGCGCGGTACCCGGTTCCGCCGGAGCTCGGGGCCCGCATCGGCCGGCGCCTGGGCCGGGCCGGGCTGCGGGTACACACCGGTACGGTGCTCACGGTGTCCACGGTGACCGGCACCGCGAAGCGGGCGGCGGAGCTGAGCACGCTGCACCGGCCGGTGGCCGAGGCGATGGAGGGTGCGGCCGTGGCCGCCGCCGCCAACCGCTTCGGCCGACCGTTCGCCGAACTTCGGACGGTGAGCAACCTGGTCGGCGACCGGGACCGCGCGACGTGGGACGTCGCCGGCGCCCTGGCGGCGCTGGCCACGGCGCTGGGGGCCGCGCTGCCGGGGCTGGGCGAGCCGGCCGCGACGGCGGCGGAGTCGGGATGACCGCACCCCTGGACTTGGTCTTCTCCACCTGCCCCAACGACACTTTCGTCTTCCACGCCTGGGCGCACGGGCTGGTGCCGGGCGCGCCGGCCGTACGGGTCCGGCACGCCGACGTGGATGAGGCGAACGACCTCGCCGCCCGCGGCATACCGGATGTGGTGAAGGTCTCCTACGCCGCCGTACCGTACCTGCTCGGGGGCTACCGGCTGCTCCTGGCCGGCGGTGCCGTCGGGCGTGGCTGCGGGCCGCTCGTCCTCACCACCGGCCGGCGCGACCTGGTCGGGGCGAGGGTGGCGGTGCCCGGGGAGCGCACCACCGCCTACCTGCTGTTCCGGCTGTGGGCCGCCGAACAGCAAACGGGTGGAACCGAGGCACCGGGGTCGATCCAGACGCCGGGTTCAATTGACATCCCGGGTTCAATCGACATCCCGGGTTCAATCGACATAGTGCCGTTCCCGGACATCATGCCGGCGGTTCGAGCCGGTCGCTACGACGCCGGTCTGGTCATCCACGAAGCCCGGTTCACCTACCCCGAGTACGGCTTGAGCGCGCTGGTGGACCTCGGCGCCTGGTGGGAGCGACGCACCGGGTTCCCCATTCCGCTGGGCGCGATCCTGGCCCGTCGCTCGCTGGACCCGACGGTCATCACTGCCGCGATCCAGGGCTCGGTGGACCACGCCTGGTCCGACCCCACATCCTCCACGGACTACGTTCGATCGCTCGCCCAGGAGCTGAATCCTGAGGTCATCGCGGCACACATCGGGTTGTACGTCACCGGGTCGACGCGGCAGTTGACCGGCACCGACGAGGCCGCCGTCCGGTACCTGATGTCCGCCTCCGCACGCGCCGGGCTGGTGCCGGGCGTTCCCGACGGCGGGTTCGACTAGCAACGCTTCCCGGCGCCGCCCACCGATCCGGTCCTCGGAACCCCGTGGGCCCTCAGGACTCCAGTTCGCGGGCCACGGCCATCATGACCTCGGCCACCCGGTGAGCGTCTTTGCGGTCCGGGTAACGACCCCGCCGAAGCGACGGCTGCACCTTGGACTCGATCAGCTTGATGGTGTCCTCCACGAGACCGTGCAGTTCCTCCGGGGGACGCCGGGCGGCGGCGGCCAGCGACGGCAGCGGGTCGAGCACTCGCACCGACAGGGCCTGCTCTCCGCGGCGGCCTTCGGCGACTCCGAACTCCACCCGGGTACCCGGCTTCAGCCCCTCCATACCCTTGGGCAGCGCGGAAGAATGCACATAGACGTCGCCGCCGTCATCACGGGAGAGGAAGCCGAAGCCCTTCTCGTTGTCGTAAAACTTGACCTTGCCGCTGGGCACCGGGACCTCGGGTTCTGAGAAGTTGGGTTGACTCCAGGCTAAACCGGGCCACCGCCGACAACGACCGGTGCTTCCAGTGGATCCTGCCGAGGGCCGCGCTGTCGAACAGCGCGGCCCTGGCACACGTCGAGCTAGCGGCAGGTGACGTAGATCACCTTGGTCTGGGCGATGACCCGACCGGCGCCGTTGAGGTACAGGCCCTTCCAGGCCTCCCGCCAGGACGCGCCGTTGTTCGGGTGCGTGCCGGTCCAGTTCAGCGTGTAGCTGAAGTTGCGGCCGTCGTTGGGGAACTTCTGTGATGTGGCGGTCCTGATCGGGCTGGCCGGCACCCAGCCACGGGTGGTGTATTCCTGCAGCTGGGCGCGCTGCTTGAAGCGCTGGACGCCGGAGAACCCGTTCTCGTAGGTCTTGGCGGTGAACAGCACCTTGGTAGACGTGCACCTGGCTCGGGTGATCCGGAATCCCACCGCCGCGCTGGCGACATTGGCCCGTGCCGGGGCGCTCAGTGTGCTGACGGTCCCGCGGTCTGCGCTGGTAGCCGTCAGGCTCGCGGCGGAGGCCGGCGACGCGGCAAGCAGGACCGTAGCGACGGCTGCGCCGCCGACGATGCCCAATGACTTCTTCACAAGTCTTCCCTTCTGCTCCTCGAAGGGCACCCCGCTGCGCCCCCCGACATGTCGTCCGAAGGGAACAGTAGCGGACAAACACGGCTCGTGCCGCCCCACATCGGTGGGGCGCCTCGGTCAGCGGAAGAGTTCGGGCTCCGTAAGCATTTCGTTCATCGCACCGGGACGGTAACCCCGTGGATCGACCTCGACGCGAGCAAAGCCGCGGACCAAGTCTGCCAGGTCCGGGCGGTCCGCCAGAGCGGGCACCAATGGCGGGTCGACCTCCACCCGGGCGACGTCGTCCAAGTCACGGACCCGGAGGTTGCCGACCGAATGGCCGGAGTCGGTCAGGGCTGCCCGCAGCCTCCGTTCCGCAGCCTCCACCCGGCTCAGTCGAGCGGGGGTGATCTCGATGCCGTACGCGATCCGGCTGGACAGGCAGGCCGCGGCCGGCTTGTCCCACGTCCGCAGCCCCCAGCGCGCGCTGGCCGCCCGGATCTGCGCCTTGGTCAAGCCCGCGTCGCGCAACGGGGTACGGGCGCCGCGCTCCGCGGCCGCCCGGATCCCAGGCCGGAAGCCGGCGAGGACGTCGTCGGCGTTGGTACCGGTGACGATGACGGCCATGCCGTGAGCCACCGCCACCGGTGCCAGGACATCCAGCAGCTCCGCCTTGCAGTGGTAGCAACGATCGCCGCCGTTGGCTCGGTACCCGGGCCGATTCAGCTCGGCGGTGCCTGGGGTCACGTGCCGCACCCCGAGGCCGGCCGCGAAATCCGCCGCCTCCGTCAGCTCGGTGGCCGGCAGGCTGGGTGAGACCGCGGTGGCGGCCAGCACCTGACGCGGGCCCAACGAACGCGCGGCGGCCGCGAGGAGGAACGCCGAGTCCGCGCCGCCGCTGAAGGCCACCAGCACGGCGGACAGGCGGGTCAGGTGGTCAGCCAGCGCGGCCAACCGGAGATCGAGATCATCTGTTCGCTCAGCGCTGCCCACGATTATCAGCCTATGTTCCCTGATGGTCAGGGTGAGCTATCCCCGAATCGGTCGTTTGGGTGTCGTGCCAGCAGGTACCGCGCCGGTCCCGGACGGAATCGGTAAGGTACCCAGCGCCATGCCAAGAATTTCGCGCCACGGAGCGCTACCCACCGTTGCCGTTGCGTTCACCGCCGCCGTTGCGCTCGCCGGCTGCGGATCCGGCCAGCCGGACGCCGCGCCGTCGAAGTCCGCCGCCATCCCGGCCATCCCCTTCGCTGCGGCCGGATCCATCGCCGCACCGGAGCATGCCGCCGTCGCCGAGGCCGTCCAGGCCCTGGCGGCCGCCGAGCTGAAGCTGTCCCAAGACATGGCGCCGTTGCAGGGCACGTCACTGGACGGGTACCTGCAGGGCCTGGCCGGTGCCGCGGCCACCACGCGGCGCACCATCGAGCGGATCGCCAGCCGGGGCGGGGGGTGCCGCAGTGTCGGCAGCGCGGTGAGCGCTGCCAGTGTCGGCGTGACCCGCCAACTGGACGCCGCCCTCGGCCGCTTCAACGGCCGGGTCGCCCTCACCGAGGCCGGTCTCAAGCAGGTCAACGCCGACCGGGCCGCTGTGGTCAAGGCCGCAGCCGCGCTGAAGGTGGCGCTGGTCCACGATCCCACCGCCGGGCAGGTGCCAGGGGTCGACGAGAGCGGCTCGACGCTGGCCGGCATCGCCAAGTGGCAGGTCAGCGTCGCCGATGCGGTCGCGGCAGCCAAGAACCAGGCGGCGTCGTACTCGGCCATCCGCTCGACCGTCTTCACCAGGGCTGCCGACGTGACAAAGTCGTGCCACTCCGCGGCCGCCAGGCAGCGGAGTGGCACCCACCGCCCTGCGCCACACACCGCCGCGCCGGCCACGAGCGTTGGCCGTACATCGTCCCCGGCTGGCCCGTTCAGCGCTCCGGCCGGATCGAGCGTGCCCCCACCGCACAGCTTCAGCACCCCGGCCGCTCCTACTCCCCCCAGCACCAGCCCTCCGCCCAGCACCAGCCCACCCCCGAGCACCAGCCCACCCCCGAGCACCAGCCCACCCCCGAGCACCAGCCCACCCACAAGCACCAGCCCACCCCCCAGCACCAGCCCACCAGCCACCGACACCGCGTCGCCCACTGACAGCCCATCAGCGTCGGCGTCGGTCACCACCTCGGCACCTCGCACCACCGGCGGCTGACCAGCCAGATCGCCCGGGGCTCCGGTATCGGCCCCAGCGTGCCGATGACCCTTCCCGTGACCGACGAACCACGACACGCCGACGCCTTCGACACCCGCGCCGTACACGCGGTGTACCAGCCGATCGTTGACCTGGCCACCGGGCGCCCGGTGGCCTTCGAGGCCTTGGCGCGCGGACCGGCGGGGTCGCCGTACCACGCTCCGGACGCCATGTTCGCAGCCGCCACGGAGCGTGGACTGGTCGCCGACCTGGACTGGGCGTGTCGGGCGGCGGCCTACCGGGGCGCCCTGGCCGCCGGGCAGGACCGCACCCTGCCGCTGTTCGTGAACACCGAACCCGCGGCCTTGGACACGCCCTGCCCGGCGGACCTCAACGGCGTGGTGACGAGCGCCCAGGGCCGGTTGCGGGTGGTGTCGGAGTTCACCGAGCGCGACCTCGCCAGCCGGCCGGCCGGCCTGCTGGCCGCCGCCGCCTCGGCCCGCCACCGTGGCTGGGGTGTCGCACTGGACGACGTCGGTACCGAGCCGGCGAGCCTGGCCCTGCTGCCGTTGGTCCATCCCGATGTGGTGAAGCTGGACCGCAGGCTGATCCAACAGCGCAGCGACTCCGATGTTGCCGGCATCGTCACGGCCGTGCTGAGCTACGCGGAGAGTTCCGGCGCCGCCATTCTCGCCGAGGGCATCGAGACCGAGGAACATCGCGCAATCGCCCTGGCCTACGGGGCCAGCCTTGGCCAAGGCTGGCTCTTCGGCCGGCCCGGCCCGCTGCCGGCGCCGTTGCCGCTGCCGGCGCTACCCATGCCGATGCTGTCGCCGATTCCGGTCGGGTCCACGCCCTTTGACGCGGTCTCTGCGGCCCGGCCGATCCGCCGCGCCGAGAAGCGGCTGCTGCTCGGCTTGAGCCACCACCTGGAGAATGCCGCGGATGGCCTCGGCGGCGCCACCGTGGTGCTGTCCTGTTTCCAGCACGCCCGACACTTCACCTCCGAGACCCGACGGCGTTACGCCCACCTTGCCGCCGCCGCCGTGCTGGTCGGTGCCGTCGGAAGCGACCTGGCCGCCGAGCCGGCGCCCGGGGTGCGTGGCGCCCACCTGCGCCAAGGCGACCCGCTGGCGGATGAGTGGACGTTAGTCGTGATCGGCCCGCATTACGCTGCCGGGCTCATCGCCCGGGACTGCGGCGACGGTGGCCCGGACCAGCATCGACGATTCGACTACTACGTGACTCATGACCGGCCGCTCGTTCTGGCCGCCGCCACGGTGCTGATGTCCAGGTTGCTGCCCTCTGGCTCTCCCCCGGTGCCGGCGCAGCCGCAACGTTGCAGGTCACCGGCAACGGTCGGCGGCCGGCTGCGCGCGCCGGGTGTCGGCAGCGCCGCAGGCGCATAGCGTGGTGGGGTGAGCGCCCACCAGCACCTGGTCGGTGATCTCCGTACCCGCAATGACGACGAACTAGCCGCGTTCTTCACCGCCCGCCCCGACCTGCTGGTACCCCTGCCGCCGGATCTCGACGCGCTGGCCCACCGCGCACTGTCCCGGTGGTCGATCTCCACGGCACTGGCCACGGTCAACCTGTGGTGCGGAGAGTTGGCCCAGGTCTTGGTGACCCTGCGTCTGCCCACGTCCTATGCCGAGGTCACCACCGCGCTGCACGGTGATCGGGAGGCGGTCGGCCGTGGGCTGGACCGACTCCGCGAGATCGGCCTGGCGTGGGGAACGCCGCAGGAGCTGTACGCCGCCCCGCCGCTGACCGGGATGCTCGCGCCGGTGATCGCCCAGCCGTGCCACCCGGAACCGCCGAGCCCCGCGACCCGGCACCTCGGTGCCGCGGCGGTCGACGCAGCCGGCGGGGACGCGGCGGCCACCGTGATCCGGCTCGTCGAGGATCTGCTCGAAGGCTGGGGGACGAGCGCGCCACCGGTGCTCAAGACCGGCGGCGTCGGCATTCGAGAGTTGCGCCGCACGGCGGCCGCGCTAGACGTCCCGGAGACGACCGCCGTCTTGCTGGCCGAGACCGCACACGCGGCCGGGCTGCTGGCCCAGAGCGGTCCGTACGACGCCGAATGGCTGCCGACCCCCGCCTACGACGGCTGGCTGGCCCTGCCGGTGGCCAAGCGCTGGGTGGCGCTCGGGTCGGCCTGGCTGAACAGCCCCCGGGCACCGGGTCGGGCCCTGACGAAGGATGAGCGGGGCAAGACCCGTACCGCGCTGAGCCCGGATCTGCTCGAGCCGGCCGAACCGCGACAGCGCTACGACCTCCTCGACGTGCTGGCCGGGCTGCCCTGCGGCACGGCGGCGGGAGCGGGTGAGCTGGCCGCGGTGTTGCAGTGGCACCGACCGCTGATCTTCGATCCCGAGCTTGCCCTGGAGGCTCTCGCCCAGGCCGAGGTACTCGGACTCACCGGGCGAGGGGCGTTGACCGCGGCGGGGAGGGCGCTGCTCGCCGGCGAGAGGGCCGACGCCGCCGGCACCCTGTACCCGCACCTGCCCCGCCCGTTGGACCACGTGCTGCTGCAGGCCGACCTGACCGCGGTCGCGCCCGGGCCGCTGGACCCGCAGCTCACCCGCGAGCTGCGGCTGCTGGCCGAGGTGGAGTCCACCGGCGGTGCCACCGTCTACCGCTTCAGCGACGGCTCGCTGCGCCGCGCCTTCGATGCCGGGCGTAGCGCCGGGGACGTGCACGACTGGCTGCGCCGCGCCTCCCGGACGCCAGTACCCCAACCGCTGACCTACCTGATCGACGACGTGGCCCGCCGGCACGGTCGGGTCAGGGTCGGCACCGCCGGCGCCTTTCTGCGCTGCGACGACGAGGCGCTGCTCGATGAGATCCTCGCCTCCCGGCGGGCCGCCGGGCTGCGGCTGCGCCGCCTGGCACCGACCGTGCTGTGCGCCGATGGCTCGGTGGAGGGGGTGCTGGAGACCTTGCGCACGGCGGGCTTCGCGCCGGTCCGTGAGTCCCCGGACGGCGCGGTGGTGATCGAACAGGGTGCTCGGCGCCGCACGCCGAAGCTTCCGCGGCCACGGCGCCAAGCCCTCGGCCCGTCCCAGCCGAGCGCGTCGCAGGTGACCGCCGCCGTGCGGGCGCTGCGTGCCGGCGAGCAGGCCCGCCGGCACCGCCCGACTGTTCACGGGCCGGCCGGGCGGACGGTGACCGAGCCGATGGCCACCCTGCGACTGATGCGCCGCGCGGCGAGCGAGGGTCGAGCGGTCTGGATCGACTATCTCAACTCGGCCGGCGTCGCCTCCCAGCGCATCATCGAGCCGGCCTATCTCGACGGCGGGCGGGTGGTGGCCTACGATCACCGCCGCGGTGAGCGGCGCACCTTCGCCGCCCACCGCATCGCCGGCGCGGCCTTGGTCGGCGAGGATGAGCCGTTTACCGACGCGGTGGGCGAAGATGAGGAATGACCGACGGCCCGCTGATCGTGCAGTCCGACAAGACGCTGCTCCTCGAAGTCGACCACGCCGACGCCGCGGCTTGCCGGAGTGCGATCGCGCCGTTCGCCGAGTTGGAACGCGCCCCGGAGCACGTGCACACCTACCGGGTCACCTCCCTCGGGTTGTGGAACGCCCGGGCGTCCGGGCACGACGCCGAGCAGGTGGTCGATGCCCTGCTGCGGTACTCCCGCTACCCGGTGCCACATGCCCTGCTGGTCGACGTGGCCGAGACGATGGCCCGGTACGGTCGGCTGTCGCTGCGCAACGACCCGGCCCACGGGCTGGTGCTGGCGAGTACCGACCCGGCGGTGCTGGCCGAGGTGGTTCGGTCCAAGAAGATCGCGCCGCTGCTCGGCGAGCGGTTGGACGCCGACACCGTGCTGGTCCACCCCAGCCAGCGCGGACACCTCAAGCAACTGCTGCTGAAGCTGGGATGGCCGGCGGAGGACCTCGCCGGGTACGTCGACGGCGAGGCGCACCCGATGGGGCTGCGCGAGGAGGGCTGGTCGCTGCGGACCTACCAGCGCGACGCGGTGACCGGCTTCTGGGCTGGCGGTTCCGGAGTCGTCGTGCTGCCCTGCGGAGCCGGCAAGACGATCGTCGGGGCGGCCGCGATGGCGGAGGCGTCGGCGACCACGCTGATCCTGGTGACCAACACGGTCTCGGCCCGGCAGTGGCGCTCGGAGCTGCTGCGCCGGACCTCACTCACCGAGGCTGAGATCGGGGAGTACTCCGGGGAACGCAAGGAGATCCGGCCGGTGACCATCGCCACCTACCAGGTGATGGTCACCCGGCGGAAGGGCGAGTTCCCGCACCTCGGGGTTTTCGGCGCCCGGGACTGGGGGCTGATCATCTACGACGAGGTGCACCTGCTGCCGGCGCCGGTGTTCCGGTTCACCGCCGACCTGCAGTCCCGCCGGCGGCTCGGGCTGACCGCCACGCTGGTCCGCGAGGACGGCCGGGAGGGTGATGTGTTCTCCCTGATCGGCCCGAAGCGCTACGACGTGCCGTGGCGGGAGATGGAGGCCCAGGGCTGGATCGCCCCGGCGGACTGCGTCGAGGTTCGGGTCACGCTCTCCGACGACGAGCGGCTGGGCTACGCCACCGCCGAGCCTGATGACCGGTACCGGGTGTGCGCCACCGCCCCGGCGAAGCTGCGGGTGGTCGAGGCGCTGGTCCGCCGGCATGCCGCCGACCGGATCCTGGTCATCGGGGCGTACCTGGACCAGATCGACACGCTGGCCACCCTGCTGGGCGCCCCGGCGATCACCGGCGCCACCCCGAACGCGGAGCGCGAACGGCTCTACGCCGCCTTCCGGGCCGGGGAAGAGCGGCTGCTCGTGGTGTCCAAGGTGGCCAACTTCTCCATCGACCTGCCCGAGGCCAACGTGGCCATCCAGGTCTCCGGCACCTTCGGCTCCCGGCAGGAGGAGGCCCAGCGGCTCGGTCGCATCCTGCGACCGAAGGCCACCGGCGGCGGTGCCCGCTTCTACGCGGTGGTCGCCCGGGACACCCTGGACGCCGAGTACGCCGCGCATCGGCAGCGCTTCCTCGCCGAGCAGGGCTACGCGTACGAGATCGTCGACGCGGATGACGTGCTCGCCGGGGACTGACCTCTCGACCTGCCGTAAGCATCGCTGGTCGTCCTGACGACCACGAACACGTACAGCACGGCCGTCCACAGGCTGGCCGCGTACGGCTGGCGCCACAGCACCTGCCCGCCTCACGCTGTGACGGGTGTCCGTCCTCCGCCTCGACCCGCTCGCCGACCTGCTCACGCGCCAGGACGGGGTGGTACGGGTGGAGCAGGCCATCGGGTACCGGTCCCGCGGTGAGGTCCGCTGGCTGGTACGGAGCGGGCGATGGCACCGGCGGTACCCTCGGGTCCTCGTCGCCCACACCGGGCCGCTGAGCCGTAAGCAGGAGATCTGGGCGGCCCTGCTGCACTGTGGCCACAACGCAGTGCTCGCGGGAACCACCGCCGCCGAAGTCGACGGGCTCAAGGGGTACGAAGAGCGCCGGATCCGGGTGTTTGGTCCCCCTGGGCGGCGGTCTGCGCGTCGGTACCGACGGTCAGCTGCCGACGACGGAGGTCCGGCTGCGCCAGAGCCGGAACCTGGGGCCGGTCTTCGTGCACCCCGCGCGCCAGCCGCCCCGCACCCGTTTGGAGCGCAGCGTCCTGGACATGGCCTCCGAACGTCAACGGGTGGACGACGCCGTTGCGGTGCTGGCCGCGAGCGTTCAGCAGCGATTGACCTCCGCCCCCCGGCTTGCCGCCATGTTGGACCGGCTGCCTAACCTCCCGCACAGGACGCTGCTCCGCCAGACGCTCAGCGACATCACCGGCGGCGCCCAGTCGCTGCCGGAGGTCGCGTTCGGTCGGCTGGTGCGGCGCGCCGGGCTGCCGCCGCCCAGCCGGCAGGCCGTCCTGCGCCGAGGCGACGGCCGTTACTACCTGGACGCCCGCTGGGACCGCGAGCGGGTGGCGGCGGAAATCGACGGGCTGGCGCACCTGGAGGTGAGCCGCTGGCTCGCCGACCTGGAGCGCCAGAACTCGCTCGCGGTCGGCCAACTCACCGTGGTCAGGTTCGCGTCGTTCCACATCCGTCACCGCCAGGAGTACGTCGTCCAGACCCTGCGCGGGCTCGGCCTCTGAGCCCGGCGCTGTAAGCGTCCCCGGTCGTTCCGACAGCCACAGACGCTTACCTCCCGGGGCGCACCAGCGAAGCCGTCAACGTCCCGCGGGGTACGGGGCCGGGTCGAGGCGCGATTCGCCGGGCTGTAAGCATCGCTGGTCGTCCCGACAACCACGCACACGTACAGCCCGAGCGCCCACACGCTGGCGCCAGGCCCGCTTGAGCATGCCTGCCATGGTGGCGATCTCCGCCGTCTGACTGGGTCCCCCTGACCTCCGCCAGAGAATCCTCACAGGCCGGTCGGCAGGTTGGCCGGCAGGTCGGCGGTCGAGCCGGCGGATGGGCTGAAGCGGCGCAGCCGCAGGCTGTTCGACACGACGAATACCGAGCTGAAGGCCATCGCCGCCCCGGCGATGAGCGGGTTGAGCAGCCCGAACGCGGCGAGCGGCAGTGCGGCGACGTTGTAGGCGAAGGCCCAGAACAGGTTGCCCTTGATGGTGCGCAGGGTGGCCCGGGCGAGCGCGATGGCGTCCGCCGCGGCCCGCAGATCGCTGCGGACCAGGGTGAGGTCGGAGGCTTCGATGGCGACGTCGGTACCGGTGCCCATCGCGAGGCCGAGATCGGCCTGAGCCAGCGCGGCGGCGTCGTTGACCCCGTCTCCGACCATCGCCACGACCCGGCCTTCGCCCTGCAGTCGCGTGACGGCTGCCACCTTGCCGGCTGGGAGAACCTCGGCGATCACCTCGTCGATGCCGACCTCGGCGGCGACAGCCCGGGCGGCGCGGGTGTTGTCGCCGGTGAGCAGCACCGGCCGCAGGCCGAGCGCGCGGAACCGGCGGATCGCCTCGGCGGAGGTCGGTTTGACCGTGTCGGCGACAACCAGCGCGCCACGGGCGTGCCCATCCCACCCGACGTAGATCACGGTCCGGCCGGCGGCTTCAGCAGCGTCCGTCGCCGCGGTGAGCGCGGCCGGTACCGGCAGGGACCATTCGCCTTCCAGCCAAAGCCGCCGACCGGCGACGACCGCCGTGCCGTCAACGACCCCCTGCACCCCGAGGCCCTGCATGCTCGCGAAGCCTTCGACCGGAGGCAGCGGATCCGGGCCGGACCGGCGGGCGGCGTCGGCGATCGCGGCGGCGATCGGGTGTTCGGAGGCGTCCTCCAGGGCGCCCGCGAGGCGGAGCAGTCGGTCAGGGTCGACGCCGTCGGCGGGCAGCACCTCATGCAGGCTCATCCGGCCGGTGGTGACCGTGCCGGTCTTGTCCAGCACGACGGTGTCCACCCGGCGGGTGGATTCCAAGACCTGGGGGCCTTTGATCAGGATGCCCAGTTGAGCACCGCGGCCGGTCCCGACGAGCAGCGCGGTCGGGGTAGCCAGCCCGAGCGCGCACGGGCAGGCGATGATCAGCACCGCGACGGCGGCGGTGAACGCGGTCGCCGCGCCCGCCCCGATCGCCAGCCAGACCGCGAGGGTCAGCAGGGCGAGCAGGATGACGATGGGCACGAAGACGGCGGAAACCCGGTCGGCGAGGCGCTGCACCTGCGCCTTGCCGTTCTGCGCGTCGGTGACGAGCCGGGCCATTTGGGCGAGTTGGGTGTCCGCGCCGACCCGGGTGGCGCGGACGACGATCCGACCGCCGGAGTTGACCGTACCGCCGACTACCGGGTCGCCGGGGGCAACCTCGACCGGGACCGGCTCGCCGGTGAGCATCGAGGCGTCCACCGCGGACGTACCCTCGACCACCGTTCCGTCGGTGGCGAGCTTCTCCCCCGGCCGGACCAGGAACAGGTCACCGGCGGTCAGTTGCTCGACCGGGATCCGCACCTCCTCGCGGCCTTGCGTGCCGTCGCGGAGTACGGCGACGTCTTTCGCGCCGAGAGACAGCAGCGCGCGCAGCGCCGCGCCTGATTGGCGTTTGGCGCGGGCTTCGAAGTAGCGGCCGGTGAGGATGAATACCGTGACCGCGGACGCGACCTCGAGGTAGATCTCGTTGGCCCCCGCGCCGCGTTCGGGCAGCAGGGTGAACGGCATCCGTGCGCCGGGTAGGCCGGCGTCACCGACGAACAGCGCCCACAGCGACCACAGATACGCCGCGCTCACGCCGACCGAGATCAGCGTGTCCATGGTGGCCGCCCGGTGCCGGGCGTTGGCCCAGGCCGCGCGGTGGAAGGGCCAGGCGCCCCACACCACGACCGGGGAGGCGAGGGTGAGCGAGGCCCACTGCCAGTTGCGAAACTGCAGCCCGGGAACCATCGCGAACAGTACGACAGGAACGGTCAGCCCGAAGGAGATCAGCAGCCGGCGCCGCCACCCTGACGCCTCGTCGGGCGCCGTCCCCTCCTCCGCTCCGTCGCCGGCGGCCTTGCCTGCGGGGGGTGTGGGCAGCGCGGCGGTATAGCCGGTGGCCTCCACGGTGGCCACGAGGTCCGCTGGCGTGATCCCCGGTGGGTAGGCGACGCGGGCTTTCTCCGTGGCGTAATTCACCGTGGCAGTGACGCCGTCGAGGCGGTTGAGCTTCTTCTCCACCCGGGCCGCACACGAGGCACACGTCATCCCGCCGACGGTCAATTCGATGCTGGTGCGCGACGTGTGCTGATCGGTACTCATTCGACTCTCCTGCGCTCCCGTCGGACGGGGTGGGTCCTCAGCTCGCCTCGGCGAGGGTGTACCCGGCCTCGTCCACGGCGGCCGCGACGGCAGCCGCGTCCAGGGGCCGGTCGCTGTGGAGGGTCACCGTCGACGTACCCGCGGGGCTCAGGTCCACGGTGACCTCCCGCACGCCGGCGAGGCTTGTGAGTTCGCTGGTGACGGCCTTGACGCAGTGCTCGCACGTCATGCCGTTCACCCGGTACTGGGCGGTGGTGGTCATGTGCGTCTCCTTACATTGGGTTCACGGGTGCTGATCCGGTCGGCTCAGCTGCGGACGAGGCGCGCGATCGCGGTGCTGGCCTCGCGGACTTTCACCTGGGCGTCATCGCCGCCGGCGGCGATCGCCTCGCTCACGCAGTGCGCCAGGTGCTCATCGAGTAATCCCAGAGCGAAGGACTCCAGCGCCCGGGTCGCAGCCGACACCTGGGTGAGGACGTCGATGCAGTAGGTATCGGACTCGACCATCCGCTGCAGGCCGCGAATCTGCCCCTCGATCCGCCGGAGCCTCTTCAGCTGCTCGTCCTTGCTGTCGGCGTAGCCGGGCTTGACCGTAACCACCTGTGCGGCCGCGGCGGCGCGGCGTCCGTTCGGGCTCACCGGCATTCTCCCTGATAGCTCTACCCGGTAGGGGTACCCTATCAACCTCGCACCGGTCCCCAGTATGCCGCTGCGCGCGGTCCCAGCGAGCCGCCGCCGGGCACACCGCGGCGCCACGCCTTTTGACCGGGTGGCGACCGCCGGTTTCAACCGGTGGCTTCCCGACGGCCGCCACCCGGATCGGCCTCGACGTCTGGGGGGCTGACGCGGTCAACCTGGAGTCGCAGCAACCCGATCTCCTCGGCAAGCGCCCGGCTGCGGTCCTCCAGCCGGCTCACCTCGACCGAAAGCTGCACACAGACCAGCGTCAACACGAGCACAGCAACGAAGAGCAGCAGGTTCGGCCCCGATCGGACGCCCAAGGTGTCGGAGAGCAAATCCAGCAACTCAGGAAACGCCGCCAGCGCGACGATGGCCACACCGACCAGTACCCACAGGACCGCGTACTTCTCCTTGATGTTCCCCCGTCGGATCATCTCGAACATGAGCATCACCGTGACGGCTCCGCTCACCAGCTCAAGCAACCTGACGGTCATGAGGTGCTCCCCTTCAGCGTGGAAGTCGGGACATCACGACAGCAAGCACGGCACGGACGAGGTACACGGTCGCCCGCCATGATGGCTGGCTCGCGGTCCCACTCCGGCGTGGACGCATGGCCACCGGCACCTGGGTAATCCGGCAGCCGGCGCGGGCCGCGATGACCAACGCCTCCACGGTGTCACCGAGGTATTCCGCTGGATAGTCCCGGGCGAAGGCCTCGATTGCGCGGCGGTCGAAAGCGCGGAATCCCGACGTGGTGTCGGTCAGCGTCGTCTTCGTACGGCGGGACAGCGACCGGGCCAGCAGCGTAATCGCCAACCTTCGGGCGCCGTGGACCGCATAGTCTCCGCGGCCGGCGAAGCGCGCCCCGATGACCACGTCGGCGTCGGTGAGCGCGGCGAGCAGCGCACCGATGTCCGCCGGGTCGTGCTGCCCGTCGCCGTCAACCTGCACCGCCACGTCGTAACCGAACCGGACGGCGTAGCGGAAGCCGGCCCGGAGCGCCCCGCCGACGCCGAGATTGAACGGCATGCTGAGCACGTCGGCCCCCGCCGAGGAGGCCGCCGATCGGGTGCCGTCCGTGGAGCCGTCATCCACGACGAGGACATGCGCGTCCGGGAGCGCCGCGTGCACCTCCTTGACGACGCCGCCGACCGACTCGGCCTCGTTCAGCGCCGGAATGACGACAAGCACCGCCGGCCGGCGCACTGCCCCGCTCTCGCCGTTCACAGCAGGCGCCTCACAAGAACCCAGTACCCGCCGAGCAGCCCGTTGAGCACCGCCAGGCCCGGTGTGGGGGGGACGTTCGCCGGGGTGAACTCACCGGCGAGCAACGGGGCCAGCACCCGATCGGACCGCCGACGCTGCCCCTGGCACCACCGCCGACGGTCGCGAACCAGCCGGTGCTGGCGCAACAACCATGTGTAGCCGGCGAGCTTTTGCCGCAGCCAGCCCTGTGCGGTGGCGGCGGCCAGCATCGCGACCTCCAAGGCCAGCATCGCCGGCAGCAGGAGAAGCAGCGTCCGGGTGGAGTAGACGGTGAGCAGCGTGAGCAGGCGGTTGCGCTCCAGCAGGTAGTTCTTCCCCGGGTTCCGGGTGAAGGCGTAGCGGTGGAGTACCACGGCGTCCGGTACGTACACCACCGCAAGACCGAGCTGCCAGCACCGCAGGCTCAGCTCGACGTCCTCGTGGTAGGCGAAGTACTCCGACTCGAAGCCACCGAGTTGACGCCACACCGACCGTCGGATGGCACAGCCGGCGCCGCTCGCGCTGGCCACAGCGGTCCGGGCGGCGTGGGCAGCCGCTGCTTCGCCGTACCCCCCGGCCCAGGCCAAGCCGAGGTAGTGCACCGGGTTGCCCACGCTGTTGAGCACGTGACGATCATCGGCCAGCCGCAGGCTGCAGGTGGCTATCCCGACGTCAGGCTCCAGCGCGGCGGCCGACAGCCGGGCCAGCGCGGGAGGCTCCACCAGGGCGTCCGGATTCACCAGGGCCAGCACCTCGCCGGACGCCTCCGCCGCGCCGAGATTGCACCCGCCGGCAAACCCGGTGTTGTGACCGGGCCGGACGACCGTGACGCCCGGCCGCCCGGCCAGCCGGTCGACGGCACCGGTGGTGTCGCCGTTGTCGACCACGACGGCATCGACGTCCGCGCCGGTCGAGGCCAGTACCGCCTCGACGCACCGCTCCAGCCACGGCTCCGCGCCGTAGGCCACGACAACGGCCGTGACGCGGGTCACGGTTGCATCTGGTGTCACGGTTGCATCTGGGGCAGATCGACGGGACCGACAGTGGCGTCGGCCCCCGGAAGCAGGCGAAGAGCCGTCCGGTAGAGCCAGCCGAGAGTAGCCGCGGACGCCAGGGTTCCGGCCAGGAAACCCAGCTCGACGCGCAGGAACAACGACGACGCGAGAGCCGTGACGACGATCAGCGCCGAGACTCCCGCGGCGTAGCCGACCAGCGCCAGGCGGTACCGCCGCAACGCCAGCAAGGCATTCGAGAGCACGTTGGCAGCCATGTACAGGCCGGTGGCCGCGCTCAACCGGGCCAGATCGCCGCCGGCCATATGGAACCGTTCGCCGAAGACATACCGCACCAGCGGAGGCCCGAGGACAGACATGGCGATCGTGTTGGCGACGCCCACTACCGCGACGCCGGCGAGCAGCCGTCGCACGCTGCTCCGGAACAGCCGCCTGCGGCCGCCGCCGACCAGGCCGGCCAGCCGGGGTAATAGAGCTGCCTGGACCGCGGCGAACAGGAACAGCGGCAGCCGGGCCAGCACCAGAGCCGCGAGTAACGTCCCGGCGGCGCCGCGTTGATCCGCCGTGGCCAGCAGCTTGACCGCGACCGGTGCCGCGTTCACCAGTGCCTGGGAGAGCAGGGCCCCACCGAGCAGCCAGCCGAGAGCCCCAGTGAGTTCCTCCCACCGGGCGTCCGGCCCAGGGGTCACGAGTCCGTGAAGGCCGGGCGCGGTGGCCATCGCGGAGATCAGGAAGACGCCGCCGACCAGGAGCCCGTACGCCCCGGGGCGGTGCACCGCGCCCAGGGCCAGCAGCAGGCACAGTCCCAGCCTGCTGAGCCCTTCGACGGCCAGTTGCCCCCCGTACCAGCCGAAGCGCGCGTTGCCGGCGAAGGCTCCCCGAGACAGGTGTGCCGCCCACAATCCGAACAGACTGATGACCAAGGCCGCGAACATCAACCACGAACCGTCGAAGAGGTGGGCGCGCAGCGCCGGGCCGGCGAGCAGCGTGGCCACGGCGAGGACGATGAGCACCCCCAGCCCCAGCGCAGCCGCGCGCCCCAGCAGCGGTCCGCCGCCCAGGCCGCGGGCGCGCCGGTCCGACAGCGCCCGCCCCACTTCCTGTTCGAACGGCAGGAACACGCCGGGCCCGACGGTGTACACCAGCACCCACAACACCGAGAGGGTGGCGAACTCCGGCGGGGTCAGCATCCGCGCGGCGACGGCCAGGAAACCGTAGGACGTCATCCCGAGGATGACCAGGCCGGCACCGACCGGCGCCGCCCCGGCCGGGAGCGCGCCCGCAGCGGCGCGCACCAGCTGTTGCTGCCTACCGCCGGGGCGTTGACCCATCAGTGCCCAATCTAACCGTTCGCTCACCGTTGCCTCATTAGCATCGTCAACATGGGCAGCTCTGCGATCAGTCGGCCGGTCGGCGCAGACGTGGGCGCAGACGCCCGGTACGCGGAGCTGCGGCGGCGCCCGTTGCACGTCGGCTTGGTCGTGGTTGCCCGGCTGGCGCCGTGACCGCAGCGCCGGTGACGTCGCCGGCGGGGGACGGTCAACGGTCACCGCGCGGCCGGATTCCGCAGGCCTGGCGCCTGCCACTCGCGGTGTATGCCTGGGCACAGGTGGTGTTACTGGTGTGGTGGGCCGGCCAGCGACCCGGCCTGCTCAGCCCCGATTCGGTCCGCTACGTCATTCACGTGACCAGCGGACCGTGGACGGCCGATCACTCTGTGCTCTATGACTTCTTTGTCCTGATCTCGCTCAAGCTGGTCAACAGCGTATGGCTGGTCACCCTGGCACAGACCGTCCTGTATGCGGCATTGCTCGGTTACACCGTGGGGTCGGTACGGGCGATGGGCGTCCCGTCCCGCTGGGCGGCTCTGCCGGCGCTCGTCTTGCCGCTCGTGCCGACGTTCGGCGCCTTCGTCGCCACGTTGTGGAAGGACGTCGCTTTCGCCGCGGCGGAAGTTTTCCTCGTCGCGACGATTCTGCGCTTGCTCGCTCGCCGGCGGAGGACCACTGACGCGCGGTCCTGGCCGCTGTTGGCGTCGCTGATGGTCGGCCTGCTGGGGCTGGTCCTCTTCCGCAACAACGGCTTCCTGATGGTCCCGATCGTCGCCGGCCTCCTGGCCGTGGCGTTGACCGGCCTCCGCCGGCAGATGCTGTCGCTGGGCGTAGCTGCCATTGTCGCCTTCTACCTCGCCAGCGACGTCGTCTATCCGGCGGCCCATATCAAACCGGCCAACTCCAGCCTGACCTTCGGCATCTTCTACAGCGACATCGCGGCCGTCTACCGGTCCTCGCCGGGTAGTTTCACCGCTGCGGACAAGCGCCTGATGATGGCCGAGGCGTCGTTGGCGCATTGGCGGCATGCGGCGCGCAACTGCTATACCAGCGACCCGCTGTTCACACCCGGCTTCGACCGCATAACAGCGGACCGGAACCACGTCGCGTTGGGCAAGTTGTGGCTCCGGGTCGCCCGGCGCAAACCACTCCTCGTTCTCCGAACCCGGCTGTGTCGCAGCGCGATCGCCTGGAATCCACTGCCCCCGTCGGGAAGTCCGGCGCAGTTCGCCGTACTGGTGATCACGGTTCCGAAGACGCTCTACCACCCGCTAGAACCGCAGCTGCCGCCGCAGAACGTACGGAGCCACCTGCACCCACACCCGGTTAGCTATCGTCTCGCCAGCCTGCTGCGCAAGGCCCGGGAGGACGTCAAGTTGCCCGCTGTGAGCTGGCTGTTCACCCGCGGGGCCACCTGGTGCTACGTCGCCTACCTCGTCCTGGCCGTCGCGGCGTACCGGCTGCGCCGCCGGGACATCCTGGCGGCCGGGACGGTGAGCCTGGCCAACCAACTCGTCGTGCTCGCGGCGAACCCGGCGCAGCTCTACCGGTACATGGTGGGGCCGATATTCATCGGCGTGATGCTGCTCCCGCTGCTCGCCGCCCGGGCCCCGTTGTCGGAAGCCGAGCCGACGGCAGCGACCGGTGAAGGACTGCGGGAAGCCACGTCACCTGCCCCCATATGACGGCGTCCGAGCGGCGGATGGACCGGCGCCGGCCGCCCCGAACCGTCCCGCCGCTATCACGATGGGCTGCCGGTCAGCACTGCGCGGGAGGAGATCCCGACCGCCACCAGGACCTAGCGGCGGCCGGCAGGCCAACGGGAGGACAACACTATGAGCGATGAACGGGTGGCGCCGCAGACGCGAGGTGTCGCGGTGGAGCTACTGGCCACGGTTGATCTCGGCCCCGAGATCCGCGGCATGGAGGACCGCCAGCTACGGATGCGCATGGTGACCATCGAGCCGGGAGGCGTCTTCGGCCCGGTTCACGACCACAAGGGCAGACCGGGCACCGTCTACGTGCTGCAGGGGACGATCACCGATCATCGGGATGGGATCGCCACGGAGTACGGACCGGGTGTGGGCTGGCCCGAGGACCGGAACACCGTCCACTGGCTCGAGAACCGGGGGACGGTTCCGGCGGTGGAGATCTCGGTCGATGTCGTCAGGTACGAGTAGGGGCTTCGTCACGGCCCCGGGTTCCCGCGGCTCGCCGGCGCGCTCGGCGGGCTGCCCGCTGACGGTACATCCCGGGCCGGGCGGCTGACGGGCTCGGCGGGTTGAGCCTGAGCTCGGGTACGTGGCAGGGGCGGCCCTCCCGGAGGAAGACCGCCCCTGCGCGGTTGTGTGGCCCTGGACTCAGAAGTCCATGTCCCCCATGCCGCCGCCGCCGCCCGGTCCACCCATGGGCGCCTTCTCCTTCTCGGGCTTGTCGGCGATGACGGCCTCTGTGGTGAGGAAGAGGCCGGCGATCGACGCCGCGTTCTGCAGCGCCGAGCGGGTCACCTTCGCCGGGTCGATGATGCCCTCGGCGATCATGTCGACATACTCGCCGTTCGCCGCGTTGAGCCCCCAGCCGGCGTCCAGGCCGCGGACCTTCTCGACCACCACGCCGCCCTCCAGACCGCTGTTGAACGCGATCTGCTTGATCGGCGCCTCCAGGGCCAGCTTGACGATGTTCGCGCCGGTCATCTCGTCGTGCTCGAGGTCGAGCTTGTCGAACGCCTTGAGCGAGGCCTGCAGCAGGGCCACGCCGCCACCGGCGACGATGCCCTCCTCGACCGCGGCCTTGGCATTGGACACCGCGTCCTCGATGCGGTGCTTCTTCTCCTTGAGCTCCACCTCGGTGGCCGCTCCGACCTTGATCACTGCAACGCCGCCGGCCAGCTTGGCCAGACGCTCCTGCAGCTTCTCCCGGTCGTAGTCGGAGTCGCTCTTCTCGATCTCGGCGCGGATTCTGGTTCACCCGACCGGCGATCTGGTCGCCGTCGCCGGCGCCCTCGACGATCGTTGTCTCGTCCTTGGTGACCACGACCTTCCGGGCCCGGCCGAGCAGGTCGACGGTGGTGTTCTCCAGCTTCAGGCCGACTTCCTCGCTGATGACCTGGCCACCGGTGAGGATGGCGATGTCCTGCAGCATGGCCTTGCGCCGGTCGCCGAAGCCGGGCGCCTTGACCGCGACGGACTTGAACGTGCCGCGGATCTTGTTGACCACCAGGGTGGCCAGCGCCTCGCCCTCGACGTCCTCGGAGATGATCACGAGCGGCTTGCCGCCCTGCATGATCTTCTCCAGGACCGGCAGCAGGTCCTTGACCGCGGAGATCTTGGAGTTCACGACGAGCAGGTAGGGGTCGTCCAGGACGGCCTCCATCCGCTCCGGGTCGGTGACGAAGTACGGCGAGATGTAGCCCTTGTCGAAGCGCATGCCCTCGGTGAGCTCTAGCTCCAGGCCGAAGGTGTTGCTCTCCTCGACGGTGATGACGCCTTCCTTGCCGACCTTGTCCATCGCCTCGGAGATCATCTCCCCGATCGCCGGGTCACCGGCGGAGATGGACGCGGTGGAGGCGATCTGCTCCTTGGTCTCGACGTCCTTGGCGGCCGCGCTGAGCTCCTCCGAAACCCGCTCCACGGCGGCTTCGATGCCCCGCTTCAGGCTCATGGGGTTGGCCCCGGCGGCCACGTTGCGCAGGCCCTCACGGACCAGCGCCTGGGCCAGGATGGTGGCCGTCGTCGTGCCGTCGCCAGCCACGTCGTTGGTCTTCTTGGCGACTTCCTTGACGAGTTCCGCGCCGATCTTCTCGTACGGGTCCTCGAGGTCGATCTCCTTGGCGATGGATACACCGTCGTTGGTAATCGTGGGAGCGCCCCACTTCTTGTCCAGTACGACGTTGCGCCCCTTCGGGCCGAGGGTGACCCGGACGGCGTCGGCGAGCACATTCATGCCCCGCTCGAGACCGCGTCGAGCCTCCTCGTCAAACGCAATGATCTTGGCCATGCGGTGTGGTTCCTCCCGCGTTGCAGACGATGCTGGATACCGGCCAGCTCCGGTGCCCGCGACGGACGGCAGCGCGCTGCCTCACCTACCAGCCGGTTGTCACTCATCTGGTGAGAGTGCTAGTCCATTGTTAGCACTCTCCGGGGGAGAGTGCAAGCGACTCCAGGAGATGCGCAGCGGGGAAGCCGGACCCGCAAATCGCCAGCCGGGGGGACGCTCCTCCACCAACGGGGTTGCTCCCGCCACGCGCGCGAGAGCAGCGCCGCGGCCGGCCGCAGCCGTGGAGCGGTGCCGAGGGGGTGACTCCCGACGAGCTGCACGTGGACGAGGCGCACCGCTTCCGCAACGGGCCGGTGTTGCCTCTCCCCGCAGGACGGTCGGGTGGTCAGGGGTGTCCGGGCCGGACGGCAAGGGTGAGTGAGGCCGGAAGGCTCACCCAGATTTCCCGGAGGCCGGGTCGCGGCCGGGACACGGGAGCTGGGTCGTACTCCGGGGACTGGGAGGCGCCCGAGTTGGCCGGGCCGGTCGTCGCTGCCGGCGGTGGGCTTGGGGTGCTCCCGGGCGACTTGAGGGTGAACACGTCACCCCGAGCGGGCCCTCGGAGGTCAACGAGGCGTTAGGGTAAGCGTGGACGGTGGTGCGCATTACACCCCTCTCCGGCGGGAGGTCGTCAATGGCCGGACACCGGCTGATGCTCGCGGCCCCGGTTGATCTGCACCGGCCGGCGCATTACGTGCACTGGGGGGTGGTGCAGATCTCGGTGCCGAATCTGATCGTAATCGGTTTGATGCTGCTGGTTCTGGCGTTGGCTGTGCTGCTGCCCTTCCCGAGGGGCGGCGGGCGGTGAGTTCGTCGAGCGGCTCGACCCCGGTGGCCGAGCGAGCTGGCCGGTCAGGTTCGTGGACGACGCTAGTGCGGGGGCGGGTGGTGGCGGCACTGCCGCCGGAGCGGCTGCTCCCGGACCGCCAGCCAGCGTATGTGGCGAGCTGGGCGTACGTGTTCGGGGTGTTGACGATCGCCGCCTTCGTGGTGGTGTTGGCGTCGGGGACGGTCATCGCCCTGGAGGGACCGCAGTGGTACCACGTCTCAGGTGTTGGGTTGTTCGTGAACAGCGTGCACCTGTGGAGCGTGGAGCTGTTCTTCTTCTTCATGGTCGTCCACTTGTGGTGCACGTTCTTCATGGCCGCCTGGCGCGGTCGGCGGGGACTGACCTGGGTGTTGGGAGCGGTGGCGTTCCTGGCTTCGGTGGGCACGGCGTTCACCGGCTATCTGGTGCAGTCGAACTTCGATTCCCAGTGGATCGCAACCCAGGCGAAGGACGGGTTGAACTCGGTCGGTGTGGGGGCGTGGTTCAACGTGTTGGACATGGGTCAGATGTTGCTGTTCCATGTGCTGCTGTTGCCGGTCGCCCTGGCCGCGTTGATCGCCGGGCATCTGTTGCTCGTGCGCCGGCGGGGCGTCGTCCCGCCGTTCCCCACCGTCGAGGCCGCACCGTCGTCGCCGGGGCAGCAGCACGGGGCTGAGGACCTCGAGGCGTCGTCGTGACACCGACCAGCGTGGCAGGCCGCCGGGACGATCCGGCGGCGCAGGAGTGGGCCGGGGAGACCCGCGGGTTCGACGTGGTGAAGGAGTTCCTCGCAGCGCTCGTCGTGGTCAGCGTGCTGTGCGTTGGGTTGGCGTGGGTGTTCAGCTCCCCGGATGACCGGCCGGTCACGCTGGCCCGGTGGGCGAGCGCCGCACCGGGGGACTTCGTGGCCACCGCGGTGAGCGAGTTGGACGGCACCAGCGGGACGGCGACCTACGGGCCGCCGTACAACTCCTCCGCCGGCGCCGGGCAGAAGCTGGGGCCGCTGCCGTTGCAGCGCTGGGGCGGGGTGCGGGCGCCGGTCGATACCGCGCAGGATTTCGTGTTGCGGCCGCTGCACGACGTCCCGGCCGATCCGCAGCTCGCCGGTGCGCTGGCGGCCTGGTCGGCCGCGCCGGGCGCTGTGCAGACCACGTGGGCGACGGCGTATGGCGACGCCTTGGGCAAGGCTCCCGGCGGCGACCCGGAAAAGGTCGCGCCGGGCAGCTACGGCCCGGTCCCACTGATGATGAACCGGCTACTCCGGTTGGGCCGCACCGGCGCGCTCGACGGGCTGCTGGTCTCCGGCGGCAAGTTCTACGCGAGCGACTACACCAAGCCGCTGCTGTTCCTCGCCGACGGCACCTACCTGGAGGACACCGCCCGCGGGCAGCACCTCGGCGGCGACCAGTGGGGGATGACCAACGAGACCGGCAGCTGGCCCGGGCAGGCGTGGCTCTGGCTGTACACGTTCTGGTATCAAATCAAGCCGTTCTCCACCTCCGGCAACGCGGACGCGCTGGTGTGGGGTCTGATGGCCGTCCTCTCCCTCGCCTTCGTCCTCCTCCCGTACATCCCCGGGCTACGCTCGCTGCCGCGGCACCTCGGCGTGCACCGGCTCATCTGGCGGCAGCATTATCAAGCGGCCAACGGGGCGCCGGGCCGGCGGTAGACGCCGGTGAGACCGCCGGTGCTGTCGAGTCGCGCCCTCGCAGCGGCCGCAGGTCAGAGCGGAGCCGACGCTCGGATTCGAACCGGGAACCTGCCGATTACAACTTGGAGGGCAGAGGTCCGTCGGGGTCCGCGGGTGTCCATTTCCGCAGGTCAGCGGCCTAGCCGCGACATTGGCGTCCGCTCCCGGAAGCGAGTGGACGCACGACGCTGGCCACCACGCCTGGATCGCTGTTAAACCCGCCAATCTTGACAGGCGAGGTGCGACTGGGCCGGACTTTGGCGCCAAACCGTGGGAACTGCGTCACTGGGTAGCGCGCGACTCACGTTGCGCAGGTCGGTAACCAGTCCAGCCCGTAACGACCCAATCGCTCGCGTTGCTCCAACCCGCGGTCAGGCGCCCGCCGATGTTCGGGCACACCGGCGGCACACCGGCGGCACGCCGGCGGCACGCCGGCGGTTCGCCGACTCGCCGACTCGCCGACCCCGGTGATCCAGGGCCGGCCGACCACAGCGGGTGGGGGTTGGCGAGCCCTGGATCACCCCCGCCGGCCGGGTCAGCTCGGCTCCCAGGGACGGCTCGACAGACCTCTCGGAAAGCAGGCACCATGCCAAGGGCGGGCACGACACTTCGGCCGGCGGCATATATGGGGCCGCGCGTCTCAAGTACCCGCATGTACCTGACCGGCCCGCCGATCCGCGACGCCGAACCTGAGCTCAGCGCCAGGCGCAGCTGAAGAAGGTCCGGCAACCTGGGCTCGTCGCTTCTTTCCCACAATCCTCGTGCCAGATCGCCAGACGCTCGCCGCGAGAACGGAGGACACGCGCCGGTGGACGTCGATGTGGGCGCGGCCAGCGCTATCTCAGTTTAGCAATCGGGTCATACCTCACGGATGCCCCAGATGGCGCTCCATTGGGACAACCGCTACGCTTCGGCCTCTGGGTCGCCGCCGTTGCGGCGTCGCCCGCTGCTACCGAGCACTGGGGGTTCGTCATGCCGACGTCGCGACGCTGGGCCGCCGCATTCATCCTCACCGGCAGCATGCTGGCAACTGCCGGGACGGTGACCGGCGCGGCCACCGCCGCCAGCGGCCCGACCGTCTCGGTGACGAACGCGGGCTACCAGCCGGCCAGCGTGACAGTCAGATACGGCAGCAAGGTCACCTGGTCGTTCCGGCAAGGCTCGCACTCGGTGACCGATGCCACCCGGCTCGGGCTGTTCAACTCTGGCGCGAAGCGCCAGGGCTCGACGTACGCGTACACCTTCATCAACTCGGGTACTTTCCCTTACCGGTCCACGGTCGGCGCGCTCCGGGGAACCGTCATCGTGCCGATGACGGTCAGCCCCGCCACCGGAAGCCGCACCACCTACTTTGCCGTCCGTTGGGGCTCGAACTACACCCCTAACGGCTACAACGAGCAGGTTCAACTGAAGGCACCGGGCTCGTCGGCCTGGACCAGCTTCGTCTACGGCACTCCCGCCAGCAACGCGACGATGCGCGCGGCGGACTGGGGCAACCGGACCGGGACCTACCAGTTCCGCGCCAAGCTATTCAAGGGCAGCAACCCCAGCGTGAGTGGTGGGTGGTCGCCGGTCGCCAGAATCACCGTGCACTGAGCTCGGTTGCCTCAGCGAAGACGTCGTCGAGCATGACTTCGGTGAGCCTGCCGGTGAAGGTGTTCTGCTGCCGAGCACCCCACGAGCACCCGCAGGGACGCCGCCAACACCGCGAGCTTCGAGACGAGCCAGGGCCGGCAGGTGTCGCGCTCCGCCGGCCCCCAGCCGCCTACCGGCCGTACGTTTCCTCGCGGCACGACGCACCGTGAGCTCCGACAGCGTGGGCGACTGCCCGGCGAGTGCCTGCACGTCCGCGGCGCCGCCGGCCACCGGTGTGGCCTCCGTGGCCGGGTCCCCGGCCCAGCCGGTACCCCTGACGAACCAGGCCGACACTCATCGGCGCAGCAGCGCAGCGAGGAAGTTGAGCGTGCGACGGCACGCCACCGCAGCAGCTTCGGCGTCGAACACCTCCGGGCGCGTGTCGAAGAACGCATGCTGAGTCCCGGGGTGATCCTGCAACGACACCTCCCCGCGAGCGGAGCGGATCGCGGCCGCGGACTGCTGGATGCCGGGGGCGGCCGGGCCACCTTCGGCGGAGTCGGCGTGGATCAAGGCTCCCTTCCCCTGGTACCGGTGCCTGAGCCGCCCCCGATGGTGTCGATGGCGGTCCCGACGCGGTCCAGTAACTCGGCCAGCTGGCCCGGCGGGAACTGGGTGAGGGCGCCGCTGGTGGGTAGCTGGTCGAGCCATTGGTCACGGGTGTAGGACTGTTCCCAATCGAAGCGCCACTGTTCGGGTCCCCGAACCCGCCCGCTGACGGATCCCGTCGGCGGCCTTGACGAACATCTCCTGGTAGAGGTCCAGGGCGGGCCTGACGACCTCGCCCGGCACGGCGCCCGGGTCGGCACCATGAGCCGGCGGCTGTCCGCGATCCGGTTCGCCGCCCGGCTCCGCGACACCCCCGACCCGACCGCGAACGCCCGGGTGATCGCCGTCTGGGAGGGCATCCGCCGCACCCCACGGCGCCCCGCCCGAACAGGCCGCGCCGCTGATGCCCCCGAGCTGTTCGACGTCCTCGCCGCCCTCCGACGCTCCGAGCTCGCCGCGGTGCAGGTCTCCCACGTCGCCGAACACCCCAACGGGGCGGTGCTCACCCTCCCCCGCTCCAAGACCAACCAGACCGGCGAACAGACCGAACTCGTCGTCCTCCCCCGCGCCGGCAACCCCACCCGCTGCCCGGTCACCACCCTCCAGCACTGGCTCACCGCCGCCGGGATCACCGATGGGCCGGTGCTCCGCCCGGTCAGCACCGGAAACCGCCCCCAACCCCGGCCGCTGCACCCCGAATCGGTCAACACCCTCATCCAGAACGCCGTCGCCCGCGCCGGCCTCAACCCCACCCCCTTCAGCGCGCACAGCCTCCGCGCCGGCTTCGTCACCTACGCCCCCCTCCGCGGCGCCACCGACCGCGCCATCGCCCACCAAACCCGCCACCGCAGCCTCGCCACCCTCGGCGGCTACGTCCGCATCCGCACCGCCTGGACCGACAACGCCGCCACCCAATTGGGGCTGTAAGGACTGCCCCCCGTCTGCCATTCGGTTGGGGTTGATGGTTGGGGCCATCGGGAAGTTCGGTCGAACGCGACCCCGATACCCCCACGCTGCCATGGAGCGGCCGCGCATCAACGGGGCGTCAACATCGCGGCCGTCGGCATCAACGAGGCGTAAACACCCCGCCGCGACGCTAAGCGCGCAACTTTCCCTTGTGCGGCTGCGGGTGTACGACCCGTGAAGTCCGCCTTACCGCTATCGGGGACCGGCCGTGAGGTGCGTACGGATCGCGACGGCGGCGGCGTCGATGACTTCCCCGCCGCCAGCACGCCAGCCGAGCCAGTGCACCATCCATTCCGCCTATCCATTCCGACCGCGAAGGGACCGTGCTGATGCTCGACCTGCACCCAGCCGCCCGCGAGGTGACCCGGCTTCTCGACGACGTGACCGACGAGGCGCTGACGGCGCCAACGCCGTGCCGGGACACCCCGGTGGCCGCCCTGCCCGACCACTTCCTGGGGCTGTGCCTGGCCTTCACCTGGGCAGCTAGCAAGTCGACAGCGGTCCAGGGCGGCGGCGGCGCACCGGCTCCGGGCCGGCTGCCGCTCAAAGCCTGGATCCGCAGTGGCGCTCCGTTCTCCCGCAGCGGCTCCGGGAGATGGCCGAGGCCTGGGAGGATGAAGCGGTCTAGAAGGGCTTGACCGAGGCCGGCGAGCGTGAGGGTGCCGGCCGAGCAGGTGGGCATCGTCGAGCTCGACGAACTCGTCCTGCACGGCTGGGACCTGGCTCGGGCGACCGGCCAGGCGTTCCGCTGTGACCCGGCGAGTACGGCGGCCGTCTTCGAGTTCACCGCCGCGTCGGCCCTACCGGAGCACCCGGCCAGCCGCGAAGGGCTCTTCGGGCCGGTGGTCGATGTGCCGGCGGACGCGCCGGCGTTCGATCGGGCGCTGGGCTTCGCCGGGCGGGATCCGTCGTGGACGCCATGAGTGCGCCGAGCCGTTCCCCGGCCCGGACAATGTCGGTGGCCCGCCGTACGTTCGCGACATGAACCTGGCGGTAGAAACTCGGCAGCCCGTGAAGCGTGAACCGGTCGGCGCCGGGTCATCGGCTTTCTCGGGCCCCAACGGCGCCGGTAAGTCCACCACGGTCCGGATCCTGACCAGCCTGATGACGATCACGTCCAGGATCGCCATCGTCCCCGGCGTCGACGTCGCCGCCGATCCCGGCCTCGGCTCGTCCAGAGCTCGGCGTCACGTTGCAGGACGCTGGAATGGGTGCGCCGGCGGGGGAACTGGTGGTCTGCAGGCCGTCTGTCGCCGGGAAGTCGTCCCACATCGAGGCCCGCGGCGACCACGCCGTCGAACAAGGACTGAAGGTCGCCTGGTTCACGATGGAGAACCTCGGCGTGCTACTCGGCGGCACCGCGCCGATGACACCGTTAGCAAAGCAATCTCCGGGTCGGCGCGAAGTTCACCTTGCTGTCGGTGTGCTCCTGGTAGCTGTGGTAGGCGAGGCCATGAGCGACCTGGCGTCGTTCGACTGCGCCGGCAAGTGCGCCCGAATCGTCCGAGAGGGGACCTGGCACGAATCCGGCGGCCATCCGGGCGGAGATGGAGAGGAGCAGCCGCAGACCGCGGCGCGCCACCAGCAGCGGGGATTGGCCGCCGCCCGACGTCCTGGGTCCGATCTTGACGGGTCAAGGGTTCGGCCGCACCTGGCAGACCGGGACGTCAGTAGACGCTGTGCACGATCGTGCCTGCGTAGCTGCCGGCGGGGCCGTGCGCCCCGAGCGTGATAACTATGAGCAGCGCAGGAGAAATCCCACGCCACGCTCGACCTTTAGACCAGCGGAACGCTCCAGCCGGACAGCCCGTCCTGCGGTAACCAACCCGCGTATATCAGTCTGACCGCGCGTCGCCCTGACACGCACGCCGCCGCTCACCCGGCCCCCGCACACCGGGTGCTGATCCCCGCCGCCCCCCAGCATGTCGCGGTGCTCGCCCCGGTCAAGTGAAACAGCGCCCTTGACCGCGGCTCCCCTCCACGGCACCCATGGGCTACCGGGAACAGTAAAAAGAATGATCAGAACGCCCGAGCAGAGAGTTGGTCCGTCCGTTGGCCCCCCGCGCCCCCTTGACAAGACCCACCTCCACGTCAGAATAGGGCGACATCGCGCCGCTGACCGTGCTGAGCCGGCACCTTCTGCCAGCCCGCGAGCCCCCGTGGCTTGCTTGAGCCGAGATGCGGTGAGAGCCGCAAGTCCGGTGCGAAGCTTTCGGGTGCGGGGAAACGATCATTATGCGGCGTCGAGTTCGCACCTACGACGGCAGGATGGAAGCCGTCAACAGGAGATGCGTTCGAACCGGTGTACTCCGGTCCCACGAGGCTTGACCGGCTCGGTCGGGATGCGCTGGTGGGATCGCCGGTGTTGCGCGGAACGCATGTAGCTGGTGAAGTCCCGCCGGCTATCCCACCAGGACACCATGAGGTACGTCCCTCGGCTTGCGGTGTCTCGCCAGACCTCAAGGCGTTGGAAGCCGGGGAAACTGTCCACTTCGCCGAGGCGCGCCGTGAACGCCGCCTCCAGTCCCTCGGCGGCACTTTCGGGGATAGTGACCTCACTGGTCACGACGAATGCCGGTGCTGTCACCGCACCTCCATAGGTAACGAGTCGCGGGTGGTGGCCAGGATCGCCGGGGCCAGCGGCAACTCGCGGGGAAGCGCCGCGGCCAGGGCGCGCAGGCTGATCTGCAGCACCGCTGGCGGTAGATGGCGGGAGGACAGTAGCAGCCGAAGCCAATCGACGAACTCGCCGAAGAGACGCGGATCATCGGTGGCCACAGCGGCCCCGAGGAAGTCGACGATATGGCCGAAGTCCTCGCTGGTCCGGGACATCTGAGTGTCGGAGAACGCGGACATCGCCGGCCACAGCCGGCCGAGTTCGTTGACAGCCCCGGCGACGATCTCCGTACGCCGCAGGAGTAGCTCCGAGTGCTCCTCCAGCCGTTCGGCCAGTTCTCGTTGGGCGGTGGCAGGTGTTGGAGCCGCTAGGGCAGCCGCCAGGCACTTGAGGTCCGCCGCCCATCGCACGCCGAGCGCGGCCGCGCGCCTACCGTCCAGGCCCATGCCACGTCCGCCGACGACGACCGGAACGCCGACTTCGGCCCCCGCCATCGCGGTGGCCACGACGCTGCGGGCAGTTGTCGGCATCGAGCAGGACACCACCAGGACGTCCGGTCGGGCGTCGATCAACCACTGGGAAAGATCCGCTGGCGGGAGCGAACCGCCGAGGAACAGGACGTCCCAGCCGTCGAGGCGCAGCAACTCCGCCGCCATTCGTGACGGCAGGACATGCCAGTCGCCGACGGCGCAGGCGACGGCCGCGGTTCCCCGGATCTCCCGAGGCCGGATACCGTCAGATGTGACGCCGTACAGCGCGGCGTCGGTCACCGCTGTCGCCTGATGCTCATCCGCGGCCGTCCACAGTGCGCGGTGCCAACGTCGCCCAACCTCCACCTGCACAGGCACCAGCAGGTCGGAGATGACCTGGTCAGGTCGATATCCGTGCTGAAGCTGCGCGACGGCGAGAGCAGCCGCGGCCACGGGAGCGCGCTGCCGGATGAGGTCCAGGAATTGAGCCACCACAGCATGAAGGGGCCGTGTAGCCGTCACGCCGAAGCCATCTCTATTCGGTTTCGCCCCCGCTGTTTGGCCACGTAGAGCGCCTGGTCGGCAACCTGCAAAGCCCGGGCGCCGGTAGTGGTCACGACGCTCACCCCGGCCGAGAACGACACCGAGAACGGCCGGACGGTTTCCCACGCCCGCCGGATCTCGGTCAGCCGGGCCAGCAGCGTCGCAGGAGCCGCCCCGCGGAGGGCAACGACGAATTCTTCACCGCCGTACCGGCCAGCGATGTCGCCGCTGGGGACATGCTGACGGACAACCCGACCGAAAGCGACGAGTACGGCGTCGCCGGCGGCGTGTCCTTCGGTGTCGTTGAGCTGCTTGAAGAAGTCCAGATCCAGGATCGCGACTGGATCCCCGACTCGCAGCTGGCTCAGCCGTCGGTCAAGCGTCCGCCGGTTGAGCAACCCGGTCAGATGGTCCCGAGTCGCCTCATTCTGCAGCGAGCTCTTACCGCGCAACTCCATCACCGATCGACGGGCGTCTTCGAGGAAGGCAGGCAGCAACGTCTCGAGATGCATCCGCGCCACGCTGGCCCGCGGGGCAGCCGGGAGCAGGGGGTCGGTCGAGCCGAAGGAAAGGTCCAGGGGCAGCACATCCGCACCGGCCCGGGCGGCCGGCACCACGCTGCCACCGAGTTCGTTGACCAGGTCCGTCGCGGCCTCCACCACATCCGCTGGTTCCACCGCGTCGAGCAGCCGGCGGGTGGCTTCGTGCAGCGCCAGGACGACCGCCGGGTCGAGACCCTTCGGCGTACGCGGCCGCGGCAACCGACGCCGCCGGTCGTCGAGCCGAGCGAATCGCCCCTGGTCGTCGCTCATGACCCCTCCTCAGCGGCGACATCGCCCCAATGGCAGAACATATCCGGCTCGCCGACCGTAGCCACTCGCTGCATCGTCCCCCGCAGCCAGCGGCTTGACAGCTTCCGTTCAGTCACTCCGGGGTTGAGTGCGGGGACGGCCGGCCGGCGTGGCGGGATTCGCCCATAGCTTGCCGGTGCCTCGCTGACGCAGCAACGCGGTGACCGCGTCGGCGGCGAGGGGGCGGCCGAACAGGTAGCCCTGCACGTTGTCGCAGCCGTGGAGGCGTAGGAACGGCAGCTGGTCGGTCGTTTCGACACCTTCGGCCACGGTCTGCAACCCGAGGCTGTGCGCCATGGAGATGGTGGCGGCGACCAGAGGCGCCGGGCCGCCGCCGGCGAGGGCGTCGATGAACGACTTGTCGATCTTGACCACGTCGACCGGCAGTGCGTGCAGGCGGCTGAGCGAGGAGTAGCCGGTGCCGAAGTCGTCGATGGCGAGATGGACACCGGTGGCGTGCAGGCGGTGGAGGATCGCGACGATATCCCCGCGTCGACCGACGACGCTTTCAGTGATTTCCAGCTGTAGCTGCCCGGCCGGCAGGCCGGTGTCGCTCAGCGCGGCGGCGACGACGTCGAGGATCGCCGGGTCTTGCAGCTGGCGGACGGAGAGGTTCACCGAGATGGTGAGGTCCTGGGCGTCGGGAAGGATTCTGGCGCCATGCGCGGGCTTGGCGGCACGCCTCGCGCAGCACCCCTCGTCCGATCGGCACGATGAGTCCGGTGGCCTCCGCCCGCGGGATGAAGGCCGATGGCGACGTGACTCCGTGGTCGGGGTGGTTCCACCGGAGTAGTGCTTCGAGGCCTTGGAGGTGGCCGGTGATCAGCGACACGATCGGCTGGTAGGCGAGGGTGAACTGGCGTTTGTCGACGGCTTCGCGGAGTTCGGCATCGAGGGTCAACCGGTCCACGACTGTCTCGTGCATGGAGGCGTGGAAGACCTGGATGTTGCCCTTTCCGTGGTCCTTCGCCGCGTACATCGCCAGGTCGGCGTTGCGCAGCAGCGTCTCCGGGTCGTCGGCTCCGATGCTGGTCGTGATGCCGACCGAGGCGTCTGAGGTGATCGATCGACCTTGGATGGAGATGGGATGGCGTATGACTGCCAGGATTTGGGCCGCGATGGAGGTGGCCTGGGCCTCTGAAGTGTTCTCCAGGACGACGGCGAACTCGTCGCCGCCCAGCCGGGCGATGGTGTCGTCCGGGCGCAGCGAGGCGCGTAGGCGTCCGGCGAGGGTGATGAGGACCTCGTCGCCGGCCTGGTGGCCGAGGCTGTCGTTGACGATTTTGAAGCCGTCCAGGTCCAGCAGCAGCAGCGCCAGGGAGTGCGGCTGACGGGCTTGGCGGGCGATCGCGTGCTCGAGCCGGTCGCGCAGCAGCGCCCGGTTGGGCAGGTCGGTGAGCGGGTCGTGCAACGCCTGCCGCCTCAGGGCGGCCTCCGCCTTCCGGCGCTGGGTGATGTCCTGCGTGACCACGACCGCGCCGAGCGGGGCGCCGTCGCCGCCGCTGATGGCGTGCCCATTGGCGACCACCGTCCGTGGGTCGCCGCCTTTTCGCGCGATGACCATTTCGACGTCGACGACGAGCTCGCCGCTCAATGCCCGGAACAGGGGGATCTCCCGCGTGGGCAGCGGGGTGATTCCGTCGGCCCGGTAGAAGCCATAATGTTCGGCCCAGAACTCTGGATTGAGCGACGGCACGAGTGGGCCGAATTGTTCGCGGCTGGCCCGGTTGTACACGGTCGGGCGGCCTTCGGCGTCGCAGCCGATCACGCCGGAGTCGAGGTTTTCCAGGACCGCGTCGAGGAAGACGGCCTCGTTGGCCTTGGTGCGCGCCGCCGAGGACCGGCGTTCGGTGATGTCCTGGATCTGGGCGAGGAAGAACTTCGGGGCACCGGCCGCGTCTCGGGTGAGCAACAGGCTGACCTCCCCCCACACCCCGCTGCCGTCGGCGTGCCGGTAGCGCTTCTCGAACTGCGGGATTCGGGATTCGCTCGAAGCACCCCGAGACATGCGAAGTTCGCTGGCAGCCACGTCCGCTGGAAAGGTGATGTCCCCGATCCGGGTTCCGACCAGCTCGTCTCGGCTGCGGCCCACCATCCGGCAGAAGGCGGGGTTCACCTGCACGAACGTCCCGGCCAGGTCGGCCCATACCATACCGATTGGTGCATTGTCGAAGGCATCCTGAAGGTCTTCCCGGGCACTGAGCAACTCGGCGGTGCGTCGTGCCACCCTGTGCTCGAGGTCGTCGGTCAGGGCGACCCTCTCCACCGTGATCAAAAACTGACGGATACCGACCAGGACAAGGAGTAGTGCGCCGACGCCGAGCAGGACGGGGTCACTGAAGACCCGCTCGTAGGCGGCGACGATCAGCGCGATGGCCACCGGAACGTAGGGGAGGAACTCCTGGCCAACCGCGATACGCCGCACCCGGCCGGGTGCCGTCAGCCGATGGGGCGCCACCGTCGCGACAGCGACCAGCAGAAAGGCAGCGACCCAGCCGGCGCTCAGCGCAGTGCCGGTCAGACCGATCCGACCGCTCAAGGTCAGCGACACGTAGATGCTGTCGGTCACCGTCAGCGCCAGCAGGCCGCAGCCCACCAGCGCCCAAGGCAGCCGCGCGCCATGGACCTGGCGCATTGCCAGAACGAGAACCAGCGAGGCGATCGCCGCATCGACAAGCGGATAGGCAAGCCCCGTAGCCCGGGCCGACCAACCCGCGCTAGCAGAGTAGTACTGCGGGCCGAGCACGAAGGCCCATCCCGTGAAGAGGATCGCGGTGCCGACGACAAGGCCGTCGAGCACCCCCGGCACCCGCGATACTGCGCGGACCGCACGCCGCCGGAAGGCCAACAGGGCGACCACGGCAGGCGCCGAATAGCCGAGAAATCCGATGTCGGCGGCCGACGGGAAGGAGTGGACATGGTGCCGGGTAAAGCCGTACACCGCCCAAGTCAGAGCCCCCGCCGCCCAGACCCCGACCGCTAGGGCCAGCAACGCCCACTCCCGAGCAGCCGGCCCGGACCTGCGGGCGGCGCGCGCACAGGCAAGCACCGCCACCACGGCGGCCAGCAAGCTGGCCACATCGCCGACTCCCTGCGCCAACCCCGCGTCAGCACCAGCGCTGAGGACAACCGCGACGCCGCCGACCGCAGCCGTCGACGCGACTACCGCTGCGGCGAAGCCCGTCACCGATCCACCTGGCGTCCCGCAGGCCGGCAGGACCGCCGGCTCCGTGATCGCGCCCTGGGCAGGCCCACCTCTCCCCTGTCGGCACCCCAGACGCGATCTTGAGTGGCGCGGCTGCGGCCGACGGATGCGCCCGATGGGGCACAACAAAGGCTCGGCCATCCCGGGGGGACCGTCCAAGCCACTGGCCAGGACGCACCATCGTTGCCGCCGGGGCTGACGAGAAGATGTGTCGATGCCGTTCGGCGGTATGCGGCCGACGGGCCAGGTAAGCGTAAGTCAGCTCCTGGCCCGCCCGTGCAGGTTCAGGTCGCCCTACCGGCGCGGCCCGTGGTAGCGGTCGGAGAGACCTTGACCTGGCCCGCTCGCGGTCCGCCGACGTCGAAGGAGGAACCCGGCCGGCGGGTCAGCGTGGCGGTCGCCGGCCCGCCCGGACGCGCGGAGGTCCGCTGGGTGGTGGTGAGCCGCAGCTGTTCGGCGGCGCGCCGGGCGGCGGCCGCGAGGAAGTCCGACGCCGCCCACGCCGCGTCCGCCGCCGTATTCGGATCGGCGCCAGCGGCGGCCCGGACCTGCTCGGTCGCCCGGGCCGCGGCCGCGGTCGACTGCTCCCAGATCCGGACCCGTTCCTCCGGGTGAGCCGGTACCGGTCCTCCCCCCTCGGACCTTGACCCGGGACACCGGCGTCCTGCGTCGGGGGGAGCCGGTCGCTTCGCCCGCGACGGCGCATCCGTCCGCCGGCAATCCGGCGTCTCCCCTGGCTCGCCCGCCAACGCACCTAACCCGGCGGCGACGACAGCGCGACCCGGCTACTGCTCGGGGAAGAGCAGCCAGAACGCCGTGGCCGCCGACTGCAGCTCCCACGCCCGCAACCGGTCCGCCTCCGTGGCCCCCTCGGGCAGGACCAGCGTGTCGTCGTCGAGGTAGTAGGGCCTGCCGGCGTCGTCGTAGAAGGTGTGCACGGTCATGACGGCGACGCTGCCAGCTGTCGGCCGCGGCGGACGGTTCCGGCGGGGATCTGTGAACAACCGGAGGCCGGCCGCCCTGGCTTGGGCGGCCGGCCTGTGTCAGCTGTCAGGGCTTGGCCCGCCGGCCTTTCTCGAATTCCGCTCGGGCGCGGCGCTCGGCCCCGTCGAACTCGTCCGGCACCGGACCGAATACCCGGTCGGCCAACGCGTCGGCACTACCAACGGCCTGCCGCAGCGACGCCAGCGCCGCCCGGTCCTCCAGGTAGATCAGGACCCGGCCGATCCGGACCAGGATGTGCGTCTCGTTCGCCCGGGCAGACGCGCCGGCGACCCGCGGATCTCCACCGGCTGTTCGCCGCGCATCCGCACGTTGGCCAGCACGAAGCACTCGCCGAAGTTCCGGTTCTCCTCCGTTGCAGACATGGCTGCCCCCTCCATCCCCCGCCGGTCCTTCTGGCCGGGGCTGGAGCCCGGGATGACGGGACGAGGTGGGCGGTCCAGGGTGGCCGCAGGCCATCGCGCAGTGGTCCCGAAGGGACGCGTAGCGCCCTTGACCGCTCGGCGAGGATCACGTGCCCGGTGTGGGTGGGGTCGCCTTGGACGCCGTGCACCGTACTGGTGCGACGTGCTCGGCGGCGTAGCCGGCGGTCAGCCGCCGTTCGCCGGGGGCGCCGGGAGGGTGAACGACCCGTCCAGGTGTACGGCGGTGACCGTCGTGGTGGTGTCTTCGACTACGCCGGCCTCGACGAGTTGCTCGCGGACGGCGGCGGACAGGGCCGCAGGTCTGCTCCCAGGTGTCGACGGCGACCGCAGTGGATTGCCCGTCGCGGCGGGCCCGGGCGACCGCCGCCGCGACCGCCTTTCGTAACGCCGCCTCATCCGGGGTACAGCCGCACCTGCCCGCGGGCGGCGAGCCGGTCGAACACGCCGCCGGCGTCGTCCCCGCTCGCATCCGTAGCGACAGTTCCGCGTAGCTACGTCCTCCACCGTGCCGGGGACGCCGGGTGCGGTCTCGGTGAGGCGGGTGAAGCGGTGGACCACGTCGAGGGTGACATCACGTTCGGCCCACCTGCCGCGCCTGGTCCAGGAAACCGCCGGCAGCCGATCGCCGGCAGCTGGTGCGGGTCGCCGAGAAGCGCCAACCGGGCCCGCTGCTCGTCGGCGACGATCAGCAACGCCCGGGCGGTGTCCTGATCGGCCATGCCGGCCTCGTCGACGACGAGCAGGTCACCGGCGCGGAGGCGCGCGGCCTCACCCGGCCCGGTGTAGGCCGCCCCGTGGCCGGGTCCACCTGCCCCGGCTGCTGCAGCCGGGGCAGGTGGCGGCGTCGGCCCAGCGCCAGCCGTGCTGGTGAGCCAGCCAGGCGGCCGATCAGGAGCTTTCGCGACGGCCAGGTTGAGGGGTCTTCCCGACCCCGGCGGCGCCGGTCATCAGCACTGGAGGGCGTGGTCGCCGGCCAGCGCCGACACCGGTCGGCCTGCCCCGGGTCCAGCCGCGCCCCGTCGTGGCTGGCGCAGGCACCGAATCGCCCATCACGCCGCTCGCTCCGTCACCTGCACGCGCGGACGGGCCGACTCGTGAACCTGTGAAGGACCTCGACCCCCACACCTGACCAGCCTTGCCCCGGCGCGCCACTCAACCACCGTCAACCCCGAAGTGCTGAGTATCGTTGATGGGTGGCCCGGTCGGATGATGAACTTGTCGCGATTCCGCTTGAGGCTCGGTTTTTTGAGGATCTCGGAACGCTCGCCGCGATTCCGGAGGAGACTCGGTATTTCGAGGATCTCGGCGGCTATCTGTTTGAACCGATGATCGAGCGCGTGCGTTTGGCCGAGCAGCATGCCGGCGAATTGCTGGGTGGAAGAACGGTTTGGATGGTCAACTCGACTGCTTTGGGCGGTGGAGTCGCTCAGCTGCTTCGTACGCTGCTGCCGTACTGGCGAGGCGCGGGGATCGACGTGCGGTGGATGGTGCTCGGCGGTTCGGCTGAGTTCTTCCGGGTGACCAAGCGCTTTCATAATCATCTGCAAGGCCAGTCAAACGATAAGGGCGTACTCGGGATTGACGAGCTGGCGATCTTGGATCGGGCTGGGGACCATTACGCCCGGGCGCTGGCGTCGCTGCTCGCCCCTGGTGACGTGGTTGTGCTCAACGACCCCCAGACGGCAGCCATGTCGGTGCCGCTCGAGCGGGCCGGCGCGAACGTCATTTGGAGCTGCCACGTGGGCATCGATGAAGACAACGAGCTCTCTCGGCACGCCTGGAACTGCCTGAGGCCTCGCCTCGCCGGCGTCCACAGCTTCGTCTTCAGCCGCTACACCTCCCTACCGGAGTCGTTGGGCGGCGCAGAGACGTCGATCTTGACGCCGGCCATCGATCCGGCGTCGACAAAAGATCGACCGATGTCAACCAGCGCCGCCCGCGCGATCCTGCAGCACCTTGGTCTCGCCGCCGGGGTTTCCACCGTGATTCCGAGCTACGACTGCACGGATGGGTCGACGGCGACGCTCACGGCTCGTCCCACGCTCCTGGACTCCGACGGGGCACCGGACTGGGACCGGGTCCCGGTGATCGTCTCGCTGGCTCGGTGGGACCGCATCAAGGACCCGCTCGGGATCCTGGACGGCTTCCTTGACCGGGTGTTAGCGGCGACCGATGCGCACCTGCTGCTCGCCGGCCCCGACGTGAACCAGGTCGCCGATGACCCCGAAGCAGCAGCCGTGTTTGCAGAGGTTCGGGACCGCTGGCGGCGATTGGCGCCCCTGACGCGCAGGCGGGTTCATCTGGCGAGCCTTCCGCTCACCTCGCTTGACCAGAACGCTGCGATGGTGAACGCGATCCAGCGCCAGGCCGCGGTTGTGGTCAAGAAGAGCTTGCAGGAAGGGTTCGGCCTCGGAGTGACCGAGGCGATGTGGAAGGCCCGTCCCGTCGTTGCGAGCGCAGTCGGCGGGCATCTGGAGCAGATCCAACCTCGGCACAGTGGACTGCTGGTCGAGGACCCGGCTGACAGTGCAGCGTTCGGCGACGCGATCGTCGAGCTGCTGCGAGACCCTCCGCTGGCCGCGCGACTCGGCCAGACCGCGCGCGAACGGGCTCGCGCCCTGTTTCTCAACGACCGGCACTTCATCCGCTGGGTCGACGTCTTCGGCTCCACACTCGAGCGGCGTGCCGCTGCCACATGCTCCGGGCGCCCCCCGGCGGGCATGCCGAAGCCAACATCGCTCAATCCACGCGTGCCCGAACTCGCCTACCACGACCCTGAGACCGGCCTGTGGAACCGCCGACGTTTCGAGGAGGAACTCGACCGCTCACGGGAAAGCAGTGAGCGCCTCGCGCTGCTCTCCTTCGACGTGGACGCATACCGCGATGTCATCTACCGGCACGGTGAGAGCCGCGCGGAGAAATTGATCCGCAGCATCGCGCACGTACTCGCCAAGCGCCTTCAACCGAATACCACCCTGGCGCGCATGGGAGGCGATGAGTTCGCCGCTGTGCTCCACGGCGTGACCCCCCAGGACGCCCTACGCCTGGCGGAAGACCTCTGCACAGCCGTGCGCACGCAGACACGCGCCACCGGTTCCGCCCGGCTTCCTGCCACCGTCAGCATCGGCGTAGCGGTCTTCAACGCGGGTACACAGACCCACCACGAAGCGCTGCTCGCCGCCGACACCGCCCTCTACCAGGCCCAGGCCGCAGGCGGCGACCGCGCCATCCTGCACCAGTCCTCACACGGCTCGTAAAGCTCGGTGACTGCCCGTGCGGCGAGGTCGTCGGGCGAGTTACGGCATCGCGTTGCAGCTGCGCTCACCTCACCCAACCGCCTGCTAGGTGGCCTGGGACTCCCGAACGTGTCACCAGCCGGAAGCTGGGGACCAATCTTCAGACTGGGACGCGACCGATGGCTTGCTGGCCTGGGCGTCGGTGAGCGCGAGGCGGCTGTAGCTCAGATCTGATCATGTCCGAAGTCGACAGGGGCCCTGTCGAGGGCGATTGGTGCTGCCGCGAGGATGGCTGCGTGTCCCGACGCCGATGGGGCTGGCTGGCCTAGACACGCGATGACAGGGAGGTCATTTACTGTAAGAGCTGGTCTTCCGGATTGTCGCCACCACCGAATTGTGTGGGCACGACATTGGCCAACATGCGCGTGCATCGACCTGAGCAGTCCCCGGCCGCTGGCGGCGGCGGCTGCCGCGCTTCCAGCTAGCGGCCCTGCTGGATGCGACGGCCAGGAGCTACGGTCAGGTGCGCCAAGGAGGTCGCCATGTCATCACGCAACTCCGCCGGCGAGTCCAGCGTCTATCGCGACGACAGCGGTAGGTGGCACGGATAAGTCAGCATGGGAGCCAAGGACGAAGGCCGGCGCGACAGAAGGCACGTCAGCGGTACGCGTCGCGGCGAAGTTGTGGCTCGAGTCCGCGAGCTCGAACGAAGGCGGGACGCCGGCACGGCTCTGTCGGCCGAGAAACCTCCGACGGTTGGCGAATGGCTCGATCACTGGGGGTCGTGTCCCAGGGCTGGTGGAAATGACAACGGACGTAGGTTCCTTCGAGACCGCCAAAGTCAACGAAGGGAAGGTCCCACGCCCGTGTCCAAGCGAGTATCTCCCACCGAGAAGATCCGCGCCGAGATCGACGCCCTGTTCGACGGCTCGCGTGAGCTGGTCGAGATCATCGAGGACGTCGCCCGCCTCGGCGCCCAGCTGATCATCCAGACCGCGGTCGAGGCCGAGGTGACCGCGTTCCTGGGCCGCGCCCGCTACGTACGCGCCGACGGCGAGCAGTGCTCCGCGGGGCTGCGCAACGGCTACCAGCCGCCGACCGCGATCAAGACCACGGCCGGGTCGGTGAGCGTGCAGCGGCCGAAGCTGGCGGCACCAGCGAGCCGTTCACGTCGCGGCTGTTCGGCCAGGGCGTCACGAAGAGCAACGCGCTGGAATGCCTGGTGATCGCGTCGTTCGTGCGCGGCCTGTCGGTGCGTGACGTGGAGGCCACGCCGACGCGCTCGGCGTGGACGGCAAAGTCAGCAAGTCGGAGGTGTCGCGGATCTGCAAGGCCATCGGCGACGAACTCGACGCGTGGAGCAGCCGGCGCCTCGACGACATGAAGTTGGACTACCTGTTCCTGGACGGCTCCTACTTCAAGTACCACGTCGGTGCCGCGGCCGAGCCGGTGCTGGCCGCCTGGGGCATCGACACCGACGGCAAGCCCGTGTTCGTCGGGCTGGCCGCGGCCGGCGGCGAGTCCGGCGCCGGCTGGGCCGACTTCCTCACCGAGCTCGGCGAATGCGGGCTGGCCTGCCCGCTGCTGGTCATCTCCGACGGGGCGGCCGGGCTGATCGACGCCGTCGAGCGCACCATGCCCACGCGCTGCGGCAACGC
>CAWFCZ010000005.1:0-239144 GCA_963814355.1 uncultured Actinomycetota bacterium | reverse complement strand
TCGAGTCCCTGGCGGCGCACCCCGGCTGATGTCCGCCCTGACCTGGGCTTTTCCCTCCGGCTGTGACTTCCCGTTCTTCATGTTCATGGCTCCTTTCCTGGCCTGGTGCGAACGAATTGGCGCCGTTATGCGCGGATCGTGCCGCGGCGGTTCCTCCGGGTCGGACTGCATCTGGTCAGCGCGGCAGGCTGCGTCGCACGTGTCTACTTCGCGCACTGGGGTCTGCCGCCGCTGCTGCATAGGCTCGGCTTGCCGGTGCCGGGGTTCCTCGACGTGGAGTGGAAACCGGTCTCCGCCGCTGCCGTCAGCCTGCTCCTCGCAGCCCACCCCCCCGGTACCGCCGCGGCGCCTCCAGACTTTGGGCTGCCCGCGCGGCGGTACACCACCGCTAGTACGGCCCACATGCGCAGCGGTTTCAATCGGCCATTCGGTCAGAAGTCGTGAGACGTTGAACGGCCCGGGCCGTTGAGCGTGGGCAGGCACCGGCTGCCCACAGCTTCCTGCCCTGAGGGTTGATAGGGCCCCGCAGTCAAGGGTTGGGGCCCCAAGATGCTTTCGGGACGGGTTTTCCCCGGAAGGATGTTGGGGTGGCCCTTGAGGCGTGGGGGGTCGGCCCGTAGGCAGGCCCGGCTGGCGAACGGGAGGGATGACCGGCGTCGTACCGGCCCCCGCTGCCGTTCGGCGGCTGTCTCCCTGGTCGCGGGGTCGGCTTGTGCAGCCACCCGTGCCGCGTGGCTCCGCCAGGCGAGTTCATCACCGGCGGCTACCGCTGCGAGGAGTTCCGGTTCGTGTTCGGCGGTCCACGCCTCCGCCTGCTCGGCGCCGTGCGGATCGCGGATGGGCGGGGGTGCGGAGCAGCCGGGCGGTGTCGGCCAACCGGTCCTCGAGCTGATCGGCGGTGACGTGCCGGGCCGGGCCGGCGTCGAGGGCCATGCTCTGCGCCCTGGATTGCGCGAGCGCCCAGCGGGCCCGCTCGGCGGCGTCCTGCACCTGGCCGTGCGGGAGGTCGTGGTCGTGTTCGGTGCTGGCGCCGGTGACCAGACAGAGCTTGGTCTCGACCTTGGCGCGGCTCATGGCGACGTAGCCCCATTCTTGGTAAAGCGCCTCGCGGATGCCGAGGACGTACGCCCGGCCGGCGGTCATGCCTTGACCTTTGTGGCCGGTGATGGCGTAGCCGTGGTCGACGCGACCGGCGGCCAGGTAGCGCGCCGGGAGGGTCACGTCGGAGCCGTCGTCCAGCCGGACGGCCAGGGCGCCGCCGCGGACCGCGGAGACGGTGCCGCGGCTGCCGTTGTGGACGCGGATCCGCCGGTCGTTCTTCAGGGTCACGACCCGGTCCCCGGCCTGGTAGTCCCGGCCGCCGGCTGGACGCGCTTCGTCCTCACCTCACCCGCTACCAGCTCTGGAACGGCCCCGCCCTCGTCAAGGAAACGGACCGAGTCGGAAACCGCGTGGGACTGGGTTCCTACAGCCACTTCGCGCTCGTAGCAGGCGTGAAGTCGGCGTACCGGACGGCTACATGGTGTTACGGGGAATCGTGGCCCCTTATACAGGGGACTCAGCCGCCTCCGCTGCTTCATATCGCATGAGTACGGGCGAAGGCTTGAATCCCTTGACGATGGGGTAGATGCATAGGGACAACTCCCAGAGGATCTCCGGGATCGTCATGATGAATTGCGGCGTGGACTGTCGATCGATAACTTGAAGGATCACGGCGATCCCCGAGATGCACACCAAGGGGCCGCCGACGAGCCCCAGCATGGTCAGGCCCCGTGGCATCAACCCGGACCGGTACATCAGGTAGCCGAGTATCATCCCGTTCCCGACCCCGACAACGAATCCCGGGCCGAGCAGGAATGTCCAATCTTTGACGGCGATGAGCGACTTGCCGGCCGTCACAAAGGAGGCTGCATCTGCGTCTCCGGATCCGGCGAAGTCTTTCCGCAACGTCACGACGGAGAGAACACTGAGGATGCCGACGGCGATGAACATGCATTCCATGATTCGCGCGGTGACGTAGCCGACGGCAAGCCACTCATTCTGCCATTTGAGGATCGGGAACAAGACAACGGCCGTGCCGATATTGGAGATGATGAGCAGGACCTCTAAAAAGGCACCCCACTCCACGCGTCCGTCGGCGCCGGCGCCGACAATATAGTTGGAATGGTCGAGCACCGGACCATACAACAGCAGCGCAGGGATCGACGTGATGAAGGTAATAGTGAAGAGCGCCCCGAAAAGAATCGACATCTTCCGTCCCGAGCCCACCTGGTTTGCCCCTCCTTCAAAACCATACGAAGTCGTCGTACGTCGTGCGGAGCACTCGGGTGGACGGACCGCTTGCGGGGGGTCAGTTCCTCGCCCGTGACTCCGAGCGCCTTTTCGTTGCTTGCCCACCAATCGGCACAAGGTTCGCCCTTATGTTGCGTGGGAGTCTCGCTGCCACACCGCCCACTGTCAATGGGGCGGGGAACGCGCAGCACAGGCCGAGCGTCTGCCTCGACGCCAAACTGCGGGTGAGCATGCGGGCCTCGCTCAGCCAGCTGCAAGCCCGGCTCGGTACGACCACCGTCTACGTCGCGCACGACCAGGTGGAGGCGATGACGCTGGGTGACCGGGTGACCGTGCTCCTGGACGGTCAGTTGCAGCAGGTGGACACCCCGCAGAACCTCTTCGAGCACCCAGTGAACCTGTTCGTCGCGGGGTTCATCGGCTCCCCGTCGATGAACTTCGTCACCGCTGAGCTGGGCCGGGACGGCAGCCCGACCATCGCCTTCGGCGGGCAAGCGCTCCCGCTGCCAGCCGGGCTACTCGAGGCCCGGCCGGCGGTTGGGACAGTCCATCGTCGTCGGTCTGCACCCCTCGGCGCTGGAGGACGCCGGCAGGCGGCGGACTCGGGGCGACCGACGCTGCAGGTGGGGGCCGACGTCGTCGAGGAGCTGGGCGACGGGATCAACGTGATCTTCGGCCTGGACGCCCCGCACGTCACCCACGACTCGCTCGCCCGGCACAGCGATCCGGCCGAAGAGGACGAGTTGGCGATCAGCGGCCGGACGTCCTGGACCGCGCGGAATGCGGCCAACGCCGCGGTCCGACCCGGTGAGCCGATCACGCTCGCGGTGGACACCGCGAAGCTGCACTCCTTCGATCCCGAGACCGGCCTGGCGCTCACCGAATCGCCGGCATGAGCGTGCTGGACGCGTTCAGTCTCGCCGGGAAGGTCGTGGTCGTCACCGGCGGCAGCCGCGGGTTGGGGCTCGCCTTCGCCCGCGCGCTCGGCGAAGCCGGCGCCCGACGTCGAGCATCTGCTGGCGGAGGTCACCTCGGCGCTCGGGCCGCCGGACATTCTGGTGAACAACGCCGGTTTCTGCATCCACCGCCCCGCCCTGGAGGTGCCGGACGAGGAGTGGCGTGCGGTCGTCGACGTCAATCTGCACGGGCTGTCGCTGTGCAGTTCGGTGTTCGGCGCGGCGATGGTGGCCCGCGAACGCGGCGTACAGATCAACATCGGCTCCGTCTCGGCGATGATCGTCAACCGACCGCAGTGGCAGCCGGCCTACAACGCGTCCAAGGCCGCGGTCCACCAGCTCACCAAGTCCCTGGCCGCGGAGTGGGTGCCGTACGGGGTACGGGTGAACGCGCTGGCGCCCGGATACGTCAAGACCGAGATGGCCCCGGTCGACCGGCCGGAGTTCTCCCGGTACCGGGTGCAGGACGTGCCGATGCAGCGCTACGCGCTGCCGGCTGAGCTCGCGCCGACCCTGGTCTACCTGGCGAGCGACGCCTCGGCGTTCATGACCGGATCGGTGTTCGTGATCGACGGGGTTACACGCTGTGGGAGTACGGCGGTGGCGCGTCCTCGCCTCGGACGTGCGACGCCGCGGTTGCCGCGGCCAGCGCCATCGCCTCTTCCGGCGGTAGGCCCTCGAGCAGCCCGTAGAGCAGGCCGGCGGTCGCCGCGTCCCCCGCGCCGGTGGTTCGTACCGCCGGGACCGGCACCGCCGGAACGTGCTGGCTCTGGTCCGCCCAGGTGTCCGCGAGTGCGGCGAGTACCCGCCCGCCGTCGGCCAACCGAGCCCGGTTCGCGGTCCGCAGCGTGATGCCGGCTACGCCGGCGCTGAGTGCGGTGACCCCGACCCCCCACCCGAGCAGGTCGCCGGCGGCCTCGGCAAGGCCGTCTGGGGTTGCCGGTATGCGCCGGTGCAGCATGGACGCCAGGTCGTCGACGCTGGGGGTCAGCACGTCGACCAGGGGCAGCAACTCGGGAAGTAGCCGGGCCCAATCGGGTCGCTCGCTCACCCTCGCCGAGTCCTCGACGGCGAGATCCAGCGAAGTGGTGACCCCCGCTCGGCGCGCCCGCCCCAGCAGCGTCCGGAGCGGGCCGGCCTCGTCGGCCAGCAGCCCAGGCAGCAGCGGTGGGTAGCCGACGTGCAGCAGGTCGGCGTCCGCGAGGTCGATCTCCGACCCGTCGAACAGCGCGTTCGCCCCGACGTGGTGCCACAGGGTGCGGTCGACGCCTGGCGGCTGGACGACGATCGTGTACGACGTCGCGACGCCCGGCACCGGGGACAGCGACAGCGTGGCGCCGTCACCGCGGTCGGCCAGCATGCGGGTGAGCACCGTACCGAGGTCGTCGGAGCCGATCGAACCCACCAGGCGGACCGAGGCGCCCAAGGCAGCGAGATCGCCGCCGGTGTTGGCCACGCAGCCGCCCGGGTCCAGCCGCATCGGTCCGAGGACCTGCAGGCCGCCGGGCTCGACCACGGCGGCGGCCGGAAAGGTCGGGGATAGGTCGACGCAGACCAGGCCGGCGACGACTGCGCGAAACCGATTGCTCACCGGGCATCGGAGGTCGGCCCATGAGCAATGCTGTTCAGGGACTGCAGCAGGCCTCGGGTCACCTCCCGCTCGCGCTGCCAGACGTTGCGTCCGATCACGATCCCCCGGGCCCCGCACCTGATCGCCTCCGCGGCGAGGGTCAGGACGTCCTGCGCATCGCCGCTGCGGGGGCCGCCGAGGATCACCACCGGCACCCCGAGCTCGGCGACCCACGCTGCCATCAGCTCCGGACCCGGGTATCCGACCTTGATGATGTCCGCGCCGAGCTCGCCGGCCACCCGGGCCGCGTCGCCCTCCACGGCGCTCACCGCGGCACTGCGGGGCGAGCCGACCACGATCGGCTCCACCATCACGGGCAGGTCGTAGGTCTCCGCCTCGGCGACGACGGTGGCGATGCGACTCACCGTCGCCTGCCGCTCTGCGCTGGAGACGTCCCACGCCATGAACAGCTTCACCGCATCCACGCCGAGCCGGGCGGCGTCGGCCACCGCGCCGACGAGCCCGCTGCCGGGCGCGGTCTCCCCGGTATCCCGGAAGAAGGTGTCCAGGGTGAACACCCGGGATGGTGCGCCGCGGGCGGCGAATAGGGGTGCGGTCCGGCGGGTCAGCCCTGGACTCATCAGCACGCCGTCGAAGCCCAGCGGCAGCAGTTCGGTCAGCAGGGCAACTGGGTCCTCAAGCCCGGCGATGCGTCCGAGGGTCAGCCCGTGGTCGACGGGCAAGATCAGCGCTCGGCCGTCGGGTCCGAACAGTCGACCGAACCGGTACCTCTTTCCCTCGCGCATGCCGGCCTCGCCTCCGAGCGCCGAGGTTACCCGTCGCACACTCACCGGCGTGCCTCTGGTCACGGGAGCCGGTCACCAGGCCGGCCCTGCTACGTCCGGCTCCCTCCACCGCCTGCTGGGCGCCGTCGTGGATCGCGGACGGTCGGGTGCGGACCGGTCCCGGCGGCGGCCCGGACGACTTCGACGCCGCGCCTGGAGGTGAGCAGTCCGCGGACCATCGCGGCCTGATCCTCGCCCAGCTCCAGCGGAACAGCAGCCAGCGCAGCGTCGACCTGCCGGCCGGGGACGATCCTCAATCCGGCGCCCCGGCCGGCTTCGGCCAGGTCCATGACGTGCTGCTCGACGGCGAGCATCTCCCGGGTGGTGTACCGGGTCGAGGTCATCATCCACCCGGACGACTTCGGGTCCGGCGAGGACCTGCTCGGCTTGCGCTGCTGCAGCACGTTCAGGCTGGCCCCTTCGGCGGCGTCCTCGGCGAGGGCGCGGAGCACCTCGCGGCGGGCGAACGTGGAGGACCGGCGGGTCAGCCCCTCCGGGCCGAGCAGCGCCGCCGCGTCGACCTCCCGCCCGGCGGCCGGCCTGCGCCGGGCGGCCTCGGCGAGCAACCGGCGTACTTGCTCCGGGCCGTATTCGATCTCCACGCCGCGGCCCGTCCACCGCTCCCGAAGGGTCGGTTCGTCCGTTCCCTTCGCTTTCCCACCGCGTGTCGCCAATGTGGCCGCCTGCGCCGCGGTGGGCCCGACATCCGCCGCCACCCGCCCGATGTTGTTGTCCAGCGCGTTCCCGACGGTGCCATCGAGCCCAGCAGCCCGGCGGCTCGGAGCCGCTGCCCGAACGCCCAACTGGTGTACGGCGCTCCGTGGTCCGCGTTGTGGATGGTGCCGGGGTGCGGCCGGCGCTGCCAGAGCGCCATCTGCAGGGCGTCGACGGCGTCGCCCAGCCGACCACTCGGCAGGAGAACGCGTCCAGCACCATCGCGATTAGGTGCAGCCAGCCCCCACCGGTGCGTTGCGGAGTGACGTCGGCGCACCACGACCGGTCCAGCGCGTCGACGGTGAGCCGACGGCCCACGAGGTCGTCGTTGGGCACCGCGGCCGGGTCCCGGCGGGTGCAGCCGCGTAGCCGCCGGCGGTGCACGCCCTGCAGGGACGCCTGGCGCACGAGCCGCTCGACCCGCTTACGGCCGCAGCGGATCCCCAGGCCCAGCCGCAATTTGGCGTGCACCGGCCGGACGCCGTAGGTTGTGCGTCACCTGCCGCGACTGCCATCGGCATGATGTCGTTTCGAGTCGCCGCCCCTACTTTCCGTTGTCGGACCCGTTCCGGAATCCAAGGCCATCCAGCGCGAGGTCCATCGTGAGTGCATCGGCCAGCGTCGTCGGGAGGGGCACCCGGGACGCCTCCCGCTCGGTTGCCCACTCGCTCGAGTCGGGCGCCTGGCCCATCACAACGCCGAACCAGCGTTCGCGGTCCTTGACCACGCGGAACATCTTCTTGTCGTGGGTCCACCTAGTGGTCTGTCGTCGAATTGGTGCGGCGGGTGAGGGCGGCGCGGCCGCGTTGGACTTTCTCGATGATGTCGTCGGTGGTGGCTTTCCAGATGAACGGTTTGGGGTCGGTGTTCCAGTGGCCGGCCCAGGCCTTGATCGCTTCTTCGAGTTCCGGGACGCTGGTGAATACGCCGCGGCGTAGCCGCCGGTCGGTGAGTTCTTTGAACCAGCGCTCGATCAGGTTGGTCCAGGAGCTCGAGGTCGGGGTGAAGTGTAGGTGCCAGCGTCGGCGGTCCTTGTGCGCCAGCCATTTAGTGATCTCCGGGGCCTTGTGCGCGGAGAGGTTGTCCAACACGACGTGCACGCTGAGGCCGCGCGGTACGGTCGCGTCGATCTGCTTGAAGAACCGCAGCACGTCTTTCGCGGTGTGGCCTTTCTGGCAGTGCGTGAGCACCTCACCGGTCGCGACGTTCATCGCGGCGAACAGGTCGGTGGTGCCGTTGCGCTTGTAGTCATGCGTCATCGTGCCGGCCCGGCCCGGCACCATCGGCAGGCTCGGCTGGGTGCGGTCCATCGCCTGGCATTGGGTCTTCTCATCGAAGCTGAACACGACCGCCCGCTTGGGCGGGCTGAGGTAGAGCCCGACGACGTCGACGAGCTTTTCTTCGAACCGCGGGTCGTTGGAGACCTTGAAGGTGTGTACCTTCCACGGCTTGAGGTGGTGATCGGACCAGACCTTCGCGATGGTGTCCTTGCCGAGCCCGAACCGCTTCGCCAGCGACCGGGTCGTCCAGTGCGTTCCGCCGTCGCTGGGCGTCTCCTGGCAGGTGACCCGGACGATCTCGGCGACCGTTCCTTCGGTCAGCGGCGACGTGCGGCCCCGGCCCTTCGCGATCTTCCCGACGCCCTCGACGCCCCGCCCGGCGAACCGGGCCCGCCACCGCCGCACGGTGTCGGCCTCCACCTGGCAGCGTCGGGCGATCTCCGCATTGGCCACGCCGTCCGCGGCCCACAGCAGCGCCTTGGCCTGCACCACCTGGCGGTGCGGCAATGTTGAGGACACCGCCATCCGGTGCAACTCAGCCCGCTCGGTCGAGGTCAACGACAACGCCGGCGCAGTCATACCAGTCATCACCATGGAATACCGAGTTATATCGCAGACAGCGCTTCGCCACGCCGGCTATTTCACAGACGGACCACTAGGTACGGCTCAATCACTACGACCGGTTGGCCAAGGCGTTCGCCGAGCGAACCGATGCGGTCGACCCGCCCGGTCCGTCGCTCAAGCGTGCTCGGGTTCCAGTCGAGGCCGTGGTGGATGACGTGCCGGCAGTCGCGGTGCAGGTCGACGCCCTCTGCCAGGACTGAGCCGGCGACGAGCACCTCCGGGAAGAACGTGTATTGAAGCGAGCATCAACCGGCGGCGGGGCTTGGATCCCGCCGTCGGCCAGCGGGGGCGGGCTGGGTCAGGTGCCTGCGGCCCGGGCGGCCGCGACCGCCGCGGCCGGCGTACCCACGAACGGCGGACCGTGGCCGGGCAGGACGACCTCGGCGTCCAGTCCGCGCAGCCGATCCAGCGACGCCGCAGCTTGCACGGCGTCGGCCTGGAACTGCCGACAGAGCAGCCGAGGGCCGGACTGGTCGGTCAGTTCATCGTGGGTGACCAACGCGTCTCCGCTGAGCAAGGCGCGGCGCTGCGGCAGGTGAAAGGCGCAGTGACCGGAGGTGTGGCCCGGCGTGTGCACCGGAACCGGCGCGCCGGGCAGGTCGAGCGGCCGGTCGTCGGCGAATGTCGTCACGTCGGCCAGCCGCTTCACGCGTAGCCCGCCGTTGCGCACCACGTTGATGACGAAGGCGAGCACCGTCCGGTGCCACAGGATCGGCAACAGTTCGGCCGAGCCGATCTGCTCGATGCGTTCACCCCGGACCATCGGTTCCTCGATGGGGTGTGCGAGCACGGGCACGCCCCAGCCCCCGTGCAGCCGCGCGGCGGCGCCGAGATGGTCGGCGTGACCGTGGGTGAGCAGCAGCGCGCCGAGATCGGTGGGGGAGCGTCCGAGGTGGCGCAGAGCGGGCAGAAGGAGACGGAAGTCGCGCGGGTAGCCGACGTCCACGAGGCAGAGATCGCTGCCGTCCCCGATGAGATAGGCGTTGGTGCGCGACCCGGGCAGCCAGTAGACCCGGTCAGCGACCTCTTGCACAGCTGCCACGTCTTACCTCCTCGGCGTGCCTGGACTGCCGGCATTCTGCTCCTAGCTTGGGACAGCCAACTCGCGACCGGTGCCTCTGGCCGACCTGCGGCCTTCGGAGGGTTCCGTGCAGGTGCGCGGGCAGGCAATTGGCCGTGACGATCCCTTTCAGGCGACGCGGACCCTGATCGTCTGGAGGCGGTCGGGCAGCGGTCAACCATTACGGGCAATCACATGGAACTCCCCGCACCCGCCCAAGGTGGCTGGTGCTTTTCGTCTTGTGGCGGTACCCCGTCTTGTTGATCATTTCCGACAGCATGTCCCTATGCCGCAGGGACGTGGTTGCCTGGGGCCGTGACGTTGGGGCTGGCCCGAGGCAGGCTGATTTGTTCCGGTCCACGGCGGGGTTCTGTGATGGCCGGGTCGCCCAGGAGTCGGTCTACGGGCTGCTGCGCCGGGAGTGTCACCGGCTGTTCCCCGATGAGATGTTCGCCGACCTATTCACCGATGTGGGCCGGCGCAGAGTGCCGCCGGTGATCGTGGCGGTGGTGATGGTGCTGCAACGCATCGAGGGCCGCAGCGACCGGAAGCGGCCGAGCGGTTCTGTTTCGACGCGCGGTGGAAGTACGCGGCGGGGGGCTGGATTTCGACTATCCCGGGTTCGTGCACACGGTGTTGGTGGACATGCGGGCGCGGTTGGCTGCCTCAGCGGCGCCGGACCGGATCTTCGACGCCGTGTTGGAGGTTGCGAAGGCCGCGGGGTTGGTGGGCCGGCGGCGGGTGTTGGACTCGACGCCGTTGTATGACGCGGTCGCCACGATGGACACGTCACGCTGGTCGCTCGGCGATCCGGGGACTGTTCAAAGCCGCAGACGCCGCGCTGGAGACCAGGTTGCGGGCGGTGTCCGGCCAGTGGGCAGCGGGTCTGGACGCTCGCCGGGTCCGGCGCCAAGCGGCCTGGACCGGGCGGGCCGAAGGCCCGCCGCTGCCGAGGCGACGCACCACTGGTCCGGCCGGGTTGGGGTGTCCCAGGCCCGGTCGAGGAGGTCCGGGTGCCGCGGCACCCCCTCGTCGCCGCGCCTGGTCGTGGTCGTGGTGTGCTCACCGCGTACGACGCCGGCGATGCCGGCGATCTTCATCAGCCTGGCGACCTGGTCGCGGCCGACGTCATGCCCGGTGCGGCGCATCTCCCGCCACAGCTTGCGCACCCCGTAAACACTGCGGTTCACCCGGTACAGGTCCACCACAGCGGCGACGAGGTAGGCGTCGGCGAGTTCCGCCGCCGACACCCGGGTCTTCACCGCGGCGTAGTAGGTACTGGGGGCGATCTGCATGCCGTGCTCGGTCAGCACGCGGCAGTGGCGGAGCCGGTCCCGATACATCCGCACCGCTCGGGCGCGGGTCTCCCCGTCGTACTTCCTTGATGCAGGCATCCCAGCAGTCTCCTTGCTGAATCAGAGCCTCCACCAGATCCAGGACGGTTCAATGCGCCACCACCTCGGCGGCAGGCGCGCCCGGGTCCGCGGACAGACCAAGGTCGCCGCCGACTTCGCCCGGCTCGCCGCCGCCGTCAACCTCGCGCGCCTGGCCGCCCTCGCAGTGGCCGGCACGCCGACCGAGGATGGGCCACAGCGTCCGATAGGCCGGTCCAGGCAGTACAACGTCGTACCCAGCAGCCACAATCGGCCGCCTCGACCTCATCGCCACCGCATATCGCTCACAGCAGCACCGATCGCAGGGTCTCGCGCAACTCCGCCCAGGCGCCGCGACACCGGCACTCCGCCGTCACCGGTCACCCCTGACAGCCGTATATTCACGAGTTCTCCGGCTGGGGGTACAGGCACCCGAGGTGTTCATCGAGCAGCCGGTCGAGCACTGCCGCGGTGGACCACAACACATCGGTGGGCTGCCCGTAGGGGTCGGTGGTGTCTGTCTCACCCCCCGTCCACCGCCTGCGACGCATGGTCCGCGATCCGCTGGGGGTACCGGCCGGGGGGGCTCCCCGGGCGACCGGCCGCCGAGATGGCGGGCACGCCGGACCAGGTCGCAGAGAAGGAACGCGCGCCTGCCGGCGGTGGGCCGCAGCTGGTTGGCGTCGTCCCGGTGCTCGGCGGTCATCGCCACCACCAGGTCGGCCTGAACGAGCAGCTCGGCGGTCTGCGGTCGGGACCGGTGACCGGACAACTCCCCACGAAACTAGGCGGCGACTTCCGACCAGAACCCGGCCACATCCCCTGATCGGGAGCGGCCCTGCTGATGAAGGCTGGGTCTGGAATCTGGCGGTTGCACGACCGGGTTGGCCCGGTGGTGCCGCTCAACTAGCGGTGCCTCGTGCCGATACCGAGGTATGCGGCGGGCGGCGGCGGTCTACGCCGGTGTCGGCGCTTTAGCCATCCTGGTGTGTATCGGCGCGCTGACCGGTGTGGCCCGAGCGGTGGTGTACGACGCGATCGGGCTCTCCTCCGTCGCCGCCCTGCTGGTAGGCGGGCGGCTGAACCGGCCGCCGCGGCCGTGGATCTGGTCGCTCCTCGCGCTAGGTCAGTTGCTGTTCGTATTCGGCGACGTCGTCTACAACGTCTTGCTCTACGGCTTCCACCGGGAGCCGTTTCCCTCCCCAGCCGACGGCCTGTACTTGCTCGCCTATCCGGTGCTGGCCATCGGAATGACCGTCCTGATTTGCGGCCGGCGGGCCGGCCGGGACCGCGCCGGGTTCCTCGACGCAGCGATCCTGGCCACCGGGGTCGGGGCGCTGAGCTGGACGTTTCTGGTCAGCCCGACTGTGACCGACTCCAGCATCACGTTCACCGGCCGGCTGATCTCGGCTGGCTACCCGGTCGGGGACCTGCTGCTGCTGGCGGTACTGCTTCGGCTGATCACCCTGCCGGGGGCGACCACGGTGGCGTTCCGGCTGCTGGTTTTCGGTGCGGTGGCGCTGCTCGGCGCCGACGCCGCGTTTCTGATCCTGAGCCTGCACGGCTCCTACACCGAAGGCGGACCGGTCGACGTCGCCTACCTGACCGCCTACCTGGCCTGGGGCGCGGCCGCCCTGCACCCCTCGATGCGGACACTGTCCGAGCCGGCGCCGGACGAGCACAAGCGGCTGTCCCACCTACGGCTCGCCGCTCTCGGCGCCGCATCCCTGGTCGCCCCCGCGATCCTGCTCTACCAAGGCGCCCGCAGACAGCCCATCGACGTCGGCGGGATCGTGATCGCCGCGGTGCTGCTGTTCCTCCTCGTCGTCGCCCGCCTCGCCGGACTGGTACGCCAAGTCGAGGACCAAGCAGTGCAGCTCGCCGCGTTAGCCCGCAACGACGGACTCACCGGCATACCCAACCGGCGTACCTGGGACGCGGAGCTGTCCCGCCACTGCGCCAACGCCCGGCGCGGCGGCAGCCCGCTGTGCATCGTGATCATCGACCTCGACCACTTCAAGGCCTACAACGACACCCACGGGCATCAAGGCGGCGACCAGGTGCTCAAGACCGCCTCCGCGACCTGGGCCGGGGCGCTTCGCCCGCTCGATCTGCTCGCCCGCTACGGCGGTGAGGAGTTCGGTCTCCTGCTGCCCGCCACCTGGCGGCCGGAGGCACTGGCCATCGCCGACCGGCTCCGCGCGGCCACACCGCTCGGCGTGACCATCTCCGCCGGCGTCGCCCAATGGGACGGCAGCGAAGACCCCGGCGCCCTCGTCGCCCGAGCCGACGCCGCCCTCTACGCCGCCAAACGGAATGGCCGCAATCGGGTCATGGCTGCACCAGATGGCGCCCCTCCAACCGCCAACTACGCCAGGAACACCACCACCGAGCAGTCGGCCATCTAGCCCCCGCCCGTTGGCCGACAAGGCCCTACGCGCTTTCGTCCGCCCCGATCAGCGAACACGGCGTTGCGCACCGCATCGTTCTCGTCGTTATGCGGGTATTCGCAGGGGACGGCGCGGCCGTGCCCGGTGCGGACGATCTCGTCCTGCACGAACGCGCCACCAGCGGTCTAACGTACAGCAGGGACCGGCCGTTATCCGCACGGGACTTTGATCGGATTGGCGGTATCAGCTGGTGGGGCCCGCTGCAGGCGCGTTCGCAGCGGGAGTGCTCAGGTGCGGGCGGGTAGTAGTTCGGTGAGCAGGTTCCGGACGCGGGTGTCGATGTCGTCGCGGATGCGGCGGACGGTGTCGAGGTCTTGGCCGGCGGGGTCGTCGAGTTCCCAGTCGAGGTAGCGCTTGCCGGGGAAGACGGGGCAGGCGTCGCCGCAGCCCATCGTGATGACCACGTCGCTGGCCTGCACGGCCTCGGCCGTGAGGGGCTTGGGGAATTCCTGGGTGAGGTCGATGCCGAGCTCGTTCATCACCTCGATGACGTTGCGGTTTATGGCACTGGCTGGGGCGCTGCCGGCGGAGCGCACGACCACGTCTCCGTTGGCGTGGTCGTCCAGGAGGGCGGCGGCCATCTGGGAGCGGCCGGCGTTGTGCACGCAGACGAACAGCACTTCGGGGCGGTCGGCCATGAGGGATCCTTCCATGATCGCGCTGGCGCGGAGCCGGTCGCGGGCGAACCGGTGTGCGAGTAGCGGAAGGTGAGCAGGGAGGCGGGCGGTTCGGGCCAGGCGGGTGTAGGAGTCGACCAGGACGGCCTCGACCGTCTGCCGACTGTAGGTGCCGGTGTACTCGGCGGTGAGCCCGTCGACCGCGGCGCGCAGCTCCCGGCTGACGTGGACCGGCGGGGCCGCCGGATCCGGGGTTGTGGTCATGGGGTGGTCTCCGGCCAGGTCAGGCGGCGGCGCAGCCGCAGGGCGAGGTAGACGAGGGCGACCAGGGCGGGCACTTCGATCAGCGGGCCGACGACGCCAGCGAGGGCCTGACCACTGGTGACCCCGAACACTCCGATCGCGACGGCGATGGCGAGCTCGAAGTTGTTCCCGGCGGCGGTGAACGCCAGCGTCGCGGTCCGCGGGTAGGACAAGCCGAGGGCGTGGCCGAGGGCGAACGACCCGGTCCACATGACCGCGAAGTAGGCGAGCAGCGGCAGGGCGATCCGGACCACGTCCAGCGGCTCGGAGGTGATCGTCTCGCCTTGGAGGGCGAACAGCACCACCACGGTGAACAGCAGCCCGTAGAGCGCCAACGGCCCGATCCGAGGCAAGAACCGGGTTTCGTACCAGTCCCGGCCGCGGGCGCGTTCGCCCAGCGTGCGGGTGAGGTAGCCGGCGGCCAGCGGAATTCCGAGGAAGATCAGCACGCTGCGGGCGATCGCCCAGACCGACACCTCCAAGGCCGCGGTGTCCAGGCCGAGCCAGCCGGGTAGCAGCTGCAGATAGAACCAGCCGAGGGCGGCGAACGCGACGATCTGAAACAGCGAGTTCACCGCAACCAGGACCGCGGCGCCTTCTCGGTCCCCGCAGGCCAGGTCGTTCCAGATCAGCACCATCGCGATGCACCGGGCCAGACCCACGATGATCAGCCCGGTCCGGTAGGCGGGTAGGTCGGGCAGCAGCACCCAGGCCAGGGTGAACATCAACGCGGGTCCGGCCACCCAATTCAGGATCAGCGAGGAGATGAGCATCCGCCGGTCCGCGGCGATCCGGTCCAGCTCCCCGTAGCGGACCTTGGCGAGCACCGGATACATCATCAACAGCAGGCCGAGAGCGATCGGCAGCGACGTCGCGCCGACCTGCACCGCGTCCAGCGCGTCGTTCAGCCCGGGTACCAGCCGACCCAGCATCAGCCCGATGAGCATCGCCGCGCCGATCCACAACGGCAGGAACCGGTCCAGCGTCGACAACCGGGCGGCGACATGAGCCTCCCCCGCGGGTGCAGCGGACGTCTCCATGGGGGTGCTCATTCGCACGGCCGGCGGATCCGCCCGGCCCGGGTGGCGCGGTCGGCCAGGTCCGAGTAGTGCTCGGCGAGCCCGGCGATCGCCTCCGGCCGGAGCCGGTAGTACGTGTATCGACCCACCGGTTCGGATTCCACCACCCCGGCGTCCCGCAGAACTCGCAGATGATTCGACAGGTTCGTCTGCCGCGCCCCGGTCAGCTCCACCAGATGACAGGTGCACAACTGCTCGCCGGCGAGCAGCTCCACAATCCGCGCCCGAAGCGGATCGCCCAACGCCCGCAACGTCGCATCAGTCCGCGCTGTCGTCAGCATGCGCTGATACGACACCGGACCGGGCGGTTCTGTCAACTCCCGGCCGGTGAACTGCAGCACGCCGGTCGTGGGGTAGCGGGCGAAGTCAGGAGCAGGTGCAGTTTGGGGGCGGTCCCGCCGCCGTTGCGTCGGCAGGGATCTGATCGCAGCAGGCGGTCTTGGCCGCCGGATCGCAGCATGTGGCGTGCTCCTCGTTCGAGCAGCATCCGGCCGTGGTGCCTTCAGAGGCCGCAGAGTCTCTGGAGGTGGCAGTGGCGGGTTTGGTGGCTCGGATGACGGCCGCGTGCATGCCGGGCACGGCCTCGTGCGTGAAGGTCACCGACGTGCCGGCGAAACCTGCCGCGGTCAGCCCGTCGAGGTATTCCTGGCGGGACAGGGCGCCGGCGATGCATCCGGCGTAGCTGCCCCGGGCGGCGCGCTCCTCCGGCGACACGGTGTCGTCGGCAACCACGTCACTGACGCCGATCCGCCCGCCGGCGCGGAGCACCCGGAACATCTCGGCCAGAACAGCTGGCTTGTCCACCGACAGGTTGATCACGCAGTTCGAGATGACCACGTCCACCGACGCGTCCGGCAAGGGAATCTGCTCGATCGTCCCGGAGAGGAACTCCACGTTCGACGCGCCGGCCTTCGCTGCGTTCGCTCGGGCCAGGGACAGCATTTCCTCAGTCATGTCCACGCCGTAGGCGAACCCGGTGGGGCCTACCCGCCGCGCGGACAGCAGCACATCGATGCCGCCGCCGGAGCCCAGGTCGAGCACCACCTCCCCCGGGTGCAGATCGGCCACCGCCAGCGGGTTGCCGCAACCGAGACTGGCTGCGACGGCCGCCGCCGGTAGCTGCTCTTGCTCCACCGGGGAGTACAGCCCGGCGCCGAACGCCTCGGCATCCTGGTCCAGCGCCTGTGGCGTGCAGCATGACGACTCGGTCCCACCGGCCGGGGAGCACCCGGCCTCCACGTGCGCGGCCGCTGACCGGCCGCACCCACAGTCCTCTCCGCTGGTGACTGCGATCGCCGCGGCGGCGTACCGTGCCCGCACCTGCTCACGCGTCGGATCCGTACTCGTGGTCATCCCGCCTCCGCTCATTGACGTTCTTCGATACGTCTGACGATGCACCACACATCGACAGGTGTCAATAGGTATGCCATGCTGGAGGCATGGCGACCGGGCCGGCTCTGGCGGAAGATCTGGCCGCGTGCTGTTCCCCCCTCACTGAGGGCGCGTTGGACGAGGCGGCCGCCGAACGCCTGGCCGGGGTACTCAAGGCGCTGGCCGAACCGACCCGGTTGCGGTTGGTGTCCTTGATCGCCGGTCAACCGGACGCGGAGGCGTGCATCTGCGACCTGACCGCACCGGTCGGGCTGTCCCAACCCACCGTGTCGCACCACATGAGAGTGCTCGTCGACGCCGGGCTGCTGCAGCGAGAGCAACGAGGTCGATGGGCCTACTACCGCCTGGTGCCCGGCGCCCTAGACGCCCTCGCTCGGATCCTGGCCACCACCCGCACCCGCTGACCCGCGTCCCCGCCGCTCCACAAGTATTCGTCCGGAAGGCAGCTGCGGTGAGGCGTGGTCAGGTCGTGGCCCTGGTGCCCAGTTGGCGGCGCAGGGCGAGCAGCTCGGCGTGCGCGGCCGCGAGGGCCTCGCGGAGTTCGCGTGTCTCGCGCTGGTGGCGGGCTCGCAGTTCGGTGAGCTGGTGGGACAGGGTGCGCACCACGCTGCTCGTTCCCGGGTCCGGCGGTGCCGGCGCGGGTCGCGCCGGCGTCTCGTGTTGTTGGTCGCGCAGCTGTTGGATGCGGTTGCGCATCTTGGGCCCGTAGAGGAAGGAAATCGACGCGCCGGACTCGCGTTGCACGGAGCGGAAGTTGATCGGCTCTCCGCGCGGACCAGCTCGCGGATCGCCGCGTCGACCCGCGTCTCGGCGTGCTGGCTCTTCCGCTGGGCCGCCCGACGCAGGTTGGTCACGTGCTGCGGTTCGGTCATCGTGGCACTCCCGGGGCTCGGATCGCTTGACCGGTCAGGTCGTCTCGTTCGAGCTTGCCGATGATGCGCTCGAGGGCTTGGCGCTCGCGTAGCCGCTCGCGCTTCCAGACGTTCTCCTCGGACATCGGCCGGCCGGTCCGCTGTAGATGCGCCGCGTCCCGGGCTGTGACCAGCTCGAGGAGGCGGCCGTGCTGGGTCCGGTGCTCGTCGAGGAAGGAGGCGTCGGTGACGAACTTGGTGCAGGTCAGGCAGGCGTTGCCGCGGTTGCAGGTGTCCCGGGGTGGAAGCATGCAAAGGCCGTTGGGCAGCACCCGGTCGGTGCGTTGGTCGAGCGCGAGCAGGTCGTAGAGGTCCTCCGGGGAGACGTCCAGCTCGCCGCCATCGGCGGTGATCTTGCGGTAGCGGAGGAACTCCCGACGGTGGGTCTCTTCCAGTGTCTGTGCGTAGTGCATGGTCATTTTCGGGGACAGGTGGCCGAAGTAGCGCTGCACGACGTGCAGCGGCACCCCCATGTTGATCAGCTCGGTGGCCAGCGTTATCTGTAGTCGATCTTGAAAGTGTCCTGGTCGGGCGGTGTTTCGTGGTCTGAGGCAGGTGAGGCAGGTCAGCCACGAGGCCGGCGTCGTCATGTGTTGGTTTCTCGGATGATGCGGCGCAGGCTTTCTCGTGCGGCGGTGAGGTCGTCTTCGAGTTCGCGGACCTGGCGGCGGACGTGGTCGGCCTCTGCTGCGCGGGCGTCGCGTTCGACGATCAGGTGGCGGGCGTTGGTTTCGAGGTCGGCGACGCGGGCGATGAGTTCGGCCCGTTCTGGTCCCTCGATCTCGGCACCCAGGTGCAGGCGTAGTCGGTTGCGGAGTTTGTCGCCTTCGGCGCGCAGTCGGCGGATTTCGGCGCGGGCGACGGCGAGGTCGGTGCGCAGGCTGGCCATGCTGGCGGGTTCGCGTCCGGTCGTGGGGACGGCCGGGGTTGGTGGGCTGTCGTGCTCGGCTTGGCGGCGCCGCGCGGCGTCGAGGTGTTCGCGGACGCCGTCGGCGTAGACCAGCCAGGCGGATACTCCTGCGGCCGCGGCGAGCCGGGCGGCGGTGATCGGCGTGCCGGTGTTCTCCAGCGCCTGTAGGGCGTCGAGGACGCGTCGACGCTTGTCCTGGCTGTCTCGCGACCGGGCCGCGCGGAGCGCGTCGGCGCGGGGGTTGTGTCCGGGTCGGACGGTGCTCATCCGGCGTGCCCGGCCGAGGGGGTGGGCAGCAGCGGGAGGTGCCGGGCCGCCCTGGCGCGGCGCAGCAGCCGGCTGGCGTCTTCGACGTCGGCGCGCTCGGCGGGGCCGAGTTCGGCGAGTCGGCGGCGCATTGTTTCGGCGGCGCCGGTGAACGACTCGATCTGGGCGGTGAGGTTGGCGAGTACGTAGTCGGCGGCCTGCATCGCCCGCGCGGTTTCCCGTTCGGCGCGCAGTTCGGCGATGTGCTGTTCGAGCGCCGGCAGGTAGGAGGGGTCGGGTCGGTAGAAGCCGCAGCCGGCGCACTGGAAGCGGATTGGGCAGGCACCGCCTCCGGCCTTGACGTTGGAGGGTTCGGTGCAGTTGCCGAACGGCACCGACACCGACGCCCGCTCGTAGGCCGCCGGCTCGGTGAACGGCGCTGGCCTGCCCGACGCGTCGGTGGCCAGCGCCCCGACCGAGCGGATGGCCTGTTGCTTGCGCTTGAGACTGATTCGGTAGTAGCCCATGGTGGTGGTCACCGAGACGTGGTCCATGAGCTCTTTGAGCACGTCGACGGGGACGCCGGCGTCGGCGTGGCGTTGGGCGTAGGAGTGGCGCAGCGCGTACGGCACGATCAGCGACGGGTCGTAGGGGACGGGCGAGCCGTCTGGACCGAGCAGCTCGCTGTCGATGCGGCCGATGCGTGCCACCCAGGCCTTGAACGCCCCGGCGACCGCCGAGGCGGTGAGGTGGCCCTGGGACTGTTGGGCGCGCAGCAGTGGACTGGGGAACAGCCAGTTCCGCTGCGCCGGCGGGGTGGACCACCGCTCGCGTTGAGGCTGCCAGTCCAGAATGGTCGCTGCGGTTTCTTCGGTGATCGGCAGCCGCCGGCGCATCCGGCCGGCCTTGTGGTTGTCATAGACGAGGTTGTGCTGGTCCTCGATCATCTCGATGCAGCCGATCCGCAGGCTGGTGACCTCACCCGGCCGGCGACCGGTGTCGCGTAGGATGCGGTAGATCGTCTGGTGCATCGCCCGCAGCTGCTCACCGCTGATGGAGCCGGCGTGGCCGGCCGGTCCGAGCAGGTGCAGGTGGGCATCGAGCTGGCGGATCACCGACTCGGGCAGGGCCTTGCCGAGCTCGTCTTCGTTGGCCTGCTCGGCGACGTGCCAGCGTCGGCGGACGGCTCGGAAGGTGTCCGGCACGTCGGCCAGCAGACCGGCGGCGCGGCCGTGGTCGATCACCTCGCAGAACTGGTGGGTCAGCAGGTTGCGATGCGACGCCGAGTACAAGCTGCCGTCATCGCGGTGCTGCTCGCGCAGTGCGGCGACGATGCGGGTGAAGTCTCCGGCGCCCAGTTCGGTCGGGTCGGTCCGGCCGGCGGCGACCAGCACCACCGAGGCGGACTGGCAGGCGCGCAGCGTTTCCCGCAGCCGCTGCAGATGCGGCCGAGTGGCGCGGGCCCAGTCTTTGGCCACCTCGCGCAGCCAGGGAAGTTCGACGGCACGGAAGTCGACCACGCCGCGGGTGGCCGGCCAGCGCCGCGAGGCGTTCGTTTGCAGGTCGAGCAGCGCCACCTGCCAGACGTCGCCGCCGAACGGGTCGACGCCGGTGAACGCGGCCCACGCCTGGTCCAGGTGCCGGCGCAGGTCGCGAAACAGTCCGCGGATCATCGCGTCGTACTGCTGACCGCCGGATGCGCAGATGGCCACGGCGTTGGCATCGCGCATCGACTGGGTCCCGGCCAGCCGCCGCGTCAAGATCCGCATCGCGCTCGGGTCAAGCGGTGGTGGGGATGCGTCGCGGCACTGCAGTGCGTAGCGCAGCTCGAGGCGAACCGTCGGCGCCAACCCGGCCAAGGAGAACTGGTGGATTCCCAGCAGCGGTGACTCGGCGGCGATCCAGGACGCCAGCTGCTCGGCGCTGAACCGCGAAAGGTCGTGGCGGCGGTGCAGCCGCTGGTCGTGGAACCGGCACAGCCCCCGCCGGGGCGCGATCGCCTCCCGGCCACAGCCCGAGACCCGGCAGTCCCCGCCGCGGACCAGCGGCCGGGCGCGGGCGGCGAACGAGGCGACCGGCTCGGCCGGGTCCTTCCGCCACGACCGCTCGTGCCGAAAACACAGGCCAACGCAGTGCCGCTCGCCTTGACAGCCGGGCACCAGGCAGGCGCCGCGATCGGATGGCCGGAGGCGATGGCGGGGCGGGTCGGCGTCGAACTGGTCCCAGCCGACACCCAGGCTCGCCCGCGACCTCCGGCAGTTGTTGCAGCGCCGGTGGTGGTAGCGGGTCGCGCTCGGGCACCCCGGCGTGCGGCATGCCCACGCCGCGGTCCGCTCGCTGCTCAGGTCGCCGGTGAACAACGCGAGCCGTTCGTCCCACTCGCCGGGCCGCCAGCTCGGGTCAAGGCGCGAGGCCAGCCACTGCCGCCACCCCGACTCGATCCCCCCGCCGGGCGTGGCATCGGGCTGCACGGCCCGCAGCGCGGGTGCGCTCATCGGAACCGACCACCCGAGGCCACCACCTCGACGGCACGGCGTTTGTCCTCGTCCCGGGCGTGCAGGTAAACGGTCGTCGAGGCCAGCGAGGCGTGCCCGAGCAGCGCCTGCACCACATCAAGATCGACCCCGGCCCGCACCCAGTTCGTCGCCGCGGTGTGGCGGAACATGTGCGGCCGGACCGGGAAGCCGCACTCGCGCGCCAGCCGGTCGAAGAAGCCCTTCGCCGCCCGGTAGGACATCGGCGCGCCCAGCGGCGCGTGGTAGAGGTTGACCAGCACCAGGTCCGACCCCTCCTCCTCGGTCAGCGCGGCCCGCTCGTGCTGATAGTCGGCGTAGCAGGCAAGCACCGCGTCGCTGACCGGCACGCTGCGCGGAAACCGGGACTTGGCCAGCGCCCCGTTCGGGTTGACCCGATGGCGCACGTGGAGGTGCGCGCCCACCGTCGGACAACCCAAGCCGCGCGAGTCCGGCAGCAGGTGCATATCGGCCCGGCGCAACCCCAACCCCTCACCAATGCGCAGGCCGGTGTCGTGCAGCAACACCGCCAAGAAGCGCTCCCGGGGCCGCCGGCAGCGACCAAGCAACGTCTGGAACTGCTCGGCTGTCAGCGCCTCGGGAAACGGCACCGCAGCGCGTGCCTGCAACACTCGAGCGCGTATCGCGCGGAACTGTCCGGACTCGCCGGCGTCGAAACCCGGCGGAGTGAACCGCAGCCAGCGCGGCTCGGACAGCCGGTCGGCGACCACGGCCTCGATCAACCCGGCCCGGCCGCAAAAACGCAGGAACTCGCAAACCGCGGTGAGGATCGCATTGACCGTCGCCCCCGACCGGACCCTGCCCGCCCGGGTCGGGCTCACCTCCGCCCAGTGCTTGAACCGGGCCAACTCGGCCAGGCTGACCCGCCGCCAGTCCACGCCCTGCGCGGCGCACCAGCCCAAGAAGAACGCCGTCCTTCCGGCATAGGCGCGGATCGTGTGCGGTGAGCGGCTCGCCCCACTCAGACACCCCAGGAACTCGCCCGCCTCCCGATGCGGAAGAAGATCAGCGTCGAGCACGACCCAACACTCGCTGCCGTCCACCGGTGAGACGGCCCGCTCGGCACGGAAGGAAACACCGACTGGCTCCACCACCCGGCGAACGTAACTCGCAGCACCGACAAGTTCCGGATACTCATCAGGCACGCCTCTCCCGACGGCATCGCCGCACGTCGCTCAGGCGACACGGGCACGGGAGATAACGTGGGTGTGCCGGAACCAGTGCGGCGTCCACTCTGGCTCCACCACCCGGGCGACGCGGCGGCGAACCCGCCGCAGCAGGCTGTAGACACTGGCCGGCGTCCACGGCGCGAACCGCTCCCCCGCCGCCATGTTCACGAACACGTACGCGTCGTCGAGATTCCCTACGACGTCCGCTGCGCCCGCATCGGCCAGCTGCCACACCCACTCCCCGTAGAGCGCGTCCAGCTCATCGGAGACATACAGCTTGCGGTACCCGCTCTTGGCGCGCACCAGATGCGGATGCGACCCGGGGCGGACCTCCAGGAACGGCGTGTCCCCGACCCCGGTCGTCCAGTCGCGGTGACGCAACCCGAGCGCCTCACCCAGGCGCATCCCGCTGTCTTCAAGCAACGCCCACAGCAGCCGGTTGCGAACCGACCCCTCCCACATCCCATCGACGACCCGGGCGCACGCCTCTTTGATCGCGGCCATCTGCTCCGGGGCGAGCACCGGCGGCGCTGATCGTCGCTCCCGACGTGGGGCGACCATGTTGCGCATCCGTCCCGACCGGCGCTCCAGATGCTCCAGCATCGGCAGGTAGCCGCGGGGCCCGTCGAACACTCGACGGTAGATCCGGCTCGCCAACCGATCGCCAACAAGATCGTGATAGGCGTAGAAGCTGGACACCGCCGCGAACCGCTGCCGCACCGTTGCCGGCGACGACCGCGGTGACCCCGGTCGCAGCGGCAGCACACTGCCCGGCGCTCCGGTCCGAAGCCACGTGCTGAACCCGGCTAGATCCGCTACCGTCACCCGCTGCCAGTCCAGCCCGCGCTCGTCCAGGTACTGCCACCACAGCGCCAGCGCCCTCGCGTACGCCTTCGCCGTGTTCGGCGAGTAACCCCGCTGCCGGCCGTACTCCAGAAACTCCTCCACCGGCGCCACCGGCAGATAATCAGCGCCCAGCAGCGTCCACGTGAGCTCGCACCCCTCGCCCCGGACCGCCTGCACCCGCACCATGCCCGCAGGGTTGCACCCGGGTACGACATTACGGGCGCTGGGAAAGCCGTACAGCTAACGCCGTTCTCAACAGATACCGGCGGCTCGCTGCAGCACGTTACGCACGTGCCATAACCCAGTTGAGATAACGGCCGTACCGGTCCCCCCGCTCCCGGTCGGCGAGGACATAGGCGGTGGCGCCGGGAGGCAGCAGCTTTGGCGGTGAACCGGGTCGCCTCCGGCCCGTAGCACTTCACCGGTTCGCCGGTCGGTCCGGGCGCATCCGGAGTCGCCAGCCCTGCCGTGGCGGCTGCGCCGAGGGCGCCGCGTGCTGACCGCCGGCTTCTCCGAGCCTGCACAAGATCAACGGTAGCGGCGGGTGGCGACAAACGACGTCGTCGAACTAGTGTTCGATGAGTGAGTGGGGGCATGGCACCGGGCCGCCGTGATGGTCTGACTCTGGCCGAGCGGCGTCCTCCTCCAGGGTGAACAGCCACGCATCGAGGACCGGCCGGAACGCGCTCGGCGCGTACTCGGCGGTCGCAGGCTCTCGGCGAGGTGCCGGTACACCGTCTCGAGCTTGTGCAGCGGTGTCTCCGTCTCCGATACCTGCACCTCGGCGACGGCAAGGCCGCGCTGCTTGGCTTTCGTTCGCTGACCGGCGCCGTCACGTGACCAGTTCCACCGGGCAGCGAGGGCCGCTGGCTCGGGCCAGCCGGCCATCAGCGGTGAGCAGCGGTACGTCCAGCGCCTCAGCGAGCGCGACGTAGGCCGCGTCGTACGCGGTCACCGTCTCCCTCAGCTCCCAGCATCGGTCCAGCAGTGGGCCGTGCCGCGCGCGGCGCAGCGGCAGCGCACGAAAGTCGGCGAGCGCCCGGGCGGCTCGGGCGCTGGTCAGTTCGCGGCGCAGCCACTGCCGCCGCCACACGGTCAGCACCTCGAGATCGACGATCTCAGGCGCGGCCAACATCTGGCCGCGCAGCGGTCGCCGTATCCGGGCGCCGTCGTCGCTGTCGTCGCCCAACGCGGTGGCCAGGACGCTGGCATCGACGACGATCAATGGGCGTCGCGCTCGGCTCGCACCGCGGCGACGGCCTCCGCGATCGGCACCCTGCCGCCGGTGTGCCGCTCGACCCGGTCGAGCAGGTCGTTGAGCGACGGGGTGCGGGCCTCCTCGGTGAGCCGGCCGAGCAGGTACTCCTGCAGCGACTGACCCGCGCGGGCGGCCCGACGCCGCAGCTCGGCGTGCACGTCAGCCGGGACGTCCTTGATCTGTACGCTGGGCATCGCACCAGCGTAGCGCCAAAACGGCGCCATCGCTCAGTCCGAACTGCGCGACCAACAGCGCCTTATCCAGGACGAGCGTGACCCCGTCGACGTCGAAGGCGAGGACGTCGTATCCGTCGACGTTGAGTAGCCGCTGCAGGTGGGCCACCACCCCGGCTCTACCGCCGGGTCGTCGAGATCCGGGACGGGCGGCTGGCTCTGCTCCCGTATGGACGAGGCCACCGCCGAGGACGCGGCCCGCCGCGGTCGGGCCGCCGGGCTGCGCGGGGAAGCCCTGGAAGCGGTCGTGGAGGCGGTGCGGATCGGCGCTGCGGTCGACGCCAAGGCCGCGGGCTGGCGAGCCGACTCCCGCCGTACGCCGGGTGCACCGGCGCTGCGCGGCGACGACCTGCCCGGCGATGTGCCAGTACTCGAGAAGGTCGCCGCGGCGTACCGGTCCTCGGCCGTGGTCCGTCAGCTGCGCGCGGCTCCTGCGCTCGGACGGCAGGCGCCGGCAAGGGCCGGGACTCCCCGGGTGAAGACGGACACCCGCCGGCCCGGCCTGGCCACGGTGGAAGGGTGGAGCGGCCGACACCGCCCGGCACGTACGAGGATCTCGTCGTTGATCCGCTGGCTGCGTGGATCGAGACCACCTTCGGCCTCGATGTTGCGTCGGCACCTACTGAAGGCGACAACGGTCTGTTGCGCGGCCTCGGTCACTTCGGTGCGACCCTCGCGGTGGCCCGCGCGCAGACCGGTGGCGCTGGCCCCTGCGTGGTAAGCAGGCCGCAGAACGTTGCGCTCGCGACTTTCCACGTTCCGCTCTCGTGGACGGCGGAGCCGGTCGTGTTCACCAATACCGGCGCTCCGGAGAGCAGGAGGCTGTAAACGACGGTCGCCTTGTCTGGTGAGTCCATCGTCACCGTGGAGACGGTAGCCGTGGTTGTCTTGGCGAACGAGGTTTTGGCCTGCCTCTCGAGGGTTCCCTTGAATGCCGGGCCGTCCTCGAGCAGCCTCACCGACTCATTGAGCGACGTTGCCGGGTTGAAGAACCTGATGTATGCGGTCTTTATCGCGGTGACGGTGGCGCCGTTCGCTGTGGACGCTGGGTCCGGCGTGATCGGCGTCGCCGCCGTCGTGGACGGTGATGATCGCGGGGACTCGCTGTCGGCGCTGCTGCAACCAGCGATGCCTGCGACGACGGCAAGCGCACCCGCAACCATGACCGTGTGGCGGCGCAGTGCAATGCCCCTTGGCGTGTCAGAGTCAGCCATCAATGTCTCGCTCCTGGGGTGATTCCGCTGCCGGTAGTAGTTCTGTGCGATCTCTGCCGATGGATGGGTCCAGTCGCCCGCTGCCGGGTGACCTCTCAGCCTTATCGGTCAGTCTCGACGTTGCTTGAGGGGTGCAAGACGCGTGACTGAAGCCGTCAGGTTTCGGTGTGGTCGACCGATAGGAGCTTATGCACCTGGTTCGTCGACGGCCCGTTCATGACGGCGGTCGTCTGCGTGTCCGGCTGTTGGCGTTGGTCCTGGTTCCGTTGGTCGGTGTGGGGGTAGCCACCGCGCTTCAGGTCGGTGACCGGACCAGCAGTGTTCGAGCGGCGAGCGGGGCCGAGGAGCACATCCGCAGCGCTGCGGCGGTGGACGCGGCCCGCAGCGCTTTCCAACAGGAGGTCCTGCCGGCCCTCTCGGCCACCGCCGCAAGGAACCCGGCCTTGTTTGTCGGCGGTTCTTCAGCTGTGCCCGCGTCGACCTTGCAGGCCGCCGCAGCCATCATCCAGCGACTCCCGAGCCTACGTCTCGCCACCAACACCGCTGTGGCCGCGTTGGCTGGCTATCCCCCGGTCGCCGATGACGGTCGGGGCTACGGTGTGGAACTGGCGCGGGTGCGCGCGCGCCTGGACAATCCCAAGACCGTCCCGACCGCGATGACGAGCATAACCTCGTTCCTGGCGACGATGGCCTCGACGGAGTATGCCGAGGTCAGTGCGGCGACCAAGGACGGCATCGACTCCGCAGAGATCCAGGCGCTCCACGACGCCGACCTGACGATGCGAGCTGCGCAGGCCGCCGCGCAAGAACTCATTCTATTCAGCGCAACACAGTTCCTCAACGGTGGCACGCCTGCTGAGCTCCGCACGGCCTGGGCGCAGGCGTGGGGCACCTCCGCAGGCGCCTCAGCAGCCGTAGCCCGACAGTCCGCTCCGTACGTCGCCGGGCAGTGGAATGCCGCCAACGCCACCCCGGAAGTCCGCGAGTTCAATCAGTTCCTGGCCTCGCACGTCACCTCCACGGCAGCAGTGCCCACCGCCCAGATTATCGAACTGATCATCGTGGACGGTTCGCGCAACCATGCCTACCAGGCTGTTCTCGACCTCGCCCTCGATCGCGCTCTGGCGGCAGGGCGCGCGCAGCGTCACAGAGCCATCGGAGCCTTGGCCTGGATCATCGCGGCTGCCCTGCTGCTGGTCTCACTCAGCATCGCGATCGCGGTGCAAATCAGACGGTCCATCACCCAGCCACTAGACCGGCTGGCAGAACAAGCTACCCGAATCAGCCTGGGGGAGCTGACGGACGTACACGTCAGCGGTCCTCGCGAGGTCCGAACCGTTGCGCGGGCACTGTCCAGCTCAGTGGCCAGCCTGCGCAACGTCGAAGCGCAGGCCGCAGCCGTCGCTGCCGGTGACCTCGACAGCCCCGTGGTCCGCCGGGCGCTACCAGGTCCGCTGGGCCAGGTGGTGCATTCCTCGGTGGCCTCGATCATCAGCGCAATCCACGACCGCGAGGTCGCCCAACGAGAACTGGCCCACCGGGCTGCCCACGATGCGCTTACCGAACTGCCCAACCGTGCCCAGGCGCTCATGCTCATCGAGCAGGCCCTGCACCGGGCTCAGCGTTCCTCGACGAAGACGGCGCTCATGTTTATCGACCTCGACCACTTCAAGGCGGTCAACGACACCTTCGGTCACGCCGCCGGCGATGATGTCTTGCAGAGCGTCGCTCGTCGGATGCTGCTGGTGGTACGTGACGGGGACAGCGTCGCCAGGCTCGGAGGCGACGAGTTCGTCGTGCTGCTCGAAAACATCAGCGACGAGGCCGAGGTCGTCAAGATCGCCGAACGCCTCGTTGAGCAGGTATCGGCGGAGGTAGTCATCGACACGCGGGCGCTACGCATCGGGGCAAGCGTCGGCGTCGCGTTCTGCCGTGACGGCTACGTCGATGCTGACCGGCTGTTGCGGGAGGCTGACTCAGCGGTTTACCGGGCGAAGAACGCCGGACGTGGGCGAGTCGATGTCTTCGACGACGCTCTGCGAACCGAGCTCAAAGAGCGGGCAGAGCTCGAACAGGCCATCGCTGCCGGCATGGTCAACAACGAGTTCGTCCTGTACTACCAGACCGTTATCGATCTGAGTAGCGGCCACACCACGGGCGTAGAGGCCCTCATCAGATGGGTTCGGCCCGGGTACGGGCTGGTCGGACCAGACGAGTTCATCCCGGTCGCGGAGCAATCGGCCCTGGTCAACGACATTGGTCGATGGGCGTTGCACGAAGGCACCGAACAACTCGCACGATGGGAGCAATTCGACCCCAGTACCTCCGACCTCACCCTGGCCGTCAACATCTCGGGCCGACACTTGGTGAGCAGTCAACTCCTCACCGACGTCACCGACGCGCTCACTACCTCCGGCATAGACCCACGCCGACTCACCATCGAGCTGACCGAAACCGTCCTCGTCGATGACCCGATCGCTACCTGCAATATGCAGGCACTGCGCACGCTGGGCGTGCAGATCGCCATCGACGACTTCGGCACCGGATTCACCTCGATCGGCCAACTACCCAAGCTGCCGGTCGATACGATCAAGATCGACCGCAGCTTCGTCGCTTCAACCGACCCCGTTTATCAGGGACTGGTTCGACTCATCGTCGCCGCCGCGCACGCGTTCGGCCTCTCAGTAGTCGCCGAAGGCATCGAGTACCAAGACCAAGCCGACCGGCTCCGCGCTGCCGCCGCCGAGTACGGCCAAGGTTTCCTCTTCGCACACCCACAGCCGGCCAAGGCCATGTTCGGCACAAGATCGCCTGCTGAACCCACACGGCTACCCACCGGGACAGTCACTCCTCGCCAGCCCAGGGCCACTGCGTATGCACCACCCTGAGAGCGCTCCCCGAGCGGGACGGTGATGCCTCCGCTGCGCCTCAACTGGACATCGACCGGGTTGCAGCGACCAGGCGGCCAGCAAGGGGCGCCCTGCTGGAGGCCACCGGCTCACTCGACAGTGACAACCTCTGCATGCAACCGCTCCGTGAACGTGAAATTGTGCCCGGAAGGGGACAAACACGGTAGCTTGCGCGCTGAGGGGGCGTCGGTTGAGGAGCGCCGCGACGAACTGCGACAGCGCGAAGACGGCGGAGGCTCCTACGGACAACGCGAGAACCAGCGCCGGCTCCTGGCTAGCCAGCGGCGTGGAACGCCGGCGATGGGGCCTGGTGATCGCTTTGGCTTCTCGTCGCGGGTTGGTTAGACCTCGCTAGCGGGTCGGTCCCGTTCGCGGTTGGACGAGGGTGGGGCAGTCGTCCGAGACCGGGCGATCAACCGCGGCCGGCGGCGCAGGACGTCCCATAGCCGGGCGCCCACGTAGGCGGTGAAGGAGAACGTTGCGAGGAAGAAGCTGACCGGAGCGTTCCACTGCAAGCCGGCGATGATGCCGCCGAGGGTCGCGGCCGCGGCGAGCGCGATCGAGAGCAGGACGGCGTGACTCGGGTTCGGGCTGATTCGGTTCGCGGCGGCGGCAGGGGTGACGACGAGAGTGAGGATCAGGAGTACCCCGGTGACCTGGATGGCCTGGGCGACGGCCACGGCTAGGAGGACTGGGAACGCGACGGCGAGTGCACGGATCGGCACGCCGCGGGGCGGCGGCGGTTTCTGGGTCGACAGAGGCGAACCAGAGCGGCCGCCAGAGCACGGCGAGGACGGCAGTCACCAGGCCGGTGAGCAGGAACAGCCGGCGCAGCTGGGCGTCCGACACCGCGGTGATCGAGCCGAACAGCAGTCCGAAGCCGGTGCTGGCGTAGGCATGCGCTTTGGATAGGAACAGCACGCGCGTCGGCGGGCGACTGTGGCGAGGATCTCCTGGGCGGTGGCGGTCCAGACGAACGGTTTCGGGTCGTCGTTGCGCGCGTTGAGGTAGTCCTCGATCTTGGCGATCAAGTCTGAGGCGGAGTGGAGACCCCGCGCCGTAGCGCTTTGTCGGTCAGCTCACGAAACCAGCGCACGACCAGGTTCAACCAGGACGACGAGCTAGGGGTGAAGTGCATGTGGAAGCGAGGGCGCTGGCCAGCCACGCCGTGACGTCGGCGTGTTTGTGAGCGCTGCAGTCGTCGCAGACCAGGTGCACCTGCAGACCCTTGGGTGTCTCGCGTTCGATCTTGCGGAGGAACTTCAGGAGCTGTCGGTCACCGTCGCGAAGTCGGCGTCGCGAGACAGCCCGGCGTGCTCGGCAGCGGCGACGTAACGGCGAGCGGTCTTGCGGTCCACCCCCGCCAGCTCGGCCACCCTCCGCAGCCCGTGGCCCTCCAGCCACGCGCGCAGCACCTCTCGCACCTCAACCGCACTGACCTCCCTGAATCCCACCCTCGACGACCTCCGCGTCTGGCGACATGACGCGGGCAGTCAACGAAGACATCGAGGACCCACCGGCCAGGCGCGCCGGGTGGTCCGATGACTGGCAACCCAGGTGGTCCCATGTGGCTGGCAGAAAACCGCTCAGCGCGGTCCCATCCTCATGGCAGGCGACAGGGCCGAGGGCCCTGAGGGCGGGGAGCTGCCGGCAGGCAGGGAACCGAGTATGGGATGGCAGGCCTCCCAGTCGCCCACGGAAAGGGCATAAGAGCGACTTTCTCTGCAAGTAGAGATTGGTGGGTTTGACTTACCAACCTAGGTGACTTTTGAGCAGGAATTCGGGCCCTGTTGCGGCGCCCGCGGGACCGACGTTTCCGGCATGATCATCTCGGGGGTGAAGCCCGGAGGTTGTCGTGCCAGATCAGAGTTTCGTGATCTTGATCGGAAGAACCACGGGTGGGCTGGGGGTTCTTCGGTGGAGGCGGCTCGGCTCTGTCGACCCGAGCGTGAGCGGGATAGTCGCCGAGGAGTTCGAAGGTCCGCTGCTGGGTGGGTGGGCAGGGTGGTGAGCCGTCGTAGATGTGCTCGCCGAAGACGATGGTATTGCGGGCCAGGGCGGCCGGGTGATCCAGGGAGCCCGAAAGCTGAGTACCGAATAGCCCCAGGCAGCCCAATGTCCATCCACGTAAAGCGGATCGGTCGCGGGAATGTTCAAGTCTTGCGAGCGAACCACCTCCGAGGCCCCAGGTGTCGCCGTAGACCGTGCCCTGACTGCCTCGAGATCGATACCTGCGAGGCAGCAGAAATGATCTGGCGCCTACTCGGCCGGCGGTCGGAATGAGGCGGTGATGGGGAGGTTGCGCGAGGAAGACCCGACTGACACTCGATAGGCGCCGGGGGCGATCGCCCACCCGGCGCCGGCCCAGTATTGGAAAGCACGCCGCGGCAGCGTCATCACAATCCGCTGGCTCATCCCGGCCTTCAGGCTCACCCGGTCGAACGCCTCGAGCTGCTGCGGTGGCTCGCCGGCCGCCGTCGGGAACCGTACATACACCTGCGCCACGGCGACGCCCGTTCGGGAGCCCTTGTTGGTGACGGTGCAGGACACCTTCACGTCGGAGCTCCGGGGCGCTGGGCGGACGGTCAGCCGGGAATAGGCGAAAGTCGTGTAGGAGAGGCCGTACCCGAACGGAAACAGCGGAGTCAGGCTTCGGTGGTCGAAACCCCGGTAGCCGACGTCGAGACCCTCGGCGTAGTCGTAGCCGCGCGGCCCGGCCGGGTATCGCGGCATGCCCATGGCAGGATCTTGTGCGGCGGTGGTCGGGAAGGTCACCGGGAGCCGCCCGGACGGGTCGGCGTCTCCGAAGAGGATCGCCGCCAGGGCATTCCCGTCCTCTTCCCCGGGGTACCACGCCTCGAGCAGGGTACGCACTCGACTGATCCATGGCATGGTCACCGGCGCGCCGGTGTTCAGCACCACGGCGGTCCGTGGGTTGGCCGCGACCACCGCACCGATCAATGCATTCTGGTTGCCCGGTAGATCCATGCTCGGGCGATCGGCCCCCTCCTTGGCGACGTCACCGACGATCACGACTGCCACGTCCGCCGCGGCGGCCGTGGCAGCGGCCCGGGCGGTGACGGCGCCGTCGTCGACGGTGACGTTCACCCCGGCCCCGGCCCGGGCGGTAATCCCCTGCACCGGGGAGACGGTGTAGAACGGGATTACGTGACTGGACCCGCCGCCGCCGGTATACGCGGTCTTGACGCCCGCGCCGATGACGGCGATGGAGCGCACCGATCCCGCCCGCAGCGGCAACAGGCCGGCGTCGTTGCGCAGCAGCACGGTGCCTTCTTCAGCGGCCCGACGAGCGAACCGTCCGTCGGCTGCTGCGTCAACCTTGACGGCACTGCGGCTGCTGTCGAACAGCCCGATCCGGAACATCGTCCGCAGTACCCGTCGCACCCGCTCGTTGACCGACGCCAACGGGATCTCGCCGTTCGCGACCAGCCTGGGCAGGTCGCGATAATAGGCGCCCCAGTCCTTGAGAGTGAAAGACTGGTCGAGCCCCGCCTTCAGCGACTCCACCGCCGAGTGCGTTGCCGCATAGTCCGAGCCGACCATGCCGTCGAAGCGCCACTCATCTTTCAGGATGTCATGCAGTAGGGCCGTGCTCTGGCAGGCGTAGGTGCCGTTGACCCGGTTGTTCCCGCACATCACCGACCATGGATGTCCGACCGTAACCGCCATATGCCATCCCGGCAGGTAGATCTCCCGCATCGTGCGTTCGCTGGCATTCGAGCTCGCCGTCTTCCGGGCGTTTTCCTGGCTGTTCAGGGCGAAGTGCTTGATCTGGGCGGCGACCCGCTGGCTCTGCACTCCCCGTACGTACGAGGCTGCCAGCTGTCCGGTCAGGTTGGGGTCCTCGGAGAAGTATTCGAAGTTCCGGCCACCCACCGGCACCCGGACGATATTCATCGCCGGGCCGTAAAGCACATCGACCCCCCGGGCCCGTGCCTCCCGGCCCAGCGTCTGCCCGTACGCCTCGGCCAACGCCAGGTCGAATGACGCCGCCAGCGACACGCTTGCCGGCAGCGCGGTCGCGGGCCGGGCGGTGCTGGCCCTGGCCGAATCACGCAAACCCACCGGGCCGTCGGACAGCACCAGTGGCGGTACCCCCAGGCGGGTAATCCCCGGTACGTAGCCGACCGCCCCGCTGGACGCCGGCGGAGCTACCCCGTACAGCAGCCGGGCCTTCTCATCGAGCGTCAGTCGGCCCAGCAGCTGGCTGACCCGCAACTCCACATCCTCGCCGGCGTTCAGCCACGGGCGGTCCGCTGTCGTGTGAGAGGACCGGCCGATCGCCACAGCAGCAATAAGGAGCACGGCCAAGAGCAGACCTGCCGCCGCCACGACGCGTCGGCGTGGCGTTACGCGACCCCAGCCGCGGAGCGGTCCCCTAAGCGGGAATCTCAACCGCCCCCTGACGTCCACGCGCGACAGGATAGCCGTAGAGGTTCAGCTGCGCAGCCGGCGGAATCCGGGGCTGCACCGCGACGCCGACAGAATCATGACGGGCTGCCCGACATAGGGTCCCACCCGGGTGCGCGTCGAGAACACGAGCCGCCTGCTGAACTGTCTCGCCCGTAGGCCGATGTTGCTGGTCAGCCCGCTCGGCGAGACAGCCGCGCGAACTTACCGTAGGCCGTGTTCGCCGTCGGGGGACACAGTCGGCTTGACCGTGACGCAGCGGGAAGGCGTTCAGTCGTCGTCATGACCACACCTAAACCCGGCCCGCACAGGGCCGGTCTGTTGATCGGAGACATCGCCCGCCTGAGCGGACTCACCCCACGCGCGGTTCGGCACTATCACGCCGTCGGGCTGTTGCCCGAACCCGCCAGAGACAGTTCCGGCTACCGCCGTTACGGCACCGCCGATCTGATCGCGCTGGTCAGGATAGCCCGCCTGCGAGCACTCGGAATGCCGGTCGCGCGGATTGTCGACCGCGTCGGCCACAGCAACAGCGGCGACCTGTCCGACAGCTTGCGGGTCCTCGCGGGCGAACTGACCGAGGAGATCGAACGCCTGACCCGGCTTCGCGACCGGCTCGAACACGCTGTCGACGCCGACAGCCTGGACGATCCGGCGGACACGCTGGCGCGGGCGCCGAGTACGGGCAGCTGGGCGCCGATGAGGCCCTCGCGCCCCAAGAAGTGCAGGCTGCTGACCTGCTCGACGCACTGCACCCGGGCGGCATTGCCGGCGTGATCGATGCCGCTCACGAACTGCTGACCGATCCCGCTCGCATGGCCACGCTGGATTCGCTGCTGCGGCGGTATCGCTCCCTCGACTCGGTCACCAGCGAAGCGGAGGTTCAGGCCCTTGCTGCGGAGGCGGCTGCCGTGCTCCCCCGCCCGGAGAACGCGCCGCCACCCGTCGATCTCGAGGCTATGGACGCCTTGCTCGGCGGCCGGCTCAACGACGGCCAGCGCCGTTTCATGCCCCGCCTGCGCACAATGTTGGCGACCGCGGATGCGTGAGGAAGACGACACCGCATCTCCGGTCCAGTCTCCGCGTACCGCCGGACCCGCCCAGCGGATGGCCCACCGCGCTGGCAGTGGTGGCGTCGGGTGGAGGCGGGTTGTCAGCCGAGTCCGTAGGCCTGGGCGTAGCGGATGGCGGCGGCTCGGTCCCGCGAGCCGGTCTTGGTGAAGATCCGGTTGAGGTGGGTCTTGACCGTGTGGTGGCTCAGCACCAGCGTTTGCACGATCTCGGGGTTCGTCAGTCCCTGTGCGACGAGGCCCAGGATCTCCCATTCCCGAGCGGTGAGCCCGTCGGGCGGCGGCTCGCGCCGTTGAGGGCGAGCCGTGTGTGGAACCGGCGGCAGCGAGCAGGGCAGCCTGAATGGTCGGGCCGAGTACCGACAGCCCGCCTGCCGCACTGGGTAGCGCGGCAGCGATGTCGGCCCGGTCGGCGTCCTTGGTCAGGTAGCCGCCGGCGCCGGCCCGTAACGCGGCAAGAACGCTAGTGTCGTCGGAATAGGTGGTCAATACGACGATCGCCACGTCGGGATGCTCAGCGGTGAGGATGGCCGCGGTAGCTGCGTTCCTTCGCGCGTTTCGCCGTCCGCCACCGCTGGTGGGTCATCACCGCCCTGGCTTGCCTTCATCGTGTTCACACAAGCCTGGGTGTCGGGGGTGGGTGGTGCCACTTATCGCAACCTGCCACACACCGAGAGCAACACGGTGGCGAAGCTGATCACGCGAAACGGGCTCGGATCCCGCGCCGGCGTCGACGGCATCGCGGTGGATCACCCTGCCCTCGTACTCAGCCGGACCCGACCGCGTGAGCGACGACCGGCACCTCAGCCGTGGTGCCGTACGTACGTATTATGGTCGGCTTGCTCTCTTCGTCGACCTCCATGTGGGCGGAGAGATTCACAGTGACGCGCTCATTTGTAGGCGGAACCGTTCCGCTACGGAGCTCAAGCGGGGCAGTGTGTCGACCGCGCCAAACAATTTCGTGCGCAAGCGCGTTGCCCTCCACCACGAGGGACACGGTTTCCCCCTTCATGTCGGGGAACGCATCCAAGATCGGCTTGAAGCGGTTGACATAGGCTTCCGGACCTTCGGTCGTGCGGCCACGAATATGGTCCACCAGAACGACCTGCGGGCTGACGTTATCGGCGACTGCCTCGAAGTCGCGTCGATTCCACGCTGCGAGGAGGGCTTCGGCTCGAGCGCGTGGGGCTTGACTGTCCATGCGGATCTCCGTTGACTGGATTCGAGCTTCGCCTGCGAACCTAGTGCTCACTTCTACAGACCGCAAGTGGGAAAACCGTTGAGTGCTACTCCACGCGATGCCATCACCCGCGGCGAGGGCTTCTCGCGGGCCTCTCCTATTGATCGTATTGAAGCCGCGAGCACACCGGCCGGTGCCCGCGCTACACGTGTAGTGCGCGTCCCGCCCAAACGGCGGGGCCGCTCTGCGCGGGGCGCATGCTCTTGCCGGAGTGCGCGGTGCGCACCGGGCGCGGGAGTTCAGGAGTCGTGATCACACGCCGATCGAGCCTATTGCGCTGGCCGCGCCCGGCAGGTGACCCGGCTGATCAGTGCTCTCGATTCACCGGCGCGGCGTGGCCCACTTGGCGCTTGACGTCGTCTTCGTCATCGCCAGGGAACGGTGGGGTTCGGCACGTCCCAAAGGAAAAGGGAGCAGGAGGAAGAAGGGAGGTCAGCGCCAATGTGCCATTGCCGCTGGGGATCGGATAGGCAGCCGAGGTCGGCTGGCCGCGGCGAGCTGCGCCGGCCTACATCGGGGTGAGGTGTACCGGCTGGTCGGTGGGATAGCCAGGACGGGCACCGGCGGCGGCGGGGACCCCGTCAACGGTGAACCCGGGCGGCTGCCGGTGAAGGCGAGGACAGGCTGCACGGCGAGGGACCAGCCCGGGCCGAGCTGCGCAGTGAGGGCGGCGGCCGCGCGGGCGGCTTCGAAGCGGGCCGTGGCGCAGGCCGGGCCAAGGTGGGTGCGGCCGGCATAGACCCGCAGCCGGCCGCGGTAATCCACGAAATCGGCAATGAGGCCGCCCGGTTACGGGGGACTCACCGCCGATTTCGTTGCAGCGTTACCTAAGGATCGGCAGCCGTGCCACAACCGGGATACGCGCCCAGGCCCGACTAAGGCTGTACCTCGCACCGGCACCGCTGATGGCCAGCCCAATGACGACGAGGGCGTAGATCAAGCGATCGTCGAGGAACGGGTTGGTCTGGAGCGGTAAGGACGCCATCCACATGAACACCAACAGTGCGGTTGCCGAGGCCGCGGTGATCCGCATTGCGACGCCAAGGATCAGCCCCAGGCCAATGCCGAGGAGGGCGAGCATGAACAGCCAATTGACCGCCGCGACACCGGCCATGCCGTGGAACATCCCAGCGAACGGCCCCTGGACACCCTTGAGGAAGCCGGTCGTGGGCGAGCCACCGGAGATCCATGCCTTGGCGCTAGGGGTCGCAAAACCAAGTCCGAAGGTCTTGTCGAGGAATGCCCAGAGGAAGACGAAGCCGAGACTGACACGGGTGAGCGCCCAGACGACCGGAGCGATCCGCGACATTCTGGCTGGAGTGAACTCCGCGGCCTGATAGTCGAACCCCGTGCCGCTACCGGCGGTCGGTTGATGATGTTCAAGGACGGCCATTTTGCCTTCTCCTGTAGTGACCCTCAATTGGGCCTTTGAATAACCTATGTCAGTAGTCTCATGGTTCATCTGAGAAAGTGGATCATTGAAAGTCCTCACTTCGAGAGGATTACGTCCGTCCACCTGCCGGCCGTGCAGGATCGGGAGCAGCAGCAGGGGGTTAGGCCAACAACTGACTCGCCTTGGGCAGGCGCTGCACGCCCGTTGCCCTCACCAGCTTGCGGACCCAGGTGAGACGGGCGTTTCGCAGCCGCGCGCCAGCTGGAAGGACCAGTCCAGCGCCGCCTTCGAGGAATCGGAACCCTCAACTCCGACGGTCACACGGCCGGTCATGAGTGCAGCCCATTTCGCCGGGCCGCTTCGTCCCTCGGGACGGCCGCTGGCATGTTCTCCGTGAGGACGGCGTAGGCTCACCGTGCTGAGCATCAGCCAACCCGGGTCGGGGCAGCCGCGCAAGCCAGCTGCACCCGCGAGCCTTCAGCTCAACGCCGGCCCCCAGGTGACCTCGCCGAGGAAACCAGCCATGCCACGAAACGCCCAGCCCGTCCTGCCGAACAGTTCCTTGACGGACCGCGAGTTGCAGGTCCTCGCCTATCAGACGACCGCCCTAACCGAAGCCAATATCAGCCGCGAGCTGGACATGTCGCCGAGGATGTTGCAGCGGCACGTGTCGGCGATCAACCGCAAGTTGACGACCGATCCGGGGGCCGCCCTGGGCGATAGCCCCGCGGGGGACTACAGCTGGCCCTTCGCGTAAACGGGCTCGGTGGGACGCTCGTCGAGCAACCGCGAATCTGGCGGGCTCTCAGCCGGGGATTGGCCGTCGGTCCTCATTCTCCTTGAGCCGCGGAAGCCAGACCGATGGATGCGGCTCGGGCGGCGCCACCCGCATTCGCGCGGCACCGACGACCGTGCCGCTTTGGGAGACGACCACGGGATTGAGCGTCAGCTCCGCGACCTGCGGAACGTCCTCGATCAGCGCGGCCACTCGCAGCAGCACGCCCCTCAGCGCCTCGACGTCCGCCGGCGGCTGGTCGTGGTAGCCGAACAGCAGCGGGGAAAAGCGCAGCGATGAGATCAGCCGATCGGCGTCGAGATCGGTCAGCGGCAGCAGCCGGTAGCTGCGGTCCGCCATCAGATCCCCGGTGTCGCCGCCGAAGCCGAGCATGATGACCGGCCCGAACAGCCAGTCCTGCGCGACCCGGATGACCAACTCGGAGCCGCCGGCAACCATCGGCCGCGCCACGGCGCCGCCGCCCATCCGCTCCCCCAGCCGGGCGGCCATCTCGGCGTAGGCCTGCCAGGCCGCGGCCCCGTCAGGTAAGCCGAGGCGCACCGCCCCGTCGGCAGGGGCCGAGCCGAGATCGGGGTTGAGCGCGCTTAGACCCACCGCGCTGCCCAGCCCATCGGCGAACTCCGCGGCCTGAGCCGGGCTGCGCACCACGGAACCGGGCGCTAACGGCACGCCGTAGTCGCCGAGCACCTCCGTGACCACCGAATGAGGAACCCAACAGCCGCCCGGTCGGACGACCAGAACCTCCCGGAGGCGTTGGCGGGTGGCAACCGGCTGGACATCGGCAAACTCCGGCGTCTGGCCCCCGGGTTGGCGGCGCCACTCGGCGTACTCGGCGGCCTGGGCCAACGCACCGGCAGCCACTTCCGGGTAGTCGAAGGTCGGCACGCCGCTGCGCGACACAACATCACGATCAAGGGCGGCGGCGCCTCCGCCCACGTAGCCGGCAAGGACCGGCTTGGCTGAGCCGACCGCGGCGGCGTTCACCGCGGCCGCCACTTCGTCATGACCGCCGCCGTGCAGCGTGGTGTGGACTACCAGCAGCGCATCCACCTCGCCGGCCGCCAGCAGCGCACCGATCGCGGTCGCGTACTCCGCCGGGCCGGCGGCGGCGGTGAGGTCCACCGGGTTGGCGACCACGGTGCTCCCCGGCGCGCTCGCTTGAACAGCGTCCTGGGTCGGTGCGCTCAGTGTCCTTATCTCGAGTCCGGCGGCGATGCAGGCATCGCCCGCGAGGACTCCGACGCTGCGCGAGTTGCTCAGCACCGCCACCCCCCGGCCGGGCGGCAGCGGCTGGGACAGCAGCACATCGGCCACCGCCAGCAACTCCGGCACCGAGTTAACCCGCAGCACACCCGCCTGGGTGAACAGGGCATCCTCGGTGGCCACCCGGTCCAGAGCAGCGGCGTGGCGCGCCGGCACCGGACCCGCGGCACCGCGGCCGGGCTTTATAACGAGCACCGGCTTCCGACGGGCGACCCGGCGGGCGATCCGGGCGAACTTGCCGGGATTGCCGAAGGAGTCGATGTACAGCGCGGCCACGTCGGTGGCCTCGTCCTGCTCCCAGTACAGCAGCATGTCGTTGCTGCTGACGTCGGCCTTGTTGCCGACCGAGACAAAGGTCGACACGCCCAACCCTCGAGAGGTGACGGCGTCCAGCAGCGCGGTGCCCAACGCGCCGGACTGGGACATGATGCCAAGCCGCCCGGGTAGCGGTCGGGCTCCAGCCACGGTGGCGTTCAACCGGATCGCTGGCGCGGTGTTCACGACCCCCAGACAGTTGGGGCCGACCACCCGCATCCCGGCCCGCCGGGCCAACACCACAAGTTGGCGTTCCACGTTCTCCCCCACGGATCCCATTTCGGAGAACCCGGATGCCACCACGACGAGGTTGCGGACGCCAGCGGCGGCGCACTCCGCAGCGACCTGCAACACGCCGCCGGCTGGCACGGCCACGAACGCCAGCCCGACGCCCGGCGGCAGATCCGCTGCGGTGGCCACCGCCGGCCGGTCGTAAACAGTGCGCGCGTTCGGGTTCACCGGATACAAGTCTCCGGTGAAACCGCCGTCGACCAGGCTGCGGACGAGATCGCGCCCCATGCCGGTTGTCCGGCCGGCGCCGATCACGGCGATGCTGTCCGGAGCCAGCAGGCGGGTGATCGACTGAGCCGCTGCCGCCCGCTCCCGCTCGCCGGCCGCGTCCAGCAACGCCGCGGTGCGAGCGAGGGGCAGATCGACGTGCACGGTGCCGTCGGCGTACCGGGTGTGCGCGGCGAACCCGGCGCTGCGGAACACATTCAACATGTGTGTGTTGTTGGGCAGTACTTCGGCGACCAGTCGAGCGACCCCGTTGGAGATGGCGTGCACCGCGAGCGCCTCCAGCAGCAAGGTGCCGACACCTAGCCCTTGATGGTCGTCATCGACGAGCAGCGCCACCTCGGCTTCGTCCTGACTCGGCAGCCGTTCGTAGCTCGCCAAGCCCGAAACCTCACCGCCGATCAGGGCGATAAGACTGGCCATAGCGCCGACGGGCCCAGCGGAGGCGTCCCGGGCACCAAGCAGGTGATCGACGTGTGCCTCGCCGGCCTGGCGGGACAGCGAGAAATAACGGAAGTACGCGCTGCGCTCGGACAGCCCTTCGTGCAGCGCGAGCAACGCAGGTCGGTCGCGGCCCACCGGTGGCCGCAGATGAACCAGGTTACCGTCAGTGAGCACCGCATGAAAGTCGACGTCACTGGTGTAGGTCAACTCAACCATTGCGCACCCAGCTTCCCCGGCGACACCGCGCAGTCACGGTGTCACGATAGGGGCTAGGTTGGCCGCGCGCAGCGAGCAGCGTAGGTCGAACCGGGCTCCGAAGGATTTGCGCTGGGCGCCACCAGCCGACCGCTGATCAGGTCAGCACATCCGGCGCAGCCGCTAACGCGCGTGTGATGCCGGGCCGCCGGCTCAAGTGACAGTCGTAGCGGCCTCGGCCGACCTCAGCCCTGAATGCGGCGGGTATGACCCGCCCATTCCTTCTCCCGCAGCTCGTACTTCAGAACCTTGCCGGTAGAGGTCTTGGCGAGCTCCTCCACGAAGGTGATCCTCTTCGGTGCCTTATACCGAGCGATCTTGGTTCGCACATGCGAGAGCAACTCATCCTCGCTGGCCTGCTGCCCTGCCCGGAGAACGACGAACGCCTTGACGACCTCACCCCACTTCTCATCCGGGGCGCCCACCACGACCGCCTCGAGCACCGAGGGGTGGGAGCAGAGGGCGTGCTCAACTTCGATGGTGGCGATGTTCTCGCCGCCGGAGATGACCACGTCCTTGGCCCGGTCCCGCAGTTCGACGTACCCGTCGGGGTGCATGACGCCCAGGTCGCCGGAGTGGAACCAGCCGCCTGTGAACGCCTCCGCTGTCCCTTCGGGGTCGCGGTAATAGCCGGTCATCACCGTGTTGCCACGCATCACGATCTCGCCCATCGTGGTGCCGTCGCGGGGGACGTCGTGCATGTTCGCGTCGACCACCCGCACCGGGTCGGCGGTCACCATCGCGACGCCTTGGCGGGAATGGAGCAGGCCGCGCCGTTCTGGCGTCTCCGCGGTCCAACCCGGCTGGACCTCGTTGACGGTGTACGGGCCGTACGTTTCGGTGAGGCCATACACGTGGATCACCCGCGCGCCGAGCGCGGCCATCCGGGAAATCACGCTGGGGCTGGGTGGGGCGCCGGCGACGGTCACGACAAGCGGTCGGTCCAGCGGCGCCGCGTCCGGCGCGTCGGTGATCGTGGTCAGCACCGTCGGCGCGCCGTTGAGGTGGGTCACCCCCTCCTCGCGGAGCAACCGCCAGATGACCTCACCGCGAACCTCACGCAGACAGATCTGGGTACCGGCGACGGCGGTCAGCGCCCAGCCGGTGCACCAGCCGTTGCAGTGGAACATCGGCAACGTCCACAGGTAGACACTGTCCGGGGTGTGCTGGGCGTGCATGATCTGGGCGAACGCATTCAGGTAGGCACCGCGGTGAGAGTAGATGACCCCCTTCGGCTTTCCGGTGGTCCCCGACGTGTAGTTGATCGAGATCGGCGCCAGCTCGTCCGCGACGATCCACAGCAGCGGCTCGTCCGAGCCGCGGGCGAGCAACTGCGCGTAGCTGCAATGAGGGAGCACCGCCGACCCCGGGTCGGGCGGCTCCTCAGCACCGACCAGGACGACCTCGCTCACCGTCTGCAGCCGGTCGAGGACCGGTGCCACCTGAGGGTAGAACTCGCTGTCGATGACGAGGAGAACCGCGCCGCTGTGGTCCAGGATGTAACGGATCTCCTCCCCCGACAGCCGGGTGTTGACCGCCACTAGCACGCCGCCGGCCAGCGGCACGGCGAACTGCGCCACCAACGACTCCGGAATGTTCGGGCACAGATACGCGACCCGGTCACCGGAGGCGACACCGGACGCCCGCAGCGCACGGGCCAGCCGGGTGACCTCGGCCGCGAACTCCCGGTAGGTGACCCGCCGATCGTCCATCACCACAGCGGTCTTCTCCGGAAAAACCGCCGCCGTCCGGCCCAAGAAAGACAACGGCGTCAACGGCGTGAGCGAAACTGCTTCCACCGGGCACCTCCTTCCAAAGGCTTCCACTTCGCAGGGCCCCGCCGGAACATGCCGACGCCCGTTCCACCGCAACAGGAGTAGCCTGCACCGGACCCGGGTCGCCGGTTGGCCGATGGGATTGCACCCAGAGTCGCAGGCTCCGGACCGCCGGTCAAGGGGGCCTATCGGCCGCTGGGCCCGGCGGGACTTGCAGCCGCTCCAAGCGGCCGGGATGGTAGAGCCGGCGGCCGCATCGCGCGGTCCGGCCGAAGGACTCCGGCCCAGCCAGCCAGCGGAGGAATGGCGGCGGCTGCCCGAGGCCAGCGTGCGGGGAGGACAGGTATGCAGCGCAATAAGGTCATCGACGCCGAAGCCGCAGCGCGGATTGTCCTGAACGGCGACACCGTCGCGGTTGGCGGCTTCGTCGGCGTCGGCGTACCGGAGGAACTCCTCGCCGCTCTGGAGACCCGCTACCGGCAAAGCGGCAGCCCGGCTGACCTCAACCTGGTTTTCGGCGCTGGCCAGGGCGACCGGGCGACCCGCGGCCTGAACCATCTGGCCCGCGCCGGCATGGTGCGCCGGGCGATCGGCGGGCACTGGGGCCTCGCGCCCGCCCTCGGCCGGCTGGCGATCGAGAACCGAATCGAGGCCTACTGCTTTCCACTCGGCGTGATCTCTCACCTGTTCCGCGACATCGCCGCGCACAAGCCGGGCACGATCACCAAAGTCGGGCTCGGGACGTTCATCGACCCGCGGCTCGACGGCGGCAAGATCAACAGCCGGGCGGCCGAGGACCTGGTTCGACTCCTCGAGATCGACGGTGAGGAGTACCTGTACTTCCCGGCGTTCCCGATCAACGTCGGCCTGATCCGGGGGACGACCGCGGACGAAGACGGCAACATCACGATGGAGCACGAGGCGCTCACGGTGGAGATGCTCTCGATCGCCCAGGCGGTGCGGAACTCCGGCGGCATCGTTCTCGCCCAGGTCGAGCGGGTCACGACCGAGCGTTTCCCTTCGCCGCAGGCGGTGAAGATCCCCGGCATCCTCGTCGACGCGGTCGTCGTCGCCACGCCGGGAAACCACCCGCAGACCTTCGCCGAACAGTACAACCCTGACTACGTCGGCGAGGCCGGTGCGTCCACCGGTCCGCTGGTGCCACTCGCGCTGGATGAGCGGAAGGTGATCGCCCGTCGAGCTGCGATGTACCTGACGGTCAACTCGGTGGTGAACCTGGGCATCGGCATGCCCGAAGGGGTCGCCGCCGTGGCCAGCGAGGAGGGCGTACTCGACCTGATCACCCTCACCGTGGAGCCCGGTGGGATCGGCGGGATCCCGGCCGGCGGGCTGTCCTTCGGCGCTACTCACCACCCGCAGGCGATCATCGACCAGGCTGCCATGTTCGACTTCTACGACGGGGGCGGCCTGGACCAGGCCTTTCTCGGCTTCGCCGAGATCGACCGGCACGGCAACGTCAACGTGAGCCGGTTCGGCACCAAGCTCGCCGGCGCCGGCGGATTCATCAACATCACCCAGAACGCCCGCGCGCTGTACTTCCTCGGCACCTTCTCAACCGGCTCGGAGATCACCGTCGGAGACGGGCGGTTGCGGATCGGCAACCCCGGACGGGGGGCGAAGTTCGTCGCGGCGGTGGGACAGGTCACGTTCAGCGGCGAACGGGCCCGCCGTCGCGGACAGGTGGTGCGTTGCATCACGGAGCGGTGCGTGTTTGCCCTCGCCAAAGACGGAGTGGAGCTTCTCGAGATCGCGCCCGGCGTCGACCTGCAGCATGACGTCCTGGACCGGATGGAATTCACCCCGATCGTGCGTGCCGAGCCGAAGATCATGGACTCGGAGATGTTCCTTCCGGCGGTGATGGGTCTCAAGCGGCGGCCGGTACTCACCCTTGATGAGCGGCTGGTCCACCACCCCGACGACGACGTGCTGTACCTCAACCTGGAAGGGCTGCACTTGGAAACCCTGCAGGACGCCGAGGCACTGGCTCAGTTCCTCGACGAGCGGCTGTCGGCGTTCGGCGGCAAACTCAATGTCGTGGTCAACTACGACAACTTCTCCCGCGGACCGGCCGCGGCCGACCGGTACCGCGAGATGGTCCGGCACAACACGGAGAGGTACTTTCGATCGATCACCCGCTACTCGAGTAACGCCTTCTTCCGTCACCAACTGGCGGAACATTTCGCCGACGCACACCTGCAACAGCGGATATACCGCAGCTTCGACGAAGCCAAAGACAACCTGGCCGCCAACAAGCAACGACTCCCGCCACAAACATCCATGCGGCCGGAACGGTGACCACCCATCCTGGCTGGCCCGCCGATCCCATCGGCCTAGCCGGTTTGTGACGGGATCGGGCGATTCAGTAGTCCCACGGCTGCGCCTGGTCCGGCGCCACCGCTTCGGCCCGCACGTCGGAGAGACCGGGCTGAGTTGCGTTGACGTCATGGCGGTGGTGAACGAGGACCGCCAGCATCCGAACGGTCTCCGACTCCGTAGGCTTCGGGACATCGAGCCCTTCATCGGCCCACGCGGGAAGGTCAAGGACGGTGATCGGCATGGTGAACTCCTAGATCTGAGACGGGGCACGGGAACACGGACACCGGTCCGCGCTGGCTACCTTCGCGGTTGCGATGTGTTTGCGCGGTTCGCCCTGATCACATTCGGAATCGTGGCCACGGCGTTCGCGGGACGTTGCCCTCAACGACCCGACAATGAGCCTTACGCTCGCGGGGGCGGCTTCAGCGGCATCCCGATTCGGGCAGGCTGGTTCTCAGCAGACCCAGTGTACGCCCGCAAAGCGTCGAAACACGACGGACCGCCGCTGTGCACGCCGTGGCGACGTCGGCACCTCTGCTCGGGCTGCGGCGTTCGGTGCGGGCGCGACCTCATCTGGTGGCTCGGCTGTGCTCCGCTCACCGGTGCTACCGCCTTTCTCATCGTTGCGAGGGCGGTGTGTACTGGCTTCTCGGTGGCTGGTGTAACCCGGGCTGCCGGTGACACGTCGGCGCTGAGGTTGGGGTTGCTGTGGACGAGGATGATCTAGCTGCGGGCCTGGCGGGGTTGTCCGGGGTGTTGACCGGGCACCGGCCGCTGCGAGAGACGCTGGTGGAGGTGGCGGAGTTCGCGGTACAGGCGATCCCCGGTGCGGACGGCGCCGGTCTGACGATGTTGGAGGATGACCGGGCCCAGACGGTGGTATCCAGCGCCGAATTCGTGCATGTGGTGGACGACGTGCAATACGGGCTGGGGGAAGGTCCCTGTCTGTCCGCGGTCGAGACGAGGCAGACCCAGACGTCTGGGTCGCTCGGTGGCGAGCCGCGGTGGCCGCGGTTCGGCCCGCGGGTAGGGCGGCTAGGGGTGCACAGCGTGCTGTCTCTGCCGTTGCTCCTGCCTGAGCGGGTGGTGGGGGCGTTGAACGTGTACGCGCACCGCAAGGACGCGTTCGGCACAGCCGCGGTGCGGATCGGAGAGCTGTTCGCCCAGCCGGCGGCGGTGTCGGTGCACAACGCGCAGGTCTTGGCCCAATCACAGCGTCTCGCCCTGCAGCTGGGGGAGGCGTTGACCAGCCGTGCGGTGATTGATCAGGCGTTGGGCATCATCCGGAGCCGGACCGGGGCGAGCGCGCAGGAGGCGTTCGACCGGTTGCGGGTGATGAGCCAGTCCCAACACGTCAAGGTCGCTGAGGTGTCGCGGGTGCTGGTGGAGGAGGCGGTACGCCGGGCCCGGGCCCGGCAGGCAGCCGGCGGGGCGGACAGCCGCGCCCCCTGATCCGGACCGTTGGGCTTGAGTGGGTGACCGAGTCGAGCCGGGTCCCGGCACGCCCCTTGGCAGGTCAAGGGCCGGGAGGGCATGGTAGTTTGCTTGTGGCTGAGTAGCAGCCGGTCTGGACCCAGGTTTCCGCCCCCCCGAGGGTTGTCGCCCGCGAGCTCCGCTCCCCACCAGACGAAGCCAGTGACCGTCCGAACGGACGTCACATGCTCATGACCCGACAATCCCCCACTCCGCTCACGGCCCCCATCAGCCTGCGCGACACCGCCGGCTCGCGACGCATCGACCACGCCGGCCGGTCGGCGCCGGCCGGTCGCACGGCTCCGGAGCCAGTCTCGTGACCGGCGTGTGCGACCGTTGCCCGGCCCGGGCCGCGGTCACCGTCAGCCTCAATGGGCGGCTCCTACTGCTCTGTGGGCATCACTGCCGCCAGCACCGGGCCGCTCTCGAACGCCAAAGCGCACTCATCACACCGGTCGGCGACGGCCCGCGGTGGCGTCAACCCGAGCGCGAGCCCAGCCGATGACACCCATCGCCCGATGAGGGCGTCATGACGATCACCAGAGTTGCCGCACCCGCGGTCCAGCCGGAGAAGGCACCGGCGACCGGGCTCAGCCGGCCGCTGTCGCGTCCGACGCCGGGGCGACCCGGGCCGGTACGCGGTGGGCGAGCACTGCTCACCACCCATCCCGTGGCCGCGCCCACAGTCGGCGTACCTGGGTACTGCGCCGCCGACTTCCTCGGTACGGGCACGGAGGCGGGCTCGGCTGGTGACGGGCCTTCGGTACGCCTGCAATCAGTGGTCATCGACGTCCCGCCCTGCCCCCGGGGCTACCACGGCGCACATCGGGTAAAGGTCCGGATCGGGGGCGCCGGGATCCCGCTCGCCGTCGCCCACGGCTACACCTCCCACAGCCGGGTCTACCTGCTCGTGCTGGGCTTGCTGGCCCGCTGGTTCAAGGTTGTCGCCATCGACCTCGCGGGTCACGGCGGAACTGCGCCGCTTCCGCGCCGGCAGCAGCGCATCGCCGCCTACGCCGACCTCTTCCTCTGCACGCTGGAATACCTCGGCATCGAGAAGGCGGTCATCGTCGGGCACTCCCTCGGCGGCCGGGTCGCCGCCGAGGCGGTGAGCATGCAGCCCGCGAGGGCTGCCGCGCTGATCCTGGCCAACCCCATCACCGGATCGCACTGGGACCAGCGGATCAGCCGGCTGCACCGCAACCCGGGCAGCGTCCTGCCACTCATCGGGCGGCTCCTGAAAGACACCACCGTGATGGTCGCGCACCTTCACACCACCGACCAGGCCGGAACGCTGCTGCAACTCAGCCGCGAGACCCTGCTGACCCACCTGCGCACCCCCTCGCGACTCGCACCGGCCGGCATCGCCATCCTCACCGCGCCACCTAGCGTCCCGGTCTTGCGCGCCGTCGGCGCAAGCGGCATACCGACCGTCGTCATCTGGGGCGAGAACGACCCGGTGATCACCCTCGCGGACGCTCGGAACACAGCCGCGCTGACCAACGCCGACCTGATCATCGTGGAAGGCTCCGGCCACTCCTGGCCATTGGCCGACCGGCGGACCCTCCCAGAGATCCTGCGCAGCGAACTCACCGGCAAGCTCGGCCGCGCGCTCGACGACACTGTCACCGCTGCCGGCCTGAACCCCGCCACCGCCGACAAAGACGACGCCGAAAGCGTCTTCTACCGATGCGACGCGCTCGCGCTACGCCACACTCCGCCGCTTGAACCCTGGCATGGGCACCGCCAGGGCAGCCACCGCCTCGTCCTGTGGGCCACCGAACTCGGTAAGCCACTCATCCATGGCCTCACCGTGCCGGCAAGACCACAACCGGGCGCCCAATAAGCAGTCGAAGGGACTTGCTCGCACGGTGCGCGCTTGCCGGTGACGAATCTCTAGGCCCGTGGAACGCCCGCTTCCCCCACAGTTCACGTTGACGATTCGCCTTGTGGCACGGCATGCGCTCAGGTCGTCGGGGGGTCGGTGGTGTGGTTGGCAGTGGCGTAGGTGCCGGCCGCGGCCAACTGGGGCGCGGCCGGCCGATGCTGAGCGCGCGAGGCGAAATAGCCGACGACCATGACGACGATCCAGACCGGCGTCAAGTACAGCGAGACCCGGGTGTCGGAGTCCGAGGCCATCAGGATCAGCACCAGCACCAGAAAGCCGAGCACGAACCAGTTCGTCCCCGGCGCACCGGGGAGTCGGTAGTCACTCGCCGGCAGCCGGCCCTCCTTGACGTACCGCCGGTAGCTCAGGTGCGAGTACACGATCATGCCCCAGACGAACACCCCGCAGACCGTGGCGACGCTGGTGATGTAGATGAACGCCCGGTCGGGGATGAAGTAGTTGATCACTACGCCGATCAGCATGACCGCGAAGGACACGGTCAGCCCGACCGCCGGGACCTTCTGCCGGCTCACCTTGCGCAGCGCTGCCGGCGCCTGGCCGTACCCGGCGAGGGTGTACAGCATCCGCCCGGTGCTGAAGATGCCGCTGTTGCAGGAGGACAGCGCAGCAGTGAGCACGACGAAGTTGACCACCCCGGCGGCGGCCGGGATACCGACCCGGTCGAACACCACGACGAACGGGCTGCTCTTCGGGTCCAGCCGGTTCCAGGCGACCAGGGACATGATGACGAGCAGCGCGCCGATGTAGAACAGCAGGATCCGGTAGATCACCTTGTTGATCGCGGATCGGATCGTCTTGTGCGGGTTCTGCGCCTCACCCGCCGTCACGCCGATCAACTCGACGCCCAGGAAAGCGAACATGACGATCTGCAGCGCGAGGAACGGCCCGCTGAGGCCCTTCGGGAAGAACCCGCCGTGGGACCACAAGTTGGAGAACGATGCGCTGTCGCCGAGGCTGGTGAACCCGAAGATGATGATCGACAAGCCGAGCACGATCATCACCAGGATCGTCAGCACCTTGATCGCGGCGAACCAGAACTCGAACTCGCCGAACAGCCCGACCGCGATCAGGTTCACGCCGAACAGCACTACCAGCGCGACCAGCGCCGGGATCCACTGCGGCACGCTGGCCCACCAGTACTGCACGTAAATCCCGACCGCGGTGATCTCCGCCATCGCGATCACCACCCACATCAGCCAGTACGTCCATGCCGTGACGAACCCCGCCCACGCCCCGACGAACTCCTCCGCGTAGGTAGCGAAGGCCCCCGACACCGGCCGGTACAGCAACAACTCCCCCAACGCCCGCATGATCAAGAAGATCACCATGCCGGCCACGGTGTAGGACAGCAGCAGCGACGGGCCCGCCTTCTGGATCGCCGACGCCGAGCCGAGGAACAGCCCGACCCCGATCGCCCCCCCGATGGCGATCATCTGGATGTGCCGCTCCTTCAGACCGCGGTGGAACTCCTCCACCTCACCCGACGACACACCGGCTCCTGCGAGCTGCTCATCCGATCGATCGGCCACGACACACCTCCACGCCACGCCCGACATACATCGGCGCCGCAACGTACCGTGACCAACGCACCGAGCGCCACCGCCCGGCCGATGCACCTAAAGAAACGCCGGCAGAATAGTCACGAAACATACTTGGCGTCCGCTAACGTCCTTCCCCGGCCAGCGGGCGCACCCCCCAACGCGTCGACGGCCGTTGCCAACCGTCGGTGCACCTGACACGGTGGTCTCACGTACGGCCACCACCGGCCGCTCAGCGCCGAACTGGCAGCCGCCGAGAGAGGAGATTGGCATGGCCACGATCGTCGGAGTGCCGAAAGAGATCAAGGACCGGGAGAACCGGGTGTCGGTGCAGCCGGACGGGGTCGTCGAACTCGTTCACGGCGGCCAGCAGGTGGTGGTCCAAGCCGGCGCCGGGCACGGCAGCGGCTTCCCCGACGAGCTGTACGCCGAGGCCGGAGCGACCCTCGCCGCGGACGCGGCGGAGGTCTTCAGCACCGCGGATCTCATCGTCAAGGTCAAGGAGCCGATTCCCGAGGAGTACGAGCTTTTCCGCCCCGGTCAGCAGCTGTTCACCTACCTGCACCTCGCCGCCGCCCGCGGGCTCACCGAGTTCCTCCTCGATCGGCGCATCGACTCGATCGCCTATGAGACGGTGCAGACACCGAACGGCCGGCTGCCGTTGCTCACCCCGATGAGCGAGGTAGCCGGGCGGATGTCCGTGCAAGCCGCCGCGTACCACCTGCAAAGCTCGGCGGGCGGCCCCGGGCTGCTCCTCGGCGGGGTACCCGGCACCCCGGCCGCGAAAGTCACCATCATCGGCGGCGGCGTCGCCGGCACCGAAGCCGCGAAGATCGCCATCGGCATGCACGCCATCGTCCGCGTGCTCGACGTCGACCCGTCCCGCCTGGCCTACCTCGCCGACATCTTCGAAGGCCGGGTCGACCTCGTCATGCCGAACCGCACCCGTACCGCGAATTACGTCGCCGAATCCGACGTCGTCATCGGCGCCGTCCTCGTCGCCGGCGCGAAAGCGCCGAAGCTCATCACCCGCGAGATGCTCGCGGCCATGCGCCCCGGCAGCGTCGTCGTCGACATCGCCATCGACCAGGGCGGCTGCTTCGAGACGAGCCGGCCCACCACCCATTCCGACCCCACTTACGTCGAGGAAGGAGTCATCCACTACTGCGTGGCGAACATCCCCGGCGCGGTCGCCCGCACCTCAACCCTCGCCCTCACCAGCGCCACCCTCCCCTACCTCCTCCACGTCGCCGCCGCCGGCATCACCGGCGCCGCCGCCGCCAACCCCGCCCTCGCCCACGGACTGAGCACCCTCGACGGCAAACTCGTCTCCCAACCCGTCGCCGACGCCCACGGCATGCCCTACCAGGACCCCGCACCGCTGCTTCCCCACGGGGGGGCGACCGGATAGCCCACCGCGCGGGCAGTTCGGCTCTCGGTACCGTCAAGGGCCCAGCGGCGAGCGGGTCCGTCGCCTCGGATCCCGTACGTCGGCCGTCCCGCCGTCGACGCCGCCAGGCGCTCCCGCCCGGCGGAACTGCCCCCGTAGCCGGCGCCGTTGAACTTCGGTGGTGCCGCCCCAGATTCCTTCCAGGCCGTGCGCCATCGCGTACGCCAGGCACGCGGATTTGAAAGCGCACGCGGCGCAGGCTCGGCGGACCTCCTCGGGCAGCTCGCCGGAACTCACCGGGAAAAACAACTCGGCGTCGACGTCGCGGCATCGCTGGGTGCCATCGAAGCTCGGATAGGCGACCGCGGTTGGGGTACTCATCACTGAACTCCTGTCTAGGTCCGCCTGGGGCGACGGTGTACGTCGCCGGCCGCCAGGACAGTCCTGGCGCTGCCGGTTCGACTGAGCGCGGCCCCGGCGGTCCCGGAGCGAGCGCCCATGCGTTTCGGTGGCGGCTGATAGCGCCACGGCCACCGCTGCGGCTGATGCTCCGAAGCATTCGGTGCACTGCGGGTGCCGATAATGGGTCGGGCACCACCGCGTCCGCCTTCGGCCAGCCGGCAGGGGTCGCGCCGGTGGACACTCGATGACTTGGCCGCACTGGTCCGTGCGGCACCGCTCGCGCCCCTGCGGCACGACACTGATCACGACGACTCCCGGCACATTGCCTTGTGATGTCACCGGGATCTGGAGCGACCGGCCTGAGGATAAGGCCCGCGTGGCTGTTACGGCAACCCCTGGACCGGGCACCGTGGTGGACCTGGAAATTGGTCAGCCGATGGAGCTGGTGAGAACCTCGGCGGGGGTCACGGCGCCGGTGGCGACGCTGCGGGCGGTATCGGTCAGCCGCAGGTTGTGGTTCCGGGCGTATCTGCGGAGCTGTCGAAACGCAGCGTCCATGCCGATCCCCCCGGAGGCGGCGAGGACGCCCTTGGCCTGTTCGATGACCACCCGACTGTTCAACGCGGTCTGCAGTTGCTCTGCGATGACTTCGCCACGGGCGATGGTCCGCTGCTGCAGGATGCCGATCGTGGCCACGTCTGCCAAGGCCTGAGCCGACCGCAAGTCCAACTCGCTGAGCGGACCTGCAGCCGCGTCGAACAGGTTCAGCGCGCCCAGCACCTCCTGACGCAACCGCATCGGCACCGCATGCACCGACGCGAACCCCCGGCGGGCGGCTTCGGCCGCGAACTCCGGCCACCGCTCGCCGCTCGACACGAGGTCGGGGACGAGCACCGGTGCTCCGGTGGCGATGCACTCCAGGCACGGGCCCTGGTGGGACTGCAGCTGGAACAACTCGAGCAGTCGGCTGTCCTCGCTGGTGGAGGCCAGCACCCGAAGACCGCCGCGCTGGTCGGCCAGCAACAGGCCGGCGGCGGAGACCTCCAGCAGCGCCACGCACTCCTCGACCAGGTCCTGCAGCAGGTCCACCACGTCGAAATCCGCGACCAGAGTGTCCGCCAGACCCACGAACGCCTCGGCGAGTTTCGTCTGCCGGCTCATCCGGACCTCCAGCCCTGAGGCCGCGCTCGACCCCGTCGGCCCGGTGCAGAGATTACTCGACCCGGCTGGCCGTGGGAGGACCATCGTCATCCAACCGCAACCGGCCGGCGACCACCCCCCGGGAGATCGCCGCGAGCGACTGGTCGTGTCCGAACGCGTACCCGCGGAGCCGGGCGTAGGCGATCGGCAGGCTCACCCCCAACAGGATCGACGACATACCGGCAGCCTGATCGATCTCCGGCACAGTGCCGGGTAGGCGGTCCAACCAGTCCAGCGCATCACCCCCCGCGGACCCGACGCTGAAGAGCAGAGCATCGGCGCTGCAGTCCACGACCCGCAACGCCAGACTCAGTTGCGCCCCGTCCCACCGACCTGGTGAAGAGGAGTACATCTCCAGAACCCCGAACCGGACCGCCCCCACCTGCAACGGAAAGGCGAACAACGCTCGCACCCCGGACGGCAGGACGGAGGCGAGCCCCGGCCACCGCCCGGCGACCGCGACCGCGTTTGGCACCAGCACCGGCCCGCCCGAGTGGTAGGCCTCAACCGCCGGCCCCTCCCCAACCGTCAGCTGCGCCTGCTCCAACTCCAACGTCAGCCGGCCAACAGCTGCGGCGACCTGCCAGGGGACGCCAGCCTCGGCCATCAACAGCACCGCCGCCCCGTCCGCCGCAAGAAGCTCCACACACGCGGTGCTGATGGCGACCGGCACGCTTGACGAGGCAGCGACATGCCGCCGCAGCACCTGAACAACCGACGTGCAGCGCTGACCCATCACATCATCACCATTCGCTCACCGGCTGATCCGTCCGCTGAGTAGCCAACAGTCGACCGGAAGCCAGCCGGCAAGAGCACGCCTGACCGGAGCCACGTGCGCGTGGCCCTCTTGGGCACAGACCGCGATTCGGTTCCGCTTTGAGCCCTCCTCGATCTCCGGTCGGCAGGTCCGACGCCGACGGAATAACGCCAGCCATGTGCGACGCAACCCTCCTGAAGTTGACAGCGATCGCGGCTCAGCTAGAGATCCTCCAGGAGCGGCTCGAGGTGCGGCGGCATGTGCCGCACGTCGAGCGGGCAGCCGGCCGCGGTAAGCGCGCGCTGAGCCACCGCTAGCGCGGTGCGGGCCGCCCCATCCACGACGACGACGGCTGCCAGGTCGACGATGACCAGCGTCGGCTGCTGCATGGCCACCTGCTCGAACATGTCGCGGATCAGGTCCACCGTGAACCGGTTCCACTCCCCCTCGGCTCTGACATGGATCGTGCCGTCGGGCTGGCGTGGGGACACCTGGGCGCGGGTCCGCTTAGCCTGCGTCAACAGGGCGATGAGGGGGGGCGGCAGGTCCGCGACGGATGCGACATCGCCAACGTCGCGTGACGGGTCGTTCCTTCGGCCGGCGCGAGGACCCGCGGCAGCGTCGGGAAGGTATCCGGTGGGGGCCAGCACTTCGCTGGCGGCCTGGCGCAGCGACCAGCCGATGCGGCGGCTAATACCCCGGAGCATCTGGTGCGCCGCGGCCGCGGAAACCCGGTAGCGGCTCATGAGCACGCCTTCGGCTTGGGTGATCACCGACCTGGCAGCCAACGCCTCACGCAGGCGTTCGGCGTGCAGGCTCGTCGGGTGAACCGGCCCGGCCGGACGCGCACGGACAGACCCAGCTATCCCCGAAGGGCCTTCGCCTCGCGGGAGGACAGTCATCGGCCCAGCCCACCAGTGTTGGGTCCGCCGGCCCGGGACAGCTCCTGGGCATCTGGCCAGCAAGCAACCCGCGGGCCGGTGGTCGGCCCCCCGTGGCCGGACACCAGCCGTTCGGAGGGTCCGCAGGGAGCCCCCCGGCGGCGACGGGTGTGCGCGGCCAACGGCACTCGGGAAACAATCACAACGACCCCTCAGTGCACCCTGATAATCAGGACGTCACCGGGATCTAGAGCGGACGCGCCCATAACAGTACGACCGGGCAACCTTCGCGGCAACTCCTCCGCAGCGGCCCCTCCATGGCTCCATCGTCTCCGACGGCTGTCGGGCCACACTGACGGGCCGTGGCCCCGCCGTCATGGCGTGCGATCGGCCCGGCGAGGATAATGCCGTCGGCCTACGGCCCGTTTCGGTCAGGGGATGTCCACGCCGCCGCTGTTGGTGCAGGATGTGCGGTATGCGGGAAGTGAAGGTCACACCTATTGTCGCTGACCGGTTCGAGGCCATCATCGGCCGCGACCGTTTCGCCGAGTTCACCAAGCTCACCGATGCCACCCGCGAGCGGCTGCTGGGCCGCACCGTCTGGAACGTGAACTCGACCGAAACCGGCGGCGGTGTCGCGGAGATGCTGCGAGGGCTTATCGCGACCGCGATGGGGCTCGGCATCGACACCCGCTGGATGGTGATCGACGGCGACCAGGAGTTCTTCAACATCACCAAACGGGTTCACAATCGGGTGCACGGCTCCGTGGGGGACGGCGGACCCTTGGCCGATGCGGAGCACCGGCACTACGAATCGGTGGTGGGCGCCAATCGGGGGCGCCTGCAGAAGCTGGTCACCGCCGGGGACATCGTGATCCTGCACGACCCCCAGACAGCCGGCATGGTCGAAATGGCGAAGGAGACCGGCGCTCATGTGGTGTGGCGCTGCCACATCGGCTGCGACATCGCCAACGACACCACGGAGACGGCCTGGGCGTTCCTCAGCCCCTACGTCGCCGACGCCGACGTGCTCGTCTTCTCCCGCGGAGAGTACATCCCCGTCGCGCTCGCCGAGGCCCGCACGACGGTCCTACCGCCAGGGATCGACCCGTTCGCGGTGAAGAACCTGCACCTTGATCACCAGACCGTGGTGTCGATCCTCGCCGCGGCCGGCCTGCTCGCCCCGACGGCCGGGACCGGACCGGCGACTTTCCCCCGCGACGGCGGCACCGTCGGGACGATCACTCACCCGGCCACGATTCTCCGGGAGGGTGGCCCACTCGACCCGGCCACGCCGCTCGTGGTCCAAGTCTCACGCTGGGACCGCCTCAAAGACATGTACGGCGTGATGACCGCGTTCGCGGCGCAGGTTGCCACCAATCCGGCCGCCGGGGAGGCCCACCTAGCCCTCGTCGGCCCCGACGTCGAGGGCGTCAGCGACGACCCCGAAGGCCTCGCCGTGTTCCAGGAATGCGTCGCCGGCTGGCAGCAACTCCCGGCCGAGCAGCGCCGCCGCATCTCCCTCGTCACCCTGCCCATGGACGACGTAGACGAGAACGCGGCCGTCGTCAACGCCACCCAACAGCACGCCAGCATCGTCACCCAGAAGAGCCTGGCGGAAGGCTTCGGCCTCACCGTCTCCGAGGCCATGTGGAAAGCGCGGCCCGTGGTGGCCAGCGCCGTCGGCGGCATCCTAGATCAGATCTCCGACGGCCTGTCCGGGATGCTGGTCCCACCCGAGGACCTCGATGCCTTCGCCGCGGCGCTCACCCGGCTGCTCACCGACGCCGCCGAATCCCGCCGCCTCGGGCAGGCAGCCCGAGAGCGTGTCCTCCACCACTACCTCGCCGACCGGCAACTCACCCAATGGGCCAAGCTGTTCGCCACCATCACCGACACCTGAAAAATGCGCCTTCCCGGCCCGGACGCCGCCGGCATCGCCGGCCGCCGTGGCTCTTGGCGGCCGGAGGCGGGCCCGGGGGACCGGCGAATCAGTCCTTGCGGCGGGCAGCCGGTGAGGCATTCCGGTTCTCCCTCCACCGGGCGGCGGGCTGGGGCGGCACCGTTGTCCGGACAAGCCCGCTGGGCCCTGCTGGAAACCACCACCATGCGCGCGTTGATCTCCGGCATTGACAAGCACGCCGGTTCAGGGTCGGTTCGGCAGTGCCTCGGGTAACGCTGCACACTGACCTCACGGTCGGATCCTGCCGCCGGCGCTGATCAGGGATGTGCGGATGGAGCTTCGGCAGCTGCGCTACTTCGTGACGGTCGCCGAGGAGCTGCACTTCGGTCGGGCGGCGGCGCGGGAGCACATCGTGCAGTCCGGGTTGAGCCAGCAGCTGCAGCGGCTGGAGCGGGAACTGGGGGTGCTGCTGATCGAGCGCACGACGCACCAGGTGCAACTCAGCCCGGCCGGCGCCGCCTTCCTGATCGAGGCCCGGCAGATCCTGGCCCATGTGGACCGGGCGGCTGCCGTCGCGCAGCGGGCCGCCCGGTCCAGGCCCAGCCTTCGGGTGGGAGTCGTCGACGCCGGTTATGACTCGATGCCGCTGATCCTGCATGACGTGCAACAGTCCCATCCCGACCTGGAGATCCACCAGGTCGAGGCCGGGGTGCCGGATCAGTTCGAGCAGCTGCTGGACGGGCGGCTGGACGTCGGCCTCGGGCGGGCTTCGCTGGCCCCGCCGGCGGTAGCCTCGGAGTTGTTTCGCCTGGATCCGCTCGGCGTGCTGCTTCCGGCGGGGCACCACCTCTCGGTACGGTCCGCCGTGCCGGTCGCCATGCTGGCGGCGGAGCCGCTGCTGTTCGCCGAGGACGCGCGGGCTCCGGAGTTCAACCAGTTCGTCATCGAGTTGTGCCGTTCGGTCGGCTTCACCCCGACGCTGTATGCCGGGACGGTGGAGAGCATCCGGGCAGCGGGGGAACTCGTCGGCCAGGGGCGCTGCGTGCTCTGCGCCCCTTCCTCCTGCGTATCTCCGCCGGCCGGGATCGTATGGAAGCCGCTGGCTGCTCCGCCATCGCGGTATCCGTGGTCGGTGCTGTGGCGGGCCGGGGACACCTCCGAACACGTCCACGCGTTTCTCCAGGCCGCCCGGGTGCTGTCCGGGCGGCTGGGCTGGCTGGCGCCGCCAGGGCAGGCAACCCGCTAGAAAGGCGAGATCCCGAGCCTGTTATCAGTCGCAGTGATGCGTCGTGCTCGGATCCGCTCTTTCCCGGTGCGCTCCAGGACGGTTTCGTAAGGGGTAGCGCTCGTCAGATCCCGGACCGCGCAAACTCCAGCCCGCGACCCGCGTGTGGGGTGGCCCCCCAGTTGCCTGCGCGGATACCAGACATGGTTACCACCACAACAGCAAGGAGACGTCCGATGAGAGCAGCCGTCGTCCGCGATTTCACCAAGAATCTCAGCCTGGAGGACGTGGACAAGCCCGAGGCCGGCCCCGGCGAGGTCATCGTCAAGGTCGAGACCGCCGGGCTGTGCCACACCGATATCCACGCCGCCCACGGCGACTGGCCGGTCAAACCGTCACCGCCGTTCATCCCCGGCCACGAAGGCGTCGGCATCGTCGAATCGGTCGGGCCGGGCGTTCTCATTCCGCAGGTCGGGGATCGGGTCGCGATGCCGTGGATCGGCGAGGCGTGCGGCGTCTGTCACTACTGCATCGACGGGTGGGAGACGCTGTGCCACAAGCAGGTCAACACCGGGTACGGCGTTGACGGCTCCTACGCCGAATACGCCCGGGCGAAGGCTGCCTACGTCGCTCGGGTCCCGGACACCATCGACCCGCTCGACGCGTCCGTCCTGACCTGCGCCGGAGTTACCACCTACAAGGCGGTCAAGCTCTCGGGGGCCCGCCCGGGATGGACGGTTGCGGTCTTCGGCGTCGGCGGCCTCGGCCACCTCGCCGTGCAATACGCGAAGATCAGCGGTGCCACCGTAGTCGCCGTGGACGTCACCGACGAGAAACTGGAATTGGCGAAGGAACTCGGTGCCGACCACGTCGTCAACGCCCTCACCGAAGACCCGGTCGAGCGGATCCAGGCCCTCGACGGTGCGCACGCGGCCATCTCCGTCGCCGTCGCCCCGAGAGTGATCTCGCAGGCTTTCGGATCGCTCCGTCGCGGGGGCACCTTGGTCTTCGTCGCCATGCCGGCGGACAATGACGTCAGCCTTCCGATCTTCGAAACTGTGCTCAACGGTCTCACCATCCGGGGGTCCATCGTCGGCACCCGCAAGGACCTCTCCGAGGTGTACGCGCTGCACGCCCAAGGGCGCACCCGAGTGATCCGGGAGAGCCGAAAGTTGGAAGACGTCAACGAATGCTTCGAAGAGGTCGAGAAGGGCCAGGTCGCAGCTCGCATCGTCTTCGATTTGCGCTGAGCGGCTCGCCCGGCGCGGCCCGCGAGTCGCCGGATAAGTGCGCCGGTGCTCGCCCGGTTCGGCTTGGGCGACGCGGACGGCCCGGTCTTCGACCGGATGTACGAGGCGTCGGCGTTGATCGTCGACGCCACCGTGCATGCCGCCGTAGCCGTCCGCAGCGGCGCGAGCCAGCATGCGGTCAACCTGGCCGACAGCGGAGACCCCGGTTACACGGCCGGTCCGCCCCCTGGCGTTCGCCGAACCAGAAGATCGGCCGCTCGTTAGCATCTCGATGGCATCCGGCCGCGTGCGCCACCTCAGCGCCATGCCTGGTTGCGTCCGCCGCCCCGGACCGGGGCGGCGTAAGGCGACGTTGGCGCACAGGAGGAGGACCTGGCGATGAGAACCGGACGGATGGAGGCCTTCAGCGACGGCGTCCTGGCGATCGTGATTACGATCATGGTGCTCGAACTGCACGACCCCCAGGGCGACACCTGGCATGATCTCGGGCATGCGATGCCGACTGTACTCACCTACCTCTTGAGCTTCACCTACATCGGCATCTACTGGAACAATCACCACCACATGGTCGCCGCCGCCGAGCGGGTCGACGGGATCGTGCTGTGGGCGAACCTGCACCTGCTGTTCTGGCTCTCGCTCGTGCCGTGGACAACGTCCTGGCTGGGATCGTCGGAGTTCGCGCAGGTGCCGACCGCCGTCTACGGGATCAGCCTGCTCGCCCCGGCCATCGCGTACTACCTCCTGCAAACGGTGATCATTCGAGCGCAGGGCACACACTCGATTCTGCGGGCCGCAATCGGCCGGGACTGGAAGGGTAAAGCCTCGCCGGGGCTGTACATCGCCGGCATCGCCCTTGCCCTCGCGGGATTCCGCTGGCTGTCGATGGCCTGCTACGTCGGCGTCGCGGTCATGTGGTTCATTCCCGACCGCCGGGTCGAATCGACTCTGATGGCCGCGCAGGATTGACCGGTCCTGATTGTCAAGATCGCCGGCCAAGCGGAGCTGGACCGCCGGAGTTCGTGGCGGCGGTGAGTAAATCCCCCGGGAACTGTGACGACACATGGCACAGTGACTACTTTCAGTGAGGTAGGGCGACGTCGGGGGTGCGTCCGCCGCAACCGGGCCCGCAACCGCTCCGTCAGCCTGGTGCTGGGCTTGGTGCTGGTGGCCCCGTCCGGCGTGGTCTCCGCTCAGGCCCACGCGGGGCCGGGGATCGCGCTGAGCGTCTCCGGCTCCGAGTTGCGCAAGGATGGCCGTCCATTCGTCCCACGCGGCTTCGTGATGAGAGGTCTGCTGGACAACCGGGCCGCCGTCGGTGGCTGCCGGATCAACGACGGCCCCCATTCACCGGACAGCGTGTTCAACGCGGTGTCCTGGCGCCGGATCCGCGACGATTGGCACGCCAACACCGTCCGCATCCACGTGAGCCAGAGCGGGCTTTGGGGGGCAGGTCATCCGGATAAGCGAGGACACGTCATCACCGATGACGTGGCCGAGAGCTACGCGGACCTTATCGAGCGGCAGGTCACGGCGGTCACCAACGAGGGCTTGGTGGTCGTCCTGTCGATGCAGGACCAGCACCAGAGTTGCGGCTGGTCCGACGCCCTGCCCAGTGCGGCGACGCAGGTCGCCTGGAATCGTCTGCTCAGTCGGAGCGGCCCGGTCGAGCTGGTCGAGAAGGCGGGTTCGGGCCGCTCACCCGAACCGGTCGCCAAACCCGACGCAGGTCGATACCGCTGCCACGGTGGAAGGCCGGCCGTTCATGATCGACGCCCGGCGGCGAAGCTACCGGCGGGACCGCAACCGCCCGGGTTGTTACCGGACCGTCAGGTCCACTGCCGACCGCGCTGACGCATAGCTGTCTCCTTTCCCACTCGCTGAACTGGCCGCCGACCGGCCAACGACGTACTCTCGGACCCTCAGGTCCACTGCCGACCGCGCTGACGCATGCCTGCCTCCTTTGTGGGTCGTGCCCGTCGCCACCCTCACAAGGTCACTGAGGCGGGCTGCCGTAGGTTGAACCCCATTGCTATCGGGTCCCCGAGCTCGTGGCGGCAGGTTGACTGATAGCAACACCCGAATGCTTAGCGTGAAACAGCTCCAACAGCACGTGTTGTTGGCATAGCTGTAGGTAAGGTGTGAGACGTGACTCTCGGCCCTACGCGACAGCCCCGAACCGAGGGTTGGGCGATCTGGGCTCTTCCAGCGGGTTTACGCGCCTACGTTCTGGGAATCGTGCTGGCCGCTGGTTTCGCCGTTGTCTACGGGCTGAGCACGACCCCGGTCACCCCCAGCGACTTGGCGACCTTCGCGATACTGACCGGCGCCGGCGGGGTGGCGGTCGAGTCACGGCGGCGGCTGGGTGAACCGGCGGGCGTGCAGATGCACGACCTCCTCTCGGCATGGTGGCTGCCGACGGCGGTTCTGCTGCCGCCGGTGTACGCCCTGCTCGCCCCGGTCCCCCTGTTGGCGCTCAGTCAGTGGCGCGTCCGGGCGCTGGTCGCACACCGCCGCATCTTCTCCGTCGCCGCGATCGGCCTCGCCTACAGTGCTGCCTCCGTCGTCTTCCACGCTCTGGCCGCCGCCACGGGTACCGAGGTGGCGGGCCCCACGACACCGCCCTGGTGGCTGTTGTTCTTCGGCTGTGGCGTGTTGGCCACCTTGCTCAACGCCGGGTTGGTCTCGACCGCGGTGAAGCTGTCGGATCCGCAGACCACCTGGCGAGAACTGCTGTGGGATCCGGACCGAGTGTGGCTCGACCTCGTCGACCTTTCCGCCGGACTGGTCGTAACCCTGGCCGCCAGCCGGTCCGCGGTGCTGGTGTTCGCTGTCTTGCCGGTGCTGGTCATGCTCCAGCGCAGTTTCATGCACACCCAGCTGAGCACGGCAGCCCGGATTGACGGCAAGACCGGACTCCTCAACGCCGCCACCTGGGAACGGGAAGCCGAGGTGGAGTTGGTCAGGCTGCACCGAGTGCGTCAGTCGGCGGCGGTCCTGCTACTCGACATCGACTTGTTCAAGACGGTCAACGACAGCTACGGGCATCTTGTCGGGGACCAGGTGCTGCTCGCGGTTTCGCGGGCGCTGACTGCGGAGTTGCGCGAGGGCGACCTGCTCGGTCGCTTCGGCGGGGAGGAGTTCGCGGTGTTGCTGCCCACCGCCGACGACGCTGAGGCACGACTCGCGGCCGAACGGCTCCGAAGCCGGGTCGCCAGCCTGAGGGTCGCAACCGCCGGCTCGGGCGTCATCGGAGTCACCATCTCGGTCGGCGCAGCGGTCACCGACGCGCCCGGCTTGACTGTCGCCGACCTGCTCGCCGCGGCCGACGTCGAGCTCTACCGAGCGAAGGCCGCGGGCCGCAACCGCGTCCACGTCACCCAAGGCGGTCTAGGCACCTAGCGCGCGGCGAAGCGGGGACTGCAACGGCCCACGCGCCGACCGCGAGCGGGACCAGGCCTAGGGCCAGGAACACCGGCATCACGCCAATGGCGCTGGCGACGACCCCGGCCCCGGCCGCGCCCATGGCCTCGGTGGCCACGAGCATGCCCATCAGCAGGCTGAAGGAAGAAGCCCGCACGTCCCGGGGTAGGCGGGGGCTCACCACGATGTTGGCCGGCGCGAGGACCGCGAACAGCAACCCGGCAGCGGCGAAGGCGGCCCCGGCCAGCGCGGCCCGCGGGCCACCCATGCTCATCGCGGTGAAGCAGCCCACCACGACCAAGCCGCCAATCAGCGTGTACGCCGCGGCCCAGCGCAACAGCACGGCCACATCAACGCCGGGTGGCACTGCCGCCGTCGCGACGATACTCACCACCGAAGCGACAGCGACCAGCGCGGCGACCGTCGCCGGGCCGCCGCCGAGTACCCGGAAGACGAGAGGGGCCGACAGCGCACTCATCGAGGTGGCCACCAGCATCGCGGCGGTGACCAAGACCATCGCGCGCACGTTGAACGGATCGGAGGTCAACGCACGCAGCCCCGCCCGCAGTCCCCCGCCGGTCTCCCCTTGCCGGGGCGGCGGAGCGGGCGGTAAGCCGATCAGCAACAGCGCGGAGGCCGCGAACGATCCGGCGTTGCACAGCACCGCGGTACTTGCCCCCAACCCACCGACCAACGCTCCGCCAGCGAGATAGCCGAGGGCCACGCTGATGTCCTGCGTAATGGCACTGAGGGCCACGGCCGGGGGGAAGAGCGGAGCTGGGAGTATTTCTGGGCGCATCGCCGAACGCGCCGCCTCGAACGGCGGAGTGGCCAGCCCGGCACAGAAGACAATGGCGAGCAGTGCCGGCACCGGCAGCGGCAGGAGCACCACGAGGAAGGCGGCCGCCCGTAGCAAATCGGCGGCGACCATGACATTCCGACGTGGCCAACGTTCGGTGACGCTGGTCAGCAGCTGACCTGGTCCGAGCCAGGGAACCAACGATGCGGTGGTGACCAGCGCAGTCAACGCCGGTGATCCAGTACGCAAATAGAGGAGCACGGACAGCGCCAAGCGCGCGGACCAGTCACCGACTTCGCTGACGAGCTGCGCGACCCACAGCCGACGGAACTGCGGGACCGTCAAGGGGCGCCCGAGCTGCGCTACTCGCCCAACGGCCACCCAACCTCCAGAGACACGCTAACAGTCAGGGGAGCAGCGGACCGCTGCGTCACGGCGGGCACACCGTCCAGCTTGCAGGACCGGTCGCGCGCAGGTCCTCCAGCCGAGCGAAATCTGCTCTGCCAGTTACTGTCCTACCCCGCCGGCCGCCTCGCGCCGGTCACGGCGCGACCGGCGGGTTCGACGACTGGCCACCTTGATCAGCTCCCAGACGACCGCTCCGGCGGCCGCGGTGAGCAGCAACATGATCCACAGCGGGGTCCGGAAATGGAACGCGATCCAGTCCAGCTGGACCGACTCGCCGTTCTGGATGATCAAGAGGACCACAGCCACGGTGATCAGTACCCCGAGGATCACCCCGGTCCGGAACGAGTTACGGCCGGTGGATCTCAGCGCCCGACCGGCCAACCTCTTGAAATCCGGACCGTCGGCTTCCTTCGGCGTCGTTGACCCAGCATCGTCGTGAGCCATGTCCCAGCCACCCTTCCCGCGACGAGGACCCACGGCGCCGCGATCGGTTCATTGTCACGCGACAAGCGACGTGGCGCCATAGCTGCGACCGGCGGCCACCGCAGCCACGGGGAATCCCGTGAGGCGAGCACCTCCAGTGCCGATCGGGCTCGGCGCGGCGCCATCGTGCCGTGCGCACTGCGGCCTGCGCCACCTGAGGATCCCCCGCGTGGCCGTCGCTGCGGAGCGACGCGCGGGCAACTGCGACTGCTGGAGGCGGTCGTGCTTGCCAGCCGGGACGATCGCCAGCGTCGTGTGCCGACTTCCGATGCGAGCCAATTGACCCGTTTCACGTTGAGCGGAAGAAGCACCTTGAATGAATAGCGCAGCAGGTTGGCGTCTCAGAGGCCAGCGCTGCACCGCGCGGCACGGTCCGTGACCGTCCTCACAGTCGTCCAAGGCCTTCGGCCTCTGGCCCGTCATAACAGGTCGTGGTTTCGTTGAGTGACGGTCTCCGAAAGGAGAGCAGCCGTGGCGAGAACGTGTATGTCCACCGTTGCGCCGACGCGGTTTGGCCCGGTCGGGAGTGACCCGAGACTCACATCGCTGACCGAGCCTGTCGGCGTACCGCACGGCGGCGAGGTTTGCCTGCCGCCCACAACCGACCCGAGCATCACCACCACGGCCGGCGTCGGGATGGCCAGGCCACCGCCGTCGCTGTGGGCACGTCACGGAGCGCCACTCGATCACCAGCGCTGGCAAGGAGATCTGTCATGACCACCCCCACCCGGACCCCGGGGACGGCATCAAACCCCACCCCTCCCCTGGCATCTGGGGCAGGCCGACCGGGCAACGACCGGCGGTGGCCTACCGGCCCCTCGATGGCTCGGCGTCGCGCCGGCGACCGGATACGGCTCCTGCTGGCGCCGGTGTGGCAGCGCCGGGGTTACCGCTTCAGCGCCGCCGTCGCGGTCGCGGCGGCGTGGGCGCTGCTGGCCGGATGGTGGACACCTCGAGGCCCCTTGACGACGGGTGAAGCGCTGACCACGATGGCCGTCAGCGTGGCGGTAGGCACAACAGCCGGGTTGGCGCTGCGCTCGCGCTGGGCACAGCTGGTGACCCCGATCACCTTCGCCGCCGTCTTCGAGTTCGTCCGCAGAAGTACAGCCGGCCCGACCGTCGATGGCTTACATCTCAGCGAGTACGGCGTCATCGCCTTCGTGGTTGGGCGAGGCCTGCACGCGCTGCTCGCGCTGGTGCCGATGATGCTCGGGGCCAGCCTCGGCGCCGCGCTGGCCCGGCGCCTGCGGGCCGAGAGAATCCAGGGGTCGGGGTGGCACCGACTCGGTAGCCACTCCCGGCGTGCCGTTGCCGGGCTCACGGCCCTGGCTCTGCTCGCCCTCGCCGCGGGTCTGGCCCGACCAGCAGGTACTGACGTCATCACTGGGTCTGACGGGAAGCGGCTGGCCGGCAGCGTCGCCGAGCTGACCCGGGTGAAGATCGGCGGCCACGACCTGTCGATGATGATCCGGGGCCAGAGCACCGCGAACCCGGTGCTGCTGTTCCTGGCCGGCGGGCCGGGAGGCTCCGAGTTGGGCGCCATGCGCAACCACGGACGAGCGTTGGAGAAGGACTTCGTCGTCGTCACCTGGGACCAGCGCGGCACCGGCAAGTCCTACCCGCAGTTGGACCCGGCCTCGACTCTCACGCTGGAGAACGCCGTCCACGACGCCGTCGAGGTCACCAACTATCTTCGGAACCGCTTTCACCAGGACAAGATCTACCTGCTGGGGCAGTCGTGGGGCACGGTCCTCGGCGTGCTCGCCGTGCAGCGGCAACCGGATCTTTACCGCGCCTACATCGGTACCGGACAGATGGTCAGCCCGCGAGCGACCGACCTCGTCTTCTACCGCGACACCCTTGCCTGGGCGAAACGCACCGGAAACAGCGGCCTGGTGAAGACATTGACCGAGAACGGGCCGCCGCCGTACCGGCAGGCCATCAACTACGAGGCCGCCGTCTCCCACGAGACGGAGGTCTATCCGTACGACCACAGCGGGAACGCCGAAGGCGTGGGCCAGATGTCTGAGGGCATCTTCGCCCGCGAGTACGCGCTGATCGACCAGGTACACGCCCTCGCCGGCGTGATGGATACCTTTGCCCTGCTGTATCCGCAGATCCAGCACATCGACTTCCGCACCCAGGCCAGCCGGCTCGACGTGCCGGTGTATCTGTTCCAGGGTCGCCATGAGGCGCCGGGCCGCGCCCAGTTCGCCAATCAGTGGTTCCAGATGCTCGACGCGCCGCGCAAGGCCATGGCCGTCGCCGAGACCAGCGGTCACCGGCCGCTGTTCGAGCAGCCGGCCGCCTTCCACAGGTTCATGACGGACACCGTATTGCGCCAGACCAACCCGGGCCGGTGACCTCGGATGAGAGCCGTCGGGCGGGCTGCCGCGGCAGCGGGATCGGGTCGACCACGAAGTCGTTCACCGCCGTGGCCGTCACGCAGCTGGTCGATGCCGGAAACCGCGGACGGTACCCCAGCCGATGTGGTGCGAGAGTTGCGCGGCGGCTCGTGTGCTCTACACGTGGTGGCGATGAGCATCCCAGGCGTGCCTCGGGCATGGGGCAAGCATCAGCGGGCCGGCGGTCACCCTGATGGGCCGGCGCTGCCGGGTACGCCGTCGATAGTGGCCGCCACGTCCTACCTCGGGCGGCCGCCCGGGCTCTGAACCCGGACGACCGCGAGACTGTGGGCGTGCTCCCGCTCGATCCGCACTGCGCGAACTCGCCGGCCGCCGGAGGGGCCCTCCGCCAACACGGAGGGGACGACCCCGGCGAGGGAGGTATCCGCAGTTCTGCCTATCCCCCACATCGGCTCGGTCCGACTACACCTGGAGGGCAGGGAGTCGACGTCCACGGATGACTCGCCGCTGATCGCCGCCGTGGACAGCGTCGCGGCCACCACGATGAAGCCGGAGCCCGTGACACCGGCCGCCCGGTAACGAGAACGGCCAAGCGGCCTCATCGAGGGGCGCGTCGGTATCGCCGGTAGAGCCTTGCGGATGACCCGTCGCTAGCGTGCTCGTGATCGCCATGGCATGCCGCTGTAGCGTCCGCGGCGTCATGCCCATCTCCTGGCAGATAGGGCTATTGGTACCTCGCCCACTCGGGCTACTTGGCTGGCAGCGATCGTGCGAAAGCGACGCCACGGCCTACCCAACGCCGAAGATCCTCCTCGCTGCCCACCGCTGCAGGTTCGACGTGGAGCCAACCGTTCATCGCCCGGCCGCGCATCGCGAAGCGTCCAACGTGTGGTTCCCGCACCAGCGACTCGGTCTGGGACGGATCGACCCGGAGCAGCAGTCCGCCAGTGTGGCTGGCACTGACAGCCATGTTGCCGTGGATCAGGAAGGCCAGACCGCCGAACATCCGTTTCTCGCTCAGGCCTGGCTCACCGTGCACGACTCCCCGAATTCGGTTCGCAAGCTCCTCGTCGTACGCCATGGGGGGGAGTATCGCTCGGCACGCGCTCAATGAGGCCCCCCTGCTGGCTTTCTGGGGTGTCTCAAGGCAGCGCCGGGTTCGACTCTGGCGGCACCCGCTGGCCTGCGACCGGCGGCCCCGGCGGGGTGCCGTCCCCGAATGGCCGCCCGCCCAGGGCCTCCCGGCCGTGCGGCGTCGCCCAGTTCGTCAGATCCGGGCCGAGCGGCACCACACCTGTCGGGTTGATATCGGTGTGCACCTGGTGGTAGTGCCGCTTGATGTGGTCGAAGTCGATGGTGTCGCCGAAGCCGGGGGTCTGGAACAGGTCCCGGGCATAGGCCCACAACACCGGCTGCTCGGTCAGCTTCTGCCGGTTGCACTTGAAATGGCCGTGGTAGACGGGGTCGAAGCGGACCAATGTGGTGAACAGCCGGACGTCGGCCTCGGTGATGGTGTCCCCGATGAGGTACCGCTGGCCGGCCAAACGTTCGGAGAGCCAGTCGAGCCGGGCGAACAACCGCCGGTACGCCTCGGAGTAGGCGGACTGGGTACCGGCGAAGCCGGCCTCGTACACGCCGTTGTTGACGTCGCGGTAGACCAGTTCGGCCACTTCGTCGATTTCGGCGCGCAGCTCCTCGGGGTACAGCCGCGGAGCGCCTTCGCGGTGGAACTGCCGCCACTGGGTGGACAGGTCGAGCGTGATCTGCTTGAAGTCGTTCGTGACCACCGCACCGGTGGGGACGTCCACGATCGCCGGCACGGTGATTCCTTGCTCGTACCCAGGGACGGCTGCGAAGTAGGCGTCCTGCAGGCGCCCGATGCCGAGCACCGGGTCCACCCCGCCGGGATCGAGGTCGAAGGTCCAGCTCCGCCAGTCGTGGGTCGGGCCCGCGACCCCCATGGACAGGGCGCCCTCCAGTCCCAGCAGCCGCCGTACGATGATCGCCCGGTTGGCCCAGGGGCACGCCCGGGACACCACCAGCCGGTACCGCCCCGGCTCCACCGGCCAACCCGACGCGCCGTCGGCGGTGATCCGGCGGGAGAGGTAGCGCGTGTCACGCCGGTAGCGGTCCTCGACGTGGCCGCCCGGCCCGCTCTGCCGCGTCTCCATGGCGGGACCCTACCCACCGCGGCCGGCCACCGCGTCGGTTCACCGGGGAGGCAGCGGGGCGCTAGGAGAACCGCCGAACGCTGGCCGCCGACCGGCCCTCCCCGTACCGGATCAGGTGGCCGATCGTCGCCAGCCGGCGCAGCGCCCGAGCCGGGGCCCCGAACACGCCCCGAGTCCCGCTGCGACGGAGCAAGTGCCTAGACATTCCACCAGTGTGGTGGCACTTCCGTCCTGGAGGGGTGCCAAGCACCGGAATGTAGCGACAAGTTCACTGACGGGTAACGAGGTGGCTAGCCCCGGCGGCCTTCCGTCTGCTTGACCTGCGAGCGCATTCCGGCCACCACCCGGACCTGCCGCCACATCGGCGTGTAGGCCATCAGGGCGGAGCGGACCGCGCACTGCACCAGTCGGCGCTCCCGGGCCGGCAGTTCGGTCTGCAAGGTGATCACGACGTCGTGTACCAGTCGCCCGGGGCGCAGCCGCACCTCCGACGGCGGCGGCAGGTTCCGGCTCGCCAGCACCCGCCGGGCGGCGGCGGCCACCGCCCGCCGCGCGGTGGGACTCGTCGGCCTGGTGGCCTGCTCGCAGGCCTGCTCCAACTCCCCGACCGACTCGCACCGGACGTCGGCTCGGGCCAGCACCTCGGAGCGGCCGACCACCGGGCCCCAGATCACCAGCGGAGTGCCGTGCTGGACCGCGCACACCGCCCCCTGCTCACGCTGAGTCGCCGCGATCGGCCGGTGCCGCACGTCGACCACGACGTCCACGTCGTCGTGCAACAGGGGGCAGCGACCATGGTCGGCGACGGCTCCGCAGGGCGCGTCGGGGTCCTGCGGCGGATGGCAGTACCGCACCGTGTGACCGGCCGCGCCGAGCGCCAGCGCGGCCGCGATCGCGTCCCCCGGCTCAGCTTCGGTGAGCAGAACTCGCACCGCTGCACCTCCTCGCGGGTGCTCCGGCTCCGGACCGGGAAGAGCCCACCAACACTGTGTCCCGGCCGGCTGGCGGCGGGCAGAGCCGAAGGTCCCGATTCACCCATACCCCGCAGCGCCGTCACCCGATCGACCCGGACTCGTTGAGGGTGTGAGGTTCCGGAAGGACGTGCTCATGCGAATCAGGTTGCTGCTCCCCGGTGGGACGCGGATCGAGCTGGCTGACCGGCCCGACGAGGCCGGACCGGACGGCGGGCAGCCCGACGATCCAGCCATCAGCGGCTGATCGCCACTGCCTCGCCGGTGGCGGCGGCCCCCGCCGGTGGCGGAGGCTCCGCGGCGGCCACGTGACGCGGCAGGCTGATCGTCACGGTGGTTCCGGTGCCGAGATCGGAGGAAACGCTCACCTCGCCCCGATGGCTCTCAATGATCCCCTTGACGATCACAAGCCCGAGTCCCGTGCCCTGCACGGCCTGCTCCAGGGCGGCGCCGGACCGGAAGAAGCGGGTGAACAGCTTCTCCCGATCGGTCGGTGAGATCCCGATGCCGGTGTCGGCAACGGTGAGCACGACGAGGCCGGCAACCGACCGAACCCGGCAGGTGATCCGACCACCCGGCTCGGTGAACTTGACGGCGTTGGTCACCACGTTTTCCACGGCTCGTTCGAGCTCGACCGCGTCACCCGGCACGGGGCCGACGCCGGCGTCGAAGTCGATCTCCAAGGTCAGCGAGCGAGCGGAGATCGTTGGGGCCAGGGTTGTCAGGACCCTGTCCACCAGGGCGACGAGATCAACCGGGTCGGCGCGGACACTGAACGTGCCGGCTTCCAGTCGGGACAGGGTGACCAGGCCGTCGAGCATGCCCAGCAGTCGCCGGCTGTTGCGATCGATGATGGCCATCATCTCGCGCTGCTGCTCGGTGAGCGGGCCGGCCGCCCCGTCGGTCAGCAGCTCCAGGTAGCCGGAGATGCTGGTCAGCGGGGTACGAAGCTCGTGGGAGATCGAGGAGACGAATTCGGTCTTGTGCGCCTCCAGTTCGGCCAGCCGTTGTCGGCTCTCCCGCTCCCGTTCCAGGGCTGCCTGCTCGGCCGCTACGGCCGCGGCCATGCGCTCGGCCGGCCGGTCGCGTTGCGCGCTCGGCGGCGCTGAAAACGATCTTCCTCTCGAGCGGTGCCGGGCGACCAGCCAGCCACCGGCCCTTGTCGACCAGGGTGTCGGGCTCATCGTGGCTACCAGCCTTGAGCCTGCTGCAGCCTGCCGCCGTCCACCGCGCGCTGGACCGAGGTCAACAGGGCCGAGGCGACGAACGGCTTGGTGAGATAGGTCGCCCCCAACGCCCGGCCGGCTTCGACGTCGTCGGGCAGCACCCGGGCAGAGAGGAAGATCGACGGCAGGTTGGCACCGCCGGGGCGGGAGCGCAGTTCGCGAAGCAGGTCGAATCCGTCCATGCCGGGCAGCGATATGTCGAGGACGGCGACATCCGGCATACCCCGTTCGTCGATGACGGCGAGCGCTTCCGCCCCCGAGGCGACCGCCGCCACTTGATGACCGGCCGTGCGCAGCCGCATGCCTATCAACATCAAGATGTCAGGATCGTCATCCACGGCGAGGACGTGAGCCATCGACAGTTACCTCCCCTTTCGCGGCTTGGCTTGGCCGGGCGTGTCCCGGAGGGCTGGAGCGCCGGTTGCTGCCCAAGCATCGGCAGCCACGACGAGGACCTGTAGGCCGCACCGGGCCGACCTACGCTTTCGCCATGGCTCGAACTCGGCTCTACGTCGATGGTGTGCTGAAGTCCGAGGACTGCTCGCTGTCCGAGGTGCACGCCGACGTGGCCGATGCCGGCGGCCACGCTCTGGTCTGGATCGACCTGTGCGCACCGCAAGCCGGCGAGATGGGGCAGGTGGCCGACGCGCTGGGCCTGCACGACCTCGCCGTCCAAGACGCCCTGGACACCTCCGAACGGCCCAAGCTCGACCACTACGCCACGCACGAGTTCCTGAACATGTACGCCGTCCGGCTGGACACCGCCTCGGGGACCCTGGCCACCAGCGAGGTCGCAGCCTTCGTGCTGCCGGGCGCCCTGGTCACGGTACGCAAGGACGATCGCTTCGAGATGCACCACGTGGTGCAGCGCTGGGACGACAATCCTGATCTGGCAGTGCAGGGGGTCAGCGGGCTGCTGTACGGGCTCATCGACTACGTCGTCGACGGGCACTTCGATGCAGTCCAGGCGCTGGACGAGGCCATCGAGTCGCTGGAGGACCTGCTCTTCGAGGACCGACCGCATGACTCCGACGTCCAGCGGCGAAGCTTCGAGCTGCGGAAGAGCCTGGTGCTGCTGCGGCGGGTGGTGCTACCGATGCGCGAGGTGGTCAACACGCTGATGCGCCGGGACCTGAAGGTGATGTCCCCGGCGATGACGCCGTACTACCAGGACGTCTACGACCATGTGTTGCGGGCCACGGAGTGGACCGAAAGCCTGCGCGACCTGGTCACCACGATCCTGGAGACCAACCTGACCCTGCAGGGCAACCGGCTCAACGTCATCACGAAGAAGATCACCAGTTGGGCTGCGATCATCGCGGTCACCACGGCGGTCACGGGGTTCTACGGCCAGAACGTGCCCTACCCCGGCTTCGGCAAGCTGGCCGGATTCTGGTTGTCCAGCGTCCTTATCGTGGTGCTCTCGGTCGCCTTGTATGCCGCCTTCAAGCGCAAGGACTGGCTCTAAGCTAAGCGGGAGCGATGCCCGGAGATCGCCCGAGCGCTCGCCAGGTGCCGCCGGGCGTCGGCAACCGGGGAGATACCGTGAGCGTCACACCAGGGGTTTGACCCTGCGTTGCTGGTGAGGGGCGCCGAGTCCCAACCGGTGCGGCATGGTCATGGTGGGAGGAGAAGGGGTTCATCGGATGAGAGTCGCGGTGCTGTCCACGTACCCGCCGCGGCCGTGCGGCATCGGTCAGTTCACCAAGGACCTCAGGTCCGCGCTGCTCGGCACCGCCGAGGACATGGCCGTCGACATCGTGTCCATTATTCGGGAAACGCCGCGCACCGAGGCCGACGAGGTGGCGGTCACGATCCGTCAGGACGTCCGCAGCGACTACCCCGCCGCTGCCCAGATGCTCAACTCCCGCGGCACCGATGTGGTGCTGCTGGAGCACGAGTACGGCATCTTCGGCGGTGAGGTCGGCAGCTACGTCCTGTCCTTCGTCTCCGAGTTGCGCCAACCCCTGGTGGTCACGCTGCATACCGTGCTGTCGGCACCCGCCGTCCGACAGGCCGAGACACTCCGCGCGCTGTGCGAGCGGGCCACCCTGGTCACGGTGTTCACCGAGACGGCGCGGCGGATGGTCGTGTCGGCCCACCTCGCACCGCCTGAGCGGGTCCGGGTCGTGCCGCACGGTGCGCCGAGCGCGCTGCTGCCGGGCCAAAACCCCTACCGGGCCGCCGCGACGGCGTTCACTGCCCCGTTGGCCGGCGTGCTGCCGACCGGTCCACGGCCGGCCCTGGAACGGCTGGAGGGTCGGACCGTGCTGTCCACCTTCGGCTTGATCTCGGAGAGCAAGGGCATCGAAGTCGCCGTCCGCGCCCTGCCGGCCATCGTGGCCCGGCACCCCGGAGTGCTGTACCTGATCGCCGGGCAGACCCATCCCGAGGTGGTCAAGACCGAGGGCGAGCGCTACCGACTGTCCCTGGAGCGGATGGTCCGCGACCTGGACCTGGTCGACCACGTGCACTTCGTCGACCGCTTTCTCTCCGACGACGATCTGGCGTTGCTGCTGGGTGCCACTGATCTCTACCTCACCCCGTACGGCTCGCGCGAGCAGATCGTCTCCGGGGCCTTGACCTTCGCGGTGGTGGCCGGGTGCCCCGTGGTCTCCACGCCGTACTACTACGCCGAGGACCTGCTCGGCAGCGGCGCCGGCGTGCTGGTCCCGTTCAACGACCCGGACGCACTGGCCGGCGCCGTACTCGGGTTGCTCGACGACCCCGCGGCGCTGGCTGCCGCCCGAGCGGTGGCCACCGCGGTGGGCGGCGAGCTGGCCTGGCCGTCGGTCGGCGCGCAGACCGCGAAGGTCCTCACCGAGGCGATCGAACTCGGCACGGTGGCGGCCGCCGAAGAGGCCCCGATCGCGTCCGCCCCGCGGTTCCGTCCCGATCACCTGCTCACCCTGGTGGACGACGTCGGGATCATCCAGCACGCCGACGGGGTGGTCCCCGAACGGGCCACCGGGTACTGCGTCGACGACGTGGCCCGGCTGGTCATCGTGGCCGCCGGGCTGAACAAGAGCAACGCCGGAATCACCTACAGCCGGATGCTCACCGTCGGGCTCAGCTTCCTGCGCTACGCCTGGGTGCCTTCGGTGGGTGCGATGCACAACCTGATGTCCTACGAGCGGCACTGGCTCGACGCCCCCCGCACCGGCGACCACGTCGGCCGGGCCGCCTGGGCGTTGGGCGTCGTACTGGCCACCGAGCCGCCGCAGGCCATCGCCGGTCCCAGCCGCCGGCTGCTGACCGACATGCTGCCGACCCTGGAACTGCTGTACCACCCACGCTCGGTGGCCTACGCCGCAATCGGGCTGTCCCGGCCGCCGCCGGAGGTGCTGGGTGAGTCTGGCCAGAAGCTGCTCGGCACCTTCGCCGACCTGCTGCTCGGCTGTTACACCGACACCCGCCGGGAGGACTGGCGCTGGTTCGCCGATGACCTGACCTACGACAACGCCCGGCTGCCGCAGGCGCTGATCGCGGCCGGGCGTCGGTTGCGCGAGCCGTCCGTCTTGGCGGCCGGGGTGGAAGCCTTGGAGTGGTACGCCGACCAGTGTCGGCTCGACACCGACGCCGTCAGGCTGATCGGGCACAAGGGCCGGCGCCGCGGCGAGTCCGGCGCCGAAGATGGCGACGAGCAGCCGATCGAGGCGGCCGCGCTGGTCGAGGCCCTGGCGGACGCGCTGGCCGCGACCGGGGACCGGGCGCACGGCCGGCGCGCGGTTCGGGCCTTCGAATGGTTCCTCGGACGCAACCGGCTCGGCGTCCCGGTATACGACTTCGCCACCGGCGGGTGCCACGACGGTCTCGGCCGGCACACCGTGAACGACAACGAGGGCGCGGAGTCGACCCTGGCCTTTCTCCAGGCCCTGCTCGCCCTGGACGCCGCCGGGCTCCAGGCGTCCCTGCCCCAGGCGTGAGGTCCCCCGTTCCGCTGGCCGGCTGGCGGCGGAGCGGCCGGTGAAGGTCGGCATGCTGGGTCCGGTGGCCTGGCGGACCCCGCCGCGGCACTACGGCCCCTGGGAGCAGGTCACCTCGCTGCTCACCGAGGGGCTGGTGGACCGCGGGGTCGACGTGACCCTGTTCGCCACCGGGGACTCGGTCACCGCCGCGACGTTGGATGCCCTCTGCCCGCACGGCTACGCGGAGGATCCCGATCTCGACGGCCGGATCTGGGAGGCGATGCACGTCTCGCACGCGCTGGCCCGCTCGGCCGAGTTCGACCTGATCCACAACCACCTGGACTGGCTCCCGCTGGCCTTCGCCCAGCACGCTGCCGCCCCGCTGATCACCACCGTGCACGGCTTCTCCGACCGGCGGATCCTGCCCGCCTACCACAATGCCGGGGAGCAGGCGTCGTTCGTGGCCATCTCCGACGCGGACCGGGCCCCGGGTTTGCGCTACGCGGCGACGATCTACCACGGCGTCGACATCGACGCACTGCCCTGTACCACCTCCGCCGGCGAAGACCTGGTGGCCTTCGGCCGGATCCATCCGGCCAAAGGCACCGCGACGGCCATCGAGATTGCCCGCCTTGCCGGCCGGCGGTTGGTGATCTGCGGCATCGTCCAGGACGAGGCGTACTTCGCCGAGCAGATCCAGCCGCACCTGGACGGCGAGGCGGTGCGCTACCTCGGCTCAGTAGGCCCGGACCAGCGGGCACAGGTGCTCGGCTCGGCCGCCGTCCTGCTGCACCCAATCGCCTTCGCCGAGCCGTTCGGGCTCTCGGTGGTCGAAGCCATGGTGTGCGGTACGCCGGTGGTGGCCTATTCGCTGGGCTCCATGCCGGAGGTGGTGGACCCCGGGGTCACCGGCTACCTGGTGGACTCTCCGGCGGAGGCCGCGGCGGCGGTGGAGCGCGCCGCCGGTCTCGACCGGGCCGCCTGCGCGGCCGTGGCGCGCCGACGCTTCGGTGCGGCCCGCATGGTGGACGACTACCTTGCCCTCTATGACCGAATCCTCAGCGATCACTAGCGACTCGTTGTTCACCCGGCATCCGGGCAACCCGATGCTGGCCCCGAGTCGGTGGCCCTATCCGATCAACGCCGTGATGAACGCCGGAGCCACCATGGTCGACGGCCAGACGGTGCTGCTGTGCCGGGTGGAGGACCGGCGTGGGATCAGCCACCTGACCGTGGCCCGGTCCCGCGACGGGTACTCCAACTGGATCGTCGACGACCACCCGCTGATCGCCCCGTCCCCGGACCACCCCGAAGAGCGGTGGGGCGTGGAGGACCCGCGGATCACCAGGATCGACGAGATCGACGGTTGGGCGATCAGCTACACCGCCTTCGCGCCCGGCGGGCCGGGGATCTCCCTGGCCACGACGCACGATTTCCAGACCGTCAAGCGGTACGGCCTGGTCCGGGTGCCGGAGGACAAGAACGGCGTCGTGCTGCCCCGCCGGGTCGACGGTCAGTGGATCCTCTTTCACCGGCCCACCACCGTCATCGGCGCCCGGTCGGATGTCTGGCTCACCCGGTCGGCGGACCTGACCAGGTGGAGCTCCCCCGAGTCGGTGCTCGCTACCCGTGAGGGCGGCTGGTGGGACTCCGCGCGGGTGGGGATGGGACCGCCGCCGCTGGAAACACCGGAGGGCTGGCTGGTGGTCTACCACGGGGTACGGGAGACCGTCGCCGGCGCGCTGTACCGGGCGGGGCTGGCACTGCTCGATCTCGAGCAGCCGCAGAGGGTCCTGCACCGGTCCGAGGACTGGGTCCTCGGGGCCGAAACCGACTACGAGCGGGTCGGCGACGTGCCCGGAGTGGTCTTCCCGTGCGGGCTGATCCACGAGCCGGGCACCGACGACCTGCGGCTGTACTACGGCGCGGCGGACACCTGCATCGCGATGGCGACCGGCTCGCTGTCCCGGGTCATGACGTACCTGATGCAGTGCCCGCCCTCGTGAGTCGTCGCTAAAGGCCGCCGGATCGCACTCGGCAGTAGGCGATACTGGGCCTCGGGGCCGGACGAACCGACGTCCCAAGGCGACCGGGAGGCAGACGGGTGGACCCGGCTCCCCCTCGGGCAGCTGGCTGGCAGCTCACGGCGGCCGGTGCCCTGCTGGGAGCCTTGGCCGTACTCGGTTGGTTGGTCGCGACCAGCAGTACCGTCACCGGGCTGGATCACCACGTTCGCGGCTGGATGCTGACCCATCAATGGCGGCCGCTGCGCGACGTGCTGTACGCCGTCACGTTCTTCGGCGACGCGCTGCTGGTGCTCCCGCTGTTCCTGGCGGGCACCGGCTTCCTGAGCGCCTCGAGGCGCACGGCGCAACCGGTGGTCTCCGCCCTGGCCGGTGCCGGGCTGCTCGTGCTCAGCGTCGGCATCCTGAAGGCGGTCGTCGGGCGAAACTCGCCGACCGGTGAGCCGTCCGCCTTCCTGAGCGGCGCGTGGCCCTCGGGTCATACGGCGACCGCAACGGTGGTGTACGGCCTGCTGGCGTTGATGGTCCGCGACGATCAGCGCGGTCCGGGCCGAGACGGGCGGTCCTGGGAGGCCGCCCTGCTGGTCGTACCCTGGCTGATGGCCGGCGCCCTGGTCTACTGCGACTTCCACTGGTTCACCGATGTGGTCGGCGGCTTCCTGCTCGGCGCAGCGATCGTGCTGGTCGTTCGGGCCTCAACGACGTCGACGGCCACGCCCGGGGCGCTCGGACTCGTCCCCGGCGCGGTGCACCGCGGCGCAGAACCGGCCGTAGGCGATCAGCACGGCGGCGACCGAGGCGATCACGGTGAGCTCGGCGGTGTGCCCGATCTGTTCGCCCAACCGGCGCCGGGCGGTCCGGGCTCGCCGCCGACCGCCGAAGGCGGCCAGCCGCCGGGCCAGTAAGGCGAGCAGCAGACCGCCGAGGATGCCGAGCGCCAGCAGCAGGGTCGGGACCGGCAGCCGTCCGACATGGGGCACCGGCGCCTCGCCCAGCTGAAGGTAGGACCAGGCGAACAGCCCGAGCAGCCACCCCAACCCGGCCAGCGCCGCGACCAGCAACACCTGCTGCCCGACGCCGGCCAGCCGCCACCAGTGCGGCCGCCGGCGCATGCCCAGATCGGTACCGGCCACCGCCCGGTCCAGGGCGTCGGGCAACGCGGACTCGGCCTGCACCGCCGCCCGCCGAACCTGCTGCGGCCAGGGGCTCGGCAAGTCCGCGGACGCGGCGTCGGAGAAGTCGCGGACTGCGACCGACACCCGGGAACGATCGGCCGCCGACGGGGCCGGCAGCGAGGACCGCCCGGTTCCCCCCGTGGCCTCCTCGGCGAGTCGCAGCCTGCGCAGCGGGTCCGGGCGCAACCGGCGGATCCACCGCACCGGAGGCCAGCCGGCGGTCGCCGCCGCCCGATGCCGGTAGGCCCGGTCCACCGCCCGGGCCACCGTCGGCGCCCCGGCGGCGGCCGCCAGCGCGGGCACCAGTCCCACCGCATCCGCGGCCCGCGACGGGTCCGGTTGCGCGGGGCCGCAGTAACCGCGCAGCGCATCGGCGCAGGCCGAGACGTCGGCGGCCAGGCGAGCGGTGGCCACCCGGTGGCCGGCGACTCGTTCGGCGAGCAGCGTGCGCAGTTCGGCGACCCCTTCGCCGGTCGTCGCCGATACCGCCAGCACGGGCACGTCGCGCAGCCCGTCGGCCCGCAGCAGGTTGCGCAGGTCGTCGAGACACTGCTGCCGTTCGGATGGGCTGAGCCGGTCCGCCTGGCTGAGCACGACGAGCATGACGTCGGCGTGGCCGGCGAGGCGGGCGAGGTAGCGGTCGTGGACGGCCGCGTCGGCGTACTTCTGCGGATCGAGTACCCACACCATGAGGTCGACCACGGCAACTAGCCGGTCGACCTCGATCCGGTGGCTGGACTCCACCGAGTCGTGGTCCGGCAGGTCGAGCAGCACCAGCCCGTCGAGAGCCGCGGCGTAGGGCCGCGACCCGCCGCCTGGTTCGTCGCTGCCGGCCCCGCCGTGGGCCCCGCCGCAGGCCCAGCCGAGCCGGTGCCGGCGCGCTACGCCGACCCAGTCCAGCAGCGGCTCGGGATCGTCGGCGCCCCAGACGCACGCCTGAGCGGTCGAGGTGGTCGGTCGACGAACCCCGACGGCGGCGATGTCGGCTCCGGCAAGGGCATTAAACAGCGAGGACTTCCCGCTGCCGGTCGCCCCGGCCAACGCGACGACGGTGTGCGAGCCGAGCAGCGCCAGCCGGCCGGCGGCGTGGTCCCGTACCGAAACCGGGCCGGCCAGGACGTCGGCCGCCAGGTGGTCCTCGGCGGCCTCCACGGCCTCCCCCAGCGCCCGCAACCGCTCGGCCAGCCCGGCCATCAGCCCAGGCCCGCGCTGCGTCGGGCGGTGTCCACCGTCGCCAGGGCGGAGCGCAACGGCGCGCCGTCGGGCGCCCCGGCGGCGTCGAGCAGGTCGGTGAAGCGCTCGGCCTCCACGCCCAGCATCCCGGCAACCCGGCCCATCAGCTGCTCGCGGGCCGCTGCGGCCAGCCGGCGGACCGCCTCGTCGCCGAAGACCGCTTCCAGCAGCCGCTGGCCGGCAACGCTGGTCCCGCCGGCCACCGCGACCTCTCCGCCGGTAAGCCCGCCGGTGTGGGCGAACACACCGAGCATGACAGCGAGGCCGACCCCATTGACCCCCAGCGACGCCGCTCGGGCGGCCATCCGCTTGTCGGCCCCGGCTTCGGAGACCAGGCTCAGCACGTAGCCCTGCCAGGCCCGAATCTCGGTGCCCAGCCGAGCCCGTAGCGCCGGTGAGGCACGGGACAACTCACCGGGCGCCGTTGCGGCCCCGAGCAGGGAGCGCCCGGCCGGGTCTGCGCTCCAGGCGTGTACCAGGCGTTCGGCCGCGGCGTCGGCGGCGGCCACCACCAGGTCCTCCACGCTGGTCTCCACGGCGTCGTTGACGTCCCGTTCCGGCCCCCGCCGGCCGGACAGGGCATTCCAAATCCGGTCGCGGAACGCGCCGATCCGGCTCTCCAGTGAGGCCATGAACTGCCCGGTGCCGACGTATTCCTGCCACCGGGCCAGCACCTCCCCGCGCAGCATCGATCCGGCTCGAACCCCGTCCTGGACCTCGGCGAGCGCCCGGTCGTAGGAGGCGCCGACCTCGGCGTTCAGCCGGTCCAGCGCGAGCCGCTGGGCGTGGGCCTCCTCGGCGACCATGGCGACCCGCGCCCCGAGGCTGTCCAGGGTGCCGCGCAGCGTTCCGCGAACCACCGCGGCCCGAGCCTCGGCGTCGACGGCCAGGCCGTCGAGCCATTCCCGTACCGGGGCGACGGCCGCTGCCGGGAGCAGGCCGCCGTGCAACTCGGTCTCCGGTACGGTCAGCAGCGGCGTCCCGGCGAGGCCGTTGCGCTCCAGCATGCCGGCCAGGTCGGGTGCGATCTCGGCGGTGGCGCCGGGCGGGATGCGGTTGAGCACCATCGCCAGGGCGGTACTGCGTCGGGCCGCGGTGTGCAACAGGTCCCACGGCACCGCGTCGGCATAGCGGGCGGCGGTGGTCACGAAAAGCCAGAGGTCGGCGGCGGCCAACAGCTGGGTGGCCAGCTCTCGGTTGGCCGCGACCACCGAGTCGATGTCCGGCGCGTCGAGCAGGGCCAGTCCGGGGCTGATCGACCCGGCCGGGGCGATCCGCAAGCTGCGGGCATCGCCGGCGTCCCCGGTGGTCCGGGCAAGGCCCGGGAGCACCCGGTCGCCGGCGAACGAGCCGACGTCGTCCGGCGCGCAGACCAGCACCGGCCCCCGGGTGGTGGGGCGCAGCACGCCGGCCTTGGACACCTCGGTACCGACCAGGGTGTTGACCAGCGTCGACTTGCCCGCGCCGGTGGAGCCGCCGACGACGACCAGCAGGGGGGCATCCAGCCTCGCCAGCCGCGGGATCAGGTAGTCATCGAGCTGGCCGATCAGGGACGACCGCTCCGCTCGGGCGGCCGCGCTGGCCGGGAGCTCCAACGGCAACGGCACCCCGGCCAGTTCCTCGCGCAGCGCCGCGAGCTCGGCCACCAGCGGCACCGTCGGCGCGGGAACACTCACAGCCGACAACCTTGCCATCTGGCACCGGGCCAACCGCCGCGGCAGGCGTCAACCCTGCCGAGCGATCCGCGCCGGCGCGGACCACCGTGCCGAACGGTCCGCTCCGGTGCGGGGTCAAATGGCCCAGTCACTATCGGTGATCGGGTGACAGAATCCTCCAGACGGGCGGACTTCGCCGATTCGGCTTGCCAGCCGGCCGCCACTTTGTCTACCGTTCCGCTCGGGTTAGTTCTCCTTCTCGAGTACGGAGCGCCAGTGCATATCGACATCGCCATCGCCGCTGCCGGCCTCGTCGTCGGCCTGGTGGTCGGGCTCACCGGCATGGGGGGCGGGGCCCTGATGACTCCGATCCTCGTCCTGCTGTTCCACGTGAGCGCCCCGGCCGCGGTGGCCAGCGACCTGGTCGCGGCCTTCGTCATGAAGCCGATCGGGGGCGTGGTGCACGCCCGGCGGGGCACCGTCCAAAAGGACCTGGTCAAGTGGTTGGTAGTCGGCTCGGTACCGTTCGCGTTCAGCGGTGTCTTCCTCCTCAAGATGCTAGGCCGCGGTGAGACGGTGCAGAACGGCACGAAGCTGGCGCTCGGTTTCGCCCTGCTGCTCGCCGCCGGGTCGATGTGCGTCAAGGCGTACCTGCAGCTGCGCCGCTGGCGGAAGAACCGGGAGATCCTCGCCGACGGCGGCACACTGCCGCCACGACCACCGTTCGTCGTGCGGCCGCTGCCGACCGTGGCGATCGGCGCAGTCGGCGGGCTGGTCGTGGGGATGACCTCAGTCGGCTCCGGCTCCCTGATCATCATTTCGCTGCTGCTGCTCTACCCCTCGCTGCGGGCCAAGGAGCTGGTGGGCACCGACCTCGTGCAGGCCGTCCCGCTGGTCGGTGCCGCCGCGCTCGGCCACATCCTCTTCGGCGACTTCCAGCTGGCTTTGACCTCCTCGCTGCTGCTGGGCAGCATCCCGGGGGTCTACCTGGGCGCGCGGTTCTCCTCCGTCGCCCCGGACGGCGTCATCCGCCGTGTGCTGGTCTTCGTCCTGATGGCCTCCGGGCTGAAAATGCTCAACGTGGCCACCAGCGACCTGGGCATCATCCTGCTGGCCGCGGCGATCACCGGCCCGGCCATCTGGGCGATGATCCGGGTGTCCCAGGGATACAGCTGGCGTGGCGGCGCCGCCCGGCCGGTGGCCGGGGTTCCCAAGACCCGGGAACCCTCGGCTGCCGAGGCGCAATCCCAGGTGTCCTGATCCGCGCGACGCTTTCCCCGCCGGTAGGGTGGAGAATGGAGCCGTGCACATCTCCGCCAGAGCTGACTACGCCATGCGGGCGCTGCTCACGCTAGCGGCGAGCGACAGCCCGCGGGTCAAGGGTGAGGCCCTGATGTCGGCCCAGAGCCTGCCGCGAAAGTTCCTCGAGCAGATCCTCACCGAGTTGCGCCGGGCCGGCATCGTCACCAGCCGGCGGGGGGCCGACGGGGGCTACAGTCTGGCCCGACCGGCGGATCACATCACCTTGGCCGACGTGATGCGGGCCGTGGACGGGCCGCTGGCCGAGGTGCGGGGACTGCGGCCGGAGGACACCACCTACGCCGGCGCCGCGGAGCACCTGCAGGAGGTGTGGGTGGCGGTTCGGGCCAGCCTACGAACGGTCCTGGAATCGGTCACCCTGGCCGACGTCGTACGCGGGCGGCTCCCGAAGGTGGTCGAGACGTTGAACAGCGATCCGGCGGCCTGGGTCTCCCACCACGAGCCGCCGGGCTAGCGCCGGCGACTGCGCCGCTCGGCACCGCGGGCGCGTCTCGCGGGCAAGGCCGCGGCCCGGGCCCGCTTGCGCCGCCGTCGCCGCCGAACGAGCACGATCAGCACCGCCGCGGCGGTGACCGTACCGCCGACGGCGGCCACCCGATCGATCCGCAGCGGCTTGCGCACCTCGTAGGTGCGGCCGTCGGCCCCGACCGTCGTGGTCTTGGTACTCGCCACGATGGCGGTCTGCGCGTCGGCCACCATCGTCTTCGCCCGCTCGGCGCCCCGGGAGGCGACCCGCTTGGGGCTCAGCCGGTCGACGAGCACGTCGATGGATTGCGCCAGCTGCGCCCGAGTGGCCTCGATCTCGCGCTGTATCTCCTCGGGGTCCCTCGCCACCGTCACTCCTGTCTCGGATACGTCGTTGGTGCCGCGCCGCGCCCACCTTGTCAGATTCGCGCCCACTCCGGCGTCACCGGGGCACCTCGGCGCTACGATTCGCCCGGCGCGCCGGCTGGCGGTGGCCACCTACAGTGGATCAGCGCGAGAGTGGCGGAATGGCAGACGCGCCGGATTTAGGTTCCGGTGCCTTCGGGCGTAGGGGTTCGACTCCCCTCTCTCGCACCCGCCCGGCCGGGCCGTCAACGCCGGTCGAGCAGCTCACGCAACAGCGGGGCGAGGGCACGGAACGCCTGGCCGCGGTGGCTGATGGCGTCCTTCTCGGCGGCCGAAAGCTGCGCCGCCGTCCGGGTCTCACCCCGCGGCAGGAAGATCGGGTCGTACCCGAAACCGCCGCTGCCCCGCCGCTCCCGCAACAGCGTTCCGCTCAGCCGGCCCTCCACCACGTGCTCCCCCACCCCGGGCACCACCGCCGCCGCGGCGCAGACGAACGCCGCGCCGCGCCGCCGGCCCGGCACGTCGCAGAGCTGCGCCAGCAGCAGGTCGAGGTTCGCGTCGTCGTCGCCGTGGCGTCCGGACCAGCGGGCGGAGAACACCCCAGGCATCCCACCGAGCGCCTCCACGGTGAGGCCGGAGTCGTCGGCGATGGCCGGCCAGCCGGTCCGGTCGGCCACGGTCCGCGCCTTGAGCAGCGCGTTCTCCACGAAGGTGGTACCCGTCTCGGCGATCTCCGGGATCTGCGGGAGCGAGTCCAGTCCGATCAGCCCCACCTCGGCGAGCCCCGGCTCCTCGGCCAGGATGCGGCGCAACTCGGCAACCTTGCCCTCGTTGCGGGTGGCCAGGACCAGCCGGGTCCGCGCCACGGTCACATCACCGGCCGGGCGTCGTCGCCGTGCAGGTGCTCGGCCCGGGTGGTGGCGTGCGGCCCGGTGATCGCTTCGTTCTGCAGCCGGGTCAACTGGGCGCAGCCGCCCACCGCCAGATCCAGGAGCGCGTCGAGCAGCCCCCGGTCGAACGGCTGCTGCTCGGCCGTGCCCTGCACCTCGACGAACTCTCCGTCGCCGGTGCAGACCACGTTCATGTCGGTCTCGGCGACCACGTCCTCGGCGTACTCCAAATCAAGCCGCGGTTCGCCGTCCACGATGCCGACGCTCACCGCGGCCACCGAGCGGACCAGCGGGTTGCCCCGGGTGGCGGAGCGCTGCGCCAGCCAGTCGATGCCGTCGGCCAGCGCGACGTACGCGCCGGTGATGGCCGCCGTCCGGGTACCGCCGTCGGCCTGCAAGACGTCGCAGTCGATTACCACGGTGTTCTCCCCGAGGGCGGTCAGGTCGACGCAGCCCCGCAGGCTACGGCCGATCAGCCGGCTGATCTCGTGCGTGCGCCCGCCGAGGCGACCCTTGACCGACTCCCGGTCGTTACGGGTATGGGTGGCCCGCGGCAACATGGCGTACTCCGCCGTCACCCACCCGCGGCCGCGACCCTTGAGCCAGCGCGGCACCCCTTCCGTCACGCTGGCCGCGCAGAGCACCCGGGTGCCGCCGAAGGTGACCAGGACGCTGCCCTCGGCGTAGGCCAGCCAGTCCCGGGTGATGCTGACCGAACGGAGTTGATCCGGCCGGCGGTCGTTGGGGCGTGCCACGTCCTGGGCCTCCCTGCTGTGCGACGGGCGTTCTGTGTGACGGGCGTTCTGTGTGACGGGCATACGTGCGGTTAGATCTCGTATGTCGCGCCGGACCGGGCCAGATCCACGGGTCCGTCATAGGCTTCACCGGCGGCGCGGCGGGCCCGCTCCGGCTGGCCGTACGGCACGATGTGGGTAAGCAGCAGCCGACCGACACCGGCCGCCTCGGCGTGCTCGCCGGCCTGGCGGCCGGTGAGGTGCAACCGCGGTGGATGCGGTGCACCGTCGGCGTTGGACGCCTCGCACAGCAGCGTGTCCGCGCCGTTGGCCAGGTTCACCAACTCCTCGCACGGCCCGGTGTCCGCGGAGTACACCAAAGTCCGGCCGCCGGCGCTGACCCGGACCGCGTAGCACTCCACCGGATGCGCGGTGCGGGCGAAGGTGACCCGCAGCGGGCCCAGGTGGACCGTGCCGGTGCTGATTGTCCGGACTTCGTAGGCGTCGATGACCGAGGCCGTCCCGACGCAGGACAGCCGCTCCGGCAGCCCCGGTGGGCTGTGCACCGGCAGCTTCGGCGGGGTGCCGCTCGGGGCGAAGAGCCGGGCGTAGGCGTACGGAATGAGGTCCAGCCAGTGATCACCATGCAGGTGGGAGAGCACCGCCACGTCGACGTCGACCAGATTCCCGGTGGGGTGGTAACGCTGCATCGCCCCGACCGCGCCACTGCCCGCATCGAGCAGCAGCCGGTACCCGTCGTGTTCGACCAGGTAGCTGGACGACGGCGAGTCCGGGCCGGGGAAGGTGCCGGCGCAGCCGAACACGGTCAGCCGCATCAGCGCGCCGGCATGGCCACCGGCGGGCCGATCTGCGGGCCGAGACCCGGGCCGATCGCCTGGCTGGTCACGGGGCCGATCTCCGGGCCCAGGAAGCGTCGACCCAGTGCGGCGAACTGGGCCGGGTCGCCGGTCGCCTCGAAGCGGTGCCGGGGCGCCGGCCGGTGCGGGTCGCGGAGCAGGCCGGTACGGGCGAGCAGGTGGTGGACGTCCTTCGCGGTCTCCTCGGCGCTGCTCACCAGGGTGACCGCGTCGCCCATCAGGTAAGAGATGGCGCCGGTGAGCAGCGGATAATGCGTACAGCCCAGCACCAGGGTGTCCACGTCGGCGGCGATCAGCGGTCCAAGGTAGTCGGTGGCCACAGACAGCAGTTCGGGGCTGGAGGTGTCCCCGCGCTCGACGAATTCGACGAAGCGCGGGCAGGCCACCGTGGTCAGCCGCAGGTGCGGGGCGGCGGCGAAGGCGTCGTCGTAGGCCCGGCTGGAGATCGTCGCCCGAGTGCCGATCACCCCGACCCGGCCGTTGCGGGTGGCGGCCACCGCCCGGCGCACCGCCGGCAGGATCACCTCGACCACCGGCACGTCATAGCGTTCCCGGGCATCACGCAGGCAGGCGGCGCTCGCCGAGTTGCACGCGATCACCAGCGCCTTCACACCGGCGGCCACGATGCCGTCGAGCATCTGCAGCGTGAACGCCCGGACCTCGGCCAGCGGCCGGGGGCCGTAAGGCGTGCGGGCGGTGTCCCCGACGTAGTGGATCGCTTCGTGCGGCAACTGGTCCAGGACGGCCCGGGCGACGGTGAGCCCGCCCACTCCGGAGTCAAAGATCCCGATCGGCGCGTCCTGCACCCGGCCAGGTTAGCGACCGACCTGCGGCTGGGCGGGATCTCCTCCGGCCGGCGAGCCGCCGAAACTGCCATGACGTTCAGCGCGAAGATCGTGCCCCTTCCCGGGCAGCAGCCGGCCGAACAGGCACGACGATCCCTGGTCGGCGTACCCGATGAGATGAGGTAGGCGGTCAGGTCGATCACGAGCAGTCCGAGTACGCCCTGGAGCCGACTCACGGCTCCAGATCCTCCGGCCCGAACGCGTGCGGCAGCAGGTCCTCGAACCGGTGGACACCGACCCCGCCGTCCCCCTCGACGTACACCTGCCGGCAGCCGAACTCGTGGAGCACCTGCCGGCAGGCGCCGCACGGATAGCAGGGGGCGGCGTGCGGGCTGGCAATCGCGACCGCCTCGATGACGCGCTCCTCCGGGTCGCCGGCGACCATCGCGAAGACGGCGGTCCGCTCCGCGCAGTTGCTCAGGCCGTACGAGGCGTTCTCCACGTTGCAACCAGAGATGACCCGCCCACCGGCGGTGAGCACAGCCGCACCGACGGCGAACCGGCTGTAGGGAACGTACGCCCGCCCGGCGGCCTCCCGGGCCACGGCGAGCAGCTCCTCGGGACTCACAAGGTCGCCAAGATGTGCGCGCGGGCGGGCGGCGGTTCGGCCGCGACGGTCAGGGCCCGGCGTACCAGGTCGGCCGCGGCGCCCACCTGACGGGCACCGTAGAGCAGGGCCACCGGTTGGCCCACGGCAACCCGGTCGCCGATCTGGACGAGCACCTCCACGCCCGCCCCGTAGTCCAGCGGGTCACCCTTCTTCTCCCGCCCGGCGCCGAGGGCGAGCGAGGCCCGCGCGATTCCCAGTGCGTCGAAGGCCGCCACGTAGCCCTCCTGCGGTGCGGTGACGTCCCGGACCTGCGCTGAGACCGGCAGGTCCGCCAGCGCCTCGACGTCGCCGCCCTGGGCGTGCACGAACGAGGCGAACATCTCATAACCGGCGCCGGACTCCAGAGCGTCGCTCACCGCCTGCTCGGGGTCACTGGCACCGGTCAGCCGCAGCAGCCGGACCGCGACGTCGCGGGCGAGTTCCGCCAGGTCGTCCCGGGTTGGCTCGCCGCGCAGGTACGCGACGCTCTCGCGCACCTCCAGGGCGTTGCCTACCGCCCGCCCCAGCGCGGTATCCATGTCGGTCACGAGCGCGGAGGCGGTGATGTCGAAGGACTCACTGAGCCGAACCAGCAGCTCGGCCAGCTCCCGGGCGCTGTCCACCGTCGTCATGAACGCGCCGGACCCGGCCTTCACGTCATACAGCAGGTGCCCCGCGCCGGTCGCCGCCTTCTTGGAAACGATGGAGCTGGCGATCAGCGGCAGCGAGTCGACCGTGCCGGTGGTGTCCCGCAGGGCGTAGATCGCCTTGTCCGCCGGCGCCAGCTCACCGGCCTCCCCGATCACCATGCCGATCTCGTCCACCTGACGGCGGAACCGGTCCTTCGACACGTGGACGTCCAGGCCGGGCACCGCCTCGAGCTTGTCGATGGTCCCGCCGGTGATGCCCAGCCCGCGGCCGGAGAGTTTGGCGACCTTGACCCCGCAGGCCGCCACCAAGGGCAGCGCGGAAAGCGTCACCTTGTCCCCGACCCCACCGGTCGAGTGCTTGTCGACACAATCCGGGAAGGAGTAGCGGGGGCCGGAGTCGGCCATCACCCTGGTCAGTTCTCGGGTTTCGTCATACGTCATGCCCTGCCATCGGATCGCCATCAGCAGGGCGGCCATCTGGTAGTCCGGCACCTGCCCCGCGGTGTAGCCGTCGACCACCGCGGCGAGCGCGGCGCCATCGAGCGCGGCGCCGCGCTTCTTCGCCTCGATCGCGTCCAGTACGACGCTCATGGCCCGCTCCGTCCCGCTGGGTCCGGGAGGAGTACTCCGCGGGGTTCCCCCAGCGGGATCGGCTCGATGCCGTCGAGAATGGCCCGGGCCGCCGAGCTGCCCAGCCGGGTGGCGCCGGCACCGAGCATGGCAAGCGCGTCCTGCGCGGTACGTATCCCGCCGCTCGCCTTGACGCCCAACCGGCCGCCGACGGTCTTCGCCATCAGCCGTACGGCCTCGACCGTTGCGCCCCCGGCCGCGGCGAAACCGGTCGAGGTCTTCACGAAGTTCGCGCCGGCCGCCTCGGCGGCCTGGCAGGCGCGCGCGATATCGGCGTCATCCAGCAGCGCGGTCTCCAGGATCACCTTGAGGACCGTGCCCTCGGCCGCGTCCCGCACGGCCGCGATGTCGGCGCGGACGCCGGGCCAGTCACCGGCCCGGACCCGGCCGAGGTCGAGCACCATATCGATCTCGGTGGCCCCATCGGCGACGGCGGTCGCGGCTTCCGCCGCCTTGACCTCGCTGCGGTGGGCGCCGGATGGGAAACCGCACACCGAGGCCAGCGCCAGCCCGGCCGGCAGCACGGCGCGCGCGGCTGCGAGGAGAGACGGGGACACGCAGACGGCGTACGTACCGAGCGATCCCGCCTCCCGGCACAACGCCTGGATGTCGGCAGCGGTGGCTTCCGGCCGCAACAGCGTCGCGTCGATCGTGCCGGCGACCGCGCCGCGCGTCCAGCCGGTAGCGCTCACGCGGACCCGCTCCCGGGCGCGGCCGACGGTGCCGCCGACATGGCGTTGCCCGTCGGAGCATCCAACGCCGCCGCGAGATCAGCTTTGATCGCGCTCAAGGCCCGCTGGGCGCGGGCGCGCGCGGAGGCCAGGTCGTGGGAAGTCACCGGCTCCACCACCTCCAGGTAGCACTTCAGCTTCGGCTCGGTGCCGCTGGGCCGGATCACCACCCGTGCCGAGCCGGACAGCAGTAAGCGAAGGCCGTCCGTCGGCGGCAGGCCGTCTCCGCCGGCGCTGAGGTCGTCGATGCGGTGTGCGGCCCGGCCGCCGAGCGCCCGCGGCGGCTCCTCGCGCAGCCGCCGCATCGCGTCGTCGCGAAGCGTGGGGTCGGCGATGCGGATCGCCAGCTGATCGGTCAGGTGCAGCCCGAACTCCCGGGCGAGGTCGTCGAGCACGTCACCGACCGAGCGGCCCTGCGCCTTCAGTGTGGCCGCCAGCTCGGCCAGCAGCAGCGCCGCGGTGATCCCGTCCTTGTCCTTCACCGACGTCGGGTCGACGCAGTAACCGATCGCCTCTTCGTACCCGAACCGCAAGCCGGGCACCCGGGCGATCCACTTGAAGCCGGTGAGCGTCTGCGCGTAGCCCAACCCTCGGGCCGAAGCGATCCGGCCGAGGAGCGAGGACGACACGATCGAGCAGGCGAACACGCCGGCCAGCCCAGGTTCGCGCGCGGTGAGGTGTGTGGCGAGCAGGGCCCCCAGCTCGTCCCCGCGCAACATGCGCCACCCGTCGGGTAGCCGGACAGCGGCCGCACAGCGATCGGCGTCCGGGTCGGTTGCAATCGCCAGATCGGCGTCGCTGCGTCGAGCCAGGTCCAGGACGAGATCGAGGGCGCCCGGCTCCTCGGGGTTGGGGAACGGGACGGTCGGGAAGTCCGGATCCGGCTCGGCCTGCGCCGCGACGACGAGCGGGGTGGCAAAACCGGCGCGAGCGAAAGCCTCGAGCGCCAGGTCCCGGCCCACCCCGTGCATCGCGGTGTAGGCGATCGTCAGCTCCCGCGGGGTATCCGGCAGCGGGACCGACGCCGCCCGGGCAACGTAGGCCCGCAGGATCTCCGCGCCGAGCGTCGTCCAGCCGCCCGCCGGCCGGGGTATGCCTGCCAGCGGCCCCACCGCGTCGATCGCGGCGGCGATCTCACCGTCCGTGGGAGGCACGATCTGGACCCCGTCGCCGAGATAGACCTTGTAGCCGTTGTCGGCCGCGGGATTGTGCGACGCGGTGACCATCACGCCCGCATCCGCACCCAGGTGCCGGATGGCGAACGCGAGGACCGGAGTCGGCAGCGGGCGGGGCAGCAGCAAGGCCCGCAGCCCGGCCCCGGTGAGCACCGCGACGGTGTCCTCGGCGAAGGTGCGGGAGTGGTGGCGGGCGTCGTAGCCGACGACGACGCTACGGCCGCCGTGCCCGGTCAGGTAGTCCGCCAAGCCGGCCGCCGTGCGGATCACGACGACGCGGTTCATCCGATTCGGGCCTGCCCCCATCGCTGCGCGTAGACCCGCGGTACCGAACTGAAGCCCGCGGTCGAACCGGTCCGCCAGCTCGGCCCGGGCGCCCGGATCCCCGCGGGCGACCGCGTCGAGGAGGTCGGCCAGCTCCGCTCGGGTCTGCGAATCCGGGTCCTCCGCGAGCCAGTTTCGAGCCTGGACGAGCACGTCGATTCCCGACTGGCTGACGGTCAGCATCAACCTCTTCCGGCGGCGGCGTCGCGGTCCGGGCTCGTCCGGAGCGGAAGCTATCCGCCCTCACGAAGGGTGTCAAGCACGGCCATCCAGGCCACCGGCCGGGTGCGGGGCGCTCAGGCCCAGAGCTGGCCGTCCAAGGCGGCTTCGGCCTCGGCCAGGGTGCCGGCGTAGGCACCGGTGGACAGGTACTTCCAGCCGCCGTCGCAGACGATGAACGCGATGTCCGCCCGCTCCCCCGCCTCGGCCGCCTTCTCGGCGGTGGCGATCGCGGCGTGCGCGATGGCGCCGGTGGAGATGCCGGCGAAGATGCCTTCGGTATCGATCAGCTCGCGGGTGCGCCGCAGCGCGTCGTGCGGGCCGACCGAGAAGCGCGAGTCCAGCACGTCGGCGTCGTAGAGCTCCGGCACGAAACCCTCGTCGATGTTGCGCAGCCCGTAGACCAGCTCGCCGTAGCGCGGTTCGGCGGCGATGATGCGCACCCCGGGGACCCGCTCGCGCAGGAAGCGGCCGGTGCCCATCAGGGTTCCGGTGGTGCCCAGGCCGGCGACGAAGTGGGTGATGGTCGGCAGGTCGGCGAGCAGCTCGGGGCCGGTGGTCTCGTAGTGCGCCAGCGCGTTCGCCGGGTTGCCGTACTGGTAGAGGAACACGTAGTCCGGCCGCTCGGCGGCCATCCCCTTGGCGACCCGGACCGCCTCGTTGGAGCCGCCGGCGGCCGGGGAGAACACGATCTGCGCGCCGTACATCTCCAGCAGCTGGCGACGCTCGACCGAGGTGTTCTCCGGCATCACGCAGATGATCCGGTACCCGCGCAGCCGGGCGACCATGGCAAGTGAGATGCCGGTGTTGCCCGACGTCGGCTCCAGGATCGTGGCGCCGGGCACCAGCCGACCCTCTTTCTCGGCCTCCTGGATCATGTAGAACGCGGCCCGGTCCTTGATCGAACCGGTCGGGTTGCGGTCCTCCAGCTTCGCCCACAGCCGGACCTCCGGAGACGGCGACAGCCGGGGCAGCCCGACCAGTGGGGTCTGCCCGAGCGAGTCCAGCAGCGAGTCGTAGCGGGTCATCCGCCGGCTGCGCTCCCGGGCACCGCCGCACCGCCGGCCACCGCCGGCAGGATGACCACCGTATCGCCGTCCTTGACCGGCGTCGTGAGGCCGTCGAGGAAACGGACGTCCTCGTCGTTGAGGTAGACGTTGACGAACCGGCGGAGCGCGACGCCCTCGCCCTTATCCTCCACCACCCGGCCCCGCAACCCGGCGTGGCGGGCGTCGATGTCGGCGAATAGCTCGTCGAGGGTGTTTCCGGAACCCTGAACGGACTTCTCGCCCCCGGTGTGCGTACGGAGGATCGTCGGGATCCGGACCTCGATGGGCATGTCAAGAACTCCTTGGCGAGACGTCGGGTGGGGCGCGGGGCAATGGCGGGGCGGGGCGGCGCGAAGCCGGCCCTGTCAAGGCAACGTCTGGACTACCCGTACCTCTTCCTCGGTGACCACCCCGTCGGCGATCCGGTAGGACCGGAACTCCTCGGCCCCGGGGTCGCGGGTGGAGACCACCACGTAGTGCGCGCCCGGCTCGCCGGCGTAGGTGATGTCAGTGCGGGACGGGTACGCGTCGGTGGCGGTGTGCGAGTGGTAGATCACCACCGGTTCTTCGTCCCGGTCGTCCATCTCCCGCCACAACGCCAACTGCTCCTTCGGGTCGAACCGGTAGAACGTCGGCGAACGCTCGGCGTTGGCCATCGGTACGAACCGCTCCGGGCGATCCGTCCCGGCCGGGCCGGCGACGATGCCGCAGGCTTCGTCGGGATGGTCGCGCCGGGCGTGGGCCACGATGGCCTCGTAGGTGGAGGCAAGCAGTCTCAGCACGACTGCACAGGTTACGCAACGTGCCGGCCGCCGGGCCGGGGCGAATCATCCCCCGGCCAACGCCTGCACCAGGGACTCCTCCAGGCTGCCGAGCCATTCGTAGACCGCCAGGTGCGGCAGCCGCGGATCGTCCGGCGCCATCCGGTCCAGGCTGTCGTACAGGTCCTCGGTCACCTCCAGCCGGGTACCCAGCGCCAGCCGCAGATCGTTGATCGCCGTCAGCCACGTCTCGGCGGTGTCCAGGTTGAGCACGGTCTTGCCGCCGTCGCGACCCAGCGTGGTCGCGACCGCCCGCAGCGCCGAGCGCTTCGCCGCGCGCAGCTCCGGCTCGGTATAGCGCCGGAAATCCGCGGCCGCCTCGTCGTCGTCGGTGTAGCCGTCGGGCAGCAGCCGGGCCAGCACCGGGTCGGCGGGTCGCGGGGTCGGCGTCAGCGACATGCCCACCAGCGCCTCCAGCGGGTCGGCCGGGACCGGGGCGGAGTCCGACTCGAGCAGCGCGATGAGGTCCTCCGCCAGTTGGCGCAGCATGGTGGCCTCGGCCCGGGAGAGCTTTATCTCCAAACCGTGCCGAGTCCGGCGGAAGCGGTGTGGCATCAGTCCTGCTGCAGCGTCGCCCACAGGCCGTGGGCGTGCAGCCGGGAAACGTCGTGCTCCATCTGCTCGCGGCTGCCGCTGGACACGACGGCCCGGCCCTTGTGGTGCACGTCGAGCATCAGCTTGTGCGCCTTGTCGCGGCTGTATCCGAAGAGCTTCTGGAACACGAACGCCACGTAGGACATCAGGTTGATCGGGTCGTTCCAGACGATGGTGATCCACGGCTTGTCGAGCGTGACGTCCTCGGCGACCACAGGCCGTTCCATCTGCTGCGGCAAGGCGGCCGCAGCAACCGCACACAGCCGCGTCCACGGGCCGGGCCGGGAGCGCGGCAGCCGGATCGCAGCCGTCGTCATACCTTCCATGGTGACAGAATCCCGCCCGAATGTAAGCATCCGAACGGGGCAGATCGCGCCGCACCGCGGGCCGGGCCGCGGCGGCTACCCTCGCACCCCATGAGCCCGCTGCCACCCCAGATGCCGAGCACGGCGCTGTTCACCGACCACTACGAGCTGACCATGCTCCGGGCCGCGTTGATCAGCGGTCTGGCCGAGCGACAGGTGGTCTTCGAGGTGTTCGCTCGGCGCTTGCCTGCCGGTCGACGGTACGGGGTGCTGGCCGGCACCCAGCGGCTTCTGGAGGCCGTGGAGCGTTTCCGCTTCGACGACCCCGACCTGGCCGAACTGCGGGCCGCCGGGATCGTGGACGACCCGACGTGTGCCTACCTGGCGGACTACCGCTTCCGCGGGGACATGGATGGCTACGCCGAGGGCGAGGCGTACTTCGAGTACTCCCCCGTGCTGACCGTCTCGGGCACCTTCGGTGAGTGCGTGCTGCTGGAGACGGTCGCACTGTCCATCCTCAACCACGACTCGGCGGTGGCCGCCGCGGCTGCCCGGATGATCTGCGCCGCCGGGGATCGGCCGTGTATCGAGATGGGCTCGCGGCGGACCCACGAGTTGTCCGCGGTGGCCGCCGCCCGGGCGGCCTACCTCGCCGGGTTCGCCTCCACCTCCAACCTGGCGGCCGGGCGGCGCTACGGCATCCCGACCACCGGCACCGCCGCGCACGCCTTCACCCTGGTCCACGGCGACGAGCGGGCCGCCTTCCAGGCCCAGGTGGACACCCTCGGTGCGGGCACGACGCTGCTGGTGGACACCTACGACGTGGCCCAGGGCATCCGCACCGCCGTGGAGGTCGCCGGGCCGGAGTTGGGTGCGATCCGGCTGGACTCCGGCGACCTGCGCGAGCAGGTGCGCTTCGCCCGCGGGCTGCTGAACGAACTCGGCGCCACCAAGACCCGGATCGTGGTCACCAGCGACCTGGACGAGGCCATGATCGCCACTCTCGCGACCGAGTCGGTGGAGGCCTACGGCGTGGGCACCTCAGTGGTCACCGGAAGCGGGGCGCCGACCGCCGGCTTCGTGTACAAGCTCGTCGCCCGGGAGGTCGACGGCACCTTCGAACCGGTCGCGAAGAAGTCGATCGGCAAGATCAGCGTCGGCGGCCGGAAGTACGCCACCCGGCGGCTGACCACCGCCGGCGTCGCCTTCGCCGAGGTGATCTACGCCGACGGGGTCGGGCGGGAACGCCCGGCCGGGGAGTGGCCGAAGCCGAGCCGATCGGAGCGTCCGCTGGTCAAGCCGCTGATCCGGGCCGGCGAGGTGGTGTGTCGCTGCGACGTCGAACAGGCGCGGGGTCGCTGGCGGGACAGCCGAGCGGAACTGCCGGCGACCGCCATGCGGCTGTCCGCCGGCGAGGCCGCGCTGCCGACCTTGTCCCTCGGCGGCCGGGACGTCCGCGCTTCGGTCGGGGGCGAGCGATGAGCCGGGCGCTGCTCGTCGTCGACGTGCAGAACGACTTCTGCGAGGGCGGCAGCCTGGCCGTGTCCGGCGGCGCGGCGGTGGCCGCCGGCATCGGCGCCCTGCTGAGCCGGGCCGCCGACGCCGGCTACGACTACGCCGTGGCCAGCCGCGACTACCACGATGACCCGGGTACGCACTTCTCCACCGATCCCGACTTCCTCGATTCGTGGCCGCCGCACTGCGTGATCGGTACCTCGGGCGCGCAGTTCCATCCGGCGCTGTCCGGCGCGCACTTCGACGCGGTGTTCGACAAGGGGCGGCTCGCGGCCGCCTACAGCGCCTTCGAGGGCACCGACCGGGCCGGCGCCGGACTGGCCGGCTGGCTGGCCGAGCGCGACGTACCGGCCGTGGACGTCGTCGGGATCGCCACCGACCACTGCGTCCGGGCCACCGCCCTGGACGCCGCCGCGGCGGGCCTGGCGACCCGGGTGCTGCTCGACCTCACCGCGGGCGTGGATCGCCAGACCACGGATGCCGCCCTGGCCGCGCTGCGCTCGGCGGGTGTGGAGTTGCTGGGCGAACCGCGCCTCGACACCGCATCCTGACCGATCGTGGCACGGCGGGCAGGCGCGGATCGGCAGTGGAGGGGCCTTCGGCGGCCTTTGTCCCCAAATCAGCAGGTACTTCGACCCGCTTGACCTCCTGGCGGGGGAGGCCCCCATCCCGCCGCGGACGGGGCGTCGATAGGCTGCACCTCAACGACACCTTCGATCGGAGCCCTCGATGACCGTTAATCCCAGTGCGGCGGAATCCCGCCAAGTCGCGGAGGCTGCCCGCGAGTCGACCTGGAATCAGCCCAGCTTCGCCAAGGAACTCTTTCTGGGCCGCTTCCGGCTAGACCTGATTCACCCCCACCCGACGCTGCCGCCGGAGGCGATCGCCAAGGGCGAGGCCTTCATCGCGAAGTTCGAGCGCTTCCTGCGCGAGGAAGTCGACGGCGAGGAGATCGAACGCGACGCCCGCATCCCGGACCACGTACTCAAGGGCATCAAGGAGATCGGCGCCCTGGGCATGAAGATCCCCGAGGAGTACGGCGGCCTCGGCCTGACCCAGGTCTACTACAACCACGCGCTGATGCTCGCCGGGTCGGTGCACTCGGCCATCGCGACCCTGCTGTCGGCCCACCAGTCCATCGGCGTACCGGAGCCGGTCAAGCACTTCGGCACCGAGGAGCAGAAGCGCAAGTTCCTGCCGCGGGTGGCCACCGACGCGGTCAGCGCCTTCTGCCTCACCGAGCCCGACGTCGGCTCCGACCCGGCGCGGCTGGGCACCATGGCCGTCCCGAGCGAGGACGGCTCGGAATACGTCATCAACGGCACGAAGCTGTGGACCACGAACGGGACGATCGCCGAACTGCTCGTCGTCATGGCCGTCGTACCGCGCTCGGAGGGCCACCGCGGCGGCATCACCGCGTTCGTCGTCGAGGGCAACTCGCCCGGCATCGAGGTCACCCACCGCAACGCGTTCATGGGCCTGAAGGGCATCGAGAACGGCGTCACGGTCTTCACCGACGTCCATGTACCGGCCGAGAACATCCTGGCCAAGGAAGGCCAGGGCCTGCGGATCGCGCTCAGCACGCTGAACACCGGCCGGCTGTCCCTGCCGGCCATCGCCGCCGGCAGCGCGAAGTTCGCCATCAAGATCTCCCGCGAGTGGGGCAGCAGCCGGGTCCAGTGGGGCCGTCCGGTCGGCCGGCACGGCGCCATCGCCGACAAGATCGGTCACATGGCCGGCATGGCGTTCGCTCTGGAGGCCGTGGTCGAGATGGCCTCGATCATGGCGGATGAGAAGCGCAACGACATCCGGATCGAAGCCGCGCTCGCCAAGCTGTGGTCATCCGAGAACTCCTGGCTCGTCGTGGACGACCTCATGCAGATTCGTGGTGGCCGGGGGTATGAGACGGCCGCCTCGCTCAAGGCCCGCGGCGAGCGCCCGGTGGCCGTCGAGCGGCTGCTCCGCGACATCCGGATCAACCGGACGTTCGAGGGGTCGAGCGAGATCATGAAGCTGCTCATCGCCCGCGACGCGGTCGACCAGCACCTGTCCGTCGCCGGTGACATCATCGACCCGGACAAGGGCACCGGGGACAAGGCCAAGGCCCTGGTCAACGCCGGCAAGTTCTACAGCAAGTGGTTCCCGACGCTCGCCGTCGGCGCCGGCCAGACCCCGAACGCCTACTCCGACTTCGGCCCGCTGGCCACGCACCTGCGGTTCGTCGAGCGGAGTTCGCGCAAGCTGGCCCGGTCGACGTTCTACGCGATGTCCCGCTGGCAGGGGAAGATGGAGTACAAGCAGGCCTTCCTGGGTCGCATCGTGGACATCGGCTGCGAGCTGTTCGCCATCTCGGCGAGCGTGGTCCGCGCTCGCATGATGCTCGACAACGGCTCGCCCGAGGGCCAGACGGCCGTTGAACTCGCCAACGTCTTCTGTGCCGGCTCCCGCCGTCGGGTGGACACGCTGTTCCACGACCTGTGGTTCAACGCGGACGACGAGAACGAGAAGGCCGCCAAGGCGGTTCTCGAAGGGCGCTACACCTGGGTGGAGAAGGGCGTCATCGACGAGTCCGGCGACGGCCCGTTCCTCAAGGTGGACCGGGAGAAGGCCGGTCTGGTCGACGTCACCGACTCCCCCGAGCCCCTTCCGGCAGCCGGCGTCTAGCTCCTGGCGTCTCACTCCCGCCGCAGCAAGGAAACGGGCCGCTCCCTTCGGGGGCGGCCCGTTTGCCGTCCTACGCGGCGGGTGCCGGCATGACCCGCAGCGACCCGATCGCGGCGGGCGTAACGTGGGCAGCGCGCTGGAGCGTCGGCGGTTACCGGCCACGCTCGCGAGCAGCCGGGAAGGGTGCGGTCATGTCCGGGATCGGGCGGAAGCGGCGCGGCGAAGAGGTCTACGTCGTGACCAACGCCGGGCGTAGCCGCCGGCAGGAGATCGACGACCGGCAGAAGAAGTACCTCATCAAGATGGCCATCCGCACGCTGTGCCTGATCGGCGCCATCGTGCTGTACGCCCTTCACGTGCCGTTCATCTTCATCCTGGCGCTGATTATCGCGTCCACGGTGCTGCCGTGGATGTCGGTGGTGGTGGCGAACGCCGGCCCGGCACCCGAGCGGCGCAGGGCACCGGAGGTCTACACCCCCGACCCGGCCCGCGCGCTCCGGCCCGGCCGCTCCGGACCGACCGATCGGACCTAGATCAGCTGTCGGCCGCCAGGGCTGTACACTGTTAGGTGATGCGGCGCTCCGGCGCTGCGCTTCCGCGGGCGAGCCGCCCGCAGGTCACTGCTCCACGTGCTGATTTCCCTTGACGGGTCCGCCTGATATCCGGGTTCGTTGCTGCCGCACCCCCGATGTGACCGGCCAAGACACGTAACGGAGTTACCACGCGCATGCCCCGTCCTCGCACTGTTGCTTCTCCCCGACCCAGCCGTCGTCCGCGCCGCCCGGCCGGTACCTCGCCTCGACCCGCACCGGTCCGGTCCGCGCTCGACGCCGCTCTCGCGACCGCCGCCGCGCTGCCAGCCCAGCCAATTCAAAGCTTCGCCGCGATGCGGCTGCCGGAGCGGCTGGTCACCGCGCTGGCCCGCCGAGGCGTGTCCGAGCCGTTTGCCATTCAGGGCCGCTCCATCCCGGACGCGCTGGCCGGCCGTGACGTGCTCGGTCGGGCACAGACCGGTTCCGGCAAGACGCTGGCCTTCGGGCTGCCGATGCTGACCCGCCTCGCCGGCGGGCCTCGAGTGCCCGGCCAGCCCCGCGGCCTGGTCCTGGTACCCACCAGGGAACTCGCCGAACAGGTCAAGGAGGCCCTCGCGCCGCTCGGACAGGCGCTCGACCTGCATGTCACCGCCATCTACGGCGGCGCGTCGATGCACCGCCAGATCAGCGCGCTGCGCCGGGGCACCGACCTGGTGATCGCCACCCCCGGCCGACTGCAGGACTTGATCGACCAGCGGGAGTGCTCGCTACGCCAGGTCGAGGTGACCGTACTGGACGAGGCCGACTACCTGGCCGACCTGGGCTTCCTGCCCGCGGTCCGCAAGCTGCTCGACACCACCCCGCCCGGCGGCCAGCGGCTGCTGTTCTCCGCCACCCTGGATCGCGGCGTCGACCGACTGGTCACCGACTACCTCAGCAACCCGGCGGTGCACGCCATCACCGCGCCCGGGCACACCGTGGCAACCATGGACCACCGCGCCTTCACCGTCCGCTCCGAGGAGAAGGTCGCGGTAGCGGCCGAGATCGCCGGCCGGCCCGGTCGTACGCTCATGTTTGTACGGACCAAGCACGGTGCCGACCGGCTGGCCAAGCAACTGCAGCGCATCGGCGTCAGCGCCGGCGCCATCCACGGCAATCTGGCGCAGAACGCCCGGCAGCGGGCGTTGGATGCCTTCACCTCCGGGCATGCCCGCGTTCTGGTGGCCACCGACGTGGCCGCCCGCGGCATTCACGTCGATGACGTGGACCTGGTCGTGCACTTCGACCCGCCGGCGGATGCCAAGGACTACCTACACCGTTCCGGGCGGACCGCCCGGGCCGGCGCGGACGGGGTCGTGCTCTCCTTGCTGCTTCCCGAGCAGGTGTCCGAGGTCGCCCGGCTGCACCGGGATGCCGGGGTACAGGCCGCGTCGGCCTGGGTATCGCCGACGTCCGACGCGGTGCGCGAACTGGCGAGGTCCGGGACCCCCATCGTCCTCGCGCCGTCTGCCCCACCGGCGCCGAGTCGCCCGGCCGGGCCGCCGCGGAGAGGTCGCCGCCCCACGGCGCGGCACCGTTCGGCGCCCGCTTCGCGGTAGTTTCGCGCGAGGGCGACAGTTGCCTTACCCCACGGTTATGTGAAGTCCGACAAGGGAATCGGCCCGCCAGCCAACCACAGGAGGCGGACCCGATGACCTTGGGGCAGGAAGCCAAGCAGAATGTCGACCAGGCCGCGGCCAGCCCCTGGATTGACCGGCTGGCCCGCGCCGGTTTGGCTGCCCGGGGATTCGTCTATGTCCTCATCGGCCTGCTCGCGGTACAGGTCGCGCTGGGCCACGGCCAGCCGGCGGAGCAACCGGACCAGCAGACCAACCAGAACGGTGCCCTGCGAGCGGTGGCCGAGCAACCCTTCGGCAAGGTCCTGCTCTGGGCGCTCGCGGTGGGCTTCGCCGGGTACGCGCTCTGGCGCTTCCTGGAGGTGGCCTACGGCGAGGTCGGCGGCGACGACGGCATCGGCGGCCGGCTGAAGTGCCTGGTGCGCGGACTGGCGTACGCCTCGCTGGCGTTCACTACAGTCACGCTGGTCACGGGCGCGGGCCGCGCCAAGGGTGGCAGCGCCGGTCAGAGCCAGACGCTGACCGCCCGGGCTATGTCTCACACCGGCGGCCGGCTGCTGGTGGGCGCGGTCGGTCTGGTGCTGGTCGGGGTCGGCATCGCGATGGTGGTGGAGGGCGTCAAGAGGAAGTTCCTGAAGTACCTGAAGCTGTCGGAGATGACGGCGCACACCCGCGACATCGTGGTGAAGCTGGGGATGGTCGGTACCGCCGCGCGCGGCCTGGTCTTCGCGCTGTCCGGCTACTTCGTGGTGTCGGCGGCCGTCACCTTCGATCCGGAGAAGGCCCGCGGCCTCGACGGAGCCCTCAAGAGCCTGGTCAAGACGCCGTTGGGCCCGTGGCTGCTGATCGTGGTCGCTCTGGGGCTGGTGGCCTTCGGCGTCTATGGCCTTGCCGAGGCCCGGTACCGGCAGACCTCAGACGACAGCATGTGACCACCCCGACAGCGGTGACCGTGCCGGTCGCGCAGTCCCGCCCGCGGACCAGGACGGTGCTGCTGCTCCTGGCCGCCGCGGTGGGCGTCTTTGGGCTGTTGCTGCTGGCCGGGCTCTTCGTCACCCACGTCCTGGCGCGCAGCGGCGTCGGTGGCGCCGACGCCCGGGTGGACGTGACGCTGGCCCGCCACCGGACTCCGACGCTGAACCGCATCACGCATGACACGACCTTCCTGGCCCAGACCACGACGGTCGCGGCGCTCGCGGCAGCACTGTTCGTCGTTCTGCGCCTCACGCTGCGCCGGTGGCGCGAATCAATCTTCCTCGGCGCCGCGGTCACCGGCGAAGTGCTGATCTTCCTGCTGGTGACGCTGCTCGTCCACCGGCACCGTCCAACCGTGGCGAAGCTGGACTCGGCCCCGCCGCTGATCGCCGTCCTGGTACCGCTAGGCGTGGCGTTCTCCCGGGTCTAGCACGGCATGCACCGCCCGACCGACGTCCTCGGCGGCGCGCTGCTCAGCATCTGCTGGCTGACCGCGAAGGGCGCCCTGCTGCTTCCCCTTGGACGGGCGCGGTAGGGGCGGTCAGATCACCTCGTCGAGGCACCCGGTGTGCACGTCGAAGACGAAGCCCCGTACGTCGTCGCGGTGCAGCAGGAACGGGTTGTTCCGAACCCGCTGGAGGGACTGGCGGACGTCGGCCTGAACATCGGTGAAGGCTTCGACAGCCCAGTCCGGTGACATGCCGGCGGCTTCGCATAGCTCCTGCTTGAAGCCGTCATCGGTAATCGACTCCAGGCCACAATTGGTATGATGGATGAGCATCACCGTCCGGGTGCCGAGTCGGCGCTGGCTAATGGCCAGGGAGCGGATGGTGTCCGGGGTGATCACTCCGCCTGCGTTGCGCAGTACGTGCGCGTCTCCGACGTCGAGCCCCAGCATTCCGTAGAGGTCGAGCCGGCTGTCCATGCAGGCCACGATGGCCAGATGCAGCTTCGGCCGAAGCGGCCGGTCCGGGGCGTAGCGCGCGCGATAGGCGTCGGCGGAGCTGAGCAGCCGGTCGATGAGTTCCATGTCCGGCCACACGATATCCAGCAGCCCGCTTTGGCAAGCCAGTGGCCCCGGCCGAAGCCGGGGCCACTGGCACTGCGGACGTTCGGGGGAACCTAGAGCGAGCGGACCTGCTCGGCCTGGGGACCCTTCGGGCCCTGCGAGATCTCGAACTCGACGCGCTGGTTCTCATCGAGTGAGCGGTAGCCGTCAGCGGCGATCGCCGAGAAGTGCACGAAGACGTCGGCGCCGCCGCCGTCCTGGGCGATGAACCCGTAGCCCTTCTCGGAGTTGAACCACTTCACGGTGCCTTGAGCCATGCTGTCTCCCTGTGGGACCAATCGAGGAGGGCATTGTGCGTCCCCTCGGGCCGCGGTCCGACGTGCCCCACCCCGGAAGACAACAGCGAACGACAAAACGCCCGCCATCACACTCCGCGGGCGTTCGAAAACGTGCGAGGAACTGCAACCGCTTCGACGGTAACACGGGATCGTACCGCTCGTACATGCCGGCCGGGTTTCAACGGAAGTGGCAGAAGATAATCTCCGCAACGCAGGCCGGTTTGGCCGCGCCTTCGAGTTGAAAAGTGCAACCGAGCTTCGTCTGGAAGCCGCCGTCGATGACCTGGACGCCGAGCAGCTCCACGGACAGCCGGATCCTGGAATTGACCGGCACGGGCGCGGGGAACCGGACCCGGTCGATGCCGTAGTTGAGTACGCGGGAGACGCCGGTCACCTCGACGGCGTCCCACAGCAGCATCGGGGCCATCGACAGGGTGAGGTACCCGTGGGCGATGGTGGTGCCGAACGGGCCGGACTTGGCACGTTCCGGGTCCACGTGCAGCCATTGGTGATCACCGGTCGCCTCGGCGAAGAGGTCGATCTCCTCCTGCGTCACGGTGTGCCAGCGGCTGACACCCAGGCACTCCCCAACCAGACTGGGGAGATCCTCCAGGGCCACGAGTGGACGGGTCTCGACCTGCATGACGTGCTCCTTTTCGGCAGTCCTGGCCAGCATTATTCCGATCGCCCGGGTCGGTTAGCAGGCGGTTACCGCCTCGCGTAGCAGCGCGCGGGCCTGGGCATGCCGGCGGATCAGTTGCAGGCTGTGGTCCCCACCGGCGATGCCGAGTTGGCGAACAACCGTCCCGCCGGTCGCCGCGACGTGCTCTACACCAGCCTTTTGACGGCGCCACCCGGCCGCCGCCGGCCGTTCCGGTGATCCAGGGCTCGCCAACCCCCGCCCGCTGTGGCCACGCGGCCCTGGATCACCGGGACCGGGCAGGTACCCGCGTCAACACCAGCCTTGCCCGGCGCCACCCGGCCGCCGCCCGCCGTTCCGGTGATCCAGGCCTCGCCAGCCCCCACCCGCTGTGGCCACCCAGCCCTGGATCACCGGGCCGCGCCCCCGCAGCTCGATAATCGCGAGCGGAGTGAGCGCTCACTCAGCTATGCTGGCCGCCGTGCCTCCTACAACCCCGATGGCCCGGCGGCCCAGACAGCCTGCCCGAGCGGCGGCGCTACCGCCCGACGAACGCCGCCAGGCAATCGTCGACGCCGTCATCCCGTTGCTGGTCGAGCAGGGCGCCGGCGTGACCACCCGGCAGATGGCCGAGGCGGCCGACGTCGCCGAGGGAACGCTGTTCCGGGTCTTCGACGATAAGGCGGCGGTCCTGCACGCCGCGGCTCATTCGCTGCTGGACCCGGAGCGCAGCCGACGAGCGATGTCCAAGGTCGATCCCGGCCTGCGGCTCGACGCCATGGTGCTGACCGTCACCGAACAGCTACTGGCCAGCATGGGGCAGATCATGGCAGTCCTGATGGCCGTACGCGGGGCGCACGTCGGCCCGGACGGCGGTCGACCCACCCGGAGCGGCCCGCCGGAGTTCATCCTCGAATCACACCGCGCGTCGCTGCAGAACCTGACGGAGCTGTTCGGCCGCTACCGCGATGAACTGCGGGTACCCCCGACGCGGGCCGCGCTGCTGCTCCGCACGCTGGTCTTCGGAGCCCGGCAGCCGTGGACGGACCAGGCTCAGTCCCTGACGGCCCAGGAGATCGCCACAGTCCTGCTCAAGGGCATCGCCACCGACTCCCGGCCGGAGGGGAACTGATGCTGGTCCGGTTGCTGAAGTCGTACCTGAGGCCCTACCGCGGCTGGTTGCTGGCCGTGGTGGGGCTGCAGTTCTGCGGCACCATGGCGGCGCTGTACCTGCCGAGCCTCAATGCCGACATCATCGACAACGGGGTGGCCCGGGGGAACACCGGCTACATCCTGCACACCGGCATGACGATGCTCGGCGTATCGGTCGTGCAAATCCTCTGCACGGTCACCGCGGTGTGGTTCGGCGCGCGTACCGCGATGGGCTTCGGCCGCGACGTCCGGGCCGGCATCTTCCACCGGGTCGGCTCGTTCTCCAGCCGCGAGGTCACCGCCTTCGGGGCACCGTCGCTGATCACCCGCAACACCAACGACGTGCAGCAGGTCCAGATGCTGGTGCTGATGACCTGCACCATGCTCGTATCGGCTCCGATCATGATGGTCGGGGGGGTGCTGATGGCGATGCGGGAGGACCTGGGGCTGTCCTGGCTGCTGGTGGTCTGCGTGCCGGCCCTGGTCGCCACCGTCGGGCTGATCATCTCCCGCATGGTCCCCGGGTTCCGGATCATGCAGGTCCGGATCGACGCGGTGAACCGCATCCTGCGCGAGCAGATCACCGGCATCCGGGTGGTCCGGGCGTTCGTCCGCGAGCCGTATGAGACCGCCCGGTTCGGCGACGCCAACCGCAACCTCACCTCGGTGGCCCTGCGAGTGGGACGCTGGATGGCCACCATGTTCCCGGCCGTCATGCTGATCCTCAACGTGTCCAGCGTGGCGGTGCTCTGGTTCGGCGGACACCGGGTCGACGAGGGGCTCATGCAGGTGGGTTCGCTCACCGCGTTCCTGGCCTACCTGGTGCAGATCCTGATGGCCGTGATGATGGCCACCTTCATGCTGGTACTTGTCCCGCGGGCCGCGGTCTGCGCCGACCGGATCGTCGAGGTGCTCGACACCGACTCCTCCGTCGTGCCGCCCGCCGACCCGGTCACCTCGGTCACCGCCCACGGCGAACTGGACTTCCGCCGGGTGGAGTTCGGCTACCCCGGCAGCAGCGACCCGGTGTTGCGGGACATCAGCTTCGCGGCCAGGCCCGGACAGACCACAGCGATCATCGGGTCCACCGGCGCCGGCAAGAGCACCCTGATCAACCTCATCCCGCGGCTGTTCGACGCGACAGGTGGCGCGGTGCTGGTCGACGGCGTGGACGTCCGCCAGCTCGATCCCGAACTGCTCTGGAGCAAGATCGGGCTGGTCCCGCAGCAGGGGTACCTGTTCACCGGGACGGTGGCGTCCAACCTGCGGTATGGCAAGCCGGCGGCCACCGAGGAGGAGCTGTGGGCGGCGCTGGAGATCGCCCAAGCCAGTGACTTCGTCGAGGCGATGCCCGAGAAGCTCGAAGCGCCGATTGCCCAGGGCGGCACCAATGTCTCCGGCGGGCAGCGCCAGCGCCTGGCCATCGCCCGCGCGCTGATCCGGCGGCCGGAGATCTACCTGTTCGACGACTCCTTCTCCGCCCTCGACCTGGCCACCGACGCCCGGCTCCGCCGCGCCCTGGCACCGGTGACCCGCGACGCCACGGTGCTCGTGGTCGCCCAGCGGGTGTCCTCGGTCATCGACGCCGACCAGATCCTGGTCCTCGACGACGGCGCGATCGTCGGCCGCGGGACCCATGACGAGCTGCTCGCCAGCTGCCGGACGTACCAGGAGATCGTCGAGTCCCAGCTCACCGCGCAGGTGGCGGCGTGAGCGGGCCGACGAGCGGCCGGCCCGGCGCGATGAAGGAGACCGAGCGGATTCAGGCCGGCCCGGGACCCGGTCGAGGGCCGTTCGGCGGCGGCATGGTCGGCCAGAAGTCAATGTCCTTCGGGCCCTCGGCGAAACGGCTCGCCCAAAGGCTGAGCCCCCACCGAGCCAAGGTGGGCGCGGTGATCGGCCTCGCTCTGATCAGCGTCGGCCTGACGGTATTGGGGCCGAAGATCCTCGGCCGGGCCACCGACCTGATCTTCACCGGACTCTTCGGCCGGCAGCTGCCAGCCGGTCAGACCAAGGAGCAGGCGGTGGCCGCGGCCCGGGCCAACGGCGACGGCCGGCTGGCCGACCTGCTCGCCCGGATGCACCTGGTACCCGGACAGGGCGTCGACTTCACCGCGGTCGGGCACGTGCTGCTGCTGGTGCTCGGCATCTACCTGCTCGCCTCGGTGCTGTCCTGGTTGCAGGGGTACCTGCTCAACGACGTCGTCCAGGCCACCGTCTTCCAGATGCGCTCCGATGTCGAGGACAAGCTCAACCGGCTGCCGCTGGGCTACTTCGACCGCCAGCCCCGGGGGGAGCTGATGAGCCGGGTCACCAACGACATCGACAACATCAGCCAGACCCTGCAGCAGACGATGAGCCAGCTGCTCACCTCGCTGCTCACCGTCACCGGCGTGATCGCGATGATGTTCTACATTTCACCGACCCTGGCCCTCGTCGCGCTGGTCACCGTACCGCTCACCATGGTCGTCAGCGGCGCCATCATGAAGCGCTCCCAAGGATTGTTCGTCGCCCAGTGGCGGCGTACCGGCACGCTCAACGCGCACATCGAGGAGGCCTATACCGGGCATGCCCTCACCAAGGTCTTCGGCCGCCAGCGCGAGGCTGAGCGCATTTTCGCGGAGCAGAACGAGCAGCTGTTCCAGTCCAGCTTCGGGGCCCAGTTCGTGTCCGGACTCATCATGCCGACCACGATGTTCATCGGGAACCTTAACTACGTCGCGATCGCCGTGCTCGGCGGGATGCGGGTGGCCACCGGAACCATGAGCCTGGGCGACGTGCAGGCCTTCATCCAGTACTCCCGGCAGTTCACCCAGCCGCTCACCCAGCTGGCGTCGATGGTCAACCTGCTGCAGTCCGGGGTCGCCTCGGCGGAGCGGGTGATGGAGCTGCTCGACGCCGAGGAGGAGCCGGTCGAGCAGGCCAGCCCGATCGGCGACGTCAGTCACCGCGGCGAAGTGGTCTTCGAGGGCGTGTCCTTCCGCTACGACCCGGATACCCCGCTCATCGACAACCTGTCGCTGGTCGCCCGCCCCGGGCAGACCGTCGCCATCGTGGGTCCGACGGGGGCCGGTAAGACCACGCTGGTCAATCTGGTCATGCGCTTCTACGACGTCGATGCCGGCCGGATCACCCTCGACGGCGTGGACATCTCCCGGCTGCGCCGCGGTGACCTGCGCCGCCAGATCGGGATGGTGCTGCAGGACACCTGGCTGTTCGGCGGCACGATCCGGGACAACATCGCGTACGGCCGGCCGGACGCCAGCGAGGAGGAGATCCGCACCGCGGCGCAGGCCACCTTCGTCGACCGCTTCGTGCACTCGCTGCCCGACGGGTACGACACGGTGATCGACGAGGAGGGCAGCAACATCAGTGCCGGCGAGCGACAGCTCGTCACGATCGCCAGGGCGTTCCTGTCCGACCCGGCCCTGCTGATCCTGGACGAGGCGACCAGCTCGGTGGACACCCGCACCGAACTGCTGCTGCAACACGCCATGGCGGCGCTACGCAGCGATCGCACCAGCTTCGTGATCGCGCACCGGCTGTCCACCATCCGGGATGCGGACCTGATCCTGGTGATGGAGGACGGGCGGATCGTGGAGCAGGGAAGCCATACCGAGCTGCTCGACCGGGGCGGGGCGTACGCGGCGCTCTACAACGCGCAGTTCGCCGCGGCCGCGGTGGCGTAGCGAGCCGGAGCCGGGTTTCGGGGCGGGTCTGCAGAACGGCGAGGCGGGAAACGGCCGGCTTCGCCGGACGTTAGCGTTTGACGAGTTGGTGCCAGTGGCGCGCCGCGTCCCGCATAGGTCCTCGGATCTCGAGTTCGTCGGCGGGCCGGCTGAACTCGACGTCCCACGCTGCAAACAGCGTGCGGATCTCGGATGGTTCGATACGCCGCGGGCCGAATCGGCCGCCTCCGCCGGGAGCGAACGCGAAGATCAGCAGCCGGGCCCCCCGCGCGGCCACCTCGGTCATCGTCGTGGCAGCGCGGTGTCGATCGGCGTCGCTGAGACCGGCGAAGCACCCGATGTCCTGAATCAGCGTGTAGTCCGAGCCGACCAGCGCGGGCGCGACGCGCGCGATGTTCGCGTGCAGGAGGCGCACCTCGACGCCGGCCGCCCGAGCGTTACGCCTGGCCCGGCGGATGGGCACCGAGACGGCGTCGATGCCGGTGACCTCCCAGCCGCGCTGGGCGCACCAGATCGCGTCGGTGCCGGTGCCGCACCCGACATCGAGCATGCGTCCGGCGGGGAGCGTCTCGATCAGCTCCTGGAGCGGGCCGGGAACCGCGTGGTTGTCCCACGGGGTGAAACCGATGCGGTACATGACCTGGTACGGCGCGCTCACGGCCAGCCTCCTCGGCAGACGCTCAATAGAGCGTCACTCTATTGAGCGAGTGTTACTCTATGGCGTGTCCGATGTCAAGCCAATCGGTGCCCGCACTGCGTCTGGTCGACGCGCTGGCCGGGCGCTCGACACCCGCAGACGGATACGCGCCGCGGCGCGCGAGCTATTCATCGCACAGGGCTACGGCACCACCACGGTCCGGCAAATCGCCGACAGCGCCGATGTGGCATGGCAGACGGTGTATTCGGTGTTCGGCACCAAAGCCGCGATCTTGTCCGAGGTGTTCGACGTGACGGTGGCCGGCGACGACGAACCGATCCCGATGGCCGAGCGCCCGTTCGTGCGTCAGATCGCCGCAGCACGCCACCCTCGTGACAAGGCGCGGATACTCGCGGCGCACTTTCGCGAAGCGACCGCGCGCAGCGCCGACATCCAGAGCGTCATCGAATCCGCCGCGGCCACCGACGCCGACATGGCCGCACTGTGGGACACGCTGATGGACCAACTCATCCGCGGAATGACCATGGCGGTCACCGCGCTGCGAGAACAGAACGCGCTACGCACCGACCTGAGCATCACGAACGCCGCCGACCGACTGTGGTGGTACGCCGGGCCATGGGCCTACCGCGGTCTGGTCGCCACCCGCGGCTGGAGCCTCGACGAGTTCGAGGACTGGCTTGCCGAAACGCTCTACACCCAGCTCATGGTTCTGCCTCCGGCCAACTAACCCCTTTGATCACCGCGTTCGGCACCGGTGATCGCGTACCGGGTGGGCGGCCCGGCGTGTGTCAATGAGGCACCACACCTTTGGCCAGAGCCATTCCTAGGTGGCCGACTTGGTTGGCGGCTTCTGACCGGGAGGAGAACCGGCTTGGCGTCGCCGTCCAACTCCCGGCGCTGCCCTGGCTGGGTTGGATCAGGCAGCAGAGCCGCCGGTATCAGCGGTACCCCGGGCATCGGACCTACAGCGGCACCACCGTGGCTGCGACGCCCCGGTTACGCAGCAGGGCGCGGACATCCCGCTCGTCCGTCGTCAGGATCGTCCCACCCGGGGGCACGAGCAAGGCGACATGCGCATCCACCACGTCGGCCGTCTTGTTCGCCCGGAGCAGGTCACCAACCGTTCGGCACGACGCCTCGTCGATGGCCGCGATGTCGAGTCCGGACAGGATGCGCGCCAGGCTCGCCTGACGGCGGCCGTCGCGCCAGACCTGCGCGACGGCGCCCGCGCTGGTCCGTACGGGCACACCGTCGGTCTGCAGAACGCGAAGCATTGCCCCGACGGCACGGTCGCGGCGGTCCACGGCGATCAAGGCGCCGGCATCCAGCACCGCGGTCACGCCGCCCCTCGACGGGGCCTGGGCGACAATGCCGCCCGCGCCGCGTTGAGCTCTTCATCGGAAAAGGGGCCGCTCTCGGCCTCCCACACATCGAGCGCGGCGCCTAATAGCTCCGTGCGCAGCCGCTGCGCCGCGGCGGCCGCCAGCCACGTCGAGACACTGGTCCCCTGCCGGGCGGCCGCCTCGCGAACCGCGGCGCCCACCTCGGGCGGCATGGTGACGGAGAGCCGATCGACCTTTTGCACGAACGCCAGGATAACGCATACGACCGTATGCATCGCGGCCGGCCGAAGGGGAGAGCGCCTACTGGCGCCCAGCGCGCCTGGGCGGCGGGCGTCGACCAGGCGCGCCTGCCGGGTTGACCACCCGCACTACCCGGAGGGCGAGCGGGTCCGGCCGACCGCCCTCAGGCGCCGGAGAGCTGCCCCAGAACCACGGTGACCTTGGTCGTGGAGCCGTCGGACCGGGTCAGGGACACGCTGACCTTGTCGCCCGGGGCGAGGTTGGCCAGCACACCGGAGAGTTCCTGGGTGCTGGGGGTCGGTGTCGAGTTGATGGCGGTGATGACGTCGCCGACCCGGATGCCGGCTGTCGCCGCGGCGCCCCCGGCAGTCACCCCGACGACGCCGACGCCGGCCGGGTTGCCATCGGCCCCGGTCACCGTCACCACCCGCACTCCGAGTCCTGCTCGATGGGGCGAGGTGACCTTGCCGCTGGCTGCGAGCTGACCGGCGATGTCCTTCACCGTGCTGCTCGGGATCGCGAACCCGATGCCGGGCGCGGCCCCGCCGCCCAGCTGCGGGTCGGTCGCGGCCAGCGTCGGGATGCCGACGACCTGTCCCGCCATGTTGACCAGGGCACCGCCGCTGTTTCCAGGATTGATGGCGGCCGAGGTCTGCAGCACGTTGGGCAGCGTCGCACCCGGGGACGTGGCGTCGGCCGGCTCGGTGACCGTGCGCCCCACGGCCGACACGATGCCGTTGGTGACGCTGCTGGACAGGCCCAGCGGATTGCCCATCGCCAGAACGATCTGGCCGACCCGAACCTTCGACGAGTCGGCGAAGGTCGCCGGTTGCAGCTTCGGCGCGTTGCGGACCCGAATAACGGCCAGGTCGTCAGGGGGGTAGCTGCCCACCAGCGTGGCCGCCACCGCCGTGGCGGCGGTGGAGAAGCGAACCTGGAAGGTCGTGGCGTCGCCCACCACGTGATGATTGGTCACGATGTCGCCCTTGTCGTCGAAGACGACGCCGGAGCCCAAGCCGCCGGAGGTCTGAACCTCCACCACTGACGGCAACACGTCGTGGACCACCTGCTCGTAGGCCTGTTCCAGCCCGACGGCGGTCGAGCCGGTCGAGGAGGTGGTACTGGTCGCCGCGCCGCTCGACGGGCTCGCCGAGCCTGGCGCGGACGAGGAACTCTTCGACGACGTACAGCCGGCCGCGGCCAGCGTGAGCGCGCCCAGAAGCGCGCCGTAGCAGGCGAAACGAGTGAACGTCAGCGGCCGGCCACCCCGGTTGGCGATCGGCCCTGTCATGTCGTGCCTCCTGGGTACGCGGATCACCGTCCCGACCGCATCGGTGACCTGGATGGTCCGCATCGAGACGTCATCGATTAGACAGGACCGATCGGGCGCGTCAGCTCCCGGCCGGCCACCGGACGAAGGCTTGAGGACGGGTGGAGTCTCCACGTAGCTTTCTGCCATGAGCCTGGACTTCAACAACGAGGACGCCGACCGGTTGGCCCGGGCGCTGGCCGCGACCACCGGCGAGAGCGTCACCGTGGCGGTATGCGAGCGTCTCGACCGGGTGCAACGTCGGACTGAGGCGGCGGCCCAGGTACGGCGCTCCCCGGCCGGGCCCAAGGTCGGCAATTGCTTCACCTACGCTCTTGCCCCCGAGAGCGGCCAGTCCTTGCTGGTCAAGGGCGACGATCTCTCCCGGACCGACGTGGTGCCCGCCCTCGATCGGCCAGGACAATGAGCACGGCGCAGTGGGCCGCGGTCGACCGCTACATCTGCGATCTTTTCCTCCCGACGGATCCGGCGCTGGATGCGGCCCTCGTCCGCAGCCAGGCGGCCGGGCTGCCAGCCATCAACGTCGCGCCCAATCAGGGAAAGCTCCTGCACCTGCTGGCTCGCGTTCAGGGTGCTCGCAGAATTATCGAGGTCGGCACCTTGGGGGGCTACAGCACCATCTGGCTGGCCCGGGCGCTGCCGGCGGATGGTCACCTGCTCACCCTCGAACTCGAGCCACGTCACGCGGAGGTGGCCCGAACGAACCTCAAGGAAGCCGGCCTCGGGCACCTCGCCACCGTGCGCGTGGGCCGGGCGGTGGACACTCTGGCGGAGTTGGCGTCCGAAGGCGCCGGGCCGTTCGACCTGATCTTCATCGACGCGGACAAGCCGAGCAATCCGGAGTACTTCCGCTGGGCGCTGCGGCTGGCCCGGGTGGGAAGCCTCATCGTCGTCGACAATGTCGTCCGCGATGGAGCAGTGATCGACGCCGCGAACCCTGATCCGGCCGTGCAGGGGACCCGAGCGTTGAACGACGTGATGGCAGCCGAAAACCGGGTGAGCGTCACCGAAATCCAGACCGTCGGCAGCAAGGGCTACGACGGCTTCGCGCTCGCTGTCGTGGTGACCGACTGACGTACGACCGGCCCTGCGGCGTCGTAGATGGTGGAGGTGGCGGGAATCGAACCCGCGTCCTTCGGCGGAAAGAAAGGTCTTCTCCGGGCGCAGCCTGTTAGCTTTTCTCGGCCTCACCGTGCGCACAGGCATGCCGGTGATAGCTAGAGCTGCTGTTGGTTTTTCCGTCCCTCCCCGCAGCCGGGAGAGCCGGTGATCCTCCTGTCGACGCCAGGTCCTGAGCCGGAGGAACTCTCAGGTTGACGGCTTCGCTCCTTACTTAGGCAGCAAGTGCGAGAGCAGGTGCCTTTGTATCGGCATTTATCTTTTCCAGCGGGGGGTTTACGAGTTCACCGCTGGCTCCTCGGCCCGCTTCATCTTCCTCGACGTCCGAAGTCGAAACCGATCACCCCCATTGGGGAACGGACGCCCACCAGAGCGCCAGCCGATCCGGTGACCGGCTGGATCCATCATCCCACGGCCGGCGCCGCCGCGTCGATCCCCAAGAGCCGGGCGCCGTTGTGCCAGCAGACCGCCTTCACCCAGTCCGCCCCCAAGTCCAACCGGGCGAGGCTCGCCAGCTGGTGGGCGTAGCGGTACGGGATGGTCGGGAAGTCGGTACCCAGCACGACCCGGTCGGCGAGCTCCCGCAGCCGGGGCCGCAGCGCCGGCGGGAACGGCGCCGCCCGCTCGACGAAGTGGGTGAACGCCATGGTGGTGTCCAGGTGCACCCGGGGATAGGACTCGGCGAGGTCCAGGAACTCCGCGTACTCCGGCATACCGAGGTGCGCGACGACGAGGGTCAGCCGGGGATGGGCGGCGAGCACTTCGCCGATCGGCCCGGGACCGGTGTACGCGCCTGGCGCCGGCCCGGATCCGCAGTGCACCACGACCGGTACCCCCGCCTCGGCGATGGCCCCCCAGACCTCCCGCAACAGCGGGTCCCGAGGGTCGTAGCCGCCGACCTGGAGGTGCGCCTTGAAGATCCGTACCCCGTCCTCCAAGGCGGCCGCGACGTAGCCGGCGGCGGAGGGTTCGGGGAAGAAGGTACCGGACCGTACGACGTCGGGCTCCGCGTCGGCGAACCCGAGCGCCCAGCCGTTGAGCCAGGACGCCATCTCCGGCCGGTGCGGGTAGGACAGCGCCGGAAACGCCCGCACCCCCCAGGACCGCAGCAACCCCAGCCGCTCGGCGTCCGGCAGCCGGTAGCTCACCGGCCACTCGCGGCCGAGCAGCGGCCCGGCGGTGTCGAAGTAGGACCACACCTTCTGTTGCACCCGCGGCGGCATGAAGTGCACGTGCACGTCGACCAGCCCGGGCAACCCGAGCCGCCGCCAGAACGCCGGGATCTCCTCGTCGTCCACGCCTGGTTCAGCCGGCGCGCTGCAGGAAGCGGGCAGCCAACGGGGCGGCCACCGCACCGCCCACCCCGCCGCCCTCGACGACGACGGCCAGCGCCAGGTCCCGGCCGGCCTGGTACCCGACGAACCAGGCGTGTGTGGCCGGCGGGTTCCCGCTGCCGAACTCCGCGGTACCGGTCTTGCCGGACACCGGCGGGCCGGTATAGCCCCGAAATGCCGGGGTCGCCGTCCCGTTGGTGACCACCAGCCGCATCAGCTGGCGCAACACAGGCGCGGCCGGGATGGGCGCCGGAACGGGGGCCGAACCCGACGGGGACGCCGACCCCGACGGAGACGCCGAACCGGCCGGAGCCGAGGCCGGGTCGGTCACGAGCACCGGCGGGTGCCAGGTGCCGCTCGACACCGCGCCGGCGACGAGCGCCATCGCCAGTGGCGACACGGTCACCTTGCCCTGGCCGATAGCGTCCGCCGCCCGCTCCACCGCCGAAACCGGCGTCGGCACCGATCCGGAGTACGCCGGGAGCGGTAGCGTCCAGCCGGCGCCGATCCCCAGCCGCCGGGCGGCATCGGGCAGCGAGGTACCGGGCAGCCGGGCGGACAGCCCGACGAACGCGGTGTTGCAGGAGATCGCGAAGTCGCGGCGGAAGGGGATCGCACCGGCCGCCTCGCCCTCGAAGTTGCGGAACGACTTCCCCGCCACGCTGACCGTCGGTGGGCAGGGCACCGTGGCGTCGGGGCTCAGCCCGCGTTCCAGCAACGCGGCGGTTGTCAAGATCTTGAACGTGGAGCCGGGCGGGTAGTCCCCGGCGAGCGCCCGGTCGAACGCGGAGTCCGCCGGGGCGTTCGCGGCCGCCAGGATCGTGCCGTCGGAGGGCCGGACCGCGACCAACGCGGCCGGCTTGGTCAACGACGCCAGCGTCGCCTCCGCGGCGATTTGCAGCCGCCGGACCAGGGTGGTGCGGACCGGCTTTCCCAGGGTGGCCGGGAATGCTTGCAACGTCCGCACCACCGATCCGGTCGCCGAGCGGATCACCACCGAGCCGCCCGGAGCACCGGCCAGCCGGGCCTGGAAGGCGGCCTGCAGACCGCCGAGGCCGACGTCGTCGCCGGCCTGGTACACCGGGCCGGCGGCCTTCAGCGCCTCGGCGGTGGCCGGCCCGACCCGACCCAGCACGGCCCGGGCGAAGGTGGGGGTCGGCGGCAGTGACCGGGTCGTCACCGGGAACCGCAGCCCGGCGATGTCGTGGATCCGGGCGCTGACCTTGTCGTAATCCGGCCGGCGCAGCGCGATCACCGGAAGTAGCTCGTTGGGCTTGGCCTTCGCCAGGGCGGCACTCAACGCCGCGGTGTCCACCTTGAGCACCCGGCCGAGCAACGCCACCGTCCGCGCCCGGTCGCTCAGCGCGGCCGGCAGGATCGACACCGTGACCACCTCGGTCGGCGCGGTGAGTGGGACCCCGGTCCGATCCAGGATGCCCGCCCGCGGCGGCAACGAGCGGGTCCGGCCGAGGACCTGACCGGCGGCCAGGTCCGGGTGCAGCACGGTCGAAGCCCAGTGCACCAGCCAGGTGCCGCTCGCCTTGCGCATCCCGAGCGTCCCGTCGTAGGTCCAGCTCCCGAGCGAGCGCAGCTGCCAGGAGGCGGAGTACGCGACGGTCGCGGCGTCCTTGCCGGTCTCGACCCGGCCCGCCCGCAGCTTTCCGGAACTCAGCCCGAGGGCCTTACGGGTCGCGGCCAGGGCCGCGGTGGCCACCGCCGGCGCGTCGGTCGCCCGGCCGGCGGCCGCGTCGTCGCCCCGGGCCCAGGCCTGCAGGAAAGTCTTCGCCGCCGGCTCCGGCTTGGGACCAGAGGTGCAGCCGGCGACCGGGATGACGGCCAGCGCCAACGCCATCGCCAAGATCCGGCGGCGGTTCACTCGCCCCCGCCCTTGGCCCGCGACCGGGCCGCCCGGTCCATCTCCCGCTTCGCATCCCGCTCGGCCAACGCCTGCCGCTTGTCGTAGGACCGCCGGCCGCGGGCCAGGGCCAGCTCCACCTTCGCCCGGCCGTCGGAGAAGTACAGCGACAGCGGGATGAGCGTCAGCCCGCTCTCCCGGGTCTTGCCGACCAGCCGAGCGATCTCCCCGCGGTTCAGCAGCAGCTTGCGGGACCGGCGCGGCTCGTGGTTCGTCCAGGTGCCCTGGGTGTACTCCGGGATGTAGGCCCCCTCCAGCCACACCTCGCCATCCTTGATCTGGCCAAACGCGTCGACCAAAGACGCCCGGCCGGCGCGCAGCGACTTCACCTCCGTACCGGTGAGCACCAGCCCCGCCTCGTACACGTCGGTGATGGCGTAGTCGTGACGCGCCTTGCGGTTCTGCGCGATCAGCTTGCGACCCTGCTCCTTAGCCATGACCGTTCGCCACGAGCCGCTCAGATCCGCAGGTAGCGCTGGACGGTGAGGAAACTGGCCAGTACGGAGAACAGCACCGCCCCGGCGGCGAGCGCCGGAAGCACCGTCGCCAGCCAGTCCCAGCCGATGAAGTTGATCGAGGCGATGTTGGGCCGCAGCGCCTTGTCCACGAACAGCCACTTGATCCCGACCAGGATGCCCGCGCCGGCGATCGCCCCGATGAGGCCGACCACCGCACCCTCCAGCAGGAACGGTAACTGCACGTAGAGCCGGGAGGCGCCGACCAGGCGCATGATGCCGGTCTCCCGCCGTCGGCTGAACGCCGCGATCCGGATGGCGTTGAAGATGAGCAAGGCGGCGGCCACCACCAGAGCCACCGCGAAGAAGAACGCGCCGAGCTGGAAGCCGTTCAGCAGCTTGAACAGCTTCTTCAAGACCTCGCTCTGGGTCTGCACCTGCTGGACCCCGGGTTGCCCGGCGAAGGCGGACTGGATCACCGAGAAGCGCTTGGGGTCGGTGAGCTTCACCCGGAAGGACTCCGGCAGCGCCGCCGGGTCGATGTTCTTGATCAGATCCGGCGAGCTGCGGAACAGCCGCTTGGCGTTGACATACGCCGCCGCCGACGACTCGTAGTAGACCTGCTTGACCTCCGGCAGGGTCGCCAGCTTGGCCCGGATCGCATCCCGCTCGGCCGCCGTCACGGCGTGCCCCGCGCAGGTCGGCTCGACGCTCGTCGGGCCGCAGAGGTAGATCGAGACGTTGATCTTGCCGTACCAGAAGTCCTTCATGTCGTTCACCTGGTACCGGATCAGGATGCCGGCGCCGACCAGGGCGAGCGAGATGGCAACGGTGATCACCACGGCCACGGTGAGGGAGAGGTTCCGCCGCAGGCCGACCGCCATCTCCTTGAGGACCAGACGCATACGCATGGGCTTCAGTCTCCGCAATCGGGGCGGCTCACGGCGCGTAGCCGTAGACGCCGCGGGCCTGGTCGCGCACCACGTGACCGGCGTCGAGTTCGATGACCCGCCGGCGCATCGAGTCGACGATCTGCGAGTCGTGGGTGGCCATGATGACCGTGGTGCCGGAACGGTTGATCCGGTCCAGCAGCTTCATGATCCCTACGCTGGTTCCGGGGTCCAGGTTGCCGGTCGGCTCGTCGGCCAGCAACAGCCTGGGCCGGTTGACGTAGGCCCGGGCGATGGCCACCCGCTGCTGCTCCCCGCCGGAGAGCTCGTCCGGCATCCGGTGTGCCTTCCCGTCCAGGCCGACGAGTTCCAGGGTTTCCGGAACCAGCGTCGAGACGCTGTCCTTGCTCCGGCCGATCACCTCCAGCGCGAAGGCGATATTGGCCGCGACGTTCCGGTCCGGAAGCAGCCGGAAGTCTTGGAAGACCATCCCCATCTGGCGGCGCATGGCGGGGACGCGGCGGCTCTTCAACGTGGTCATCTCGGTGTCCATCACGACGATCGACCCGCCGGTTGGCCGCTCTTCCCGCAGCACCAGCCGCAGGAACGTGGACTTGCCGGAACCAGACGGCCCGACGAGGAAAACGAACTCACCCTCGCCGATCGTCACGTTGACGCCGGTGAGGGCTGGCCGAGAGCCCGTCGGATAGACCTTGCTGACCGACTCGAATTTGATCATGAATTGCCAGTCTAACCGCCACTGCCGGTGGACGTCGCGTCCCGGTTTCCGGTCGCCACCCCGAAACGGTTGAGCCAGCCGGATTAGCCTGGGCTGGGGAGTATGGGGCACACTGGATCCGAGGCCATGCTGTCGAGGCATCACGGCTTGCGGGCCGGCGTCGGCGAGCCAGCCGGTTCCTCGCCGGCGCGAAGGGCCGCGGAGGGCGGAGACATGTCATGTGAGAACCTGGTCTGCGCGGTCTGCGCCGGGCCGGTGGTCGAAGGCCGCTGCGCCACCTGCCGCACCGCCCGGGCGCACGTCCATCAGGCCCCGTTCCAGCTCACTCCGCAGCTGGTCGCCCTGCTCATCGCGCTGCTGACCATCTTCACCCTGCTGGCCACGCACGTCCGCTGAGCCGCCGCTAGCTCTGCCCGCGCCGCCAGCGGATCTCCGCCTCGACGAAGACGTCGATGTCGCCGTCCAGGACCGCCTGCACGTTGCCGGTCTCCACCTCCGTACGCAGGTCCTTGACCAACTGGTACGGGTGCAGCACGTAATTGCGGATCTGGTTGCCCCAGCTGGTCGTACTCTCCCCGCGCAGCGAGTTCATCGCCTCGGTCTCCTCATGCCGGCGACGTTCCAGCAACTTCGCCGCCAGGACCACCATCGCGCTCGCCCGGTTCTGCAGCTGGGACCGTTCGTTCTGGCAGGAAACCACGATGCCGGTAGGCAGGTGGGTGAGCCGGACGGCGGAGTCGGTGGTGTTGACCCCCTGCCCCCCGGGCCCGGATGACCGGTACACGTCAACTCTGATCTCGTCATCCGGCACGACCACGTGGTCGGTCGACTGCACGACCGGGGTCACGTCCACGCCGGCAAAGGAGGTCTGGCGGCGGGACTGGTTGTCGAACGGGCTGATCCGGACCAGCCGGTGAACCCCGTGCTCGCCGGAGAGCGTGCCGTAGGCGTACGGGGTCTTCACCACGAACGTCGTCGACTTGATCCCCGCTTCCTCGGCGTAGGAGGTGTCGTAGACCTCCGTGGCGTAGTTGTGCCGCTCGGCCCAGCGCAGGAACATCCGCTGCAGCATCTGCGCCCAGTCGGCCGCGTCCACCCCGCCGGCCTGCGAGTTGATCGTGATCAGGGCGTGCCGCTCGTCGTACTCGCCGGAGAGCAGGGTACGGACCTCGAGCCCCTGGATGTCCCTGCGCAGCGCGGGCAGGTCGGCGACCGCCTCGGCCAGCAGCTCCGGGTCGTCGAGGTCGACCGCGGCGCTGAGGTCGTCCAGCCGGCGGCGCAGGTCGCCGACCCGGTTGAGGTCGCCGCGCAGGTGGGCCAGCCGGCTGGTCACCTGCTGGGCGCGTTCCTGATCGGCCCACAGCTCCGGGTCGGCGGCCTTGGTTTCCAGCTCGGCGAGGTCGCGGCGCATCCGATCGAGATCCAGTACGGTCTCGATGCTGGTCAGCGTGGCGTCGAGATCTTTGACGTCGTCGGCTGGGTCGTCGGCCACATGAGCGAGACTAACTTGTGTCCCCGCGCCGGCGACTGTTCACGATCGTGCTGCTGATCGGGGCGCTCGCCGCCACCGTCGCGGTGGTCCTCGCCGGCGCGCTCGGCGGTCGCAATCCCCCGGCCCGCGCCGTCCCACCCGACGTCCCAGGCGCGGTCCTGCTGGTGCCCGGGTACGGCGGTTCCCTCGCCTCGGTCGCCCCGCTGGCCGCGCCGCTGCGAGCCGCCGGGCGCGATGTCACGGTGGTCCGGCTGCCGGATGGGGCGATGGGTGACCTGGCGGCTCAGGCCCGGGCGGTACGGCAGGCGGCCGAGGCGGTGCTGCGCCGCACCTCGGCCCCCTCGCTCGACGTCGTCGGCTACTCCGCCGGCGGGGTGGTGGTACGGCTGTGGATCGCCTCCTACGGTGGACGTGACCTGGTCCGGCGGGTGGTGACCATCGCCGCGCCGCACCACGGCACCGCGCTCGGCGAGCTGGCCGGGTCGCTCGCACCGGAACTCTGCCCGCTCGCCTGCCGGCAGCTCACCACGGGCAGCGAGTTGCTGGACACGCTCAACCGCGGCGACGAGACACCGGACGGGCCGGCGTGGCTCTCGATCTGGAGCACCGCCGATACCGTGGTCACCCCCCCGTCGTCCTCCCGGCTCTCCGGTGCGCTCAACGTCCCGCTGCAGTCGGTCTGCACCGGGGCTGTAGCCGAGCACGGCCGGCTACCGGCGGACCCACTGGTGATCGGGCTGGTCAAGCAGGAGTTGGGCGCCGCCCCGATCGTCGCTCCGACCAGCGGTGAGTGTGGGGCGCTGCGGCGGCTGGGGACTGCTGGCCCCTGACGTTCGCGACGAGGGTCACGACGCCAGCGGCTCGGCCCCGGTCCCCCACCGATACGCGAGGTACTTCTGCCGCTCCGCCGGATCGGAAATCGCCCGGGTGCCGTTCCCGATGCGGACGTAGAAGGCCGTGACCTTGTGCAGCTGCCCGCCCTGGTCGCGAACGACGTGGGCATCGACTGGGAAGCCGCTGGGCGGTACGTGCACCCGGCACACGTCCTCCCCCTCGACGGTGTGGATCTGCACGGCAACGGTGCTGGCCGCGGTCTCGCCCAGGGCGTTGATCAGCAGTTGGTTGAGGTGCAGGGAGAACACGTCGCGATCGCTCTTCCCCGGCTTGCGGAGCGAGGCGTAGTCGCTGGCCAGCCCGTGGATACCGCCGTCGTCGGCGACGCCGATTAGTAGCGTGCCCCCGTCGCGGCTGTTGGCGAAGGCGGCGACGGTCTTGAGCGTTGCCGTCTCCAGCAGCTTGGACGGCTCCCCGGTGTCCGCACCGGTGCGCAGCGTCGACTTGTACTCCAGATGCTCGTGCTCACCCGCGGTGAGCAACTCACCGATGGGGCAGTGCTGCTGGTAGGCGACTTTGGCCTTGGCCTGGGCGAGCGTGGCGTAGACCTTGACCACGTCAGCCGCCAGCTCGGCGTCGTCGAGGTAGGCGAACACCACCTTCTCGTTGCGGTCCATCCGATCGAGCAGCGCCTTCTGGAACATGTCCGGGAAGACCACGCCGAAGTTCTCGGTGGTGTTGTTGACGGCGGTGACCTGCACCTCCTCGCTGGCGACCAGGTCCTCGAGGGCGGCATCGAAGACCAGGCGGTCCGCGTCGCTCCATTCGGTGCCGTGGGCGGCGTTGAGCCGGTCGATGATGACCGAGAGCAGCTCTGGCTCCTGATCCGTCGTACGTCCGGTCCCGGAGTAGATGGTGGACACCTCACCACCGTCGGCGCCGAGAGCGACGGAGCCGGTGAACTGCTGCTCGTGGCGCAGATGGGTCAGCTCGACGGCGCCGCTGAGATCGACCGCGGCGCCGGGATCGGCCTTGACGAAGGCTTTCAAGGCCTTACCGAACAGGTAGTCCCGCTCCAGCGCGGTGTCGGAGAACGGCACGATCTGTGAGAGGAACGAGTAGATCCGCACGAAGCGTGTCAAGGCGTCGCGGAACCGCTCCTGCTCGTCCTCCTCCAGGTGGGCGAACCGGTCGAGAGCCTGACCGAGCGCGGCGTGCTGCCGGGCGGAGTCGGAGTGCTCCGCGAGCAGCAGCCGGGCGAAGGTCTTGGCCTCGTCGGCGTCGAGGATGCCGAACTCGTCCAGCGCGTGCCGGGTGTCGTAGAGCAGGTTCGGATCCGACGGCGGTGCCACCGTCTGGGCGTAATGCGGCTGGAACGCCGCCGCGATGGCGTCGGCGTCGTTGACGAAGTCCAGGACGAACGTGCCGTCCTTGTCGGGATAGATCCGGTTCAGGCGGGACAGCGTCTGTACGGCGGCCAGCCCGGTCAGCGTCTTGTCGACGTACATCGCGTAGAGCTTCGGCTGGTCGAATCCGGTCTGGAACTTCTCCGCTACGACCATCAGCTGGTAGTCGTCGGTGTCGAACCGCTCGGCCGTCTGCGACTCCGGGAAGCCGTTGCAGCGTGGCTCGGTCACCGGCTCGTCCCCGTTGACAGCGATGGCGTCCGAGAAGGCGACGAGCACGCCGATGTCGTATCCGTGATCGGCAACGTAAGCGCGCAGCGCCAGCCAGAACCGCACCGCGTGCGGCCGCGACGAGCACACCACCATCGCCTTGGCCCGGCCGGCCACCTTGTGCGCCACGCGCGCCCTGAAGTGCTCGATCACGATCTCGGCCTTCTGGGCCAGGTTGTGCTCGTGCAAGGTCACGAAGCGGGCGATGGACCGCCGCGCCTTGACCGTCTGGTACTCCGGGTTGTCCCGGATCGCCTTCTCGAGGTGGTAGTACGTCCGGTACGTCATGTAGTTGGCGAGCACGTCGTGAATGAAGCCCTCCTCGATGGCTTGGCGCATCGAGTACAGATGGAACGGCTCATGCTTGCCGGTAGCCGGGTTGAGACGGCCGAAGAGCTCCAGGGTCTTACCTTTCGGCGTCGCGGTGAACGCGAAGAAGCTGAGGTTGTCCTGGCGACCGCGGGCGGCCACCTCCGCTGCCAGGGCCTCCTCCACGGCGTCCGCCGGCACGTCCCCGTCGGCGCTGGCTGGGGCGGTCGCGTGGGCGCCGAGGACGCGGCGCAGTTCCTTGGCCGCCTCGCCGGTCTGTGACGAGTGCGCCTCGTCCACGATCACCGCGTACCGCCGGCTCGGCAGCGACGCTGCCTTGTCCAGCACGAAGGGGAACTTCTGCAGGGTGGTGATAATGATCCGCGCCTGCTCGCCGGCGAGGGCCTCGGCCAGTTGCCGCGACGACGTCTCGATCCGCTGCACCACGCCGTGGGCGTGCTCGAACTGGTAGATCGTCTGCTGCAGCTGCCGGTCGAGCACGATCCGGTCGGTGATGACCACGACCTTGTCGAAGACCTTCGTGTCACCGGAGTGCAGGGTCGACAGCCGGTGCGCCAGCCAGGCGATCGTGTTGGACTTGCCCGATCCTGCCGAGTGCTTTACCAGGTAGGAGTGCCCGGGGCCTTCCTCCCGGGCAGCGGCCTCGAGGCGCAGGACGGCGTCCCACTGCTGAAAGCGCGGGAAGATGACCGCGGCCGGCTTCTTGGATCCCTTGCCGGCCTTCTCCACATGCACGAACCGGCCCAGCAGGTCCAGCCAGGCATCCCGCTGCCACACCCGCACCCACAGGTACGCGGTGGCGTGACCTACCGGGTTGGGGGGGTTCCCGGCTCCTTCCGCGTTGCCCTGGTTGAACGGCAGGAAGCGGGTGTCGCTGCCGGCGAGCCGGGTGGTCATCGCCACCCGCTGCGGATCGACGGCGAAGTGGACGACCGAGCGGGCCAGCGTCCGATTCTTCGGGTCCCGGTCCGTGCGGTATTGCGTCATCGCCTGCTGGACGCCCTGACCGGTGAGAGGGTTCTTCAGCTCCGCGGTGGCCACCGGGATGCCGTTGACGAATAGCGCCAGGTCCAGCGCCTTGGCCGACGCCGGTTCGTAGCGCAGCTGACGGGTCGCGGTGAGCCGGTTCGCCCCGTACCGGGCACCCAACTCCGGTGTCAGGCCGTGCGCCGGGCGGAAGAAGGCAAGCCGGAAGGTGACGCCCTGATCGACGACGCCGTGGCGCAGCACATCCACCGCACCGCGCTTGTCCAGCTCAGACGCCAGGCGGTCCGCGAACTTCGCCTGGGCCGTATTCGGGTCGCCGCCGTACCGCTTGATCAGCTCGTTCCACGCGTCGATCTGGGTGGCGCCGAGGAACGTGAACAGCTCGCCGGTGTCCAACCCCCGGACGGGATCGAAGTCCCGCGCCGCGCCCTGCAGGACATCGTTCTTGACGGCGAGGTAGCCGCCGTCGGTGGTCAGTGACGCGCAGATCGAGTCCTCGAACATCGCCTCGGTGGGGTTGCTCACGGGACGGTTCCCCTCGGGAGGACCCATTCGGTCCGCTGACCGGTCACCTCAGCGATGGTCTCGAAGTCGGCGTCGTAATGCAGCACCGTGAGACGTTCCAGCTCAGCCGTGGCCGCGACAAGGAGGTCCGCCACGCTGGCGGATCGGTGCTGTCCCCGGGCGACGAGCTCGGTCTGCACCTGCCGCGCCCGTCCCTCCGCCCGCAGCGGGATCGCCACCGGCAGTAGGCGGTCCAGCAACTTCTCCCGAATGAGCCGGAAGTGCTCGGTCGAGCGTGCCGAGTAGCCGACCTCCAGCTCGGTGACGAGGCTCACCCCGAGGAGGCCCGCTGTCATGAGCGGGTGCAGGACGTCGGCGACCTTTGAATGGTGTAGCCGGGAGATGGCCGAGGTGTCCACCAGCCACCGAGCCGCGGTCAGTGCCACGCCCCCGACATGACGTCGGGGTCCCGCAAATCCTCTAGCGACTCCCCGACCCGCATCAAGTCCTGCGCGGTGACGGCGCCGCGGCGGTCCGCCTCGATGGATCGTTCCAGTGCTGCTCGTACGGTGTCGGTGATGGTCGTTGTGCCGAGCGCGCGCCGGGCGCTTACCAGCGTGTCGTCGTCAATCTCTACAAGCCGTTTCGTCATATGCGCCTCCGGTATATCGGCAGCGCGGTCAGGATATACCGCCGAGGGGCGCCGTGTCAGGCCGCTATGCCCGGCACGTCGAGCTCCCCGGTTACGGCGGCAGTGATGAGAGCCTGCCGGTGCTCCAGTAGGAGCCGGACTTGGCTATCCAATGCCACGACGGCGGCGTGTATCCGCTGACGGACCGCTTCCAGCAGATCCCGGATTATGTGCGACCGCTACTCCCTGCGGCGGCACGGCGATTTGGATGGAGCGAAGTGTTTCCTGACTGATGTTGGGTTGCCCTGCGCCCATCGAAAGCTCAAGTAGCGCTGGACGATAGGCAAGCAAATAGAAGAACAAGAAGAAGATTTGCACGTCCTGTGAGGGCCTCACTACGCAACATGCCTGGTTCACGGCCGCCGGATAGGTGGTGATTCCTAGTCTTCCGACTGTGGCTCCGTACATGGCAACTACGAGTGCACCCGCCGGGTGAATGCGGAGCGCAGAGTACTCAAACAGGGCCTTATCAGTTACGGAGCGGCTGACATGTGCAATCTCGTCATCACACAGATCCCCAGTTACTATCCATGCAGTCCCCGATCCGTAAAACCGCTCGTCTGAAGCTAAGGGGGTAGTCCCGGAGCCGAAGGTCAGACTTCGGCCGAGTCTGAGGCAGCGCCAGCCGGATGGGGCGGCCGCCTCATCGACATGCAACGGGTCCGAAGCTAGAGAGTCGCCCGTCACGCGCGCTCGCACCGTCTCCAGAAATCGCTCACTTAGTACGTTAGCGAGTCGGCGCTTCTTAGTGATGAGGGCGTCGATGCGGGCGGTTTCGGTTTCGAGGAAGTCGGCAATAGCCCGCTGCTTGCTCAGGCTCACAACTGGCACCGACAAGTCACGCAGCCATTCGTCGGGAACACGCTTCTGGCCGGCCACGCCAATCATCCGGGCTTCGCCACCATGGAGAAAGGGCCTCGACGACAGCAGGTACCGCACGTATCTTGGTTCCGCCTGAGGGCCGACCCGTACGACATGAAGCTCCGTCGTGCCGGCACCTACGCCACCCTCAATGCCGGAAGCGATTGTCGTCCGGTCCGCCTGGAACGTTGGCGTGATCTTCGGCACCAGAATGTCGCCCTCGAGAAAGCGGGTGTACCCAGCAGCCACCTCACCCTTCGTGCGGTGCCGGCTTACATCAAGTCCCGATGCCCAGACCGCCTCCAACGGAATAAAGGACACAAGCGCGGCATCAGGCAGCCGATCAAATTCTGGCGTCGCAGGGTTGATCAGTGCTTTCCGTCGGAGTGTTATCACTCGGTCACCTCGCCCAGCAACTCCTGGATTTCCGCTTCGAGCTGCTTGATCTCGGCGTCGATCTCGGCCAGCGGTCGCGGCGGGACGTAGGTGTAGAAGTGCCGGGTGAGCGGGATCTCGTATCCGATCCGGGTCTTGCTGTGATCGATCCAGGCGTCGGGCACGTACGGGTGCACCTCGCGCTCCAGGTGATCGTCGACGGCTCGGCGGTACTCGGCCGAGGCAAGCCGGTAGGTCGGGTTCTCCTCGTAGCCGACCCTCGTGGCGGGGAGCGCCACGTTTTCCTGGTCGCGGAGGTCGGGGTCCGGCTCGGGTTCCCCTCTGTTGTTGGTCACGACCGGCGCCTCCGGGTCACGGACGGCGAGGTCTGCCCAGACGGCTTTGCGCTGGGCCGTGGTGAGCCCGCCAGCTGCCAGCAGCGGGTCGAGGGTCCTGGCAACGAGCTTGCGATCGGTGGCGGACAGCCCCACGTGACGCGTCAGCGCAGCGACGAGATCGTCCAGGACGTCCGGCCGAGACTTGACCAGCCGTCGGTCGGCGCGCACCAGCGCCACGGTCTCCGCCGAGATCTCCCAGCGCAGGCGCAGCGGCCGCTCGACGGTCACCCGCAGGAAGCCGAACGCCTCGTTCGGCAGGATCTTGACTTGGTCACCCTCCTCGAATGCGCCATACAGCTTGGTGATCTCGGCGATGTGGCCGGCGGCGAGTTCCTTGCGCTTGTCACCGAGGCTCTTGCGCATCTTCTGCCAGTACGTGCGAGCGTCGACAAGTTGCACCGTGCCGCGCCGCTCCGGGCTCTTGCGGTTCGTGACGACCCAGAAGTACGTCGAGATGCCGGTGTTGTAGAAGAGCTGGTCGGGCAGGGCCACCACGGCTTCCAGCCAGTCGTTCTCGACAATCCAGCGTCGGATCTCTGACTCCCCGGAGCCGGCGGCGCCGGTGAACAGCGGCGAGCCGTTGAACACGATCGCCAGCCGCGATCCGCCCTGCCCGGCCGGCTTCATCTTGTCGATCATGTGCTGGAGGAAGAGAAACGACCCGTCGTTGATGCGCGGAAGCCCGGCACCGAACCGGCCGGCGAAACCCTTGGACTCGTACTCGTCCCGGACCGCCCGCTCGACGTTCCTCCACTCCACGCCGAACGGCGGATTCGCCAGCAGATAGTCGAACCGGTCACCGGCGAAGGCGTCCTCGGAGAAGGAGTTGCCGAGCACGATGTGCGAGGCGTCCTGGCCCTTGAGCATCATGTCCGATCGGCAGATGGCGTAGGTCTCCGGATTGAGCTCCTGGCCGTACACCTCGAGCCTGGCCTGCGGGTTCAGCGAGCGCAGGTGATCCTCGGCCACGCTGAGCATGCCGCCGGTGCCACACGCCGGGTCGAGCATCGTCTTGACCACGCCCGGCTTGGTCAACAACCGGTCGTCGTCGGCGAACAGCAGGTTCACCATCAGCCGGATGACCTCCCGGGGCGTGAAGTGCTCCCCCGCGGTCTCGTTGGACAGCTCGGAGAACCGCCGGATGAGCTCCTCGTACAGGTAGCCCATCTCCAGGTTCGAGACCGCGTCGGGGTGCAGGTCGATGTCGCAGAACCGGGAGACGACGAGGTAGAGCAGGTCGGCCCGCTCCAGGCGGTCGATGTGGTGGGAGACGTCGAACTTCTCCAGCACGTCGCGTGCGGCCGGGGAGAAGCCGAGCAGGTAGCTGCGCAGGTTGTCGGCGAGGTTGGGCGGGTCGTCCAGCAGCCGGGTCATGGTGAGCGGGGAGGTGTTGTAGAACTGCTCCCCGGCGGCCTGGCACAGGAGCGAATCCACGTTCGTCAACCGCCCGACGAGCCTGGCGGCGAGCTGGAGAACCTTGCCCTTGCTCGGCTCGAGGACGCAATCCAGGCGGCGCAGCACGACCAGCGGCAGGATGACCCGCCCGTACTCCGACTGCCGGTAGTTCCCGCGCAGCAGGTCAGCGACGGACCAGATGAACCCCGCGTGGTTACGCAGCGTCTCACTGCCCGGCGCCGTCATGGATCATCCCCGCTTCCTCGGTCCTCGTGCAGGCCATCGTGTCACCGGGCATTTCAGGCGGCTGGAAAACGCACCGACGCCCCCGGCCGGCGTGCCTTCCCGGTTGTGGAAGTTGAGCGGTACTGGAGCCCCGCGTCTGAGCACTTGGACACACAATGCCTTCCGTTAGCGAGGTACAAACAAGATCGTCACGCTCAGCGGGATCACGCTTGACGGGGCATTGTGTGTCCAAGTGCTCAATCGACCGCCGAGGCAGTCAGCTCTTGATGTCCTTCGTGTTGAAATTCGCCCAGGCGAACCCGAGCAGCACCACCACGTAGACGCCTTGCAGTGCCAGGCCGCGGACCACGTCGTGCCAGAGGATCGGGGTACGGAAGAGGTCGACAAAGGCGAGCCAGTACCGGGTCGGCAGGTAGGGCCGGACCGCGGCGGCCGCGTCGAGGAGTACCAGCACCTGGCTGGTCACCAACACCGCCAGCGCACCGAGCGCCGCCCCCAGCGCGGAGTCGGTGACCGTGGAGAGGAACAGCGCGACCGCCGCCACGCCGAGCATGCACGCGGCGACGTATCCCACCGTGAGCATGATCCGGGTGGTGGCCGCCGGCCCGGACAGCGGCGGTCCCCCGGACAGCGACGGCAGCGGATGGGAGCCGAAGAGGTGGGTGCCGATCAGGTACGCCGTGCCGGCCACCAGCACCACGGCGAGGGTGATGAACGTCACGACCGCGACCAGCTTGGCGACCAGTAGCCGGGTCCGGCCTACCGGCCGGGCCAGCAGGTAGCGCAGCGTCCCGGCGCTGGCCTCACCGGCGATCGAGTCCCCGGCGATCACCGCCACCGCGATCGGCAGGAACAGCGGCAGGATCAGCGCCAGCGCGGCGGCCGGGAACAGCGCCCCGTTGTTCAACACCGCGGACAGGAACGCCGGGCCCTCCCCCGGCCGGGGCCCGACATGGGTCACCGCCAGAAAGATCGCCACGATGGTGGGCAGCGCATCGAGCAGCAGCAGGGTCACCCACGTTCGCGGCCGGCGCAGCAACTTGCGCAGCTCGACGACGATCACCAGCGGCCTCCCTGGCTCACGCGATCCGGTCCGATCCGGCGCTGGTCGCCGCCAGCACCACGTCTTCCAGGGACCGGGTCTCCACCGCCAGCTCGGCCACCCGCAACCCGGCTCCCACCAGTCGGGCGTTGAGCAGCGCGGGGTCGGCCGCGGTGACGACCAGCCGGTCCCCGTCCCGGCCGGCCACCTGCCCGTCGAGCAGCGCGACCGCCGCGGCGGCGTCCGGGGACCGGACCACGACCCGGCCGGTGGGCTGGCGCAACGCGGCCAGATCGTCCTGGATGACCAGCCGGCCGCGGTCCAGCACCCCGACCCGGGTGCACAGCGCCTCCACCTCGGCCAACAGGTGGCTGGAGAGGAACAAGGTCGTGCCCTCGGCGTTCAACGCGAGCAGCAGATCGCGCACCTCGCGGGTGCCCTGCGGATCGAGGCCGTTGGTCGGCTCGTCGAGGATGAGCAGCCTGGGTCGGCGCAGCAGCGCGCCGGCCAGGCCGAGCCGCTGGCGCATCCCGAGGGAGTACGCCTTCACCGGCCGGCCGCCCACCTTGGCCAGTCCGACGATGCCCAGCGCCTCGTCGATCCGCCGCCGCCGGGTACGCCGCCCACTGCCGGGTCCGGCCGCGTCGAAGAGCGCGAGATTGGCCCGACCGGACAGATGCCCGTAGGCTGCCGGCTCCTCGACCAGCGCACCAACGTGCGGGAGCGCCCGCTTCACCCGGCGCTCGCCAAGCAGTTCCAGCGACCCGCTGGTCGGCGCTACCAGGCCGAGGAGCATCCGCACTGTGGTGGTCTTGCCGGATCCGTTCGGCCCGAGAAAGCCGTACCGGTCACCGTCGGCCACCCTCAGGCCAACGCCGTCCACGGCGTGCACCGACCCGAACCGCTTGGTCAGCCCCTCGGTGCGGATCGCCGTCACCGCTCGCTCCGCAACGGCAGAGGCTGCGCCGCGAGCTCGCGGGCGGCGATGGTGAGGGTGGCCAGCGGCACGGTACCGGCGACCAACGCGGACTGGTAGCGGCTCACCACGACCACGGTGGCGACCAGCGGGCTGACCAGGGCGGCGGCCCTGGCGCCGGCGATCTTCACCGGCTGCCCGGGTGGCGCGGAGAGCCGGTCGAGCACGGAACCGGCGAACCGGTCCTGCAACGGCAGCACGGCGAGCAGCGCGTAGCCGTCGCCGTAGGTGGCCACCCCACCCGTCAGCCCGCTGACCCGCTCGGTACGGGCTAGGCCGGCGAGGCGGTCGGGCAGTTGGTATGGGGAGAAGCGGTCGATGGCCGCGACCAGGTCCGGCGTCTCGTCGACGTCGACCTGGGCGTCGAGGGGCGGCTCGAACGGCCGCACCGCTTCCCTCGGCTGCCCGAGGCGTACGTCGAGGAAGGCGCTGCTGATGCTCGGACCGGTCTCGCCGCGTCCGGTGACGTCGACCCGCAGCGCGACCCCGGTACCCGGGTCGGCCCAGATGTCCACCCGGCCGAGGGTCGTGGTGCCGGCCGGGGTGATCCGGAGCCCGGACGCGCCGCGCCCGGCGATCCGCTTGGGTGGCAACGTGCTCAGCTCGGCCACGGTCGCGGGCGCCGCCAGCCGGCGGGCCAGTTGCGGGGGGAGCAGGTCGTAGGGCTGCGGCAGCCGCAGCGCCGGGCGTCCCGGTACCCGGCGGGCGGTCCGGTTCCCGGCCGACCAGTCCCAGCTGCCGAGCGGGTCCCGGACGGTGTCCTCTTCGCCGATCGGGGTCAGCCGGTCGACCCGGTAGTTCTCGGGGCCGGCGTACCAGACCCGGGCCCGGACGGTGCCGGAGAGCAGGTCGTCCAGCGCGCCGAGGCGCGGCAGGCTCGGCAGCCCGAGGTTCCCGCGAGACTCGGCGAGCCCGGAGTAGCCGGCCGGTCCGGAAGCCCGGATCGACCTCAGCAGCTCGGTTGGCGCGGTCTTCGCCGCCCCGACCGGGCGCAGGCCCACCAGCGCCGGCGCGGCGCACAGCAGCCCGGTCCCGACCGCGACCGCGGCCCACTGCCGGAGACCTCGCACCTGCCAACGCTACGTCGGCTCGCCACTGCTTGACCCCGGCCTTCGTGAGCGTTCCCAGGCCGGGTGCTCAGGGGGCGGACGGTCAGCTGCTGGGCGGCAGGCCCAGCTCGCGGGCGATGAGCATCCGCTGCACCTCGCTGGTGCCCTCCCCGATTTCCAGGATCTTCGAATCCCGCCAGTGCCGGGCCACCGGGAACTCGTTCATGAAGCCGTACCCGCCGTGGATCTGGGTGGCATCCCGGGCATTGCTCACCGCGATCTCGGAGGAGTACAGCTTGGCGATCGCGGCCTGCTTCTTGAACGGCTTTCCGGCCAGCATCCGGGCCGCAGCGTCGTAGTAGGCCAGCCGGGCGACGTGGGTGCGCTGCTCCATGTCGGCGATCCGGAAGGCGACCGCCTGGTAGGACCCGATCGCCCGGCCCATCGACTGTCGCTCCTTGGCGTAGCCCAAGGATTCGTCCACGCAGGCCTGGGCGAGCCCGACGGCCAGCGCGGAGATGGCGATCCGGCCCTCGTCGAGAGTGGAGAGGAAGTTGGCGTACCCGCGGCCGCGCGCGCCGAGCAGGTTCTCCGCCGGCACCCGGCAGTCGTCGAAGGCGAGTTCACGGGTGTCCGAGGCGTGCCAGCCGACCTTGGAGTACTTGGGGGCGGCGGTGAAACCGTTCCGCGGGAGCGGGACCAGGATGGCCGAGATCTCCTTCTTGCCGTCCGGCCGCTCGCCGGTGACGGCGGTCACCGTGACCAGCTCGCTGATCGCGGTGCCCGCATTGGTGATGAACGCCTTGGTGCCGTTGATCAGCCAGTGGCCGTCGCGGAGGTCGGCCCGGGTACGGGTGGCGCCGGCATCGGACCCGCCGGAGGGCTCGGTCAACCCGAAGGCACCGAGCGCGGTGCCGGCGCACAGCCGCGGCAGCCACTGCCGCTTCTGCTCCTCGGTGCCGAAGCGGTAGATCGGCATCGCCCCGAGCCCGACGCCGGCCTCCAGCGTGATGGCCACCGACGAGTCGGCCCGGGCCAGCTCCTCGATCGCCAGGCAGAGTGCGAAGTAGTCCCCGCCCATCCCGCCGTAGGACTCCGGGAAGGGCAGGCCGAACAGCCCCATCTCCCCCATCTGGCGCACGATGTCGTACGGAAACTCGCCGCTGGCGTCGAACTCCGCAGCCTGGGGTGCCACCACGTCGCGGGCAAACGACTCCACCGTCTTGCGGAGCGCCTCGTGCTCCTCGTCGAGCGCAAAGTCCATGCCGCGAGTGTCGCACCGATCCGCCCTCGGACCGCCGCCTATTCTGGGGCTCATGTCTGCCCCGCCCTGGCTTGCCGCCTTGGACTCCCGGTTCCGCGCGGTGCTCCACGAGGTGGCCAAGTTCGGCGTGGTGGGTTTCCTCAACTTCGCGCTCGACGTGGCGCTGTTCAACCTGCTGCGGGTGGGGCCGCTGCACCACAAGCCGCTCACCGCCGGCGTCATCTCCACGGCGGTCGCGGCCACCTCGTCGTACTTCATGAACCGGCACTGGACCTGGAGGCACCGAGCCCGGTCCGGCCTGCGCCGCGAGCTGCCGCTGTTCCTCGTCCTGTCGGGCGTCGGGTTGGGCATCAGCACCGGCTGCCTGGCGCTGTCGCACTACGCGCTGGGCCTGCACACGCTGCTCGCCGACAACATCGCCAAGAACGGGGTCGGCCTGGCCCTGGGCATGGCGTGGCGCTTCTGGTCCTTCAAGCGCTGGGTGTTCCTGATGCCGCCCGCGCCCGCCCTGGACGCGGGCGCCGAACTCGAGGAGTTGGCCGGTCCCGGGGAAGCCGCGATCCGCACCACGGTCTGATCGCCTGCTTCGGGGGATCAGACCGGTGGTACGCCGTGCCGGCGCCGGGAGAACGTGCGGTCCTTACCGGCGTAGGCGGCGTAGCGGCTGATCAGCTCGGTCCGGAGATCCTCCGGCTCCACCAGCGCGTCGACGACCAGTTCGCTGGCCAGGCGTACCACGTCGATGTCCTCGTCGTACTCGGCCCGCTTGGCCGCCACGAACCCGTCCCTTTCGGCCTCGGGGAGCGCCTCGATCTTGTTGGCGTACACCGCGTTGACCGCCGCCTCGGCGCCCATCACGGCAATCTTCGCGGTGGGGAGCGCGATCGTGGCGTCCGGTTCGAAGCCCGGTCCGGCCATCGCGTAGAGCCCCGCCCCGTACGCCTTGCGCACGATCACGCAGATCTTCGGCACGGTCGCCTCGGAGACCGCGCTGATCATCTTGGCGCCGTGCCGGATGATGCCCTGGCGCTCCACCGCGGTGCCGACCATGAAGCCGGGTACGTCGGAGAGGAACAGCAGCGGCACGTTGAACGCGTCGCACAGCGTGATGAACCGGGTTGCCTTGTCCGCCGAGTCCACGAACAACACCCCGCCCTTGTGCATCGGGTTGTTCGCCAGCACGCCGACCACCCGCCCCTCGAGCCGGGCGAATCCGACCGTCAACTCCCGAGCCCACAGCGCGTGGATCTCGAAGTACGAACCGTCGTCCACCAGCCCGCGGACGTAGCGGCGCATGTCGAAGGCCTGCCGGTCGCTCACCGGCACCAGACCCCGCAGGTCGACCTCCGCAGGGGCGGCCGGCTCGGCCGGCGGCGGCGAGCCCCGCCAGTTCGACGGCAGGTAGCCGAGGTGGCGGCGGACCACCTCCAGCGCCTCGACCTCGGTCTTGGCCAGGAAGTGGCCGACGCCGGAGACCGCGCAGTGCATCCGGGCGCCGCCCATCTCCTCCAGCGTGGTCTTCTCCCGGACCACCATCTCGACCATCCGCGGTGAGCCCAGGTACATCGAGGCGTTGCCCTCGACCATGACCACCACGTCGCAGAACGCCGGGATGTAGGCCCCACCGGCGGCGCTCGGGCCGAACAGCGCGCACACCTGGGGGATCGCGCCGCTGGCCCGGACCTGGGTGTGGAAGATCTTGCCGGCCCCGCGCCGACCGGGGAAGAGGTCCACCTGGTCGGTGATCCGGGCGCCGGCCGAGTCGACAAGGTAGATCATCGGTACCCCGGTGCGGTACGCGGTCTCGATGATCCGGATGATCTTCTCGACGGTACGGGCTCCCCACGAGCCGGCCTTCACCGTCGAGTCGTTGGCCATCACGGCGACCGGGCGGCCGTCGATCCGCGCGGTCCCGGTCACCACGCCGTCGGCCGGCAGGTCCCCGGCGGAGACGTTGGCGTAGAGCCCGTCCTCGGTGAACGACGCGTCGTCGACGAGGAGCCGGATCCGCTCGCGGGCGAAGAGCTTGCCCCGGGCGGAATTGGCCTGGTGGTACTTCGGCGCCCCGCCCTGGCGTACCCGGTCCCGAAGCCCGGCCAGGTGCGGATGCCCCGGGTCGTCCAGGTCTGGTCTCGTGCTGGCAGCGTCTGCGGTCACGCCTGCGAGCGTGTCAAAGTCTTCCGGCCGTCGGGACCACCGGGGAAGAAAACGCGTCGAGGAAGGTCCGTGGCCGCTGGCACAGTGTGGCGGTGGCACGGTGTCATGTTGACCGTGGTCGGCGCCGGTGGGCTGCTGGCCTCCGGCGTCTGCGGCGTGCTGGCCGACCGGCTCGGTCGCCGGATGACGTTGTCGCTGGCCATGGCCAGCGCAGCGGTCGCCATGCTGGCCTTCGGCGCCGCCCGAGGGACGTGGGCGATCGCGGTCGCCGCCCCAGCGGTCGGTTTCACCGGTGACCTGTTCCGGCCGGCGTCCCAGGCGCTGGTCGCCGACGTGGTGGCCCTGGCGGAGCGTGCCCGGGCGTACGGGCTGCTGTTCTGGGCGTCGGGCAGCTCGCGCTTGGCGCCGGCGATCACCCGCCGGGCACCCTCCGCACCGCCCGAGTCACCTCGCCTGCGCCGCAACGCGCCAGCGGGTAAGCGAGGGATCAGTGCACGTTGTCCATGATGTCGAAAGACCAGGCCGCGACCCCGCCGACCAGCATGAGTACACCGGCCACGACGGTGAGGATGATCGACTGCAGGATGAAAGCGAACCCGCCGATGACCGCGCCGACGATGATCAGCACGATTGCGACCCAGATCTTCATCGGCGTGTGGTAGACCGCGCGGAAGGACTCGCCGCCTTCTCGGGTGCGCGGCGTCGGGAAGTCCTGCGCCATGGGTACCTCTCTCGGTGTGCGACGGGTCTCGCGGTGCGGCGGAGCTTGGTGTGCAGCGCCCTTGGGGTGCGGCAAGCCGGCGGTTTCCTGGAGATTATCCCCCGCTCGCGCCCAGCGACTCCGGCAGCGGGCTGCGCCGGGTGCGCGGTCCGGCCCGGAGCAGCTGCGACGGTAGCTGGTGGTCGACCGCCCGCTCGGCCTGGGCCGCCACGGCGATCATCGCGTCGAGGTCGATGCCGGTGTCGATGCCCATATCCTCGGCCAGGTAGACCAGCTCCTCGGTGGCGATGTTCCCACTCGCCCCCGGCGCGTACGGGCAGCCGCCGAGCCCGCCCACGCTGGCGTCGAAGTCAGTGACGCCGAGTTGCAGGGCGGCGAACACGTTCGCCAGGCCGGTACCCCGGGTGTTGTGGAAGTGCAGGTTCAGTGGCGTGTCGGGGTGGGCGGCCCGGAACTCGCCGGTCAGCGCGATGACTCGGCCGGGGGTGGCCATCCCGGTCGTGTCGCCGAAGGAGATGCCGTCGGCGCCGTCGGCCACGGCTCGATCGGCCGCCGACAGGACCCGCGCGACGGGCACCTCCCCCTCGTACGGGCAACCCCAGGCGGTGGAGACGATCACCTGACAGGTGGCGCCGGCACCGTGCATCACGGCAAGCAGGGCGGTTATGTCGTCCAGCGACCGCTCCGTCGACCGGTTGAGGTTCGCCCGGTTGTGAGTGTCGGAGGCGGAGACCACCACCTCGACCTCGGTGAAGCCGGCCTCCAGCGCCCGCAGCGCGCCGCGCAGGTTCGGGACCAGGGCGGAGTACCGAACGTCGGGGTGCCGCTCGATCCGCTCCCAGACCTGCACGGCGTCGGCCATCTGCGGGATCGCGGTCGGCGAGACGAAGGACACCGCCTCGATCCGGCGAATCCCGGTCGCAGCCAGCGCGTCGAGCAGCGCCACCTTCGCCTCGGTGGGGATCGGGGCCTCGTTCTGCAGCCCGTCCCTGGGGCCGACTTCCCGAATACTGATCCGGTCCGGGAGGCCGCTCATCGGTCCGCTCCGGGCCAGACCGGGGGACGCTTGTCGTTGAAGGCCGCGATCCCCTCGCGCCGGTCGGCGGAGAACGCGGTCGCCCGCCAGGCGGCATCCTCCACGGCCAGCCCGGCGCCCAGGTCCAGCCCCCAGCCGGTACGCAGGGCGCGCTTGGCCTGCCGCAGCCCGACCGGGGAGTTGGCGGCGATCTGCCGGGCCAGCGCCAGCGCCTCCGCTCTGGCCAGCCCGGCCGGCACCCGCCGGTCGACCAGCCCGAGTCGCTGCGCCTCGTCGACCCCTACCCGCCGGGCGGTGAAGATCAGGTCGGCGGCTCCGGCGGCCCGCAGCCGGCGCGGGGCGAGCTGGGTACCGCCCCCGCCGGGCACCAGGCCGACGCTCACCTCGGGCAGCCCGAAGACCGCCGTCTCCTCGGCGACGATCAGGTCGCAGGACAGCGCCAGCTCGCACCCGCCGCCCAGCGCGTACCCGAACACGGCAGCCACCGCCGGCTGCGGCAGCGCCAGCACCCCGCCGTAGGCAGCGGTGGTGACCGGCCGTTGGCGGCGCAGGTCGTCGTCGGTGAACGTGGCGCGCTCCTTGAGGTCGGCCCCGACGCAGAACGCCCGCTCGCCGGCCGCCGAGAGCACCACGGCCGCGATGCCGGAGTCCTCGGCCACCGCTCGGCAGGCCTGCGCCAGGGCGCGGGCCATCGCGGTGCTCACCGCGTTGGCGGCTTCGGGACGGTCCAGGACGATCTCGGCCACGGCGCCGTGTTCGCGCAGCGTGATCCCGTCCGGCATGGCTGGCACGCTACCCGGCTTCCGGCGGGCGGTCACGGTCCGGCGGTCAGCGCAGATGGGTCACGTCACCGGCGGCGTAGCCACGGAGCGTTCCGTCGGATGAGCGCACCTCCAGGCGGCCGTCGGAGTCCACACCGGTGGCGATACCGGTCACCTCGCCACCACCTGGAAGGGACAGCCGCACGGGGCGGCCGATGGTGTCGCTGCGGGCGCGATACGTATCGAGCGGGGCGCCGCCGGAGGCCTGCCAGTCGGTGTAGCCGGTGGCGAAGCAGCGCAGCACGGCGCGGAGCAGCGAGTCGCGGTCGGTCACCGCCGCCCCCTGAGCGGCCAGTGACGTCGCCGAGGGCAGTCCGGCGAGTTCGTCTGGGCGGGTCGTCACGTTGAGCCCGATGCCGAGCACCACCGCGGCGCCGGGCGGGCCGGTCGGGCCCGTCTGGCCGGTTGGGCCGGTCGGTCCGGGCGGGCCGGGCCGGCCGGTCGGTCCGGGCGGGCCGGTTGGGCCGGGCCGGCCGGGCGGGCCGGGCGGGCCGGGCACCATCTCGGCCAGGACCCCGGCCAGCTTGGCGCCGCCGGGGGCGAGCAGGTCGTTGGGCCACTTCAGCCGTACCGGCACGGCAGTGTGTTCGGCGACCGCCTCGGCGAGCGCCACCCCGGCCAGCAGCGGCAACCACCCCCAGGCAGCCGGCGGCACGGTTGGGCGCAGCAGCAGCGAAAACGTGAGGCCGGAACGCGGCGGCGCCAGCCAGGTCCGCCCGAGCCGGCCACGCCCGGCGGTCTGGGATTCGGCGACCAGGACGAGTCCTTCGGCGGCCCCGCCCCGTGCCGCCGCCGCGACGTCGGCGTTCGTCGATGCCGTCTCGGCGACCACCCGGACCTCCCGCCACAGCGAGCCGTGGCGGACCAGGGCGCCGCGCAGCGCCGCCGCGTTCAGCGGCGGCCGGTCCAGGTCGGCGTACGGCGAGCCCACCAGCCCACCGTAGATCGCCAGACCTGCGCCGCACCGGCTCGCGGGTCGGGTCGTACGCTTCGGCACATGGCAGCCAGTCCCGTTTCCGCGTCGGGCCACCGGTCCCCGGCGCCGGACGTCCACACCACCGCCGGCAAGCTGGACACCCTCCGACGTCGCCACGACGAGGCGGTGCACGCCGGATCCCAGCGGGCCGTCGACGCCCAACACGCCCGCGGGAAGATGACCGCCCGGGAGCGGATCCACGCGCTATTGGATGCCGGTTCGTTCGTTGAGACCGACGCCTACGCCCGGCACCGGGCCACCGACTTCGGGATGGCGGCGAACCGGCCGTACGGCGACGGCGTGGTCACGGGATACGGCACCATCGACGGCCGGCCGGTCTGTGTGTTCAGCCAGGACTTCACCGTTTTCGGCGGCAGCCTCGGCGATGTCTTCGGCGAGAAGATCATCAAGGTGATGGACCTGGCCATGAAGACCGGCTGCCCGGTGATCGGCATCAACGACTCCGGTGGGGCACGCATCCAGGAAGGCGTCGTCGCGCTCGGCCAGTACGGCGAGATCTTCTACCGCAACGTGATGGCCTCCGGGGTAGTGCCGCAGATCTCGCTCATCATGGGCCCGTGCGCCGGCGGAGCGGTGTACTCCCCGGCGATCACCGACTTCACCCTGATGGTCGACCAGACCTCGCACATGTTCATCACCGGTCCCGACGTCATCAAGACGGTCACCGGTGAGGACGTCGGCTTCGAGGAACTCGGGGGCGCCCACGCGCACAACAGCAAGTCCGGCGTGGCGCATTTCCAGTCGGCGAGTGAATCCGAGTGCCTGGACGTCGCCAAGGCGCTGCTGTCCTTCCTGCCGAGCAACAACATGGAGTTGCCGCCGGCGTACGAACCACTGGCCGACATCACCGAGGTGACGGCCGAGGACCTCGAACTCGACGACTTCATGCCGGACTCCCCGAATGTGCCCTATGACATGCACCGGGTCATCGAACACGTCCTCGACGACGGCGAGTTCCTCGAGGTGCACGCGCTCTTCGCGCAGAACATGCTGTGCGGTTTCGGTCGGGTGGATGGACATTCCGTCGGGGTGGTCGCCAATCAACCGATGCACTTCGCCGGCACGCTGGACATTGACGCGTCGGAGAAGGCGGCGCGATTCGTGCGTACCTGTGACGCCTTCAATGTGCCCATTCTCACCTTCGTCGACGTTCCGGGTTTCCTGCCCGGGGCGTCCCAGGAGTGGGCCGGCATCATCCGGCGCGGCGCCAAGCTGATCTACGCCTACGCCGAGGCCAGCGTGCCCAAGGTGACGGTCATCACCCGCAAGTCCTACGGCGGTGCGTACGTCGTGATGGGCTCGAAACACCTCCGCGCCGACATCAACTTCGCCTGGCCGACGGCCGAGATCGCGGTGATGGGCGCCCAGGGGGCGGTGAACATCGTGTACCGCCGGGAGCTGATGTCCGCCGAGGATCCGGATGCCCGCCGAGCCGAGCTGATCGAGGACTACACCGACCACTTCGCGACCCCATACATCGCCGCCGAACGCGGCTATGTGGACGCGGTCATCCTGCCCTCAGAGACCCGTCCAGAGGTGGTCCGGGCGTTGCGGCAACTTCGCAACAAGCGCGAGTCGCTGCCACCGAAGAAGCACGGCAACATCCCGCTGTGAACACAGTGAGCGCAGGTGAGGCGCAGCGGGGGCGAACCGCGAGACCGGTGAGCGCGGGTACCCCCGCCCCGCCGTTGATCCAGGGCCCGCTGGCCACCGCCGGCGGGGGCTGGCGAGGCCTGGATCATGGGAGCCAGGACAGCGGGCAGGGGCCGAACGGACCATGACGGTACCGACCCCTCAAGCGGAACCCGCGCGGCCGCTGCTGCGCGTCGTTCGCGGACAACCGTCACCGGAGGAGTTGGCGGCGCTGCTGGCAGTGGTCGCCGCCTACGCGGCTCCGGCGGCCAAGGGCCAGCCAGGCGGTGCGGTGTCCGCCTGGAGCGCCCCGGCGGGCTCGCTCCGACAGCCAATGCCGACCGGGGCCGGGGCCTGGTTGGTATCCGGTTGGCAGCCGGGAGTTCGTACCCGCGCCGCCTTCTGACCGGGGTGACCGGGTCCGGGACCACGCGGACCGACCGGCACGTCAGGTGACCGCGCGAGGGCGCAGCGGCTCACGGCGTCACCCCCGGCCCCCCAGCGGTGATCTTCGGCCACCCGCTTAGACTCCGGTTCGTGCGCAAGGTCCTGATCGCCAACCGTGGCGAGATCGCGGTACGGATCGCCCGGGGCGCCCGGGACGCCGGCCTGGGCAGCGTCGCGGTGTACGCCGAACCGGACCGCGACGCGCTGCACGTCCGGGTGGCGGACGAGGCGTTCGCGCTCGGTGGGGACACTCCGGGGGAGAGCTACCTGGACATTGGCAAGGTGCTCGAGGCGGCCGCCCAGTCCGGGGCGGACGCGGTGCACCCCGGCTACGGTTTCCTCGCCGAGAACGCCGAGTTCGCTCAGGCCGTGCTGGACGCCGGGCTGACCTGGATCGGCCCACCACCGGAGGCGATCCGCCGACTCGGTGACAAGGTCGAGGCCCGGCACATCGCCCTGTCGGTCGGCGCGCCGCTGGTGCCCGGCACCTCGGATCCGGTCGCCGGACCCGAGGAGGTGGTGGCCTTCGCGGAGCAGAACGGGGTGCCGATCGCCATCAAGGCGGCGTTCGGCGGGGGCGGTCGCGGCCTCAAGGTCGCCCGGAACATCGAGGAGATCCCGGAACTGTACGCGTCGGCGGTCCGCGAGGCCGAGACCGCGTTCGGCCGCGGCGAGTGCTTCGTCGAGCGGTACCTGGACCAGCCCCGCCACGTCGAGGTGCAGATCCTCGCCGACTCCTACGGCAACGTGGTGACGGTCGGGGACCGGGACTGCTCGCTGCAGCGGCGGCATCAGAAGCTCGTGGAGGAGGCGCCGGCGCCGTTCCTGTCCGCCGAGCAGCGCGGGACGATCCACCGCGCGGCGCGGGACATCTGCGCCAAGGCGGGGTACGTCGGCGCCGGCACGGTGGAGTTCCTTGTCGGCCAGGACGGGATGATCTCTTTCCTGGAGGTCAACACCCGACTGCAGGTCGAGCACCCGGTCACCGAGGAGGTTTCCGGCGTCGACCTGGTCCGGGAGATGTTCCGCGTCGCCGACGGCGAACGGTTGACCTACGACACCCCGACGCCGCGGGGGCACGCCTTCGAGTTCCGGATCAACGGCGAGGACCCGGGACGCAACTTCCTGCCCACACCGGGTCCGGTGGAGGTATTCCGGCCGCCGGCCGGCCCGGGCATCCGGCTGGACTCCGGCGTCGAGGCCGGGGACGTCATCGGGCAGAACTTCGACTCGCTGCTGGCCAAGTTGATCGTGGTCGGGGCCACCCGCCAGGAGGCGTTGGAACGGTCCCGGCGGGCGCTGGCCGAGTTCGAGGTGGAGGGCCTGGCCACGGCGCTGCCGTTCCACCGGGCGGTCGTGGACGACCCGGCATTCTGCGCCGACCCGTTCCGGGTGCACACCCGATGGATCGAGACCGAGTTCGACAACACCATCGAGCCCTACCGGGCCGCCGAGGCGGTGGCCGAACCGGTAGCCCGGGAGCGAATCGTCGTCGAGGTCGGCGGCCGCCGGCTGGAAGTGTCGTTGCCGGCCGGTCTGGGCGCGGCGGCCACCGCCGTGGCATCGCGGGCGAAACCCCCGGCGCATCGCGCGGCCGGCCGGGGGGCGGTTGCGGCCGGCGACGCCCTGAGCAGTCCGATGCAGGGCACTATCGTCAAGGTGGCGGTCGGCGAGGGCCAGCAGGTCGCAGAGGGCGAGCTGGTGGTCGTGTTGGAAGCCATGAAGATGGAGCAGCCGGTCAACGCCCACCGCAGCGGCATAGTGACCAGCCTCAATGCGGAGGTCGGCGACACCGTGACCAGTGGCGCAGTGATCTGCGAGATCAAGGACTGACCGCCCCTCCGGCTCGTCGTTCTGTCCCACCCCGGCCGTACATTCAGGGGGTGAGGTTTCGTCGTAGTTTCGTTCTGCCCATCGCGGCGCTTGCCTTGCTGGTCGGGCTGGTCAGCGCGCCGCTGGCCACACCAGCGGGGGCGGCGACCGGGGCGCAGATCGCGGCCGCGGCGTTGGCGGGCGACCCGCTGTACGTGCACCCGAACACCCCCGTGAAGCTGTCCGCGACGGCCCAGCGACAGCTGCGCGAGCGGCTCTCGTCCGGCTCGCCGGCGGTGTACTTCGCCCTCCTCCCACCGCGCTCGACCTACCCCCAGCTCACCGCCGACGTCATCGCCATAGCGCGAGCCGCCGGGCGGGCCGGCATCTACGGCGCCACCGACGGCACGCACTTGGTGGCCACGGCCCGCGGTGTCGCCCTCTCACCCGGGCAGGCCGGCGTGGTGGCCGCCGATGTGGCGCAGGGCCATCGCGGACCCGACATCGGCGCGCTCGACGACTTCGTCGACAGCGCCCGGGCCGCGAACGCCTCCGGCGGCGCGGCCGGCGACGCCTCCGGCACCGGATCCGCCGACGTCCCGGCTTCGCGGACCTCCAGCCCCAGCGGGCTCGCCGTGCTCATCCCACTAGTGCTGCTGGGGGGCGTGTTCCTGCTCTTCCGCAGCCGCCGACGGCGGGCTCAGCAGCAAGCGCAGGTCGCCTCCTTCGACGACATCCGCCACGCTTCCGAAGAGGACGTCACCCGGTTGGGCGAGGACATCGCCCGGCTCGACCTGGACGTCTCCGACCCCCGGGTGCCGCCGGCGACCGTCGAGGACTACCGCGGCGCGCTGGACTCCTACGACCGGGCCAAGAACGCTCTCGCCAGGGCGCGCAGCCCCGAGCAATTGGGCGCGGTGAGCACCGCCCTGGAGGAAGGGCGGTGGCGGATGACCTGCGTGCGGGCTCGCCTCGCCGGCGAATCGCCACCCGAGCGGCGGCCGCCGTGCTTCTTCAATCCCCAGCACGGCCCGTCGGTCACCGAAATCGCCTGGGAACCGCCCGGGGGTGCTACCCGCGAGGTTCCGGTCTGCGCCGCGGACGCCGACCGGCTGGCCCGTGGACAGGAGCCGGAGTCTCGCCAGGTGGTGGTCTCCGGTCAGCGGATGCCGTACTGGCAGGCCGGTCCGCAGTGGGGCGGCTACGCCGGCGGTTACTACGGCGGCTTCGGCGGCCTGGGCAGCGGACTGCTCACCGGCCTGATGGTCGGCAACCTGCTCGGCGGCGGCTTCGGCGGCGGCTGGGCCGGTGGCGACACCTACAACGAGAACAACTACGGCGGAGGCGACTTCGGCGGCGGCGGCGACTTCGGCGGCGGCGGCGACTTCGGCGGCGGCGGCGACTTCGGCGGCGGCGGCGACTTCTAGCTCACGACGGCGCGGTGACCGCCGGCGCAGCCACCACGGACACGACGGCCGCCAGATGGTGCAGCCGGTGGAGTTCCGACTGCCGGTAGTGCGGTCCGCCGCGGCGACCGACCAGTACGCCGCGCTCCGGGCCGCCCATCGGCGCCGCGGCAAGTTCCGGATCCGGCCCGCTCACGCCCGGGTCTGACCAGACGTCCAGCGGGTCGAGCGTGCGGGCGGCATGCCCGAGCCATCCCAGGCGCGGTGCGGCTGACGGCGCGCTCGGGCTGGCCGCGACGACCGGCGCATCGGGCGTACCGGCATCAATGATCAACGCCCAGTCCGATCGCAGCACGTCGGGCACGGCGGCGGCGAACCGGGCGAGCACGCCGTCGGTCCAGCCGGTGAGCGTATCCAGCAGTGCGAGGTCGTCCTGGAGGTCGAGCCGGCCGCCGTACCGGTTGAGGGACTCGACGTGCACGCCGTCGACGCTGTGAGCGGCGGTGATCAGGCTTTCCGCCAGGCCGGTCGGCGGCAAGTCGATGAGGATGTCGTCCACGGCCAGATCGGCAGTGCGCTCGACCACGATGAGATTCTGGATGTCGGCCCCGACGTTACCCAGCGCCGTGGCCAGCGCTCCGAGCGCTCCGGGCCGGTTGGGTAGGACGATCCGCAGCAGGTAGCTCACGGGGCATCCCTTTCCGCAACGTGTCGACCTACTGGGGACTCGGTTGGGTCCGGAGTCAACGGCTTTCGAGGACCCAGCCGCGGTTGGTGACCGTACGGATGCGGTCCTTGCCGATCTGGCTGCGGATCCGGCTGAGCTGAACGTCGATGCTGCGGGTACTGATCGCGTTCGTCCCGATCAACTGGGCCAGCACGTCCCGGCTCCAGACATGTCGCGGGGTAGCCAGGAAGACCGCCAGTATCTCAAGCTGACGCGGCGTGGCCGGCCGCACCTCACCGTCGACCCGAAGTTCGTAGGCCTCCAGATCCACCGCGATCCCGTCATGGTCCAGCCGCGCCGGTACGTGCAACCCCAGGCGGGCCGCCCGCTGGCTGAAGGCACTGAACGGGGCCGGCGGCTGGCGGTTGCCACCCGGCTGCGCCGGAATCGCGGACGTCCGGGATCGCTTCCGGTTGCCGCGGGTGACCGGGCCGGACGACAGCTCATTGGCGGCTTCGGTGCTCACCACGCTCCTCTGCTGTGCGCGGCCGGGGCTCAAAGCTGGCATCGGGTCGGTTCGGCTCTCGTCGGTTCGGCTGGTGTTGGGTCGGCTGGTGTTGGTTCGGTGGGAGTGGGTTCGGTGGGCGTTGGTTCAGAGGGCGTCGGGTCCGTGTTCGCCGGTACGGACCCGGGTGAGGGACTCGACCGGGGTGGACCAGACTTTCCCGTCGCCGATCTTCCCGGTGTGCGCGGTTTTCACGATCACCTCGACCACGTCCGCGACGTCCTCGTCGCCGACCAGGACCTCGATCTTCACCTTCGGCACGAACTCCACGGTGTACTCCGCGCCGCGGTACACCTCGGTATGCCCCCGCTGCCGGCCGTACCCCGACACCTCGGTCACCGTCAACCCGGCCACCCCGAAGGTCTGCAACGCCGCCTTCACCTCATCAAGCTTGAACGGCTTCACCACCGCGGTCACCAACTTCACTTCGACACCTCCGCCCGGGGCAGACTGACCGCCGCCGTACCCGCACCCGCCGGCACCGCGGCCGGTGGGTTACTCGACGCGCCGGCACCGAGGAAACCGAAGTCGTACGCGCTCTCCGCATGCTGGGAGGCGTCCAACCCCTCGTACTCCTCCTCCGCACTCACCCGCAACCCCATCGTCACCGCGATCACCTTCGCCACCACATAAGACACCACGAACGAATACCCGACCACCGTCACCACCGCCAACGCCTGCTTCCCCAACAACGAGAAACCGCCGCCGTAGAACACCCCATCCGCCCCGCCCACCGCCGAGGTCCCGAAGAACCCGATCAGCAACGCCCCGGCCACACCCCCCACCAGATGCACCGCCACCACATCCAACGCGTCATCAAACCCCAACCGGAACTTCAACCCCACCGCCAGGCAACACACCACACCCGCGACCCCGCCCACCGCGATCGACCCCACCGGCGACACGAACCCACACGCCGGAGTGATCGCCACCAACCCGGCCACCGCCCCCGACGCCGCCCCCAACGTCGTCGGATGCCCATCCCGCACCCGCTCCACCACCAACCACCCCAACATCGCCGCCGCCGTCGCCGTATTCGTATTCACAAACGCATACCCCGCCAACTCATTCGCCCCCAACGCCGACCCAGCGTTGAACCCGAACCAGCCGAACCACAACAACCCAGCCCCCAACATCACCAACGGCAGATTATGCGGCCGCATCCGCTCCCCCGGCCACCCCAACCGCCGGCCCACCACCAACGCCACCGCCAACCCCGCAGCCCCCGCATTCGCATGCACCACCGTCCCCCCCGCGAAATCCTCCGCCCCCCGCGCGAACAACCACCCCTCCGGGGAAAACACCCAATGCGCCACCGGCGCATACACCACCACCACCCACACCCCGACGAACACCACGAACCCCGCGAACCGCAACCGGTCCGCGCTCGCCCCCGTAATCAACGCCGGCGTGATCACCGCGAACATCAACTGAAACGCCACAAACACCAACGGCGGAATCGACTGCGCCAACGGCCCCGCATACCCCGCCACCGGCTCCTGCATATGCCCCAACCCGAACTGGTGCAAACCCCCCACAAACCCATTCCCCGCACCAAACGCCAAGCTATACACCCCCACCACCCACAACACCGACACCACACCGATCGTCACGTAGTTCTGCATCAACATCCCCAACACGTGACGACCCCGCACCATCCCCCCATAAAAAAACGCCAACCCCGGCGTCATCAACAACACCAACGCCGCCGACGCCAACACCCACGCCGTCGAACCCGAATCCACCGACACACCAGCCGCAACCGTCATCCACCCACCCTGCGCACCCCCCATTTCCAAACCACGTCACCAACGTTTCAACAGCGTGAACGTTGGCGGAGTCGGCGGTCGGCTCGAGCGCGTGCCGTGCGTGTCGGCCGTGTTCATCACCGCGTTACGGCAGAGAAACACGCGCCCGAAAGGCTGCGCGAAGCAGAGCGAAAGTCAACAGTGAATCAGTGGTATCCGTGGAGGTCGACATGCTGCTGCACGCCCGGGTGTCGTTGCCCGACCGGCCCGGCGCGCTGGCCGCGCTCACCGCCAGCCTGGCGGAGGGTGGCGCCGACATCGTGAACATCAGTGTGCTGGATTCCGACGCCGGACGAGTGGTCGACGACATCTACCTCACCTGCGTCGCCGGGCACTCCAGCGCGCTGTTCATGGCGGTAGCCTGCGTGACCGGGGTCGACATCCTCGGGCTGCGGGTCGCCGAGCGGCCGCCGGGACCGCTGGCCGACCTGTTCCTTCTGGAACAGCTCCTCGCCGATCGACGTATGCCGGAGGCCGAGATCGGCGCCGATCAGGGCGGCGAGCGGGATCGGGGGCTGGCAGCGGTCGTCGATGCCCTGCCGCACGTGCTGGGCGCCGACTGGGCGACCGCGACGCGCGGTGAGAGCCACCTCACCAGCAGCCTCGGAGCGCCGATGAAAAGTGCCGCCCTGGGCCACTCGCTCCGGCTCGGCGCCGGCGGCTTGGACACCACCCAGGTCAGCGCCGCACTCGGTGGCACGGACGTGACCGTCACGGTGGGCCGGGACGAGGACTTTCCGTTTCACCGCACCGAGGTCGCGCATCTTCACCGGCTGCTGGCGGTGGTCGCCTCGATGCTCGGCCCCGCCCTGGTGTCACCGTCGCGGGCGTGACCCCCGCCGCGGGCGTGACCCCGCCGGGCCCGGAGCCCATCGGACGCTACCGCGACTCTTCGGCCGCCCAGACCTCCATGCCGTGCAGCACAGGCCCCCCGTACGTGGTCACCATGGCGACGTCGAGCGCGTCCCGACCGCGACCGATGAGCACCCGACCCTTGCGGGCCTCGTTGTTGCGCGGGTCGAAGGTCCACCAGGCGCCGTCCAGGTAGACCTCCATCCAGGCGGCGAAGTCCATCGGCTCCGGCAGCGGCTCGACCTCGATCTCCGGGAGGTAACCGAAAACGTACCGGGCCGGAATGTTCAAGGCCCGACAGAACGAGATGGCCAGATGCGCGAAGTCGCGGCACACCCCCCGCCCGGCGGCGTACACGTCGGCCGCGGTGGTCAGCGGCGTGCTGGACGTCAGGTCGAAACGCACATGCCCGTTCACGAACTCACAGATCGCGGCCACCCGGCGATACCCCGGCTTGACCTGGGAGAACAATCTCCAGGCCTCGTCGGCGAGCACGTCGGGGAGCACGTACCGGCTGGGCAGGGTGTAAACCAGCGCGTCGTCCGGCAGGCCCTCGGCCGGCACCTCGGCAGCGTCAAGGTCGACCGCCTCGGTGGCGTCCGGGACCATGACCAGCGCGTCGTAGGCCAGCTCGGAGTGCCCGCTCGGCAGCGTGAGCCGGTGGCAGATGTTGCTGTACAAATCGCGGTACCCGGTCCGCTGCAACTGCGGCGAGGTGTCCCAGGACTCGCGGACCACCGTGGCGATCGCCTTGGGATGCGGCTGCACCTGGAAGACCGCGGCGGTGTCCACAGCCGCCTCGTAGGTGAAGCGACAGCCGACCCTGACGTGACGCAACGCCTGCATGCCGGCATCCTCCACCGGCAGTGTTTCCGGGGCGTGACGCGGCCCGGCGGAATCGTGTTCGTAACACGCGCTTGCTACACCACACACATGGGCGGGCTCCTGGACGGTTACTCCAGCCCGGCGTACGACGAGATGATGTCGTCCGACGGCTACCCGCGCCCGCACACCAAGGCGCTCTACGAAGCGCTGCAGTTGCTGTCCATCACCGACCTCGAGGAGCGGTGCGCCGCCCGGGACCGCAGTTTCCGCAACCAGGGGGTTACCTTCTCCCGGTCCGGCGAGGAGTGGCTGTTCCCACTCGACCTCATACCGCGGCTGATCCCGGCGGCGGAGTGGGCGAGGATCGAGGCCGGGGTGATCCAGCGGGTCCGGGCGCTGGAGGCTTTCCTGGCCGACATCTACGGCGCCCGGGCGGTGCTGGCCGACGGCATCGTGCCGTACTCCGTGATCGCCACCTGCGTCAACTTCCTGCGGCCGGCGGCCGGCATCCTGCCGGCGAACGGGGTCCGCATCCACCTCGCCGGGATCGACCTGGTCCGGGACGCCGCCGGGGTGATGCGGGTTCTGGAGGACAACCTTCGGGTGCCATCGGGCATCTCCTTCGTGGTGGAGAACCGGCACACCATGGCTCGGGTGTTTCCCGGACTTTTCTTGGAACAGCACGTCCAACCGGTGGCCGACCACCTGGCCTGGTTCCTGGAGGCCCTTCGCGCCGCTGCACCGACCGGCGTAACGGATCCGACAGTCGTGCTGCTGTCGCCCGGGGTCTACAACCCGGCCTACTTCGAGCACGCCTTCCTGGCCCGCAAGATGGGCATCGAGCTGGTCGAGGGCCGGGATCTGTTCTGCCGGGGCAACGTCCTGTTCATGCGCACCACCGGCGGGCAGCAGCGGGTGGACGTCGTCTACCGGCGAGTGGACGACGACTATCTCGACCCGGTGCATTTCCGGGCCGAGTCGATAGTGGGCTGCCCCGGCATCCTCAACGCGGCCCGCGCCGGCAATGTCACGATCGCCAACGGCGTCGGCAACGGCGTGGCCGATGACAAGCTGGTCTACACCTACGTCCCGCAACTCATCGAGTACTACCTGGGCGAGTCGGCGATCCTGCCGAACGTGACGACATACCGGCTGGAAGACCCGGACGTCCTGGCGTCCTGCCTCGACCGGCTGGATCAGCTCGTGCTCAAGCCCGTCGGCGGTTCCGGCGGCTACGGACTGGTGATCGGTCCCGAGTCGACCGAGGAGCAGCTGGCCCAGGTACGGGACAACGCCGCGGCGCACCCGAGGGACTGGATCGCCCAGGAGGTGGTGGCGCTGTCCACGACGCCGTCGCTGTCCGGGGAGCGCCTCGCCCCGCGCCACGTCGACCTCCGGCCGTTCGCCACCAACGACGGGCAGCGGGTCCGCGTGCTACCCGGCGGGTTGACCCGGGTGGCGCTGCGGGAGGGCAGCCTGATCGTCAACTCGTCCCAGGGTGGCGGGTCCAAGGACACCTGGGTGCTCACCTCCGCGCCGGAACGCGACGCCGACGGCCGGATGCCGGAGATGGAGCTTCCGCATGCCCTGGCCGCGCCCGCGTTGATGGCGCCGGACCCGGGTCCGTTGGGTGAGCAGGCCGGCCAGCAGCAGCAAGGCGCGGCGTCGTGAGCCCGGTCATGCCGAGCGGCGGCGGGACCGCATGCTGAGCCGGGTCGCCGAGGCGCTGTTCTGGGTGGGTCGCTACGTCGAGCGCGCCGAGGACACCGCAAGGCTCCTCGACGTGCTGTTTCACCAGATCCTGGAAGACCCGGCGATGGATGAGAAGCAGGGCTGCCAGATCGTCGCCTCGGTGATGGGCGTGGACCCCGAGGCGGCCATCGACACCGGGTGGTTGCTGGACCAGTTGGGGTACGACCGGAAGAACCCCAGCTCGATCGTGGGGGCGCTGCAAGCCGCCCGGCAGAACGCCCGCAGCGTTCGGGAGGCGCTCTCCGCGGATATCTGGGAATCACTGAACACCGCCTACCACGAACTGCCCTCCCGGGTCGAGGCGGCCCGCGGTTTCGGCCCGGCACCCTTCTTCTCCTACATCCGCCAGCGCGCCGCCTTGATCGCCGGCCTCGCCGAGGCGTCGATGATTCGGGACGACGCCTACGACTTCGTGATCCTCGGGCGCAACCTGGAACGCGTCGACATGACGGCCCGGCTGATCTCGGCCCGGATTTGCGCGCCGAGCCCGTACGCCGAATGGGTCACCACCCTGCGAGCCTGCTCGGCCCAGGAGGCCTACCAGCGGACCTACCAGCGCAGCGTCGACGGGCGTAGCGTCATCGAGTTCCTTCTGCTCGACCGGCTCTTCCCTCGTTCGGTGTTCCATGCCCTGGTGGTCGCCGAGGAGGCGCTGGCCAGGTTGGATCCGGCGGAGGGCAGGGTCGGGTACGGCGACGAGGCCCGGCTGATCCTCGGGCGGGCCCGGACGGATTTAGAGTTCCTGCCCTCCCACCGGCTTTTCGACGGCCTGCCGGAGCGGTTGGCTCACCTGCAGACCATGGTCTCCGATGTGAGCCGGGCAGTGGCTCACCGGCTGTTCGCCGAAGCCGAGACGCTCGACTGGAGCTTGGAGGAGTCGCGGTGACGGGTTGGCAGATCGGGGTCCGCCACCGTACGGCGTTCAGTTACGCCGCACCGGTCGTGGAGTCCTTCAACGAGGCCCGGATGACCCCGGCCACCGCCGACGGCCAGCGGACGTTGCAGTCCCAGCTGGAGGTGTCACCGAGTGTTCGACCGATGCGCTACATCGACTACTGGGGCACCGTCGTGCACGCCTTCGACGTGCACACCCCGCACACCGAGTTGGAGGTGACCTCGACCGCGGTGGTCGAGACCTCCCCGGCCCGGGTGACCCCTCCGGAGGTGTCCTGGGGCGACGTGGGCGATGACCGGGTGCGGGACCGCTTCGCCGAGTACCTGCTGCCCAGCCGGCTCGTGATCGCCGAAGAAGAGTTGCACGACGTGGCCCGGTCGCTCGCCGGGCGCCTCGCACCGGTGGCGGCGGCCTGCGCGGCGGCCTCCTGGGTCCAGGAGCATCTGACCTATACCAAGGGCGCGACCGGGGTATCCACCACCTCCGCCGAGGCCCGGGCGCTCGCCAAGGGGGTGTGCCAGGACTACGCGCACCTGACCATCGCACTGGGGCGAGCGCTCGGGCTACCCAGCCGGTACGTGTCCGGTTACCTCTGCCCGGGCAAGGACGCCACCATCGGGGACACCACGCGGGGGGAAAGTCACGCCTGGATCGAATTCTGGGCCGGGCGATGGCTGCCGGCGGACCCGACGAGCGGCGTGCCGGTCGGCCACCGCCACATCGTCATCGCCCGCGGCCGGGACTACGCCGACGTCCGGCCCTTTTCCGGCGTGTACCACGGCACGCACACCGGACCGGTCAGTGTCAGCGTGGAATTGACCCGGCTCCGGTGACGACCACCTATCCGTCACCGTCGCGCCCGACTTCTGGAAAGGAGCGCCACATGGACATCAGCGAGTACCTGGAAGAGCTGGCCTCCTGCATCCGCCGGGAGGGCGTCGAGGCCACCGCCCGCCGGATCGGCGCCTATCCCCGCACCGTCGAGGACTTCTGCAACTCCCCGGCCAGTGCACCGCCACTGGTCATCAGCCGGATCGCGGCGATGCTCGCGCTGGACGCCAACCGCTCGGTCCGCTCAGCCTGAGTACCGCTGCGGCGGGCGTATCCCCGCCGGTCACGCGAGCCCAGTACCCTTCGGCACCGTGGCGCTCTACGCGGCCTACGCGACCAACCTCGACGTTTCCCGGATGCGGGAACGCTGCCCGCACTCGCCGTCGCGAGGCAGCGGGTGGCTCGAAGGCTGGCGGTTGGCCTTCGCCGGTGAGGAAATCGGCTGGGACGGCGCGTTGGCCACTGTGGTGGAGGAGCCGGGCTCGCGGGTGTTCGTCCTGCTCTACGACGTTCCGCCGGCGGACGAGGAGCTCCTGGACAGCTGGGAGAGCCTGGACCTACGGGTGTTCCGCAAGCTGCGGGTCCGGGTGCACACCCTCGACGGCGAGGTGCTGGCCTGGCTCTACGTTCTGGACGCCTACGAAGGCGGCCTCCCGTCCGCGCACTATCTCGGCTCGCTCGCGGAGGCGGCCGAGCACGCGGGGGCTCCCGCCGACTACGTCACGGAGCTGAGCGCCCGGCCGTGTCGACGGGTGGACCTGTAGGCCGACTCGATCGAGGCGACCTAATCGCAACAAAGGCCATGCATACTGGGCGGGACAGCGTCCAGGTGTTGGAGCCGCAGCTCATGATCGGCAGCTCATGATCGGCAGCTCATGGTGGGATTGACCCGGCTCGTCCTGCGGCACCGCCGTATCGTCACCGCAGTCTGGCTGGTGGTCTTCCTGGCCGGCGGCTGGGCGGCCAGCGGCATCTCCAAGCGGCTCTCCTTCGACTTCTCCCTGCCCGGCCAGGCCGGGCACGAGACCGCCGTCAAGCTTGTCTCGATCTACGGCAACGGCGGCGAGATGGCGCCGCTGGTTGCCACGCTGACCGTGCCGGCCGATCAGGCCGGAGGCTTGTCGCCGGCCGCCGGCCGTACCTTCGGCGCGGTGCAGCAGGCCCTGGCCACTCAGGTCCGGGTGGTGGACTCGGCCACCACCGGCGATCCGTCCTTCACCACCAAGGACGGCCGTACGGCCTACGCCCTGATCTACACCCCGACCCCGACCGGCTTCGGCCCTGGCATCCTGCCGCAGGTACAGCGCGCGCTGAGCAAGGCGGCGGCACCGGGGACGATCGCCCGGGTGACCGGACTGGACGCCCTGGCCGCCAACGGCGACAGCGGCAACGGGCCCGGCGTCCTGATCGAGACACTGCTCGGCGGACTCGGTGCGTTGGCCGTGCTGGCGTTCGTGTTCGCCTCCTTCCTGGCCCTCGTCCCGCTGCTGGTCGCCGCGGTGGCGATCACTACCACTTTCCTCATCCTGACCGGGATCACGGCCTTCACCGACGTGAGCTTCATCGTGCAGTTCCTGGTCTCGCTGATCGGGCTCGGCGTCGCGATCGACTACTCGCTGCTGATCATCACCCGCTGGCGTGAGGAACGGGCCCATGGCCGGGAGAACAACGACGCGATCGTGGCCGCCATGGCCACCGCCGGCAGCGCGGTCGTCTTCAGCGGTGTGACGGTGGCGGTGGGTCTGTTCGCGCTGGTCTTCCTCCCGGTCCCGTTCCTGCGCAGCATCGGGTACGGCGGCATGCTCATCCCGCTGGTCAGCGTGCTGGTGTCGATCACCGCGCTGCCCGCCCTGCTGGCCAGCGTGGGGCCGCGGCTGGATTGGCCGCGGATTCGCCACGAGGACCGGGCCAGCCGCAGCTGGTCCCGGTGGGCCCGGCTCATGGTTCGCCGGCGGTGGATCGCCGCCGGCGTGGCGACCGCGATCCTCGCCGCGTTGCTCGTGCCGTTCTTCGGCCTGAAGATCGGTCTGGCCTCCTCCGATTCCCTCGCCAAGACCGGTCCGGCCCGGGCGGCGCTCGTCACTCTCGAGCACGGCGGGGTGAGCACCGGCGTCCTCACCCCGATCGAAATCCTCACCCGCGGGGACGGCAGACTGGTCGCCGAGGCGGTGCGCCGCGTGCCGGGCATCGTGGCCGCCTACGCACCCACCGGCAGCGCCTCCAACCGGGCCGGGACCACGGTGGTCAACGCGATCCCGGAGCGGGAGACGGTGACCAACGACTCGGTGGCCGTGGTGAAGCGGGTCAAGGAGGCGGTCGCCGGCAATCCGGCGGTGCTCGGAGTCACCGGCGTGGGGGCGCTGCAACTGGACTACGCAAAGGCGGTGTACGGCAACTTCCCGATGATGCTGGGCATCATCCTGGTGCTGACCTACGTATTGCTGGCCAGGGCGTTCCGCTCCCTGCTCCTGCCGCTGAAGGCCGTCCTGCTCAACCTGGTCTCACTGGCGGCCACGTTCGGGGCGGTGGTGTTCTTCTGGCAGCAGGGTCACGGCTCGCAGGCGGTCTACGGCATCGCACCCACCGGTGCGATCACCTTCTGGCTCCCGCTGATGGTGTTCGCGTTCCTGTTCGGGTTGTCCATGGACTACGAGGTCTTCATCCTGACCCGGGTCCGGGAGGAGTACGAAGCCACCGGCTCGACGTCGGCGGCGGTCGTCGAGGGCCTCGGCCGGACCGGGCGGTTGGTGACCAGCGCCGCGCTGATCCTCTTCCTGGCGTTCCTGTCGCTGTCCAGCGGGCCGGAAACCGACATCAAGGTGTTCGCCACCGCTCTCGGCGTCGGCATCCTGCTGGACGCGACGATCGTCCGGGCGGTGCTGGTACCGGCGCTGGTATCGCTGTTCGGTCGGTGGAACTGGTGGCTGCCGGCCTGGGCCGCCCGGCCGCTGCGGGTCGCCCCGTCCGCGGCCACCGTGGAGCGGCGTGGGGCACCCGAGCAGCCGGAGCTGGCTCCGACCCCCCAGTAGTAGCTGCCGCCTCGGGCGACCGCACCGCGAAGGCCGCCACCCGGCTGACCGTACGCCGGCCGGCGTACGGTCAGCCGGCGGCGCGCAGCCCGTTCGGCACACTCGCCGGGGTGAGCAGATCCGGTCCCGCGTCCACCGCCGACAGTGCGGTGGCCACCATCACCTTGACCCCGCAGCCGATCGCCCGCTCGTCGACGTCGAACGTGCCGCGGTGCAGGTCCAGCACCCTGGTGTCCCCCGGTACCCGCACCCCGAGGCGGGCCAGCGCGGCCGGGACCTGCTCGGCGTACCAGGCGAAGTCCTCCCCACCCAGGCTCTGCTCGGTAGGGACCACCGAGCCGGGGCCGAGTACGGCCTCGGTCGCGGTGGTCACCAGCGCGGCTCCCGCCGGTGAGTTCATGACCGGCGGCAGGCCGCGCCGGTAGTCCACGTCGACATCGAGCCGGTAGGGCGCCAGGACGGTGTCGATGAAGCCCCGCACCAACTCTGGTGCGTCGTCCCAGGCGTCGCGGTCCAGGACCCGCACCGTACCGGCCGCGCTGCCGGTCTGCGGGATGACGTTGTGCGTCGCGCCGGCGGTCACCCGGCCCCACACCAGCGACAGCCCGGCCCGCGGGTCGACCCGGCGGGACAGCAGCGCCGGCACCCGGGTGATCACGTCGGCCAGGGCGTACACCAGATCCGCGGTGAGATGGGGCCGCGCGGTATGCCCGCCAGGCCCGGTGAGCCGTAGGGACACCGCGTCACAGGCGGAGGTGATCGCACCATCCCGGATGCCGACCTGCCCGACGGTCTCCTTCGGATCGCAGTGCAGCGCGAAGATGGACCGGATCCCTTCCAGCGCACCGGCGCCGATGACGTCGAGCGCGCCGCCGGGGACGCTCTCCTCCGCCGGCTGGAAAATCAGGCGTACCGGCGCCGGGAGTCGCCCCTCGCGGTCCAGCGCGGCCAGCGCCTCGGCGGCGCCGAGCAGGCACGTGGTGTGCACGTCATGCCCGCAGGCGTGCGACACCCCGGGAAGCTGGGACCGGTACGGCACCTCCTTTTCGTCCTGCAGCGGGAGGGCGTCGAGGTCGGCGCGCAGGGCGACCCGCGGGGCGCCCCCCGGGCCGACGGTGCACACCACCCCGGTGCCGACCGGCAGCACGGTGGGGGACAGCCCCGACGCCTCCAGGACCTTGCAGATCAGGGCGGTGGTCTGGTGTTCGGCGTAGGCCAGCTCGGGGTGGGCGTGGAGCTGGCGGCGCAACCCCACCAGCCGAGCCGAGTTCGCTCCCACCCACGATCCGAGCCAGTCCGTCCAGAGTTCGGTCACGGCACCGCCACCGGTTTCGGGGCCAGCATGGGCAGCGGGCGGCCGGTGCGCATCTCGGTGATCAGCGCGTCGACCACCGCGCGCAGATCCCCGTCGTGCGCGGCCGCCACCGCCCGCTGACGCTGGTAACTCGCCCCGCCGGCGAGCACTCCCCTGACCCGACTCAGCTCCTCGGCGCAGTCCAGGCGCTCGGAGACCGGGCCGAGGTCGTCGACCAGTTCCGCCAAGGCGTCGCGCACCGGGACGGTGCCGCCGGAGTCGTCGATGATGACCTCCGCCTCCAGCCCGTAGCGGGCGGCCCGCCACTTGTTCTCCCGCAGCACCCAGCCTTTCGGGGTGGGCAGCGTGTAGCCCCGGTCCAGCTGGGTGTTGAACGTCTCGACCAGGCACTGGCTCAACGCCGCCACCATGCCGATCTCGTGCAGGGTCGGCAGGCCGTCGCAGATCCGCAGTTCCACCGTGCCGAACACCGGGTGCGGGCGGATGTCCCACCACACCTCCCGGATGGTCTCGATGGTCTTCGCCGAGATCAGCGTCTCCATGAAGGCCTCGAACTGGTCCCAGCCGGACAGCTGGTAGGGCAGGCCGGCGGTCGGCAGCCCCTCGAAGACCTTGCTCCGGCTCGACGCCAGGCCGGTGTCGGTGCCGATCCAGTACGGCGAGGACGCCGAGAGCGCCAGGAAGTGCGGGATGTAGCCGGTCAGCGCGTTGACGATCGGGATCGCCTTCTCGGGCGCCCGGATGCCGACGTGCACGTGCACGCCGAAGATCTGCAGCTGGCGGGCCATCCACTGGCACCGCTCGATCAGGGCGACGTACCGCGGGTTCGGGCTGATCGTCTGGTCGGCCCAGTCGCTGATCGGGTGGGTGCCGGAGCACATCAGCGACAGGCCCCGGCGCTCGGCCGCCGCGCCGACCTCGGCGAGGCTGCCGGCGAGGTCCGCGGTGGCCTCGGCGACGGTCTGGCAGACGCCGGTGATCACCTCGACGCAGCTCTCCAGCAACTCGTGCTTGGCCTTGGGATGCTCACCGCCGCCGTACGGGGCACTCAGCTCGGCGAGCAGGTCGCTGGCCGCGCTGCGCAACAGCCGGGTTTCGGTGTCCACGAGCTCGAGTTCCCACTCGACGCCGAGGGATGACCGTGGCGACGAGGTGAACGGAATCTGCACTCTGCCTCCGAAGGCTCAAGCCGGCTCTCGAAACCGGGCGCGGGGCGATGCGCACCGCCAGGCGGCGAGACGTTGCCGCCGACTTTACCCGCGCGCACGGTAGGGTCCCGGTGCGTGAGTGGAGCTAATCCGGCAGATCTCCTCGCGGGTCAGCCCGCCGCCCTGGCCCGGCACGCGGCGGAGGTCTGGGGAGAGCTCAGCGGGGTTCCGCACCACGACGTGGCCGTGGTGCTCGGTTCCGGGTGGGGGCCGGCGGCCGACGTCCTCGGCCCGGCGGCGGCGGAACTTCCGGCCACCGCCCTGCCCGGTTTCACCGCGCCCACCGTCGCCGGCCACGCCGGTACGCTGCGCTCGGTCGAGGTCGACGGCGTACGCGTCTTCCTGCAACTGGGCCGGACCCACCTCTACGAGGGACGCGGGGTGGGACCGGTGGCCCACGGCGTCCGTACCGCGGTGGCCGCCGGCTGCAGGGTCGTGATCTTGACTAATGCCGCCGGAGCGCTGCGCCCGGAGTACGCGGTCGGCCAGCCGGTGCTGATCCGCGACCAGCTCAACCTCAGCTGGCATTCCCCGCTCAGCGGGGCAGATTTCGTCGACCTCACCGACCTGTACGCGGCCCGGTTGCGGGCCGTCGCCCGCCAGGTCGACCCCGGCCTAGTCGAGGGGGTGTACGCGGCCATGCCCGGCCCGCAGTTCGAAACCCCGGCGGAGAACGCCATGCTGCGCACGCTCGGCGCCGACCTGGTGGGGATGTCCACCGCGCTGGAGGCGATCGCCGCCCGAGCCGGTGGCGCCGAGGTGCTCGGCGTCTCCCTGGTCACCAACCCGGCCGCCGGCGTGACCGCGGAGCCGCTGGACCACCAGGACGTGCTGGCCACCGGGCTGGCCGCCGCGCCGGCGATGGGCGCGCTGCTCCGGGCCGTCATCGGCCGGTTGTGATCCGGGTTCCCCGGTCACCGGACCGGTGCCGGGCCCGGCCCAGCGGCACGCAGCCGAGGCGCAGGGCCTACCTGGAGGTCGTGCCGGGCGTGCCCGCGGCGGCGCCCGCGCAGGCCGAATTCGACGCCATCGGGGCCGACCTGGCCGCGGCCACCGGTGGGCGGTAGGGCGGCAACAACCAGGTCGCGACCAGCGGCATCGCCTCGCGGACGAGTCGTACCTCGTGACCACCGGGTACCAGCCGCAGCCACACCTGCGCCCCGCCGGCCCGCAGGATGGCGGCCAGCCGGGACGCCTCGCCGTGCACCAGCCGCGACGGGTCGGACCGGCCCTCGACGAGTAGCACCCGATGCCCGCGGGCCGCCGATCCGTTGCGGTCCGGGGAGTTGGCCGCCACATAGGCGGGGTCATGCCCGAAGACGTCGTCCGGGTCGTCGATGTGGAAGTACCCGCTCACCGCGGCCCAGCTGCCGAAGACGTCCGGGTGGCGCAGGCCAATATTCGCCGCACCGTACCCACCCATCGAAAAGCCAAGCAGTGTCCGGTATCGGGCGGCGCGCAGGTGCCGGCCCTCCACCAGCGGGATCACTTTCTTCAGCAGGTAGGACTCCAGCAGGTCACGTCCGTCCAGGGAGTCCGCCCACTCGGGGTCGCCCCGGACGCCGTTCCCGTCCGGGGCGGCGAGCACGAACGGGTGCCCGGCGCGTGCCAGCGCCGCGGCTTGGGCGACGAGCTGCCCGGTCAGCGCGTCCCTGGCCTGGCCGGGCAGCCCGTGCAGGTAGTACACGACCGGCAGGGTGGCACTGTCCGGTACGGGCGGCCGGTAGACCAGCACCTGCCGGGCAAGACCGCCCCCGGGGACGTCGAGCATGGTCACCGACGCTGTGGCGCAGCTGGTCGGCTGCGTCCTGGTGGCGACCAGAAAACCGGCGCACAACACGCAGAGCACGCCGACCCGAAGCCGGGCTCGCGATCCGACGCCGGACGCCCTCCGGTCGCCGGCCGACCGAAACTTGACGCTGGAGATCTTCACATTTCTCTCATCCGGTAGGGCGCAACCTGGGTCTGCCCGTCCGGTTCGAGGAGCACAGCGGATGCCGTCCATCTTGCATGGTGTGCCGGTATTGCCGCACGACGTCATCAGCAGAGTCGGCCGGCCGGGGATCCTGGAGGATCCCCGCCTGGCGGCGGCCGTACTCACTTCCGGCGCCGCGTCGGCGCTGCTCGGGATATGGCGGGTAAAAGGGGGCCGCCGCCGGCTGAATCACCCCCCGCTCCGGCGGCGGCTTCTCCAGCTCGGTGGTCTCGCGTCGGTGCTCCTGCTCCTCATTGCCGGCGCCCTGCTCGCCGTGAACGTCTACGCCGGGTACGTGCCGACGACCGGTGCGCTGCTGGACGCGTTGCGCGGACATCCGCCCGGCGGCCCGGCGGCGCCCCCGGACGATATCGCCGGCGGCCTGATCGCCGACGGGGTGGGGACCGGCGGGCGGCTGGTGTCGCTCTCGGTCGGGGATGCGGCGCTGCACATCGCGCCGCGACGGCTGAACGTCCTGCTGCCCGGCGGGTACTACGACCGGGCGAATGCCGAACGCCGCTACCCAGTGATCTACCTGATCCACGGCCATCCGGGAGGGCCGATGGACTGGCTGACCGGCGGCCGAGTGGACCGAGCACTGGCGCTGCTCACCGCGAGGCATCTTGCCCGTCCCATGATCATCGCCTTGCCTGATGCGAGCGGGAGCTGGATGCACGACTCCGAGTGCCTCAACCAGGTGGACGGCCCACAGGACCAGACCTACCTGACCTCCACGATCGTGGCCACCGTCGACCGCGATTTCCGTACCATCCCCACCGCGGCGGGGCGAGCCATCGGAGGCATGTCGTCCGGTGCGTACTGCGCCCTGAACCTCGGACTGCGCCACCAGCAGGTGTTCTCCACGATCCTCGCCTCGGAGCCCTATGGCGACCCCGGGAAGAACGTGCTGCAGCCGCTGCTGCACGGCAACCGGAGGTTGTGGCTGGCCAACGCGCCGTCGTACTATCTGCCGACGTTGCGGATCGCCCGACCCATGGCCGTCTTCCTCGACGTCAGCGCCAACGACGGCGGGGGCCGCCGGTCGGCGGTCGCCCTGGCCAACCTCTTCACCCGCCACGACCAGGTCTACCTGGCCTTGCGCATCGCCCCCAATTTCGGCCACACCTGGCGCGAGGTGCGGTTCGAGTTGCCGTACTCCCTGGTCTTCGCCTCCCGACACCTGAGCGCGGACAGCGGGCCGGCGGTCACCTGAGCGCGGCCTGCCCCTTGAGCGACCGCGATGCGGGAGCTAGCCCGGCACTCGCTGCGCGTACCAGGGCTTGATCTGGTTGTTGATGATCTCCAAGCGGAGGTCGAACGCCAGGAAGGCGGACTTCATCGCGTTGATCGTGAGCCAGCGGATGTCGGACCAGTCGTAGCCGTAGGCCTCCACCAGGGCGGCGAACTCCGAGGACAGCGTCACGCCGCTCATGAGCCGGTTGTCGGTGTTCACCGTGACGCGGAACAGCAACCGGCGGAGCAGCCCGATGGGATGCTCGGCGATGGATCGGGCCGCACCGGTGTGCACGTTCGAGGTCGGGCACATCTCCAGCGGCACCCGGGTGTCCCGGACGAACTGCGCCAGCCGACCCAGCGCAACCTCGCCGTCGACCGAGACCGAGATGTCGTCGATGATCCGCACGCCGTGCCCGAGCCGGTCGGCGGCGCACCACTGCAGCGCCTCCCAGATCGAGGGCAACCCGAATCCCTCCCCGGCATGGATGGTGTAGTGCCCGTTCTCTCGCTGGACGTACTGGAAGGCGTCGAGGTGACGGCTGGGCGGATGCCCGGCCTCGGCCCCGGCGATGTCGAACCCGGCGACTCCGGCGTCCCGGAAGCGGACCGCCAGCTCGGCGATCTCCAGGGAACGCGCGGCGTGCCGCATGGCGGTCAGCAACGCGCGCATGGTGATCGGCCGTTCCGCGGCGCCGAGCCGGAAACCCTCCAGCACGGCTTCCACGACCTCGTCGAGTTCCAGGTCTCGTTCGACGTGCAGCTCGGGCGCGAACCTCACCTCGGCGTATACCACCCCGTCAGCCGCCAGGTCTTCGGCGCACTCGCGGGCCACCCGGACCAGCGCGTCCCTGGTCTGCATCACCGCGACCGTGTGCCGGAAGCTCTCCAGGTAGTGCTCAAGGGACGTCGAACCCGCTCCCCCTCGGAACCAGCGGCCGAGCTCGGCGGCATCGGTGGTCGGCAACCCGTCGTAGCCGCTCTCGGCGGCCAGCTCCACCACGGTGGCCGGGCGCAGGCCGCCGTCGAGGTGGTCGTGCAGCAGCACCTTGGGGGCGGCGCGCAGATCCTCCAGGGTCGGCATCTACGCAACGTACCGGCTCCCGGATGCCGGCAGCCGGATCCGTACGACGGCACCGCCGAGCGGCGGGCCGTTGGCCAGTTCGACGGCACCGCCGTGGGCGGCCATGATGGCCGCCACGATGGCCAGCCCGAGGCCGGCACCGCCGTCGCCGCGGGTCCGGGCGGCGTCCCCGCGGGTGAACCGGTCCAGGGCGGTGGAGAGCAGCGCCGGCGGGATGCCCGGGCCGTCGTCGGCGATCTCCCACCCGGCGGTGGCCCCGCCGACGGTCGTGACCCGCACCACGGCGGCCCCGGCCCGAGCGGCGTTGGAGATCACATTGGCCAACACCCGCTCCAGCTGGGTCGGGTCGGCCTCGGTACACACCGGCTCGCCGCGGACCTCGACGTCGAGCGGGTAAGCGCGGCGCAACCGGTCCAGTACGGATCGGGCGAATTCCCCCAGCTCCAAGGGGCGCCGGTCCAGGGCCAGCGTCCCGGCCCGGCCCCGGGCCAGTACGAGGAGGTCCTCGGTGAGACGACCCAGCCGCTCGGTCTCCCCGAGGGCGGCGTGGACCGACTCCATCACGACGTCCTGATCGTCGATGGCGAGCGCGGCGAGCTCGAGCTCGCCGCGCAGCACGGCGATCGGGGTGAGGAGTTCGTGGCTGGCATCGTCGAGCAGGCCCCGTTCCCGCTCGACCGACTCACCGAGGCGGGACAGCATCCCGTTCAACGTGCGGGCCAGTCGGGCCAGCTCGTCGTCCCCGGGCGGGACCGGCAGCCCGCCACGCTCACCGGCCACCGAGATCGCCGCCGCCCGGTCGGTGAGCGCCGCTACCGGGCGCAGCGCGGCACCGGCCACCAGCCACCCTGCGGACGCCAGCCCGGCGAGCAGCACCACCCCCGAGATGGCAAGCAGGAACGACACCCGGTCGCGGGCGTAGTCGATCTCCCTGGTCGAGGCGCCGACCACCAGCACCCGCTGGCGACCCGGCAGCGGCTCGGCTACCAGGCGGGCCTCCGCGCCCAATCCCAGGACGGGGCGTGACACCGACAGTCGACCGCGCAGCGCGCGGGCCAGCTCGTCCGGCTCCAGCACGTCGGTGACGGCGCTGCCCCGGTCGGTGTCGGCCGTGCTGATCGTCGCCGAACTTGCGACCACGGTCCCGTCGGCCCGGAGCAGTTCGGCGAACGGGTCACGGCGCAGTACCGACAGGTCCGAATCCTGCAGCGACACCCGCAGGTCGTCCAGCCGGGCGGTGATGCCGCTGTCCACGGCCCGGCGGAGCGCCTGGCCGAGCAGCACGTTGAGCACGGTGAAGCCGACCAGCAGCGCGGCGGCCGCGCCGAGGGCCGAGACCAGCGCGACCCGACCGCGCAGCGACGACGGACGCGGCGACACGGCGCCGAGCCTAGGAGCGCGGACCCTGGGGCGCGCGTCCAGCACCAACCCGACCTACGCTGACGAGGTGCGCATACTCGTCGTTGAGGACGATCCGGGCATGGTACGGGTACTGCGCCGGGCCCTGCACCACGAGGGGTACGCGGTAGACGTCGCGCAGAACGGCACCGACGCGCTGTGGGCGGTCGGGGAGAACCCGTACGACGCGATCGTCCTGGATGTGATGATTCCGGCTCCGGACGGTATCGAGGTGCTCCGCCGTATCCGGGCCGACGGATGCTGGGTGCCGGTGCTGGTATTGACCGCTCGGGGCAGCGTCGGAGATCGGGTAGCCGGCCTGGACGCCGGCAGCGACGACTACCTGGCCAAGCCGTTCGCCCTCGCCGAGCTGTTCGCCCGGCTGCGGGCGCTCACCCGGCGGAGCCCCCGAGAGCGACCCGTGCGCCTGGAGGTCGGCGATCTCAGCCTGGACCCGGTCAGTCACGCCGTAACGCGTGGGTCGACCGCGATCGATCTGTCCCCCAAGGAGTTCGCACTGCTCACCGAGCTGATGCGGCACCCGGAGCAGGTGCTGAGCCGGGCGCACCTCATCGACCACGTCTGGGACTTCGCCTACGCCGGCGGGTCGAACCTGGTCGACGTCTACATCCGGTACCTCCGCGACAAGATCGACCGTCCGTTCGAACGGGCGTCGATCGAAACGCTGCGCGGGGTGGGCTACCGGATCCACGACGACCGTGCCGCCGTCCTGAGGATCGACGCCGCCCGGCAGTGACCGGCCCAGCGGCGGAATCCCGGGCCTGAGCTGGTCCGCGCTCAGCGACACTGCCTCCTCCCCTCCGGACGAACTCGATCAAGGTCGTACCGCCAGCGGTAGGCTCCCGTTCGCCACATGAGAACCCGATGAGGCTGACTCTCACGGGGTGCTCACCGAAACCTCCGCATAGTGGAGCGATCACTATGGGAGGGCCGCCTTGGTACTGGTAGAGATCCTGATCGGCTGGTGCGTGCTCAGCATGCTCACCGCACCGCTCATCGGCGGCTATCTGCGCCGATGCCGGGAGTACGCCGCACCGGCCGGCGGCGACTCCGCCCGGCCGACGGCGGCCGGGCCGGCGGCGGCCGAGCCGGCGGCGGCCTGGCCGGCGGCGGCCGAGCCGGCGGCCGGGCCGCGCACGGCGAGCCGCCCTGCGATCGCCGTCCGGGGGGCGTGGCGAGCCGGCATCTTCGGCGTACGGACGCGCCGGGCATGAGCCGGCACCAGGCAACGCTCGCCGACAGCTCGGCATCCACGCCTGGCGGTCGCAGCGCGGCCGGAACCCGCCGGCCGGCCACTCCTCCCGGAGCGGAGCGTCGGGGAGCCTCCCGGGTGCCCGGTGTGGTCGCCCTGCTCGTCGCCGGAGCCGGCGCGGTAGACCTGCTCAGCGGGCTCTTCCCGGCCGACCAGGGTCGGCTCAGGATGGTGATCGACGTGCTGGGCTTGCCGGTGGCCAGCGCGGCCGCCGCCGGGTCGGTGTGCGTCGGCCTGCTGCTCCTGCTGCTCGCCCACGGCCTGCGGCGCCGAAAACGTCGGGCGTGGCAGTTGGTGCTGGTCCTGCTGCTCCTCGGTGCGGTGCTGCACCTGGTCAAGGGGCTCGACGTCGAGGAGGCGGCGCTGTCGCTCGCGGTGGCGGCGGCGCTGTGGCGCTACCGGTGCTGGTTCGGCGCGGAGCCCGATCCGGTGAGCCGGGCGGCGGCGCTGATCGTGGCCACCGTGAGCGTGCCGTTGGCGGTCGGGATCGGCCTGCTGATGCTCCGACTCAACGCGGCGGCGGTGCTCGGCGCACCCTCGCTGGGCGTTCAGACCCAACACGTACTCCTCGGTCTGGTGGACATCTCCGGGCCGGTCACCTTCAGAATCCGCCCGCGGCGCCGACCTGGTCGCCGATGTGCTCGGCGCGCTAGGGCTGTTCGCCGTGATCGCGCCGGTGTGCCTCTCCCTGCGGGCCCCCCGGCGGGCCTGCTGGCTGACGCCGGAGCATGCGGCGAAGGTCCGGGAACTGCTCGAGCGGCACGGCGAGCGGGACTCGCTCGGCTATTTCGCGCTCCGCCGGGACAAGAGCGTGCTCTTCTCAGCCTCCGGCAAGTCGGCGATCAGCTACCGCACGGTGGCCGGCGTCATGCTGGCCAGCGGAGACCCGATAGGCGATCCGGAGGCCTGGCCCGGCGCGGTGACCCGCTTCCTGGCGGAGGCGAATCGGCACGCCTGGACCCCGGCCGTGCTGGGTTGCGGCGAGGCCGCCGGCGCGGTGTGGGCCCGATACGGCCTGTCCGTGCTGGAGATCGGTGACGAGGCCGTCCTCGACGTCGACGAGTTCACCCTCGACGGGCGAGCGGTCCGCGGGGTTCGGCAGGCGGTCGCTCGGGGCCGCCGCGCGGGGTACGAGGCGCAGGCCCGTCACGTGCGGGATCTGACCGACGCCGACCTCGCCGAGGTGCGGGCCGCCGCGACGCGGTGGCGCGGCGCCCAGACCGAGCGCGGGTTCTCCATGGCCCTCGGGCGGCTCGGTGCGCCCGGGGACGACGACTGCGTCGTGGTCCGGGGTACCCGTCGAACCGAGGACGGCCCGGAACTGTGCGGGCTGCTGCACTTCGTGCCGTGGGGCCGGTCCGGATGGTCCCTGGACGTCATGCGCCGGGCGCCGCTGTCCGACAACGGCCTCACCGAGCTGATGATCGTGGCAGCCGTGGAGGCCGCCCGGGTGGCCGGGATCGAACGCCTGTCGCTGAACTTCGCCATCTTCCGGTCCGCGCTGGAACGAGGCGAGCGGATCGGCGCCGGGCCGGCGCTGCGGGCCTGGCGGCGGACGCTCCTGGCGGCTTCGAGGTTCTGGCAGATCGAGAGCCTGTACCGGTTCAACGCCAAGTTCCAGCCTCGATGGACGCCGCGGTACATCTGTTACCCCACCCCCGCAGACCTACCCCGGGTCGCCGTGGCCGCGTTGGAAGCCGAGGCGTTCCTGACGTTCACCACGGCGATCACCTCGCTGCTCTCTCTGCCGTGGCTGCGCCGGCTGTCGAACGCCGCGACCCCCCGTCGGCGCGGCCGCCGGGTCCGGTCCGAATGGCCCTCCGGTTACATCGCGTCGGCCGGGCGATAGACGCCCCAGATCTCCCGCAGCGCGTCGCAGACCTCGCCGACCGTGGCCCGGGCGCGCAGCGCCTCACGCATCGGGTAGAGCATGTTGTCGGTGCCCCCGGACGGCCCTTCGGCTGCCTTACGCAGGTCGTCGAGCGCGCGGCGCACCTCGTCGTTGTCCCGCTCGGCGCGCAGCGTGGCCAGCCGCTCGGCCTGCTCGGCCTCGATCGCCGGGTTGACCCGCAACGGCTCGTAGCGTTCCTCGTCTTCGCGGATGTAGGAGTTCACCCCGACCACGACCCGCTCGCCGTTCTCGATACCCTGGGTGATCCGGTACGCGGCCTGCTCGATCTCGTTCTTCTGGAAGCCCCGTTCGATGGCCGCCACCGCGCCGCCGAGGTCCTCGACCTTGGCCATCAACTCCCGGGCGCCGTCCTCCACCTCCGACGTCATCGACTCCACCGCGTAGGAACCCGCGAACGGGTCCACGGTGGCGGTCAGGTCGGTCTCGTTCGCCAGCACCTGCTGGGTACGGACCGCGAGCCGGGCCGCCTTCTCCGTCGGCAGCGCGATCGCCTCGTCGTAGGAGTTGGTGTGCAGCGACTGGGTACCGCCGAACACCGCCGCCAGAGCCTGCACCGTGACCCGGATCAGGTTCACCTCCGGCTGCTGGGCGGTGAGCTGCACCCCGGCGGTCTGGGTGTGGAAGCGCAGCATCTGGGACTTGGGGTTCTTCGCGCCGAACTCATCGCGCATGACCTGTGCCCAGATCCGCCGGGCGGCCCGGAACTTGGCCACCTCCTCCAGCAGCGTGGTGCGGCTGACGAAGAAGAAGGCCAGCCGGGGGGCGAAGTCGTCGATGTCCATGCCGGCGGACAGCGCGGCCCGGACGTACTCGATCCCGTTCGCCAGGGTGAAGGCGACCTCCTGCACCGGCGTGGCGCCGGCTTCCCCCATGTGGTAGCCGGAGATGGAGATGGTGTTCCAGCGCGGGATCTCCGTCTTGCAGTACCGGAAGATGTCGGTGATGAGCCGTAGCGATGGCTGCGGCGGGAAGATGTAGGTGCCGCGGGCGATGTACTCCTTGAGCACGTCGTTCTGGATGGTGCCGGTGAGCCGCGCCGGGTCGACGCCCTGCTCCTCACCGACCAGCTGGTAGAGCAGCAGCAGCAGCGCCGCCGGCGCGTTGATCGTCATCGACGTGGAAACCTTGTCCAGCGGGATGCCCTTGAAGAGCAGCCGCATGTCGTCGATCGAATCGATCGCCACCCCGACCTTGCCGATCTCCCCGGCGGCGATCGGTGCGTCGGAGTCGTACCCCATCTGGGTCGGCAGGTCGAAGGCCACCGACAGTCCGGTCGTCCCGGCGGCGAGCAGCGCATGGTAGCGCTGGTTGGACTCGACCGCGGTGCCGAACCCGGCGTACTGGCGCATCGTCCACGGCCGCCCGGTGTACATGTTCGGGTACACCCCGCGGGTGAACGGGTAGTCCCCGGGCTCCCCCAGCGCCGTCGCCGGGTCGAACCCGGCGAGGTCCTCCGGCCGGTACACCTCGGAGATGGGCCGGCCGGATTCCGATTCACGCACCATGGAACCGACTGTAACGACCGGGCCGGCCGGACCGGCGGCCGGACCGCGAGTTGCGGGTTCCGGGCGCTCCAGCGCTCGGTTTCGGCACCAGGTCGGCGGCCAGCCCCCTCAGCTCGCGGACTTGCGCCGACCGATCCCCAGCAGGCGCCCGATCGGGTCGTACCGCCGGTCGACCACCCGCTCCTTCAGCGGGATGATCGCGTTGTCGGTGAGGTGGATGCCCTCCGGACAGACCTCGGTGCAGCACTTGGTGATGTTGCACATCCCGACGCCGGCCTCCTCGACCGCGAGATCCCGGCGGTCCTTGGTGTCCAGTGGGTGCATGTCCAACTCGGCCAGCCGGATCAGGAACCGTGGCCCGGAGAACACCTTCTTGTTGTCCTCGTGGTCGCGGATGACGTGGCAGACGTTCTGACACAGGAAGCACTCGATGCACTTACGGAACTCCTGGCTGCGCTCCACGTCGAGCTGCTGCATCCGCCGGGTGCCGTCGGCCTCCCGCGGGCCGGGCGTGAAGGCCGGGATCTGCTTGGCCTTCTCGAAGTTGTAGGACACGTCGGTGACCAGGTCCCTGATCACCGGGAAGGTACGCAGCGGGGTGACAGTGATCGTGTCGCCCTTGGCGTAGGAGGACAGCCGGGTCATGCACATCAGCCGCGGCCGGCCGTCGATCTCGGCGCTGCACGAGCCGCACTTGCCGGCCTTGCAGTTCCAGCGCACCGACAGGTCGCCGGCGTGCATCCGCTGAACGGTGTGGATGGCGTCCAGGACGACCTCCCCCTCCTCCACCGGCACCGTGTATTCGACGAAGTCCCCACCGGTGGAGTCACCGCGCCAGAGCTTCAGCGTCAGGTCGTACCCCATCAGTGCTTCTCCTCGAACAGCTCGGCCAGATCCGCCGGCATGTGCGGCAGCGGTTGGTGGTCCAGGGTGACCTCGTTACCCTCCCAGCGCAGGATCAGGTTGAGGTTCCCCCACTCCGGGTCGGTCTTCGGGTAGTCGTCGCGGGTGTGGCCGCCGCGGCTCTCCCGACGCTCCAGCGCGGCAGTTGCGATGCATTCCGACACCGTGAGCATGGATTTGAGGTCCATCGCCAGATGCCAGCCGGGGTTGTAGATCCGCCCGCCGATCACCGCCGCGTTGGGCACCCGCCCCTTGAGCACCGCGATCTCCTTCAGCGCCCGCTCCAGCTCCGACTGGGTGCGGATGATGCCGACCAGGTCGTGCATCGTGTTCTGCAGCGCGACCTGCAGCTCGTAGGCGTTCTCCACCTTCTTCGTACCGGCCGCGTTCGCCAGGTCGAAGGGCAGCAGGGCTTCCCGGATCACGGCCGCTACGTCGCTGTCGGAGACCGCCGGGCGGGTCCGCAGACCACCGACGTAGGTCGCCGCGGCGTCACCGGCCCGCTTGCCGAACACCAGCAGGTCGCCGAGGGAGTTGCCGCCGAGCCGGTTGGCCCCGTGCATCCCGCCGGCCACCTCGCCGGCCGCGTACAGGCCGGGAACCCCGACCGCCGCCTGGGTGTCCGGGTCCACCTCGACCCCGCCCATCACGTAGTGGCAGGTGGGCCCGACCTCCATCGCCTCGGCGGTGATGTCTACCTCGGCGAGTTCCATGAACTGGTGGTACATCGAGGGCAGCCGCTTCTGGATGTACTCCGCGGACCGGCGGCTGGCGATGTCCAGGAAGACCCCGCCGTGCGGGCTGCCCCGCCCGGCCTTGACCTCCGAGTTGATCGCCCGGGCCACCTCGTCGCGGGGCAGTAGCTCCGGTGGCCGCCGGTTGTTGCGCTTGTCCTCATACCACCGGTCGCCTTCTTCTTCGGTGTCGGCGGTCTCGGCCCGGAAGAAATCCGGAATGTAGTCGAACATGAAGCGGCGGCCCTCGGAGTTACGCAGCACTCCGCCGTCGCCGCGCACCGATTCGGTGACGAGAATGCCCTTCACCGACGGCGGCCAGACCATGCCGGTGGGGTGGAACTGGACGAACTCCATGTTGACCAGCGAGCCGCCGGCCCACAACGCGAGAGAGTGCCCGTCCCCGGTGTACTCCCAGGAATTGGAGGTCACCTTGTAGGACTTGCCGATGCCGCCGGTGGCCAGCACCACGGCCGGGGCCCGGAACAGCACAAAAGTGCCGCTCTCCCGCCAGTAGCCGACCGCACCGGAAATCGCGCCGCCTTCGGTGAGCAGCCGGCTGATCGTGCATTCCATGTACACGTCGATGCCGAGGGAGACGGCGTGCTGCTGCAGGGTGCGGATCATCTCCAGGCCGGTGCGGTCCCCGACGTGGGCGAGGCGGGCGTACCGGTGGCCGCCGAAGTCGCGCTGGCTGATCAGGCCGTCCTCGGTCCGGTCGAACAGCGCCCCCCACTCCTCCAGCTCCCACACCCGTTCCGGGGCCTCCTGGGCGTGCAGCTGTGCCATCCGCCAGTGGTTGAGCATCTTGCCGCCGCGCATGGTGTCCCGGAAGTGCACCCGCCAGTTGTCCTCCGGGTAGAGGTTCGCCATCGCGGCGGCGATGCCGCCCTCGGCCATCACGGTGTGCGCCTTGCCGAGCAGCGACTTGCAGACCAGGGCGGTCCGGGCGCCGGCCTCATGGGCGCCGATGGCGGCCCGCAGGCCGGCACCGCCGGCCCCGACGACCACGACGTCGTAGTCGTGGGTCTCCAGGTCGGGCTCGCCGGTGGACGCGCCGGTCGGGGAAGAGGTCATCGACACGGACACGTCAGGCCACCCAGTGCGGATCGGTGATCGTGCCGGCGGCGACCAGCGCGATGTAGAGGTCGGTGAGCCCCACCCAAATCAGGCTGGCCCAGGCCAACTGCATGTGCCGCTCATTCAGCCTGGACACCACGGTCCAGGCCTTGTAGCGCATCGGATGTTTCGAGAAGTTGTTCACTCGGCCCAGCGTGATGTGCCGGCAGGAATGGCAGGAGATCGTGTACAGGGTGATCAGTGCGGCGTTGACGAGCAGGACGATCGTGCCGAGGCCGATTCCGAAGGAGCCGTTGAAGTCGAACGCGATGATCGCGTCCCAGGTCAGGATGACGCAGAATATCGCCGCGATGTAGAAGAAGTACCGGTGGATGTTCTGGAAGATGAGCGGGAAGCGGGTCTCACCGGTGTAGGACGTGTGCGGCTCGGCCACCGCGCAGGCCGGCGGGGACAGCCAGAAGGACCTGTAGTACGCCTTGCGGTAGTAGTAGCAGGTGAGCCGGAAGCCGAGCGGGAAGATGACGATGTAAATCGCCGCGGTGATAATCCAGAACGTCGGCAAGATCGACAGGTGAGGCGCCGGGGCGCACTTCGAGGTCAGGCACGGCGAGTAGAACGGGGACAGGTACGGCTCGGAGAAGAAGTACTTTCCCTGGAACGCCCGGAATGTGGAGTACACCACGAAGGCGAGCAGGCCGAACGCGGTCAGCGCCGGCTGCACCCAGTAGGCGTCGCGACGCAGTGTGCGCGTGCCGATCTCGGCCCGCGCCTTGGCAACCGGTCGGTTGGCGGGTCTCCGGGAGGGGGTCTGGGTGGCCATCTAGGTCCGTTCGTCGCTGGCGCGGTGTGATGTTGCAAACGTGGGAATCCTATGACCCGGTGGCGCAGCGGTGACATCGTGGTCCGTACCCGCGCCGCCCACGCGTCGCTCGGCCCGCCCGGCCAGGGGCTGGCAGGCGACCTGGCGGAGGACCTGGCAGGCAACCGGGGACATCCGGGACATCAGGCGTCGGCGCACCTTCCGAAGTCGATTGACGTTCATTCTCGACCCGGCCCGCGGCCACGCCGCGGGCCGGCACTGTGATCTGCGCCACGGTCCGGCACCAGGTGGCTACTGTCGACGGCATGCTGCGTCCGGTCTCCGGTGGGGCCGCCGGGATGGCCGTGGCGGTGCTCACCGTGGCTGCCGGCCTGCCGTTCACCCAGCCCGGCAGCGCAGCCGCGATCCCCCCGGTCGGCGGCGATCTGCTCGGCTCGAAGGCCGTCGTGGTAGCGCCCGCTGCACCGGCACTGCGCGCCAGGATCACGGCGTCGTCCTGGCTGATCGCGGACGCCGGCAGCGGCGCGGTGCTCGCCGCTCGTGATCCGCACGGCCGGTTCGCCCCGGCGTCCACCCTCAAGATCCTCACCGCGGTAACCCTGCTGCCGCGCCTCGACCCGCGGCGGACCCTGGTGGTGACCAACGCGGACGAGACGGTGGACGGCACCAAGGTGGGCCTGGCCCCGGGACTGCGGGTGAGCGTCGACCAACTGTTCACCGCGCTGCTGGTGGTCTCGGCCAACGACGCCGCGAACGTGCTGGCCCGGGCGGCCGGCGGCCAGCCGGCGACGGTCGCGGCGATGGGCGCCGAGGCCCGGCGGCTGCACGCGCTGGACACCGTGCCGAAGACCGTGCACGGCCTCGACGCCAAGGGTCAGACCAGCTCCGCCTACGATCTCGCGCTGCTGGGGCGAGCCGGTCTGGCGCTCCCCGCATTCCGCCGGTACGTGACGATCCGCCGCGCCCGGATGCCCGCACCGCACGGCACGTCCTTCGAGATCGACACCCACAACCGGCTGCTCGGCAGCTATCCCGGCACCATCGGGGTGAAGAACGGGCATACCGCGGCGGCCGGGTCGAGCCTGGTGGCTGCCGCCCGGCGGGGCGGCCGCACGGTACTGGTCACCCTGATGCACGCCGATGCGACGATGTGGAAGCAGGCGGCGGCCCTCCTGGACTGGGGCTTCCGAGCGGACGGCCGGGTTGCGGCGGTGGGCACGCTGACCATCGGCTCGACGAACGCCGAGCCGCAGCCAAGCGGCGCCACGGGCCGGCCCGGCACCGGCCCACCGCCGAAGGGCCACCCGTCGTCCGGCCAGGGTGCCACCGGACGACCCGCCGTCCCGGCGCGCGGCTGGGCGGTCGGCGGTGGGGTGGCGCTCCTGCTCACCGCCGCCGGCCTGCTGGTACGCCGGCGGCGGGTCTGAGCGCGGGCCCGGCCCGAGCCGACCGAGCCAAGCCGGTGCATGCTCAGCCGCTGAGCTCAGCGGCGGGCGGCCGACCCCACCTGATCGGTGCTCGTTTCGTCCCCGGGCATGGAGTCGGCCTTGACCGCGTCCCGTTGCCCGAGCGGCCTTGGCTCGCCCTTGGTGGTGTCCTTGGCGGTCTGCTGCTCGGCCTCGGCGTTGATTTCGGCCCCGAGCAGGATGATGTACGCGCTCCAGTACAACCAGATCATCAGCACCACGACGCCGGCCAGGGCGCCGTAGGTCTTGCCGTACTTGCCGAAGTTGTTGACGTAGAGGGAGAACCCGACGGAGGCGATCGCCCACAGCACGGTGGCCACGATGGCGCCCAGGCTGGCCCAGTTCATCTTCGGGGCATCCCGGTCCGGCGCCACCCGGTACACGATGGCCAACGCGCTCATCACCAGCGCCAGCAGCAGCACCCAGCGGGCCACCTCGACTCCGATCCGGCCGAGCACGCCGATACCGAGGTTTCCGAGTATCGGCGGCAGCACGGCCACCAGGCCGATGCACATGCCGAACATCAGTATCGCGCCGACGGTGAGCAACAAGGCGAGCCCGCGCTTCTTGATGAACGAGCGGGTGTCCTCCTCGTCGTAGGCGACGTTCACCGCGTTCATCAGGCCCATCACGCCGCCGGAGGCGGCCCACAGCGCCACTAGGATGCTGATCACCAGGCTCAGTCCCAGCGCGCCGCTCGACCCGCCGGCGATGCTGGTGAGCTGGCTGGTGATCAGGCTTTTCGCGTCGTTCGGCAGGGCGCTGGCGACGTCCGCGATCTGCTTGCGGACCTGCGCCGGGTCGACCACCAGACCGTAGATGGAGATTGCCGCGATCAGTGCCGGGAAGATCGCCAAGAAGGCCGAGTACGCCACGCCGCCGGCCAGCAGGGGGACATGGTCGGCCTTGCTCTCGGCGAAGGCCCGCTTGACGATCTGCTTCCAACCTTCGGCCGGAATATCGGTGGGCTTCTCCGCCTGCCCGCCGGGAACCTGCTCGGCGGCGGTGCTGCGCTGGGTCATAGGTGTCTGTCCCGTTCCTCAGGTGAGTTGGCACCTACATTCCCCCGTCACCGCGCTTTCACCTGACGCAGGAGCCACCTGAGTCTTACTCCTCAGCGACGCAGTCGATCGGCGAGCCAGCGACCGCAGAGGGCGGCCATCGCCCCGACGCCGCCGGCCAGCAAGACCCTGGACGTCCCGGTCAAGGTCGCTCGCTGGGGCGGTTTGGCGTCCCGGCCGCCGTAGCCCACCCCGGGCTTGTCCGACAACGCCGGGGTCAACGGGGAGGGGGAGCCGTCCACCAGTCGCCGGTCCGGCGTGGCGTCGGAGCCGTCGGGCGCGCCGGAGGCATCGGCGAACTCCGTGGGGATCCCGGCGGCTGCCGCGGTCGCCGGATCCGCGGTACCCGAGGGTGGGACATCGTCGTCGTAGGGAGCGGTCACCGTCCACACCGCTGCAAAGATCACAAAGCGAGACACCAGGTTGATCCATACCAGAGCGCCGATCACCACGCCGAGGGTGCCGTAGGTCGCGGTGGCATGCGCGGTGGTCCGGGCGATGTAGTACGCGCCGATCAGCTTGAGGCACTCGAAGCCGACGGCGGCGAAGATGGCGCCCTTGATCACTCGGCGGAACGGGGCTTGGACCCGAGGCAGCCGAACGAACAGGTACAGGAAGATCACCACGTTGGCCGCCATCGCGATGGCGATGGTGACCAACCGGGTGAGCAGCCCGGACCCGGGTACGCCGCCGAGGCTCAGCTTCTCGATCACGAAGGACGTGGCCGCGTTGCCCACCCCGGAGACCGCCACCGAGGCGACCAGCGCCAGGCCCAGGCCGGCGAGGATGAGCAGGTCGTTGACCTTGGAGGTCACGACGTTCCCGGCGCTGACGTTCTGGTGCCAGACAGTCCGGATCGCCGTGCGCAGGTTGCCCACCCAGCCCAGACCGGAGTACAGCAGCCCCAATAACCCGACCAGGCCCACGGCCTTGCGGGAGTTGATCGCGCCGTCGATCACATCTTTGCTCTGGCCGGGCAGGGCGTCGCTGATGCCCTTGATGACCCTCGCGGTCAGCTCCGGGTGGCCGGCCAGGACGAAGCCGAGCACGGACACCGTGAGCAGCAGCAGCGGGAACAGCGACAGGAAGCTGAAGTAGGTGATCGCTGCCGCGTACTGGTTGCCCTGGTCGGCGGAGTAGCGCTGCCCGGCTTGGATCAGGTGATCCAGCCAGGGCGCCTTTCCCCTCACGCCGGCGACCGCGCCGGAAACCCGGGTCCGGAGGCTCACGATGTGCCGTCTACCCCGTGGCCGCCGTTCTTGATCACGTGGCGGGCAGGAATCCGACCGCGTCCTGGACGGTGCGCAGCGTCGCCGCAGCCACCGGGCCGGCCTTTTCCCGACCCTGTCGCAGGGCGTCATCGACGTAACCGGGGTCGGCCAGGATGTCCCTGAGTCGCTGCTGGATCGGCGCCAGGACGTCCACCACGACCCCGGCGAGGTCGGCCTTGAACTCGCCGTACCCCCGGCCGGCGTAGTCCTGCTCCAGGTCGGGCACCCTCCGCCCGGCCAGCGCGGCGTAGATGGTGAGCAGATTGGTGATGCCCGGCTTGGTGTCCGGGTCGGCCAGCACCTCTCGGCCGGTGTCGGTGACCGCGCTCTTGATCTTCTTGACCACCGCTTTCGGGTCGTCCTGGAGGTAGATGGTGCCGGCGGGCGGCAACGACTTGCTCATTTTGCGGGTCGGGTCCCCCAGGTCCAGCACCCGGCTGCCCGGTTGGCCGACGTAGGGCGCCGGCACCGTGAAGGCCGGCCCGAAGCGGGTGTTGAACCGCTGGGCCAGGTCACGGGTGAGTTCCAGGTGCTGGCGCTGGTCGACGCCGACAGGTACGAAGTCGGCCTGGTAGAGCAGGATGTCGGCCGCCTGGAGCACGGGGTAGGTGAACAGGCCCACGGAGGCCGCGCCGAGTTCCTTGCGCGCGCTCTTGTCCTTGAACTGGGTCATCCGGCTGGCCTCGCCATAGCCGGTGATGCACCCCAACACCCACGCCAGCTCGGCGTGCTCGGGCAGCTGGCTCTGCACGAAGATCGTGCAGCGCGCCGGATCCAGGCCGGCAGCCAGCAGCTCGGCGACGGTCTCCCGGGTCCGGCGGAGCAGGGCGGCCGGGTCGTGCGGCACGGTGATGGCGTGCATGTTGGGGATGAAGTAATAGGCGTCGCAGTCTTCCTGCATGGCCACCCAGCGACGGATCGCCCCGAGGTAGTTGCCCAGATGCGATCCGCTGCCGGTCGGTTGGATGCCGGACAGGACGCGTGGCCGGTCGGTCGGGGTGCTCACCTGGCCATTGTCCCAGCCGGGATCAGCGGTCCCAGCGCACCGACCCGGTCGCCGCCGGCGGCGACCCTGCGCGCTGGGTGGCCGGGCGCCCGGCCGGTGCCGGATCGTCCGGAGTGCGCTGCGCCGCCGACGGGTCGGAGGCCCGCTCCGGCGGGGCGTCGGTCGGCGTACCGTCGATCGGCTCGCCGTCCTGGGCAGCCGCCCCGGCCCCCGGAGCATGCACTGGGCTCACCCGGATCCGGGCGATTCGGCGGCCGTCCAGTTCGGTGACGGTGAGCCGGCACCCCAGTGCGGGCACGGCATCGCCGATCGCGGGGAGCCTTCCGAGGGTCCGCAGCACGTACCCGGCGGCCGTCTCGTACGGCCCGTCCGGCAGCTCCCGGCCGGTGGCCTCGTGGAACTCATCGAGGTTGAGCAGACCGTCGACCTCGACATCGCCGCCGGAAAGCTGCGTGGCCGTGCTGCGGGACGCGTCGTACTCGTCCTGGATGTCCCCGACGAGTTCCTCGATGAGGTCCTCCAGGGTGACGATGCCCGCCGTCCCGCCGTACTCGTCGACCACCACGGCAATGTGCTGCTCGGAGCGTCGCAGGTCCGACATCGCGTCGAGCACCGTACGACTGTCCGGCAGCATCGTCACCTGCCTGGCCAGCTGCCCCACGGTGACCGCGGCCGGCCTGGCCACCGAACGGCTCAGGATGTCGCGGACGTGCACGAAGCCGACGATCAAGTCGTGGCTGCCGCGTTCCACGGGGAAGCGGGAACGGGGCGAGGCGGCGACGATCTCCACCGCGTGGGCGAGCGGCAACGAGGCGTCGAGAAAGTCCACCTCGGTACGGGGAACCATGACTTCGCGGATCTGCCGCTTGCCGGCGGTGAACACCTCCGCGATCAGCGTCCTTTCCTCCGGGCTGAGCGACTCGTGGGCGGCCACCATGTCGCGCAGTTCCTCCTCGGTGATCGCGTCGCGCTTGGCGCGGGGGTCGACGCCGAGCAGCCGGACGATCACATCGGTGGACTTCGACAGCAGCCAGATGAAGGGCCGCAGCATGGTGGCTGCCCGGTCCAGCGGCGGCCCGAGGACCACCGCCACCCCTTCGACCCGCTGCAGCGCCACCCGCTTCGGCACCAGCTCGCCGAACACGATGGCGAAATAGCTGATGATCAAGGTGATCACAATGGTCGCCAGTACGTCGGCCAGGCCTGCCGGCAGGCCGCGCTGGTCGAAAATGCGCTGCAGGCGCCCGGCCAGCGTGGCCTCGCCGAACGCGGCCGACATGAACCCGGCCAGCGTCACGCCGATCTGCACGGTGGCCAGGAAGCGGTTGGGATTCTGGCTGAGCCGGGCGACCCGAGCCGAACGCCCGCCCCGCTCGCTGAAGGCCCGGACCTGGCCTTCCCGCAGCGAGACCAGCGACATCTCGGTGGCCGCGAACAAGGCCCCTGTCAGGATGAACACCGCGACCAGCCCGATGCTGAGCAAGACCTGCGTCACGGTGAGCTGGGTCTCCGGGGCGGGCGACGAGTCGATGAGGGTGGTGGCCGGGTGTCAGTGGCGCGGGCTGAGCACTTGGACACACAGTACCCGTCAAATCAAGATCGCGCTGAGCGTGGCGATCTTGATTTGCGCCCGCAAGACAGGACCACTGTGTGTCCAAGTGCTCATCGGGCCCGCGGAAGTTAGAGGTGGGCGACGTCCGCCTGCTTGGCGCGCACCGCCTCCGCGGCTCCCTTCAGACCGGCCAGCTCACTGTCGGTGAGGTCGATCTCCACGACCTTGCGGACACCTTCCCGGCCGATCTCGGCAAGCACCCCCAGGTAGACGCCGTCCAGGCCGTACTCCCCCTCCACCCAGGCGCAGACCGGCATGGCCGCCCGGGCGTCGGTGGCCACCGCCCGGGCCATCCGGGCCGCCGCCGCCGACGGGGCGTAGTACGCCGACCCGGTCTTGAGCAGGGCGACCACCTCGGCGCCGCCGTTGCGGGTCCGGGTGACCAGCTCGGAGATCTTCTCCGCCGGCAGCACGTCGGCCAACGGTTTGCCGTCCACGGTGCACGCCGAGGGGACCGGCACCATGGTGTCGCCGTGCGAGCCCAAGGTAAGCGTCTTGACGGAACGGACCGGCACACCGGCCTCCTCCGCGACGAAATGGGTGAACCGGGCGGTGTCCAGCATGCCGGCCTGGCCCATCACCCGGTTCTTTCCGAAGCCGGTGACGTTGGCAGTCAGCGCGGTCATCTCATCCAGCGGATTCGATACCACGATCACCACGGCGTCCGGGGAATGCTTGGCCACGTTCTCGGCCACGGATCGGACGATCTTGGCGTTGGTCTCGATCAAGTCCATCCGGCTCATACCCGGCTTGCGCGGCAACCCCGCGGTAATCACCACGATGTCCGAGCCGGCGGTCTGGTCGTACCCGGAGCCGTCCTGACCTGTGGTCACCCCGACGACCTTGGTCTCGAAACCCTCGATGGGCCGGGACTGGTTGAGGTCGAGCGCCAGCCCCTCCGGCTTGCCCTCGACGATATCGGTGAGCACGACGGTGTCGAAGATGTCGTACTCGGCCAACCGCTGGGCGGTGGTGGAGCCGTAGAACCCGGCTCCGACGACTGTCACTTTCCCTGCCATCTCAGGCCTCCTGCAGCGTGGTGATGAGCGCGTCGGCGTACTCCCGCGTGCCGACCGACGACGGGTCGTCGCGGCGCGGCTTCATGTCGTAGGTGACGTTCCGCCCCTCGCCCAGAACGCGGGATACGGCGTCCTCCAGATTCGCCGCGGCCTGCGTCTCGCCGATGTGGCGGAGCATGAGCATGCCGGAGAGGATCATCGCGGTGGGGTTGACCTTGTTCTGCCCCTTGTACTTCGGCGCGCTGCCGTGCGTCGCCTCGAAGACCGCCGACTCGGTGCCGATGTTCGCGCCGGGTGCCACCCCCAACCCGCCGACCATGCCGGCGGTGAGGTCGGAGAGGATGTCGCCGTAGAGGTTGGGCAGGACCAGCACGTCCCACTCCTCCGGCCGCTGGATCAGCCCCATGCAGGTGGCGTCGACCAGGTTCTCCCACGGCTCGATGTCGGGGAAGTCCTTGGCCACCTCCCGGAAGACCGACAGGAACAGGCCGTCGGTGAACTTCATGATGTTGGACTTCTGGATGCAGTGCACCCGCTGGCGGCCGTTGTCCTTGGCGTACTGGAAGGCGTACCGGATGATCCGCTCCGAGCCGTACTCACTGATCGGCTTGATCGAGATCCCGCTGTCGGCCCGGATCTGCTTCTTCTGGAGCCCGTTGAGGTAGTCGATGACGGCCCCGGCGTCGGCCGTGCCCTTTTCGTACTCGATCCCGGCGTACAGGTCTTCGGTGTTCTCCCGGATGATGTGCACGTCGACGTGCTCGAACCGGCTCCGGACTCCCGGATAGGTCTTGCACGGCCGGACGCAGGCGTAGAGCTCCAACTCGGCCCGCAGCGCCACGTTGACCGATCGGAAACCAGTCCCGATCGGGGTGGTGATCGGACCCTTGATGGCCACCTTGTTACGCCGGATCGACTCCAGCGTCGCAGGCGGCAATGGCGTGCCGGCGGTCTCCATGACGTCGACCCCGGCCTCCTGTACGTCCCAGTCGAAGCTGCCGCCGGTGGTCGCGAGCGCCGCCTCCAGCACCCGGCGGGTCGCCTCGGTAAGTTCTGGACCGGTGCCGTCGCCCGGGATGAGGGTTACGCGGTGGGTCGCCATAGCCAGGTCGTCTCCGTCTCCTCGGCAGTGTTCAAGTTCGTCGAACGCGCAATCGCAGGCTAGCGGTCGCCGCCTGGAACGGCCCGGTGGGGTCGCGCGGGCTCAGGGCCGCAGCGGCGGTACGACCAGGGCCAGGATCAGCACGGCGGTGCCCAGGGCACCAAGCACGGCGACGTCCGTGGCCCGGCCGCGGACCACCAGCAACCCGGCCCGGCGAGCGGACAGGGTGAGCCGCAGCCCGGCCGCCATCAGCACCCCGCAGGCGAGGATGACCGACCCGAGCCGGAAGTGGTGGACGAAGACCACCAGCAGTCCGAGAGCGAGGACCAGCAGGACCGCGCTGATCGGCAGTTCCGGAAGGGACCGGCGGGCCGGTGCCGCACGGACCGGGTCCGGTACGGCGGGCTGATCATGGGAGGACGCGGGCATGAGGCCGCTCACTCAGCGCCGCACCGGACCGGCGCCGGCTCCCCGCCGGCAGCGGCTCAGCGTTCCTCGATCGGGTACCAGGTCTGGTTGCGCTCTCCTACGTACTCGCTGTCCGGACGAATCAGCCGGTTGTCGGTGTGCTGCTCCATGACGTGCGCCGTCCAGCCGGCCATCCGGGACAGGGCGAAGACGCAGGTGAACAGGTCGGTCGGGATGCCGAGCGAGGCGTACACGCTGGCCGCGAAGAAGTCGACGTTGGGGTAGAGCCCCCGCGCCTCCACCACGGTCTTCTCCAGCACCATCGACATCTCGTAGTACGTGGTGTCCCCGGCCAGCTGACCGAGGCGCTCGGACAACCGCCGCAGGTGGGTCGCCCGGGGGTCCTCGGTGCGGTAGACCCGGTGGCCGAAGCCCATGATCTTCTCACCGGACGCGAGCCTCGCCCGGATCGTGGACTCGACGGCGTCGACCGAGCCGATGGACTCCAGAGTCCGCATCACCGCCTCGTTTGCCCCGCCGTGCAGCGGACCCTTCAGGGTGCCGATGGCACCGACGACCGCGGAGTGCATGTCGGACATCGTGGCGGCACAGACTCGGGCGGCGAAGGTGGAGGCGTTCATGGTGTGGTCGGCGTGCAGCACCAGACTCTCGTCGAACGCGGCGGCGGCCTCCACGGAAGGCCGCTCACCGGTGATCTGCAACAGGAAGTTGCCGGCGATGCCCAACTCCGGGTCGGGGTCGGGTACGGGGCCCGACCCGCGGCGAGCCGCCTCGTAGCGAGCCAGCAGTACCGGCATCGCGGCCACCAGGCGGACCGCCTTGCGGGCGTCGGCCTCCGGGGAGTTGCTGTCCTTGTCCGGGTCCTCGTTGCCCAACGCCGAAACCAGCGTCCGCATCGCCTCCATCGGCTCCGCCCGGGCCGCGAGCGGCTCGAACAATCCTTCGGCGATCGGCGACAGCGTCCGGGCCGCAGCCAATTCGGCGATCAATGCGTCGAGTTGGCCCCGGGTGGGGAGCGCGCCGCGCTGGAGGAGGTGCACACACTCCTCGAAGGAGATGTGGCCGGCAAGGTCGTGAATGTCATAGCCGCGGTAGAACAGCCGGCCGGCCTTGCCGTCGATGTCGCTCAGCGCGGTGGACGCAGCGACGACGTCGGCGAGTCCCCGTGACGATTCAGCCATGCGCGGTCCCCAGGGTGAGCCGTTCAGTGTGGCGTGCAGGTGTGGCGTGCGGTACGGCGAGTGTATCGGCGTAGGGCCGCCGGCAACATGCCCGACGGGCCGCCCTGTGCGCCAGCCCGTGGGCGCCGATGCCCAAACCGGCCCGGCCGATCGGCGTGAGGTGGCCGCGTGCGGGTAGCACCGTGGTTAGGTGGGACTCCCCCGCCCGCCCAGTACGGTCCGGGTAGCGGACCGGCCCACGTTGCCCGGAAGGGTTGCCCAAAAGGGAGGTCTCGGGAGTGTCGATGACCCCGTACCTGCGGATCGAGGAGAGCGGGCAGGTCCACGAGCTCCGCGCGGACGTCACCACCGTGGGGCGCGGGGAGGGGGTCGACGTGGCGTTGTCCGACCCGAGTGTGTCCCGGCTGCACGCGGAACTCGTCCGGCGCGGCGACCACGTGTACGTCGCCGACCTGGGGTTGTCCACCAACGGCACCCGGGTCAACGGCCGACCGGTCGGGCGTCGGGTGCTTGCCGAGGGTGACGTGCTGTCCTTCGGCGCCGCGCGGGTGCGGATCGCCGGGTTGGCTGCTCTCCCGGCCGGCGAGGACACCCTGGAGATGCGCCGGGTCGCCGCCCCGGACCTGACCCGGCGGGAACTCGACGTACTCACGGCACTGTGCCGGCCGGCGTTGCAGCAGGCCGCTTTCGTCGCGCCGTCGACCGCCCGGGACATCGCCGCCGAACTGGTGGTGACCGAGGCGGCGGTGAAGCAGCACCTGCTTCGGCTGTACATGAAATTCCGCATCCCGGAGGGGATCAACCGCCGTACCCGGCTGGCCAACGAAGTGATCTCCGTCGGCGTGGTGCGGCCCAACGTCCCGAGTTCGGAGGAACGGTCCACCAGGGCGCCCGCGCCGGCCGCCGCCCCAGCACGGGCTCCGGCTGCCCGGGCGGCGGTCCGGCAGGCCGGCTGAGAGACCGGCGGGTCAGTGGAAGAAGTGCCGGGTACCGGTGAGGTACAGCGGAACCCCGGCCGCTTCGGCCGCCGCGATGACCTCGGCATCCCGAACGGAACCGCCGGGCTGGACGACCGCCCGGACCCCGGCGGCGATCAACACCTGCAGCCCGTCGGCGAACGGGAAGAACGCGTCGCTGGCGGCGACCGCGCCCTGGGCCCGCTCCCCGGCCCGGGTCACCGCGAGCCGGGCCGCGTCCACCCGGTTCACCTGGCCCATCCCGACGCCGACGGTCGCCCCGCCGGCGGCTAGCAGGATGGCGTTGGACTTCGTCGCCCGCACCGCGCGCCAGGCGAAGGACAGCTCGGCCAGCGTCGCGTCGTCCACCACCGGGCCGGCGGCCAACGTCCACGTTGCCGGGTCGTCACCCGGGGCGTCGAGCCGGTCGATCGACTGCATGAGCATCCCACCGCTGATCTGGCGCAGCTCGGTCCGGGCCTGCCCGGACGGCGGCGGGCAGCGGAGCAGCCGGAGCGACGCCTTCGCGGTCAGGATCGCCACCGCACGCTCGTCGTAGCCGGGGGCGAGGACGACCTCGGTGAAGATGCCGCTGACCTGCCGGGCCAGCTCCTCGGAGACCGGCCGGTTGGTGGCGATCACCCCGCCGTACGCGCTGACCGGGTCGCAGGCGTGCGCCTTGCGATGCGCCTGGGCCACATCGGCCCCGACCGCGATCCCACACGGGTTCGCGTGCTTGATGATCGCCACGGCCGGGTCGGCGAAGTCGTAGGCGGCCCGGCGCGCCGCGTCGGCGTCGACGTAGTTATTGTAGGACATCTCCTTCCCGGCCAGCTGCTCCGCCTGGGCGAGCCCGGGCGGAGCGTCCCGGTCAAGGTAGAGCGCGGCGCCCTGGTGCGGGTTTTCCCCGTACCGGAGCAGCCCGGCCCGCTCCAGGGCGATGGCCTGGTACGGCGGGAAGGCATCCGGCCGGGCGAACCAGTTCGCCACCGCGACGTCGTAGGCGGCGGTGTGGGCGAACGCGGCCGCGGCCAACGCCCGGCGCTGCTCCAGGGTGAAGCCACCGCTGGCGACCGCCGACGCAACCTCGCCGTAGCCGGCGGGCGCGACCACGACGGCCACGGTCGGGTGGTTCTTGGCGGCCGCCCGGACCATCGCCGGGCCGCCGATGTCGATCTGTTCCACGCACTCCGCGTCGGTGACGTCCGGGATGGCGAGGGTCTCGCGGAACGGGTAGAGGTTGGCCACCAGCAGGTCGAACGGCGCGATCCCGAGGTCCTCGAGCTGCCGGGCGTGCGCCGGATTGTCCAGGTCGGCCAGCAGGCCGGCGTGGATCGCCGGGTGCAGCGTCTTCACCCGCCCGTCCAGGCACTCCGGGAACCCGGTGACCTCGCTGACCGGGGTGACGTTCACCCCGGCCGCGCTCAGCCGGGCCGCGGTCGAGCCGGTGGACACGATCTCCACGCCGGCGTCGGCTAGGGCGCGTGCCAAGTCGTCGAGTCCGGTCTTGTCAGACACGCTGATCAGGGCGCGCCGGATCGGCCTTTTCCGGCCCTCGGTCGGGTCCGGGCTTCCCGGTGCCGTCATGGCAGTACTACCTTTCGTCCGTCCAGCCGGAAACCGCCGGCGAGGCGGCCCACGGTATCCACCAGCAGCCGGCGCTCGACGGTCTTGATGCGTTCGTGCAGGGTGGCCTCGTCATCGCCCGGCTGCACCGGGACGGCGACCTGGGCGATCACCGGTCCGCTGTCCACGCCGTCGTCGACGCAGTGCACGGTAGCGCCGGTCACCGCCACCCCGTACGCCAGAGCGTCACGCACCGGGTGCGCGCCCGGGAACGCCGGCAGCAGCGCCGGATGCGTGTTGATCACCCGTGGTGCGAAACGCGCCAGGAAGTGCGGGCCGAGGATCTTCATGAAACCGGCGCAGACCACCAAGTCCGGTTCGTGGGCGGCGACAGCGTCGCTCAGCGCGGCATCCCACTCGTCTCGCCGCGGGTAGTCCGCCACCGGTATGACGAACGCCGGCACCCCGGCAACCTCCGCCCGGCGCAGCGCCTCGATCCCGTGCCGGTCAGCCCCGACGGCCACCACCCGGGCCGGATACCCGGGCCCGGCTGCGTCGGGACCGGGCGCGTCCAGCAGCGCCTGGAGGACCGAGCCGGAACCCGAAGCCAAGACGACGAGCCGGGCGGGCAGCGGAACTCCTCTCGCGGTCGGCCGGGGCGCTGGGTCGGCCGGGACACGGCCACCCTAGTGTTCCGGCCCGCAGTGCAGGGAGGATGGTCCGGTGAGCACTCCCCCCGAGCCGCCGTCCGATCCCTGGGCCACACCCGAGCCGGGTTCCGCCCGCCCGGCCGGCGGGCCGGCCGAGGAGAGCGAGCCGTACTTCCCGCCTGGCGCGGGCGGTGCCCAGGGCGGCCCATATCAAGTGCCCGGCGATGCCTACGGCCTACCCCCCGAGGGGCCAACCGATCAGTACGGGGTGCCCACGGACCAGTACGGCGTGCCGACCGATTCCTACGCGGCCCCCTCCTACGGTGCGCCGGCCGGCCGGCCCTACGGTCAGTACGGCCCGCCGCCGAGCCAGCCGCCGGGTCAGTACGGCCCGCCGCCGAGCCAGCCGCCGGGTCAGTACGGCCCGCCGCCGAGCCAGCCGCCGGGTCAGTACGGCCCGCCTTACGGCCAGTATGGGATGCCGTACGGAACCGCAGCGTCGACCCCGGCCGGCAACGGACTCGGGACGGCCGCGCTGGTCCTGGGCATTCTCGCCGTGGTCCTGGGCGTGGTCCTGATCGGGGCGCTGTTCGGCATGGTGGCGATCGTGCTGGGCATCGTGGGTCGCGGCCGAGCCCGTCGAGGCCAGGCCACCAATGGCGGAACGGCGCTGGCCGGTGCTCTGCTGGGCGCCGTCGGGGTACTGATCGCCGCGGCGGTGATCGCTGTGGTGCTGACGGTCTTCGCCGGGCCGATCTCGGACTACCGGACGTGCATCGACCGGGCCGGCGGTGACGTCACCGCGGAGCAGATCTGCAACGACACCCTGCGACAACGGCTCTCCGACCGGTTCCGCTGACCGCGCTGGGCCCCGCTGTTCCGCTCCTCCGGACGATCACGGACCTCGGCTCAGGTCTCGGGTCAGCGGCGCCGCGGCCGACGCCGGGCCGGAGGTGTGTGATCGACTCTGGCCGGACATTCGTGATCGACGTTGGTCTTGCGGGTAGGAGCGGCTACGGCCGGCGCAGGATCGAGACCGCGAAGTCGGCGGAGCGGGTCATCGGCCGCAGGTCCCATGTGGCGAACCGGTGCTCCAGCGCCAAGCCGGCCGCCGCGACGTCGCCGTCGAAGCTGGCCAAGGGATAGTTCCGGTCGAGACCGAACCCGACCGCGATCACCCCGTCGGGTCGTAGCGCGGTAGCCAGGGAGGCCAGTACCTCGACCTCCGAGCCCGGTGCCAGAAAGGGCATCACGTTCCCGGCCAGGACGGCGGCGTCGAACGGTTCGGTCTCGCCGAGCGCCGCCAGGTCGAGTGAGGCCAGGTCGGCGTGCCGCCAGGTCGGGCCGGGATGATCTGCCGATGCCGCGGCCACCAAGGTCGGGTCGATGTCGACCCCGACCACCCGATGCCCGCGTCGGAACAGCTCGGCGCCGACCCGGCCGGTGCCGCACCCGGCGTCGAGAATCCGCGATTCCGGGGTCACCAGCGCATCGACCAGCCGAGCCTCGCCCCCCAAGTCCGCGCCCTGGGCCGCCAGCTGGCGGAAACGGTCGATGTACCAGCGAGCATGGCCCGGGCCGTGCGCGCTGAACCAGCGCGGCACCGCCCGCTCGCCGGCAAACCGGCCCCGGTCGTCTCCGGCTCCGGAGCTCAGCCGGACCCCATCAGCTCGGCCATCAGCTTGGCGGTCTCGGTCGGCGTCTTGCCGACCCGAACACCGGCGGCTTCCAGCGCCTGCTTCTTCGCCTCCGCGGTCCCGGCCGAGCCGGAAATGATCGCTCCGGCGTGGCCCATGGTCTTTCCGACCGGAGCGGTGAACCCAGCGATGTAGCCGACGACCGGCTTGGTGACGTGCTCGCGGATGTAGTCCGCCGCCCGCTCCTCCGCGTCGCCGCCGATCTCACCGATCATCACGATGGCCTCGGTGTCCGGGTCGGCCTCGAAGGCTTCCAGGCAGTCGATGTGGGTGGTACCGATCACCGGGTCACCGCCGATGCCGACGCAGGTGGAGAAGCCGACGTCCCGCAGTTCGTACATCATCTGGTAGGTCAGCGTGCCGCTCTTGGAAACCAACCCGATCCGGCCCGGCTTGGTGATGTCGGCCGGGATGATCCCGGCGTTGCTCTGGCCGGGCGAGGCCACCCCAGGGCAGTTGGGTCCCACGATGCGGGTGCGGTGGCCGGCGGCTCCGGCGTGCGACCAGAAGGCGGTGGTGTCGTGCACCGGGATACCTTCGGTGATCACCACGCAGAGCGGTACGGCGGCGTCGATCGCCTCGATCACCGCCGCCTTGGCGAACCGCGGTGGCACGAACACCACGGACACGTTGGCGCCGGTAGAGGCCACTGCGTCGCCCACCGAGCCGAAGACCGGGATGCCGTCCACGGTCGCGCCCGCCTTGCCGGGGGTTACCCCGGCCACGACGGCGCTGCCGGCGGCCACCATCCGGCGGGTGTGCTTGGTGCCTTCCGAGCCGGTGATGCCCTGGACGAGGATGCGGCTGGCGTCGTTCAGCCAGATGGCCATCGGTTCAGGCTCCCTTGATCGCGAGCTTGGCGGCAAGATCGGCGGCGCCGTCCATGGTGTCCACCCGTCGTACCGCGTCGGGGCCGGCGGTCTCGCTGTAGCTGTCCAGGATTCGCCGACCTTCATCGGCGTTGTTGCCGTCGAGGCGGACCACCAGCGGCCGGTCGACCTTCTCACCGCGCTCGGCGAGCAGCGCCAGGGCGGAGACGATGCCGGTGGCCACCGCGTCGCAGGCGGTGATGCCGCCGAAGACGTTGACGAAAACGCTGCGCACCGCCGGATCGGACAGCACGATCTCCAGGGCGGCGGCCATCACGTCGGCGGACGCGCCACCGCCGATGTCCAGGAAGTTGGCCGCTCCGACGCCGCCGTACCGCTCCGCGGCGTAGGCGACCACATCCAGCGTGCTCATCACCAGCCCGGCACCATTGCCGATGATGCCGACCTCGCCGTCGAGCTTGACGTAGTTGAGATCGGCTTCGGCGGCCCGCTGCTCCAGCGGGTCGGTGGCGCCGGAGTCGGCGTACGACGCCCAGTCGTCGTGGCGGAAGATCGCGTTGTCGTCCAACGTCACCTTGCCGTCGAGTGCGATGACCTTGCCGTCGCCGGTGAGGATCAGTGGGTTCACCTCGACGAGCGTGGCGTCACTGCCGTCGAAAGCCGTCCACAGCGCGGCGATCAGGTCGCCGGCCCCGGCGAGGGCATTGCTCGGCAGCCCGCCGGCGGCGGCGATCTCGCGTCCCCGCTCGGCGTCCACCCCGGCCGGGTCCACCGCGACCTTCGCCAGCGCATCGGGCTTGGTCGCGGCCACCTCTTCGATCTCCACTCCTCCTTCACGGGAGCACATCGCCAGGTAGGAGCGGCCGGCCCGATCCAGCAGGAAGGAGAAGTAGTACTCCTCGGCGATGTCGCTGGCCTGCTCGACAAGGACCGTGTGCACGGTGTGACCCTTGATGTCCATGCCGAGGATTGCATCCGCCTTGGCCCGGGCGTCCTCGGGGCTGTCGGCGACCTGGACGCCACCGGCCTTCCCCCGGCCGCCGACCTTCACCTGCGCCTTGACCACGACCCGGCCGCCGAGTTCGGCGGCTACGTCCCGGGCCTGTTCCGGGGTGGTGGCCACCCGGCCGGTGGGCACCGGGACGCCGTAGCGGGCGAAGAGTTCCTTGGCCTGGTACTCGAAAAGGTCCACGGCAGAAACCTACCTACCCGTGCCGACAGTTCCGGTCCCGGGCTGGCGGTCAGGCGTCGGCCGGGGTGCCGACGTGCTCCCGTACCCAGTCGATGATCTCGGTGGTGGTGGCGCCGGGGGTAAAGATGCCGGCGACGCCGAGCCTGTCCAGTTCGGCCAGGTCGTCCCGCGGGATGATCCCGCCGCCGAAGACCACGATGTCGGTGGCGTCCCGCTCCTTGAGCAGTTCCACGACCCGGGCGAACAGCGTCATGTGGGCGCCGGAGAGCACCGAGAGCCCGATGCCGTCCGCGTCCTCTTGGATGGCGGCGTCCACGATCTGTTCCGGGCTCTGGTGCAGCCCGGTGTAGATAACCTCCATACCGGCGTCGCGCAGCGCCCGGGCGACGACCTTGGCGCCTCGGTCGTGCCCATCCAGCCCCGGCTTGGCGACCACGACGCGGATCGGGGCTGACGTGACCATGTATCGCACCTCCGCTTCGGGCCGCTGCGGCCACCCTACGGCGGGCGCGCGGGGGCGGATGCGGGAGGTGCTGGTCCGGCGGGCCGCGCGGTCAGCCACCCAGCACCCGCCGACACCCCGTTACCCGTTACCCCCGTGGAACCCCGGCCGTGATCCAGCCGGACGACCCCGGACGCACCACGACCCCGGCACGTACCACGACCCCGGACGTACCACGCCCCCGGACGTACCACGCCCCCGGCCGTGATCCAGGCCCAGCCGGCCACACCAGAACGTGGTCACCGAGCCCTGGATCCCCCCCACCGACCGGACCGACCCCGACCGGACCGACCCCGCACGTACCACGACCCGGCCGGACCGACTCCGCACGTACCACGCCCCCGGCCGTGATCCAGGCCCAGTAGGCCACACCAGAACGTGGTCACCGAGCCCTGGATCACCCCCTCACCGACCCCGGCCGGACCGACCCCAGCCGGACCGACCCGGCCGGACCGACCCCAGCCGGACCGACCCCGCACGTACCACGACCCGGCCGGACCGACCCCGCACGTACCACGCCCCCGGCCGTGATCCAGGCCCAGCCGGCCACACCAGAACGTGGTCACCGAGCCCTGGATCACCCCCCCACCGACCCCGGCCGACCGTTTGCGGGCGGAAAACTCGGTTGCCGTGCGGCCGCCGAGACGCCAGGCTGGGGCGGAACGACCGGCCGGAAGGAGGACGCATGGACGCCGTCTGCACGCCTGCGCACGTCCCTTCCGTTCCCGCCGCTCGCTGACCTCTCCGGGCGGCCGCAGCCCTCCGGAGTCCGGGTTGATCTTCAGAGTCTCAGCCTCGAACGAAGTGTTCTTGCGCCACCTCGGCGCGGATGACGACGTACTCACCGCGCTCGCTTCAGCCCCGACCCCCGGCCGGGTAGTCCGCGCCGAGCGGGGCGGTGTCCTTATCGCCACCCCTGCGGGCGAGGTCACCACGCGGTATGCCGCCCCGTACCCGGAGGTCGCTGTGGGCGACTGGGTAACCGTGGCCGACGGCGCGATCGGAGCCGTGCTGCCACGCCGCGCTACGGTGGTCCGCGCCGACCCCAACGGCGCCAGCACCGGCCAGGTGCTCGCGGCCAACGTGGATACCGTGCTGATCTGTACCCCGCTCACCGCCACGCCGCCGGTCCGTCGGCTGGAGCGGCTGCTGGCGGTGGCCTGGGGCTCCGGCGCCACGCCGGTGCTGGTGGCCACCAAAGCCGACCTCAGCGCGGCTACGCCGGCCGCGCTGGCCGCGTCTGCGCCGGGAATCGATGTGGTCACCACCGCGCCGGGTGAGGTGGGTGGCCTGTGTTCCTACCTGCGGCCGGCCCGTACCGGCGCGTTGCTCGGCGCCAGCGGGGTCGGCAAGTCCACGCTGGTCAACCTGTTGCTCGGCCGGGATGAGCTGGCCACGCAGCCGATCCGGTCCGACGGCAAGGGACGGCATACCACGACCTGGCGAGAGCTGGTCGTCCTCCCGGGCGGCGGAGCCCTGATCGACACACCGGGGCTGCGCGGCGTCGGCCTGGCCGCCGGTGATGCCGACGGCGTGGCCCGGGCCTTCGCCGACCTGGAGGAGCTCGCCGTGGACTGCCGGTTCTCCGACTGCCGCCATGCCGGCGAACCGGGCTGCGCGGTGGCGCACGCGGTGGACGCCGGCGTACTGGACGGTCGTCGGGTGGACAGCCACCGGCGGCTGCAACGCGAACTGGCTTGGCAGGCCGCGAAGAGCGACGCCCGGCTGCGCGCCGAGCGCAACCGCCGCTGGCGGAGCGTCACTCGCGAACACCGGGCGCGCGGCCGGGGGTGACCGTCTTCAGCGCTGGAAGACCAGCACGTCGTACTCGTTGCCGGTCGCCCGGTGCCGGTCCGGTTCGGGTAGGGCGCGGATCCGGTCCAGCAGCGGCGGGATCTCGGTCTCCCAGGTGTCCTCGGAGATCTCCCAGAGGATGGAGTACGACCGGTCCCCGATCCTGGCCGCCAACTCGTCGGGGGAGAACGGCCTTGGCCCCACATGGAACCTGGCGTGCCCCGCCACACGCAGACCAGCGGCGGCCGCGAGCGACCGGATGCGATCGACCGTGTCGGCCCGGCCGGCGGGGCGCAGCCGCTGCCACATGTTGTCGAGGAGTACCTCGACGTCCGTGCCGGCATTGCGCCCGGACCGGCCCGGAACCAGGACGCACCGGCCGCCGGGACGGATCACCCGCACGCATTCGGCGAGCACGGCACCGACATCAGCGACCAGGTGCAGGACCCAGACCGCGTATACGGCGGAGACCGCGCCATCGCGCACCGGCAGCCGCTGCGCGTCGCCCTGGGCGACCCGAGCGCCCAGCCGACCTCGGGCCCGGGCCAGCATGGGCCTGGAGAGGTCGACGCCGACCACGTCACGGCCGACAGCTTTAAGCCCGCCCGCGACCACGCCGGTCCCGACCCCGATCTCCAGCAGCTTCCCGGGCGGCAGCCACGGCGCCAACGCTTCGGCGACCAGGGCGCCCCGATCGTCCCCACCGCGGGTGGCGTCGTAAGAATCGGCCACCCGATCGAACGGCAGCGACCTCTCCCGCTCAGCCATACTCGAACGGTAGCCGGGGCCTGTTCAGCCGGTTACTTGCCGGCGAGCCAGCTCCGCCTGCAGGCTGCCGTGCTGCCCGCCGTCGGCGTCGACCGGGGTCCACTCCTCGGTGCTGACCCACTCCGAACCGCAGCCCCGGCAGCGGAACAGCGGCAACCCGTCCAGCGACTCACCCGCCGCCGGCAACCAACGGCAGAGCTGCAGGCAGGCCGCGGTGGCCAACTTGGGCACGGGCCCAGTTTCGCACCCCGGGAGATCGCAATCCCGGCCGGGTACCTAGAGCTTCTCGATCGGGGCGTACCGCAACAGCAGCCGCTTCACCCCCACCGCGCCGCCGAAGTCGATCTCGGCCTGGGTCTTCTCCGCGAAGCCGGCGGTACTCACGACCCGTCCCATCCCGAACGTGTCGTGCCCCACCCGGTCCCCCGGCACCAGATGTGGGATCGGTTTGGGTTCGGCTCGCCCCCGCGTCGGGCGGGTAGGCGCGGTCAGCGGTGTGGCCGCGATCCGGCGCCAGTCAAGCAGCTCGTCGGGAATCTCATCGAGAAACCGGGACGGTGGGTTGTACGACGGGGCGCCCCAGGCACTGCGGACCTGCGCCCGGGTGAGGTACAGCCGCTGGCGGGCCCTGGTGATACCGACGTAGGCCAGCCGCCGCTCCTCCTCCAACTCGGCGGGATCTCCGAGCGCGCGCTGATGCGGGAAGACGCCGTCCTCCAGACCGGTGAGGAACACCACCGGGAACTCCAGGCCCTTGGCGGTGTGCAGGGTCATCAGGGTGACCACCCCGCCGCCGCCTTCGTCGTCCGGGATGGAATCGGCGTCGGCGACGAGCGAGACCCGCTCCAGGAAGTCGCCGACCGTACCCGGCGTGCCCGCCTCAAGGGCGGACTCCTCGAACTCCCGGGCCACCGCGATCAGCTCGTGCAGGTTCTCCACCCGGCCCTCGTCCTGCGGGTCGACGCTGGCGGCGAGTTCGGCCAGGTACCCGGTCCGGGACAGGATCTCCTCCAGCACGTCGGCCGGCCCGGTGCCGGCGTCCACCAGGGCGCCGAGGGTGTCCAGCAGCGCGGCGAAGTCGTTCACCGCCTTCGCCGAGCGGGTGGCGATCCCCGGCGCGTCGTCGCAGCGCCGCATCGCCGCGGCGAACGGAATCCGGTCGCGGTTGGCCAGGGCGTCGATGCAGGCGGCCGCCCGGTCGCCGATCCCGCGCTTGGGCACGTTGAGGATCCGGCGCAGCGACACGGTGTCGGCCGGATTGGCCAGTACCCGCAGGTAGGCGAGTGCGTCGCGGACCTCCCGCCGTTCATAGAAGCGCACCCCGCCGACCACCTTGTAAGGCAGGCCGACCCGGATGAACACCTCCTCGAAGACCCGGCTCTGGGCGTTGGTCCGGTAGAACACCGCGACGTCGGCGGCCCGGACGTCCGCCTCATCGGCCAACGCGTCGATCTCCTCGGCGACGAACGCGGCCTCGTCGTGCTCGTCGTCGGCGACGTAGGCCGTGATGGGGGTGCCGGCGCCGGCGTCGGTCCACAGCCGTTTCGGCTTGCGGCCGGGATTGCGGGCGATCACCGCGTTGGCCGCGGACAGGATGGTCTGGGAGGAGCGGTAGTTCTGCTCCAGCAGCACCACCGTGGCGTCGGGGTAGTCCTGCTCGAACTGCAGGATGTTGCGGATCGTGGCGCCGCGGAAGGCGTAGATCGACTGGTCCGCGTCGCCGACCACGCACAGCCGGCTCTTGCCGGGTCCGGAGCCGACGAGTTCGCGGACCAGCGCGTACTGGGCGTGGTTGGTGTCCTGGTACTCATCCACCAGCACGTGCCGGAACCGGCGCCGGTAGTTCTCGGCGACTTCGGGGAACGCCTGCAGCAGGTGCACCGTCGTCATGATCAGGTCATCGAAATCCAGCGCGTTGGCCTCCCGGAGGCGGCGCTGGTACAGGTCGTACGCCGCGGCGACGGTCCGCTCCAGGTTGCTCCCGGCCCGGGCGGCGGCCGTCTCGTGGTCGATCAGCTCGTTCTTGAGGGTGCTGACCTGGGCGGACAGCGAGCGCGGCGGGTAACGCTTGGGGTCGAGGTCCTGGGCGCGGGCCACCAGGGTCATCAGCCGCTGGGAGTCGCCCTGGTCGTAGATGGTGAAGCCGCTGGTGAAGCCGAACCGCTTGCCTTCGGCCCGAAGGATTCCGCACGCACGCGGAGTGGAAGGTGGACACCCACATCGACCGGGCCCGGGGGCCGACCAGCGCGGCCACCCGCTCCTTCATCTCCCCGGCCGCCTTGTTGGTGAACGTGATCGCCAGGACCTCGCCGGGGTGCACCCCGGCGGTGCCGATCAGGTGCGCGATCCGGTGGGTGAGCACCCGGGTCTTGCCGGAGCCCGCGCCGGCGACGATCAGCAGCGGCCCGCCGTCGTGCAGCACCGCCACCCGCTGCTGGGTGTTCAGCCCCGTCAGCAGCGTCGCCGGGTCGACCGCGATGCGGTTACGGGGCCGCCGCGGCTCGTCGTCCGCGGGCCGATCCGCGGGCGCGGCGGCCGGGTCGGCGGCCGGCACGGCGAGGTCATCGAAGAGGGTGTTCATCGGTGAGCCGAGCCTACGTCGCGGCTGCGACCCAAGCCGGCCCGACGCGCCCTCGGTGCGGGTGTGCCGCTGTTCCCGGCCCGGCCGGATTTGAGGTAGGACTGGTGTCATGACAGCCCCACTGGACGGCACCGCAGTTCTCATCACCGGCGCGAGTTCGGGGATCGGCGCGGCGACCGCGCGGGCGCTGGCCGCCCAGGGGGCGGCGGTCGCCGTGGCGGCCCGGCGCCGCGACCGCCTCGACGCACTCGCCGAGGAGTTGCGCGGCGGCGGAACCGAGGTGGCTGTCCTGGAGTCCGACATCACCGTGGAGGCCGCCGCCCGGGACGCGGTGGAGCGCACGGTCGCCGAGTTCGGCCGGCTGGACACCCTGGTGAACAACGCCGGCGTGATGCTGCTCGGCCCGGTGGTGGGCGCGCCGCTGGAAGAGTGGCAGCGCATGGTACAGCTCAACGTGCTCGGGCTGCTGTACTGCACCCACGCGGCGCTGCCGCACCTGCTCAAAGCTGCGCAGGACAGTCCCCGCCAGGTCGCCGACCTGGTCAACATCAGTTCGGTCGCCGGGCGCGTACCGCGCAACGGAAGCGGGGTCTACAACGCGACCAAGCACGCGGTCGGCGCGTTCAGCGAATCCCTGCGCCAGGAGGTCACCGGCCGCCACGTCCGGGTGTCGCTGGTCGAACCGGGGGCGGTGGACACCGAACTCGCTAGCCACAACCGGCCGGAGGTGCAAGAGTCGATGCGCGCGCGGTTCGCCGCCATGGAACGGCTGCACGACGTCGACATCGCCGACGCGATCACCTGGCTGATCACGCGGGACCGGCGGGTCGCGGTCAACGAGATCCTGATCCGGCCCACCGAGCAGGCGCAGTAGGGCGCCGGCTCGCCGAGATCGAGGCGGACGAAGCGGGATACGACGGGCCGACGCAGCGATCTTCGGCTCCCGGCTCAGACCTTCTGCGAACCACAGCGGATTAGTTGGCCCCCACCCCGCTCGCCACTTCGATCCGTGGTTCGGTCCTCCGGAAGGCCATCTCGAGGGCGGGACCAGGTCGGTGTCACTACTGGCCTGAAGCTGAAAATGCTGTGTGCGGGCGACGGAATACTTGCCGTTCTCCAGGACCTCGGCTTCGACGAGGTGCACAGAGACGAGCCCTTCGACGACGACTGCCGGGCGAGACGTCTGGCCTGGGTCGAGGGCCATCTCGACCAGCGTCACGCCGGTTGGGAGACGCGCCGGGTTCTCCGCTCGTGATCGCCTCACACGGCATGGCCATCACCGGGATCCCGCAGCGGGCACCTGCTACGAAGGCCGGGGTGGGCTCGTGTCCTGGACTCCGAGGTAGTGGGCCAGCGCGAGTTCGACCTCTCCGAGATGATCCGGCGTGAGGGAGTCGACTGGGTCGCCGATGACGTAGTTCACCTCGATCGAGCGGATCTGGTCGACCAGCATGCGCGTCAGCCGACCCGCCACTTCAAGCTCTGGACGATGGACGGATGGGCCGGCGGAGGTGACGAGGGAACCACGGTGACCACGGACAACGGCGAGTCCGACGGGGAGAGGATCAGGCCCAGTCTTCTGCCGCCCTGCTCGTGGCTGCGCGGGCGACCCAGGTCGACCCGATAGACGGCCCCGCGGATCACCAGGCCTCTGGATCCGTGTTGAGGTCCTCGTCCTTGAGCGCCTCTGCGTCTGCGCGGAACTGGGCCGACCAGCGTTCGTGATCCAACAGTCGTAGCGCGCGGCGCAGCGTGTCCGAGGTGCTCTCGCCGGGCTGCCCGGCCTCGCGCAGGATGCGCTCGTCGTCCGGAGTAGGACGGAAACCGATCGATGTAGGCATGGCAACAATCCTGCCCGTTCGTTCGGCAAATGTTGAACACAGTCGGTGCCGCCGGATCCCCGGACCAGACCACCCGGTCAGCCGATGCCGAGGACCGCCGCGACCGCCAGCCCGATCACCAGCAGCAGCCCGGTCAGCCGGACGTGCAGGAAGGCGATCGCCGCGTACCACAGCGGCCACACCGGGAAGTCCGCCGGCGGCTCGGGCGGCGGCGGCGTGAGGTAGTACGGCCACAGCTTGACCAGCCGCGGCAGCGCCCCGAGCGCCAGCAGGGCCGGCCAGGGCAGCGCGCTCACCGCCACCGACACCGCGACCAGCAGGTAGAACGCCACCATGAGCGCCAGGGTCAGGTGCCGGGCGCGGCGGTCGCCGATCAGCACCGGGAGGGTGCGCGTGCCTGCCGGGGCGTCGTAGGAGATCTTGTCGACGTGCTTGCCCATCAGCACACTGGTGCACAGCAGCCCGTACGGGATCGAAGCGAGCCAGATCTGCCACGGGATCGAGCCGGTGGTCGCGTAGAACGTGCCGCCCACCATCAGCGGCCCCCACACCACCAGCACGTCCGGCTCGCCGAGGCCGATCTTCTTCAGCCGCAGCGGCGGCGCGGTGTAGGCCACCGAGAGCAGGAAGCCGCCGAGCGCGAACGCGACGATCGGCCAGCCGCGGCGCGCGGTGAGCACCACCAGGATGACCAGGTCGACCGCGTTGGTGAGCCCGATCGCGGCCCACAGCGTCCGCTTGGTGACCAGCCCCGAGAGCAGCGGATGCGGAGCGTACAACGCCCGCGGGTAGTTCGCGGTGTCACCGCCGACGGAGGTGTCGAACAGGTCGTTCATCAAGTTGTTCGCCAGGTGCGCGACGGTGATCCCGACCGCCGCGAGCAGCAGGTCGAACCCATCGAAGCCGGGGTGCCCGACCGCCAGCAGCCCGGCGACCGCCCCGGCGAACAGCGTCATCGGCAGCACGGCCGCCCGGCTGACCACGATCCACCGGGTGACCGGGTCAATCGGCCCGGCTGGCGGGTTGGTTGTGGTGGCGGCGTACTTCCAGGCAGCAAGACGGTTCATACGTGGTTCAACCGCGGTGGCCATGCTTCGACGGTACGCCGGAATGGGTGCGAAACTGGACCCATGCCCCGATGCTCGCCCTGCCCCGCTACCCCATGCTGACCGACAGTGAAGTGGAGCGCGCGCTGGTCGTGATGGCCCACCCCGACGACGTCGACTTCGGCAGCGCCGGCACGGTCGCCTGCTGGGTCAAGGCCGGAATCGCGGTGTCCTATTGCATCGTCACCGACGGCGACGCCGGCGGCTTCGACCGCTCGGTGCCGCGGTCGGAAATCCCGCGGATCCGCCGCGCCGAGCAGGTCGCGGCGGCGGCCGAACTGGGCGTGACCGACGTAATCTTCCTCGGCTATCCCGACGGCTGGGTCGAGGTCACCCCCGAGTTGCGCCGGGACATCTCCCGGGAGATCCGCCGGGTGCGGCCCCAACGGATGCTGGTCCCGTCACCGGAGCGCAACTACGCCCGGATGCCGGCCAGCCACCCCGACCACCGGGCGGTCGGCGAGGCGGCGCTGTGCGCGGTGTACCCGGACGCCCGCAACCCCTTCGCCCATCCGGAACTGCTGGCCCAGGAGAATCTGGACGCCTGGTCGGTGCCGGAGGTGTGGATCGGCGGCAGCCCGACCACCGAGCACTACGTCGACATCACCGACGTCTTCGACCGCAAGGTCGCGGCACTGCAAGCACACGTCTCGCAGACCGCCCACATGGACGACCTGGAGGGCCGGCTGCGGGCTTGGGCGGCGGGCAACGCCCAAGCGGCCGGCCTGCCCGCGGGCCGGCTCGCCGAGGCGTTCCAGGTGGTGTCCATCCCGATCTGAGGCTCAGGAAGCGAGGCCCACGGGCCGGGCCGGTGGCTAAATCTTGATGTCGCGCTTGAGCACCTTTCCGGTCGGCCCGTGCGGCAACTCGTCGGCCAGGATGACCCGGCGCGGGTATTTGTACGCTGCCACCTGGGCCTTGACGTGGTCCCGCAGCTCCTCGGGGGTGGCGGTGGCGCCCTCCTTGAGGACCACGACGGCCGCGACCTCCTCGCCGAACTCCGGATGCGGCGTGCCGACCACGGCGGCCTCGGCGACCGCCGGGTGCTCGTACAGCACCTCCTCGATCTCCCGCGGGTACACGTTGTAGCCGGCCCGGATGATCATGTCCTTCTTGCGGTCGACGATGAAGTAGTAGCCCTCCTCGTCGGTTCGGGCCATGTCGCCGGTGGCGAACCAGCCGTCCTTCATCACCGCCGCGGTGGCGTCGGGGCGATCCCAGTACCCCTTCATCACGTTCTCACCGCGAATGCAGATCTCGCCGACCTCGCCCTGCGGTACCTCGTTGCCCTCCTCGTCGATGAGCTTCATCTCCACGCCGGCGATCGGGGTGCCGATCGAGCCGGCCTTGCGCTCCCGGTCCGGGTGGTTGAACGAGGCGACCGGGCTGGTTTCGGACAGCCCGTAGCCCTCGAGGATCGCGGCGCCGTACCGCTTCTCGAAGCCGCGCAGCACCTCGACCGGGATGGCCGCCCCGCCGGAGATGCACAGCCTCAGCGAGGAGACGTCGTACTGCTCGGCATCGGGGTAGCCGACCAGGCCTACGTACATCGTCGGCACGCCGAGGAAGATGGTGATCCGGTCGCTCTGGACAATCTCCAGGCATTCCTTGGCGCTGAACTTCGGCAGCAGGCTGAGCGTCGCGCCCACCGAGATCGCCAGGTTCATCGAGGCAGTCTGTCCAAAGGAGTGGAAGAGCGGCAGGGCGCCGAGGAAGCGGTCCTCGGGCGTGGCACTGACGAGCTTCGCGGTGGTTGCCGCGTTACTGGCCATGTTCGCGTGGGTCAGCTCGGCGCCTTTCGGCGTACCGGTGGTGCCGCTGGTGTAGAGAATCACCGCGGTGTCCGAGGCGTCCCGCTCGACCTCGTCGGCGACCGGCTCCTCGCCGGCGAGCAGTTTGTCGAACTCTCCCGGTGTCACCACCACGAGTTCGGCGCCGGCCGCCTGGGCGCCTACCTTGGCGGCATCCGCGAAACCCATCCAGGCGAAGATGACCTTGGCGCCCGAGTCGGTGAGGTAGAACGACGTTTCGCGGCCCTTGAGCAGAACGTTCATCGGCACCACGACCGCCCCGATCCGCAGGATGGCGTAGTAGGTGATCGGGAAGTACGGCACGTTCGGCAGCATGACGCCGACCCGGTCGCCCGGTTGCACGCCGAGTCGGCGCAACATTCCGGCGCAGCGGGCCACGGCAGCGTCGAGTCGGGCGTAGCTCAGCGTCGTGTCGCCGAGCTTGACCGCGGGCCGGTCGGGATAGCGCGCTGCGGTGTCGGTGAGAATGCCAGCCAAGTTTCCGGTCATGATGAGACCCTCCCTGCTCCTGCGACCCTCATCGTCGACGGCCGCAGTCTTCAGTGTCCCAGCCTCCCGGATGCGAACGCGTGGCAGCCGTCAAACGCCGGATCGCCGCGAGTCGTTTCGGCCAGCGCCCGGACCGCGATCGCCGAGGAACTTGGTGGGGTCGTACTCTCGCGCTCATGCGCGACCCGCACCCGCTGCCCGGCACGGATCACGTCGTGGATGACCGGCGGGTGCACGTAGTTCGGCACGGCCGGGGCAACACCGGCGGCCTGCCGCTGCTGCTGATCCACGGGCTCCCGACGTCGTCCTACCTGTGGCGGGACGTGATGCGGGACCTGGAGCACGACGTACCGACGGTGGCGCCGGATTTGATTGGACTCGGACATTCCGAGAAGCCGCGAGTCGCCGGGTACGACTTCCCGGCTCAGGCCAGGCTGCTGCTGGGGCTGCTGGATCTGCTCGACATGCCACGCGTCGCGGTTGCCGGCCACGTCCTCGGCGGCGCCGTGGCGGTACACCTCGCCGCCATGGCGCCCGAGCGGGTTGCCGGCCTGGCGCTACTGGGCACGCCGGTACACCCGGACGTGTGGCCGGTGCCGGCCGTCCTCCCACTCACCTTGCCGGTCTTGGGCCAGGCGTACGCCTCCGGGCCCGGCCGCGCGCTGGCCCGACGGCTGCTGGCCACCGGGCTCGGGTCGAACCGGCTCCTGCCGCCCGAGGTGCTGCGGCGCTACGCCGCGCCCTTGCTCAGCCCGGACGGCGCCCGAGGGCTGGTTCGCTTCGTCCAGTCGGTCGACCCGGCGCGCACCCAGGCGGCCTGGGACCGAGTACGCCAGGCGCCCCCTCCCACCTTGCTGCTGTGGGGAACCGAAGATCGCGTGCACTCCCTCGCCTACGGCCGGCGGCTGGCCGACGAACTGCCGAGTGCGAGTTGGGTACCACTGGCTGGGCGCGGACACCTGCTGCCGGAGGAGTGCCCGGAACGGATCGCGGAGGAGCTGGCCGGCTTCCGCGCCGAGTTGGACTCACCTGCCGGGTCAGAGCCGCGTAGGTAGCCGCCCGGCCGGGCGACCGGTGAGCTTGTGGACGGTCAGTTAGCCTATGGGCGGGTTCGCACCTAGACTCCCGAACCATGCGCCTTTGCCCGGTTCGGACTGTCGTGGCGGCGCTTGTCGTTGGGCTGGCCACCGCCTGCAGCCCCAGCCCTGACCAGCCCAAGCCGGTAGCCGCGCTGTCCGCCAGCGCGGGGTCCTCCGCGGACGCCAAGCCGACCAGCGCTCCGTCGGCCTCGCCGAAGGCGACGCCTCCCGGTCCGACACCAGCCAGTGCCGCCGCCTTTGTTCGGGCCTATTACGCGGCGGTGAATAGGGCTGCGGTGGCCGGCAATGACATTTCGCTTAAGCTGTACGTATCACCCAACTGCGCCGTTTGTACGAACTACCAGCAATCCGTGACCGGAAATGCACGCCGACACCATCATCTCGCCAGATCGCCCCTCGTGGTGGACAAGCTTGTCCCACTTGAGTTCGTCGCAGGTAGCGGCTCCATTCGAGCGCACATGCGCGCCCCATCCGTCAAAATCCTCGATTTAGACGGCCACTATGTGGGAACTGTTCGGAGTAGACCCGCCTACGTTGACAGCGTTGCGGTTCAGTGGCGGGGAAGAACCTGGATCATTAGCAGCATCAAAGAAGTTGCGTCTTGATGAATCGCAGATTGGCCTTGCTAGGTGCTTTTGGAGCCCTTTTCCTGAGCATTTTCGCGTGTCCAGTTGCCAGAGCAGATCCGCCGTGTGACTGGATTCGATGCGGCACCACAACTTCCGACGGTTACAAGTACACCTACATCAATGGGACGTTCTACGGGTCCGCGCCGGGTAGCGGCACGGCGGGTGGGGTGCGGCTGGAGTACTTCTACGAACTCGCCTGCACCGGGAACGAGACCATGGACGCCGACGGGAACGGCGCCGGGCACAACTGCGCCGCCGCCACCACCTGCCCACCCACCCAGCTGCGGATGTGGACCTTCACCCGCCCCGCCGGATCCACCACCGCACCGCTACGCCAACCCGGCAGCCGCTGCATCGGCGTCCCAAAGACCGTCACCCTCGCCGACGCCCAAACCGCGTTCCTGCGCTACCTCAAAGACGCCCACCTCCCCCAACCCACCATCACCACCGCCCCACCCGACGGCGGGCTGGTCAACCTCCCGCAAATCTTCGCCACCACCAACAACCCACCCCTCACCCTCACCGTCACCGTCCCCCTCCCGGCCGTCCTCACCGCCCAACCCCACTACGCCTGGACCTACGGCGACGGCACCACCGGCCCGGACACCCCCGGCACCCCCTACCAGCCCGGCATCCTCCCCGCCGAGCACCCCGACTACTACCTCACCCACACCTACCGCACCAACCAGACGGTAACCGCCTCCCTCACCGTCACCTGGGCGGCCACCTTCACCGTCACCGGCATCCCCGACACCTTCCCCATCCCCGACATCACCCTCACCACCCACCGCACCCTCACCATCCGCCAAGCCAAAAGCGAACTCGTCGACAACCCATAACCCGACCGAGACACCACCCCGACGAACCACCGCCGCGCCGTCCCCAACCCCCCGGCCACCCCACCACCCGCCCCCGGGTCGGGGAAACCCACCGGTACCAGCACCCCACACACCTTCCCCAACCCATCCCTGGGGTAGCCAGACTCGGCGGTACGGCGGCGGTTCCCGCCGAATCAGGGCTGGCTCGCCAGACGCCATCGACCGGCCCCACAACCCCGGGTGCATGATTTGGGTATGCGCCTGATAGCGAAGCTGCTGATCATCGCGGTCGCGGTATGGATCATCGCCGCTGTCGTGCCAGGCGTCCACGTGCAGCAGGGCGTCTCGAGCTACTTGATCATCGCCGTGATCTTCGCCGTGGTCAACGTCGTGGTGCGGCCGGTGCTCAAGTTCCTGTCGTTTCCGCTGCTCATCCTCACCCTCGGCCTGTTCCTCATCGTCATCAACGCGGCGATGCTGGGGCTCACCGCATGGCTTACCAGCCGGATGGCCATCGACGGCATTGCACCGGCGGTGATCGCCTCGCTGCTGATCAGTGTGGTCACCTGGATCGGCGACACCGCACTGGGGTTGGACGAACCGAAATAGGAGAGCCCGAAGTCAGCGCCGGACCGCCCACCCGGCCAAGGTCACTACGTCCTGGCCTACTACTGTGTCGGCGGTCGGCGGATCGAGCAGTGAGCAGGTACGGCAGGCATGCCCGACGTGACGATCCCAGCCGAGCGTGGCGCGTTGGCCGGCTACCTGGCGGAACCGACCGGGCCGGCGCCCTGGCCGGGCGTGGTGGTGATCCACGACGCGTTCGGCATGACGCGGGACGTGCGCAACCAGGCGGACTGGCTGGCGGCCGAAGGCTACCTGGCCGTCGCACCTAATCTGTACCGGGGCGGGAGCAAGATCCCGCTGCCTCCGCTCCGTCATGCGGGACGCTCGGGCCAGGAGCGGCCCTGCATTCGATGACATCGAAGCGGTACGGACGTGGCTCGGTGCCCGGCCGGACTGCATCGGGCGCATCGGAGTGATCGGCTTTCCCCGGGCGGCGGCTTCGCGCTGCTCCTCGCCCCCTCCCGGCGCTACGCCGCCTCAAGCGTGAACTACGGCACCGTCAGCCGGAACGTCTATTCCGAGAGCTTCCTGAGCGGCGCCTGCCCGATCGTCGGTAGCTATGGCGCCAAGGACCTTGCGAACCGCGGCGCCGCCGGGCGGCTAGGGCGCGTCCTGAGCGAGATTGGGGTGGACCATGACATCAAGGAGTACCCCGGGGCTGGCCACGCCTTTCTCAACGATCATGACCGGGCCGACGTACCGGCGTTGTTTGCCGTGCTGGCCACGCTCACCGGCAACGACTTCCACGGCCCGTCTGCTCGGGACACTCGCCGGCGGATCGTGGAGTTCTTCAACGCGCACCTGAAGCCACGCGCCTGAAGCCGCCCGCGAGCAAAACGGCCGGATACCGCTCGCCGGACCAGTCGCGGCCCGGGAGCAGCACCAGGGCAGCCGCCCCGATCGGCGCCGGCTGCCTTCCCGAGTTGTATCCGCCGTGCCGAGCGCGGCAGCCGGTCAGCCGACCGCCACAACCTCCGGACCACCGGCTACGGCATGCCCGCGCAGTTCGTCGACTCGGACGGCGGCGATGCCGAGGACGATCAGAGCGCCACCGGCGAACTGCACCGCCACCGGCACCTGACCGAGCAGCAGCCAGGCGAAGAACACCGCGAAGAGCACCTCGCTCAGCCCGACGAAAGAGGCGACCTTGGCACCCAGCAGTCGGGCCGCGCCGATGCCGGCCGAGTACGCCACCACCGCAGCCACCAGCGACAGCCCGAGCACGGGTACCAGCCAACTGACCTGCTGGTCGAGCATCGTGACGTCGGTCCGGGGGGCGCGCATCGGCAGTACCCCGAGCGCGTCGAGCCCGACGAGCGCCCCGGCGCCGACCACCATCCCGCCCCAGGCCATCACGAGCGGGGGCAGCGGCTCATCGAGCGCCGCGGAGAGCAGGAAATACACCGCCAGACCGACGGCCGCCGCAAGACCCCACAGCACGCCGACCGGGTCCAGCCGGTGTGAGCCGGTCAGGTCCAGGACCAACACGAGGCCGCCGATCGCCGTCGCCGCGCCGAGTACGGTCAGCCACCGAGGCCGCTGGCTGTGGCGCAGCCAGAGCCAGCCGACCACGAGGACCGCGCCCAGGTACTCCAGCAACAACGCCACGCCGACCGAGAGGTGCGCCACCGCGTTGAAGTAGCAGAGCTGGCAGCCGGCGACGGCGACGAGTCCGTAGGCGACCATCATTCCGAAGCCGCGGCGCAGCAGCGACCAGCGCCCGCGCAGCGTCAGCAGCGCCGGACCGGTCAGCAGTCCGGCGGCCGCCACGATGCGGGCGGTGACCGCCGCGCCGGGGCTCCAGCCGGCGTCGATCAACGAGGCCGCGAACGCGCCGGACGTGCCGAAGGTCGCGGCCGAGAGCACCGCCAGCGACAGGCCGGCGCCGCCGTTGAACCGGTCCATCGGGTCACAGCCTCCAGGTCCTGTCGAGTAAGTGGCGATTGGCGGTACGATCCTTACGCCATCAGAACGGTAAACGACTCCGTGAAAGGAGTCAAGATGCTGTTTGCTCATGACACGGAGGTGGCCCTGGCCGCCGCCGCGGCGTTGGTGAACACCGATCAGGACGACGCGGACGAGCTGGCCGACGTCGCCGCGCTCGACGCCTTCGTCGAGGCGTGGGGCTGGACCGGGCAGCGCCGCCGGGACGCCGCCGAGTTGGCGGCGGTCCGCGCGCTGCGGCCCCGGCTCCGCACACTGTGGCACGTCGAGGAGGACACCGCCGCCGCGCTGGTCAACGAATTGCTCCGCGATGCCCGGGCGCTGCCCCAACTGGTCAAGCACGACGGCTGGGACTACCACCTGCATGCCACCCCGCCGGAGGCCCCGCTGGCCGACCGGATGGCGGTCGAGGCCGCGATGGCGATGACCGACGTGATCAGGCAGAACGAGCTCGGCCGCTTGCAGACCTGCGCCGCGGGCGGCTGCGCGGACGTACTGGTCGACCTGTCCAAGAACCGGTCGCGGCGATTCTGCTCGACCTCGTGCGCCAACCGCACCAACGTGGCCGCCTACCGGGCGCGTCGCGGTCAGCCGTCCGGGTGAGCGCAGCCCGACGGCCTACTGTCACGCTGAGGCTATGACGGCGCCCCCGACCACGCTGAGGCCGTGACGGCGCCCGCGACGGTGTGGGTCGTGGCCGGCGCGCCGGGAGCCGGCAAGTCCACCGCGGCCGGATTGCTGCTTCGCCACCTCCGACCGGTCCCTGCGGTGCTGGACAAGGACACGCTCTTCGGCAACTTCGTCGCGGCCACCCTGGCCGCCGCCGGCCGACCACCGGGGGAACGCGAAGGCCCCTGGTACGACAAGCAGGTCAAGGCCCACGAGTACGCCGGACTGACCGCGGCCGCCGCCCAGGTCCGAGGGCCCGGCTGCCCGGTGCTGCTCGAGGCGCCGTTCACCGAGCAGATCCGGCGGCCGCCGGTGTGGCGCCGGTTCGTCGGCGACCTCGGCGGGCATCCGGTACGGCTGGTCTGGGTGGCCTGCGACGGGCCAACGCTCCGCAGCCGGCTGCTGGCGCGCGGCCTGCCGCGCGACGAGGGCAAGCTCACCAGGTTCGACGCCTTCCTAGCCCGGATGCAGCCGGACACCCCGCCGCCGGTTCCGCATCTGAGGGTCGACAACTCCTCCGGTGCCGAGCCGCTGGCCGACCAACTCGGCCGCCTGATGCGCGGCCTGTCCTGACGGGGCCGGACTGCGTCGTACGGTGGAGGTTGCCGAGCACCGCCACCGAGGGGAGCCTCGTGCCAGCCGGGTCAGGACCGACCGCGACCGTGCGGGTCGAGACGACGCTGCAGGCCGCCGTGCTCGGGTGGGCGGCCACCCGCTCCTCCCGCCCCCCCGGCGACCGGCCGGGCCGTCCGCTGGTCGAGGTGCTGGCCGCGGACCTGGGCCTCGACCCGGACCCGCAAACCCTCGACGCGCTGGCCGCCACCCTGGCTGCTCTCGAGCGGGCCGAGCGGATCCTGCTCGACGGTCCGGTCGGCACCGCTCGGGAACTCGCCCCGCTCGACCTGTCGGCAGAATCCGACGCCCCGGCGGTGGAGCCGGCGGCCCGGATCACCGCGTACTCCCAGCTCGACACGGCCGCGCGCCACGTTCAGCTCAACTGGGCGCTGCGCGCGCTGCGCGCCCGGACCGACCCCGACACCGGGCTGGGTGAGCTGGATTTCCGCGCCACCGTCGCCAACCTCGACCTCAACCCCAAGGATGTACGGCATGCGCTGGAGACGCTGGGGCTGCTGCGCCGGCCGGGTGGCACCGGTCCCGAGACCTGGTGGGTCGACCCGGAAGCACACGTCACCGCTGACCAGCTTGCCGAGGCGGAGCGGGCGGCGATGACTCCGCCCGAGCCGCCGCCGGAGAGTCCTCGGGTGGAGGCCGCTGCGCCGCCGGTCGCCGGCCGTGCGCTGCTGGCCGACCTCGCCCCGGTCGTGGAGTCCTTGACCCGGCTGGAACCCCGACTAGTCGAGCTCATCCACCAGCTGATCGAGGCCGCCGAAAGCCTGCAAACCATGGCCGCCACCCAGGCCCACCAGCTCCGCGAACAGACCCAGGAGATCGAGGCGCTGCGCCAGGACCGGGAACGGATCCTGCGCGACGCGTCGAACCTGCGCCAGGAGATGTGGACGCTGAAGCATCGCCCCACCCGCAACCCGGAGGCTGAGGAACTCACCGCTGAGGCCGCCAAGCTCCGGGCGGCCGAGCGTCGGTTCGCCGGCACCGCGAGCGAGATCACCGACAAGGTCCGCCGAGTGAACCGCGGCCTCGACGAGGTCGGCGAGATTGAGGGACAGGACTGATCCGCCAGGTAAGTACCGTCGGTCCAGCCGTCGGACGGACCTGCCGTGCCCACGCGCTCTTCCTGTCCGTGCTGGGGGCGGGCATGGTCCTGCGGGTGGCCGCGACGGTGGCCTACCGGCCGGGGTTGATGCTGATCGGCGACTCCTACGACTACGTGTACTGGGCGAACCGGCTCCAGCCGGGCCGCTGGCATCCGCTGGGCTACTCCGCCTTCCTGCGGCTACTGCTGTGGACCGACCGGACCATGGCGGTGGTGATCGTCCAGCATCTGCTCGGCCTGGCTCTGGGCGTCGGCACCTACCTGCTGTTGCAGCGCCTCGGCGTCCGCCGCTGGGTGTCGGCTCTGGGGGCCGCGCCCGTGCTGCTCGATGCCTATCAGGTCAACGTTGAGCAGTTCCTGCTTGCCGAGACGCTCTTCGAGGCGCTTGCCCTCGGGGGCCTGGCCCTGGTCCTGGCGCGGCGGGTCAGCACAGCCCGGGCCGTTACCGGCGGCGTGCTGCTGTCCGCGGCGACGCTGACCCGGACGGTCGGGGCGGCCGTGCTCGTAGTGGGGGTCGTCCTGCTGGTGATCCGCGGGGTCGGCTGGCGGCGTGTTCTGGTCCTGACCGGGGCCGCCGTGATGCCCCTTGTCGGGTACGCCGTCTGGTTCCAGGCCGGGCACGGCTCTTTCGGCCTGACCTCCTACGACGGCCGGTGGTTCTACGGCAAGGTCGCGCCCTTTGCCCGGTGCCATCCGGCCTCGACACCGCCGCTCTGCCCGGCCGAACCGCTCGGCTCCCGACTTCGGCCGACCTTCTACACCTGGAGCCGCGACTCGCCCTTCGCCAGGCTGCATCCGCCGGCCGGGCAGACCAGGGACCAGGTGGCCCAACGCTGGGCCCTCGCCGTGGTCGCCGCCCAGCCGGGGGACTACGCCCGGGCCGTCGGCTCGGACCTGGCGCAGTACTCCTCACCCGGACGCACCAGCCGGCCGGCGGACTGGCCGGCCGGGTCCTGGCGCTTCCAGACCCGCACCGACCCGGCTCGGTGGATGGTCGTGCTCGGCCCGGGCCGACTGAGCCAGGCCACCCGGGCACCGGACAGCACGACGGTCCCGCCGCAACCCGCCGCCTGGCCGGCGGCCGTGCTGCGCGGCTACCAGCACGTCGGCTTCCTACCCGGACCATTGCTGGCCGCGGGCGCGCTGCTCGCGTTGACCGGAGCCCTGCTGGCCGGCCGCCCGGGCGACCCGCGACGCCGGGCGGCCGCCGGGCTGGCCGCCGGTGGCCTGGGGCTGTGCGTGGCCGCCGCGATGACCGTCACGCTCGACGTTCGCTACCTGCTGCCGGTCCTGGTCCTGCTGGCCCCGGCCGGGGCGCTCGGCCTGGACCTGTGGCTGCCCAGCGCCGCGCCGAAGTCGGCACCTGCGCCGTCGGACGGGGCGAAGCGGCCCGAGTCACCCTTCATGGTCGGCCACTACTAGCCGACATCGTTCGTGCGGGCCGGCTCGGCTGCGGCGGCCGAGTTGGTGCTCGCCGAGCGCGCTGACTCTCTACCGCTGGTCGAGCGCTACGTGGCGGAGGCGGGCAGCGATCTGGTGCGCACCGCAATGCAGGCGGGGGACGGGTGCTACATCTGCCGCGTGGGTTCATCGAGACCCGTCCGCGCCGTTGGCTTGTCGCCGGGCACCACGCCACCGGGGCGGTGCGCGAGGAGTGGCCGTCGTTCGGCGTACTGGAGGTCGACCAACAACTCGCCGAGCGCGCGGCCGGCCTCGCCCTGGCTCACGATCTGGGCAGCCTCGACGCATTGCACCTGGCCGCTGCACTCCTCCTATCCGAGGTCCTGGTGGTCGTGACCTAAGACCCGCGCCTACAAACCGCGGCCCGTTCGCATCCGCTGAGCGTTCTGAAGCCTCGCCCTGACCGGGCGGCCTACCTGTCCCACGGCGCCGTGTCGTCCATCTTCCGGTAGTACTTCGCCAGGTGGGACTTCACGCGATCAATGTCCTTGGGCGGCAGGTCGACCCCGCCACGCGAACCTTGCATGACGGCGGCCGCAGCCATCACTCCGCGTGGTACAGCTCGTAGGTCGCCGCCGACCACGTCGGCGATCAGGAGCTTGTACGCCGTGAAGTTGTCCTTGTTCGCCGCGTCGTACCAGACGTGCGCATCGCGGTACTTCTCGTTGGGACCATCCTCGGCGCCGGCCCAGGTGCGTACCCGCTTCTCCGCGGCGGCACCGTCCCACTCCCGGTCCCGGTCGGCAAGGGGAAAATCCTGGAAACTCGTAACCGCCATCTTGACTTCCCTTCTCGTTGGGTGTGTGGCCACGGAAGGGCGTGGCGCACGGGGGCTTCAGCGACGCCGTACCGCCGACCGATCGCTCTTCGGTATCGAACGTCGCCACGGTCCCAGCACTCGAAACTTCTCGTATCCGGTCGGGATTCGGCTGGCCCGGCCGCTCACATGCCGCTGTTCATCGAGCGGTACCGCCGGCCCTCCGATCGGCGCAGCAACATTGACGGGCTGTCCGCAGATGACGACATCGAGTTCGCGCCCGACCGCCTCGACCTGTCAACGTGGCAGGGACCGGTATCGGACGGTTGGATCGACGCGACCCCTCCCAACGGCCTCCGCGCGTGGCTCGAGCGTGACGTTCTCGGCGCTTTCGCCCCCCTCCCCCCGGACACCCGTGATCCAGGCCCAACTGGCCACACCAGACTGTGGCCGGCGGGACCTGGATCACGGCAAGCGGGCTGGCCGGGCCCGGATCACGGCAACCGCGGCCCGGACCTGGATCACCGCAAGCGGGCTGGCCGGCAAGCGGCTGGCCGGCGCGGCAGCGGTACCCCAAACCCGGCCGCGGCAAACTCGCCGCGACCCACCCCGGACACCATGATCCAGGCCCAACTGGCCACACCAGACTGTGGCGGGCCGGACCTGGATCACCGCAAGCGGGCTGGCCGGGACCGGAACACCGCAAGCGGGCTGGCCGGGACCGGATCACGGCAAGCGGGCTGGCCGGGACCGGATCACGGCAAGCGCGGCCCGAGCCCGGATCACCGCAAGCGGGCTGGCCGGCGGAGCAGCGGGCTGGCCGGCGCGGCAGCGGTACCCCAAACCTGGCCGGGCCAGCCGGCGCCACAGCTGGTGCCCGCAGGTACCGGAGACCCCGGCGGTCAGGACCCGGGCTCGGAAGCCGGGGCAGCAGCGGCCCCGGCGTCCGGAGCGAGGCGGACGATCCGTACCGCCCCCGCCGGTACGGCGAGGCTGCCGCGGGCGACCGTGCCGGTGAGCAGTTCCGGCCCGTGCACGGCGACGGTACGGTCCACCTCGGCGTGGTTGATGAAGAACCGCAGCCGGATGTCGTCACCGGTCCGCTCGACGACCTCGAGGTCGGCGGGCGGCCGGTCGTAGCCGATCCCCGCTTCGCGCAGCACCCCACCGAGCAGCCGCTCGAACGTTCGCTCGTCGAGCCGGGTCGCCACGTACCAGGCGGTGCCCTCGCCGAACTCGTTGCGGGTGACCGCCGGTCGACCCGTCGCCCGACCGGCGGCGAAGCTCAGCACCGGATTCGCCGTGGTCGCCCGGATGTCGTCGGCCCAGACCGAGCCGGTGCCCCCGCCTTCCAGCGGGGCGCTTTCGTCGGCGGCGAAGGGCAGCAGCTCCTCGATCCGCAGGCCCAGCGGCTCCCGCAACGGACCGGGGAAGCCGCCGTCGTGCACGGCGTCGTGTTCGTCGACCAGCCCGCTGCCGTAAGAGACCAGCAGGTGACCGCCGCCGCGGACGAAGGCGGTGAGGTTGGCCCCGGCCTCGACGCCGAGCAGGTACAGGCTCGGCGCCACGACCAGGTCGTATCCGTCGAGCGGCGCGGCCGGGTGGACGAAGTCGACGCTCACGCCGCGCCGCCACAGTGCCGTGTAGTACGCCTCCACCCGTTCCCGGTGTGACGCGTCGACCGACGGCCGCCACTCCAGGTCCTGGGCCCAGAAGGACTCCCAGTCCCAGACCAGCGCGACCCGGGCGCGCACCGCAGTGCCGCGGATCGGCTCCAGCCTGCCGAGGTCCGCCCCGAGCGCGAGCACCTCACGCCAGACTCGGGTGTCGGTACCGGCGTGCGGGACCATCGCGGAATGGAACTTCTCCGCGCCGAACCGGGAAGCGCGGAACTGGAAGAACATGACGGCGTCGGCCCCGCGGGCCAGGTGCGCCAGGCTGTTGCGGGCCAGCTCTCCGGGGCCTTTGGCGAGATTGCGCGGCTGCCAGTTGACCGCCGAGGTGGAGTGCTCCATCAGCATCCACGGCGCCCCGCCGGCAAGTGAGCGGGTGAGGTCGGCGTCCATCGCCAGCAGCACGTGGTTGTCCGGCCGCTCCGCCGCGAGGTAGTGGTCGTTGGCGACGATGTCGACCTCACTGCACCAGGCCCAGTAGTCGACCGACGGGCAGGTGGTCGCCATGAAGTTGGTCGTCACCGGTAGGTCGGGGGTGTGTCGGCGGATCGCGTCGCGCTCGGCGATGAAGCAGGACAGCAGGGCGTCGGAGCTGAACCGGGCGAAGTCCAGGCGCTGCGCCGGGTTGGTGACGCTCGCGGCCCGGCGGGGCGCGTCGATCTCCGCCCAGTCCTGGTAGGTCTGACCCCAGAACGTGGTCCCCCAGGCCCGGTTCACCTCCGCCACCGAGCCGTACCGCCGTTCCAACCAGGACCGGAAGGCGGCGACTGAGTAGTCGTCGTAGGATTCGGCGACCGGAATCCCGTACTCGTTGTGCACGTGCCACATCACCAGTGCCGGGTGGGCGGCGTAGCGCTCCGCCAGCCGGGTGGTGATCGCGACGGCGGCCCGACGGTATTCCGGCGAGCTCGGGGACGCCATCCCGCGCGAGCCGAAGCCGAGCGCGACGCCGTCGCGGGTCACCGGACGGGCCCGGGGGTACTGGCGCCAGAACCAGGCCGGCGGCGAGGCGGTCGGGGTGCCGAGGTCGACGTCTACCCCGACGCCTGCCAGCAGATCCATGACGTCGTCGAGACCGCGGAAGTCGTACTCGCCTTCGCGCGGCTCCAGCAGGCCCCAGGAAAAGATCCCGAGGCTGACGAGGTTGATGCCCGCCTCGAGCATCAGGGCAACATCGGCCGGCCACACCTCACGCGGCCACTGCTCCGGGTTGTAGTCACCGCCGTACCGGACGTGCCGCGCTCCCCGGGGCCAGGAGACAGCGTCCCGACCGGACGCGGCTTCCGGGCTGGGTCGCCCGACCCGGTCACCATCTGAAGTGGCCAGCGTCACAACCCTCCTCCTCCGGTGCTCGATTAGCACTCCAGTACCTGAAGCTGGCTCGACGGCGGGTCGCGGCGGCACGCCTTGGTCCACGGGCAGTTAGCCCGGCTCACTCAGTCGAGGCCGTGGGTGCCAGGTCGGGCAGCGCGCGTTGGTCGAGAACTAAGTGGGCCCGCCCTCGGGTGGCATCAATGACGTCGGCGTTGTGCTGGTCGACCTGCATTACCCAGGCGAGCGCGGCGTCGTGAGGCTTGCCGAAGCGTACGTGGCGGGCAACGAGACGGCGCACCCGTTCCTCTTTCTCCAGGTGGCAGAACCACACCTCGTCGAGCTGCGAGGCTACATGTGCCCAGTCGCCGTCTTGGAGCAGCAGGTAATTCCCCTCCGTGACGATCAGTCGGGCCTCGCGTGAGATCGGGATACTGCCTGCAATGGGCTGTTCCAGGTCACGCTCGAAGGCTGGAGCGTAGATGACGTCGTCGATGTCAGCTCGAATCCGGCGGAGCAGAGCGACGTAGCCGGCGGCGTCGAAGGTGTCCGGTGCGCCCTTGCGGTCACGCCGCCCGAGCCGTTCCAGTTCCACGTCGGCGAGATGGTAGCCGTCCATGGGCAGGTAGGCGACCCAGCCCGGGCGGGACAGGCCTTTCGGGGGGCTCGCTCGCAGGGCCTGCACCAGGTTCTCCGCGAGCGTGCTCTTCCCCGCGCCGGGGGTGCCGGTGATGCCCAGCAGGGCGCGCCCACCTTCCCTGACCAGGGCGCGGGCTCGCCCCGCGAGATCCGCTACGGTCGTCACGGGTGCCGACTGGCCGAGAGCTGGTCGGCGATGAATGAACGTGCGTGCCGCGCGAGATCCGCCCCGTCGCACCACAGGTTTCGCCAGATCGCGAGGTCGCTGGACAGCCCCGTCATGACCACCGCGGAGGAGAAGGACTCGACGGTGATGGGACCGCGGTAGTCGATGTCGGCGAGCGCGTGGAAGAAGGCGGGGAAGTCCAGGTGCCCCGAGCCGATCTGGTTGGTGGGGGGAGAGTTGGTCATATCCTTCGCCTTCCAGTATGAGGGCCGAGGCGCTATTCGCTCTTCGCGCCGGTGATGAGCGCGACTATCTCCTCGGTGGTTTCGGCGGTGCGCCGGCCGGCACCACAACGGACCGGCGCGCATGACCCGGACTTGGTCGCTTCAGGCGCATCACGTGGGCGAAGTTGTGGCTGATCAGCGGCAACGCAGTGGCGGGCGTCGGCCGGGCAATCAAGGCGGCCACAGCCATGCCTCTTCGCGAGCCCTTCAGTGTCAGGCTCATCTGGTGCTCCCTTCGGGTCGCTTGGGTAAACCGTAGGGGGACCGTGGCGTGCTCCTGGTCGCCGTCAGCCCTCTGATCATGGTGGGCTGGGATCGCAACGACCTTCCGGGCTGGTGCGCTGCCGTGATCCAGGCCCCGACAGCCACAGCCAGGTGTGGCCAGCGCGGCCTGGATCACGGGACGCGGAAGTCGGCACAGGCGTCGGTCTGGATCAGGTGGCGGCCGGGCTGGGGCCGGTCCCGGTCGAGGAGAGGCTCAGCGCGCCAGCGGCACCGAGGACGACGCCGGTGCAGTCAGCAGCCGCGGCGGCGGCGATCTTCAAGCATTTAGCCAGCGGGTGACCGGCTCTCACCTGCTGGTCGTCGGCATCCATGCCTTTCTCCTGGCGCGTACTCACGGCGCGCACTCCTGGCGCGCAGTCTGGCGCGCACTCCTGGCGCGCAGTCTGGGGCGCAGACCCCTGCAGACCCCAGGCGGGCTATCCCGTCCTGTACGGGGACTGGGTCGTTCGCCGTCAGCCGGTGGGCCGGCGGGTGGAGCGGGCGCTGTGCCGTGCACCGCGCGGGACGCCGGCGGGCATAGCGTGGTTCGGTGACGTCCACCACCCTGCCTCGGCCGCCGGGAAGCGCCCCCGCCCCGGGCATCCGCACCCTCGCTGAGCTCCGAGCGGCCGGGTATCACCCGCGCAGCGTCAAGGCCGAGATCCGGGAGAACCTGCTGGTCGCCTTGCGCTCCGGGCGGGACCGCTTCCCGGGCATCGTCGGCTTCGACAACTCGGTGCTGCCGCAGTTGGAGCGCGCGCTGCTCGCCGGCCACGACCTGGTGCTGCTCGGCGAGCGCGGTCAGGGCAAGACCCGGCTGATGCGCACGCTGATCGGCCTGCTGGACGAGTGGACGCCGATCGTGTCGGGCTGCGAGATCAACGACTCCCCGTACCACCCGGTCTGCGCCCGCTGCCGCCGGCTGGCCGCCGAGTGCGGCGAGGAGCTGCCGGTGAGCTGGCGGCACCGCGGCGAGCGGTACGGGGAGAAGCTGGCCACCCCGGACACCTCGGTCGGCGACCTGATCGGCGACGTGGACCCGATCAAGGTGGCCCAGGGTCGGACGCTGGGCGACCCGGAGACCGTGCACTACGGGCTGGTGCCGCGGACCAACCGGGGCATCTTCAGCGTCAACGAACTTCCCGACCTGGCCGAACGCATCCAGGTCTCGCTGCTCAACGTGCTGGAGGAGCGCGACATCCAGGTCCGCGGGTACAGCCTGCGGCTGCCGCTGGACCTGCTGCTCGTCGCCTCGGCGAACCCGGAGGACTACACCAACCGGGGCCGGATCATCACCCCGCTGAAGGACCGGTTCGGCTCGGAGATCCGGACCCACTACCCGCGCCACCTCGATGACGAGCTGACGCTGATCCGCCAGGAGGCGGAGCTGCCCTCCACGCTGCCGGAGCATCTGGTGGAGATCCTCGGCCGCTACACCCGGCTGGTCCGGGAATCTCCGGCGGTCGACTCCCGCAGCGGCGTCTCGGCCCGCTTCGCGATCGCGGCCGCCGAGACGGTGGCCGCCTCCGCGCTGCGCCGGGCGGCGCTCACCGGTGAGCCGCAGCCGGTCGCCCGGGTGGCCGACCTGGCGGCGGTGGTACCGGTGCTGCGCGGCAAGGTCGAGTTCGAGGCCAGCGAGGAGGGCCGGGAGAGTGACGTGCTCACCCACCTGCTCCGCCGTGCGGTGCACGACACCTACCGCGCCCGGCTGTCCGGGCTGGATCTGACCGGCCTGCTGGGCCGCTTCGCCGACGGCGCCACCGTGGAGAGCGGCGACCTGGTCGCCGGTCAACTGTTGCTGGACCGGATCGGCCCGATCCCCGGGCTGGCGAAGATCCTGGAACGGCTCGGCCTGGACGCCCCCGAGTCTCCCGGGTTGATCGCGGCCGCGGTCGAGTTCGCCCTGGAGGGGCTGTACCTGTCCCGGAAGCTGGCCAAGGACTCCGTCGACGGCGCGACGGTCTACGGCCGGTCGTGAGCAGCCCGGCGTACCGGTACGGCCCGTGGCACGACGGGCCGGACCCGCTGGCGCCGCCCTACGACGTGGCCGGCGCGCTGGACGAACTCGGCGACGCGGTCCTGGACGGGCAGAGCCCAGCCGAGGCGCTGCGCGACCTGCTGCGCCGCGGGCTGGGCGATCGGTCCGGGCTGGACGAGCTGCGCCGGCGGGTCCGGGAACGCCAGCGGGAGGCCCGGCAGCGTGGCCGCCTCGACGGCACCCTGGAGCGGGTCAGGGAGCTGCTGGAGCGCGCGCTGGAGGAGGAGCGCAGCGCCTTGTTCCCCGACCCCGCCGACGACGCCCGCTTCCGGGAGAGCCAGCTCGACGCGCTGCCCCGTGATCCGGCGCGGGCGGTGCGGGAACTCGCCGACTACGACTGGCGCTCGCCGCAGGCCCGGCAGACCTACGAGGAGATCCGGGATCTGCTCCGCAAGGAGGTGCTGGACAGCCAGTTCCGCGGCATGAAACAGGCCCTGGAGCAGGCCGGCACCGACCCGGGCGCGATGGCCCGGGTGAAGGACATGCTCGCCGACCTCAACGCGATGCTCGACGCCGACGCCCGGGGGGAGGACGTCGAGCAGCGGTTCGCCGAGTTCATGGCCCGCCACGGCGACTTCTTCCCGGACAACCCACAGAATCTCGACGAGCTGGTCGACTCGTTGGCCCGCCGGGCGGCGGCCGCCTCCCGGCTGCTGGCCTCGCTGTCCCCGGAGCAGCGCGCCGAGCTCGCCGACCTGATGGCCACCGCGCTGGCCGACATGGACCTGGCCGCCGAGATGAGCGCCCTGCAGGCGGCGCTTGCCGGGCGTCGACCGGACCTGGACTGGTCCGGCCGGGAGCGGATGCGCGGGCAGCCGATGGGGCTGGGCGAGGCCACCGACGCGCTGGAGGAACTCGCCGAACTCGACGAGCTGGAGAACGCGCTGGCGCAGGACTACCCCGGGGCCCACCTCGACGACGTCGACGAGGAGGCCGTCGCCCGAGCCCTGGGCCGCCCGGCGGTCGAGGACCTGCAGGCGCTGCGCCGGATCGAGCGGGCCCTGGAGGAGCAGGGCTACCTGCAGCGGGACCGCGGGCGCCTCGAGCTCTCCCCCAAGGCGATCCGCCGGATCGGGTCGACCGCGCTGCGCCGGGTGTTCGCCCGGCTGCAGGCGCACCGCACCGGCCAGCACGACGTCGCCGACGCCGGGGCGGCCGGTGAGCTGACTGGCTCGTCGCGGGAGTGGCGCTTCGGCGACGAGCAACCGCTGGACGTGGTCCGTACCGTCCACAACGCCGTGCTGCGGACCGGCCCCGGTCCGGTACGGCTGCACGTGGACGACTTCGAGGTGGTCGAGACCGAACGCCGGACGGTGGCCGCCGTCGCGCTGCTCGTCGACCTGTCGTACTCGATGGTGGTCCGCGGCACCTGGGGGACGGCAAAGTCGACCGCGCTGGCGCTGCATTCGCTGGTGTCCACCAGGTTTCCCACCGACGCCCTGACGATCATCGGCTTCAGCAACTACGCCCGGACGCTGCGCGCCGACGAACTGGCCGCGCTGTCCTGGGAGGACCAGGTGCAGGGTACGAACCTGCAGCACGCCCTGATGCTCGCCGGCCGCCACCTGGCCCGACATCCGGACGCCGAGCCGGTAGTGATGGTAGTCACCGACGGCGAGCCGACCGCCCACCTGATGGCCGACGGGCAGGCGATCTTCTGGTACCCGCCGTTGCCGGACACCCTGGAACTCACCCTGGCCGAGGTGGACCGGCTCACCCGGCGGCACGCCACGATCAACATCTTCCTGCTCGACGACGACCCGCGGCTGGCCGCGTTCGTCGACGGCATCGCCCGGCGCAACGGCGGGCGAGTGTTCTCCCCGGCGCACGAGGCGCTCGGCGACTACATCGTGTCGGACTATCTGGCTCGGCGCCGCGGACGGTGACCCGCGCTCAACGGCTGGCCTGCACCGGGAGCAGGCTGGCAGCCCAGATCGCCGGCTGGCCGGCGTCGAAGTACCGGCAGATCTCCTGCGCCGGCGCCGGGCGGGCGAAGAAGTAGCCTTGCGCGGCATCGCAGCCGAGCTGTCGCAACCGGGCCGCCTGGCTGGGCCGTTCCACCCCCTCTGCGACCACGTGCAAACCGAGGGCGTGTGCCATGGTGATCACCGCGCCGATGATCGCGTCGGCGCCTCGGTCCTCGTCCACCGCGGACACGAACGACTGGTCGATCTTCAGCGACCCGGCGGAGAGGTGTCGCAAGTACGACAGCGAGGAGTACCCGGTACCGAAGTCGTCGATCGCCAGGTGCACGCCGAGCGCCTGGATCCGGCCGAGGGTCACGTGCATCTGTGCGCTGTCGGCCATCAGCATGGTTTCGGTCAGTTCCACGACGAGCCGGTGCGGGGACAGCCGGCTGCGGTGCAGCGCCTGGCTCACCGCATTGAGCATGCCGTCGTCCTCCAGGTCCCGGGCCGACAGGTTGACCGCTACGGAGACGCCGCCGCCCGGCCAGCCGGAAGCCGCTCGGCAGGCCTCTTTGACGACCCAGGCATCGATCGCGGTGATGAGCCGGCTCTGCTCCGCGATCGGGATGAAATCGTTCGGCGGCACCATGGCGAACCCCGGCCGCTGCCAGCGGACCAGCGCCTCGAATCCGAGCAGCCGGAAGTCCGAGAGCCGCACGACCGGCTGGTAGTGCAGCCGGAGCTCGTCGGCGGTAAGCGCGTTGCGCAGCGCGTTCTCGAGCGCGAGCCGCCCGTCGATCCGCAGCCGCATCTGGTCGTCGAAGACGGCGAGCTGCGCCCGACCGCCGGTCTTCGCCTCGTACATGGCGATGTCGGCTCGACGCAGCATCTCCTCGCCGGTCACGCCGGGTACAGCGAGGGCGATACCGATGCTGGCGCTGATCGTGGCGTCTTGGGAGCCGATGTGGTACGGCGACTCGAGCTGGGCGGCGATCCGCCGGGCCACCCCCACGGCGACCTCGATCCCCTCGACGTCGGGGCACAGTACGACGAACTCGTCACCACCGAGGCGGCCGACGACATCCCCGGTGCGGATCGAGCCACGAATCCGTTCGGCAGTGCGTACCAGCAGTTCGTCACCGGCGGCATGCCCGAGGCTGTCGTTGACCCGCTTGAAGCCGTCCAGGTCGATGAACAGCACGGCGGAGTCGGAGCCGCCGCGACGCCGACGGGCGAGCGTGGCCTCGAGTTGCTCGGTCAGCGACGCCCGGTTGGGTAGCCCGGTCAGCTCGTCCTCCAGGGCCTGGCGACTCAGCACATCGTGCAGCGCCCTCATCTCGTCCGACGAGACCTCGATGGAACGCTCCAGCGTGTACCGCCCGTCGTCCGCCTCGCCGTAGGAGTCGCTGACCAGCCGCACGAGCTTCGCCCACTGGTCGCGGTCGGGTGGCTCGCCGGGGGGTATCCGAAGCCGACGCAGCTGGCGCGCCAGGCACGGGTGGCACTCCGCCGCCTCGTCCATGGCCTCAGCAGCGCTCCCCGAAGGCCGTGACAGTCATCGTCTGGTTGTGCAGCGCCCCGGCGTCGGCCTCCGTGGGTGACACTTCGCCGTAGGAGTAGAAGCCGACGGTCTGCGCATCGCCCGGAAGGGCGGACAGCACGGCTTCCAGTTCATCTTCCGTCCGCCGCCCGAGCAGGCCGCGGCGCCCGACGCAGCTCACGGCAACCGCCAGGGTCGGGCCTCCCGATGGCGCCTTCTGGGTGGCGGCCGCCGCGTCGTATGCGCCGGCGACCAGCCGATCGAAACTGGCCCGCATCAACTGGGCCAGCGAACCCTGCGGCACGTCCCCGGCGAAGGACATGCTCTGGGCGTCCTCGTCCACCGCGAGGATGGTGCGCACCAGCCGACCCTGGGCCGCGCCGGTCGGCCGCAGCGCGAGCGGGAAGAGCAGACCGGTCGCCGGCAGCCCCGCGGCTCGTTCACCCAGGTACTTCTTGTACAGCTCCAGGGCCGGCTGCCCGTCCAGTTCGTAGAGCACATTGCCCTCCGAACGGGTGACCCGCCGTTCCGGTCCGAAGATGTCCCAGCCGCCGCGCGAACCGTGGCTGACCGCGACGTCCGGCCCGGTGAAACCGACCGCGGTGACATACCCGGCGCGCGGGGCGCCGTCGACCAGTACCCAGGTCCGGACGAACCGGGTACCGTCGCCGGCCAGGCCCCCACTGATGGGTACGCCCTGCCCGGTACCGTCCACCAGCCCGGATACCAGTTCGCTGCCGTTGACGCCGAGCCCGTCGGAGAGCACGAAGGCCGCCCGCAGCTCCGGTTCCGCGCCGAGTAGCCGCTTGCCCAGGCTCAGCCCGGCGGCATGGGAGTGACCCGGATCGGTGACCTGCTCCGATACCAGCGTGAGGCGCGTGGTGGCGAAGCGGGCGACGGCGACCGTGACGGTATCGTCACATACCGTCTCGCCGAAGATCTCCCCGGACGTCGAGCAGCCGATGACGCACGATGTGGGGTAGGCACATCGCACATCGCACAGGGCGCCGGGATCGTCGTACAGGGCCGTTCCGCCGAAGGCCATGACCAGGGTTTGCCGGCCGTCCCAGTCCGGGAGCGGAGTTGACCAGCCGGCGGTGACGTCCCATTGGGCGGTGTGCAGTTCCATGACCACTTCCTGAGCTTTCCCAGATCGAGTCCTAGCGGCATCGACGCCGAGGCCGGCGGGCTTGAGCGCGAGTCGTCGTACGGCGGGCAGGCTCGTGACCGGGCGTGGGGTGGAGCCTGCGACCGGCCGGCGCCGGCCATACGCTCCACGAGCCGGCCGGCGAGCGGCCTGCGACGTGGTGGGATGGGACATGCCGAGGCGCCTGCTGGGTGATCTGCCGCGCGAGGTCGGCGTCCTGTCCGCGGTGGCGTTCTCGGTGGCCCTAGGCTTCGGGTTCGTCGCCCCCGCGCTGCCGGTCTTCGCCCGGCACTTCGGGGTGGGCCGGACCGCCGCCGGCGCGGTGCTCAGCGTCTTCGCGCTGATGCGGCTGTGCTCGGCGCTCTTCAGCGGTCGGCTGGTGAACCGGTTCGGCGAGCGGATCATCCTGGCCACCGGCATCGGCATCGTCGCGGTCTCCAGCGCACTGGCCGGGCTATCCCAGACCTACACCCAGCTGCTCGTGCTGCGCGGTGTCGGCGGCGTCGGCTCGGCGATGTTCAGCGTCAGCGCGGTCAGCCTCCTGATCCGGCTGGTCCGACCCGATCAGCGCGGTCGGGCCACCGGGCTGTGGTCCGGCGGTTTCCTGCTCGGCGGTATCGCCGGCCCGGCCTTCGGCGGGCTCGTCACCAGCGCATCCATCCGGGCGCCGTTCTTCCTCTACGCCGCCACCCTTGCCCTGGCCGGCGGGATCGGGCTGTACCAGCTGCGCAACACCCCGCTCGCCGACCGGCTGGCGCCGGGTGCGCCGCCGCCGATGACGCTGCGGACCGCGGTACGGCTGCCGGCCTACCGGGCGGCGCTCGGCGCGCAGTTCGCGGACTGGATGTCCAACGGGGTACGCAGCGCGCTGGTGCCGCTGTTCGTCGCCGACTCGCTGCACCGCAGCCCGCTGTGGACCGGGATCGGTTTCCTCACCGTCGCCGCGGTGAACGGCGCGGTGCTGTTCCCGGCGGGCAGGCTGGCCGACCACCTGGGCCGCCGGCCCGTGCTGGTCGGCGGCTGCGCGCTGGCCGGTCTCGGGATCGGCCTGCTCGCCCTGCCGGCGTCGCTGCCGGTCTACCTGGCGGCGCTGGGCACCTACGGGCTGGGTTCCGGGCTGCTCGACGTGGCCCCGGCGGCGGTGCTCGGCGACATCGTCCGCGGCCGGGGTGGCACCGTGGTGGCCACCTTCAGCATGGCCGGCGACGCCGGCGCGGTCAGCGGCCCGCTGATCGCCGGGAGGTTGGCCGACGTGGCGTCCTACGAGGCGGCCTTCGGCGCGACGGCCGCCGTGCTGGGCGGCGCCGCGCTGTTCGCGCTGACCGCGCCGGAGACGCTGCGCCGGACCGGGACGGATCCGCCGCTCAGCCCAGCGCCTGCGCCAGGTCGCTGACCAGGTCGGCCGCGTTCTCGATGCCGACCGAGACCCGGACCAGCGCCGGGTCGACCTCCAGCGGCGACCCGGCGGTCGACAGGTGCGTCATCCGGCCGGGGTGCTCGATCAGCGACTCCACCCCGCCGAGGGATTCGGCCAGGGTGAACAGCTTCGTCTTGGTCAGCATGTCCAGGGCCGCGGGCTCGCCGCCGGCGAGGGAAAAGGCCACCATCCCGCCGAAACCGCGCATCTGCTTTGCCGCCACCTCGTGGCCTGGGTCGCTCGGCAGCCCGGGGTAGCGCACCGAGGCCACCGCCGGGTGCGCGGTGAGTAGGTCGACGATCTCCTCGGCGTTGGCGCAGTGCCGATCCATCCGTACACCCAGCGTCTTCAAACCGCGCAACGTCAGCCAGGCGTCGAACGGCCCGGCCACCCCGCCGATGGCGTTCTGGGCGTACGCCAACTGCTCGCCCAGTTCCGGGTCGGCGACCACCAGCGCGCCGCCGACCACGTCGCTGTGCCCGCCGATGTACTTCGTCGTGGAGTGCACGACGACGTCCGCGCCAAGCGCCAGCGGGTTCTGCAGGTACGGCGAGGCGAACGTGTTGTCCACCACCAGCAGCGCGCCGGCCCGGTGCGCCACCGTGGCCAGCGCGGCGATGTCACCGATGCCGAGCAGCGGGTTGGTCGGGGTCTCCAACCACACAACCGAGGTCTGCGGCTGGATCGCCTCCCTGACCGCGGCCACGTCCCCGATCGGGGCGGCGCTGTAGGTCAGCCCCCACGGCTCGTGGATCCGGTCGAACAGCCGGAAGGTGCCGCCGTAGGCATCGTGCGGGATCACGGCGTGGTCCCCCGGCCGGCACACCGTACGCAGCAGGGTGTCCTCGGCGGCCAGCCCCGAGGCGAAGGCGAGGCCGCGGGTGCCGCCCTCCACCGCGGCCAGCGCGGTTTCCAGCGCGGTCCGGGTGGGGTTGGCCGACCGCGAGTACTCATACCCCTGGTGCTCCCCGACCGCCCGCTGGGCGTAGGTGGAGGTGGCATAGATCGGGCGGACCACCGCGCCGGTCGCCGGGTCCGGAGCCTGCCCGGCGTGGATCGCCCGGGTGTCGAACCCGTACTCGCTCATGCCGGTGACAGTAGCCGTGACGCGGTCGTGTACTTGGGCTACTGCCGGCCCCTGGCACGAACTCGGCGCGGCCGCCTATACGATCAAGGCGGCACGTGCTGCCGCGCCGAACGGCGAGGGCCATGCCGCCGGGCGAGCTGAGTCCGGGTGGCAGCGCGACCAACTCCCGGAAGCGATTCGCCAGCTCGTGCTCGATGACCAGCGGGTTGCGGAACGACATCTGCTGGGCAGTGTTCGACTGATGAGCGCACGCCGGACGGTCGGGCCACCGCAGTGCGTCCGTCGAACCGCGCGCATATAGCACCTAAAGTGCTACAGTTGTCGCATGGAACGTATAGGTGTCCGCGAACTTCGGCAGAATGCCTCGCGGTATCTCGCGCTGGTCAAGGCGGGCCAGACGGTGGAAGTGACCGAGCGGGGCAACCTGGTCGCCGTGCTGGCACCACCGCGAGTCTCCCAGCACGCTAGAGATCGGCTGGTCGCCTCAGGACGACTCGTGCCAGCGACCAGCCCGAGCGGACGCCTCCGATCACCGCGTCCCGTGCCGATCCCTGCCGGGGAGCCGACCAACCAGGAGTTGCTCGATGCCGAACGCGAGGAGAGGCTGTGATCTACCTGGACTCCTCGGCGCTGATGACGTTGGTCCGGCGCGAAGCTGAGAGCGAGGCGCTGCGCGAGTGGCTGAACGTGCGCCGTGAGCAACCAGTGGTCACCAGCGAGCTGGGACGCATCGAGGTCCTGCGGGCAGCCCGGAGGGTCGGCGGGCCGGTCGTGGCGGAGGCCCGCGCGGTGGTCGGCGACCTGGATCTGGTTCCCCTCGACCGCGCGGTGCAAGACGTCGCCTGCGACATCGGCGATCCCACGCTGCGCACCCTCGACGCGCTGCACCTGGCCTCAGCGCTTCTCCTCGGCGACGAACTGACGACGTTTATCGCCTACGACCACCGGCTCGCCGACGGGGCGCGAGCGGCTGGGATGGTCGTCGGCACGCCAGTTAAGGCTCCACCGACAGAGCGGCCCTGAAGCGTGATCCTTCGATAGTCGGGCCAGCCGCCGACGCGGACGGCGATGTCCACGTCCTCGGCGCGGCGCAGCGGCGCCCGGCCGGCGGTGTCCACCAGTAGGTCGCGGGCGGCGGCGCCCACGAGGATCGTTTCGACGCGGTGCGCGTGGGCCAGCTCGCTGAGCGCGCGGAGCAATCCGCCATCGGTCGACCTTAAGCTCGCGGCTGCGGCCAGACGGCCGGGGCAGGCTCATCGCCAGGGCCGAGGAGGCGGCGCAGCTGCCGGTTGCGTCGGAGCTCGCCGGCGGCCCGTTGTTCATGTCGTCCGGCCCGTCGAAGTTGAACCACCGAACGTGGGCCGCTTCGACACCGACGGACGCTGAAGCGGCTGGCATGGGCGGCAACTCGGGTGTCCTGCCTGATCAACGGTACGGACCTTCGCTACGTCGTGGACGACGCCGAAGCCCTCGTGCTGACCGGCGCCGCCGGCGAACGCGACGTCCACACCCTCGCCGAATCGATTGCCGCCCATCTGGCCTGAACCTCCTACTCAAGCCGAGGCCTGCACATGAGACCCAAGATCCCGAACGGGACGATACTCGACCGCCTGGCGCTCGGCGACGACGACTGGGCCTTGCGGGCAGGCTGAGGCCGGCCGATAGGTTGCGGTCAACGACGGGTCACCGTCAGCCGCGCCGATGTCGGGAGGTGCCGTGCAGCCGGGGAGCCGTCCGGGAGGTCCGTACTTCGAGGATCTCGCCGTCGGGCAGCGGATCGAGGGTGCGCCCGCGCTGACCCTGACCCCAGGACTGGTGACGGCTCACCAGATGATCGTCGGTGAGCGGTTCCGGCTGGCCCTGGACGCCGAACTCTGCGTCGCCGTGACCGGTTCGGCCGCGCCCATGGTGAGCCCCGTGTTGGTCGCCAGCGTGGCCATCGGGGCCTCCACGGACTTCTCCCAGCGGGTCCGGGCGAACCTGTTCTACCGGCGGCTCCATCTGCTGGCGCCGGTGTACGTCGGGGACACCTTGACCACCACCACCGAGGTGGCCGCGCTGCGGAAGAACACCGTCCGGCCCGGAAAGCCGGCCACCGGCCTGGCGGTGCTGCGGATCACCACCGTCAACCAGCGCGGCGAGCCGGTGCTAGACTTCTACCGCTGCCCGATGCTGCCGCTGCACGACGCCGACGCAGCCTCGGACCGGCACGACGATGTGGCCGACCCGGCAGCGGGCGAGCCCCTCGAGTTGGCCGCGCTGCCCTCGGCGGTACCGGAGAACTGGCGGCTGGACGAATGGGTCGCCCGCACGCCGGGGCGCCACGGCGAGGACCTGGTTGCCGGCACCTCCTACGACACGATCGGCGCCGATACGGTGACCAGCGCACCCGAGCTGGCCCGGCTGACGCTGAACCTGGCCGGCGCGCACTACGACCCGGCCGCCAGCCTGTACGGGCAGCGGCTGGTGTACGGCGGGCACACCATCGCGCTGGCCGCGGCGGCGGTGACCCGGCTGCTGCCGAACGTGCTGACGGTCGCAACCTGGGGCCGGTGCGACCACACCGGGCCGGTCTTCGAAGGCGACGTACTGCGCAGCCGGGTGCAGATCGAGGCCGTGCAGCCGCTGCGGCACGGCGTCGCACTGTGCGCCCTGCGGGTCATTACGGCGGCCGACCCGACCGGGACGAGCGCCGGGGTCCGGCCGGTGCTGGACTGGCAGCTGGTGGCCGTCGTCTGAGCGCGAACCCGGCGCACTACGCCGGCGCAGTGAGAGTGAGGAGGAAACATGGACGGCTTGCTCGCCGGCCTGCGGGTGGTGGAGGGGTCCGCATTCGTGGCCGCTCCGCTCGGCGGCATGACGCTGGCCCAGCTCGGCGCGGATGTGATTCGCTTCGACCCGATCGGCGGGGGGCTGGACGCGAAGCGGTGGCCGGTCACCGCCGACGGGGTCAGCCTGTTCTGGGCCGGGCTGAACAAGGGCAAGCGCTCCATCGCGGTCGACATCCGTTCCGAGGCCGGCAGGGAGATCGTCACCGACTTGATCACCGCTCCGGGGGCGGACGCCGGGTGCTTCCTCACCAACTTCCCGCCCCGCGGCTGGCTCGGCTACGAGCGGCTGCGGGAGCGGCGGCAAGATCTGGTGATGGTGGTGATCGCCGGGAATCCCGACGGGTCCTCCGCGGTCGACTACACCGTCAACCCGGCCACCGGCTTCCCGTGGGCCACCGGCCCGGAGAACCTGTCGGTACCGTTCAACCACCTGCTGCCGGCCTGGGACGCGATCAGCGGCACGCTGGCCACCACCGCGCTGCTGGCGGCCGAGCGGTACCGCAGCCGGACCGGTCGCGGCCAACTCGCCCGGATCGCGCTGTCCGACGTGGCCTTCGCCATGGTCGGCCACTTGGGCAAGGTGGCCGAGGTACAGATCAACGGCTTCGAGCGGCCGAAGTACGGCAACTACCTCTACGGCGCCTTCGGCCGCGACTTCGCCACCAAGGACCGTCACCGGATCATGATCGTCGCGCTGACCGGCGGGCAGTGGCAGAGCCTGCGGGCCGCCACCGGCCTAGACGAGGGCTTCACGGCGATCGAGCACCTGCTAGGCCTCGACCTGAAGAAAGAGGGGGACCGCTTCCTCGCCCGGGAGCTGATCGGCGCGCTGCTCAAGCCGTGGGTGCGGCAGCGAACGCTCGCCGAGGTGCGGGAGTGCTTCGACGAGCGAGGCGTGTCCTGGGGTCCGTACCAGACCTTCCGCGAGCTGGTGGAGACCGACCCGCGCTGCTCGACCGACAACCCGATGTGGGCCGACGTCGATCAGCCAGGCGTCGGGAGGTACCGGATGCCCGGTACGGCGATCGAGTCCAGCGCCGTCCCCCGCCAACCGCCGGAGCGTGCACCGCTCCTCGGTGAGCACACCGAAGACGTGCTGGCCTCGGTGCTCGGGCTGTCCCCCGCCGAGATCGGGAAGCTCTACGACGCCGGACTGGTGGCCGGACCGGCCACGCCCTGAGCAGCCACCGCGCACTGAGTAGCTACCGCGTACTGAGGAAGCCGAGCAGGTCCTGGCGGGTGACGATCCCGCGCGGCTTGCCGTCGTCGAGGACCACCGCGGCATCGGCCTGCTCCAGCGCCCGCAGGGCCGCGGAAACCGGCTCGCCGGCCCCGATCATCGGCAGCGCCGCGGACATGTGCCGCTCCAGCGGGTCCGACAGCGCCGCCCGGCCGGTGAACAGCGCGTCCAGCAGGTCGCGTTCCACCACCGACCCCACTACCTCGGCGGCCATCACCGGCGGCTCCTCCTTGACCACCGGCATCTGCGAGACCCCGTACTCCCGCAGGACGTCGATCGCCGCCCGGACCGCCTCGGTCGGGTGGACGTGCACGAATGTGGGGAGCTGCGCGCCCTTGCGGTTCAGCACGTCGCCCACAGTGGACTCGGCCGAGGACGTGGACAGGAAGCCGTAGTCCGCCATCCAGTCGTCGTTGAAGATCTTCGACAGGTACCCCCGCCCGCCGTCGGGCAGCAGGACCACCACGACGTCGCCCGGGCCGGCCTCGGCGGCGACCCGGAGGGCGGCCGCGGTGGCCATCCCGCAGGAGCCGCCGACCAGCAGCGCCTCCTCCCGAGCCAGCCGCCGGGTCATGCCGAACGAGTCCCGGTCGCTGATCGGGATCACCCGGTCGCAGATCGTCGGGTCGTAGGTGGCCGGCCAGAAGTCCTCACCGACCCCCTCCACCAGGTACGGCCGTCCGGTGCCGCCGGAGTACACCGAGCCTTCCGGGTCGGCGCCGATCACCTGCACCCGACCGGCGCTGACCTCCTTGAGGTACCGGCCGGCGCCGCTGATCGTCCCGCCGGTGCCGATACCGGCGACGAAGTGGGTAATCCGGCCGCCGGTCTGGGCCCACAGCTCCGGCCCGGTGGAGGCGTAGTGCGACTCGGGGTTGGTGAGGTTGGCGTACTGGTTGGGCTTCCAGCCGCCCGGTGTCTCCCGAGCGAGCCGGTCGGAGACGGTGTAGTAGGAATCCGGGTGCTCCGGGGGCACCGCCGTCGGGCACACCACGACCTCGGCCCCGTACGCCCGCATTACGCTGATCTTGTCGCTGGAGACCTTGTCCGGGCAGACGAAGATGCAGGAATACCCCTTGACCTGGGCGACGATTGCCAGCCCGACGCCGGTGTTGCCCGAGGTAGGCTCGACGATGGTGCCGCCGGGCGCCAGCTCGCCCGATTCCTCGGCTGCTGTGACCATCCGCAGCGCGATCCGGTCCTTGACCGAGCCGCCGGGGTTGAAGTACTCCACCTTGGCCAGCAGTTGGGCCACCAGCCCGGCACCGATCCGGGACAACCGCACCAGCGGGGTGTTCCCGACAAGGTCGACGAGTGAATCGGAGACCTGCACGCATCAGAGCCTACGTGCGGCGTCGGCGGCGAAGTCGATGATGAAGCTGATGATGGAGCTGATGATGGAAAGGCCGCGCAGCAGCCCGCCGAGACGGACAGGAGTACCGATGAGCCGCATACCGCCCCGCGTCGTGGCGCGCGGCGCCGCATACGGCGGCGGTGGGCTCGGCATGGTCGGCACCCTGGGCGCGTTGGGGTACGCGCTGCTCAAGCTGGAGGCCCGGCTGGCCCGACGAGCCGTACCGCCGCTGACGGCCGCCCCGATGGCCGACGGGCACTACGGCGACCCGGACGGCGTACCGGTACTGCTGATCATGCTGGGCGACTCCGGGGCGGCCGGCTTCGGCGCGGAGTTCCCGGCCGAGACTCCCGGCGCGGTGCTGGCCGCCGACCTGGCCGCCGCCGGGCGGTACGTCACCCTAGAGACCCTGGCGTTCACCGGGGCGCGGTGCGCCGACCTCGACGTGCAGGTCACCCTGGCGCTGGCGGACCGGGTCTGGGACAGCCCCGAGCCGGCCACCACCACGATCGCGGTGCTCAACATCGGCGCCAACGACGTGACGCACTGGAACCCGCCGAAGCGGGCCGTCGCCCACCTCATCGCCGCCGTGACCCGGCTGCGCTCGGCCGGGGTGCGCGTGGTGGTCGGCACCTGCCCGGACCTCGGCGCGCTGGCGCTGCTGCCCCAGCCGCTGCGGGCCTTCGCCGGGCTGAAAAGCGCGCAGATGGCCGCTGCCCAGGCGATCGGCGTGGTCTCCGCCGGTGGCGTACCGGTGGCGCTGGGCTCGCAGCTCGGCAAACAGTTCAGCGGCCAGCCAGGGATGGTCTGCTTCGACCGGTTCCACCCCTCCGGCAAGGGCTACCGGGCGATTGCCGGGGCGTTGCTGCCGGCGGTCCGGACCGCCGCCGGCCTCGCGGACCCGGCGGACCAGCCGGCGGACCGAGCCGCGCAACCAGCGGGGTGAGCGGCTCGGTGCGACTGGGCCGAGCCCGGCCCGGCCGTGACATCCGGCGAGCCGGGCGCGCCCCTGCCGCACTGGTCACGCTTGCCGCCGCGGTACTCGCCGGAGAGATCGGGTACGTCGCCACCCGCAGCTACCTCCCGGCCGAATCGGCGCCGCCGGTGCGCGGTTCCTTCGGCAGGGCCGCCAGCGGCGCGGGCCTGCCGGCGCTGCAGCTCACCATGGTCGGCGACTCCACCGCGGCCGGAGTGGGCGCCACCAGTACGGCGGCGACCGTCGGAGCCCAACTGGCGGCCGGCATCGCGGCGACCGGCCGGACCGTGACCCTGACCTCGGTGGCGGTCTCCGGTTCCCGAACTGCCGACCTGGCGGACCAGGTGCGACAGGTCGCCGCTCGACCGGTAGCGGCTCGGCCGGGCCTCGCGGTAGTACTGATCGGTGCGAACGACGCCACCCACCTCTCCTCGCTCGGCAGCGTCCGGACCACGCTCGAGGCGGCGATCCGCGCGCTGCGGGCCAGCGGCGCCGCTGTGGTGGTCGCCGGCTGCCCCGACCTCGGTGCGGCTCGGGCGTTCCCCCAGCCGCTCCGGCTGATCGTCGCCGACCGCGGCCGGGCCGTCGCGGGCGCCGAGCACCGCGCCGCCTCGGTCGCCGGAGCCGGGTACGTCGACCTGGCCCGGGAGACCGGTCCGGCGTTCCGCGCGGACCCCGGCCTGCTCTCCGCCGACCGGTTCCACCCCTCCGACCGCGGCTACGCCCGGTGGGCGCGCGCGCTGCTGCCGGCCGTACTCGCGGCCGCGGCCTGACCGGCCGCCGCACCGCCGCCAGCCGAGCCCGCTGAGCTAGCGTGAGCGGCACCGGCAGCGTCGCCGTGGAAGGGAGTTCCGTTGCCTGAAGCAGTGATCGTCGCCACCGCCCGCACCCCGATCGGCCGGGCCCACAAGGGCTCGCTGCGCGACCTTCGGCCCGACGACCTGGCCGCCACCATCGTGGCGGCGGCGCTGGACAAGGTTCCGGCGCTCGACGCAGCCGAGATCGGCGACCTGGTTCTCGGCTGCGGGCTGCCCGGCGGCGAGCAGGGCTTCAACCTGGCCCGGATCGTGGCTGTGCTACTCGGGCGCGACGCACTGCCCGGTACCACGGTGACCCGGTACTGCGCGTCCTCGCTGCAGGCCACCCGGATGGCCTTCCACGCCATCAAGGCCGGCGAGGGCGACGCGTACGTCTGCGCCGGGGTGGAGATGGTCAGCCGGTTCGTCAAGGGCACCAGCGACAGCCATCCGGACACCCGCAACCCGCGCTTCGACGACGCCCGGGCCGCGGCCGAGCAGCGGGCCGCTGGCGAGGCGCCGACCTGGGAGGACCCACGCACGTCCGGGCGGGTGCCCGACGCGTACATCGCCATGGGGCAGACCGCGGAGAACGTGGCCGCGCTCAAGGGGATCAGCCGACGGATGCAGGACGAGTTCGCGGTCCGCTCGCAGAACCTGGCGGAGAAGGCCACAGTCAACGGCTTCTGGGAGCGCGAAATCACTCCGGTGACGCTGCCGGACGGTTCGGTGGTGTCCCGGGACGACGGACCGCGCCCCGGGGTCACCGTGGACGCGGTCGCCCGCCTCAAGCCAGTGTTCCGCCCGGACGGAACGGTCACCGCCGCCAACTGCTGCCCGCTCAACGACGGCGCCGCCGCGCTGGTGGTGATGAGCGACCGCCGGGCGAAGGAGCTCGGCATCCTCCCGCTGGCCCGGATCGTGGCCAGCGGGGTAACCGGGCTCTCCCCGGAGATCATGGGTCTCGGGCCGATCGGTGCCACCCGGCAGGCGCTGGACCGGGCCGGCCTGACGGTCGCCGACCTCGACCTGGTCGAGATCAACGAAGCCTTCGCCGCCCAGGTCATCCCGTCGTACCAGGAGTTGGGCATCGAGGAGGACCGGCTCAACGTCAACGGCGGCGCGATCGCGGTCGGCCACCCGTTCGGCATGACCGGCGCCCGGCTGCTCACCACGCTGATCAACGGGTTGCAGTTCCACGACAAGCACCTCGGCCTGGCGACGCTGTGCGTCGGCGGCGGCATGGGGATGGCGATGGTCATCGAGCGGGCGTCCTGAGCTCCACTCACCCCCGGTAAGCTGAGCAGCGCGCCCGGGCAGCTACCAGCACCCGGCGGGGGCTGGGCTCCACACCGGGTTCCAGCACCCGCAGCGCCGCCTCGGCCGCCCGTCGGCCGGGAAGCGAGGAGTCGACCTCGTACCGGTGCAGCAGCACCTCTGCCAGGGCTTCGGCGGCGTCGCGTTCCGTCAGCTCCATGGCGCACAGGTCGTGCCCGGTGATCGCGACGACGTCGGCCAGCGCCATGTCCGGCAGCCTGGGCAGTTGACGGTCGACCCAGGCGGCCCGCACCAGAAACCCGGCGAGGTGCCACAGCGCGGCGGCGCGGCTGGGGAACGGCGGCGCGGGTGCCGCGTACCGGGTGGGGCTGAAGTCCCGGAGTCGGGCGACGAGAAGGGTCAGCTCACGGTCCAGCACCTCGGCCGGGACGGGGGGCATGGTGGGCGGCCGGCTACCGGCGGGCTGTCCGCGACAGGAACACCACGGCGTACGGTAGCCCCAACGCTGTCGTCGGCGCCTTGCCCGGATGCCGGGACATCAGGCAGGCTGGACAGCATCCGGTACTGCTAGGAGGCGCTCATGTCGCTCCATCACTCGGCGGAGACCCACCAGAGCTTGGTGACTCGGGTACCCGACGTGACGGGGCATGGCCTTCCGCACTGGTTCGGCTGCCTGGACGAAGGCCCCGGCCTGGTGCGTTTCGACGAGCGGGTCAACTGGTTGCGCGCCGAGCACGACCTGCCGCACGGGTACGCGGTCGCGATCGTCCGGGAGCACGACAAGCGCCGCTCGGCCCGCGGCGAGGTGCGCAACTAAAGGTCCGTACCGCTCCGGACTAGCTGCCGAGCTTGGTTGCCCGGCGCAGCCTAGCGCCGCACTTTGGACAGCAGCCGCAGCAGTTCCAGGTACACCCAGATGAACCCGACCAGCAGCCCGTAGGACGCCCGCCATGCCTCGCTGCGCGGCGCGCCGGCCGCGATCGCCCGCTCGATGAAGTCGAAGTCCAAGACGAACTGCAACGAGGCGACGACCAGGATCCCGACGCTGAGCAGGATGCCGAGCGGTGTCGCGTCGTTGAGGATCGGCAGGTTGGTACCGAAGGCGCGCATCCCGAGATCGACGAGGCTCAGTCCGACCACCCCGAGCAGCGTGCCCATCACGATCTTCCGCATCCGCGGGGTGGCCCGGAGCCGGCCGCTGCGGTAGGCGAGCAGCATGCCGACGAAGATCACCCCCGTGCCGATCAGCGCCTGCGTGACTATCCCTTGGAACTGGCTCTCGTACACGTGGCTGATCGCCCCGACGAACAGGCCCTCCAGCGCCGCGAAGATCACCACTAACGGCGGCCGGATCACCCGGCCGAAGCCGATGGCGAAGGACAGCGCGAGCGCCGCCAGGCCGGCGGCGAAGCCAAGTCCGGCGTGTTCGGGGGCAAGCCGCCAGCCGATCACGGCAGTGACGCCGAGCAGCGTCATCAGTCCGGCGGTGTGCAGGACGACGTCGTCGACGGTCATCCTGGGCTGGGTGGCGTACATCGCGTCCAGCTCGCCGGAACTCGGGGTGTTGAACCCGGTGCCGGAAGTGAACGCGGGGTTGCTGCTTCGCAGAGTGGCCATCGAGGTGGTGGGCTCCTTTCGCTCCTGATCTCCACACTACGGCCGCCCTGCTGGACCTTCGCCTCAGAGGAGCATGACAGAGCGGGTTCTGTCGATCATCGTCCTCGTGACATTCCTGAGTGGGTACGACACGTCGAGTCCACCAGAGGCTCACCGCTAGCGGCAACCAGGTGGATCAAAGCTCTTTTTCGGCGTTCCCAAGGTCTGCGGGCGGAAGTCGGAGTGGCGAAGCCACCCGGCGTGATGCGGATGTGCACCACGCGCCAGCGATCCGGGCTCGGTTCGCGCCCGGAGGATCGGCTCTCGAGAATTACTGGCTATGTTGGCGTAGTTGGCGCATAATGGCCTCATGACTGTCGAACCGGTTGAGCTGTCCGTGAGTCAGGCCCGTGACCAATTCTCCGACGCAGTGAACCGTGCGGCCTTCGGCGGGGAGATCACCTATGTAACCCGTGGGCGCGGACATTCCCGTGCCGCCGCCATCGTTCCGGCAGACTTGGTCGAGGTCTACGAAGCTCTCGTTGACCAGCAAGACGGTGCGATCGCCGCCCGACGGCTCGCCGATGTCGAGGCCGGCCGCAGCGAGGTGGTACCGGCTGACGAGGTTGCGCGGGACCTTGGCCGGTGAGTGACGGCGCTCAGTACAGCGTCGGCTACGAGTCCGCGGCGCGGACGGAACTCGGCAAGCTTGATAGGCAGGTCGCGAGGCGAATCGCACGGGCAATATCCGGGCTCGGCGCCGAGCCTCGACCGGCGGGGTGCCGACCGCTGGTTGGTTACGAGGGTCTGGGGCGGATCCGCGTCGGCGACTACCGGATCATCTACACGATCAAGGACTCCGATTTGATCGTGCTTGCGCTGCGGATCGCGCATCGTAGCGAGGTCTACAGACGAATCTGATCGTCAGCCACCGATCGGGATGATGGCGACCTGGTTGGTGATGTGTGCAGCGAGGTGCTCCAAGTCGCCGGTGTCGCCCGTGTAGACGTCATCGTTGCGGCGGCCTGCGGACTCGATCACCACAGCGTCCACGATGTCGGCGGTTCGGGAACGTCGACACAACTCGCCGGCTTTGCGGGCCAACTCGTCGCTGAGGATCTCTGGGCGACAGTCGCCGAGGGCTCGGGCGAGCCGAGCTTGGCGCCGGCCGTCGCGCCAAGACTGGGCGGTCACGACAGTGGGGACGGTCGGCACCTCTCCGCGGTTGACCAGCCGCCGGAGCACGACCCATGCTTCCCGCTCGTTCCTGTCGAGTGCGACGAGCATGCCGCTGTCGAAGGTGGCGCCCCTCACGAAGCGACGGCTTGACCGGCTTCGGTCCCTGCTACCCGACCTAAGCGCTCCTTGGCACTGCGACGGGCTTCGGCCACCTTGTCCTCAAGGGCGTGAAGCTCGGCGACGCTGATGGCGCCGTGCTCGGCCTCCCACTCATCGACCAGGTGACGTAGGGCTTTGAGTCTCAAGCGGTCGGCGGTGGCCTCAGCGAGCCAGCTGGAGAGCGTGAGACCTTCGGCCTCGGCATCAGCCCGTGCACCGGCAAGGAGCGCGTCGTCCATGGAGGCGGAGTACTTCTCGGCAGCCATGGCGTAACCTTACTACCTAAGTAGGAAGACGAGAGCATATCGAGTTCCGGCCGGAGAACGTCGGCAACGAGCAGCACGAGGCGCCAAGTGCCCCCGGTCGGAGTCGAACCGACACTGGGACGGATTTTAAGTCCGACGCCTCTGCCAGTTGGGCTACGGGGGCCCGCCGTACCGCCAACGATATGCGCCCCTGCGCGTAGGCAGTGCGGGACCGGACCGGTAAGGACCGCCCCTCCCGCAGCCGGCTAGGCGTCCAGCCAGGCGGCCCGGGTCAGCGGCAGACCGCTGTCCCCGCCCGACCCCTGCTTGACAGCCAGCACCTGATGGACCGAGATCCGGCCAGCCTCGAAGGTGAGCGCGGATCCGGCCAGGTAGAGCAACCAAACCCGGGTGCGGCCGGGCGAGGTGGCCGCCGTCGCGGCGGTCCAGTTGGCCCGCAGGTTGGCCACCCACTCCCGCAGCGTCAGCGCGTAGTGCTCCCGGAGTGACTCGACGTCGCGTACTTCGAACCCGACGCTCTCCAGGGCGCCGACCACCCCGCCGACCGGGAGCAGCTCGCCGTCCGGGAAGACGTAGCGGCCGAGGAAGGACGTCCGCGGCGAGCCGCCGACCGGCCGGGGCTGGGTGATCTGGTGGTTGAGCAGCCGCCCACCGGGGCGCAGCAGGTCGTGCAGGCGCTGGGCGTACTCGCCAAACCGCACCGCGCCGACGTGCTCGGCCATCCCGATGCTGGAGATCGCGTCGTACGGGCCGTCGCTGACCTCGCGGTAGTCCTGCAACCGGATCTCGATCCGATCGCCGAGCCCGGCGTCGGCGACCCGCTTGCGGGTCAGCTCGGCCTGCTCCTCGCTCACCGTCACACCCACACCGCGCACGCCGTACTCCCGGGCGGCGTGGATCAGCATCGATCCCCAACCGCAGCCGACGTCGAGCAGCCGCATGCCGGGCACCAGCCCGAGCTTGCGGGCCACCAGGTCGCACTTCGCAATCTGAGCCTGGGTCAACGACACCGCCGTGGTCTGCCAGTACGCGCAGGAGTACACCATCGACTCGCCCAGCAGCAGGCGGTAGAAGTCGTTGCCCACGTCGTAGTGGTGGCTGACCGCCGCACGGTCGCGCCCCGGCGAATGCAGCCGGCCGCGGACCCGGATCTCCTCGGCCGGCGGGGCCGGTGGCGGGCCGATCGCACGCAGCGAGACCAGGGTGGCGACCAGCGCGCGGCGGTTCAGCGTCAGGCCCGGTCGTTCCGGTCCGGTGTTGGCCAGGTCGAGCACCGCGAAGACGTCGCCGTCGATGTCGAGGTCGCCGCTGACGTACGCCCGAGCCAGGCCGAGCTCGTTCGGCGCCCACACCAGTGCCCGCAACGCCCGCCGGGAGCGGACGACCAGCGTCGCCGGCGGGTCCGGCGGCCCGCTGCGGCTTCCGTCCCAGGCACACAGGCCGAGCGGTAGCTCCCGGCCGAGCAGCGCCTCGACCACTGGGGTGAGCCGGCTGGCCACCGTACGTCGAGGCCTGCTCACCCGCGGTCCCCGGCCGAGGTCCGCGGAGTCGGCGAGGCTTGCGCGGCCATCTCGAATTCCCGGCGCGGGTTGCTGAACGACCCGAGGGAGACGATCTCGCGTTTGAAGAACAGCGCGAGCGTCCAGTCCGAGAGCACCCGGATCTTCCGGTTGAACGTCGGCATCCGGGTCATGTGGTAGCTGCGGTGCATGAACCAGGCCGGGTAGCCGCGCAGCTTGACCCCGTAGATCTGGGCGACCCCCTTGTACAGCCCGAGGCTGGCAACCGAACCGGCGTAGGAGTGGACGTACGGCTCGAGCGCCTTGCCGCGCAGCGAGGCGATGATGTTGCTGGCCAGCAGCCGCGCCTGGCGGACCGCGTGCTGCGCGCTCGGGCTGGTGAAGGCGTTCTCCGTGGTCAGGTCCGGCACGCGGGCGCAGTCCCCGGCCGTCCAGGCATCGGTGGTGCCCTCCACCTGGAGGTACGCGCTCGCCTTGATCCGCCCCTTGTCATCCAGCGGCAGGTCGGTGGCGGCGACCAGCGGATTGGGTTTCACCCCGGCCGTCCAGACGATGGTCTCCGCGTCGAAGCTCGTCCCGTCGTCGAGCACCACCCGACCGTCGGTGAGCGATTCCACCCGGGTGTTGAGCTTCACCTCGATCCGCCGCTTGGCGAGTTCGCCGACCGTGTACACGCCGAGGTCCTCGCCCACCTCCGGCAGGATCCGGCCCGACGCCTCGACCAGCACCCAGCGCATGTCACCGGGCTGGATGGTCCGGTAGGACTTCGACGCCGCCTGCGCCATGTCCTCCAGCTCGGCCAGCGCCTCCACCCCGGCGTATCCCCCGCCGATGAAGCAGAACGTCAGCGCCCGCTGGCGGACCGCCGGATCGGTGGTGGAGGCGGCGATGTCCAGCTTGGCGAGGACGTGGTTCCGAAGGTAGATGGCCTCGGCCACGGTCTTGAAGCCCACGCCCTGCTCGCGGAGGCCGGGAATGGGCAACGTCCGCGACACCGAACCGGGCGCGATCACCAGGACGTCGTAGGGCACCTCGGTAGCCGGGCCTTCGTGCGGCTGGAAGTACGCGACCTTGCGGGCGTGCTCGACGCCGGTGACGTTTCCCGAGAGCACGTCGCACCGTTTCAGTACCCGCCGCAGCGGCACCACGACGTGCCGAGGCTCGAGGTTGCCGGCGCCCGCTTCCGGCAGGAACGGCTGGTAGGTCATGTACGACAGCGGGTCGACCACGGTGATCACCGCCTCGCCGGCGCGGAGCCGGCGTTGCAGCTTCAGGGCGGTGTACATGCCGACGTAGCCGCCGCCGACGATGAGAATGCGCGACGGGGATGCGGGGTTGGGCATGTTGTGAGGCTATCCAGTCTTCGCGGCGGGGAACCCAGGTCGCTTCGGCCGGGACAGCTGCCCCGGGGCCGACCCGAGACGCCTGCCCGGCGAGCTGGGGACAGCCACCGGAGTCCTGACCTCGCTACGGTCCCCCGGCCGCTGGGGCCTCAGCGAGCCAGATCGGCGGCCGCGCGGAACACGTCGTCGAGCATGGTTTGGGTCAGCCGGCCGGTGAAGGTGTTCTGCTGGCTGGGGTGGTAACAGCCGAGCAGCACCACCCGGCTGACGCCCGGGCCGGCGGAGGCCAGTTCGGAGCGCACCCCATGCCCGAAGCTCGGCCGCCGCAGCGGCACCTCGAACCCCGCCGGGCGCAACGCCGGCCACAGCGCCGCCCAGGCGTACCCGCCGAGCACCACAATCACCCGCAGGCTCGGGCGAAGCGCTGCCAGTTCGGCGACCAGCCAGGGACGGCAGGTGTCACGCTCGGCCGTGGTGGGCTTGTTCGCCGGCGGGACGCACCGCACGACCGCCAGCACCCGGGTGCCGAGCAGGCGCAGGCCGTCGTCGGCGCTGGTCGAGGTGGGCTGGCTGGCGAGCCCGGCCCGGAAGAGCGCCGCGAACAACCAATCGCCGCTCCGGTCCCCGGTGAAGATCCGCCCGGTCCGGTTGCCGCCGTGCGCCGCCGGTGCCAGGCCGACCACGGCCACCCGCGCGTCGGCCGGCCCCCAGCCGCCGATCGGACGCCCCCAGTACGGCTCGTCGCGGAACGCCGCCCGCCGGGTGCACGCCACGGACTCCCGCCAGTCGACCAGCCGTGGACAGGCCCGGCAGACGCTGACCCGCGCGGTCAACTCCGCCAGGTCCCCCGCCTGCTCGGCCAGCGCCCGCACCTGCGCCGGGTCGCCGGCCACCGGGGTCGCCGCGGTGGCCAGATCTCCCGGCCAGCCGCTGCCCGGCGGGGTCGGACCGGTCACGGCACCGGTCACTGCAGGATCTGCCGCCACAGGGTCACGTCACGTCTCGGCGCTGCAGGAACACCGCGGCGCCGGCCGCGGCCACGACGGCAAGCCCGACCAGGAACACCGAGGCGCGGGCGGCAGAGAGCCGGAACAGGTGCTGCGGGGCCGATTTTGAGAAGGTGACGACTCGTCTCGCCGGCCCGATCGGCTCCAGATCGAGTCGGCCGGTGATGAGCGCGACGAGGTTGGGACCGAGTTCCCAACGCGTCCAATGCGGCCGCCACAGCCGAACCACGTTCTCCACGAAGACGGCATAGACGGCCACGATGCCGAGCGCGCCAGCCGTGGACCGTGCGACAACGGCGAACGACCCCAAGATGATGGCCAGCAGCACCGCCGCGATCACACCGCGGCCGCTGTTGGCCAGCGCCGCATGCGTCGCGGCGCCTGTCCGGCCGGCCATGGAGCCGCGGGTGGTCGCGATCAACCAGGCCACCGCCACAAATGCGGCGGCCAGCACCGCCGTCACCACGGCACCGGCGAGGCTCACCGCGGCCAGCTTCGCGGCCAACACACGGCGCCGGCGAGGCTCCCACAGCAGTAGAGCGGCGAAGGTTCCGGCCGACCACTCCGCGCCGATGACTCCGACCGAGACGATCCCGGCGAAGGCCAGCCCGAGACCGACGCCGCCGTTGGCGTACAGCGGCGCGCTATGAGCGTAGAAAAAGCGCGGATCCCGGTAGAAGTCGGCGGCCGACGGAGGGGAACATGACCGGGCGTCTGCCGGGATGCCGTGCGCCTTCGCGTCCGCCAGGCATTGTTTCTCCACATCGGGCGGCATCCGCAGCCCGGCGGCTTGACGCTCGGCAGCGAGGCGGGCGTCGGCCACGTCACGGTTCGAGTTCAACCCCTGCACCGCGGCCGTGGACACCAGTGCGATGAGCAGCAGGAGCAGAAGCAGGCGAACCAGTCGTCGCGCGGTTAAGCGTCTCAGCTCCACCCGAAGGAGTTGCATCATCCCGGCGTCTCGCGATCTGCTGCCTCACGGTCTCCGGTCAACTCCAGGAACACGTCCTCCAGGGCGGCCGTTTCGGTACGCAATTCCGAGAGCCACAACCCACGCTCCCCCAACGCCCGGGTGACCTCCGCTCCGTCCACGTTGCTGGTGATCGCGATCAGCTCACCGTCAAGGGTTGCCGTAATGCCGGCGTCGGCGAGCGCCCGTAGCGCAGCGGTCGGATCCGCAACCCGGGCCATCAGCCGCCGCTCCCCCGCTCCGCTGGCCAGGACATCGTTGACCGAGCCCGCCGTCATGGTCCGGCCGTTCGCCACGATTGTCACCGCGTCGCAGACCTGTGCCACCTCGGCCAGCAGGTGGGAGGAGAGCAGCACGGTGACGCCGGAGTCGCCGAGGCGGCGCAGCAGCTGTCGGACCTCGCGCATGCCGGCCGGGTCCAGCCCGTTGGTCGGCTCGTCGAGGATCAACAGCTGTGGCGCCTTGAGTAGGGCGGCCGCGATCCCCAGCCGCTGCCGCATGCCGAGCGAATAGCCCTTCACCCGCTCCCTCGCCCGATCCCGAAGGCCGACCTGCTCGAGCACTTCGGTGATCCGAGGCCCCGCTACCCCGGCCACGTCGGCGAGCAGCGCCAGGTTGCGCGCGCCGCTGAACTGCGGAAAGAACTGCGGGCCTTCTATCAGCGCGCCCACGGCCGGGACGGCGGCCGGCAGCCCGCTCGGCACCGGCCGCCCGAGCACGGAAACCTCCCCGGCGTCGCGGTGGACCAGCCCGAGCAGGATCCGGAGCGTGGTCGTCTTGCCCGAACCGTTGGGGCCGAGGAAGCCATGGACGGTACCGCCGTCGGCAGTCGGCCGCACCAGCAGGTCGAGGCCGTCCAGAGCCGGACGTGACGTGCCCAGCAACGCCGACCGGCTGCGCGTGCGGTAGGACTTCCGCAGGCCCCGGACCTCGACCGCCGGGGCGCTGGTCACCGCTTGAGCCGCTCGCCGAAGAAGTCGAGCGTCCGGTCCCAGGCCTGCGCCGCCGCCTGCGGGTTGTAGACCTCCGGACGCTGGTCGTTGAAGAAGGCGTGTCCGGTGCCGGGGTAGTCGTACAGCGTCACCTCGCCGCCGACGGCCCGGATCGCCTGCGCGGCCTGCTGGATTCCGGCTGCCGCCGAGCCGCCCTCGTCCTCGTCGGCGTGAATGAGCGCCGCCTTGCCTTCGTACCGCCGCCAGGTCGGGCTCATCCGCTCCCACTGCACACCGGGGTAGAACCCGACAGTGGCGCTCACGTCGTCGGACAGCGTCGCCGCCCACAACGCCAGGCTGCCGCCCATGCAGAAGCCGACCACGCCGATACCGGCACCGCTGACATCGGCCCGCCGGGCAAGGTACGCCGCCGCGCCCGCGATGTCCTGACCGGCCCGGTCCATGGCCAGGCCCATCATCAACTTGGTCGCCTCGTCAGGCTCCCGGGTGGTCACGCCGTGGTAGAGGTCCGGGGCCAGCGCGACGTAACCCCGCTCGGCAAAGCGGTCGCACACCGACTCGATGTGCGGGACCACGCCCCACCACTCCTGGATCAC
>CAWFCZ010000004.1:0-10679 GCA_963814355.1 uncultured Actinomycetota bacterium | reverse complement strand
GTGGGTACTCCGCGTGGCGGCGTACGCCGGACTGATGACCGACGCGTACCCGCCGTTCCGCCTCGACCAGGGCGGCACCGACCCGGGCGGAACCCTCACCGTGCCGCCGCCCAACCCGGCATCGTGACCCGGTCGGCGCCCATCACAACCTGACCCACCTTCCACGAGGCATCCTTGCTGCAGGCCGTTTCGCCGGCGCGCTCGTCGCCGGCGAAACGGCTGGATGCCTAACCCCCCGGAATCCCAACTAACTTTTGTCGCGGACTCGCTGCAACAAATCGTCGCCAAACGCGAGAATCACTGTCCCTGATCGGCATGCGGGTCTGGCAACAGCGGCGGTGCGGTGATTGCGAGCCGGTAGCCAGGCCAAGCGCCTCGCCCACGGCGTTGGGGATGCTCCCGATGGTGTGGACCGACTTGCCGGGACACCGCAACATCCTAAGACGGCCGCGCGGGACAACGTACCCAGCAACTCTTTCGTAATTTGCGGTTTGCCCGCTGCGCCGACATTCCCCTTTCAGTTTTAGGGGCTGCTTTTCCGCTCGACCTCCGGGTTTGCCGTCACCCAGGGAGCGGCGCGCCGAGGTCCACCGGGATCTTGGTGATCTACTCGCCAGTGAGAATTGGCGGAGAGTTTCAGCGCGGCCTTGCGCTCGCTGGGAGAAGGTATGCCTCAAGGCCAAGCCTTATGGGTCCTTGGTCCCGGTCTATGCAGCTGCGTACACAGCAGCGAAGACGGAGGTCCTGCGGCCTTGTGGGCGGCCCACTTAGCAGTACGCTCGAAGGTGTCGTGACGCGGCCTAGCCGCCCAGCGGAAGCCGCGCCATTGCGCGACTGAAGGAGCCCGTCATGAACAGCCCCACAGCGACGAACGATACGGCGCAGTATCCCGTGGTCGGCAAACTCGACCATCCAACCAGCGACGGTCGGCTTGCTTTCGCTGTCTACGAGTGCCCGCTCTGCCTCACCCTCGTCCGGCGCCCCGATGCGCACTTGGAACATTGCGAGAATCGAGTGTCACCGGCCAGCGGGATTAGCAGGTACCCCCTTCAGGCAGCTTTGCCCGTTCAATTCAACGATGTCTCGTAGAAGCGCAAAACCCGCCCTGCGGCCAGCCCAGAAGTAGAGGAGGATAAGGAGATGCCGCCAGACAGGTTCGATCTGCGAGCGATTGGACGGGTGAGTTCCTCGCTCCACGAGCTTGCCACCGCCCCGAAGCAAGGCAGTGAAGGCGGCCCCGCGGCCTGGATCATCGTGGATCCGGAGCTGGCGCCCGCGCTCCAGGGTCTCCACGCCGGGCAACCTCTGCTGGTGTTGACCTGGCTGCACCTCGCTCAGCGCGATGTGCTGACTGTTCATCCCCGCGACGACATCACCAACCCACTCCAGGGGGTCTTCAACACCCGAGCCGCGGACCGCCCCAACCCCATCGGCCTGCATGAGGTGACCGTGCTGGCGGTCGACGGCACACAGGTCCAGGTCCAACCCCTCGAAGCGATCGACCAGACACCGGTCCTGGACCTCAAGCCCGCGCTACCAGCGACCTGTTCTCCGTGCTGACCCCCTTTGAGGTCTCCCGCTTTCCAGGATCCTCTGCATCCGCATGAACTTCGGGGCGACGCCACGGCGCTGCGCCGCCCGGAACCAGCCGACCGGGCGCAGCCTCCCAAGCTGCGTACCGTATCGGTGGGCCCCGCCGGGAGGACACCGTCCGGTTGAAGGCGGCACTGCGTGGTGGACTCGCTGCCCGAGGAATTCCCACCTCATACTTCCAGATCGCGGCCGTTACAGTAAGTTCCCCTGCCTGGCAGGTCACCACCGACGTTCTCGCTCCAGCCGACTGGTGATCCACCAGGGAATGCGCCGGACACGTGCGGTACCACGCAGTACCAGTGCGGCCACGACGGGGCGCGAAATGCGCACTGGCGGCGGCGCGCCGAGGACCTCGGACATCCGTACAACCGGCTACGGACATCGACAAGAGTCGCGGAAGATCGTGCCAGTGGAGCCGAGGCACGGCGCCCGGTGCGCCGCCACCCACATCAGCGGGCGGGGTGGGAAGTTCCCAGCAGGTGCTGATCTTCGTGGAATCTTCGTCGGCAACCTCGGCCGATGTTTGTGTTGGCCCGGCAGGCTGATGGGTGGCAAGAGGCGGGTCGGGACCCCTGATCCGAGGGCGGGCCCGATCGTGAGATTGATCGGCGGCGAAAGGGAGTACGGCGATGATGGGCTGGTACGGCGGCGGGATGGGTTGGGGTGGTTGGCTGTTCATGGGCCTGGTCTGGCTGGTCCTGCTCGGGGTGATCTTGTACCTGGTGGTCCGGCTGCTCCCTGGCGGATCGGGTGGTGGTTCCAGCCGTGAGCGGCAGGAGTCCCCGGAGGAGATTTTGGACCGGCGGTTCGCCCGCGGTGAGATCGACATCGAGACCTACCAGGCGCAGCGGGCGGCGCTGCGGCAGGCAAGGGGCACGAAGTGAGCCGCGGCAGCAGGGCATGGCTGGTCGCCGCGCTGGTCGTCGCGGTGGCGCTGCTGGTCGGCAGCATCGGGGCGGTCGCCGGTGTCGGCCGCGGCGGCGCGTCGGTGTCTCCGGCACCCGGGGGGTCTGGCGGCGCCGGCTACGGGCCGGGCTCAGGGTCCGGGATGAGGGGGGCGGGGCCGGGGATGATGGGTGGCTACGGGCCGGGCGGGACCTGGATGACCGGGGGGCGGTTCGGCTTGACCGGGGACGGGCGCCCGGTCACCACGATGGCGGCGGCCAAGGCCCGGGCCCAGGCGTTCGCGGGCCAGATCGGCGGCCTGCACGCGGGTGAGGTGATGCAGTTCTCCAACGGGTACTACAGCGAACTGCTCACCGCCGACGGTGCCGGCGCCACCGAGGTGTTGATCGACCCGGGTACGGGTGCGGTGAGCCTGGAGTACGGCCCGGCGATGATGTGGAACACCCGCTACGGCATGCGCCCGACCGAGTCGACCACCGCGACCGTCTCCTCCGACCAGGCGGTCCACGCGGCCCAGGCCTGGCTGGTCGACCAAGGAGACGGGCTGACCGCGGCCGAGCCGATGGCCTTCCCCGGCTACTACACCCTGCACACGCTCAAGGGCGGGAGACTTGTCGGGATGATGTCGGTGAACGCGGTCACGGGGGCGGTCTGGTACCACACCTGGCACGGCGGCTTCGTGGGCATGATCGGGGCGTGACCGGGTGAGCACCGACCCCGGCGGCCCTGACCCGGCCGGCGGCCCCACCACGGGCGGGGTCAGGGCTCTGGTCGTGGACGACGAACCCGCCCTGGTCCGCGCGGTGGTCGGCTATCTGGAACGCGAGGGTTTCACCGTGCGGAGCGCGGCGGACGGGGAGGCGGCGTTACGGATGGCCCGCCAGGACGTCCCGGACGTCGTGGTGCTGGACCTGATGCTGCCGGGCATCGACGGGATCGAGGTCTGCCGGGTGCTGCGGACCTTCACCGACGCCTACGTGATCATGCTGACGGCCCGGTCCGATGAGGTGGACAAGCTGATCGGGTTGTCCGTGGGTGCCGACGACTACCTGACCAAGCCATTCAGCCCCCGCGAGCTAGTTGCCCGGATCCGGGCCATGCTCCGGCGCCCCCGCGCGGAACCCGCCGGAGCCGACCCGGGTGACGTACGGCGGTTCGGGGCGTTGACCGTCGAGCCGGCGGCCCGCGAGGCGCGCCTCGGCGAGCAGGTGGTGGCCCTGACCCGCACCGAGTTCGACGTCCTGAACGCCCTCAGCGGCCGACCGCGGCAGGCGTTCACCCGCCGCCAGCTCATCGAGGCCGTCTGGGGCGGCGACTGGGTCGGCGATGAGCACCTGGTCGACATCCACGTCGGGCACCTGCGCCGCAAGCTCGGCGACGACCCCACCGACCCTCGCTACCTCCTGACAGTCCGCGGTGTCGGCTACCGGATGGGCCCAGGATGATCCCAAGGGCACCCTCCGAGGCCGCCGCCACCGCCTCGTCAGCCCGGCCGCACCATGCCACCAGCGCGTCCGCACCGAGCGAGACGCCGGCGCCCCCACCGACGCGGTCCGGCCGGCTCGGCCTAGGCGCGCGACTGTTCACCGCTATGGGCCTGGTCGTGGCCGCCGGCGCCGGCACCCTGCTCGTGGTCGCCCTGCTCATCGCTCCGGCGATCTTCCTGACCCACCTCCGCCGCTCCGGGACGCCCGACCTGACCCCCAGCGTGCGGACCCACGTCGAACGCGCGTTCACCCAGGCCACCCTGCTCTCCCTCGGCATCGGGATAATGGCCGCAGTGGTCGCCGCCGCGCTCGTCACCTGGCTGGTCTCACGCCGCCTCGCCGCACCCGTCACCGACCTCGCCGCCGCCACTACCCGGCTGGCCGACGCCCACTCCGCCACCACGGTTCCCGACCCCGGCCTCGGGCCGGAGTTCAGCGCCCTGACCGCCGCGGTCAACCAGCTCTCCGGGAGGCTGGCCAGCTCCGAGCACACTCGCCGCCGGCTGCTGACCGACCTCGGCCACGAGCTACGCACCCCGCTGGCCTCCCTGGAGGCCACCATCGAGGCCATCACGGACGGCGTCTTGCCCGTCGACCAGACCAGCCTGACCACGCTGACCGAACAGGCCTCCCGCCTGCACCGGCTCGTCGCCGATCTGGAAGCGGTCTCCCGCGCCGAGGAACGCCAACTCGCTCTCCACCCCGCCCCCGTCTCCCTGGCCGACCTCGCCGACCGCGCCGCCACCGTGATCCGCCCCCGCTACCAGACCCGCGGGGTGCACCTCAGCGTGCACGCGCCACGCCCCGGCCCCACCGTCAACGCGGACACCGACCGGCTCCTCGAAGCCGTGCTGAACCTGCTCGACAACGCCCTGCGACACACCCCGACCGGCGGCCGGGTCACCCTCACCGTCGACACCACCACGTCAGCCCCGCGGCAGGCCGCCCTCGCCCGGCTCACCGTCGCCGACCCCGGCACCGGGTTCACCCCCGACCAGGCACCCCACCTGTTCGAACGCTTCTACCGCACCGACCCCGCCCGCAGCCCGGCCCCCCCGACCAGCCCGACCGATCCCGCCACCGCCCCCGGAACCGCCCCCGGGCGGCGCGGCTCCGGCATCGGCCTGACCATCACCCGCGCCATCATCGAAGCCCACCACGGCCACATCAGCGCCCATTCCGGCGGCCCCGGCCACGGCGCCCGCTTCACTCTCACCCTCCCCACGCCCACCAGGCACGGCAGCCGGTCGTGACGATCGAGGGCGACGGCCTGCGTGCCGTCGGCGAAGGCCAGCTCGGCGAACGCCGCCCGGCTGGCGGCGAACGTGTCGGCGGGCTGCGCGGCCTCCGACCTCGGAGTCTCCCTTTCCCAGCGTCCTGCGGCCACGAACTGACGCGCGACGGAGTTCCGTTGCGTCCGGCGCGGCTACGGTCCTGGTCGCCGTGCCCGCTGTCATCTCGGTGCGCATGTCCTTGCGCGCGCGAACACTCGAACCGTTGACGGGTCCTCACGACGTGGGATGCACCGATCGGGGCCCCCTGTAGGCACATGTCGATCATGCGCGATACTAACGGTACCGGCGGCGGTTGATACCGCTTTTTGCGGTTGGTCGATGAGTCTGCGGCTTGTTCCCCGCGGCACCGCCGCGAGATGGCGATTGAGGGAGCAGCCATGTCCGAGACGTTGCAGCAATCTGCGGGTCAGCCGGCCGGGCGCCTACTGGCAGCCCAGTCGGACCCGGAGGACATCGACCGGGTGGTCGGCGGCGAGCACCACGACCCGCACGCCGTGCTCGGCGCGCATGCGGCGGACTGCGGTGGCAGCGGCGCGGACGCCGTGGTGGTGCGCGCCTGGCGTCCGGATGCGCTGGAGGTCGCGCTGGTGTGCGGCGATGACCGGTGGGCGATGCGTCGAATCCATCCGGCGGGCGTTTTCGAGGGCACGGTGCCCACGCGGTTCGCGGCGAGTTACCGGCTGGCGATCCGCTACTCCGACGACCTGGAAGTGCTGACCGAGGATCCGTACCGGTTCTGGCCGACGATCGGCGAGCTCGATCTGCACCTTTTGGGAGAGGGACGTCATGAGGGGCTGTGGCGACACCTCGGCTCGCATGTCCGCGAACACCAAGGCGTGACCGGCACGTCGTTCGCGGTGTGGGCTCCCAACGCCCGGTCGGTGCGGGTGGTGGGCGACTTCAACCGGTGGGACGGGCGGCTGCACCCGATGCGGGTATTGGGCAGCTCCGGGGTGTGGGAGCTGTTCATTCCCGGCGTCGGCCAGGGTGCGCGCTACAAGTACGAGCTCCTGACCCAGCAAGGGCATCTGACGCTGCGGACGGACCCGTTCGCCTTCGCCACCGAGGTACCGCCGGCGACGGCGAGCGTGGTCGACGTCACGGAGTACGCCTGGCAGGACGGCGGATGGCTCACCGACCGCGCCGCCGCGGACCCGCTGACCGCACCGATCAGCGTCTACGAATGCCACTTGGCGTCCTGGCGGCAAATGCTGGACACCGACGGCACCTGGCGCCCGCTGACGTACCGGGAACTGGCTGAGGAACTGCCGGCCTACCTGACCGACATGGGGTTCACCCACGTCGAGCTGCTGCCGGTGGCGGAACACCCCTTCGGCGGCTCGTGGGGGTACCAGGTCACCGGCTACTACGCGCCGACCGCGCGTTTCGGATCCCCGGACGACTTCCGGTATCTGGTGGACAGCCTGCACCGAGCGGGCATCGGTGTCCTCGTCGACTGGGTGATCGCCCACTTCCCGAAGGACGACTGGGCGTTGGCCCGCTTCGACGGCACCGCGCTGTACGAACATGCCGATCCCCGGCAGGGCGAGCATCCGGACTGGGGAACACTGGTCTTCAACTTCGCGCGCCAGGAGGTACGGAACTTCCTGCTGGCCAACGCGCTGTACTGGATCGAGGAGTTCCACATCGACGGCCTGCGGGTCGACGCGGTGGCGTCGATGCTGTACCTGGACTACTCCAGGCGCGAGGGCGAGTGGGTGACCAACCGGTTCGGCGGCCGGGAGAATCTCGACGCCGTCAGCCTCATCAAAGAGGTCAACGAGGTCGTCTACCGCCACCATCCGAGCGTTCTGCTCGTGGCCGAGGAGTCCACCTCCTGGCCGGCGGTGTCCCGGCCCACCTATCTGGGCGGGCTCGGCTTCGGCTTCAAGTGGAACATGGGCTGGATGAACGACACCCTCACCTACTTCTCCAAGGACCCGGTGCACCGGCGTTTCCACCACCACGAGCTGACCTTCGCGCTGCTGTACGCCTTCCAGGAGAACTTCGTGCTGCCGCTGAGCCACGACGAAGTCAGCCACGGCAAGGGGTCGCTGCTGGAGAAGATGCCCGGGGACCGCTGGCAGAAGTTCGCCAACCTGCGGGCGCTGCTGGGCTGGATGTGGGCGCACCCCGGCCGTCAACTGCTGTTCATGGGCGGCGAGTTCGGGCAATCGGCGGAGTGGAATCACGACCGCAGCCTCGATTGGCATCTGCTGCAGTATCCCGAGCACGCCGGCGTGCAGCATCTGGTGCGGACGCTCAACGGCGTCTACCGGCAGCAGCCGGCGCTGTGGGAGCGGGACTTCGACTGGACCGGCTTCCACTGGCTCGACCCGAACGACGCCGACCACAGCGTGCTGTCGTTCCTGCGGCACAATGCGGACGGCACTCGGCACCTGGCCTGCGTGGCCAACCTCACCCCGGTGGTGCGCTACGACTACCGGGTCGGGCTGCCTGCCGGCGGCCGCTGGGTGGAGGTGCTGAACACCGACTCGCCGGACTTCGCCGGCAGCGGGGTCGGCAACGGAACGGTGGTCGCCGACGGCGGTCCCTGGCAGGACCAGCCGCACTCCGCCACGCTCACCTTGCCGCCGCTGGCCGTCCTGTGGCTCGTCCCGGCATCCAGAGTCCACGGGTCCGCGGCACCATAAGATGCCGCGCCGCGTCGCCTGCGATCCGGTGGGCTGCCGGTCGGAGCCGATTTGGCAGCGCATCACCCTGGCCCCACCCCAACACCGGCCGCCGATCAGCCACCGACACCGCTCTCGGTCCGACAGCACTCTGGACGGGGCCATCACCACCGTCACGCACGACCAGCTTCGCGTGGACGCCGATCCGCACCGTACGGCGGCTGGCCAATGATCCTCTCCGGCCTGAAGACCTGGCTCGAGCCCGGGGCTGTCCCGGGCGCCCGCGGGGTTCGCCCGGCTCAGGCCGCCACCGGCCGCTCCGACGCGTTCGCGGGCTCGAGCGCCAGCCGAAGCGCGTCCCGGACGTCGCTGACCAGGTGCACCGTGAGTCGCTCGCGTACCTCGGCCGGCACGTCGTCGAGATCGGCCTCGTTGCGCTGGGGCAGCAGGACCGTGGTGATGCCGGCCCGATCCGCGGCGAGGAGTTTCTGCTTCACCCCGCCGATCGGCAGCACCCGGCCGGTGAGGGACACCTCGCCGGTCATCGCCACCTCCGCCCGTACCGGTCGGCCGGAGAGCAGCGACGCGAGCGACGTTGTCATGGTGACCCCCGCGCTCGGCCCGTCCTTCGGTACCGCGCCGGCCGGTACGTGCAGGTGCACGCCCCGGTTGGCCAGATCGGCGACCGGCAGTCCGAGTTCGACGCCGTGGGACCGTAGGTAGGACAGCGCGATCCGGGCCGACTCCTGCATGACCTCACCCAGCTGCCCGGTCAGTGTGAGCCCGGTCTCGCCGGTCCCCGCGTCGGCGAGCGAGGCCTCCACGAACAGCACGTCCCCGCCGGCGCCGGTGACGGCCAACCCGGTCGCCACCCCCGGCACGGCGGTCCGTTCGGCGGACTCCGAGGTGAAACGCGGCCGCCCGACGTACTCCCGGAGCTCACCCGGTCCCACCAGCAGTGACCCGAGCGCCGGGTCGACGGCGAGCTTCGTCGCGACCTTGCGCAGGATGCGGGCGATCAGCCGCTCGAGATCGCGCACCCCAGCCTCCCGGGTGTAATCCCCGGCCAGCGCGTGAAGCGCGTCATCGGCGACGCTGACCTCCGCTGCGGTGAGCCCGGCCTGCTCCCGCAGGCGCGGCAGCAGGTGGTCACGCGCTATGAGGACCTTCTCGTCCTCGGTGTAGCCGTCGAGGCGCACGACATCCATCCGGTCCAACAGCGGCCCGGGAATGGCGTCGGCCACGTTGGCGGTAGCCAGGAACAGCACGTCGGAGAGGTCGAGCTCGACCTCCAGGTAGTGGTCGCGGAAGGTGTGGTTCTGCGCTGGGTCGAGCACCTCGAGCAGGGCCGCCGTGGGATCCCCACGGTAGTCGGCCCCGAGCTTGTCCACCTCGTCGAGGAGTACGACCGGGTTCATCGAACCGGCCTCCCGGACGGCCCGAACGATCCGGCCCGGTAGCGCCCCGACGTATGTGCGCCGATGCCCACGGATCTCGGCTTCGTCACGCACCCCGCCCAGCGCGACCCGGACGAAGTTGCGCCCCATCGCGCGGGCCACGGACTCCCCGAGCGACGTCTTGCCGACCCCCGGCGGGCCGACGAGAGCCAGTACCGCCCCGCTGCGCCGGCCCCCGACGATGCCGAGGCCGCGCTCTTCCCGCCGCTTGCGGACCGCAAGGTACTCGGTGATCCGTTCCTTCACCTCCTCCAACCCGGCGTGGTCGGCGTCTAGAACGGCCCGGGCGCCGGTGATGTCGTAGGCGTCGGTGGTCCGCACGTTCCAGGGCAACTCGAGAACCGTGTCCAGCCACGACCGGATCCATCCCAGCTCCGGTGACTGCTCCGAGGTGCGTTCGAGCTTGTCGACTTCGGTCAGCGCGGCCTCGGCAACCTTCACCGGCAGTTCCGCGGCCTCGACCCGGGCGCGGTAGTCCTGCTTCTCGGTCACCGTCTCGCCCTTGAGTTCGGCGAGTTCCCGGCGGATCGCCTCCAGCTGCTGGCGCAGCAGGAACTCCCGCTGCTGGTTCTCCATGCCGTCCTGCACGTCCTTGCGGATGCGCTCGGCCACGTCGAGCTCGGCCAGATGCTCGCGACCCCACTGGCTGGCCAGCTCGATGCGGTCCGCGACGTCGACGGTCTCCAGCAGGCGCAGCTTCTGCTCACTGCTCAGATACGACGCCCATCCCGCGGTGTCGGCCAACGCGGCCGGATCGCCGATCTGCTGGATGCTGTCCACGACCTGCCACGCCCCGCGTTGCTGCAGGATAGTGGTGACCAACGCCTTGTACTGGGCGGCGAGCCCGGCGGCGCGTTCACTCGTCACGTCCGGGGTCAGGGTCGCCTTGACCCACAAGGCGGCACCGGCACCGGTGGTGCCGGCGCCAATCCGAGCCCTGGACGAGGCCCGGACGACCGCGACCTCTTCGCCGCCCTGGAGCCGGCCGACCTGCTCGACTACGGCCAGCGCGCCGACGCCGGCGTAGCGGCCATCGAGGCGCGGTACCAGCAGACCTGCGGCTTGCTGGGGGTCGGTGTTGCCGCCCGGGCCGCGTCCACCGCGGCCCGTACTTCGCCGTCGGCGAGCGGGAGTGGGACCACCATTCCGGGCAGCACGACGGCATCGGACAGCGGCAGGACGGGCAAGGTCAGGATCGGCGAGGTTGGAGTCACTGTTACCCCTTCGTTGACGTCATCAGGGGAACAACGGTGGTGCCGTCGTGGCTTACCGCCGTTCGCCGCAGGCGTAGCGCGGGGGGTACAGCCG
>CAWFCZ010000003.1:0-29896 GCA_963814355.1 uncultured Actinomycetota bacterium | reverse complement strand
TTCAAGTCCCCCCTCCGACACCAACCTTAAGTACAACCGGGTGCGCCGGCGGCGACCTGGACGGTTTGGCCGTCGGGCTCATGGGGTCAGGGTGACGCCGAGTTCGCCATAGACGGCCCGCTTGTCCAACCGCGGTGATCCAGGTTTCGACACGGGTGACGTCGGTTGCTGTTTCAGGAGTTGCCGGTACTTCGCCCGTTCGCCACGCAGTCCTTTGAATGGATGGGACGGCGAAGTCCACGGCGTGCCAGCCCTCGATGACCTGCGGGCCGCTGGTACCGATGCCGAGCACGAACCGTCCGTCCGGGCGGCCGGGCTGCTCTCCTACGGCGTCGTCGGCAACGACGCGCACGGCTGGCTGGGTGCACAGACCCTCGGTGTGCTGGGCGCGGGGGGTGGCTCTGCTGGTGGCCTTCGTCGCCCACCAGCGGCGCAGCGACGCCCCGGCGCTCAACCTCGACCTGTTCGGCATCCGGAACTTCGCCTGGGCGAACGCGGCGATACTCGTTTCGGCACCGCCTTCTCGGCGCTCTTCTGCGAATCGATCCTCTTCCTCACCAACGTGTGGGGAGGGTCGATCCTGGAGGCTGTCTTCGGCGTCGCACCCGGCCCGCTGATGGTGGCCTTCGTCGCACCCCGGACCGGCAAGCTGGCGGAAAGCGTCGGGCAGCGACCGATCCTGCTGGTTGGAGGTTGCTGTACGCCCCGAGCGGTCTGTACCGGCTGCTCGCGCTCGGACCAGAGGTGAACTACGTGGTCGACTGCTTACCGTCGATGGTACTCAGCGGGGTCGGTGTCGGGTGCGTGTTCCCGCAGCTGTCGAGCGTGGTGGCCCAGGTGCTGCCGGAGAACCGCCGAGGAGTGGGCGGTGCGGCCCTCCAGTCCGGCAGCCAGTTCGGCGGCACCTTCGGCGTCGCGCTCACCGTGGCCTTCCTCACGACACCGGCTGGGCTGGCCGCGGCGCTCAGCCCCTATGACCGGGTCTGGTGGGTCATCCTCGCCGGAGGCATCGCCACCACCGCTCTGGTCATGCCTTTGCACACCGTGACCGCTGGCCCTCCCACGACCCTCGCCCCCGTACTCGGCACCTCCCATGGAGGCCCCCGAGCCGGTCGAAGGTGACCACGACGTACTCGCCGAGATCCGAACCGCAAGCATCAACCCGTTGGACAAGATGGTCCGCAGCGGCGAGTGTCAACGGCAATGCCGAACTGCCCCGGCGACGGCCACGGATCGCGAGTCGTTGCCCGCTACGTTCAGTGACCAACGTCGATGGGTTCTGATCGCTTGGGGCGGCTGTGCGCTGGGCTAGGGTGCACGCCGCCCGGTTCAAGCGAAGTGCTGGGCCATGGGGCTTGGTGACCCTCCGGCTCGCGGCATGTCCACAAACCCTGCGACGCCCGACCCGCTGGACATGTATACAGCGCTGGCGCGGGCAAGAGGTTGGCCGCTGACAGTGCGTTGCTCGGCGTCACGGCCGCCAGCCTTGCGCTGGCGCCCGCAAGCGGCTGACGGGATCCGGCGCTCGGTCGGCGTTCCCTACCGAGCCGAACTCGGGTGCGGCGGGCCTAGCGCATAGGTGAGCTCCGCGAACTGCCCCTGGTGAATGACCGAGACAAGCCGGGCCCGGTCTGATTCGACCCGTCGCGGGAACAACGGGGCACCTGCGGGCAGGGCAACAGGCGCGACTGTCAACACGATCTCGTCGAGCGCGCCAGCGTCGAGAAATTGGCCTGCCAGGTCGCCACCGCCAACGACCCACACGTTTGCTCCGTCGGCCGCGGCCTTGATCTCGGCCAGGTGGTCGGCGACCTCACCGTGGCGGAACCGGACGTCGGCTCCAGTTGGGATCGGCAACTGTCGAGAGGTAAAGACGAAGGTCGGCCTTGAGCCGTAGTACTGCTGCCACTGTTGTGGTTTGGCGAGCATGTCCGTCTCGCGCAGTACCCATTCGTAGCTGGTGGACCCCTCGACTATGACTCCCACGGATCCCAGGAACGTGTCGTGATCACCCGTCTCAGTGTGATCGACAGCGAACAGCCATCCCAGCGAGTTGTCCCCGTCGGCGATGTATCCGTTGAACGACGTCGCCGTGCGATAGATCATCCGCGTCATGCCGCTCAAACTAGACCGACCCACCGACGCGGTCGTGCCTGTCGATCCGCTTCCCGGCCTGCGGTGTCTGCATGCGGATCGAGGTGCGGCGGTCAGCCCGGAGCGGCGGCGGTCAACACCGGGCGCATGAACGGCCGCTCGTAGCGCAGGACGCAGCGGCTCTCGTCACGGATCTCGTCGGCAGCGACGAACTCGGGGTCGATCCCGAACAGCGCGCGGTAGGACTCGTAGTCGGCGAAGGATGGGAAGGAAAACAGCGCCAGCGCGCGGTCGCTTGCCCCCTCGCTGGGCAGGAAATAACCATGGTGGGTGCCGCCATGCTTGTTCACGAGAGCGATTCACGCCCGACCGAATCGCTCGAACTCCTCCGTCTTCGTGGCATCAATCGTGTACTCGACAACGCAGGTAATCATGATCTGACCGTAGAACACGCAGCAGTCTGCGGTGGCTGAACGTGCATCGGTGGCGAGGTGTCCACGACGGTCCGATTCACCTCAAGGTCGGGGTCGGTGTTGGGTCCCAGAGGTAGACCTCATGGCACGGCTTTGTATTGGCAAGCGACGCCAGGCGATCAAGCAGGGCAGCGCCCTGCTCGCACCAGCCGCGCCAGACGCCGACCGCCTTCCGATGATGGGCGCGGTATCGATCGCGAACACCGAGGGCGATTCGCTCGGGCATGGGATGCTCGTTGACATGAGCGTTGACCGAGTGGTCCCGGACCTCACCAGCCGGTAGCTGGAGGCCGCCAAGGTCTTCTACCAGCGGGTCCTTGGCCTTGAGCCGGTCATGGATCACGGCTGGATCGTCACCCTGGCCGACCCCGACAGGTCGGGCGCAGCTCAGTTTGGCGAGGCATGACGAGACGGCGCCGGTCGTGCCCACCGTGTCGGTACCGTGGCGGCTTCGCCGCTTCTTCGTCCGCGATCCAGACGGTCATGTGATCAATGTGCTCAGCCACCGCTGACTCGCACTCCCCGATCGACGATCCGCGCCCGGGCAGGCGTGGTCACCGAGCGAGTTTGTTGGTGTCGCGTCGTTGTCGGCGCGGGCCGCGGCCGGAGTCGGCGGCGGGCGGCTTGACGTGTGGTCGATGACCGGCCAGCGTCGCAGTCATGAGCGAGGAGGAGATCATCGCGTGGTTGAAGTCGCTGCCCGGCGTGGTCGTCGAGACCGTGGCCGCGGATAGCGACGCCCCAACGATCGCCTGGGGCGACTCGTTCCTCTACGACGAGGTGTCAGGTGCGCTGCCGGCTGACCGTCGATGGCCGTTCGCCACCATCGTGACGAAGGACTATCCGGGCTTCGACGAGAGGTCGCAGCTGGATCGCGCCGGGGTCTTCCGGGTCAACATCGACGTGGGGCGTGACCGGTTCACCGAACTGATCGGCTACCCGCCCTTGGAGCACAAGCAGCGGACCCCGAACGTCGACCCCGCGGCCATAGACGTGGTAATCCCTCACCCAGTACGCCAGCAGGGTTGGGTGGCGGTCGTGTCTCCCGATGTCAACACCGCCGACCTGTTACGCGAATTGCTACGCGAAGCGCACCACCGAGCGGCCGCCCGCCACTGACCTTTCACAATCAGCACACCGTCGAACTCTGCGCTCAGCCGCCCATGGAGTACCGGTTGATCTCCTCGCGTCAAGCCGTACCCAGAACCTAGGTCTGATCACAACACTTGCGAGTGGTCTCAGGGCCTGGTCATCTGACCGACAGTGAGCGGGTCGGAAGCGGTGGGCGGCTGCCTGGTGAAGCCGTAGAGCCGGCCAGGCCGATCAGGTGCGGGTGCTCGAGTGGGGACGGGCGCGCGAGGTCCTCGTCGCGCGAGGGTTAGCCGCTGCTGCTTAGGCGCCCGACGATCCCGTCGCGAAACTGCTGCATTGCCCAGTGTTGGCACGTCGCCGTCGAGCCGGGTTGCCTTCGATCCGGCTCCGAGCCCTTCCACGCGCCCGCCGATGGTCAGGGTGCCGATCCGGGCGCCTTCCTCGACGTCGAAGGTCACGACGTCGTCGCCGCGGGTGCGCAGCGATCCTCCGATGGTCACGGAGTCGATGCTGCCGCCAGATTTGACGGACAAGGCGATACGATGCCAGCACGTAAGTGTGGTGGGCTGTTCCCATGGATGCGACTGCCGGGCGTGAGCGACTCATCACCGTGGATGGCGAGCGGTTCCGGGTGCGTCTCCGTCCCTGTCACGGGGACCTCTACGAATACGACTACGACTGGCTGACCGGACCGAGCGTCGGCTACGGGTTCGGTGTATCGGGTCCGTTCGAGGAGAGCGACGCGAAGCATACGGCTCGGATGAGGAACTTCCTCGCCGAGATCGACCCCGCCACTGGCTTCCTGGGCGAAGGCTGACTGGTCGACCCTCTGCCCCAGGGGTTCACGGCCAGCGGATCTCGGCCTGAAGCTCGGCCATGGATACCGCCAGGGCCATGCTGTCGGGCTCCTCACAGTGATCTCCGCCAGGATTTAGCCGCCAGCACCTCACCCAGCGATCCGAGGGATGACCGACGAGCACCTCACGCACGCCGTGCCCCGCGTAGAAGTCGAACTTGGCGAAGGTCTCGTCGTCGGGTGAGAGAACCTCGAGCACGACCACGGCGGTGGCGACATAGGTGCCCCGGGGCTGCCGGTCGAACCACCCCCCGTCGGGGACTCGGAAGTCGTCCGGTTCACCGAGGTTGAACTCCCCGCCGCCCACCATCCCGGCGGCTCGGGCCCGGGGCGCCAGGGCCACGATGATCTCGTACGCGACGGTCGCGTGCTCGGCGCCCGTGTACGGTGCCACGTGGTAGGTGCCTTCCCAGATCTCGTCGCGACCATCTTGACCCAAGGCGCGGCGTCGCCTGAGCCAGGCGTCGATCTCGGGCTGGGAGCCGACCACCAACGTGCTCACGCTGCCAGGCTAACCGGCGTCGCGCCGCCCACGGCCCCGGCCGCGGGCCCCGGACCGGGGAGCATGATCGGGGTCCCCTCCCCGCTGAGTTACCCCAACCCCCGGGCAGGGCGTCGCGGCGCGGGACGGTACATCAGCTGTCAGTGGTCCGGCTTCGGCCCGAACCAGTGCGCAGCGTCCCGGCGTAGAGCACCCGGGCGAGACCCCGATCGCTGAGCCGGACCGGGGTGACGTAACCGCTCGGAGCGAAGACTGGGAACAGCGGCCAGGCATGCAACGGCGGGGCAGAAGGGTGCCGAGACTGGCCGGCGAGGCGTCGGGCCAGCGCGTTCCGGTAGCACAGCAGCGCCCGGACGTACTCCTGCTTGGTGATCAGCAGGCCGCCAGGCTGGGGATCGACTCCGGTGCTCGCCTCCCGGTCGAGGACCAGCAGCCCGCCGTCGGGCTGGATAAGGAGGTCGTCCAGGCGCAGCCCGAGCAACTCGGCTCGGCTCATCCCGCTCAGGTGCAGGATGCGCAGGGAATCCGCCCGCTGCCGCACCATCTCGGCGCATTCCGTTATTCCGCCGTCGGCGACGGAGGCAACCGGCAGTTGCAGGGGTCGGCGGACCGCCACGGGCGAATTCCGGCACGCCGCCCAGCCGGCATGCAGGTCGGTACCGTGCGGGCAGCGGAGGTAGCGCACCGAGGCGCTCAGGTCCGCCATGTCCAACGCGGCCTGCAACCGCTCGGCCAGCTGGGCGCCACCAGCGGTGTCACAGTCGACGGCGAGCACCGCGAGGGTGTCGTCCAAGCGGGCGAGTCGGTCGTAGGGCCGGCAGACCCCGGTGATGACCTCGGCGGCCGCCTGCAAGGCACCGGACGACGATGGCTGGGTGGCCGCCACGTCACCGGTCCGGGCGGTCACGGCCACCAGGGTGACCGTGCCACCAGCGCGAGACTGTCGCTGCGCTTCGACCGACAGGACGTACTCCCAGCCTCGGGTGTTGAGCAACCCGGTGAGCGGGTCCCGGTCGGACAGCGCGTACGCCACCGCGGCGGCCTCGGAGCGGTCGGCCGCCAGCTGCTCCTTGGCGAGGAGGGTGGACAACAGCTGGGCGGTCGTGTTCAGCAGCCGGCGATGCCGGTGCAACACGTCGCCGCGGGGGTCGGCGGCGACGCCGCAGATCGACCCGAAGAGGTGTCCCTCCCAGTCGACGATCGGGGCTCCGACGTAGGCGCCAATCGGCACGTCCCGGCACGCGGCGGCCTCGGCGTACACCGGAATGTCCGCGCATCGAGGGGCGATCCGAGGTGCGGTGCCGGCCACCATGTGCCGGCAGAAGGACTCGACCCACGGAAATACCGCCCCCGTCGGCACCGGCACCCACTCACCACGAACGGCGATGGCGACCTGCTGGTCTCCCTGGCGCTGGAGGACCAGCCAGAGATCCAGTCCCATGGCCTCCTGCAGCATCTGGAGCGCGACGTCGCTGGCGGCCGCGAAGCCGCTGAGCGGAGCGACGTCGGCTACCGCGAGACCTGCGGGCGGCGCGCCGCTCGACGCCGTGGGAGCGTCGGGTGCCAACGCTTGCGGGCCGCCCTTTGTCACCATGGCCCTGCCGTCACCGGCTTTCACGCTCGGGGGCTTGCCACGCGCCGTTTCCTGACTGCGTCACTTCACGCTACCGGGTGAATCCCATCGTGCCAAACGGATGCATCAGCGAATCATCATCAGGTTGTCGAATGGACGCTACTCACCAGCGCCCGGAGCCGGCCTGACCAGTGAGGAAGTCAGTGCGCCGCGGTGGGCGGCATCCCGTGCAACTCGGACTTCATCTCGCGCTCCATGAGGTTGCTGAGGGCCTCCAGGGGGGACCTGCCGTGGTGCAGCACCTCCACCACCTGGCTGGCGATCGGCACTTCCACCCCCACCCGGCCGGCGAGTTCGACCACGGCGAGTGAACTCTTGACCCCTTCCGCGATCATGTTCATCTCGGCGATGATCTCCTCCAGGGTTCGGCCCTGGCCGAGCTGGACGCCGACCGAGTGATTGCGGCTCTTCGGGCTCATGCAGGTGACGACCAGATCGCCTACCCCGGCGAGCCCGAGGAACGTCAGCGGCTCACCGCCTAGGGCGACGCCGAGGCGGGTCACCTCCGCCAGGCCACGGGTGACCAAGGCAGCCCGGGAGTTGTCGCCAAGTTGCAGGCCGTCGGCCAGGCCGGTGGCGATGGCGATCACGTTCTTGAGCACGCCACCCAGCTCGCAGCCGATCACGTCTGGATTGGTGTACACCCGGAACGTGCTGCTGCCGAGCAGTTGCTGAAACTGTTGCGCCAACTCCTGGTCGCGGAAGGCCACCACGGTCGCCGCCGGGCCGCCGGCGGCGATCTCCTTCGCCAGGTTCGGCCCGCTCAGCACGCCGGCCGGTGAGTCCGGGAGCAGCTCGGCGAGGATCTCTGTCATCCGGCGCAGCGAACCGACCTCCAGCCCCTTGGTCAGGTTGAGGATCGGCACCCCGGGCGGGAAGTATTGCTTGGCGTCGCTGAGCACGGCCCGGTAGTACGGGGACGGCACGCCGACGATGACGGCGGTGGCGTCCGCGAGCGTCTCGGAGATGGACTGCGAGGCTCGCAGTTCGGGCGGCAGCGGTAAGTCGGGCAGGAACATCGAGTTGCGGTGCTTGTCGTTGATCTCTTCGGCCAACCCGTCCTCGCGGGCCCACAGCACGGTGGGCGCCTTATGCGAGGCCAACCCGGCCACCGTCGTACCCCAACTGCCGGCTCCGAGCGCCGCGACCTTGCCCTGCATCCCTACGACCTTCCGCCAAGTCCCAACATGCCGGCCAGCACGCTCCCGCCGGCACCGGCGCTACTGTCTGCGCCGGTGCCGGCGGGTAGCGCTCAGTTCGGCCGCTCGAAGACGGCCGCGATGCCCTGGCCACCGCCGATGCACATGGAGACCAGCGCCCGGTGGGTATTGGTCCGGCGCAATTCGTACAGGGCCTTGACCGTCAGGATGGCGCCGGTCGCCGCGACCGGGTGGCCGAGGGAAATGCCGCTGCCGTTGGGGTTGGTCTTCTCCAGCGGCAGATTGAGGTCCCGGACGACCGCGAGTGCCTGGGCGGCGAAGGCCTCGTTCAGTTCGATGGTGTCGAAGTCGTCCACCTTCAGGCCGGTCTTCTCCAGCAGGGAGTTGATCGCTGGCGTGGGGCCGATGCCCATGATCCGCGGCTCGACGCCGGCCAGGCTGTATGCGGTGAGCAGCGCCATCGGCTCCAGCCCGCGGCGCTCCGCCTCGGAGCGCTCCATCAGCACCACCGCGGCCGCGGCGTCGTTCGTACCCGAGGCGTTGCCCGCAGTGACGGTGCCCTCCTTGTTGAACGCCGGCCGCAGCTTGCGCATGGCGTCCATGTCGACGCCCTTGCGGACGTGCTCGTCGACCTCGAAGGCCACCGGGCCGCCCTTGCCCTTAACCTGGATGGGCAGGATTTGCTCCTTGAAGTGCCCGTTGTCCAGGGCGGCCGCGGCCCGCCGGTGACTCTCCACGGCGAACTCGTCCTGGTCCTCGCGGGTGATGCCCCACTGCCCGGCCACGTTCTCCGCGGTGACCCCCATGTGGCAGTCCTCGAACGGGTCCGACAGCGCGCCGACCATGGCGTCGATCAGCTTGCCGTCACCCATCCGCTGACCCCAGCGCATGTTCTGGGCCCAGTACGGGGCGCGGCTCATCGACTCGCCACCGCCGGCGACCGCGACGTCGGCGTCCCCGAGCAGGATCATCTGCGCCGCGGAGACGATGGCCTGCAGGCCGCTGCCACAGAGCCGGTTGACAGTGTACGCCGGGGTGGTGACCGGGATGCCCGCGTTGACCGCGGCGACCCGGGAGAAGTAGAAGTCGCGCTTCTCGGTGTGGATGCAGTTGCCGTAGACCGCCTGCTGAACGTCGTCCGGGGCGATGCCCGCCCGCTCGAGCGCCTCTTTGGTGACCGCAGCCGCCATGTCGGTGGGCGGAATGTCCTTCAGGCTGCCGCCGTAGCGGCCGATCGCCGTCCGTGCACCGCTGAGGACTACGACCTCACGTGCCGCCATATCGCGTCTCCTTACCTCGCTGTTGGTCTGCTCCGCTGCGCCCGGATGGGATAGCGGATATCCGCCATCGTGTCGCACGCGGTTTCCGGCCCCGCGAGCGGGCATGGTCTAGTGAGCAGTGTCCGACGCTACGCCGCCGCGCGCAATACCCACACGCACCTCCGCAGGGTGACTTTCGGCCCTCAGGCCGGGGTGCGCTGGACGGCTGCGGGCCCCACGCCAGGGCGTGGGCCGCGGGAATGCCCGGGCGCGGATTCGGGGACGCCCCACAACCGGGTTGAGGAGACCCCGGGCCGCACCACACTAAGCTCGGGCCAGCTTCGCGGTATCGGACTCGACATGGAGGGAGCCGCGGTGTCCCATCGCGGCCAACGGTACCGCGACGTCGTGATCAGTGGTCTCGCCCACGTCGACGCGCCTCATGTGATCACGTCGGTCGAGTTGGAGGACCGGCTCGGACCGGCGATGGAGCGGCTGCGCATCCGGCGCGGGCTGCTCAGCCGCCTGGCGGGGGTGGACGAGCGGCGGTTCTGGGACGTCGGGGTCCGTCCCAGCGAACCGGCGGCGCAGGCCGGCGAGCGGGCCCTGGCGGCCAGCGGCGTCGACCGGTCCGACATCGGCATTTTAATCAACACCTCGGTGAGCCGGGACTACCTCGAGCCGTCGACCGCGAGCATCGTGCACGGCCGGCTGGCGCTGCCGGTCGAAGCCATCAACTTCGACCTCGGCAACGCCTGCCTCGGCTTCGTCAACGGCATGAACCTGGTGTCCACGATGATCGAGCACGGCGAGATCGACCACGGCCTGGTGGTCAACGCCGAAAGCGCCCGGCACGTGGTGGAGACCACCATCGACCGGCTGCTGGCCACCAGCGATGCGGCGACCTTCCGGGAGCAGTTCGCCACCCTCACGCTGGGTTCCGGCGCGGTGGCCGCCGTGCTGTCCCGGCGCGGCCAGGCCGCGGCCCATCACCGCTACCTGGGCGGTCTGAGCCGGGCGGCCACCGAGCACGCCCTGCTGTGCACCGGGGACGCGCACGAGATGCGCACCGACGCGCCGGGGCTGCTGCAGGCCGGCCTGGAGATCGGGAAGCTGACCTGGAAGGAAGCCGTGGACAGCTACGGCTGGGACGCGGCCGACGTCGACCTGTTCGCCATCCATCAGGTGAGCACGGTGCACACTCGGGCGATCTGCGACACCCTCGGGCTGGACCGTTCCAAGGTGCCTCTGACGTTCCCGATGTTCGGCAACATCGGTCCGGCGTCGGTACCGCTGGTGGTTTCCAAGGCCGCCGAGGACGGCCGGTTGCGAGCCGGTTCCCGGGTCATGCTGATGGGCATCGGGAGCGGGATCAACGCGGCTGCCGCCGAGGTGGTCTGGTGAGGCACTCGCCGCCGGACTTCCCATACCGCCGGCAGATCCTTGAGCTCGCCGGTCCGGCCTGCCCCGTGGAGTACGCCTACGTCGAGGAGGGCTCCGGCCCGCCGGTGGTCCTGGTACACGGCAACCCGTCCTGGTCCTACTACTTCCGCGCGCTGCTGGCCGCGCTGCCGGCCGCCGGATACCGCGCGCTGGCCCCGGACCACATCGGCATGGGCCGCTCGGCCAAACCGCCCCGGTCCGACTACGCCTACACCCTGGCCACCCGGGTCGCCGACTTCACCCGCTGGATGGCGCAGGTCTGCCCGACCGGCCCGGTGACCCTGGTGGTGCACGACTGGGGCGGTGCGATCGCTTTGGCCTGGGCGGTCGAGCAGCCGCAGCGGGTGTCGCGCCTCGTCCTGCTCAACACCGCGGCGTTCCCGTTGCCCGCCGGCAAGGGCCTGCCGTGGGCGCTGCGGGCCGCTCGGGCGCCGGTCCTCGGCCCGGCGGCGGTCTGCTACGGCAACGCCTTTGCCTACGGGGCGACCGTCCTCGGGGTGCGGCGGCGGATGCCGGCGGCGGTCCGCCGCGGGTACCTCGCACCGTATGACTGTCCCGCCGCCCGGGTCGCCGTGCTCGACTTCGTGCGGGACATCCCGACGCGGCCGGGCGATCCGGCGTACCCCATCCTGCGCCGGACCGAGGAACGGCTGCCGACGCTGGCCGGGATACCGATCCTGATCTGCTGGGGGATGCGGGACTTCGTGCTCGACGGCGACATCCTCGCCCATTGGGAGGTGTTGTTTCCGGCGGCCGTCGTGCACCGGTTTCCCGACGCCGGGCACTACGTGCTGGAGGACGCGGCAGAAGAGATCGTGCCGCTGCTCGTGCACTTTCTCGGGGCGGCTACCGCAGCCGCCGTCGAGCCGGGCGCGAGGCCGCTGCCGGGGTGAACCCTCAGGCGTCGGACACGCTGCTCACGGAGCTGGCCGGGCAGGTTCGGGCCAGGCCGCGTAGCGTCGCTCTGTACCTGCCCAGCGGACGCCGGCACCGCGGCGGCCGGGCGGGTTTCACCGCGGTCAGCTTCGCCGAACTCGGCCACCGCAGCGACGCGCTGGCCGGCGGTTTCGCCGCGTTGGGGATCGCACCGGGCGCGCGGGCGGCCATGCTGGTGCCGCCGGGTGCGGACTTCTTCGCGGTCGCCTTCGGGCTGCTCAAGGCCGGCGCGGTGCCGGTCCTGATCGACCCGGGCATCGGCCGCACTCACCTGCGCGCCTGCCTGAGAGAGTCCGCCCCCGACGCCTTCCTGGGGATACCGCGCGCCCAGGCCGCCCGGCGAGTACTCCGCTGGTGCCCGAACGCGGCGGTGCTGGTCACCGTCGGTCGGCGCACACCGGGCGGCGGTCGCACCCTGCGGGCCGTCGAGCGCTACGGCGCCAGGCGGCCGTACGCCCCGCCGCCGGTCGACCCGGACGCGGTGGCGGCGATCGCCTTCACCAGCGGCAGCACCGGCGTGCCGAAGGGGGTGGAGTACCGGCACGGCAACTTCCTGGCCCAGGTGTCGGCCATCCGTACGCTCTACGACATCGCGCCGGGCGAGGTCAGCGTGGCGACGTTTCCGCCGTTCGCCTTGCTCGGGCCACTGCTCGGGGCCACAACGGTGGTGCCGCGGATGGACCCGACCCGGCCGGCTCGGGTCAACCCGGAGCGGCTGGCCGACGCGGTCCGTGCCTTCGACGCCACGATCCTGTTCGGCTCCCCCGCCCTGCTCGACACCCTCAGCCGGTGGGGGGAGCGCACCGGTCTGGGCCTCCCCTCGCTGCGCCGGGTGATCTCCGCCGGGGCACCGGTGCCGGCCAAGGTCGCCCGCCGGACGGTGGGCCTGCTCCCGCCGGGTGGCCAGGTGCACACCCCGTACGGCGCGACGGAGGCGCTGCCGGTCAGCTCCATCGGCAGCGCCGACCTGCTGTCGATACCCGAGCCGGGGGTCTGCGTGGGGTGCCCGGCGCCCGGCGTCGAGATCACGATCATCCCGGTCACCGACGATCCACTGCCCACGCTGGCCGCGGCCGGGCCGCTGCCGGCCGGTTCGGTGGGTGAGATCGTGGTCCGCGGTCCGAACGTCACCCGCGGCTACGCCGACCGACCGGGTGCCACCTCAGCCGCCAAGCTGGACTGGGACGGCATCGTGGCCCACCGGATGGGCGACCTCGGCTACCTCGACGACGCCGGCCGGCTGTGGTTCTGCGGCCGCAAGGCACACCGGGTGACCACCGCGGACAGCACCCTGTTCACCTCCCCCGCCGAGGAGATCGTCAACACCCACCCCGCGGTGCGCCGCAGCGCCCTGGTCGGCATCGGGCCGCCGGGTGAACAGCGGCCGGTGATCTGCGTGCAGCTGGAGCCGTCCGCCCACCGATCCGAGCAGCTCACCGCGGAGGTGCTCGCGCTGGCCGCGGCGCACGAGGCGACGTCGGCGATCCACTCGGTGCTCTATCGCAAGGACTTCCCGGTGGACATCCGGCACAACTCCAAGATCGACAGGGCGGCCGTGGCGGCCTGGGCCGAGGGGCAGCTGGCGTGAGGGTCCTGGTGACCGGCGGCGGCGGGTTCCTCGGCGGGGCCCTGGTCCGCGCCCTGGTGGCTCGCGGCGAGGACGTGACCAGCCTGCACCGGGGCAGCTACCCGGCCCTAGACGCACTCGGGGTACGCCCGGTCCGCGGGGACCTGACCGACCCGACAGCCGTGGCGGGGGCGGTCCGCGGGGCGGAGGTCGTCTTCCACGTCGCCGCCAAGGCTGGGGTCGCCGGGCGGCCGGCGCAGTACCGGGCGGCCAACGTCCTCGGCACCCGCAACGTGATCACCGCCTGCCTGGCCGCCGGGGTGCCGCGGCTGGTGTTCACCTCGACCCCCGCCGTGGTGCACGCCGGCGCCGATCTGGCCGGGGCCGACGAGCGGGTGCCGTACGCCCGCCGGTACAGCGCCCCCTACCCAGCCACCAAAGCGGTCGCTGAGCGGGACGTGCTGGCCGCCGACGGCCCTGCGCTGGCCACCGTGGCGCTGCGGCCGCACCTGATCTGGGGGCCGAATGATCCACAACTCACCGGCCGCATCCTGGCGCGCGGACGGCAGGGGCGGCTTCGTCTGGTCGGGGACGGCCAGGCCCGGATCGACACCACGTACATCGACAACGCTGTGGACGCCCACCTGCTCGCGGCCGACGCCCTGGGCCGCGGGGTCGGCGCCGGTCGGGCGTACTTCATCTCCCAGGGCGATCCGCGGCCCATCGCCGAGTTGACCAACGCCATCCTGGCCGCCGCCGGGCTGCCGCCGGTGACCAAGCGCGTGCCATACCGGGTGGCCTGGTTGGCCGGGGCGGTCGCCGAGGTCGGCTACCGGGTGCTGGCCCCGGCCGCCGACCCGCCGATGACCCGCTTCCTCGCCGAGCAACTGGCCACCGCGCACTGGTTCGACATCACCGCCGCCCGCCGCGACCTGGGCTACGCCCCGGCCGTGAGCATCGCCGAGGGGATGCGACGGCTTGGGGGGCACCTCGCCGAGCAGGCCGGCCGGCCTTCGGGCGCCGCGCTCAGCCCGGGTTCACCACGGCGGCGTCGCTAGCCGAGCGCCGGGCCGCGTCCAGGATCTCGGCGACCGCCACCGCGTCCGCCGGATCCACCGGCGGCGGAGCGCCGTCCCGCATTGCCGCGACGATCCCGGCGTAGAACGCCGGGTAGTCCCCGCGCTCGGTCGGCACGGCCTCGGAGTCCTCCTCGGTGCCGAGCCTGCCCCAGGCCGAGGCCGGCTCGACGCCCCAGCCTGGGTCGGCCGGGGTACGCCCGTCCCGAAGGGCCGCCTCCTGCCCGTCCAGGCCGTAGCTGACGTAGCCGCCGCTGGCCCCCAGGACTCGCAGCCGCGGGCCGAGGAGCGCGGCCACCGCGCTCATCCAGAGCTGGGACCGGACGCCGGAGCGGTGGGTCAGGCTGATCATCACATCGTCCTCGACCGCCACGCCGGGCCTTCGGCGGTCGAGCTCGGCGTACACCGAGCGGACCGGGCCGAACAGCAGCAGCGCCTGGTCGACCAGGTGGCTGCCGAGATCGAGGAGCAGTCCCCCGCCCGCGGCCGCCCCGCCGGATTCCCGCCAACCGGGCTTGGGGGTCGGCCGCCAGCGCTCGAAGCGGGACTCGAACCGGGTCACCCCGCTCAGCCGGCCGTCGGCGAGCAGCCGGCGCACCGTCAGCAGGTCGCCGTCCCAGCGGCGGTTGTGGAAGACGCTGAGCAGCACCCCGGCACGGTCCGCCTCGGCCACCATGTCCCTGGCGTCGGCGGCGGTGGTGGCCACAGGCTTGTCCACCACGACCGCCCGGCCGGCGTCAATCGCCGCCCGGGCCAGCGCGACGTGGGCCGTGTTCGGCGCCGCGACGACGACCAGGTCGACACCGCCGGCGCGCCACAGGTGCTCGGGACGATCGACCACCTCGACCCCGTACCGGGAGGCCGCCCGCCGGCCGCGGTCCTGGTCACCGGTCACCACGGCTGCCAGCCGCAGCCCCGCCGTGGTGGCGATCAGGGGTGCGTGGAACACCTCGCCGGCGGTGCCGTAGCCCACCAGCCCGACGGAGATCAGTTCCGCAACCACTGCCCGACCGTACGGCAGGCCGGCGGAAGGCCAGGCGTCGCCCATTGAGGTAAGGGGAGTCTGGCGAACCCGAAAGGCTTCCCCGGGCCTCGCCCGCACGCTGGCGGGTAGGGCATACGCACAGTCCCCCATCAGCCATGTTCGCCCGAGGAGGCGCATTGAGCGCGACCAACGAGGTGACCGGTGCCGCCCAAGAGCAAGCAGGCGCCGTTGCCACTACCACCAAAGACCAGGCGGCCAACGTTGCCGGCACGGCCGGCCAGGCCGCCCACGACGTCGCCGGTACCGCCAAGGACCAGGCCTCGAACGTTGCCGCCGAGGTCAGGACACAGGCCCGCGACCTGCTCGGCGAGACCCGCTCACAGCTGCGCGGCCAGACCGAGGTGCAGACCCAGCGGCTGGCCCAGACCGTCCGGTCGGTCGCCGTGGAGTTGAGCGGCCTCGCCTCCGGTCAGAACGACCAACCCGGCCCCGCGACCGACGTCGTCGCCGCGCTGGCCGACCGGGCGCACAGCGTCGCCGGGCACCTGGAGGGCAGCAGCCCGGAACAGCTCCTGGAGGAGCTGCGCCGGTTCGCCCGGAAGCGGACCGGGCTGTTCCTGTTCGCGGCCGGTGCGGCTGGTTTCCTTACCGCGCGACTGGCCAAGGCGGCCTCGTCGAACGCCGACGACGGCCCGGCCGGCTCGCCGTCCTACCGCGTCGGCGCGACGTCCCGCCCGGCAGTGGCGGCTGCGCCCCCGGCCAGCACCGCCTGGGAAACCTCGTCGATGGAGACCTCGGTGGGCGCCGCGACCACCGAACCCGGCTACTACGGCGAGCCGGCAGTCACCGACCCGAGCCCGAGCCCGGCGGCTTCGGCGATGTCCGGTGACCTGGCGGACTACGGCAGCACCGGATACCCGGACCCGGAAGTTGCCGAAGCTCAGCGTGGCAGCATCCGACCGGTGGACCCGGTGGCCGACCGCGGGGCGGTGGCCGATGACCTGCTGGCCGATGAGCTGCTGAACGACGAGCGAGGGCTTCGGTGACCTCGTCGTACTCCTCTGCGGGGTCGTCCGCGGGGTCATCGAAGGTCGAGTCGGGGGCCGGTTCGGCGTCCCTCGACGACGACTCGTTCCGAGGGAGCCAGACCGATCCGGTTATCGACTCCGAACGGTCGTCGCTCGGGGAGATTGTCGGAGAGATCACCAGTGACCTCTCCACCTTGATGCGCCAGGAACTCGACCTGATGAAGGCCGAGTTGAAGGCGGAGGCGACCAAGGCCGGCACCGGGGTGGGGATGCTGGGCGGTGCCGGTTTCGCCGGTTACTTCCTACTGCTGTTCTTGTCGGTGGCGCTGATGGCCGCCTTGGATGCGGTCATGCCGCTCGGGTGGGCGGCGTTGATCGTTGCCGCCCTCTGGGGCATCGTCGCTGCCGTGCTGGCCGCCAGTGGGAGAACCAAGCTGAGGAACGTCAACCCCAAGCCCGAGCAGACCGTCGAAACCTTGAAGGAGGACGCACAGTGGGCCAAACACCCGACGAAATAAGGGCGCAGATCGAGCAGACTCGCGCTGAGCTGACCGGCGATGTGAACGTGCTGGCAGACAAGGTGAGCCCGGGCAAGGTCGCCCAACGCCGGGTCGAGTCGGCGAAGAACAGCATGACCTCGGTCAAGGAGCGCATTGTCGGCGCTGCCCACGACAAGACGGACTCGCTCGGCGCTCGCTCGTCCTCGGCGGGCGGGCGGGCCGGTGAGGTGGCCTCCGGCGCGTCCGATGTTGTCAAGGGAGCGCCGACCCAGGTCAGGGCACAGGCGCAGGGGTCCCCGCTGGCCGCCGGTCTCATCGCGTTCGGCGCCGGCGCGCTGGCTGCGGCGATTTTCCCGGCGTCGGCGAAGGAACAGCAGGCCACCGAGGCGATCAAGGAGCAGATGGCGCCGGTGCTGGAGTCGGCCAAGGAAAGCGCCACGTCGGTGGCCGCCGACCTCAAGGAGACGCTGCAACCGGCGACTCAGGAGGCCGCACAGTCGGTGAAGGCGACCGCGCAGGACGCGGTAGCGGCCACCACCGACCACGCCAAGGATGCCGGCGCATCGGTAAAGGACGAGGCGAAGGGCTCGGCGGCAACCGTCGCGCAGCACGCCAGCGAGGCAAAGGACAACGTCAGGGAGCAGGCCAAGCCCTCGGGTTCCGGCTTCTGACCGCCGCGCACCGGCGAAGCCTCCCACCCCCACTTGCCGGGGTGGGAGGCTTCGCTTACGTTTGTCCCGCCCCCCTCCCCGTGCCGGAAGGAACCGTAGATGACCAAGCGCGTCGGCTTGCTGGTCGGGATGGAGAACACCTTCCCGCATCCGTTCATCGACCGGGTCAACGCCAAGGGAAACGGCGACGTGGTCGCCGAGTTGGCCGTCCTCGGTGGCTGCCCGGAGGTGACCGAACCGCCCAAGTACGACGTGATCGTGGACCGGATCTCCCACGAGGTGGGCTTCTACCGTGCCTACCTCAAGTCCGCCGCGCTGCAGGGCACCGCGGTGATCAACGATCCGTTCTGGTGGGAGGCGGACGAGAAGTTCTTCGAGTGCACGCTGGCTCGCAAGCTCGGCGTGGCCGTACCGAAGACCGTCGTGCTGCCCAACAAGAGTTACATCGGGCGGATCGACCTCAACAAGTCGCTGCGGAATCTGGAGTACCCGATGGACTGGGAGGCGATTGTCGCCTATACCGGCCTGCCGGCGGTGCTCAAGCCGAACACCGGCGGCGGTTGGCGCGATGTCTACGTGGTGCACTCACTGGAAGAGCTCTGGCACTCCTACGACCAGACCGACACCAAGACGATGATTCTGCAGGAGTTCATTGAGTGGGAAGATTACCTGCGCTGTATCGCCATCGGCGGCGAGGTGCTGCCGTTCCGGTACGACCCGCACCGTAACTTCTTCGACCGCTACGTCATCGATAACCCACCGACGGGCGCGTACCGGGACCGGGCTATCGCGGAGTGCACCAAGCTGGTGGACGCCTTGGGGTACGACGTGGACACCTTGGAGTTCGCCGTCAGAGACGGCGTCTGGTACGCCATCGACTTCCTCAACCCGGCGCCGGACTTCGACAACTTCTCCATCAAGGAGGAAGGGTTCGAATGGGTGCTGGAGAAGATGAGCGACCTGGTCATCGACTACGCGCTCGGTAAGCGAACGCCGCCCTGGCGCGGTCAGCAGCGCTGGTGGAACTACATCTGAGGCCAGGTCGTGACTTCCACGGCCGCCGACGCGGTGGCCTACTACCACGAGCTACTCGAAGATGACGGCCTGGTCAATGCCACCGTGCACGTACTCGCCGAAGGACAGCAGGATCGCCGCCTGTTCTTCGGGGCGCATCCGCTGTCGGTGTCACTGCGGCCGAGACTGCTGGCCCGCTCCACCTGGGACCGCGCGGTACTCGCCGCCGAGGCCATTTACGACGCGCTTCGCACGCTGGAGCAAGCGGTACTTACCGATCCGTACCTGCGCGCCGAATTGGCCCTGCCGCCGGAAGAGGAACGGCTCGCGCTGGCCTCCCCCGGCTACCGGGATTCCTCACCGTCCTCCCGCCTGGACAGCTTCTTCGCCGACGACATCGGATACGTCGAGTACAACGCCGAGTCACCGGCGGGCATGGCCTACGGCGATGAGCTGACCGCGGTATTCGACGAGCTGCCGGTGATGAGCCGGTTCGCACAGCGTTACCGGCTCTCGCGGCTGCCGGTTCGCGGCCACCAGCTCGAGGCGATGCTGGGAGTGTTCTGGGAGTGGGCGCATAACACCGGCCACACCGACCCGCCGCGGATCGCCATCGTGGACTGGCCGGGGTTGCCGACCCTGACCGAGTTCGAGATGTTCCAGCGATTCTTCACCGCTGCCGGCATCGACTGCTGCATCTGCGATCCGACCCAGTTGTCCTTCGACGGCACCGTGTTGACAGGCTGCGACGGCAGATACGTCAACCTGGTCTACCGGCGCGTGCTCACCACCGAATTGCTGGCCCGCGGGGACGCCGTCCGCGGCCTGCTGGACGCCTATCTCGCCGGGGCGGTCTGCGTGGTCAACAGCTTCCGGGCGAAGCTGCTGCACACCAAGATGACCCTGGCTTTATTGTCGGACGAAAGCCATCACCAGCTGTTCTCCCCCGCTCAACGTGACGCCATCAACCAGTTCGTGCCCTGGACCCGGAAGGTTGCCGACGGCCCGACCACGAGGCACGGCCGCATCATCCCCGACCTGCTGGCGCATCTGGAGGCCCACCAGCGTGAGCTGGTGCTCAAACCGAACGACGAGTACGGCGGCAAGGGCGTCATCCTGGGCTGGACAGCCGGCGGGAGCGAATGGCGCCAGGCGGTGGCGATCGCGGCCACCCAGTCCTACGTGGTGCAGGAGGCGCTTCCGGTGCCCCGGGAGGGTTTTCCGATCGCGCTCGGCGGCCGGGTGAACCTGCTGGACCTCGCGGTCGACATGGATCCGTACCTCTTCCGCGGCACGGTCGGCGGCGTGCTGACTCGGCTGTCATCTTCGGCGCTGCTCAACGTCACCGCTGGAGAAGGCAGCGTCGTACCGACCTACATCCTGGAAGGGGTGGATTGACCCGACGCTGGGCCGAAAGCAGGACCAGCGAGCAGTCGCTTTCGCGGTGACCGGGAATGCTCCGTCGGCGCTGTGGCGCGTCGAGTGGGGCGCGACGGCTAGGCTGCCGCAATGAGCGAGTCAACCGATCACGCTGCTCCGGGTCAGGTGAGCTCTGGTCGGAGCGGGCACGAGGGTGGCTGGCGGGCGCCGGAGGTAGATCGCCGGGAACCATCGCGCGAGTCCGCGGAGCGGCCTGCGCTCGAAGAACTGCTGGACTTCCAGCGGGGCACGTTGCTCTGGAAGTGCTCGGGCCTCACCGCAGTTCAGCTCAAGCAGCGGGCCGTGCCGCCCTCGCGGCTGTCACTCCTCGGACTGGTCAGGCATATGACCGAGGTCGAACGCTGGTGGTTCCGGATGCACGCGGCTCAGCAGGACCTCGAGTTCCCCTACGACCCGAAGCAAGAGGGTGCTGACTTCGACGACCTTGACGGCGCAGACGCCCCGACAAATCTGGCGGCCTACCGCGACGAGGTCGAGGCCGCGAAGGCGGCCGCGGCGGGAAAGGATCTTGACGATGTGATACCCAGCCGCGGCGATCATCCCGAGCGCACGCGCAACGTCCGCTGGATCTACCTGCACATGATCGAGGAGTACGCGCGTCACCTTGGGCACGCCGATCTGATCCGCGAGTCGATCGACGGCCAGACCGGAACCTGACCTTCGGACAGCCCAGAACCTATGCGGGAACGGCGTGTCGCTCATCTACGGCCCGTCACCGCGCCCACGGATAAGTCAGGAGAGGCCGATTTCATGCCAATATCAGGCTCCGTGACCGTTCGGCGCCCCGGGCCGACCGACCAGTTCCTCCAGCGGCGGCGAGCTCAGGAAACTCAGTCGCCGCGGGCGCCAGCGCCTTGCGGCAGACTCACGGCGTGAAGCCAGGCGACTTTCGCCGCCGCACCGGGCGGGCGTTTCGGGTGCCCAACCGACAAGGGCACGCACCGCAAGAACCGGATTCCTCCCCAAACCCGATCAATATCAGTGAGCGCCCCGCCGAGGCGACCGCGACTGGCTTTAGACTTGCTTGGTGATGATCTGCGCAGCCCGGTGGTGGTGGCCGACCGAGTAGGCGGCCATTGATTGTCACGACCCATGAAGCCGCCCTTGGGCGGCTCGTGTGCTTGCGGGCCAGGTTCGTGCACGCCCGAGGTCATCACCCCAGGAGCAGGCATGGTCACCACCGTTGGTGTGGCGATCGACCGGAGTCGAAGGCTGGCCGCTTCGATCGAGACACGCCCACACCGACACCGGATGCTCACTGGAGACCGGCCCACGCGTGACCTGCACATCGGTCACTACTTGAGCAGTCTGCGCAACCGTGCGGCGCTCCAGGACAAGGGCGTGGAGTCCTTCGTCCTGATCGCTGACTACCAGGTCATCACCGATCGTCACTCTGTCGGGCAGATCAAGGCGAACGCTCTCTCCCTGATTGCCGACTATCTCGCAGCAGGTGTCGATCCGGCTCGCTCCATCATCTTCACGCATTCAGCCGTGCCTGCGCTCAACCAGTTGATGTTGCCGTTCCTTAGCTTGGTGACCCAAGCCGAGTTGCGACGCAACCCGACGGTCAAAGATGAGCTGACAGCCAGTCGGCGGCCGCTGTCAGGGCTGCTCCTCACATATCCGGTGCACCAGGCCGCCGACATCCTCTTCTGCAAGGCCGACGTGGTGCCAGTAGGCCGGGACCAGTTGCCTCACGTCGAGCAGACCCGTGTTGTGGCCAGGCGCTTCAACACGCGCTACGCAGACGGGACGCCATTTTTTCCTGAGCCAGCGGCCTTGGTCAATGACCAGCAGCTCATCCTCGGTCTCGACGGACAGAAGATGCCGAAGAGCCGTGGCAATGTCATCGGACTCGCCGCCACGGCCGATGAGACAGCCGCACTCATCCGCAAGGCGCGCAGTGACTCTGAGTCGGCCATCACCTACGAGCCGGAGCGTCGGCCGGAGGTCGCAAACCTGCTCAACATCGCCTCTGGCTTCATGGGAGTTCCGCCCGAGCAACTCGCAGCCAGTCTCGGTGCCGGCGGCGGCAGGGCACTGAAACAACTGGTCACCGAAGCAGTCAACGAAGGCTTGTCCCGACACCGCGATCGACGAGCCACCTACGCAGCCGACACCGCCCAGTTGCGCGAGGTCCTGCTCACCGCCGGGAACGCCGCCGCTTCAGTAGTCGCGGAGAAAACTCTGACCGAAGTCCGTGAGGCCATGTCGATGGACTACTGATGAGCGCGAGTGAGGACCAAGTCGCCTGGTACGCCCATCCAGTCGCGTGGCCGGGGGAATCTCACCCCCCGGCTCCCACAGACCGAGCTCCGGAGATGACGTCGACCAGGTCAAGACCATGGCCGGTAGCGAGATCCCCAAGACCAAGATCGCCCGCGACCTCGGCTGGTCACGCAGCGTGATCTACGACCTCCTCACAACCCGAGGCGCCTTCGCACCAACAACGCTCTCGCTGGCCGCGGTCGCGGCCGAGGCCGGAGTGTCCAAGGGACTGCTGTGGCACTACTTCGCCGACGGTGACGAGTTGATGGAAGCCACCGCGCGGCCGCCCTGCACCAGACGCACCACGCCGAACTACGGGCAATGCGCGCGATCGTGGACAACATGCGACACCCGGACGGGACGCACCGGCTCGGGCTGAAGGAGTACGAACAGACCTACCGGCTGCAAGCCGCACTGTTCCAGCGCGGCCAGGACGAAGGCAGCCTGCGCCGTCTGGACACCCGCTACCTGGCGGTCACCTACCAAGGCGCGGTCGATGCCATGCTCAGCTACCTCGACGCCCACCCCGACACCGACGCCGATCGGTACGCCACTACCGTGGCCGACATCCTGCTCGACGGCATCACCACCGGATAGGACGCGCCTCCCGCCTCGCTCAATAGCGGATCCCGCTCGCGGGACGCGATCACCGAGGCCCCTGTCGGGGCAGGACCGGGCCGGGTGATGCTCGCAGGATGGGCCAAGCGATACTGCGGACCAGCCGGATCCGGCTCGTCCCGCTGACGGACCAGCATCTTGCGCTTGAGGTCGAGCTTGACTCCGACCCCTGAGGTCATGCGCTACCTGGGGTCGGGCCGTGCTCGGACACGACAGGAGGTCGAAGAGTTGCGCCGCGGCCGGCTCGCGGTGGCGTCGCGCGCACCGGGGCTGGGCTTTGGGGTGAAAGGATGATCGGGTGCGTTCCCCGCAGACACTCAGCGAAGCCGACCGGCGGATAGTTGCGGCGTGGGCAGCGGATTGCGCGGAGCATGTGCTGGGAGTGTTCGAGGCGGCAGCACCCGGGGATACCCGCCCTCGTGATCTGATCGCCCGGACGCGGGCGTTCGCCCGCGGCGAGCTTGACGTCGCTGAGGGGATCCGCCGCCGCTTCGTCGGCGGCGTTCCGACGCGCGAGGTGCAGGTTCCCGCCGCGGCAGTGGCCGCTCGATCGGCCGGGCAAGCCGCGGCGATCCCTCATATGGGTGCCCATGCCCTCGGTGCCGCCGCCTACGCCGCGAAGGCCGCTGCTCTCGCCGCACCTGACCAAGCTGACGCTGTGACTCCGGAGATCGGCTGGCAACTCGACCACATGCCGGCTGCGGTGCGAACGGCGCTGCGGAGGCTGCCACCCGTCGGTGAGAATCCTTCTGGCCCGCTTGGACCAGGACTCCTCGCGTCGGGTCTTCTCGGCCAGATCATCAGCGACCTTCAGGCGCGCGTCGCCGACGCGGACGACGCCCGCACGACGAGGACGCGCCAGCGATCGCGATAGGCAATCGCTGATCCGCGACTGCGCCACGCGGAAGGCGAGGGGCGGCGGGTTGATGCCCTGCCATGATGCCTGGATGGCTGAGCGGGTGGTCGATGGCGAGGCACTGGTCGGGGTCGTCATCGCTGGCGGGTTCGGTATCGCCTGGGCGTTCTGGGCGGCGTCCGGCTTGACTGGCGGCGCAGCGGCGGCGGTGCGGATCGCCGGTGTGCTCCTCGGTGTCCTCATTGTGGCGGGTGCGCTGTGGCGCTGGCGCACCGCGGGATCGGACGCTGCGGCGCCGCAGCCTGGGTCGGGATCGATGTTTCGGTCTGTCGGCTACCGGGTGTGGCTCACGGTGGAAGTAGTCGCGCTCGTCGGGGGAAACGCGGTACTCGGCGCCACCGGGCACAGCGGGTACGTCCCGGCGTGGACGGCCCTGGTCGTCGGCGCGCACTTCCTCGGCTTTGGCCGGCTGTTCACGGGGATGTTCTACTGCCTCGGCGCGGCCTTCATCGTGGCCGCCGTCGTCGGAGCAGCCGCCGGCGCGGCCAGTGGCACGAGCCGGGCCGTCGAGGCCTCAACGGGACTCATCGCCGCCGGCAGCCTGTTCATCGCCGGCGGCTGGGGCCTGACGTCTGCTTCGTCCGGCACTCGGACAAGCTGACATGAGCATTCAGCGATCCTCATACGAGCGGGTTCCAGAGACCACGCTCGATGCAGAAGTGCTCGACCTTGTCGAGTTCCACATCGGCGTCCTCGGCCAGGACGGCGGTGGCGCCAGCGACCCACCAGTCGGCGCCGGGAAGGCCGGCGGAGAGGTACGCCCGGGTGCCTGGGCGAAAATGTTGTTCCGCGTGCCGAGGCTGAGCGACCACTTCGCCGTGCGCCGGCTCCCAGAGCCGGATGAGGCCACTCTCTTCACCGAGCACAACAGCGTCGTACCAGCGGAAGACCACCGCCTCGGTGCCGTCTTGCCGGGTCGCTACGGCTACCAGATGGCCCGGTAACACTCGCTCTGCGCGAGGCGACGGGAACGCCGTCGCGTACCGCACATCGGAGAGCTTGCTTCCCCCGATGATCTGGCAGGCATCCTCTTGAACGCTCAGGACGATGCCGCAGCGCAGCAGCGCGGAGGTGTAGCGGCGGACCGTTCCACCCGTGTTGACCGGGCGCCCGAGGAAGGCGACCAGTCGCTCGATGGCGGGGGCCTGCTCAGCAACGACTTGGGCGGGACCGAAGCGACCCGGGCGGGCTTGGTTGGTCAGCTGGGTGCGGACGAAGGCGATCGACTGTTCGGCTAGATCATCAGGTAGCTCGGCGGGTTGCCCGATGGCCTGGGCGAGGTCCCAGCCATGGGCGAGCAGATCGTAGAGACGAATCTGTAACCGCTCGGCCCCGGTGGCCCTCCCCAGCGAGCCTTGATAGCTGCGTTCGAGGACCCCAGGCTGGCCGAACGCGGCCTCCACCGTCGCCGCCGAATCGCCATAGGCGCCCGCGGGGTCCTCTTCGGCGTGGTCGGTAGCCGGCCGAGGAGGTGAAGGCTCGTCGGCGAGCAGCGCGGCGAAAGCCCGGTTCATCTCGATCAGGTGGTCAACCAGCTGGCGCACCGTCCAGTCCGTACACGGGGTCGGAGCTGACCACTGTTCGGGTCGGACCTTGCTGACCAGATGACCAACCGCGGCGAACGCGCGGCCGAGTTGCTCGACCGAGGGTGCCCGTTCGCCGTCGTTGCGTTCGATGCAGAACTCGTTGCCCTCCGGGTCCGTAAGCACCACCCACCCGGCGCCGTCCGCGCGGCGCTGGTCGCTCACGACCCGCGCGCCGAGGCCAAGGACCCGGTCGACCTCCTCGTCGCGTCTCCGTTCGATAGGCACCAGGTCCAGATGCACCCGGTTCTTGACCTGTTTCGACTCCGGCACGGCGATAAACAGCAGCGCAAGCGAGCCGTCCGGCGACAACAGCAGACCCTCGGGATCGTCGGGCGCGTTGCCGTTGTCGGGGTCCTCGACGAACCCTGTCAGTTGGGACCAGAACTGAGCCAAGCGGTAGGGATCGGGGCAGTCGAATGTGATGCTCTTGATACGTACGGCCATCGGGCCACCTCTCAGGGCGGCGCCACCTGCGACTGTACTCGGTCAGTCAGCACCAGGAGGCGCGGAAACGGTCATCGACACGGGTCTCGCACCTCCTCTCGTTCGACTCGACCCCCGACAGGCTGCCACAACCGCAGCTGCCGTGTCACTGAGGAATCGCTGAGCGGGCCGGCATTCCGTTAGCGGGTGGGCGGCTCGGGCATGGCTGTTCCTCAGTCCTGTCCGCCTCGACAGTGGCGTAGCGCTGAAGTCGTTGGTCGTAGCTCAACATGCGCCCCCCGAGTTGCTGAGAGGTCGCGTGCGCCATCGCATCCGGCAGCCGTAGGCGATCATGGCGGGCTCGAAGGGCCGCAACCTGCTCGGCCGTTCCGGCATCGAGCGGGCCAACGCGGTACCCATGGCGACAATCACTTCCCGAGCATCATCGACACGAGACTCACGAGCGAACCCGACCAGCGCCTCGCTGTACGCACTGGATGGCGCTACGAGCTCATCGCCGTTCTGATCGGAGCTTCCACCTCTGCGACTGCCCGGGCGCGGTGCGGGTCAGCGCGGTCGAGCAACGCAATCAAGGCGCTGGCGTCGAGGATCAGCGATCCCATTCGTCTCGCAACTCGTCAATCTCTCCACAGCGGTAGATCCCTTCGGCAAGGCCGGCGTGCCGACGCACGCGAGAAGCGTGAGCAGCGATCACTGTCTCGGGGCGATACTCCGGCGGAGCCGCAGCTTGACGTTGCCCGAACCGTCCGGTCCGGCCGGGTCGGCTTCGTAGACGTAGCGGGTGGTGTTGTTCGCCCCTGGCGGGGTGGCTGTTTCGACCGGGAACGTCGTGGCTGCTGTGGTGGGTTTGGCGAAGACGGTGCGGGTGCCGTCCTCCTCACATCAGCCGGAGATGCAGCGAATACGACTACTCCCGTACCCGCCGTTCGGGGCGATCGCGCAGAGGTACACGGGCCCAACCTCAAGCAACGGCGATTGCGGCCAGGCCCAGGCCGAGCTCGCGCCGCAGCAGCAGGCGTTGCAGACGCAGGAGTTGCTCCGCTCGTAGTAGCGGTAACCCGTTGCTGACCACATACGCGGCGGGCTGGAGCAGACCGACGTCGTCGTAGTGCCGCCGCGTCCGGGACGTCACCTTTGACATCCGGGCCACCTCGACGATCGACCACGCCACCCGGAACCCTCTCCCCCCTGGCCGGCTCGGTGCCGACCAGAGTCAAAGCTAGAAGTTGACGCAACGAGAAGGTCCAGAGGCGCGTGGACATACCAAGCCCCGCCATCCATCCGCGGCGCAGCGGCCACCCTCCAGGCGATGGGCTTGCGGCCATCCGGCGGGGCGTGAGCGAACCGGGTTGTAGCGACCCGTTGCGGTCCAGCTTCCGCTATGAGGCGAGGTAACGCTCGATCGCTTCGCGAGCCAGTTCGGACACGCTCCGGTGCTCGGCGTCGGCGCGCGCCCGAAGGCTCTCGCGCAGTTGCTCCGGCACAGTGAGTCGTAACTGCGGCGAGCGCTCGCCGGGAGCGGTGAGCGACGGGCGACCGCGGCCCGCGGTCCACAGCACCTGCTCCGCGAGTTCGTTAGCGCGTGCCTCGGTCAGTCTCGTGCCGTCGGCGAGGCGGACGTCCTCGACGTCTAGATCGACGCCGCCGCCATCGGCGACATCGGCGTCCTTGATCCGAATCGTGTTCTTGGCCATCTTCATCTCCTCAGCGCCGTCGGCACGACGTGTATGACCAGGTAGAGATCGGGCAGCACTGCCGCGACGATCTCCAGTTCGACGCCACGGTCGTCCCGTCCCGATCCACAGCAACGCGGCACTACCAGCCGTCGTCACCGACTCGGTCGGCTTCACCGTCGACATCACGTGTCGGGCGTGCGCCCGACCGACGCGGTGGCGACGGCTGGACTGGGACCATCGCACCTCCATTGAATAATAGTAGGACCGATAAACTGGGGGTGGCAACCAATCATGGTCGCAGGTGTCGTTCCGAAACATCCGGACGCAGCAAGACCGGATCCCGGCATGAGACGCGCCGCCTGTCCTACTCCAGGGTTCAGCCGGCGAAGATCCGGCGACCACGCCGGGCCACCCCCGGGCCAGACGCTGCCATCCCGATAAACCTCGCTCCTCACGATCCGGAGCCCTACGGGGACCGCCTCGGCGCTCGGACCGTCCCGATAGTCCCCCATTATCGGGGTCGTCGGGGCCATGGGAAGCTCGCCGGTGACGGGGGTCGGACCGGCGGGCTTGACCTACAGGTATTCGCCTGGACGTTCGGGCTGATCTGGCGACCGGTCCGGGATGCTCCGTGGCGATTGGTCAGCCGGCCGGCAACCCCGAGGCACTGCGACGACTAGTTCGTGGTCGGGAAAACGACGCGCGCCTCGTCCCTGCGGTCGGCGCCAGGGAGCTAGCGGGACGTCAGACACCACTCACGACTTGTTGTCCAGCGAACCTGTCTACTGGCCGCGGCACACCGGCCTATCAGCTGCTACAGGTTGGCGAGCTGGTCCGGTCGATGCTGGGACGTGCCGCGCCCGGCTCGGGTTCCGTCGTGGACGTGTGGTGAGGTGGTGACGCCGAGGGACGACGCGTCGTGCCACATCCGGACGATTGGTACCGACAAGACCCACGGTGAACGCTGTTTTCGATACCGCAACAAAGGAGCCAGGATGTCCACTCGATCTCCACAGTGCCGGCCGACGGTGATCGCCGGTGGACTGGCGGTCGCGGCCCTGTTGTCGACGGCCTGCGGAGGCAGCGACAGCACGAGCAGTACCTCTCCACAGAAGCCCGCCAGTGGTGGCGTTCAGCAGGAAACCTCCCTCGCTGGCAAGGTGCCGGCCGCGTTCAAGAAGGACGGGAAGATCACCGTCGCAACCTCACCGTCGTACGCCCCGATGGAGTTCTACGCGACGGACAACAAGACGATCATCGGGGTTGACCCGGACCTCGGCCGGGCGATCGGGCAGGTCCTCGGAGTGCCGTTCGCGTTCCAGCGCGCCGGCTTCGACGGCATCATCCCGGGGCTGGCTGGCGGCCGTTACGAGCTGAGCATGTCCTCCTTCACGGACAACAAGCAGCGCGAGAAGGCTGTTGACTTCGTCACCTACTTCAGCGCCGGCACGTCGATGATGGTGCGGCAGGGGAACCCGGAGCAGCTCGCCACCAGCGACGACTCCCTGTGCGGCAAGACGGTTGCCGCCGCCAAAGGCACAGTTCAGATCGATGCCGACATTCCCGCCCGCAGCCGGAAGTGCCGGGCCGCCGGAAAGCCGGCTGTACAACCCCTAGGCTTTCCGGACTCGGCTGGCCCCAACCTTGCGCTGTCCAGCGGCCGGGCGGACGCAGTGCTCGCTGACTCGCCGGTCGCTCAGTACATCGCGAAGAAGTCCAACGGGCGGTTGGAGGTGGTGGGCGCCTCATACGAGAACGCGCCGTTCGGTATCGCCATCCCGAAGACCGCGGGCAGCATGAAGGAGGCGGTCCGCGGCGCGCTGGCCAAGCTGATTGCTGACGGCACGTACCGACAAATTCTGACGAAGTGGGGAGTCGACCAGGGCGGCATCACCACCCCGACCGTCAACGGCGCCCAGTAGCCGCAGCTGATCACGGTCGGATCGGGGCGGCAGACCGCCCGGGCCGCATCGACTTCACCCCGTAGGACAACGGCTTCAGCGCCTGCGCGGACCCGGGCCGGCTGCAGAAGATCTGCGACCGGCTGAGCCCGGCGAAGATCGACGCGCTGCTCCGCATGCTGCCCGCCCTCCGGGAGGTCGGCTTTCGCGCCAACCGGCGTCTCGACGTCGAACGTCTCACCTGCGACCCGGCGATCGGCGCGGACGCCTTCACCGCGCTCAGTTCCCCGGTGCTCGCAGGCACCCAGCGCGCGTCCGCCCTGCCTTCCACGCCGCCCGCACCCAGGCCCTGCTCGCCGCCCTGGTCGTGTTCCGCCTGCTGCCCCACGGGTTTCGCGCCGCCGATCCGCGGGCGCACCTCGCGCCCCTGCTGGGCCTCGATCCCAGCCTCATGACCCAGGGACAGCTCAGCTACGACCTCCGCCGGCTCCGTCCGCACGGCCTGATCGAACGCCTGCCGCATACCCACCGCTATCAAGTCACCGACACCGGCCTGCGCGCCGCGCTGTTCCTCACCAGGGTCCACGCCCGGCTGGTCCGTCCCGGGCTGGCCGTCGTGCTCGACGATACCCCTATCCTCGCCCCGGTTCGGCGCCAGCTCGACCGCTTCACCGCGGCCGTCGACGACTTCACCCGGCAGAACAAGCTGATCGCGTAGAACGTGACCTATCAAAACAAGATCAGAGACTTAAGCCCTC
>CAWFCZ010000002.1:0-416007 GCA_963814355.1 uncultured Actinomycetota bacterium | reverse complement strand
TAGAACTGTTGACCGCCGAGCAGCTTGTCCAGATCGGCGAGTTCGCGATGCATTTCGCGGACCCACCTACGGATCCGTTGCGGTGCCTCGCCGGATATGTCCCGCCACGCCACCGGGACGGATGTAACCGCGGTTCATCCTCAGGCCGATGATCATCTCGGCCGGGATCGGGTCGGGGCCTCGATACCGAGCAGTGGCTCAACGCCGAGGCAGTGCACGCTCTGGTTGAAGAAGGGAGACAGGTGCTCGGCGCGAGTCGGGAACGTCACGGCCTGAGTCCACGTGCGGTACTCGAGCTTCTTCTCGATCCCGGCCCGAGGTTGACCCAGAATCCGGTCGTCTCCGGCCTCTTCTCGGTCCGCCAGGAGGGCGTCCGAGTCCGCGCTGCTGGTCACGTCGTAGACGTGGCCCTCGGTGGTCCGACGGCCGGACGCGCGCGCGGTGTCGAATCCGGTCGGGTCACTCATCGCCGCCCGCATCGGAGTCGGGCGAGGTCTTCGGTGTGCGGTTGCGAGCACCGAGCGGAGACAGTTCGCCGAGGTGTGTGAGCTTGTCGGGGTTGATGATCGATCGGACGGTCTGCACGCTACCGTCCACGACGTCGATGGTGATGACATTGACCAGACGTTCCTCCGGGTCGAGGAACTTCGCGCCGGGCTGGCCGTTGACCGAGACCGGTATGGCGTCGATGCCGAGCTGCCGCATCTGCCGCAACCAGGTCTTGAGCATCGCGGCCACGGCGTCGCGGCCGTAGATCGGGCGGCTGATGCCCGCGCCAAGCGTGCCACCGTCGCCGTACAGTACGGCATCGTCGGCCAGCATTTCGACCAGGCCCTGCACGTCTTGGCCACGGCAGGCAGCGAAGAACCGGTCCGCGAGCCTGTCGCGCTGTTCACGCGAGGCGGTGAAGCGCGGGTGCTCGGCGTGCACGCGGCGGCGGGCGCGGCTGGCGAGCTGGCGGCAGTTGGCCTCAGACGTCTCGACGATCGCGGCAATCTCGTCGTAATGGTAGCCGAACACGTCATGGAGCAGGAACACCGCGCGCTCTAGTCGAAGACCGTCGCAATTGCAGCATGTGCCCAGCCATCGAGCGGACCGTGGGCAAGACGGCGACTGAGATAGAACCCGAGCAACGCGTCGGCCAGTTCGCCGAGATCCTGCCCGTCGACGAGTTCGCCGTCACGCTGGGCACGGCGTAGCGTGGTGACCAGTCGCCGGCGATGCTCGTGGAGCACGGCCCGGTACGGGTCGTCGCCGACCAGTGGCCGCGTCGGCCGGGCCAGGGCCGCCGCGAAATGCTCGGCGAACCCGGCCACCGCCCACAGCCGCTCGTAGTCCTCGATGACCCGCAGCAGTTCTCGATCCTCCGGTGGGGCGTGCATGGCTGTGCCTCGCTCGCAGCGGTCACCGGTTGGCCGGCACCGAACCGTATCCCGGCACCGGCACGTCGCCGAGGCCCTTTGTGAGGCCCTCGCGGTAGCTCGGGTAGCGCGGCGTCCAGTGAAGTTCGCGCTTGGCCTTGGAGTTCGACGTCCCGCGGATCTGGGTCATCATCGACACGCCGACCTCGCCGGCCGCCAAGCGGCCCAGCCAGACCGGGACGTGCCGGGGCGGCTTGGCGCCGAGCCTCTTCGCCAGGAACGGCAGCCATGCCGAGACGGGCGCCGGCTCGTCGTCGACGATGTTGTAGGCACATGCGTTTCCGTGATCGAGAGCGGCGATGACCGCGCTCGCCGCGTCGTCCAAGTGTATGAACGACCACACCCCGCTGCCGTCGCCGACGATCGGCAGTCGACGCTTGCGCACCTGCACCGCGATGTCGCCGCCTACGTCGATGCCCGTCCCTGGGCCGTAGAAGTTGCCGTAGCGCAGCGCGATGCCGCCGGCGCCCAGCACGGCCTCCTCGAGGTAGCGGATGGCGGCCAGCGACTTCGCCTGGTATGCGGGTGGGTGCGGGTCGAACTCGTCGGTCTCGGTCTTCAGCCCGCTGCCGGTGCGGGCGTAGTTCCAGTTGCCGTAGGACTGGGCGACGAATCGGCGCACGCCGGCACCCCAAGCGCCTTCGATCAGAGAGTCGGTGCCCTCGGTGCGCAGCCGGTTCGTCAGGGCGAACTCCTTGTCGAACTTCTTGAAGCTCTTGGCGCCGGCCAGTCCGGTCAGCTGATGGATCACCGCATCCGGCTCGGCCCGCTTGATCGCCTCCACGACCGCGTTCTTCTCCAGCGCGTCGGCAACTGGTGCGCTCGCGCCGACGTGGCGTAGCCAGCCAGCGTTACCTTCGCTACGGGTGAGCGCCACGACCTCGTGCCCGGCGCCGTTCAGCTGGGGGACCAGCCGCCGCCCCAGGGCACCACATCCACCTGCCACGAACACCTTCATGACGATCGTCCTTCCGGCTGCGTCCTGAACTGCACTCGGGCCGTAGACGAGAGTGGCGGGCCCGCTGTGACAAGATCGGCCACTCGGCTGGCGCGGCGACGAGCGTGACTGGATCACCGGGAGGCGGACGGCCCACCGCCTGGCGCGGCTCGTGGTGGCTGGGCGAGCAGGCAGCGGAAGTTGTGGAACGAGGTGGGGCGTTGTCCTCGTGGGGGTTGCCGGGAGGCCTTGCAGTCCGCGGCTCTGGGGCGGGCGGCCGGGCGGACCGGGCTGGTGCGCGCCGGCGGGTGCTCATCGGTTGCTGTAAGCGCGCACCCAGTCAACGACCATGGATGCCACGCGTGGCGTCGACGCGTCCGGGGGGCCCTGGCAGGCGTCCGCCCACAGCGACGTTCAGCAGCAGGTACTGTGGCCCCGTGAACGGCCATGTGCCGTCAGCCGGAACATCATTCATTCGAACGACGCCTGTCACCTCCCCGTCGATGGCAAAGGTGACACGGTCTTCGGTCCAGTCCGCGCTGTAGATGTGGAAGTCCTCCGCTAGCGCCGCCACCACACCGAGCCGGTCGATCAGCTCATCGACCGCCACCACACCCGCCAACCCGGTCACCGTACGGTCCGCCGCGCCGATCCGGGCCCGCCGCCGGGCCCGCCGCACCTTCCGCTTATCCCGCCGTATTCTGTTCGCCGAGCAGGTGCCCCTCACATCCAGTCGAATCACGGGTGTCGCAAACCCGATTCTCCTTATGTGACAGGGCATCTGCTCCCTCAACACGCCGCCGCCAACCACGCTACTCACGCGCTACTGGGGAATCCCGGTCAGATGCGATGAGGTTGGCCGGCGCGTACCGTCGCCCGGGGTGGTATGCCGGAGCACAATCGTGCCGTGCGCGCGTACATCGGAGTGACGGACTGGGACTGGTACCGGTTCTTGCAGGCGCGCGGCGTGATGGAAGTCAACTTCTGGCAGCCGAGCGGGGGGCGGCGCTTCGGGGCAATTCCCCCAGGCGCACCCTTTCTCTTCAAGACGCATTATTCGCACGGCAACCGCATCGTCGGCGCCGGCTTCCTGTCCGGGTGGGCGTCACTTCCCATGTCACGGGCCTGGGAGTTCTTCGGGGAGAGCAACGGATGTGCTACCGAAGTCGAGATGCGAGCGAGAATCGGCAGGTATCGCGGCCGGCTCGACGACGGCCGGCAGGACCCCGAGATCGGCTGCATCATGCTCCGGGACGTGCGCTTCTTCGGACCTGACGAAGCGGTCGACGCCCCTCCTGGATGGTCGGGCAACATCGTTCAGGGACGCAGTTACGATCTCGCTTCCGCCGAGGGCAGCTATCTTGAGGAAGTGTTGGAGGCGCTGCTCCGCATTCACGCCGCGGTCGACGAACGGGCCGCATCAGTGCCGGGCGGGGTGTTCGGGACGCCGCGACTCGCCCCGGTGCGCGTCGGACAGACCGCGTTCAAGGCGTTGGTGCAAGAGGCGTACGGGCGACGATGTGCAGTAACCGGCGACAAGATCGTTCCCGTCCTGCAAGCCGCGCACATCCGACCAGTGACCGCCGAAGGTGAGAACCGGATCGACAACGGCGTCCTGCTGCGCTCCGACGTCCACACCCTCTTTGACCGCGGTTACCTCGGCGTGCATCCTGAGCGCAAGACGCTGCTGGTAAGCCCCCGGCTGCGTGCGGACTGGGGCAACGGCGAGGAGTTATACCGTCGCGCCGCCTCCGGTGACCCAATTTCCATGCCGGCCCGCAGGATTGACCGACCGAACCGTGAGTTCCTTTCCTGGCACGCAGACACCGTCTTTCGGGCGTCGTGATGCCGGCGAATCCCCGGTTGTGGACGCTTGCGGCGGCTGGTTGCTCCGGACGCGTGCCCCGCTCTGCCGGAGGTCAATCAGCAACTGGGTGAGGTACTCGGGCGTCGCTATCGCGTGGGCGGTACGCGTCGTCGCGTTCGAGGAACGCACCTCCAACGCGCAGGCCGAAAACGCCGGCATGCCGGAAGAGCTGCTCGAAACGTTTAGTACACGCAGTGCGCGAAGTTGCGCGGAGGCCGAGTCCGTCATCGCTGAGTACCAGCAGACGCTCGGCCGGAATTGTCCCGGGCGGAGCGGGCAACAGTGGTAAAAGCCGCGGTCTAAAGACACCACCGGTCAAAGCACGCACCGACCCGGCGACGCTGTACGAACGTTGGGTCACCGAGGCATCCGGGCCCGACTGGGACGGTCGGCGGCTGTCCTGCGCCACCGGCGGAGCCGGCTTGGCCCCCAGACCTGGCCCGGACGGCGGCAGCCGGCACCGGGTTGGATGCCGGCCAAACCGCGGCGGTCCTCGCGGCGACACCGGCGGGGAGGCGATGTCGGTGTGGACCGCGCCGGCCGGCGCCGGGAAGGCGACCCCGCTCTGCGCCGCCGCGGCCGCCTGGACCTGGGCCGGCTACCGCGTGCTTGGGCTGGCGCCGTCGGCCCGCGCCGCCGCCGAACTCGCCTCGGCCACCGGGCAGCCGGCCGACACCCTGGCCAAGTGGCGGCACGAACAGCGGCGCCTGGAGGAGCTTCCACCTTCGACCTCGACGCTGTCACCGTAGCCGCCGGGCAGGCCGGGGCGAAGGTGCTGCTGGTCGGGGCGGAGCTGGGCGAGGTGCACCGCGTCACCGCGGACTGGGGGCGCGCCGCCTCCCTGCAGGTGCGTGACGCCAACCCGCCCGCACTGGACGCGTACGCCGCGCACGGCCGCATCCACCCGGCCGACAGCGGCGGGGCAGTGGATCGCGGTCGGTAATGAGGCAGCGGCGTATCAGGACCTCACCGGGTCGGCGCCGACGGCACCTGGCGGGCGCTCTACCTGTTGCGCATTCTGCGGGAACTCTGCGGGAACGGCCGGTTTCCTAGCAGTCGCCGACGCTACACGATCAGGCCCGTGACCTGCGGTTTTGCCTGTGCCCCCGGCAGGATTCGAACCTGCGCCCCCGCCTCCGGAGGGCGGTGCTCTATCCCCTGAGCTACGGGGGCGCTCGTCGGAGTCGACGGGGCACCAAAACGAGTTTATCAGCCGGAGCGGCTGCCGAGACCCCGCCGGAGGGCCCCAGCGCCGGCGCCACCCCGGCGGTGACGGGCTTGGGTAGCCTTGCGGGAGTGACCCCCGCCCAGCTCGCCGATGCCGTGACGGCTGCCATCACGGCGGCAGTCGAAGGCGGCGAGCTCACGGTCACGGTTCCGGCGCGGGTGACGGTCGAGCGGCCCCGGCAGCCTGAGCACGGCGACTACGCGACCAACGTCGCGCTGCAACTCGCCAAGCCCGCAGGCCGCCCGCCACGCGAGGTCGCCACCCTGCTGGCCGGGCACCTGCGGCAAGCCGCCGGGGTGGCCAGCGTGGACGTCGCCGGGCCGGGGTTCCTCAACATCCGTTTGGACGGCGCGGCGCTCGGCGCGCTGGCCGCCACGGTAGTCAACGCGGGCCCGACCTACGGCCACACCGACCGGCTGGCCGGTCAGCGGATCAACCTCGAGTTCGTCAGCGCCAACCCGACCGGGCCGCTGCACCTCGGGGGCGTCCGGTGGGCGGCTGTCGGCGACGCCCTCGGCCGGTTGCTGGCCGCGACCGGGGCCAGCGTCACCCGGGAGTACTACTTCAACGACGCCGGTGTCCAGATCGACCGGTTCGCCGCCTCGCTCTACGCCGCCGCGTGCGGTGAGCCCACCCCGGACGGCGGGTACGCCGGCAGCTACGTCGGCGAGATCGCCGCCCGGGTCCTCGACGCCCATCCCGGCCTGCTGGCCGAGCCGCCCGACCCGGCGTTGGAGGTCTTCCGCCGGGACGGCCTGGACCTGATGTTCGCCGAGATCAAGCAGAGCCTGCGCGATCTCGGCGTGGTCTTCGACGTCTACTTCCTGGAGCGTTCGCTGCACACCTCCGGGGCGGTGACCCGGGCGGTCGAGCGGATGCGCGAACACGGCCACGTCTACGACGCGGATGGTGCGGTCTGGCTGCGAACCACCGACTTCGGTGACGACAAGGACCGGGTACTGGTCAAGAGCGACGGCGTGCTCACCTACTTCGCCGCCGACGTCGCCTACTACCTGGACAAGCGGGACCGCGGCTTCGACCGATGCCTCTATCTTCTGGGCGCCGACCACCATGGCTACGTTGGCCGCCTGCGGGCGATGGCGGCCTGCTACGGCGACGATCCGGACCAGACCCTGGAAGTGCTCATCGGCCAGTTCGTCAACCTGTACTCCGGTGGCGAGCCGCTGAAGATGAGCAAGCGGGCCGGCAATGTGATCACGCTGGAGGAGCTGGTCGAGGCGATCGGGGTGGACGCGGCACGGTACGCCCTGACCCGGTCCTCCCCGGACTCGATGATCGACATCGACCTAGAGCTGTGGGCCCGGCGCAGCGCGGACAACCCGGTGTTCTACGTCCAGTACGCCCACGCCAGGCTTGCCTCGCTGCAGCGCAACGCGTCCGAACTCGGCATCACCCGCGGGGCGACATACGACCCGGCGCTGCTCACCGAACCCCAGGAAGGCACGCTGCTCGGCGCGCTGGGGGAGTTCCCCCGGGTGGTGGCCAGCGCCGCCGAGCTGCGCGAACCGCACCGGGTGGCCCGGTACCTGGAGGAGCTGGCCGGCACCTACCACCGGTTCTACGACACCTGCCGGGTGCTGCCGCTCGGCGACGAGGCGGCGACCGACCTCACCGTGGCCCGGTTGTGGCTGTGCGAAGCCACCCGCGTGGTGCTGGCCAACGGCCTGGGGCTGCTCGGCGTGAGCGCCCCGGATCGGATGTAGGCCGTGAACCTCGATCCCGCGGTCTGGCCGCGCACCGCCACCCGAACCGGCGACGGCGTACTGAGCGTCGGCGGTGTCTCGGTCCGCGACCTGGCGGCCCGCTTCGGCACCCCCGCGCTGGTCCTCGACGAGGCCGACTTCCGGGCCCGCTGCGCGCAGTGGCGCGCCGCCTTCCCGGACGGCGAGGTCTACTACGCCGGCAAGGCCTTCCTGTGCCTGGCGGTGGCCCGCTGGCTCGTCACCGAACGGCTCTCCCTCGATGTCTGCAGCGGCGGCGAGCTGCTGGTCGCCGATCGGGCCGGGTTCCCACCCGAGCGGTTGGCCTTCCACGGCAACAACAAGTCGCTGCCGGAGCTGCGCCGGGCGCTGGCGATGGGCGTCGGCCGGGTGGTGCTGGACTCCGCCGAGGAGATCACCCGCCTCGGGGAGCTGGCCGGCGAGGCCGGCGTTCGGCAACGGGTCCTGATCCGGGTGACCCCCGGGGTGGAGGCGCACACCCACGAGTACGTGGCCACCGGGCAGGAGGACCAGAAGTTCGGCTTCTCCCTCGCCTCCGGCGCCGCGGCGCAGGCCGCCCGGATGGTGCTGGCCACCCCGAGCCTGGAGTTGCTCGGTGTGCACGCCCACATCGGATCCCAGATCTTTGACACCTCCGGTTACCGCCTGGCCATCCGGCGCCTGATCGGCCTGCTGGCCGACCTCCGCGTCGAGCACGGCGCGGCGGCTGCGCTCAGCGAGCTGAACATCGGCGGTGGGTTGGGTATCGCCTACACCGACGCGGACGCGCCGATGCCGGTCGCCGAGCTGGCGGAGGCGCTGACCGCCGCGGTCGGCAAGGAGTGCGCCGCGCTCGGTCTGGACCCGCCGCGCCTGGCCGTCGAACCCGGCCGGGCAATCGCCGGCTCGACCACGGTGACCCTCTACGACATCGGCACGGTGAAGGAGCTGCCCGGGTTGCGGACCTACGTCAGCGTGGACGGCGGGATGAGCGACAACATCCGGACCGCGCTGTACGGGGCGCACTACACGGCGACCCTGGCCTCGCGGGTGTCCAGTGCCGATGCCCGGCTGGTGACGGTCTGCGGGAAGCACTGCGAGTCCGGGGACATCGTGGTCCGCGAGGTTGCCCTGCCGGCCGACCTGGCCCCCGGTGACCTGCTTGCCGTACCCGGCAGCGGGGCGTACCACTATTCGATGGCCAGCACCTACAACCACGTACCCCGGCCGCCGGTGGTCGCCGTCCGGGACGGGAGTGCGCGCGAGATCGTGCGCCGGGAGACCGAGGACGACCTGCTCCGGCTCGACGTGGCACCATGAGCGGAGGCTCCTCCAGGCCGGTACGCATCGCGCTGCTCGGCTGCGGCACGGTCGGCGCCGACGTGGTCCGGCTGCTGGACTCCCACGCCGAGGACCTCGCCGCCCGGGTCGGTGCCCCGCTGGAACTTCTCGGCATCGCGGTCCGCGACCCCTGCGCCGCCCGGGCCGTACCGGTCGATCCGGCGCTGTTCACCACCGACCCGGACGCACTGCTGGCCCGGCCTGACCTCGACGTCGTGGTCGAGGTGATCGGCGGCATCGAACCGGTTCGCACCCTGCTGCTCACGGCCCTGGACCGCGGGATCTCGGTGGTCACCGCCAACAAGGCGCTGCTCGCCGCCGACGGGGTCACCCTGTACGAGGCGGCCGCCCGCTCCGGTGCCGACCTGTACTTCGAGGCCGCGGTCGCCGGAGCCATCCCCATCCTGCGGCCGATGCGCGAGTCGCTGGCCGGGGACCGGATCGACCGGGTGCTGGGCATCGTCAACGGCACCTGCAACTACGTGCTGTCCCAGATGGACGCCACCGGAGCCGACCTGGCCAGCGCGCTGGCCGAGGCCACCGCGATGGGCTACGCCGAAGCCGACCCGACCGCCGACATCGAGGGGTACGACGCGGCTGCCAAGGCGGCGATCCTGGCCAGCATCGCCTTCCACACCCGGGTGACGGTCAGCGACGTCTATCGGGAGGGCATCACCAGCGTCACCGCGGCCGAGATCGCCGGCGCCCAGGCGATGGGGCAGGTGGTGAAGCTGCTGGCCATCGCCGAGCGCGGCCTGGACCGGTCCGGTCGGGAGAGTGTGGGCGTGCGGGTACACCCGGCCATGATTCCCCGCACCCATCCGTTGGCCGGTACCAGGGACGCCTTCAACGCGGTCTTCATCGAGGCGGCGGCGGCCGGCCCGCTGATGTTCTACGGCCGGGGGGCCGGCGGGGCGCCGACCGCCAGCGCGGTGCTCGGCGACCTGGTCGCGGCCGGCCGTAACCGGCGCAGCGGCGGTCGAGGCCCCGGTGAGTCGGCCTACGCCGACCTGCCGCTTCGACCGATGGGGGAGTCGGTGACCAGCTACTACGTCAGCCTCGACGTCACCGACAAGGCCGGCGTGCTGGCCAGTGTGGCCGGGGCGTTCGCCGAGCACGACGTGTCCATCCAGACCGTCCGGCAGGAGGGCCACGGCGACGACGCGACGCTGGTTCTGGTCACCCATACCGCCAGCGACGCCGCCCTGGCCGCGACGGTTTCCGACCTGCGCCGACTGGACACGGTACGGGCGGTGTCCAGCGTGCTGCGCGTAGAGGCCGGCTAAGGCCTCGGTGGCGACCGGATCGCACCGGCGTCGCGATGTCCCGGCCCCTAGAATTGACCGGTGCCCCGTCCAGCGCCGCTGGCCCCACCGATGGCCGATCCGTCGGTCCCGCCGCCGAGTCGACCCGCGAGCCGACCTGGCAGCGGCGCGACCCGACCCTGGCGCGGGGTCATCGAGGAGTTCCGCGACCGGTTGCCGGTGTCGGCCCGGACCCCGGTGATCACTTTGCTGGAGGGCGGCACCCCGTTGCTGAGCGCGCCCACGCTGTCCGCCCGTACCGGTTGCGAGGTGCTGCTCAAGGTGGAGGGCGCCAATCCGACCGGCTCCTTCAAGGATCGCGGCATGACGGTGGCGATCAGCAAGGCGGCCCAGGACGGCGCCGAGGCGGTCATCTGCGCCAGTACCGGCAATACGTCGGCCTCGGCGGCGGCGTACGCGGTCCGCGCCGGGATGCTGTGCGCCGTGCTGGTACCGGCCGGAAAGATCGCGATGGGCAAGCTGGCCCAGGCCCTGGTGCACGGCGCCCGGCTGTTGCAGGTCGACGGCAACTTCGACGACTGCCTCACCGTCGCCCGCGAACTCGCCGACCGCTATCCGGTGGCGCTGGTCAATTCGGTCAACGAGTACCGCATCGACGGCCAGAAGACCGCCGCCTTCGAGATCCTGGATGCGCTCGGGGGGGCTCCGGAGGTGCACTGCCTGCCGGTGGGCAACGCCGGGAACATCACCGCGTACTGGAAGGGCTACACCGAATCGGGTGCCGCCCCGCGGATGTGGGGCTTCCAAGCCGCCGGCGCGGCGCCCATTGTCCGCGGCGCCCCGGTGGCGACGCCGATGACGATAGCCAGCGCCATCCGGATCGGCAACCCGGCGTCGTGGACCCGGGCGGTGGCCGCCCGGGACGACTCGGGCGGAATGATCACCAGCGTCACGGACAAGCAGATCCTGGAGGCGTACCGACTCATCGCCCGGGAGGAAGGCGTCTTCGTCGAACCGGCCTCGGCGGCGAGCGTCGCCGGCCTGCTTCTCACCGCCGCCACCGGCGAGCTGCGACCGGGCTCCCGGGTGGTGGCCACGGTGACCGGTAACGGCCTGAAAGACCCGGAATGGGCGATCTCAGGAGCACCGGCGCCGCTGCGGATCGGAGTCGATGCCACCGCCGCGGCAGACGCGCTCGGGCTCAGTTGACCGTTTCGGTACGGGTACCGGCGACCAGCGCCAACCTGGGTCCCGGCTTCGACGCCCTGGCATTGGCCCTCGGCCACTACGACGAGGTCGAGGTGACCCTGACCGGTGGTGGGCTCGATCTCCAGATCTCCGGCGAGGGGGCCGACAGCCTGCACCGCGACGAGCGGCACCTCGTGGTCCGGGCGTTGCGGGCCACCTTCGACCGTCTCGGTGGGCAGCCGGCCGGCCTCGCCGTACGGTGTCGCAACGTGATACCACAGGGCCGTGGGCTGGGAAGTTCGGCGGCCGCCATCGTGGCCGGGGTGCTCGCCGCCCGCTCGCTGGCCGCCTCCGCGCCCGGCTCGGGAAGCCTCGACGAGGCGGCCACACTCGAGTTGTGCGCCGAGATCGAGGGGCATCCGGACAACGTTGCCGGTTGTCTGCTCGGCGGCCTGGTCGTGGTCTGGCGGACGAAGGGCGTGCCCCGGGCGGCGCGCCTGCCGGTGGCCCTGACGAGCGCGCTGGCCCTGGTGCCGTCCTTCACCTCCTCGACCGCGGAGGTCCGGGGCCTGTTGCCGAACGTAGTGCCTCACGCCGACGCCGCGGCCAACGCCGCGGCGGCTGCCCTGCTCGTGGAGGCACTCGGCCGCCGGCCCGACCTGCTGCTGCCCGCGACCGCGGATCGGCTGCACCAGTCCTACCGCACGCCGGCGATGCCGGCCACCGCCGCTCTGGTCGCCGAACTGCGCGGCCGCGGGATCGCGGCGGTGGTGTCCGGCGCCGGACCCACGGTGCTCGCCCTCGGGCCAGGCGTCGACTCGGTGGTTGTGCCAGATGGTTGGCGCGGGCTACGCCTGCCCGTCGACCTCGCCGGGGCGACTGTTACCGAATCCGAAAGGGAATGACCGCCACGATCGGCCTGTTGTTGCCCATGTCGGCTTCAGCGCGTTAGTATGGAGCCGCAGCGCCGCCCTCTCTCGGCGGATTGAGCATGCGTCTAGCGAACCTCCGGTTCCCCGCGTTACGTCCAGCTATCCCGACGCGGATGCGTGCCCGCCAGAGCCGGTCGGCCGACTGCCGCCACGCGCGAAGCGTCATCAGTTTTGAGGCGGGGTAGCGATGTGGCGTGCCCATCACCGTGCGCCAGAAATGGCGGACCCGGCGAAACGCCGGTCGCTCCCACCGCCCTCCTCAGGGCCGCGTCCACCTTGGACGCTCAGGGAAGGATCCCAGTTGAGCGACACCACCGAGACCTTCGAGGTCCCCTCCTCGACCGACTCCTCGGGTAGCACTTCCACTATCGCCGCCGGAGCGGGCAACGGCGGGCCGGGTCAGGCCGACTCCGACGCCCCGGCACCGCCCGGCGACGCGGCCGGCTCCGGTCGGCGCCGGCGCAGCGCAGGTTCGGGACTCGCGGGCATGGTGCTGCCCGAGTTGCAGGCTCTCGCCGCCTCCCTCGGCATCACCGGGACGGGCCGGATGCGCAAGAACCAGTTGATCGCGGCCATCCAGGACCGGCAGGCACCCGGGAACGGGGAGGACACCGCCGTGGCCCCGGACACGGACACCGCGCGGCCAGGTCGAGCCTCGGCGCAGGAGGTGCTTCCCGACCCCACCTCGGACACCCCTTCGGACACTCCCTCCGACCGGGCGCCGGACACCTTGGCCGGCACGTCGGCCAGCGTGGTCGCCGAACTCGGGTCGGCCAACGGAACTGCCGAGGCGCCCCTTACGTCGACCTCGGCGCCGACCGGGCAACCCGCTACCCCACCGGCCGCGGCGGAAGCCGGCGGTCAGGCGGACGCAGCGCAGCGTAACGGCCAGCGCAATCGCGACCGCAACGGCGCGTCCCGCGGGCGGGGCACCGAGTCTCGTGAGTCGCGGGATTCGGGCGGCGATCAGCGTTCGGCGCGGGAGAACCAGCCGCGGGACCGCCAGCCGTCCCGGGAGCCGCGCGAGCCCCAGGGCGGCCAGCAGGGCCAGCGCGACCAGCAGGGCGGCGGCCAGCAGCGTGACCAGCAGGGCCAGCGCGACCAGCAGGGATCCCGGGATGACGAGTTCGACGGCAGCGGGCGCCGCCGTCGCGGGCGCTTCCGGGAGCGTAACCGTAGCCGCAACCGGCCGGACCGCTTCAGCCCGAACGATCCCGACCCCACGGTCAGCGACGACGACGTCCTGGTCCCGGTCGCCGGCATCGTCGACATCCTGGACAACTACGCCTTTGTCCGGACGACCGGGTACCTGCCCGGGCCGAACGACGTCTACGTCTCCCTGGCCCAGGTCCGGCGGTACGGGCTGCGCAAGGGCGACGCGGTGACCGGCGAAGTACGCCAGCCGCGGGAAGGCGAGCGGAAGGAGAAGTTCAACCCGCTGGTGCGCCTGGACACGGTCAACGGCACCGACCCGGAGCGGGCCAGGCAGCGCATCGAGTTCAACAAGCTGACCCCGCTCTACCCGCAGGACCGCCTGCGGCTGGAGATGGAGCCGGCCGCCCTCACCACCCGGGTGATCGACCTCGTTGCCCCGATCGGCAAGGGCCAGCGGGGGTTGATCGTCTCCCCGCCGAAAGCGGGCAAGACCATGGTGCTGCAGGCCATCGCCAACGCCATCACGCGCAACAATCCCGAATGTCACCTGATGGTCGTGCTGGTCGACGAGCGGCCTGAAGAGGTCACCGACATGCAGCGCTCGGTGAAGGGCGAGGTCATCGCCTCGACATTCGACCGCCCGGCGGAGGATCACACCACGGTCGCCGAGCTGTCCATCGAACGCGCCAAGCGGCTGGTCGAACTCGGCCACGACGTCGTGGTACTGCTCGACTCCATCACCCGGCTGGGACGGGCCTACAACCTGGCCGCCCCGGCGTCGGGCCGGATCCTCTCCGGTGGGGTGGACTCCACGGCGCTCTACCCGCCCAAGCGGTTCTTCGGCGCCGCCCGGAACATCGAGCACGGCGGCTCGCTGACCATCCTGGCCACCGCGCTGGTCGAGACCGGATCGCGGATGGACGAGGTGATCTTCGAGGAGTTCAAGGGCACCGGCAACATGGAACTCCGGCTCGACCGCAAGCTCGCCGACAAGCGTATCTTCCCGGCGATCGACGTCGACCCGTCCGGCACGCGCAAGGAGGAGCTGCTGATGGCTGCCGACGAACTGTCGGTGGTCTGGAGGCTCCGCCGGGTGCTGCACGCCTTGGATTCTCAGCAGGCGCTCGAGTTGCTGCTCGACAAGATGAAGTCGACGAAGAGTAACGCCGAGTTCCTGTTGCAGATTCAGAAGACCTTGCCCATGCCGAACGATTAGCCACCCCGTGCCGGCGACCCGGCGGAATGCGCCGGCCGTGGCGGACGTTGCCCCGGCCAGGGCTCAACCCTGATAGGAGACATCCGTGAAATCCGACATCCATCCGGCCTACGGCGACACGCAGGTGACGTGCAGCTGCGGCAACAGCTTCACCACCCGCAGCACGGCGCGTAACGGCACCATCTCCGCCGACGTGTGCTCCGCGTGTCACCCGTTCTACACCGGCAAGCAGAAGATCCTGGACATCGGCGGGCGCATCGACCGGTTCGAGAAGCGGTACGGCAAGAAGGCTTAGCGCTCCAGAGGCGCCGGCCGCGGGCTTTCCAGCCCGCGACCGGCGCCGTCTGCTGTCGATGCTCGAGATCGGAGGTTCGCATGCTGCCAGCGATGGATGAGTTGCTCACCGAGCATGCCGAGATCGAGCGCCGGCTGTCCGACCCCTCGATCCACGCCGACCAGACACTGGCCACCAAGCTCGGTCGGCGCTACGCCCAGCTTGGGCCGATCGTGGCCGCGGTGCGGGCCGCCGCCCGGGTTTCGGCGGACCTGGAGGCCGCGCGCGAGTTCGCGGCCGCCGGGGACGAGGAGTTCCGCGTCGAGGCGGCCGAACTGGAGGCCGAACTCGACGCCCTCAACGACGACCTCCGGCGCCTGCTGCTGCCGAAGGATCCGTTCGAGGACAAGGACGTGATCCTGGAGATCAAGGCGGGGGAGGGCGGCGAGGAGTCGGCGCTGTTCGCCGGTGATCTACTGCGGATGTACCTGCGCTATGCCGAGCGCCGCGGCTGGAAGACCGAAATCCTGGATTCCGTGGAGTCCGACCTGGGTGGGTACAAGGATGTCAGCGTGGCGGTCAAGAGTCGCAGCGGGGGAGTCTGGCCCGGGCTCAAATTCGAAGGCGGCGTGCACCGGGTCCAGCGGGTGCCGGTCACCGAATCCCAGGGCCGGATCCATACCAGCGCGGCCGGTGTCTTCGTCTTCCCCGAAGCCGAGGATGTCGAGGTCTCTCTCGACCCGAACGACCTGCGGATCGACGTCTACCGGTCCTCCGGCCCGGGCGGGCAGAGCGTGAACACCACCGATTCCGCGGTCCGGATCACCCATCTGCCGACCGGGGTGGTGGTGTCCTGCCAGAACGAGAAGAGCCAGCTGCAGAACAAGGAACAGGCCCTGCGGATCCTGCGCGCCCGGCTGCTGGCGCTGGCCCGCGAGGAGCAGTCCGCCCAGGAATCCGCCGCTCGGGCGGGTCAAGTCCGGACCGTCGATCGCAGCGAGCGGGTGCGTACGTATAACTTTCCGGAGAACCGGGTAGCCGATCACCGGGTCGGCTACAAGGCGCACAACCTCGATGCGGTGCTCGACGGCGACCTCGACGACCTGGTGCAGGCCCTGTCCGACGGTGAGGCGTCGGCCCAGCTGAGTGGGACCGAGCAGTGATGCGCACCCGGGGCAGCCCGGCAACCCGCGACAGGACGGCCGGCCGGGTCACCACGGCGGCTGGGCCGCCGAGAGCCCTGGAGGCCGTCGTACGGTCCGCGACCACCCGGTTGGCCGCCGCCGGCGTGCCGTCCCCCCGGCACGACGCCGAAGCCCTCGCCGGTCACGTGCTGGGGCTGCCCCGCACCCAGCTGGCCCGGGCCGGCGCCGTGAGCGCCGCGGCGGCCGCGGCGTTCGACAGCCTGATCGCCCGTCGGTCCGATCGGGAGCCGTTGCAGCACCTGACCGGCCGGGCAGCCTTCCGCTATCTCGACCTGGCCGTCGGTCCGGGCGTGTTCCTGCCGCGGCCGGAGACCGAGGTGGTCCTCGACTGGTGCCTGGACCGGTTGCCGGCCAACGCCACCGCCGCAGACCTGTGCGCCGGCTCCGGCGCCATCGCGCTGTCAGTGGCCACCGAGGCGCCCGGCACCACGGTGTACGCGGTGGAGCGTGAACCGGCGGCTTACGGCTGGTTGCAGCGCAACGCCGTCGGTACCGCCGTGCGCTGCCTGCAGGCGGATATCGCCGACCTCCTCGATACTGCGCCGCATCTTGCCGGCTCGCTCGACCTAGTGGTGAGCAATCCGCCGTATATCCCGACCGGAGCCCGGCCGCTGGAGCCCGAGGTCGCCCGCTACGATCCGGCGGTAGCGCTTTGGGGGGGGCCGGACGGACTGGACATGGTGCGTGCGGTGGAGCACGTCGCCCGCCGGCTATTGCGTGGTGGTGGCCGGCTGGCCATCGAGCATGCCGACGCCCAGGGTACCGTGGTGCCTGACCTGCTGGCCTCCGCCGGCGGCTGGGCCGAGATCGCCGACCACCGCGATCTCGCCGGCCGGGACCGCTTCGCCACCGCCGTGTGGACGGGATAGGTCGGCCCGATGGTCATCTACGACTGCGCGGAACCGCTTCAGCGGGCCGACGGGTTGCGCGAGGCGGCGGACGCGGTGCGGCGCGGCCGGCTGGTCGTGGTGCCGACCGACACCGTGTACGGGCTGGGCGCCGACGCGTTCACGCCGTCGGCGGTGGACGCGCTCTTGGCGGCCAAGCGGCGGGGCCGGGACATGCCGGTGCCGGTGCTGGTCGATTCCCGGCGCATGCTGGAAGGCATCGTCGCCACCCTGCCTTTGGCCGGCCGGGAACTGGCCGACGCGTTCTGGCCGGGGGCGCTCACCCTGGTGTTGCGGCACTCCGCCGCGCTGGCCTGGGATCTGGGCGACAGCCGGGGCACGGTGGCGGTGCGGATGCCACACCACCCGGTGGCCCTGGACCTCATCGCGGCCACCGGTCCGCTGGCGGTGTCCAGCGCCAACCGCAGCGGGTCGGACCCGGCCAGCACCGCGGCGGAGGCCTGTGAGTCTCTGGGGGACGACGTGGACGTCTACCTCGACGGCGGCCGGTGCCCCGCGTCGGTGCCCTCGACCATCGTCGATCTCACCGGCGAGACTCCCACCGTGCTGCGCACCGGCGCCATCGAGGTCCAGGCACTTCAGGAGGTCTGCCCCGAGGTGACCGGGTGAGTGCGCCGGCGTTCACGGTGCTCTGCGTCTGCACCGGAAACATCTGCCGATCGCCGCTGATGGAGCGGCTCTTCGCTGCCGGCCTGCGCAACCGGCTCGGGCGGGTGCCGCCGGACCTTGAGGTTCGCAGCGCCGGCACCTGGGGCCTGGAGGGTTCGGAGATGGAGCCCTTCGCCGCCACCGCGCTGCGCGCCCTGGGCGGTGACGACACCGGATTCCTGGCCCGGGAACTCGCCGCCGAGATGGTGGCCGAGGCGGACCTGGTGCTCTGCGCGACCCGGGAGCACCGGGCGGCCTCGGTGGCCATGGTGCCCCGAGCTGCCGCCTGGACCTTCACCGTCCGGGAGTTCGACCGGCTGTGCTCCCTCCTCGCGGCCGCCGACCTGCCGTCGGGTCCGTTGCCCGAGCGGGCCGCGGCGCTGACCCGGGCCGCCGCCGGCCAGCGCGGGCGGATCCGGCCGGACAGCCCGCACGACGACGACCTGCCGGACCCGATCGGGGCCCCGGCCTCGGTCTTCGCCACGTCAGCCGGCCAGATCGAAGCGGCCCTGCGCCGCCCGCTGGACCTGCTTGCTCCTCCGGCTGCCACGCCGGATCGGGTGGCGGAACGGCCGGATACTCCCGGGAGCAACTAGGCTGTCTGGGTCGGCCGACCGGAAAGGCACACGATGACACAGACCGCGTTCTGGGGGCCGGACTTCGGTGAACTGCGGCGGCAGGACCCGGAGATCGCGGACGTCGTCCTTGGCGAGCTGGACCGGCTGCGCCGGGGGCTGCAGCTGATCGCGAGTGAGAACTTCACGTCGCCTGCGGTGCTCGCCGCTCTGGGCAGCACCCTGTCGAACAAGTACGCCGAGGGGTACCCTGGCCGCCGCTACTACGGCGGCTGCGAGGAGGTCGACAAGGCCGAGGAGATCGGCATTGCCCGGGCCAAGGAGCTGTTCGGCTGCCAGCACGCCAACCTGCAACCACACTCCGGTGCTTCGGCCAACCTGGCCGCCTACGCCGCAGTCTGCGCGCCGGGCGACACCGTGCTCGCCATGTCCCTGCCGCACGGCGGTCACCTGACCCACGGCAGCAAGGTCAACTTCTCCGGCAAGTGGTTCAACGTCGTGCCCTACGGCGTCCGGCCGGATACCGAGCTGATCGACTACGACCAGGTCCGGGACCAAGCTCGGACGCACCGGCCGAAGATGATCATCTGCGGCGCGACAGCGTATCCACGACTGATCGATTTCGCCGCCTTCCGGGCGATTGCGGACGAGGTCGAGGCGGTCCTTATGGTCGATGCCGCGCACTTCATCGGCCTGGTGGCCGGCAAGGCGATCCCCAGCCCGGTGCCCTACGCCGACATCGTCACCTTCACCACGCACAAGGTCCTGCGCGGACCCCGCGGCGGGATGGTGGTGTGTACCGCGGAGTGGGCTCAGAAGATCGACAAGGCGGTGTTCCCGTTCGGCCAGGGCGGCCCGCTGATGCACGCGGTGGCAGCCAAGGCCGTGGCGCTGAAGGAAGCGCTGCAGCCGTCGTATGCGGCCTACGCCCGCCAGGTCGTCGCCAACTGCCAGGCGCTGGCCGACGGCCTCGCGGCGGAAGGCCTGCGGCCGGTTTCTGGCGGCACCGACACCCACCTGGCGTTGATCGACTTGCGGGATGCCGGGGTGACCGGCAAGGATGCCGAGGCCCGCTGCGAAGCCGCGAACATCATCCTCAACAAGAACGCCATCCCGTACGACCCGCAACCCCCGATGACCGCGTCGGGGATCCGGGTCGGCACTCCCTCGGTGACCACCCAGGGCATGACCGAAGGCGACATGAAAGACGTCGCCGCGCTGATCGGTCAAGCCGTCCGGGACGCGGACACCGCCGTCGCGACCGAGATCGCGGTCGCCGTGGCGGCGCTGGTCGGCCGCCACCCCGCATACCCCCGCAGCTAGGCCGCCCGCAGCGGCCGGCGGGAGGGACACGTGCGGGAGTACGCACTCACCCTGGCCGTCGTCGCGGCCGTCACCTACCTGCTCACTCCGATCGCCCGGCGCACGGCGTTGGCCATCGGCGCGCTGGCGCCGGTGCGCGACCGGGACGTGCACGCGATTCCGACCCCACGGCTCGGGGGCATGGCGATGTACGGCGGGCTGGCCGCCGGGATGATCGTCGCGAGCCGGTTACCGCACCTGCAGTCCACCTTCACCGACTCCCGCGCCCCCCAGGCGGTGCTGCTCGGCGGCGCCATCATCTGCGCCGTCGGCGTCGTCGACGATATCTGGGGCCTGGACCCGATCTCCAAACTCGCCGGTCAGACGGCCGCGGCCGGCGTGATGGTGTTCAAGGGCCTGCAACTGAGCTACGTGCCCAACCCGCTGCACGCCGACACCTTCATCGCCCTCGGTCAGTACGGGGTGCCGCTCACCGTGCTGCTCGTCGTGGTCACGGTCAACGCGGTGAACTTCGTCGACGGGCTGGACGGGCTCGCCGCCGGTGTCGTGGCGATCGCCAGCCTCTCCTTTCTGGCCTACTCATACCAGCTTGCGGTTATCCACGGTTTGGATCTGCTCAACCCCCCCGCCCTGCTCGCCGCTGCCCTCACCGGGACCTGCATCGGCTTTCTCCCGCACAATTTCAACCCGGCCAGAGTCTTCATGGGCGACTCGGGTTCGATGCTGCTGGGGTTGTTCCTGGCCGCCGCCACCACCGGCATCACCGGCCAGGTCGACCCCAGCGCGGTCCGCGGCCTCGATCTCTTCCCGGCGCTGCTGCCGCTGCTGCTGCCGGCGGCGGTACTGGCCATCCCCTTCATCGACCTGCTGCTGGCCATCGTCCGCCGGACCCGCAGCGGTCGTTCGCCCTTCGCCCCGGACAAGATGCACCTGCACCACCGGTTGTTGGAGATCGGCCACTCCCAGACCCGAGCGGTACTGATCATGTATGTCTGGACCGCACTACTGGCGTTCAGCGCGGTCGCGCTGTCGATCACCAGGTTGCCACTGCTCGTACTGTCCGTCGCCTCCGGGGTGGCCGTCCTGGCCATCGTGGCCAGTAGCGTGCCGCGGCTGCGCGCCGCCGGACGATGAGCCAGCCGCCGGCGCCGGGGCCGCTGGGCATGGTGCGACTCGGCGGGTTCCTGGTCGCCGCCGTCCTGGGCGGAATGGGGCTGGGATACCTTCTCGACCTGCTGGTCGGCACCACCCCCCTGTTTCTCTTCGTGGGTCTCGCTCTGGGTATCGTGAGTGCCTGCGCGGGGTCGTGGCGGACCGTGCGCGACTCCCTGAAGCAGCAATGACGCTGGAGGTCGGCCCATGGCGAACACCGGTCTGGCGGCCCTGGACCGAAGATGGCGACGCACGCTCGTGATCGCCACGGCCCTCGCCGTGGTCGCCGTCGTCGCGGCCGTGGTGGCCGGTGTCCCGATCGTCGGCGCGTGTATCACCCTCGGCCTGCTGCTGGGGGCATGGAACGGCCACCGGGTGCACAACTCGGCTGGGGTGGTCTTCGCCGGTGGTGAGTTGCACAAGCGGGCGTTGGCGGCGTCCGGCATGCGTCGGCTGGGCTACGTGACCTTCGTCGTGGTCCTGCTCGCCGTCGCGCTTCGACCCTACGGCTGGACCGTGGTCATCGGGTTGGCGCTGTTCCAGTCCGTCCTGGTCGCCAACACCGCCGGGCTGCTTCTCCAGGAGGTACGACGACAGTGAGACCCCTCGCCGCCAACATCGAGGTCGGAGAGCACATCACTACCCGGCTGTTCGGGCACACCGTCAACATCGACACGATCTGGTCGACCGCGGTCGCCGGAGCCATCGTTCTCGCGCTCGGCTTGTACATGGCGAGTCGGGCGCGCAGCGGGGTACCCAGCAAGGTGCAACTGGCCTTCGAAACGGTCGTCGATGCGGTGGAAGGTCAGGTCCAACAGAGCCTTGGACCGGTCGCCCCGTTCGTCGTCCCGCTGGCAGTGACGCTGTTCATCTTCATCTTGATCTCCAACTGGCTCTCGATCATCCCCAGCGGTCACCATCCCGAGCGGCTGCCGCCGCCGACCGCGGATGTCAACCTCACGGCCGCGATGGCACTGCTCGTGATTGTCTGGGCCATCATTACCGGGATCCGCCACCGTGGTTTCGGCAACTGGCTCAAGGGCTATCTCGAGCCGTTCCCGGTGCTCCTACCGATCAACGTGCTCGAAGAGATCGCCAAGCCGGTGTCGCTGGCGCTGCGACTGTTCGGCAATCTCTTCGCCGGTGGCGTCATGTTGCTGATCATCGGTCTGATCCCGTGGTTCGTGATGTGGCCCTTCAACGGACTGTGGAAGGCCTTCGACCTCTTCATCGGCGCCGTGCAGGCCTTTATCTTCGCCCTGCTGGCCGTCCTCTATTTCGGCTTCGAAACCGCCGGTCACTAGACCGTCGGCCCGCTACGCGCCCCACCCGTCCTGTAGAGAAGGAGTTCCATGGCAACCACGGACCAGGCAGTTGGTCTCGCAAAGATCGGTGCCTACGTCGGCGCCGGCTTGGCCCTCGGCGGTGGCGCCATCGGGGCCGGTATCGGTGACGGTATCGCCGGTTCCTCGCTGATTCAGGGGGTCGCCCGCCAGCCCGAGGCTCAGGGCCGACTGACCACGTTGTTCTTCATCACGGTCGGTCTCGTCGAGGCGGCGTACTTCATCAATCTCGCGATCGCGATGCTCTTCGCGTTCACTCTCGGGTCGTAGCACATGCCCGATCGGGTCGTGGCGGTGAAGATCTTCATCGTCCCGGATTTCACGCTGGTCTGGGAGTTGTTGCTGTTCCTGGTGATCCTCGCCGTGATGTGGCGCTTCGTCGTGCCCCCCGTGCAACGTTCCATGCGTGAGCGTCGCGACCTGATCGAGCGCGGGCATCACGAGGCCGACGAGGCCCGGGAGCGGCTCACGGCCTCCGAGGCGGAGTATCGGCAGCACATGGCCGAACTCCGATCAGAAGCCACTTCGATTCGCACGGAGGCGCACAGCGAGGGGCAGCGCCACATCGAGGCGGCCCGGGCCAGAGCCGAGGAGGAGTACGTCGGCAACGCGGCGGAAGCCCTTGCTCAGTTGGCGGCCGACCGAGAGTCCGTCCTGCACGACCTTCGACCGGAAACCGGACGGTTGGCGGCCGAGTTGGCTTCTCGGATGGTCGGCGAGCCGCTGGAGGTCGCGCCGAACCTGAGCAGCGCGGGTTCCACCCCATCCGGCAGCGACGGCGTCCGATGAGCCTCGGCTACCTCACCGAGGTCGTGGTCTTCGTTGCCCTGGTGTACCTGTTGTACACCAAGGTGTGGAAGAGCTTCCTGGAACCGCAGGTCGAGGCGCGGCAGCAGGCCATCGCCCGTGAGATCGAGGAGAGCCGCGAGGCCCACGAACGGCTGGAACAGGCGGAGCGGGACTACCGGGCGGCGCTCGCCGGCTTGGAGGAGGAGGCGGCCCGGGTTCGTGCCGAGGCGCAGGCCGAGGCCAGGCAGATTGTGGAAGAACTTCGTAAGGACGCGGACCGGGAGTACGCCCGCATGGTCGCGGTCAACGACGCCCGGTTGGCGGCCGAACGGCAATCCGTGGTCTTCGCGTTGCGCCAGGAGATCGGCGAGCTGACGTTCACCCTCGCCGAGCGCCTCGTCCGCGAGTCGATGGACGACGAGGCGCGGCAACGCCGGGTCGTGGACCGTTTCCTGGCTGATCTCGACAGTGCGGATCTCGAAACAGCGAGGCCGGCCGATGCCGGAGGTGGGTCCTGATGCAGGGGGCCAGCCGGGACGCGGCGGCAGCCGCGGAGGAGGCGCTCGCCACCGCCCTGCGGAACGAGCCTGACGCCAGCCGGCAGTGGCAGCTTTCCGAGGACCTCGCCTCGGTCACCGACCTGCTCGACCGGGAGCTGCCGCTCCGCCGTACCCTGGCCGACCCGGCCATCGACAGCGGGGCGAAGGGACAGCTGGCCGCCGACCTGCTCGGCGCCCAGGTGTCGGCTGCGACGTTGCGGGTGGTGCAGGCCGTCGCCGGGGCCCGCTGGTCCCATCCGGTGGATTTGGTGGACACGTTGGAGTCGCTGTCGGCCTCAGCCGGATTCTCCTCGGCGGAGCAGGCCGGGGTACTCGACGAGGTCGAGGACGAACTCTTCCGGATCACCCGCATCCTCGAACGAGAGCCCGATCTGTACACCGCGCTGGCTTCGACGTCGCTGCCGGCGGAACGCAAGTCGGCCTTGCTGGACGCGCTGCTCGGCGAGGCGGAGCAGGTCACCCGCGCCATGGTGCTCCGGGCGGCCACCACCCGCCGCACCAGAACCCTGGATCGAGCACTGGTGGAGTACCTGCGGCTGGCCGCCGCCCGCCGGTCGCGCTTGGTGGCCACGGTCTCCTCCGCTGTCGAGCTCGATCCGGCTCAGACCGACCGGCTGCGCGAGGCCCTGCAGCGGCTGTACCACCACGATCTGCAGCTGCAGACCGAGGTCGATCCGGCCTTGATCGGCGGGGTCGTCGTCCGGGTCGGCGACGAAGTCATCGACGGTACGGTCGCGCACCGGATCGATCAAGCCCGTCGCCGACTCGCCGGTTAGGCGGACACTGACCGTGTCGAGGCCCCGTCGAGAAGCACCCGTCGTGTCAGACTCACCCGTCGTTTGAGAACCAGGTCCAGGAGAAGCTGATGACAGAACTGACGATCCGGCCCGAGGAGGTACGGGACGCGCTCGAGCGTTTCGTCGCGTCCTACGACGCGGAAACCACCCGCGAAGAGGTGGGCCGGGTCATCGAGACCGGCGACGGCATCGCCCGGGTCGAGGGGTTGCCCTCAGCCATGACGAATGAGTTGTTGGAGTTCGAAGGCGGCGTCGTCGGCCTGGCGTTGAACCTCGACGCCCGCGAGATCGGCTGCGTCCTGCTCGGTGACCCGGAGCACATCGAGGAAGGCCAGGAAGTCCGGCGCACCCGCGAGGTGCTGTCCGTACCGGTGGGGGACGCCTTCCTCGGCCGAGTGGTTGACCCGCTCGGTCGCCCGATCGACGGCAAGGGCGACATCGCCAGCGACGAGCGGCGCATCCTGGAACTGCAAGCGCCCGGCGTCATCCAGCGTCAGCCGGTCTCCGAACCCTTGCAGACCGGTATCAAGGCGATCGACGGCATGATCCCTATCGGCCGCGGTCAGCGCGAGCTGATCATCGGTGACCGGCAGACCGGCAAGAGCGCGGTCGCCATCGACACGATCATCAACCAGAAGGAGAACTGGGCGACCGGGGATCCCAAGCAGCAGGTCAAGTGCATCTACGTGGCGATTGGCCAGAAGGGTTCCACGATCCGCGCCGTGCAGGGAGCCCTGGAGGACAACGGCGCGATGGAGTACACCACCGTCGTCGCCGCCCCGGCCAGCTACCCGGCGGCGTTGAAATACCTGGCGCCGTACTCCGGCAGTTCCATCGGCCAGCACTGGATGTACAACGGCCAGCACGTTCTCATCGTCTTCGACGACTTGTCCAAGCAGGCGGAGTCCTACCGCAACATTTCGCTGCTGCTGCGTCGCCCGGCCGGCCGGGAAGCCTTTCCCGGTGACGTGTTCTACCTCCACTCCCGCCTGCTGGAGCGCTGCGCCAAGCTGTCCGACGACCTCGGCGGCGGTTCCATGACCGGGCTGCCCATCATCGAGACCAAGGGCAACGACGTCTCGGCCTACATCCCGACGAACGTTATCTCGATCACCGACGGTCAGATCTTCCTGGAGACCGACCTGTTCAACTCCGGCGTGCGCCCGGCGATCAACGTCGGCATCTCGGTCTCCCGGGTGGGCGGCAACGCGCAGATCAGGGCCATCAGGACGGTCGCCGGGCGGCTGCGACTCGACCTGGCGCAGTTCCGCGAGCTGGAGGCGTTCTCCGCCTTCGGCTCCGACCTGGACAAGTCGAGCAAGGCGCAACTCGAGCGAGGCCAGCGCCTCGTCGAACTGCTCAAGCAGCCGCAGTACTCGCCGTATCCGGTTGAGCAGCAGGTGGTGTCGCTGTGGGCCGGCGTCAGCGGCGCGCTGGACGACATCCCGGTGGGCGACATCCGCCGCTTCGAGCGGGACTTCCTGGAATACATCGGCCGGTCCCACGATGGCATCTACGCCACCATCCTGCAGAGCGGCAAGCTGGAAGACGCGACGGTCGAGATGCTGCAGGACGCCATCGCGGAGTTCAAGAAGCGCTTCGAAACGCACGAGGGCTCCGGGCCGATCAACGAAGCGGACGCCGAGGCGCTGGACGCCGAGGATGTCGGTCAGGAGGCCATCAAGGCCTACCGGCCGCCGCCTCCCGAGAAGTCCGCAGGCGGCTCGTCCGCCGCCGGCGGCGGGGGGTCCTAGCCGGTGGGCGCGGCTCTGCGGGTCTACCGGCGGCGCATCCGCTCCGTCCAGTCGACCAAGAAAATCACCCGGGCCATGGAGCTCATCGCCGCGTCCCGAATTGTCAAGGCGCAGGGCCGGGTCGCCGCTTCCAAGCCGTACGCGGAGGCCATCACCGGGGTGGTCTCCGTGGTGGCCAGCCAGACCAATGTCGACCATCCGCTCACCACCCCGCAGCAGAATTCGAACAAGGCCGCGGTACTCATCATCAGTAGCGACCGCGGCTTGGCCGGGGCCTATAGCGCCAGTGTGCTGCGCATGGGTGAGGAGCTCAACGAGCTGATCCGCAGCGAGGGCAAGGAACCGGTGGCCTATCTCGCCGGCCGCAAGGCGATCAGCTTCTACCGCTTCCGCGGCCGTGAGATCGCCGGGCAGTGGTCCGGGTTCTCCGAGGAGCCGTCGTACGAGGATGCGAAAGAAGTCGCGGAGCAGCTCATCGCGGCCTTCGTCCAGACTTCGGACGGTGCGGAGGCCGGCGGAGTGGACGAGATCCACATCGTCTACACCGAGTTCGTCTCCGCGCTGACCCAGCGCCCAGTCGCTCGGCGGGTGCTTCCGCTGGTGGTGGAGTACTCCGATACCCCGCCGCCCTCCGGCGCGCTTCCGCTGTATGAGTTCGAGCCCTCCGGCGAGGAGGTTCTCGACGCACTCTTGCCGCGGTACGTGATCAGTCGGATTTACGCGGCCATGCTCGAGTCGGCGGCCTCGGAGCAGGCCTCGCGCCGGCGGGCGATGAAGGCCGCGACCGACAACGCCGATGAGCTGGTCAAGGCTCTGACCCGCGCGGCCAACTCCGCGCGGCAGGCGGAGATCACCCAAGAGATCATGGAGATCGTCGGCGGCGCCGAGGCGCTGTCGGCGGACGGGAGTGGAGACTGATGAGTGCAACCCTGGAGACGCCGTTGAGCCGGGATTCCGAGCGGGGCGGCGGGCGCATCCTGCGGGTCGTCGGTCCGGTGGTCGACGTGGAGTTCCCACCGGATGAGATGCCGGAGGTGTACAACGCGCTGCACGTCGATCGGATCTTGGGGGATGACAAGGCGACCTTGACCCTGGAGGTGGCCCTGCACATCGGCGACAACGCCGTTCGGGCGATCTCCATGCAGCCGACCGACGGGCTGGTCCGTGGCGCCCCGGTGATCGACACCGGGGCGTCGATCACCGTGCCGGTCGGGGACGCCACCAAGGGACACGTGTTCAACGTGCTGGGCCAGCCGCTGGACGTGCCGAGTGTGGATGCCGAGATCCGCTGGCCCATCCACCGGCCGTCCCCCGCGTACGACCAGCTGGAAGCCAAGACCCAGATCTTCGAGACCGGCATCAAGGTGATCGACCTGCTGGCCCCGTACGTCCAGGGTGGCAAGATCGGCATGCTGGGTGGTGCCGGGGTCGGCAAGACCGTCGTCATCCAGGAAATGATCTACCGGGTGGCGGAGAACTTCGGTGGGGTCTCGGTGTTCGCCGGCGTGGGCGAGCGGACCAGGGAAGGCAACGACCTCTTCCTGGAAATGACCGAATCCGGCGTCATCGACAAGACCGCGCTGGTCTTCGGCCAGATGGACGAGCCGCCGGGCACCCGGCTGCGGGTCGCGCTGGCCGCGCTGACCATGGCCGAGTACTTCCGCGACGAGCAGCAGCAGGACGTCCTGCTGTTCATCGACAACATCTTCCGCTTCACTCAGGCCGGCTCGGAGGTCTCCACGCTGCTCGGCCGGATGCCCTCAGCGGTGGGGTACCAGCCGACCCTGGCCGATGAGATGGGCGAGCTGCAGGAGCGGATCACCTCCACCCGTGGCCACTCGATCACGTCACTGCAGGCCATCTACGTCCCGGCCGACGACATTACCGACCCGGCGCCGCACGCCACCTTCACCCACCTGGATGCCACCACGGTGCTCTCCAGGGCGATCTCCGAGCAGGGCATCTATCCGGCGGTGGACCCGCTGGACTCCACCTCCCGGATCCTCGACCCCCGCTACGTCGGCGACGAACACTACGCTGTCGCGGCCCGGGTGAAGGAGATCCTGCAGCGGTACAAGGACCTGCAGGACATCATCGCGATCCTCGGCATCGACGAGCTCTCCGAAGAGGACCGGGTGCTGGTCGGCCGGGCCCGGCGGATTCAGCGCTTCCTGTCCCAGCCGTTCTACGTGGCGGAGGCGTTCACCGGCATCAAGGGGGAGACGGTCCCCCTGGAAGAGACCATCTCCTCCTTCCGGGCGCTGTGTGACGGCACCTATGATCACCTTCCTGAGCAGGCGTTCTTCCTCTGTGGCGGCATTGCCCAGGCTGAGGAGAAGGCCAAGCACCTGGAAGGCTGAGTACCTGGAAACACTGGGCACCCGGAAACACTGGGCACCCGGAAACACTGGGCACCCGGAAACACTGGGCACCTGGAAACACTGAGCACAGACCCGTCGAGACGGAGAAGGAGAGACAGCCCGTGGCATCCTTGCACGTCACCCTGGTGTCGCCGCAGCGGCAAGTCTGGGCCGGCGAGGCGGAGATGGTGATCGCCCGTACCACTGAGGGCGAACTCGGTGTCCTTCCCGGCCACACTCCGTTGCTCGGCGAGCTCGTGCCGTGGCCGGTACGGATCAAGCGCGGTGCCGAGCCGGAGCTGGTGGCCGCCGTGCACGGCGGCTTTTTGTCGGTCACCGGCCACGGAGTCTCGGTGCTGGCCGAAACCGTCGAGCTGGCCGACGAGATCGACTCCGGGCGCGCCCGGCAGGCCCTGGAGCGGGCCTCCTCGGCAGCGGCCGACGATGCCGAGACTGTCGCCGCCTCCGCCCGGGCGCGAGCCCGACTTCGGGCCGCCGGCGAGAGCGCCTAGTAACCGGAGCCGGGGCGAGGCACGTGTGGGCGCTCGACGGCTTCGGCCTGCTGGTGCTGATCGCCGCGCTCACCCTCGTCGCGGTCGCTCTGCGCCGGATGTTGCTGCGCCGCCGTGGCGGCACCATCGACGTGTCCCTCCGGCTGCGTCAGCGCCGGCAAGGCTACGGCTGGGCGCTGGGCATCGGCCGCTACGACGGGGACCAGCTGCTCTGGTACCGGCTGCTCAGCCTGGCGCCGCGGCCGCGCCGGGCGGTGCCGAGGCACGGACTGACGGTCATCGGCCGCCGGAAGCCGACCGGTACCGAGGCGCTCAACGTGATGCCGGGCGCCGTGGTGGTCGAATGCCGCGCGGAGAACGGCCGGGTGGAGTTGGCGATGAGTGAAGCAGCGTACCCGGGCTTTCTGTCCTGGTTGGAGGCCGCGCCCTCGGCCAGCTCCGACCCCCGGCTGATCTGAACTCCCGATCTCAGGTGGCGGTGGCCGCCGGGCGCCACAGCACGTCACCGGAGGGGTTGGCCACCCGCGCGAGAATGAACAGCAGATCGGAGAGCCGGTTGAGGTACTTCGCCGGGGTCGGGTTCGTCACCTCCGGCGCCACCTGCAGTAACGCCCAGGTGGACCGCTCGGCCCGACGCGCGAGCGTGCGCGCCACGTGCAGGTACGCCGCGCCCGGAGTCCCCCCGGGAAGCAGGAAGCTGTTCAACGGCGGGAGCTTCGCGTTGTAGGCATCACAAGCCGCCTCCAGCCGGGCGACGTGGGCCTCGCTCACCCGCAGCGGCGCCCATTTCGGCTCGGCAACCACCGGGTTGCACAAATCGGCGCCGACGTCGAACAGGTCGTTCTGGATACTGCCCAACAGCTCGGTGATCTCCGGTGGGAGGGCGCCGCACGCGATCGCCACGCCGAGCGCCGCGTTGGTCTCGTCCACATCGGCGTACGCGGTGATGCGCGGATCCGTCTTGGCAACCCGACTCATGTCGCCGAGCGCCGTAGTGCCGTCGTCCCCGGTCTTGGTGTAGATCCGGGTGAGGTGGACGGAGGAGCGTTCCTTCCGGGCCGCCGCCGGCGCTGCCGGGCCTAGGTCACCTGCTGCCATGAGCACCACCCTACGGGTGCGTCCCCGGGCGCCCCGGGCTGGTTAGGCTGCCCGGAATGGAGAGGTTCCGAGTGGCCGGCGGTGCTCGACTCGTCGGCGAGGTCGCAGTGACTGGTGCGAAGAACAGTGTGCTGAAGTTGATGGCTGCCGCCCTGCTGGCGCAGGGGACGACCAGATTGCGCAACGTACCGCGGATCGTCGACGTCGACATCATGAGCGAGTTGCTGCGCCGGCTGGGCTGCGAGGTATCCGGCTCGGCGCCGGAGATCTCGATCACGGTGCCGGCCCGGCCGGGGCACGAGGCGGACTACGACCTGGTCCGCCGGATGAGGGCCTCGATCTGTGTGCTCGGGCCGCTGCTGGCCCGCTGCGGCCGGGTCAAGGTCGCCCAGCCCGGCGGGGACAACATCGGGTCCCGCGGGCTGGACATGCACGTCGGTGGGCTGACCAAGATGGGTGCCGCGGTGGAGGCCGAACACGGCTTCCTGATCGCCAGCGCCCGGCGACTGACCGGCGCCGTGGTGTGGCTGGACTTCCCCAGTGTGGGGGCCACCGAGAACCTGCTGATGGCCGCCACGCTGGCCGAGGGCGTCACAGTGATCGACAACGCCGCCCGGGAGCCGGAGATCATCGACCTGGCGGCCATGCTCTCCGCGATGGGAGCCCAGATCAGCGGCGCCGGCACCTCCACGCTGGTGGTCCAGGGCGTCGAGCGCCTGCTTCCCACCGAGCACGTCACCGTGGCCGACCGGATCGCGGCCGGTACGTTCGCCATTGCCGCGGCGGCCACCCGAGGTGATGTCACAGTCCGCAACGCGGCCGCCGGTCATCTGGAGATAGCCCTGGACAAGCTGGTCACCTCGGGCGCCCGGGTGGACGTGCTGCCCGACGGGTTCCGCGTGGTGATGACCGAGCGGCCCCGGTCGGTGGACGTGGTCACGTTGCCCTATCCCGGCTTCCCGACCGATCTGCAGCCCGCGATCGTCGTCCTCAACGCGATCAGCGAAGGTACCGCAATGGTGACCGAGAACGTCTTCGAGGCGCGCTTCATGTTCCTGGACGAGTTGGCTCGCCTCGGCGCGGAAATTCGGACCGACGGCCACCACGCCATCGTGCGGGGCCGCGAGCGGCTCTCCGGAGCGCCGGTGCGAGCGACGGATATCCGAGCCGGTGCCGGGCTTGTGCTGGCCGGTCTGGTGGCCGAGGGGGTCACCACTGTTGGCGACATCGGCCACATCGACCGCGGCTACCAGGACTTCGCGGCGGCGCTGTGCGCCCTCGGCGCCGACGTAGTCCGCGAACCGGACCCGGACCGCTACGGGTAGCCGCCGGCGCCGCTCAGCTGCTCGGGGTGAGCAGCGCGCGAGCCCGGTCCTCGTCTCGGCGAAAGACCAGAACCGTCACCCCACCGCCTGAGGCCGGCGTCACGGTGGCGCGAATGCCGTGTCCGGACAGCAGCCGCTGCAGCGACGCCGCGCCGGCCTGATCGGCGATGTTGGCCACCGGTACCAGCAGCCCGTAGTCCGCCCGGTCCGCGGTACGCACTGGCGGGCGCACGACACGCCGGCGGCGGGCCGTGTCGCTGTAGACCCAGCGCAGCACCAGTGACAGCACCCCGACGGCGCCCATGGCGATGGCCGGAGCCAGCAGGTAGTGATTGCCCGGCACGTCTACGACCAGCCTTCCAGCCTGCGACCCGTCAGCCTGCCGACCCGGCAGCGGGGTGCCGCCCCCCGGATTGTGTCACCAGTGTGGTCTCACCGGGCAGGTGTCACCGGCTCGCGACCGCAGGAACCGGGACAAGCCGGTGCGTACCGGGATGGGTCGGCGACGGGCACTCCGCCGCCGTGTCGAAATTGTGACCCGAAGATACCAACCGGGCCCCAACCGTAGCCCTAGCCTGGGCGTCTAACGAGGTGGGATCGGGAGTGCCGGTCGATTGAGGGTTGCGTCGTGAATGCGGTTGCGTCATGAGTGTGGCATTGACCGAACCGGGCCGGCAGGTGAGTCTTCGCGGTCGCCTGGACGTCAGCACGGTCACCGACATCCGCCGGGTGCTTCACGATGCGGTCGACGCCGGGTCCGGTGACCTGCTGCTCGACCTGGCCGGCATCGACATGCTGGACTCGGCCGGGCTGGGCGTGCTGCTCGGCACCCACCGCCGCGCGGCCCTCGCCGGCCGGCGTCTGGTGCTCTGTGACGTGCCGCCGCGGCTGAGCCGACTGCTGGTGCGGACCCGGTTGCACCGGGTACTGCACGTCCGGCGGACTGCGCTGGTCCTCGCCTAGGCGATGACGGGCTCCGCCGCACGGAGTCGATCACGAACCTCGGCGTAGGCGTCGGCCTGAACGCCGCGGGCCTGACACCAACCCCAAAGGTCCCTGATCAACTTGCGCGGGCGCGGGCGCGGGGACCTGTCTCAGGACCAGATTGGCCACTCCCGGCCCGGATGTCGTCGGTCGGTCGACCAGGCGCCCTCGAACCATTCGTACTCGACCAGGTCCGCCTCCGGGCGCATCTCACACCCGCTCGTACTCCGCGGCGGAAGCCGCGTTATGGGTGTCCACCCGGGCCATCGCGCGGTGCGCCCCAAGGCCGGTGAAGGCGCGGTCCAGCGGAGACCGGACAGATTCGGTGGCGTTGCCCCGACCGGCCCACGGCCCCCGGCCCGCTGAAAATCACCGGTGGGTAAACTCGCGTTATGAGCGAGCGCGCACGGCGCGACAAGCCATGGCTGATGCGGACGTACGCCGGCCATTCTTCGGCCAGGGAGTCCAACCTCCTCTACCGCGGCAACTTGGCCAAAGGCCAGACCGGCCTGTCGGTCGCGTTCGACCTGCCGACCCAGACGGGGTACGACCCGGACGCCGAACTCGCCCGCGGCGAGGTCGGCAAGGTCGGTGTCCCGGTGTCGCATCTGGGGGACATGCGGGCACTGATGGACGGGATCCCGCTCGGTGAGATGAACACCTCGATGACGATCAACGCGCCGGCGATGTGGCTGTTCGCGCTCTACCAGGTCGCCGCCGAGGAACAGGGTGTGGCGGCCGCGCACTTGGCCGGCACCACGCAGAACGACATCATCAAGGAGTACCTCTCCCGCGGTACATACGTCTTCCCGCCGGCGGCCTCGCTGCGGCTCACCACCGACATGATCGCCTACACCGTGACGACCGTGCCGAAGTGGAACCCGATCAACATCTGTAGTTACCACTTGCAGGAAGCCGGCGCCACGCCGGTACAGGAGATCGCCTTCTCGATGTGCACCGCGATCGCGGTGCTCGACGCGGTCCGCGACTCCGGCCAGGTGCCGGCCGAACGGTTCGGCGAAGTGGTCGGCCGGATGTCGTTCTTCGTCAACGCGGGTGTCCGCTTCGTCGAAGAGATGTGCAAGATGCGCGCCTTCGTGCGCTTGTGGGACTCACTCACCGAGGAGCGCTACGGCGTCACGGATCGGGCCCAGCGAAGGTTTCGGTACGGCGTGCAGGTGAACTCCCTCGGCTTGACCGAGGCCCAGCCGGAGAACAACGTCTACCGCATCCTGCTGGAGATGTTGGCGGTCACGCTGTCCAAGGGTGCCCGGGCCCGGGCCGTGCAGTTGCCGGCCTGGAACGAGGCTCTCGGCCTGCCCCGGCCCTGGGACCAGCAGTGGTCGATCCGGATGCAGCAGATCCTGGCGTACGAGACCGACCTGCTGGAGTACGGCGACCTGTTCGAGGGCTCGGTGGTGGTCGATCGCCGGGTGGAGGAGTTGGTCACCGAAACCCGCGCTGAGATCGGTCGGATCCTCGACCTGGGCGGGGCCGTGTCGGGGGTGGAGGGCGGGTACCTCAAGACGGCGCTGGTCAACGCTCACGCCGAGCGCCGGCGGCGGATCGAGGCCGGCGAGGACATCGTGGTTGGCGTCAACCGCTGGACCGACACCGCCCCCAACCCGCTGCTCGCGGACCTGGACGCGGCCATCCAGACCGTCGATCCGGCGGTGGAGCAGGCGGCGATCGAGGCGGTGCGTCAGTGGCGGGCCGGCCGGGATCCGGCCGCGGTGGACGAGGCGGTACGGGCGCTGCGTGACGCGGCGAAGACCGAGGCGAACCTCATGCCCGCCACGTTGGCCTGCGCCCGGGTCGGGGTGACTACCGGAGAGTGGACGGCCACGCTGCGGGAGGTGTTCGGGGAGTACCGGCCGCCGACCGGGGTGGCCGGGGCGGCCGTGGGCGGTGCCGGCAGCGACGAGCTGGACGCGGTCCGGGCGGCCGTGAAGCTCACCGGCGAGGAGCTGGGCCGGCATCTGCGCATGCTGGTGGGCAAGCCTGGACTGGACGGGCACTCCAACGGCGCGGAGCAGATCGCAGTCCGCGCCCGGGATGCCGGCTTCGAGGTGGTCTACCAGGGTATCCGGCTGACGCCGTCGGAGATCGTGGCGGCAGCCGTGGCCGAGGACGTCCACTGCGTCGGGCTCTCCGTACTCTCCGGCTCACACATGTCGCTGGTCCCCGACGTGCTCCGCGGCCTTCGCGAGGCCGGTCTGACGGACGTTCCGGTGGTGGTCGGGGGCATCGTGCCCAGCGCGGATGCCGCCGCGCTGGAAGCCCAGGGCGTCGCGGCGGTCTTCACTCCCAAGGACTTCTCGATCGCCGATATCCTCCGCCGCGTGGTGGACGTCATCCGAAGCGCGCACGGCTTGCCCGCGCTGTCCTGACCCAGGTGCCTCCGGTGGTCAGCGGTAGCTGTCCACGCCGAGCTTCACCGCGACCGCGAGGCCACACAGCCCGATGACCAGCCGCAGCCCCTCGCCGGGCACTCGCCGCACGACCGCAGGCCCCAGCCAGCCGCCCAGCAGGAAGCCGGCCGCGAGCGGCGCGGCGGCTCCCCAGCGCACCGGGCCGAAAAGCCCGAAGCCGACCGCGGCGACCGCGTTCGCCGCACCGGAGATGGCGTTCTTCACCGCGATGGTGCGGGCCACCGACTGCCCCAGCAGCGGTGAGAGCACGGCGAGCATGAGGACGCCGCCGGCTGCGCCGAAATACCCGACGTAGCCGGCGACCACGACCATGGCCACCAGCAGGAGTGGGCTGAGCGCCGGTGAGGGCTCGCCCAGCGTGGCGACCACCACGGCCCGACCGGCTCCGGTTCGAAGCCGGTCGACCCTCGGCTGCGCCAGCAACAGCACCGACGCCCCACCGATCAGCCACGGCACGACCACCTCGAAGCTGCCCGCCGGAGTGAGCAGCAGGATGGCGGCGCCGGCCGCCCCGCCGAGCGCGGTCAGCCAACCCAGCCGGACCACCAGCCGGCCCTGGCCGGCCAACTCGGGCCGGGAGCCGGCCGCTGAGCCGATCGAGGTGAACACCAAAGCCACTGTGTTGGTGACGTTGGCGCTCAGTGGGGGCAGCCCCAGCGCCAGCAGCACCGGGTAGGACACCAGCGAGGCCAGGCTCACGACCACGCTGACCACTCCGGCCAGCACCCCGGTGGCCAGCAGCAGAGCGGTGTCGGGGAGGGTCACCCGGGAAACTCAACCAGTCCGGGGGCCTAGCCGCCGTACCGGGTTCGGAGCCTCGCCCAGCCGGCGCACAATCGAAAGCAGGAGGTGGGAAATGACTGAGGAGCCACCGGCGGTCGCGAGCCCGTCGCCGCAACCCACGCAACCCGTAGTCGATGCGCCCGGACCCGTGATGCCGGGATCCGCTGCGCCGGGTGACACGGTGCCGGGTGACGCGGAGCCGGCACCGGCGGACCTGCCGGCGCCGGTCGCGCTCGTGCGGGCGACCAGGATCTCCCCGCCGGTGTGGCGCCAGCCGGGCCCGTGGTCGCCGGTGCTGGCCGGGTTGCGGCGCCGGCTCCTCGACCTGCGCGACGATCCGGCGGTGCTGGTGTCCGCTTCGATCGTCACCGTCGGGGCCGGGTTGGCGGTGACCGTGGCCCGGCAGGTGCTTCGGTCCGCCGGCAGCGGGTTAGGCGCGGGACCGTCCTCCCCGGTACCGGTCCGGCTCTCCGGCGTGGTCGAGGTGCTACACCGCCAGCCCGCGCCGGAGCACGTCGTCCATCACGTCGTGCACCACGTCGTCCATCACGTGGTCCACCACCATGTCGTGCACCCGGCCGGTGCCGGCGGCCGGCCGACCCCGCCGTGATCGCTCAGCCCGGCGGCCGGGTCGAACCGAGGTTGGGGAAGGTACCGGGCTTGGAGCACCGGCAGGTCTCCCCAGCTCAGGGCATGTCGGTGACGGGCCCGTGCTCGGCGATGTGGGCGTCCACCCGGGCCAGCGCCGCGGCGACGGCCTGCGGATCACCGCCACGCCTGCGTTCGGCGTAGCACGCGGCGCCGAGGTCACGCAACAGCCGGTCCGCCTGGCGCCGTAACTGGAAGGCGTCTAGTTTCGCCTGGCCCTGGGCCATGCCGTCCTGGGCCTGCTGGACCGCCTGCTGAGCCGAAACCCGCATCTTGTCGACGAAGGTCTTGTCGAGGATTCCCATCCCGGTTCCTTTCCCAGTTCCCGCTGGTTCCCTGGACCAAGAAGATACTGAGAACTCCGGTGCCGCCCTGGCCACCCGGGTTGCTACCGGGCAGAATGGAACCGACCGGAGGGGAGTATCCCCTCGAGCCCCAGCCGTCACCACGGTCCAGCCTCTCGACGAGGCAGCACCCGGTTGGGACGCCACTGACGTGGCGGGAGAGACCTCCGGCGCACGACACCTGTCGATCGCGCCGGAAGGAGCCGTCCGCAGTGCACGTTCCGTTGTGGGGTTGGGCCGCTTTTGTCCTGTTCGTCATCGGCTGTTTCGTCGTGGACCTGGTCTTCGGGCACCGCGGCGACAAGCCGGTCTCGATCCGTGAGGCCGCGGCGTGGAGCGGGGTGTGGGCCGTTGTCGGCCTGCTCTTCGCCCTGGTCGTCTATCTGGCCGGCGGCGGGCAAGCGGCCGGGGAGTACCTGGCCGGCTTCCTGATCGAGAAGAGCCTGTCGGTCGACAACATCTTCGTCTTCGCGATGATCTTCGGCTATTTCGCGGTACCAGCAGCCGCGCAGCACCGCGCGCTGCTCTACGGCGTGCTCGGGGCGCTGGTGCTGCGTGCGGCCTTCATCGCCGCCGGCGCTTCCCTGCTGGAAGCCTTCCACGCTGCGGTCTGGGTGCTCGGCGCGCTGCTGATCGCCACCGGCATCCGGATGGCGGTGCACTCCGGCGGCGAGGTCCGCCCGGATCGGAACCTGGTGCTGCGCGGGATGCGGCGGCTGGTGCCGATGGGCACCGAGTACGTCGGAGACCGGCTCTGGACCGGCCGAGCAGCCACCCCGCTGCTCGGGGTGCTCGCCGTAGTGGCCACCACCGACGTGCTGTTCGCGGTCGACTCGGTGCCGGCGGTGTTCGCCATCACCCGGGACACCTTCGTGGTCTTTGCCGCCAACGCCTTTTCCGTACTGGGCCTGCGCCCGATGTACTTCCTGCTCGCCGACGCGATGGAGCGCTTCGAGATGCTCAAGTACGGGCTGGCCACGGTGTTGATCTTCGTCGGTGCCAAGATGGCGCTCTCCGATGTCGTGCACCTGTCGGTCTGGTTCTCCCTGCTCGTCATCCTCGCCCTGCTCGGGGCTTCGGTCCTGGCCTCGGCACGGGTAAACGCCAGGCGCGCCGTGAGCCGCCGACCCAGCATTGACCAGCCGGTTTCATGACCGCTCCCCGGAATATCGTCGATCCAACCGAAAGGAACGGTGCCGCCATGCCGGTACCAACCGCACCGCACCCCCCGTCCGCCCCCGTACCGCCGGCCGCGCCGACGCCCGAGCCGACGCCGCTGCCCCGCCCGTCGATCCGGCTGCACCCCAGCGTCGTGTTCTCCGCCGGGCTCATCGCGCTGCTGCTCGGCAGCTCGGTCCTACCGCGCGCGGTGCCCGGGATGTCCCCGGCGCGCTACACGCTGGCCGCGGTGATCGGCGCGGTGGTGTTCCTGGCCTCCATCCTGGCCCACGAGTGGGCGCACGCGGTCCTGGCCCGCCGCAACGGCGTTCCCGTCAAGCGGGTGACGCTGTGGGCATTGGGCGGTACCACCGAACTCGACGGCGAGCCGCCGACGCCCGGCGCGGCATTCCGTATCGCCGGCGTCGGGCCGCTGGTCAGCGCGGTGGCTGGCGGCGTACTGATCCTCGCGGCCTTGGCCACCTCCGGGCTCACCGCGGCGGTGCTGGGCTGGATCGGCCTGACCAACCTGGTCCTGGCCGCTTTCAACGTGCTGCCGGGCGCGCCGCTCGACGGTGGCCGGCTGGTGGCCGCGGCGGTGTGGAAGCGGACCGGCGATCGGCCCCGGGGCACGCTCGCCGCAGCCCGAGCCGGCCGAACGGTCGGGTGGCTCATCGTGTTCGGTGGGGCCGCCCAGGCGGCGGTCGGCGGGTTGGCCAGCGGTCTATGGCTGATGGTGATCGGCGCCTTCCTCACCACCACCGCCCGGCTGGAGGGCAACACCGCAACGGTGACCGGCATACTGCACGGCATACCGACCGCGGCGGTGATGGCGCCGGCCACCGCCGCACCCGGCTGGCTGACGGTGGACGCCTTCCTGGAGCGGGTGGTGGAGCCGTCCCAGTTCTCGCTGTTCGCCCTGGCTGCCTTCGACGGGACGCCGGCCGGCGTGGTGTCCCTGGCGCAGCTCACCGCGGTACCTCCGGCACAGCGTTCCTCGGTCCGGGCGATCGCGGTCGGCACTGCGATCGAGCGGGTGGCCACCGCCGATCCCACCGATGCCGCCGACACGCTGCCCGGCCGGTTGGGGCGGGCCGGAGTCGTGGTCGTTCTCTCCGACGGCGCGGTCGTCGGGCTGGTCGGCGCGGCCCAGCTCACCCGGGCCGTGGCGCTGCGTGCCCGAACCGATGGCCGCGGCCGTACCCACACCTCTGGCGACAAGGAAGGTCGATGAGATGACGGACCCGGTACTGACCGCGGAGGGCCGCCAGCGCCGGAGACCTGGTGACCCTGGAGACCGACGCCGGCGGTATCGAGCGGTTTCGGATCGTGGACCCGGCGGAGGCCGCGCTGGACGAGGTGCGCATCTCCGCCGAAGCCCCGCTGGCCCAAGCCCTGCTGGGGCACAAGGTCGGCGAGCGGGTCGCGGTGCATGGTCCGGGCGGCAGCTACGGCTGCCGGATCCTCGGCGCGATCCGCCCGATGCCCACCGGACCGGTCCAGCACAGCGCGGGCGCATAGTCTGCGGTCATGCGGCTCGTCATCGCCCGGTGCAGCGCGGACTATGTGGGGCGGCTGAGCGCCCACCTGCCAGCGGCGATCCGCCTGCTGCTGGTCAAGGCGGACGGTTCGATCTCCATCCACGCCGATGACCGGGCCTACAAGCCGCTGAACTGGATGAGCCCGCCGTGCACGCTGCGGGAGAGCCCGGGCAGCTGGACGGTGACCAACCGGGCCGGCGAGCAGTTGGTCATCACGCTGCTGGAGATCCTGCACGACAGCTCGCACGATCTGGGCGTGGAACCCGGGCTGGCCAAGGACGGCGTCGAGGCGCAGTTGCAGGCGCTGCTGGCCGAGCACTGCGCGCTGCTCGGGGACGGGGTGTCCCTGCTGCGCCGGGAGTACCCGACCGCGATCGGGCCGATCGACCTGCTCTGCCGCACGCCGGCCGGCGGCACGCTTGCCGTGGAGGTCAAGCGACGCGGCGAGATCGACGGCGTCGAGCAGCTCAGCCGCTACGTCGCCCTGCTCTCCCGCGACGCGTTGCTGGCCCCGGTGCGCGGCGTGCTGGCCGCCCAGGAGTTCAAACCGCAGGCCCGGGTGCTGGCCGCCGAACGGGGGATCGACTGCGTGCCGCTGGACTACGACGGGCTGCGCGGGCGGGAGCCGCCGGTGCCCACGCTGTTCTGATCCAAGTCCGGACCGATGCCGGAACGAGCACCCGGGGCCTGGTCGGTACTGCGCGGGCGGACCGCCGAGGCGGTGGCCGCCAGCGCGAGGAAGGTGAGCGGCCAACCCATCCCGATCCGCACCGCCGCGAGCCAACCCGGTTGCCCGGCCAGGTACAGCGCGCCCTGGACCACCGCCCGGACCAGGAAGACCCCGGCCCACAGCGCGGTGGTGGCCAGCGCGATCCGCCGTCCCGGGACCGGGCGGCCAAGGCCGCGGAGCACCACGGTCACCAGCGGGCGGCGCACCGCGATGGAGCCCAGGAAGGCCAGGCCGTACACCGCCTGTACGGCGATACCCGGCAGGAAGAAGCCCTCGGCCTTGCCGGTGCGCAGCGCGACCACGGCCGAAACGCCCACCCCGAGGCAACCGGAGATCGCGTAGCGCACGGGCTCCCGGCGGGCCAGCCGGATGCCGGACACCACGACCGCGACGCCGAGCGCGGCCAGTACAGCGGCCCGCAGCGTGCCCACCGCGACGACCACGACGAAGACCACGATCGGCGCGCCGGAGTCGATGATGCCCCGGACACCCCCGATCGCCTCGGCCAGCGCGGTCGGCTTCGGCGCCGGTACCGGGGCCGGCTCCGCCGTCACGGGGCTCTCGTGGCGCTGTCCGAGTGGTCACGACGGCGGCAGCTCATACCGGCCAGCGTAGGGCGTGAATGCGCTGGTGGGAGACTGAGGACAGCAGCGTACGCAGGCAGCGGAGGCGACAGTGGCTCGGCAACTTTCACGGGTGGGTATCGTCGGACTGGGCACCATGGGGGCCGGCATCGTCGAGGTACTGGCCGGCAGCGGGTACCTGGTGACCGGGGTGGAGGTGGATTCCGACGCGTTGGAGCGTGGCCGCCGGCACCTCGAGCACGCCCTGGAGCGGGGAGTGGCCCGCGGTCGGCTGAGCGCGGCGGACCAGGAGGCGGTGCTCGGTCGGGTGAGCTTCACCACCAACGTGCGGCAACTCTCCGACGCCGACCTGGTGATCGAGGCCATCCCGGAGCGTCTTGACCTCAAGAAGGCGCTGTTCGCCCAGCTGGATACCATCTGCACGCCGGAGACGATCCTGGCGACGAATACGTCCTCGCATTCGATCACCGAGTTGGCCGTGTCCACCTCGCGACCGAGCCGGGTGATCGGCATTCACTTCTTCAACCCGGCTCCGCTGATGGACTACGTCGAGATCATCCGCACCGTGGTGACCGATCCGGACGTGATCAGCGACGCCGAGGCGCTGTGCACCAGCCTCGGGAAGACCAACGTCGCGATCGGGGACAAGGCCGGGTTCATCGCGAACGCGCTGCTGTTCGGGTACCTCAACCACGCCGTCACGCTCTGGGAGTCCCGCTACGCCACCCGGGAGGACGTCGACGCGGCGATGCGGTTCGGCTGCGGGTTGCCGATGGGGCCGCTGGCCCTGCTCGACCTGATCGGGCTGGACTCGGCGTACGAGATTCTCGACACGATGTACCACCAGACTCGCGACCACCTGCACGCGCCGGCACCCATCCTCAAGCAGCTGGTCACCGCCAGTTTCCTCGGCCGCAAGACGGGCCGGGGCATCTACAGCTACGCCGACCGCGACTCGGGCGAGGTTGTCCCGGACGCCTTGACCCCGACGTCCCGATTGCCGTGGGACGCCGAGCCGAAGCCGGTCCAGCGACTCGGCGTGGTGGGCACCGGCACGATGGCCACCGGCGCCATCGAGGTCGGCGCCCGGGCCGGTTTCGACGTCGTCTTCAGGGCGCGCAGCGACAGCAAGGCAGACGCGGTGATGGCCAATCTCGAACGCTCGCTGGAGCGCTCGGTCCAGCGCGGCCGGCTCAGCCCGCCCGACAAGGAGGCGGTGCTCGCTCGGGTGACCCCGACCACGCGGCTGGACGACCTCGCCGACACCGACTTCGTCATCGAGGCGGCGGTGGAGGAACTCTCGGTCAAGAAGGCGCTGTTCAGCGCGCTGGACGAGGTCCTCAAGCCGGGTGCCATCCTGAGCACGATCACTTCCAGCCTGCCGATCATCGACTGTGCGGTGGCCACCAACCGGCCGGCGGACGTGCTCGGGCTGCACCTGTTTAACCCGGCGCCGGTGATGAAGCTGGTGGAGATCGTGCCGACCATCTCCACGTCCCACCAGACCACGGCGACCGCGTACGACGTGGCGCTCCGCATGGGCAAGCATCCGGTGCGGGCGCACGACACGGCCGGGTTCATCGTCAACCGGCTGCTCTTCCCGTACCTCAACGACGCGGTCAAGATGCTCGAGGCGCACTACGCGACCGTGGACGACATCGACGCCGCTATGAAGGGCGGCTGCGGGTACCCGATGGGTCCCTTCGAGCTGCTCGACGTGATCGGCCTGGACGTGTCGCTGGCGATCCAGCAGACCCTGTACCTGGAGTTTCGCGAGCCGGGCTTCGCCCCGGCGCCGCTGCTGGAGCACCTGGTCACTGCCGGTTACCTCGGCCGCAAGACTGGTCGCGGCTTCCGCGACTACCTGCACCGGTGACCCCACGGCGCGCCGGACGGCGCCCGAGCGTACCTCTGCTTGCCCGGCCCGGCGGTGGCCAGGGGCCGGACGGTGGGCAGGTGCACCGCCCGGTTGCCGGGGCGGCGGCGGTGAAGGCGTACCGCTGCCCGGGCTGCGATCACGAGATCCGGCTGGGAACCCCGCACACCGTGGCCTGGCCCGCGGATGCCCCGGATGACCGGCGGCATTGGCACACCGCCTGCTGGCGAGCGCGGCACCGCCGGACGGTGAAGGTGCACCGGGCCAAGAACGCGCCCCGCCATGGCTGATCCCGGCCGGGTGTCCGCGCCGGGGCTCGGGAGGGCCTCGTGATCGACCTTGCCGGCAAGACGGCCCTGGTCACCGGCGCGTCCCGGGGAATCGGCCGGGCGGTGGCCGTCGGCTACGCGCAGGCCGGGGCCGCCGTGGCCCTGGTTGCCCGCTCCACCGACGCCTTGACCGAGGTGCGGGAGGAGATCGAGGCGGCCGGCGGCCGCGCGCTGGTCCTGAGCTGCGACGTCACGGACACCGGGGCGGTCGGCGAGATGGTCGGGGCGGCGATCGACGGGCTCGGTGCGGTGGACATCGTGGTCAACAACGCCGGCGGAACGTCGTTCATGGTGCCGTTCGCGAACCTGCGGTTCGACGGCTGGGCGAAGGTCATGCGGCTGAACGTGGATTCCATCGTGCACGTCACCTCCGCCCTCGCGCCGCACCTGCTGGGCCGCGGGACCGGCTCGATAATCAATGTGGCGTCGGTGGCCGGCCTCGGGGGTACGCCCAAGCTGACCCCCTACGGTGCGTCCAAGGCGGCGGTGATCTCGCTCACCCGGTCCCTGGCCATGGAGTGGGGGACCGCCGGCGTACGGGTGAACGCGCTGTGCCCGGGTTGGACCGCGACCGACCTGAACCGCAACCTGTGGGAGGACGAGCGGATCAGCGCGGCGATGATGGCCGACGTTCCCATGCGCCGCTGGGCGCGGCCGGCGGAGATGGTCGGCGCCGCGGTGTTCCTGGGCAGTGACGCGTCGTCCTACGTCACCGGACAGACCCTGGTCGTGGACGGTGGGCTGACCGCCGGTTGACTGCCGGGTGATCGGGCGGGGTCGAGCGGGGGGCGCGGCTCCGGGCAGCGCGCGGGTACCGTGCTGGGATGGTCGTCGAGCTTTACCACCGGGATACCGGCACCGGGCTGCCGGTGCTGCTGCTGCACGCCTTCCCGCTGTCTTCGGCGATGTGGCTGGGGCAGCGGGAGGTACTGACCGCGCACTACCGGGTCATCACGCCGGACCAGCGCGGGTTCGGGGGCTCCGCGCTGGGTGACGACGCTCCCGACCTGGACCTGGTGGCCGACGACGTTGCCGCCCTGCTGGACGCCAAGGGCATCTCCTCCGCGGTGATCGGCGGGCTGTCCATGGGCGGCTACGTCGCGATGGCGCTGCTCCGCCGGCATCCGGATCGGGTACGCGCCCTGGTCCTGGCCGATACCAAGGCCAGGGCCGACGCCGAGGCCGCCCGGGCGAACCGCGAGCGCATCGCCGCTGCGGTCGAGGCACAGGACGAAACCATCTTGGTCACCGATGTGTTGCCGACGCTGGTCGGGCCGACCACCACCGAAACCCGGCCGCTGATTCTGGGCCGCATCCGCGGCATGGTCCAGTCGGCGCCGGCTGCGGCGGTGGCCTGGGCGCAGCGGGCGATGGCCGCCCGACCGGACAGCCTGGACACGCTGCGCCAGGTCCGGGTTCCCGCGCTGGTGATCGTGGGCGAGGAGGACACGTTGGCCGCGCCGGAGGAGGCCGAGGCGATGGCGGCCGCGATCCCCGGTGCGAGACTGGTGCGGATCCCGGCCGCCGGCCACCTCAGCGCGGTGGAGGTCCCTGCGGAGTTCAACGCGGCGATGGCCGACTTCCTGGGTACCGTTGCGGGGATGTCCTGAGGGCACGACACTGAGGGCGGAACACGCTCAGGGGCCGGGACTCACACCGAGTCCTGACGCGGGACCACGACCTCCCGGACGATGAGCGAGAGCGCCGCGGCGGTCGGGATGGCCAGCAGCGCACCGAGAATGCCGAGCAGTGCCCCGCCGATCAGCGCAGCGACGATGGTCAAGGCCGGCGGAACGTCGACCGTGCGGCCCATCACCCGGGGGTAGATGAGGTAGTTCTCGACCTGCTGGTAAGCGATGAAGAAGATGGCCGCCGCTATGCCGACGGGTATCGAGTAGAACAGCAGGATCACGGTGACTACGACGGCCCCGATCGTCGCCCCGATCAGCGGGATCAGGTCGGTCAGGGCGATCAGCATCGCCAGCGCCACCGGATAGGGCGCCTTGACGACCAGCAAGAAGATCAGCGTCGTCGAACCGGCTATGCCGGCGATCGTCAAGGCGCCGGCCACGTAGCCGCCGACCTTGCCGAGGATCTCATCGCCCAGCAATTGCACCCGGGCCCGGCGGGAGCGCGGCACGATGTGGTAGGCCGTGGTCTTGATGGTCGGCAACGAACCGAGCAGGTACAGGGTGAGGATCAGCACGGTCAGCGCGGAGAACGTCGTACTCAGCACCAGCCGCCCGAGACCGACGACGCCACCGACGGAGTTGGTGCCGAAATCCGGTCGTTGCACGAAGTCCCTGGCCCGCTGCAGGAAATGGAAGCGTTGGTCGAGCTTGGCTATGTGGGGATTGCTCTGCAACTGGTTGAGGTAGTCGGGGAGGTTCTTCGCCAGTGTGGTCGACTGGTGGACCAGCAGCGGCACCAGTGCGGCGACAAAGCCGATGAACACGCAAATCACGCCGAAGAAGACCAGCATGATGGATATCCGGCGGGACACCCCGCGGCGTTCAAGGTTGCTAACCAGTGGGTCGAGGCCCAGGGCCAGAAAGGCCGCGAGCAGCAGCAGGATCAGTACCTGTCGCGCGCTGATGACAGCCTGCACGAGCAGATACGCGGTAGCCACGCCGAGGCTGCCGGCGAGGCCGAGAAAGAACGGCGAGCGCCGGGACAGCGGCCGGCCCGGGCGCCCGAACGGGTTCTGCTCATCGACCCCGGCCTCACGCACCCGGACCTCCGGATTGACCACCGGGTCAAGCGCGTCGGGGTCGGGTGCCTCGTGCGGAGCGCTGGCCGCCTCGGTGGCCGACGCGGCCGCAGCCGCCGCACCGTGGCTCGCCGCCGCGGCGCTCCGGCGGGCGTCCGCGGCACCATCCTGGGCGTCGACAGCCCCACGATCGGCTTGCCCCGCCACTGTGCGGGCGTCTTGCGCGGCCCGGCGCGCCGCGTCGGCGGAGGCTTCCGCCTCCCTGGCGTGTGCGGCGGTCGCGGCGGTGACGTGGTCGACGACCGCGTCCGAAAGCTCCTCCGGAGCCTGGTCGGGGAATCCGTTGGCACCCTCGCCCGGACTCACGGTGGGCACGCCAAAGGCCTCCGCCTCGGTGTCCGGCTTGGTCACTTCCCACCCTCCGCGCGCGCCCCGACGGCCGGGACCGGCGCTGACGCGGTAGCCCCGGCCGACGGCGGTACCCCAGCTCTCCCCATGGTTGCCCGGATCGGGTTCGGTGAAGCCCGTTCACGCCGGCCAAACTCCAGGCCGCGACCGGGGACCGGGCCGGCGCAGCGCCACCGCTACGTCGTCGGCTCCGTCGCCGCAGGCCCGGATTGGGCGGATGTTGGAGGAGAGCCTGTGCCCGGCGCGGCGGAGTGGGAGGAGGCCGTGTCGGTGGGGGTGGAGGTGGAGGTCGAGGGGGACTCGGCCGACTCGCCGCGCTGGTCGGTGACGTCGATCGCCCCGCCCATCACCGCGGCGAAGCGCTCCTGGACCCGTACCAACTCCTGGTGGATCGCGTCGCGCTGCCTGGACATGGCTTCCACCTGGCGCTGGGCGGCACCGGTCGTCTCGGCGGCCGAGCGACGAGCGTCGGTCACGATGCGCTCGGCGTCGTGGCGGGCCTGGGCGACAAGCGCCTCGACCTGCTTCTCGGCAGCCCGGCGCTGCTCCTCCAGCGCGTGCTGGCTGGCCGCCAACTCGGTGGCCCACTCGCCTCGGGCCCGTTCGATGTCAGCCCTCCCCGTGCGGCGGTACTCCTCGGCTTCCTCCTCGGCGAGGCGCAGCATGGTGGCGATCCGCTCCCCGAGTGCCTCGAAGGTAGGGCGCCCGCGGGCCAACTCCGAGGCCGACTTCTCCGCCTGCCGTCGGGCCTCCACCGTGTCGTGCTCGGCCCGCCGGACCGCTTCGGTCAGCGCCTGCACCTGCCGGTCGGTCGCCCCGAGCTGCTCTTCCAGCCAGCCGACCTGGCGATCCACCTGGCCGCGGTCGTAGCCGCGCAGGACGATGTCGAAACCCGGCTGCACGCCCTCGGCCTCGAGCGGTAGCACCTGGTTGGACGGATCGTTCGTCATACCTCGCAGGGTGTCATGCCCGTCCGGTCACACGTTACGGAACCGGTTGATCGCCTCGGCGTGTCGAGCCCGAAACTCCGGGTTCCGAATCCCAAGGCCCTCAGTCGGTGCCAGGCAGCGCACCCCCACCTTGCCCTGGTGCAGATTGCGATGCACGTCGTAGGCCGCCTGGGCGGTGTCCTCCAAGGCGTAGGCGCTGGACAGCGTGGGATGGATCTTGCCGCGGGAGATCAGCGTATTGGCCTCCCACGCTTCCCGGTAGTTGGCGAAGTGCGAGCCGATGATGCGCTTGAGGTTCATCCAGAGGTAACGGTTGTCGTACTCGTGGTTGTAGCCGCTGGTCGAGGCGCACGTCACGATGGTGCCGCCCCGACGGGCCACGTAGACGCTGGCCCCGAAGGTCTCCCGACCGGGATGTTCGAACACGATGTCCGCGTCGTCGCCGCCGGTGAGCTCGCGGATCCGCTTGCCCAGGCGCTGCCATTCTTTGACGTCCTGGGTGGTTTCGTTCTTCCAGAACCGGTACCCGTCACCGGTCTTCTCCGACCGGTCGATGATCAGTTCGGCGCCCATCTTGCGACAAATATCCGCCTTGTCCGGGCTGCTGACCACGCAGACCGGGGTGGCGCCGCCGTTGAGGGCGAACTGGGTGGCGTAAGAACCCAGCCCACCGCTCGCCCCCCAGATCAGGACGACGTCGCCCTGCTTCATGCCAGCGCCATTGCGGGAGACCAGCTGCCGGTAGGCGGTGGAGTTCACCAAACCCGGGCAGGCCGACTCCTCCCAGGAAAGGTGGTCGGGCTTGGGCATGAGCTGGTTGGACTTGACCAGGGCAATCTCGGCGAGGCCGCCGAAGTTGGTCTCGAAGCCCCAGATCCGCTGCTCGGGGTCGAGCATGGTGTCGTTGTGGCCGTCATGGGCCTCCAGCTCCACCGACAGGCAGTGCGCCACCACCTCGTCGCCGGGGCGCCACACGTGGACGCCGGGTCCGGTGCGCAGCACGACGCCGGCGAGGTCGGAACCGACCACGTGGTACGGCAGGTTGTGGCGGGAGGCCAGCGGCGAGAGCTTGGCGTAGCGGGAGAGAAAGGAGAAGGTCGACACCGGCTCGAAGATCGAGGTCCAGACGGTGTTGTAGTTGATCGCGCTGGCCATCACCGCGACCAGCGCCTCGCCCGGTCCGAGGTCGGGGACCGGAACGTCATCGAGGTGCAGTGACTTGCGCGGGTCCTTGTCCCGGCTGGCCATGCCCTCGAACATGGTCGATTCGTCCTTGTGCACGGTGATGCCGCGATACGTCTCCGGGATCGTCAGCTCGGCGAACTCCTCGCTCGCCGTGTCGCCGGCCAGGATTGCCTCAAGTATTTCTTTCACTGTTCCAGCCTCCGCCTTTGACCTCAGCTCTTCCGACGTTACTCGCCGCTTGGCACCTGTTCGGCAGGGTCCTCGGGCCTCCCGGGGGAGGGACTGTGACCTCGGGCCGCGGTTCGGGCCGGCTCGACGAGCTCGACGAGGACCCCGGCGGCGTCGTTGGGATGGACGAAGTTCACCCGGGAACCGGCGGTACCGGCTTTCGGTACGTCGTAGAGCAAGCGGACCCCCTCGGCCCGCAGCCGCGCCGACTCGAGGTCCATGTCGTCCACGGTGTAGGCGATCTGCTGGATGCCCTCGCCGTTGCGCGCCAGGAACTTCCCGATCGGCGAGTCCGCCCGCAGCGGGGCCAGCAACTGGATGCACGATCCGGACTCGCCGACGGCGAGCATCGCCTCCCGGACCCCCTGCTCGGCATTGAGTTCGGTGTGCACGCACCGGAAGCCGAAGACCCGCTGGTAGAACTCGATCGCCTCATCCAGGTCGCGGACGGCAATTCCCACGTGGTCGATACGAGTAAGCATGCCGGTATCGTGGCAAACAGCTTTCCGCCCCCGGCACCCCGGTCCCACAGGAGGCTTCGTGGCTGGCTCTGTCCTGGTCTCTGGCGCGCGGACGCCGATCGGCAAGCTGCTCGGGTCGCTGGCCGCCTGCCAGGCCGTCGACCTCGGCGGGGTGGTCATCTCCGCCGCGCTGGCCCGCGCCGGGATCACCGGTGACGCGGTGGACTACGTGATCCTCGGGCAGGTCCTGCAGGCCGGCGCCGGTCAGATCACGGCCCGCCAGGCAGCGGTCAAGGGCGGCATTCCGATGACCGTGCCGGCCCTGACGATCAACAAGGTCTGCCTCTCGGGACTGGACGCCATCGCCTTGGCCGATCAGCTGATCTCGGCCGGGGAGTACGAGATCGTGGTGGCCGGTGGTATGGAGTCCATGACCAACGCCCCGCACCTGCTGGCCGGCGCCCGGGCCGGGTATAAGTACGGCAACGGAACGCTGCTGGACTCGATGGCCCACGACGGCCTGTTCTGCGCCATCGACCAGGTCGCGATGGGGGAGTCGACCGAGCGCTACAACGCCCAGCTCGGGATCAGCCGGGAGGACCAGGACACCTTCGCCGCCCGCTCGCACGAGCTGGCGGCCGCCGCGATGGAGAACGGCCGCTTCGACGAGGAGATCGTGCCCGTTCCGACACCCAGCCGCCGCGGGGACCCGTTGGAGGTGCGGGAGGACGAAGGTGTCCGCCCCGGAACCACCGCCGCCTCGCTCGGCGCGCTGCGCCCGGCCTTTGCCCCGGACGGTACCATCACCGCCGGCTCGGCCTCGCAGATCTCCGACGGTGCCTGCGCGGTGGTGGTGATGTCGCGCGCCAAGGCCACCGAGCTCGGGGCACCGGTGCTCGCCGAGATCGGTGCGCACGGCGTCGTGGCCGGGCCGGACGCCTCGCTGCAAGCCCAGCCGGCGAACGCGATCGCCAAGGCGCTGGCCCGGGACTCGCTCACCGTTGCCGACCTGGACCTGATAGAGATCAACGAGGCGTTCGCCTCGGTCGCTGTGCACTCCACCCGGCTGCTGGAGGTCGATCCGGATCGGGTCAACGTCAACGGCGGGGCCATCGCGCTGGGTCACCCGATCGGGATGTCCGGCGCCCGAATCGCGCTGCACCTCGCGCTGGAACTTCGCCGCCGCGGCGGCGGTCTCGGGGCGGCGGCGCTGTGCGGCGGGGGCGGCCAGGGCGATGCGCTGCTGCTTCGCGTACCGGCGTGACGGCCGCGACCACCGCCCGCCGCCGCGACGTCGACGTCGCGGATCTGGTGGAACGGGCTGCCGCCGGTAACCCGCGGGCCGTGGCCCGGTTGATCTCGCTCGTCGAGGACGCCGCGCCGCAGCTTCGGGAGGTGATGGCCGCCCTCGCGCCCCGTACCGGCAAGGCGTGGATCATCGGGCTGACCGGATCGCCCGGGGTGGGTAAGTCCACCTCGACGTCGATGCTGGTCGGCGCCTTCCGCCGGCGGGGCCAGCGGGTCGGCGTGCTGGCCGTGGACCCGTCCTCGCCGTTCTCCGGCGGGGCGCTGCTCGGGGATCGGGTGCGGATGGCCGAGCACGCCTGCGACGGCGAGGTGTACATCCGCTCGATGGCCACCCGGGGGCATCTCGGCGGGCTGTCCTGGGCCACGCCACAGGCCCTGCGGGTGCTCGACGCGGCCGGCTGCGACGTGATCCTCGTCGAGACGGTGGGTGTCGGGCAGGCCGAGGTCGAGGTCGCGGCCGCCGCCGACACCACCCTGGTGCTGTTGGCTCCCGGCATGGGGGACTCCATCCAGGCCGCGAAGGCGGGCATCCTGGAGATCGCCGACATCTTCGTGATCAACAAGGCCGACCGGGCCGGCGCCCGGCAGACCGCCCGAGACATCAACAACATGCTGTCCCTGGGTCCCAAGCAGGGGCCGGCGGACTGGCGGCCGCCGGTCGTGTCCACCGTGGCCTCGCGCGGCGAGGGCGGCGACGACCTGCTCGACGCGCTCGATCGCCACCACCGGTGGTTGTCGGCCTCCGGTGAGCTGACCCGCCGCCGCCGCGCCCGGGCCGCCGGTGAGATCGAGGCCATCGCGCTGACCGCGCTGCGTGAGCGCTTGGGTGACCTGCGCGGCGGCACGGCGGTCGATCGGCTGGCCGGGGATGTCATACGTGGCGAGACCGACCCCTACGCCGCTGCTGACGCCGTGGTGGCCGGTCTCGCTGGTTAGGTGGGGCCGCGGGCCCCGGTGTTCCGCTCGTGCTGATGCCTCAGCGGTTGACGGCGCGGGCGCCGGGCGCGAGTGGCACGACCGGGAGAACAACCCGCCCCCAGGTCGCCGTCAGCATGCCGGCGAAGGAGGTGTACCAGGCCAGGAACGCGGTCAGGAGGCCGAAGTATCCGCCCAGCTTGGTCACATTGGCGTGCTCACCCCATTCGCCCAACGCGAGCAGGGCGAAGGTGACGAGCAGCACTCCGAAGACCAGCACCAGCGCCCCGTTGATCCGCCAGGTGCCGACGAACATGTAGGCGGTGAAGATCGTCCAGGTGAGCAGGTAGAGCCCGATCGCCTTGTGGGCGTCGGCCGGCGGCAGCTTCGGTGCCACCGTGGTGAGCAGGTACCAGAACGTCAGCCAGAACGCGCCGTATGAGGTGAAGGCCAGCGCCCCGAAGGTGTTCGCCTTCTTGAACTCCCACATGCCCGCCAGCATCTGGGCGATGCCGCCGTAGAACAGCGTCAGCGGCAGCACGACCGCCTCCAGCGTCGGAGGCTTCATCAGCTTGGCGTTGAACACGCTCAGCATGAAGGTCGTGGCGGCGAAGGCGGCGAGCCCCAGCGGACCGGGATCTGCCACGGTCGGATCGGGCACCACGGCGCTTGCCGGGTTGGGCACTTGCTCGGTACTCATTCCTGCCTCCGGTATGCGGACTTCCCTCTGGCTTGTCGACATGCTCGCCTCCCTGCGAGTTGCGGCGCGAGTCGACTCCTGGACTGTGGCGCCGCCTGGGCCTGCGAGCCGTTGACCAGGCCCGCGAGGTGAGTGTGTCGCCTTAGTCACATCCCAAACAAGTGACCTTGGACCCGTTAGTGTCATCGGTGCGCCAAGTTCCGTTGCGAGGCGCTCTGCGGTACGCTCCGTCGCCGACCCCGCCCGGGTACGGGCCGCCGATGACGCGCCGGGGTCAATCCCGACAATGGCCGGTACCGTCCGGCACAATCAGCTACCGGGGAGGAGGGCAGGGTCAGCTTTCGTGTTCAGGAAGATCGTGTTCTGGCTGGTGGTCGCATTCGTGGTCTACTTCGTCCTCAAGGAGCCCACCCGGGCCGGTGAGGTGGTCCGCAACACCGCGACCGCGCTGAACCACGCCGGTCGGCAGGTGCTCAACTTCTTCGACTCCATCGCGTGAGATCCCTTACCGGAGATGGCCGACTCAAGCTTCCTGTTACCCGGTGAGCACCCGCGGGTCGACGTGGTGCTGCACTGGGCGGTTCTGCTCGGCCCGGGGCTGCGCGCCGGGGCCGTCCTGACACCCCTGTTCCTGCTGTGGGCCTACACCGGCGACACTCCGCTCGCCGGCCTGTTGGGGATCGCCATGGTCGCGGTGCTCGGCTGGTTCGGCTGGCGGGTGGCCGAGTGGCGCCACGAACGTTTCCTGGTCACCGACAAGCGGGTGCTGCTGGTCAGCGGGCTGCTGACCAGGCGGGTGGGCATGATGCCGCTGCTGAAAGTCACCGACATGACCTACGAGCGGTCCTGGCTGGGCCGTCGGCTGGGCTACGGCGCGTTCGTCATGGAGTCGGCCGGGCAGGAGCAGGCGCTGCACCGGGTGGCCTACCTTCCGCAGCCGGAGGTGGTGTCCCAGACCATGTTCACGCTGCTCTTCGGCGCCCCGGCAGGCGGGCCGCTGCCGAACGAACGGACTCCGCATCCGGCCCCGACCAGGCGTGAAGATCAGCCGACCGACCCCAACCTTCCGGTGGTGGACCTCAGCTTTGAGCCCTGAGGGCGGCCCCACGGCGCGCGGATAGCCCTAATCTCGACAGCAACGGAGGACGAGCGACGGACGACAAGGGCGTCGGCCGAGGCAGGGAGTCGCTGTGCGATCGACCACGGAGCCGGACGGCTACGCCGCGGACACCACCGGCGCGATCCCCGGCGGGGCGCTCCGCTGGCAGCAGCGCTACGACGCGGCGGTGGCCGCCGGCGGTGTCCGCGACGCGGACTACACCACCGTGTCGGGGGCACCCACCGAGCCGGTGTACGGGCCGCCTCCCGGTGCTGCTGTCCCCGGTTTCTCCCGGATCGGCTGGCCGGGGGAGTACCCGTACACCCGGGGGCTGTACGCCACGGGATACCGCGGGAAGCCGTGGACCATCCGCCAGTTCGCCGGCTTCGGCAACGCCCATCAGACCAACGAGCGCTACCGGCACATCCTGGCCACCGGCGGGCACGGACTGTCGGTCGCCTTCGACATGCCGACGCTGATGGGGCGCGATTCCGACGACCCGCAAGCGCTCGGCGAAGTCGGGCACTGCGGGGTGGCGGTCGACTCGGCCGTCGACATGGAGCACCTCTTCGACGGCATCGCCCTGGACGACGTGACGACCTCGATGACCATCAGCGGCCCGGCGGTACCGGTCTTCTGCATGTACCTGGTGGCTGCCGAACGGGCCGGAGTGGACCTCGCCGCCCTGGACGGCACCCTGCAGACCGACATCTTCAAGGAGTACATCGCCCAGAAGGAGTGGCTGTTCCCACCTGCCCCACACCTGCGCCTGATCGGCGACCTGATGGTGTACTGCAACGCGGAGGTCCCGCGCTACAAGCCGATCTCGGTCTCCGGGTACCACATCAGGGAGGCCGGCTCGACCGCCGCCCAGGAGCTGGCGTACACCCTGGCCGACGGCTTCGCCTACGTGGAGCTGGGCCTGTCCCGGGGTCTGGACCTGGAGTCCTTCGGACCTGGACTCTCCTTTTTCTTCGACGCCCACATCGACTTCTTCGAGGAGATCGCGAAGTTCCGGGCCGCCCGGCGGATCTGGGCCCGATGGATGCGCGAGGTCTACGGCGCGCGATCCGAGCGGGCGCTGTGGCTGCGCTTCCACACCCAGACCGCCGGGGTCTCGCTCACCGCCCAGCAGCCGGAGCTGAACATCGTACGGACCACGGTGGAGGCGCTGGCCGCGGCCCTCGGCGGCACCAACTCGCTGCACACCAATGCCCTCGACGAGGTGCTGGCGCTGCCGTCGCCGAAGGCGGCCGAGATCGCGCTGCGCACCCAGCAGGTATTGATGGAAGAGACCGGCGTCGTGAATGTCGCCGACCCGCTCGGCGGCTCCTGGTACGTCGAGGCGCTCACCGATCGTCTGGAGGCCGAGGCGGAGGAGATCTTCGCCAAGATTCGCGGAATGGCGGACGACGGGACGATCACGGCCGGAGTGCTGCGCGGAATCGAGGACGGCTGGTTCACCTCAGAGATCGCCGAGGCGGCGTTTGCCTACCAACTCGCCCTGGAGAAGGGGACCAAGCGGATGGTCGGGGTGAACTGCCACACGGCCACGCTGGAGGAGCCACTGGAGATCCTGCGGGTGTCCTCCGAGGTGGAGACTGAGCAGCGGCGGGCGTTGCAGGCCCGTCGGGAGCGCCGTGACCCGCGGCGGGTGGAGGACACCTTGCGGCGGCTGGTCGAGGTGGCCCGGACCTCGGAGAACATCATCCCGGCCATGCTCAACGCGGCCCGCGCCGAAGCCACGCTCGGTGAGATCTGTACCGTGCTCCGGGCGCAGTGGGGCGCGTACGCCGAACCCGCCACGTTCTAACCGGCCCACCGCAGCCGCGCCCGGCGTCGCGTCGGGCAGGCGGCGCCGCCGGGTTGGCACCGAGCATTGTTCAATGGAGCCATGAGCATGCGCCCCACAGACATCCGGTTACCCGGCGCCGTCGACCTGTCGACGCTACGGCCGCCGCCGCCGCCGACGCCGGCGGCTTCCGGCGCCGGCGCGGCGAGTTCCGCGGTCATCGACGTCACCGAGGCGACGTTCGCCGCCGAGGTGATGGAGCGGTCCCGGCAGGTGCCGGTGGTCGTCGACTTCTGGGCCACCTGGTGCGGGCCGTGCCGAGCGCTCTCCCCGGTGCTCGAGCGGTTGGCGTCCGAGGCCGCCGGCTCCTGGATCCTCGCCAAGATCGATGTGGATGCCAACCAGCGCATCGCGGCGGCCGCCCGGGTGCAGAGCATCCCGACAGTGCTGGCCTTCTTAGGCGGCCAGCCGGTGCACGGTTTCATGGGCGCGCTCCCGGAGGCGCAGGTCAAGGCCTGGCTGGCCGAGGTTCTCGCGGCGGCCGCCGAGCAGCCGCCGGGGCCACCGGGCAGCGCGGAGCCGGGTGCCCCGGAGCCGGTGCCCGCAACGCCTCCCGCCGATCGGGGGTATGACGAGGCCGACGAGGCGATCGGCCGCGGCGACCTGGAGGCGGCCGCGGCCGCCTACCGGGGAGTGTTGGAACGAAACCCGGCGGACTCCGAGGCGGGGTTGCTGCTGGCCCGGACCAACCTGCTGCGCCGGGGGCAGGGGCACGACGAGCGCGCGGTACGCGGCCGCGTCACGCACGCCCCAGACGACCTCGACGCCGCCCTGGCTGTGGCCGACCTGGACATGCTGGGTGGCCACGTCGAGGAGGCGGTACTCAGGTTGACCGACCTCATCCGGTCCACCTCGGGTGCGGAGCGGGACCGGGTCCGGTCTCACCTGCTGGAACTGTTCGAGGTGTTGGACGCCGACGACCCCCGGCTCAGCGCCGGTCGCCGGGCGCTGTCCAGCGCCCTGTTCTGACTGAGCCGTCCGTCGGACCCGACTGGGCAGGATCAGGCCCGCATCGTGCCGGCAGTGATCCAGGCCCCGCCGGCCACACCCTGGTGTGGCCGGCGGGGCCTGGATCACCTGGCAAGGCTCCTCGGCGGGGTGGCAGGGGCGGGGGGGATGTCACGCGACCCTGCCCGCGCCGGTCGGTGTTACCGGGGCCGCCGGAGGTGGCCTCCGCCGGGGCGCTGTCCTGCGCCGGCACGGGCTTGCCCGACGTGCCCGGGCGCCGAGGCCGGCAACCTCCGGTACGGCGGGCAGCAGCGGCCCGGCGGTGCGGGCTCGCAGCGCCCCGACCCACAGCCCGGAGCAGTAGGAGGCGTCGTCCAGCAGGTGGGCGAGCGTCCACCGCAGCGGGTCCAGGTCGGGGCGGCGCCTTACCCACTCCCGGGCCGGTCCTACTGCGACGATGCCCACGATCGTCCGCCGGGCGGCGGGGTATCGGATCGCCAACCCGAGCGTGACCGGAAGCCAGGCCCGGGTGGCGGCCACCGTAAGGCCGTACCCGGTGCTCAGGCAACCGGTGACCACCAGCCGGATCGCCGCCCACCGGCGCCCCGGGAAGGGCGGCAGCCGCCGCGCCAGCCCGACAGCGGCGAGACCGGCGGCCAGCGCGGCGCCGCCCGGGTGCCTGGACCGGAGCAGCACCAGCGGGAGCAAGGCCACCACCGAGGTGACCGCCGGCGGCACCTGACCCGGATGGCGCGCCGCGAGTGGGCCCGCCGACGTGCCGTAGGCGAACTTCCGCCCGGCCCACTGGGCCGGCGCGACCCGGTGGTCGTGCCGGACGGTGGCCGCCGGCTCGTACCGAACCCGCCACCCCCCGGCGTGCAGCCGCCACACCAGGTCGACGTCCTCGCCGACTCGCATCCGCTCCTCGAACCCGGCGCCCAGGGCGGCCCGGCGGACCACGAGCGCCGCCGCCGGCACGTAGCCGATGCGCGAGCGCGGGGCCACCGGTCCCGGCCGGTCGCCGAGGTCGAGGGAGGACCGGGCCTGTTCGTACCGGCCGAGCCAGCCCGGGGCCTCCACGCCGGTCACCCGGGGGGCCACCGCGGCCACCGCCGGGTCGTCGAAGTGCGGCAACAAGCGTCCCAGCCACCCTGGCTCCGGTAGGCAGTCGGAGTCCACAAAGGCGACGAACGGTGTGCGGCAGCGCGCCAAGCCGCTGTTGCGGGCGGCGGCCGGACCGCCGTTACGCCCGCGCCGGTACAGCCGCGCGCCGGCGTCGGCGGCCACCTCGGCGACCGCTTCGGGGGCTCGGGAGGCGTCATCGACCACGATCACGTCGGCGGCCGGTCCGACCGCGGACAGGCAGCGGCGCAGGGCCTCCGGCCGGTCGCGTACCGGCACCACCACGGTGACCTCGCCGGTCCACCCGCGGCCGGTCGATACCCCGCCGGTCGATACCCGGGCGTCCGGCGGCAGCGGATCGGCCAGGCCGCCGTCGACGAGCCGGCCGGCCACCCGGGCCGCCGCCGGGCTGTCCACCGGGGAACCCCCGGACAGCGCGTGCAGCGCGGCCCACGCAGCGGCGTTGAGCCGGAACACCCGAAGCGGTGAGCCCCCGAGCAGCACCCCCCCGTCGGGGCGGGCGCGGCGACGGACCCGGCGGTCCAGACGCACCCGGAAACCCACCGGCAGTTCGCCGGCCGTGCAGGGCGGTGCCGGCGGCCACACCGCGGTGAGGGTCATGCGGTCAACCCGGCATCGGCCGCCAGCACCGCACCGGTCATCGCCGAACTCTGCGGCGAACACAGGTGGCCTATGACGGCGGCGATCTCGGCCGGCTCGATCAGCCGGGCCAGCATCGCCTGCTCGGCGAAGGGCGCGGGGGTGGGGAGGTCGTAGAGTTCGGCGGTCCGGGTCAGCATGTCGGTGTTCGTCGAACCGGGGTTGACCACGTTCGCCGTGATGCCGGTACCGCGTAGGTCCGCCGCCAGCCCGCGTACCAGCCCGACGCAGCCCGCTTTGCTGGCGCAGTACGCGGCCAGGCCGAACAGTCCCCGGGACGCGGCCGCCGAGGCGATCGCGACGAACCGGCCGTCTCGTGGAGCCGGCCGGCGGAGCATCACCGGGATCGCGGCGGCCGCCAGGTTCGCCACCCCGGTCACATTGACCTCCAGCAGCGCGGCGGATACCGGTGCCGGGGTGTCCCAGAGCAGTGTTCCGCCGCCGATGACTCCGGCGGCGGCCACCGCGGCGTCCAGCCCGCCGTAGCGGCGGACGCCGTCACTGATCACGGCGGTCAGCGCGGCCCGGTCCCGGACGTCGGCGGTCACCGGGTGCACCTGCGCACTCCGTGACGCCCCGCGCACCGTCTCCGCCAGGTCGTCGCCATCGGCGAGGCGGTAGCCTAGCAGCGCTTCGAGATCGTGCCTGGCCTCGCCGGCGTCGATCGCCAGCACCGCCCAGCCGTCGGCGGCGAGGCGCCACACCACCGCCCGACCGATTCCCCGCCCGGCGCCGGTCACGACCGCCACCCGCGGGTCGGTCCTCATGCGCTGGCCCGGTGCCGGGGCGCCGCGAGCGGCCGGAGCTGCCCGACCAGTTGGCCCAGGATCCGCTCCCCGTCGGCGGCGCTGGCTCCGGCGGGATCGCCGAGGATTCCGGTCGGGCTCACCCCGGCGACCCCGACCTGGCGCAGGGCCGGCATCAGCCGCGGCAGCGGCGTGGCCAGGCCCGCCGGCCACGGGCCGGGTCGCACCAGGTGCGGGGCCAGGGCCAGCATCAACGAGGTCTCGGTCCGGCCGGCGTGCGCGTCCCCGCTGGGCACCGCCGCGAACCAGGCCACCACCTCGTGCCGCTCCCGGCGAAGGGTGCGCAGCGCGGTACGGAGCCCCTCGAGATTGCCGCCGTGACCGCAAACCAGCACGACCCGGGCGAACGTCCGGCTCGCCGAGCGGACGAGTTCGATGACCACATCGCGCAAGGCGTCGGACCCGATGGAGAGGGTGCCGGGAAAGCCTTCGTGCTCGCCGCTGGCGCCGTAGGCCAGCGCCGGGGCCACCACTGTGCCAGATGGTCCGGTGCCGTCGGAACCGACCGCGACTCGCTCGGCCAATGCCCGCGCGATCCGGGTGTCGGTGTCCAGTGGCAGGTGCGGACCGTGCTGTTCCACCGACCCGAGCGGGATGAGCACCGTGGCGGGCCCCACGTGCGGCCAGCTCAGGTCGCCCAGGGTCGTCGCACTCACGGCAGGTAACTTCGGTCCCGCAAGAAGCGCAGCAGCGTCTCGGCGGCCTCCGCCGGGTCTGTGGTTCGGACCACCGCCGGTGCCCGGCGGTCGGTGAGCGCCCCGGTGAGTGAGAGGACCCGCTCCCGGGCCGAGAGGTTCGCCGCCGGTGCGGGTAGCGCCTTGGGCCGCGGCCGGTAGGGCCGGCGGGTGCCCGACGCCGGGTCCAGGACGTAGGGCATCGGCGCGGGTCGGACGGGCAGCGGGGCGGTCCGGGCACGCAGCACCGCCGGCAGCGACGCCCGGCGTAGCCGTACGCCTGCCGGCTCGACGGACAGGACACCGGGAGCGCCCACCGCGAGCCGCTCGCGGCGACCGCCGTCGAGCCGGCGCTCGGCCTCGATCCGGCCCACGCCGACCGGCTGGACGGAGACCAGCCCCAACGCCTGGGCGGCGCCGAGCTGGCCGGCCAGGAAAGCCGGCACCGATCCGCTGCCCCGGTCCAGGCTGTAGTTCCCGCAGACCACCAAGGCGCAATCCCCCAGCGCCGCGGCCAGCGCCGCGGCCACCACCGGCGCGGCGGCGTCCGCCGGTAGGTCCACCCGGACGGCGGAGCCGGCCCCGCTGGCCAGCGCGGTCCGCAGCATCGGCTCACACCGGCGGTCGCCGGCGGAGGCGACCCGTACCTCCCAGTCCCAGGCTTCGGCGAGGCGCAGCGCGTACTCCAACGCGGCCTCGTCCGCCGGTGAGGCACCGGCCAGCCGGTCGTCCGTACGGACCGCGCCGGTCAGCGGGTTCACCTCCACCCGCAGTGGCTGGTGCTTCCACGCCACACCGATCGTGGCCCGCGCAGACTCCGGCGTCCCGCCGGCCGGTGTCATCACGACCGCCGCAGCACGACGCCGGACCCGCCGTCGGGATAGCTCCAGGTGATGGCGCCTTCGACGTTGCAGGCCAGGTAGCAGGTCCCGCACTCGAAGCACTGCTCGTAGTTGAACAGGATGCGGCCGTCGGCGGTAGGGACGAACAAGTCGGCCGGGCAGGCTGTGACGCACGCCTGGGTGGAGCATCCCTCGCAGCGCTCGCCGTCGACCACGATGTGCGCCCGCGGGGCGACCCGGAACTCCACCGTGGCCATCCGGTCGGTGAACGGGATGTCGGCCCAGCTCTCCCGGTCGTGGTGCTCCGCGGGCTGATCGGGCGCGGCCGAGAGCATGTCCGGCACCCTGCGGTCGGTCTGGACGCCGACCTGCACAACCGCGGGCTCGGCGGTGTGCAGACTTGTCCCGGTCATCCGAAGCTCCTCAGGCCGACGGCGCCGTCGCGGATCAGGTCACGGAGGCGTACCCCGTGGGCCCGCCGGGCGGAGTTGGCCCAGCGCCGCAGCCCCAACTTGGGTGCCGGATTGTCCACGGTGAACATCTGCTCTACCACGTCGCAGACGAATGGGGGGTACTGCCGCTGGACCCGCTCGGACATGATCAGGTGCGGCACCCGGCGGAGCTTGCGGTGGTCGGCCAGCACGAAGTTGGCCTCGATCCGGCGGCGGTACCCGGCCAGGGCGGCCTCGCTCGCCTCGCCGGTGGCCAGCGCCTCGGCCGCGGCCGCACCGGCCGCCGCACCCGAGCCGATGGCGAAGTTGACCCCTTCCAGCCAGATCCCGCTGGCCAGGCACATCGCGGCCGCGTCGCCGGCGACCAGCACGCGGTCTGCGACCAACTGCGGCATGGTGTCGTACCCGCCTTCGGGGATGGTGTGCGCGCTGTACTCCACCAGCTCACCGCCGCGGACCAGGGGCGCCATCGACGGGTGCCGTTTGAGTTCGGCCAGCAGCTTCTCCGGTCGGATCCTCGCCTTGGCCAGCCCGGTGACAGTGACCACGATGCCGACCGCAACGGTGTCCCGGTTGGTGTAGAAGAAGCCGCCGCCCGGGATGCCGCCGGTGCAGCCGACGATCTCGATGTCGAGGCCCTCGTCTCCCGACAGCCGGCAGCGCTCATCGATCACGCCACGCGGCAGGCGCAGCACTTCCTTGACCCCGACGGTGAAATTCTCCGGGTCGAAATTGTCATACAGCCCGGCCGACTTGGCCAGGAACGAGTTCACCCCGTCGCAGGCGATCACCACGCGGGCCCGCAAGTCGCCCTCCGGCCGGTCCGTGCTGACCCCGCAGATCCGCCCGCCGGCGTCCCGCAGCAACCCGGTCGCGGTGGTGGAGCAGACGACGGTGGCGCCGGCCGCGGCCGCTTTGTCGGCCAGCCAGGCGTCGAAGTCAGCCCGATAGGTGGTCATCCCGTTGTACGGTGCGGTGATCCAACGGTCACTGCGGTAGTCGATGGTCAGGCTCTGGGTGGGGGTCATCACCATGGTGGCCCGCCGAGAGACCCAGCGCTGATACGGCACGTCGGTCCACCAGTCCGGCACCAGGTCGTCGAGCACCCGGCCGTACACCACCCCGCCGTACATGTTCTTCGCGCCGGGGAAGATGCCGCGCTCCAGCAGGGCCACCGACCGACCGGCCCGGGCCAGTGCCAGTGCGGCGGCGGACCCGGCCGGCCCGGCGCCCACCACGACGGCATCGAAGTCGGGCGCGCGGTCGGGCGGCACCGTGGTGTCCGGCGCCGACGGGTCGGGCGCCCGGGTGTCGGGCGCCGAGGTCTCAGGCACTGCGACGCTCCTCGGTTGATGGGTCGACCGACGGCAGCTCGGCCCCGAGCCGTCGGGCGAGTTCGACGAGCAGCGGGCCGGCGTCGGTGACCAGCGCCAGGTCGGCCATCGCCATCATCGGGCAACTCGGGTCGGTGTTCACCGCGACCACGGCGTCGGGGCTGCCCAGCCCGCTGACGTGTTGCACGGCCCCTGAGATCCCGAAGGCCAGGTAGAGGTCGGGGTTGACGATGGCTCCGGTGGTCCCGATCTGGCGTTCGAACGGCAGCCAGTCCGCGTCGGTGACCACCCGGGTACCTCCGACCGAGGCGCCCAGCGCCGCGGCCACCTCGGCGAGGGTGCCGAAGTCCGCCCTGGACAGGCCGGCGCCGCCGCCGACGATCCGGCGCGCCTCGGCGAGGTCCATAGTCGCCGGATCGGCCGGGAGCACGGCGAGCGTCACCGGATCGGCGGCCTCCGCCGGGGCGGGCACCTCCAGCGGCCGTGGCGGCGTGAGGTCGATCACAGGGTGCGGCTCCAAGCCTCGGGTACCGGGGAGCAGGGTGGCGACCACCGGGCCGAGGACGGTCACCTCGTCGGTGACCAGGCCGCCCGCTCGGGCAAGCAGCAGCCGGGGCGGGGCGACGGCCACCGCACCGGCGAGCAGCGGACGGTCCAGCTCGGCGGCCAGTCGAGGGGCGAGATCCCGACCGTCCGGCGAGGCCGGGAGCAGGATGAACTCTTCCTCGGCCAGCGCGGGCGCCAGCATCGCCGCCCAGCGGCCGGGCGCGTAGTCCCCGGCCTCGAGGTATCCGATCCGGCCGGCCATCCCGGCCAGCGAGCGGCTCGCATCGGCGCAGCCGCTGCCCACCAGGACCACGTTTCCGGCCGCCTCGCCCACGGTCTCCTCCGCACCGGCCGGCAGCGTCCCGTCCCGGACGCAGACCACCGCGATCACAGCGAAACCCCGATCCGATGGCCGTCGACGACCGCCGCGTGCGCCCGGCGCGGGGCGATGCAATCGCCCGCCCGGTACAGCTCGAAGCGCCCGCCGCTTGCCTTCAACTGGAGGTAGAGCGTGTCGTCTGGTCGTTGCGGGCCGGCGATGACGACGTAGTCGGCGTCGACGTGGCGCATCGAGCCGGTGGGGTGGTGCAGCACGGTCAGTCCGCCCGGCTCGACGCCCATCACGACGCTGTCGGTGGTCTGGGCGATGCCCTTGGCGGTGGCCCGGACCCACCAGTGCTCCATGTCCAGGGTCACCCCGAGGTCCTGTCCGACGACCATTCCCGGAGTCAGCACCTCCACCGTGCACCCCCGGTCGGCCAGCAACTCGGCCACCGAGGTGGCCTGGTGGAAACCCACCTCGTCCAGGACCACCACTCGCCCGGTGGGCTGGAACTCCCCGGTGAGCACCTCGCGCACGTCGCCGACCAGCGGGGTCTCGGGAGCCGGTGGCTCCGCCGCCCAGAACGGCCGGGTCGGAAGCGCGCCGGTGGCCACCACCGCAACGTCCGGCGCCAGTGCGGCCACCTCCGCGGCCGAACACTCGCGCTCGTAGTGGATCGTCACGCCGTACCGGGCGCACTCGGTGAGCTGGTTGCGGATCATGTCGCCGAACTCGGCCCGGCTCGGGACCAGGGCGGCCAAGCGAACTTGGCCGCCGGCCGCGGCCGCCCGCTCGTACACCTCCACGCGATGACCGCGCCGGGCGGCGTCGATAGCCGCCTGCAGCCCGGCCGGGCCGGCGCCGATCACCACCACCCGCTGCCCGGCAGGCAGCCGCGGGTCGGGCAGCGGGTGGGACTCCCGGCCGGTCCGCGGATTCTCCACGCACCCCAGCCAGCGGTTGAGGCCCATCCGCCCGACGCATTCCTGGTTGCACGACAGGCAAAGCCGGATCTCTTCGGTGGTGCCGGCCCGCGCCTTGGCCGCGAAGTCCGGGTCGGCGATCTGGCCCCGGACGACGCCGACCAGGTCGCAGTGCCCCTCGGCCAGCGCCCGGTCGGCCTGCACCGGGTCCTTGAACCGGCCCACACCGATGACGGGCAGGCTGACCGCGCGGCGGATCGCCGAGGAGATGAACAGCGCGTACCCGGGGGGCACGGCCATCGATGCCTCGATCATGAACAGGCTGGCGGTGGCCACCCCGATCGAGGTGTTGATGTAGTCGACCTGCCCGGTGGCCGCCACCATGCGAGCCACCTCGACGGCGTCGTCGATGGTCGTGCCGCCCTCGGCGAGCTCGTCGCCGCACAGCCGCACGCCGAGCGCCATATGCCGCCCGATCGCCTCCCGGACCGCGGCGACGACCTCGAGCAGGAGCCGCGCCCGGTCCGGGAGCGAGCCGCCGTAGCCGTCGGTGCGCTTGTTGGTCGTCGGGGACAGGAACGCGCGCACGATCGAGGAATGCGAGCACTGCAACTCGATACCGTCGAAGCCGCCTTCCCGGCAATGCCCGGCGACCAGGGCGTAGCCAGCCACCACCTCGGCGATCTCCCGGGTGGTGAGGCCCTTCGCCACCTCGCGGAACAAGGGGTCGGCCACCGGCGAGGCCGACCACACCGGCAGCCGGGAGAACATGCTCGAGGCCTGCCCGCCATTGTGGTTGATCTGCGCGAAGATCGGCGTGCCGTGGCGGTGCACCGCGTCGGTGATCCGCCGGTACCCGGGGATGACGTCGGCGTGGAATCCGTGGATGAGCTTCTCGTACGGCCAGTCCGAGGGGTGGGTGGAGTGCTCCTCGGTGATGATCAGCCCGGTTCCGCCTGTCGCCCGGGCCTCGTAGTAGGCCACGTGTTGCGCGCTGGGCAAGCCGTCCTCGGCGAAGTTGGTCAGGTGGGCGGCGAAGACAATGCGGTTGCGCACCGTGACGGGGCCGATCTCCAGTGGGGAGAACAGGTGGCGGTACCGGCTCTTCGCGGTCATCGGCGGGCCCCCTCCATCACTGTGGTGGCGTCGGCCGGCCGGCCGCCGGTCGCGGTGGCCGGCCCCGAGGTACCGGCCCGCGGGCGGCGGGGCATCGGCCGGGCGTCCAATTCGGTGACCACCCGGCGGGCCTCCAGCAGGGCCTCGTAGAGCGTGCGGGGCGCCACCTCGTCACCGGCCCGGAGAGTGTCCTCCGCCAGCGACCGCCAGAGATCCTCATTCGGCAGCCGGAAACCGGCGTCCACCACCATGGCCGCCGGGAGCTGCCGCTCGGCCCCGGTGAGCCGGTGTTCCACCGTGACCGACCCGGGCCGGACGGCGCGTAGCGAAGTGTGCTTGACCAGCACCACCCCGGCCGCCTGCAGCCGGCTGTTGGCCGGCGCGAGATCACCGCTGCGGGACAGCTCGTTCCCGGCGACCGGGTCCGGGGTGAGCAGGCTCACCGGCCGCCCGGCTGCCACCAGCCGCTCGGCGACGCTGATCGCGATCGGGCCGCCAATCGGGTCCCAGATCACCGTGGGCCCGTCGGGTAGGGCTGGTTCGGCGCCCGACTCGTCGTAGGTTGGCGCGCCCGGCCCGACGGCGTCGAGGACCGCCGAGGCCGAACGCAGCATGGTCTCGGCGCCCTCGGCGACGGTGAAGGTCGGCTCACCGTCGCGGGATCCGGTGGCCAGGATGACATCGGCGCCGCCGGCCCGCAGTGTCTCCGCATCGACGAACGTGTCCAGCTCGACGCGCACCCCGAGCGCCTCGCACTCCGCAACCAGCCAGTCGACGATCCGCCCGAGCCGCTCCCGGCCGGCTCCGGCGGCGGCCAGGCGCAGCTGCCCACCGAGGCGGCCGCTGCCCTCCATCAGCCGGACGGCGTGCCCGCGGACCCGGGCGACCCGGGCCGCCTCCAGCCCGGCCGGCCCGCCACCGACCACGGCGACGGTCCGGCTCACCGGCGGGAGGTCCATCACGGTCGGCTGGTCCCACTCGTGGCCGGTCCGCGGGTCCACCGCGCAGGACACGATCGGGTTGCGCGGGTCGCGGACCATGCAGTTCTGGTTGCACAGGATGCACGGCCGGACCCGGGCCGCCTCGCCGGTTGCCAGCTTGCGCGGCAGGTTGGCGTCGGCGAGCAACGCCCGGGTCATCTCCACGAGATCCGCGGTGCCTGCCGCGATCGTCGCCGCGGCGGCGGTCGGGTCGACGATCGAGCCTTGGGCCAGGACCGCGACCTGGTTCCGGCCGCCGTCGTGCAGCGCGGTCCTGATCCCAGCCGCCAGTTCCACGTTGAACCCCGGGGGGGTATGTCCGTCCGGCCGGGTGGCGGCGGTCGCCATCGCCGAGCCGCGGACCACCGCCACGTAGTCGACTCCGTCGGACAGCTCGAGCGCCAGCGGACCGGCTTGTTCGGGGGTGATGCCGGCCCATGGGGCCAACTCGTCGCAGGACAGCCGCAATCCGACGATCCCGTCCGGCACCGCCGCGCGCACCGCGCGCAGCACCTCCCGGGCGAAGCGCCCCCGCTCCCCGTAGCCGTCCTCGCGCAGGTTGGTCAACCCGGACAGGAACTGACGGATCAGGCTGTGCTGGCCCGCGTTGATCTCCACTCCGTCCAGCCCGCAGCGCCGGGCCAGCGCCGCCGCGCCCGCGAAGGCGTCCACCACCGCGGCCACGTCCTCGGCTTCCATCGCCTTGGGTACCTCGCGGCTGGCGACGTCCGGCACGTTCGACGGCGCCCAGAGCTCGCGCTGGCTGTACGCGCTGGAGCCCTGCCCCCCGGCGTGGGAGAGCCCGGCGAGGACCACGGTGCCCTCGGCGTGGCAGGCCTCGCCCACCGCCCGCCAGCCGGCTTCGCAGTCTGCCGCCAGCGGCGCGCGCTCATACGGCCAGTCGACGTCGTGCACCGAAGCGTTCTCGATCACCAGCAGCGCGGCACCGCCGCGCGCGCGGCGAGTGTAGTAGGCGACGTGGCGTCGGGAGATGGCTCGACGGTAGGCCAGGTTCGTCTCGTGCGGGCCGAGGACGATCCGGTTGCGCAGCCGACGGCCCCCCAGCTGGAACGGGGACAGCAGCGGGGCCAGTGACGGGGTGGGGTCCATCGGCGCTACCCCACCCCGGCCAGCGGGCTGGTGTCACAGGCCCGGTCCGGCCGGCGGCGGTGCAGGGTCACCGGCACCGGAGCGCGTCGGGAGTGGTCGACATCGAGCGGCGGCACCGCGCCGGCCGGTACCGCCGCCAGCGCCGGCTCCCCGAGTCCGCGTACGCACTCCGGGTCCGGGCCCTCCAGTGGGAGGCCGGTGAAGTACTTGGCCGCCATGCAACCGCCCTGGCAGGCGTCGTACGCGCTGCACGACGTGCACGGGCCGCCAGGCTGCTGGGACCGCAGCCGGGCGAACAGCGGCGCGGAGCGCCACACCGCCGGAAAACCGCCGGCGTCACGGACGTTGCCCGCCTTGAACTCCTCCGCGATGGTGAACGGACAGGCGTAAACGTCGCCGACTGGGTCGATCAAGCAGACCACCCGGCCGGCTCCGCAGAGGTTGAGTCCGGGCAGGGCCTCGCCCAGCGCGGAGAGGTGGAAGAACGAGTCGCCGGTCAGTACTGACTCGCCGTGGGCGACCAGCCAGCGGTACAGGCTGCGCTGCTGCTCGGCGGTCGGATGCAGCTCGTTCCAGACCTGCGCTCCCCGCCCCGAGGGCCGCAACCGGGTCAGCCGCAGCTGGGCGCCATAGCGTTCGGCGAGGCGGGCGAAGGCGTCGAGCTGCTCGACGTTACGCCGGGTGACCACAACGCTGATCTTGAAGCCGGCAAAGCCGGCGGTCGCCAGGTTCTCCATGGCCGCGATGGCGGTGTCGAAGGAGCCGGCGCCGCGGACCGCGTCGTTGACCGGGGCATCCGCGCCGTCGATGGAGATCTGCACGTCGACGTAGTCGGTGGAGGCCAGCCGGGCGGCCGCGGCGCGGTCGATCCGGACGCCGTTAGTGGAGAACTTCACCCCGACCCGGTTGCCGACGGCGTAGTCCAGCAATTCCCAGAAGTCGCCGCGGACGGTCGGCTCGCCACCCCCCACGTTGATGTAGAAGACCGCCATCGCGGCCAGCTCGTCCAGCACCCGCTTGCATTCGGCGGTGCTCAGCTCGGCCGGGTCGCGCCGTCCGGAGGCGGACAGGCAGTGGATGCACGACAGGTTGCAGGCGTAGGTCCACTCCCAGGTGAGGCAGATCGGAGCGGACAGACCGGCGCGGGCATGGGCGGACAGCTGTCCGGCCGGTGCGGGCGTGCGGGATTCAGGCGGCATCAAGGACACCTCGCTCGGCGAGATCGGCCAACGCGCGGGCGAGCACCGGCCGCCGGTCGGGCGGCACCCCGACCGAGGTCATAGCGTCGGAGGCGCTGCGCGGGCGCTCGGCCGCCAGCTCACCGATCACGGCGACCAGGTCGGGTGCGGCCAGATAGGTGAGTCGGCGCGCGGCGAAGTCGTAGGCCAGCGCGCCGAACGGCTCCGGCCGCAGCGTGACCGAGGCGCTCAGCCGGTAGCGCTGGTGGGGATCGTGAGACATTCCCGTCCGTTCCCTCGGAAGATGAGCGTCCGAACCCTCGGAAGGTCGCGACGTGGGGCCCGCTCGGTGAGCGCCGGAGGTGGAACCTGCCGGCTAGTACACGCCGCAGAGTCCGTCGATGGAGACCTCCTCGATCAGCTGGCCTTCGATCTCGGCGGCCGGCTGCGGTTCTCCGTCGGCGCCGAGGCGCTGGCGATCCTGCGCATCCTCGACGCTGGATGCGGTTTCGGGGGTGGGCGTCATGGGGGCTCCGTCCGGGATGACCGGGTGATGTACCGGGTCGCAGGCAGACCGTAACCGTCCCGACGCTGCGCGGCGACTGGCAAAGCGGCCGGATCGGTCCCCTCCGAAGGGACAGGCCGGCGCTGGGCTCAGGTCCAGTTGCGGGTGCTGGATAGACAGTTTCCGCCCTCAGGCCTTCCTCGCCCGGTCTCGCGCCGCTAACGTCCGCCCCAATCAACGCCCACCGCCACGCGGCCGGCCGTGTGCCGGCCGCGTGGCGATGCCCCGAGGAGGCCAGTCATGCAGGTCGACGAGCTGCTCAAGCCGTTCCCGATCAAGGAGTTCCACCCGATGAACCGGGGGCTGCTCGGCCCCGGCGCGCACGAGATCATCGGTCCCGAAGCGCTGAAGTTGGGCTTCCGCAAGCCGCTGGTGATGACGACCGGGCTCCGCGGCTCGGACACGGTACACAAGATCGTCGAGTCGCTGAAGTACCACGGGCTGGACGTTGCGGTCTTCGACAAGGTGGAGTCCAACCCCAAGGACTACAACGTGATGGACGCCGTCGCGATGTACCAGGAGGAGAAGTGCGACAGCATGGTCTCCATCGGCGGGGGCTCCGCGCACGATGCCTGTAAGGGCGCCCGGATCTCGGTGGCCCACGACGGCCGCAGTGTGAACGAATTCGAAGGCTTCAACAAGTCGGAGAATCCGAAGAACCCGCCGCACATCGCGGTGTCCACCACCGCCGGTACCGGGTCCGAAACCTCCTGGGCCTACGTCATCACCGACACCACGACCGATCCCGACAACCCGCACAAGTACGTGGCGTTCGACGACGCGGCGGTCTGCACGCTGGCCATCGACGACCCGGTGCTGTACTTCGACGTACCGAAGGACTACACCGCCCAGTGTGGCTTCGACGTCCTGGCGCATGCCTCCGAGCCGTACGTCTCCCGGCTCAACTTCTGGCCCTCCATGGGAAACGGGCTCTACGCCATCAAGCTCACCGCCGAGCACCTGCGGCAGGCCACCTGGAACCCGCTCGACCTCGGCGGCCGGGAAGGCATGATGTACGCGCAGTACATCGCCACCCAGGCCTTCAACTCCGGCGGGCTCGGCATCATCCACTCCATCTCGCACGCCGTGTCGGCCTTTTATGACACCCACCACGGGTTGAACAACGCGATCGCGCTGCCCCGGGTGTGGGCCTACAACATGTCGATGTCCTACGAGCGCTACGCCGACATCGCCGTGGCTATGGGCATCGACACGTCGCGGATGAGCAAGCCACAAGCGGCGGACGCGGCGCTGAAGGAGGCCGTGCGACTGCTGCGTGATGTCGATGTTGCCGAGCGGTTCATCGACATTACCTCGGACACCTACGTCAAGAACCGCCTCGGCACCGGGCCGACGAAGTACTACGAGAAGGCGAACAAGATTATCGGCGACGACGCGGACATCGACCGGATCACCCACCACGTGCTCGGCGACGCATGCACCCCCGGCAACCCCAAGGAGTGCACATTCGATTCGGTCCGGCCGGTGGTCGAGCACTGCGTGCACGGGTCGCTGGACGACTTCCTCTAAGCCCGGTTCACCGAGAGGGGAGCGCTGGTGGCGCACGCCGAACCGCAGTTCGCCGATGTCGAGGCGGTGATGGCGGGCTACCGTGACTGCGGCTATATCCCGGATCGACGGATAGCCACCAGCGTCTTCCTGCTCACCCGGCTGGAGAAGCCCCTGCTGCTGGAAGGGCCGGCCGGGGTCGGCAAGACCGAACTTGCGAAGACCCTCGCCGAGGTGACCGGCCGGCCGCTGCTGCGGCTGCAGTGTTACGAGGGCCAGGACGACACCAAGGCGCTGTACGAATGGGACTACGGCAAGCAGCTGCTCTACACCCAGATCCTGCGGGACAAGATGGGGGAGTTGCTGGCCGACACCCGGGACCTCGCCGAGGCCGTCGAGAAGATCACCGAATCGGAGAGCGTGTTCTTCTCCGAGCGCTTCCTCGCGCCTCGCCCGCTGCTGGAGGCGATCCGGGCGCCAGAGCCGGTCGTGCTGTTGATCGACGAGGTGGACCGGGCCGACGAGGCGCTGGAGGCGGTGCTGCTGGAGATCCTCGGCGACTTCCAGGTCTCGGTACCGGAGATCGGCACCTTCCGGGCCGACCGCCGCCCCTACGTCGTGCTCACCTCCAACAACACCCGGGACCTCTCGGCGGCCCTGAAGCGGCGTTGCCTGCACCTCGCGTTGGACTATCCGGATGCCGAGCGCGAGCTGGCGATCGTCGCGTCGAAGGACAGCGGGCTGCCGGCCGCGTTGACCCGCCAGCTGGTGCTCCTGGTGCGCGAGCTGCGCCGCCTGGACCTGCGCAAGCCGCCCGGCATCTCCGAAACGGTCGACTGGGCCCGCACCCTGGCCGTCCTGGGCGCGCAGGAGCTGGATGCCCAGCTGCTGGCCGACACGCTGTCGGTGGTGGTGAAGTACGAGCGCGACCTCGCCACCGCCACTGCCGCCCTGCCCGGGCTGCTGCCCCGCACGCTGGCGGACCGGCCGCCTGAGCCGGCCCCGGAGCCGACTCCACATCCCCATCCCCACCCCCATCCCCATCCCAACGGGACGGCGGAGGGCCGGGCGGCCCGGCTGGCGAAGGACCAGCCCGGCCGCTTCACCCGCGGGTACTACGGATCCCCGACCGCCCGTTGACCGGTCGCGGCGGGTAGGTCGGGGCGATCCGGGTCAGGAGGGCCACCGAGATGGAACAAGCCCTGGTGCACTTCGCCGCGGCGCTGCGGGCCGCCGGCGTGCGGGTCTCCACCGGCGAGGCGGTCGACGGGTTGCGGGCGGCCGCCGCGGTGTCGCTGGCCGACCGGGAGTCCGTAAAGATCGCGCTGGGCCTCACGCTGGTGAAGGACTCCCGGGACTGGCCGGTGTACTCCGATCTGTTCGACGCCTTCTTCCACCTGGAGCCGCTGACCGGCCGGGTCGCGGAGCATGATCACGACCACACCCACGACGGCCTGGGCGATCGGCTCAGCCCGGAGCAGGTCACGCTGTCGGAGGAACCGGCCGCCGGCAGCCAGCTCGGCCATGACCACGGCAAGCCGGCCGACATCCGCGACTACTTCGACGAGCGCGACCTGGCCTCGGCCTACAACCTGCACCAGGATGCCTCGAAGATCGACCTGGCGTCGCTGACCGAGCAGATCGTGCTCGCCGAGGACCAGCGCCGCCGGGCCGCCGAGGGCCGGCGGGTGCAGCTGGAGACCGACCGGCTGCACGGCGCCGGGGCGGTGGGCGAGTTGTCCGACGTCTCCGGCAACCGGGTCGAGGTCGATCTCAGCGTCGCCGGGCAGCCGCTGGCCCGCGCGGCGCCGACCGCCGAGCGTGCCCTGGACGAGGCCCTGGCGCGGCAGGTCGACGCCCTGGCGGGCTCACTTCCGGACCTGATGCGGGCGCACCTGGCCCGGCTGGCGGGCCAGAATCGCGCCCTGGAACACGCCGGGCACCACAGCGAACCGGCCTACCTCGAAAGGGTGTCCGAGCGGGACCGGATGCGGATGGAGGACGGCATCCGCCGCCTCGCCCGGCAGCTCCACGGCGCGCTCACCTCGCGCACCTACCCAGCGCGCCGCGGGCGGATCGCGGTCGGTGCGACCATGCGCCGCAACCTGCGCCACGACGGCATCCCGTTCCGCCCGGTGACCGTGGCCCGCCGGGAGGACCGTCCCCGGCTGGTCGTGCTGGCCGACGTCAGCCTCTCGGTGCGCAACTCGGCCCGCTTCACCCTGCACCTGGTGCACGGCCTGCAGCGGCTCTTCCCCCGGGTACGTACCTTCGTCTTCGTCGACGATCTCGTGGAAGTCACCGAACTCTTCGACGACCACCCGCTGGAAGGCGCGCTCGGGCTCATCTTCGGCGGTGGGGTTCTCGACGTGGACGGCAACTCGGACTACGGGCACGCGTTTCGCCGCTTCGTCGATGGCCACCTCACCGCGATCACCCATCGCACCTCGGTCCTGGTGCTTGGCGACGGGCGGAACAACGGCCGGGGACCAGGGTTCGGCGAGTTCGAGACGATCGTCGACCGGGCCCGGCGAGTCCTCTGGCTCACCCCGGAGCCGCGCTACTCCTGGGCATTGGGCGGCTGCGACCTGCCCGACTACGCGCAGTTGTGTTCGGCGGTCCACGTCGTTCGGGACACCGACGGCCTCGATGCGGCGGCCACCGAACTGGCCGCGGCGCTGTCCGGCGCCAGGTAGCCCGATGGGCGGCGGCGGCGTTGGGGACATCTCGCTGGTCGAGACCGCCCACTTCCGGGTGCTCGGCGCCTGCGTCGAACTTCGTGGTCGGCCGCTGCTGGACAACGACCTCGCCGATGCCATCGTGGCCGAGTTGGCTCCGCTCGGGCTGATCCCTGACCTCGCCGCCTTCGAGCGGCTGTTCGTCCGGACGGTGGAAGGCAGCGCGCCCACCCCCGGCCTGGCCTGGAGCTCCTTCTACCGCAACACGTTGCTGCGGCTACGGGAGCCGGCAGCCGATGACGGGGGGTCGGTGGCGACGTTCTCCCGAATCTACGCCGAGGCCGCCCGGGCGGTGCGGGGATCGAGCGTGCTGGACCTCGGATGCTGCTTCGGCTTCCTGCCGATCCTGCTGGCAGAGCGGCGGCCGGACGCGCTGGTGGTGGGCAGCGACCTGTCGGCGGGCACGATCGCGCTGGCCGGGCGGGTCGCCCGCGGGTTGGGCAGCACCGCCCTGTTCCTCACCTCCGACGCCACCCGCCTGCCGTTGCCCGATCGCGCCGTGGACACGGTCACCATGTTGCACCTGCTGGAACACCTGCCGCCGCTGACCGGGCGGGACGTGGTCGCCGAGGCGGTCCGGGTGGCGAAGCGGCGGGTCGTCATCGCGGTACCGCTGGAGGACACCCCGAACCCGGCGTACGGGCACGTGCGGACCTTCACCCTGGGATCGCTGCGGACGCTCGGGTCACGCTCCGGGTGGCCCAGCGCGGTATGGGAACGCGACGGCGGCTGGCTGACCCTGGACCGGCCGGGGTGACCGTCGGCGTTCCGGTGCGTCAGCCGCGACCGAGTGCGGTGAGTTCGGTGAGTTCGGTTTCGGTGAGCAGCCGTGATCGGATGATGAACCGGTAGCCTTCCGGGGCTTCCAGGGAGAAGCCGCCCCCGCGGCCGGGGACGGTGTCGATGGTGAGGTGGGTGTGCCGCCAGTACTCGTACTGCGGCTTGGACATCCAGATCCCGATGGGCTCCGGGATGCCGTCGATGTGCAGGTCCTCGAGGTGGACGTCCTGGGCGCCGACCCGGAACTCCCCGGCCAGGTAGCACATCGGCGAGGAGCCGTCGCAGCAGCCGCCGGACTGGTGGAACATCAGCGGCCCGTGGTCACGGTGCAGGCGGCGGAGTAGCTCCGCCGCCGCATCCGTGACATCGACCCGGGTCACCATCGGTTGCCGGCGTTGGGCCGACATCGGGTGCGCAGAGCCATGGCGATCAGAAGAAGCCGTCCGGGGTCGAGTTGTAGCTAACCAGCAGGTTCTTCGTCTGGCTGTAGTGGTCGAGCATCATCTGGTGGTTCTCCCGGCCGATGCCGGACTGCTTGTACCCGCCGAAGGCTGCGTGGGCGGGGTAGGAGTGGTAGTTGTTGATCCAGACCCGGCCGGCCTGGATGCCGCGACCGGCGCGGTAGGCACGGTTCATGTCGCGGGTCCAGACGCCGGCGCCGAGGCCGTAGAGGGTGTCGTTGGCGACCTTCAGCGCGTCGGCTTCGTCTTCGAAGCTGGTCACCGACACCACCGGACCGAAGATCTCCTCCTGGAAGACCCGCATCGAGTTGTCGCCTTCGAAGATCGTGGGCTGGACGTAGTAGCCGCCGGAGAGGTCGCCGCCGAGGTCGACCCGTTGCCCGCCGGTGAGGATCTTCGCGCCTTCCTTCTGGCCGATGTCGATGTAGGAGAGGATCTTCTCCAGCTGGTCGTTGGACGCCTGGGCGCCGACCATGGTCTCGGTGTCCAGCGGGTTGCCCTGCTTGGCGGCTTCGGTGCGGGCGACGAAGTCCGGCAGAATGTCGGAGTAGATCGACCGCTGCACCAGCGCCCGGGACGGGCAGGTGCACACCTCGCCCTGGTTGAGGGCGAACATGGTGAAGCCTTCCAGTGCCTTGTTGTAGAAGTCGTCCTTTCTGGCGGCGACGTCGTCGAAGAAAACGTTCGGGCTCTTCCCGCCGAGTTCCAAAGTGACCGGGATCAGGTTCTCCGTGGCGTACTGCATGATCAGCCTGCCCGTGGTGGTCTCACCGGTGAAGGCGATCTTGCGAATCCGCGGGCTGGAGGCGAGCGGCTTGCCGGCTTCGACGCCGAATCCGTTGACCACGTTGAGCACCCCCGGCGGGAGCAGGTCGCCGATCAGCGTCATCAGGACCAGAATCGAGGCGGGCGTCTGTTCCGCCGGCTTCATCACGACCGCGTTGCCCGCGGCCAGCGCCGGGGCGAGCTTCCAGGTGGCCATCAGGATCGGGAAGTTCCACGGGATGATCTGCCCCACCACCCCCAGAGGCTCGTGGAAGTGGTAAGCGATCAGGTCCTCGTCAACCTCGGAGATGCCGCCCTCGCGGGCCCGGATCGCACCGGCGAAGTACCGGAAGTGGTCGATCGCCAGCGGGATGTCCGCGGCCAGACACTCCCGCACGGGCTTTCCGTTGTCCCAGGATTCGGCGACCGAGAGCAGCTCCAGATTGGCCTCCATCCGGTCAGCGATCTTGTTCAGTACGTTCGCGCGCTGCGCGACCGAGGCGCGACCCCAGGCCGGCGCCGCACCCTCGGCGGCGTCCAACGCGGCCTCGATGTCCTGCGCCGTCCCCCGGGCGATCTCGGTGAACGGTTGCCCGTTGACCGGGCTGGGGTTCTCGAAATACTGGCCCTTGGCCGGCGGCACGAACTCCCCACCGATCCAGTGGTCGTACCGCGACTCAAACTTCACCGGGCTACCCGACTGCCCGGGAGGTGCGTACACCGTCATGACAGATCCCTTCTCCGACTCTTACCGCGGACCCTAGGCTCCCGGCGTCGGCAGCGGTAGGGGTGCGGCCGGAAAACTGACGCACCGCTGGCCGGATGGCGCGGGGTACCCTGCCCGCTCGGGCAGGTAGCCGACGCTGGGCTACAGCAACTCAAGCCTCCCGGCCTGGAAGACCAACTCGGCGCGTCGCCGTACGGACACCTTGTGCATCAGGTTGTGCACGTGGAACTTTACCGTGGTCTCGCTGATGTAGAGCTTGGCGCCGATTTCCCGGTTGGACAGGCCCTGGGCGACCAGCGTCAGCACCTCGTGCTCACGGGCGGTCAGGTTTACCCCGGCGGAGGCCTCGGAGGTGCCGGCCAGCGAGCGTACCACCACCGCGGCCGTGTGGCTGTCGAACGCGCTCTCGCCCCGGCGGACGGCGGCGATGCTGTGCAGCAACTGCACGGCGTCGACGTCTTTGAGGACGTAGCCCTTCGCTCCGTTGCGGATGGCGTCGGTCACCAGCCGATCGGTGAGGAACGTGGTGACCACCAGCACGCCGACCTGCGGAAAGCGCCGGGTGATGGCCTCGCACAGCGCCAGCCCGGCCTCCTCGCTGTTGCCGCTCAGTCGTAGGTCGAGCAGTACGATCTCCGGCGCGCACTCGGCGACGGCGCGCAGCGCCTCGGCCGGGGTGCCGGCCTCGGCGACCACCCGCACCGTCGGCTCGCGGTCCAGCATCGAGCGCAGGCCATGGCGCACGATGGCATGATCGTCGACGATGAGAAGGCGGGTCGGTGACGCCGACGGGGCATCGGGCGGCGGCGCGCTCACATCGGGCATGGCCCGCTGCCTCGGCCGACCCCGCATCCGCCGCGTTCCGCACGCACCGCCGGCCCCCCTTCGCGCTCCGGTGATCCAGGCCTCGGCAGCCCCCGCTGGCTGTGGTCGGCCGGCACTGGATCATGCGGGGCGCCGTGCGCCGCGGCACCGGGTCTCACGCCGGCGCCACCACGTCGTCCAGCGGAACGCGGATCGCCAAGCGCACCCCGCCACCGGGGCCGGCCGAGACCTTCAGCGTGCCGCCGAGTTCGTGGACCCGTCCGTAGAGGTAAGCCAGGCCGCGGTGGTATCCGCTGCGCGAGCGCAGCGCCTCGCGCAATGCCCGGTTCAGCTCCTCCGGCGTGCCGTGGCCGTCGTCGGTGACGGTGATCGCGACCGCCTCGGGGCTGTATCCGATCCGCACCACGGCGGTGTTCGCGCCGGAATGCAGCGCCACGTTGAACAATGCCTCGCGGACCACGATCAGCAGCGTCCGTTCCACCGGCAGCGGGAGCCGGGCCGCGGCCCCGACCCGGTGCACCGAGACGGCCGGCCCGTCCCCCGAGATCGAGGAGGCGATGGCCCGCACGGAGGGCACCAGGCCGCCGGGCAGCAGGTCGTCCACGGCGGAGAGTTCGAAGATGGCGTTGCGGATGGTCTCCACGGTGCCTCGGGCGAGCTCCTGAGCCTCTCCGAGGCGAACCCGCAGGTGCTCGTCTCCGGCGACTCCCCGGCACCACTCCAGCGTCATGCCGATGGCCAGCACCCGCTGCGCGACGCTGTCGTGCAGCTCCCGCGCGAGCCGCTCCCGCTCGGCCTCCACGACCTCCTTTTCCCGGGCCCTGGCCAGCGAGGAGCGGGCCCGGCGCAACGCCCGATTCGTGTCGGCGAGGCGGGCAGCGTGCGCGCTGACGTCTTCATACGCCGTGTTCGCCAGATCGGCCAGCCGTTCCCGCTCGGCCAACAGGTGGCTGGCCTGGACGGCCGCGACGAGTTGGTTCGCCAAGGTGGTCATGAGCGCGGCGTCGGTGTCGTCGGTGCCGCGCCGGCCGGGAAGTTCCACCGCGAGCCACCCCCAGCCGTGTTCCGACCAGTGCAGCGGCGCGCAATGCCGGATGGCGCCAGTGCCGTCGGTCGGCCGATACCAGCTCGCCGGTGGCTGCTCGCGACTCAGCGTCCGGACGTCCGCCGGTAGGTCCTTGATCGGGGCCGGACCCTCGCGGGTGGCCATCCGCGCGTACGGCTGCTCGGGGAAGGCCGAGTACTCGGCTACCAACGCGGCCCACTGCGCTCCCATGGTCGCCACCACGGCCGGCAGGAACTCCTCGACCAGCGAGGCCGGGCCGGCGTCCAGCACGGTCAGCGCCTTGGACACCGAGGCCAGAGCCAGAATGCTGCGGTCCAGGCTGACAGACGTCCGGCGGTACTGCTTGTAGAAGGACAGTTTGGAGGTGCGAATGCCGGTCAGTCGGGCCAGAACGTCGGAGTCCGACGCGTGCTCCGGCATCACCTCAGTATGCCATTCTCAGGACGCCATCTCAGTACGCCGCCTCGAGCAGAGCGAGCACGTCCGCCCGGGTTACCACCCGGGGGTTGGTGACCATACAGGCATCCAGCAACGCCGTCTCGGCGTACCGGGGGAGGTCCACGGCCTTGACGTCGAGGTCTCGCAGCCGCTGCGGTACCCCGAAGTACGTCGACAGGGTGCTGACCGCGTTCGCGATACTGTCGGCCACGTCGGCGGGAGGCATCCGGGCGCCGTCGGCACCGAGCGCGGTCGCGACGGGTCGGAAGCGGTCCGGGAACTCCTCGGCGTTGAACCGCACGACGTGCGGCAGCAGCAGCGCGTTCAGCAGCCCGTGCGGCAGGTCCAGCGCCCCGCCGAGCTGATGGGAGATGGCGTGCGTCGCGCCGAGGATGGCGTTGGTGAACGCGATGCCGGCCGACATGCTGGCGCAGGCCATGCCGTTGCGGGCGGCGGCATCGTGTGGGTATTCGACACTGCGGGGCAGGTGCCGCTGGGCAAGTGAGATGGCCCGCAGGGCGTGCCCGCTGGTCAGGAAGCTGCCCGCGCGCGAGACGAAGGACTCGATTCCGTGGGTGAGCGCGTCCAGGCCGGTGGTCGAGGCCAGCCAGTCCGGCATGGTGGCCAGCGTCCGCGGATCGGTGATCGAGATGTCGGGTACCAGGGCTCGGCCGAGCAGCGTGACCTTCACCCGCCGTGCGACGTCGCTGATGATCGCGAACTGCGACAGGTCCGACCCGGTGCCCGCCGTGGTGGGGGCGGCGACGAGGGGCGGCATCGGCTTGGTGACCTTGTCGATCCCCTCGTAGTCTAAGATGTGCCCGCCGTTCGCGACCACCACGGCGACGCCTTTCGCGGCGTCGATGCAGCTTCCGCCGCCGACCGCGACGATGACGTCGCACTCCCGCTCGCGGTAGAGATCGGCGCCCGCGGCGATCTCGTAATCCCGGGGATTGGGCGTGATCCCGGTCCACAGCGTGTAGTCCAGGCCCACCTCGGCGAGTCGCCGCGCGGCTTCCGGCGACCAGCCCGCCTCCCACACCCCGGGGTCGCTCACCAGCAGCGGACGCTGGGCTCCCAGGCGCAACGCGGCATGGCCGATTTCGCCCAGGCAGCCGTCGCCGAATAAGAGCTCCGGAACGAGAAACGTCGAGACGTCTCCGGAGATCTCTGTCGGCTCTGGCTCCGACGCCCTGGTCAAGGCGCTTCCGGTCCGGCTCCAGCCTCGCTGCGGACCGGGCCGCGTGTCGATCTTTGCCATGGTTACTCCCGCGTTGCCGCCAGGCTACGAGCAGCTAGCGCACCGTGCTATGGGACTTACGCCCCTGGGGTCACGCCTGGACCGGAACCTCGTAGATCTCTGAAGCCGGGTGTCCGGCCCGCTCGTGGATTCGGGCTACCGCCTCGCGGGACGGGGCCTCGGAGAGGCAGAACGCAGTGCCCGTGGTCGGGTCGGCCCAGGCGTGCTTGAAGTCCACCTGCTCCTCACCTTGGATCGCTAGATCGGCCTGGTGCGCCTCGGCGAGGTCATCGGAGGTGATTCCCATCATCCCCTTGTGCACGTCCATGAACTGCGGCATCGAGTCACTCCCCTTGAGCGGTTGCGCCGGAACTGCTGGCAAGCTATCGCGCCCACCCCGGCGGCACACCTCCCCAGCCGGGTAGGACGACCGGACTGGGTTGCGCCTCCCGCCCGGCCGCCCCGGTGAGGACCGCCGGTTAGCTTAGCCGGGTCCGGCGCCGGAGACAATCTGCACCAACGATCCCCGGCCCGGTCCTCGTGGGTCAAGCCTCGGCCGTACCACGCCGACACGTGACGTGTGACCCTGTCGTTCTGCGCCCACTGCGGGCACCCGGCCGACCTGCACGGCGATCGCGCGGTATGCCCGTGCTCGGCGGTCAACTCGACGTACGGGCCGGGACCGGCATACCGGGTCGCGCCGTGCCCCTGTCCGGGTTACGGCGGGACGGCGAGCACGGAGCAACCGGCGGCTATCCGGACGGTGGCGGGCCGGCGAGCCAGAGCACGCCGAGCGGCGGCAGGGTGACCATCGCCGAAGCCGGCCGGGCGTGCCAGGGGTGGGCGTCCGCGTCCACGCCACCGTAGTTACCGACCCCGCTGCCGCCGTAGGCCTCGGCGTCGGTGTTGAGCACCTCCGACCACCGACCGGGCATCGGCAGGCCGACGCGGTAGCTCTCGTGGGGTATGCCGGCGAAGTTGGCCAGGCAGGCCAACGCCGATCCGTCGGGGGCGAAGCGCAGGAACGAGAACACGTTGTCGCTGGCGTCGTTCGCGTCGATCCAGGAGAAGCCGGCCGGGTGCGCGTCCTGGGTCCACAGCGCCGGCGTGCCACGGTAGGTCCCGTTGAGGTCCCGGACCATCCGGTGCAGCCCGGCGTGGTCGGCCAGGTCCAGCAGCCACCAGTCCAGCGACCGGGACTCCGCCCACTCCGACTCCTGGCCGAACTCCGAGCCCATGAACAGCACCTGCTTGCCCGGGTGGGCCCACATGTACCCGAACAGGGCGCGAACGTTCGCCAACTGCTGCCAGCGGTCGCCGGGCATCTTGCGCAGCAGCGAACCCTTGCCGTGCACCACCTCGTCGTGGGAGATCGGCAGGACGAAGTTCTCGGTGTAGGCGTACATCATCGAAAACGTCATCTGGTGGTGGTGGTACTGCCGGTAGATCGGCGCGGTGGCCACGTAGCCGAGCGTGTCGTGCATCCAGCCCATGTTCCACTTGAAGCCGAACCCGAGGCCGCCGAGATAGGTGGGCCGCGACACCCCGGGCCAGGACGTCGACTCCTCGGCGATGGTGATCGCGCCCGGCACCCGCCGGTACACGGTCGCGTTCATCTCCTGCAGGAACTCCACCGCCTCCAGGTTCTCCCGGCCGCCGTATTGGTTGGGCGCCCACTCGCCTTCCTTGCGCGAGTAGTCCAGGTAGAGCATCGAGGCCACCGCGTCGACCCGCAGGCCGTCGATGTGGAACTCCTCCAGCCAGAACAGCGCGTTGGCCACCAGGAAGTTGCGAACCTCGCGGCGGCCGAAATTGAACACGTAGGTGCCCCAGTCCGGCTGCTCGCCGCGGCGCGGGTCGGGATGTTCATACAGCGGCGTGCCGTCGAAGCGGCCCAGCGCCCAGGCGTCCTTGGGGAAGTGCGCCGGCACCCAGTCCACCAGTACGCCGATGCCGGCCTGGTGCAGCCGGTCGACGAGGTAGCGGAAGTCATCCGGCGACCCGAATCGGGAGGTCGGGGCGAAGTACGCCGACACCTGGTAGCCCCAGGAGCCGCCGAAGGGGTGCTCGGCCGGCGGCAGCAGCTCGACGTGGGTGAAACCAAGGTTGGTGACGTAGTCGACGAGTTCCTCGGCCAGCTGGCGGTAGGACAGCCCGGGTCGCCAGGACGCGAGATGCACCTCGTAGGCCGCCAGCGGGGCGCGCAGCGGATCGGCCTGCCGGCGCCGGGCCAGCCAGTCGTCGTCGCCCCAGGTGTGGCGCGAGGTGAAGACCACCGACGCGGTGCGCGGCGGGTGCTCGGTGGCAAAGGCGAGCGGATCGGCCTTCTGCCGCCAGGTGCCGTCCTGGCCGAGGATCTCGTACTTGTAGTGCGTGCCGTCGCCGATGTGCGGGACGAACAGCTCCCACACCCCGGTGTTGCCCATCGAGCGCATCTGGTGGCTGCGGCCGTCCCAGGCGTTGAGGTCGCCGACCACCCGCACCGCCCGGGCATTCGGCGCCCACACCGCGAACGAGGTGCCGCTGACCGGGCCGATCAGCGTGTCGTAACTGCGGACGTGCGAGCCGAGCACTTCCCACAGCCGCTCGTGACGGCCCTCGGAAATCAGGTGCAGGTCGATGTCGCCGAGGGTCGGCAGGTAGCGGTACGGATCATCGACCGGGTGGGTGTCGCCGCCGTAGCGCACGTCGAGCCGGTAGTCCGGCACGTCGGCGCCCGGCCAGTTGCCGACCCAGATCCCGCGCCGCTCGTGCTCCAGCGGGATGCGGGTGTCCCCGGCGACCACGGTGACCGCTTCGGCTCCGTGGCGCAGGGTACGGATGGTCACCGAGTCGCCGTGCGGATGGGCGCCGAGAATGCTGTGCGGCTGGGCGTGCGCGCCGGCGCTGAGCCGGTCCAGGTCGGCCTCGGGCACCGGCCGGTACTTCGGGGTCGCCGGCGGTGGGGGGAGGGGGACCGCCCCGGTCGGCTTGCGCGGCTGCTTGGAGCTCATCGGGCCACCTGTCGTTGGATGGAGTGCAGGGGGATGGCCAGCCAGGCCGGCCGATGGCGCGCCTCGTAGACCACTTCATACACCGCCTTGTCTAACTCGTAGGCGCGTAGCAGCGTCGCGTGCTCGCGGGGGTCGACACCGGCCGCCTCGGCGTAGCCGACGCAGAAGGCGTTGCGGTTGCGCTCGGCCCACTCGGTGGCCCGAAACTCCAGAGTCGGATTGCGGGGCCGGTCGGCGAGCAGGAACCTGGCCGCGTAGTCGAAGGACCGGAGCATGCCGGCGATGTCGCGCAGCGTGCTGTCCGGCCTACGCCGCTCCCACAGCGGCTTCACCGGTTCTCCCTCGAAGTCCAGCAGGATCCAGCCGTTGTCCACCCGCAGGGCCTGCCCGAGGTGGAAGTCGCCGTGGATGCGCTGCAACCGCAGCGGTTCGGTGAGCTGCTCGACGGCGTGGAAGGCGGCCCGTAGCCGGTCCGCAAGGACGCGCAACTCGGGCACCACGGTGATCGCCTCAGCCAGCCGGCCGGCCATCGCCTCGCCCAGGGCGCGCAGATAGCCCGCCGGGGCGGCCTGGGTGCCGAGCGCCCGGGCGAGGTCGGCATGGACCTCGGCGGTGGCCACCCCGAGGCGTTCGGATTCCCCGGCGAAGTCCCCGCCGACCTCGTCGGCGTACAGGTCGGCCTCGGCGTAGAGATCGCGCACGCTGGTGGTCGCCAGCGCCCAGGCCTCGGTGGCGGAGGTGAAGAACGGCTGGAGCAGCCCCATCGTCGCGGTCTCGCCGGCGACCGTCCCTTCGATCCAGCCCAGCGGCGGCGCCACGTGCGTCGACCCGGCCAGCGCCAGCGCCCGGCTGATCTCCAGATCCGGGTTGATCCCGGGCGCGATCCGGCGGAACAGTTTGAGGATGTAGGTATCACCGTAGATCACCGAGCTGTTGGACTGCTCGGTGGTGTTCAGCCGGTTCGGCAGGTCGGTGTCGATCGGCTCCAAGGGCAGCGGCTCATCCGCACCGCCGGCCGGCTCCGGGCGCGCGAAGGTGAGCCCCTCGACGCTGCGCTGCTCGGCGATCCGGAGCAAGAGGGCGCCCATCAGGTCCATGTCGTGCAGCGCGTCGTAGATCACTTCGCCGTCGTCGAAGTGCGCAATGGAGCCGTACTCCAGCCGGTGGATCGTCTCGTGCCGGGCCCCGACGAGCAGGAGGTAGTGCTCCTGGGGTCCCTCGACGTAGTCCACCCGGATCACCAGAGCGTGCAGCGAGACCGGTTCCCAGTCCTCGACGACGATGTCGCTCTCGATGGCAGTCGAGGCGATCGGTCGACCCTTGCCGGCGAACCAGCGCTGCTTGGCCAGCCACTCCGGCAGGAACGAGGTCAACTCCGGGCGCACTTCAGGTCTCCTGCAGCAGTTGGAACCAGAAGAAACCGTGGGCCGGCAGGGTGAGCAGGTAGGGCAGCTCACCGACCCGCGGGAAGTGCACTCGGCCGACGAGCTCCACCGGGGTCCGGCCCTCGAACCGCGACAGCGACAGCTCGACGGGCTGGGGGAAGCGGGACAGGTTGTTCACACAGAGCACGACGTCCTCGCCAAACTCCCGGACGAAGGCCAACACCGAGGGGTTGGACGAGCCGAGCTCGGTGAAGCTGCCCAGGCCGAAGGTGGGGTGCTGCTTGCGCACCTCGATCATGCGCCGGGTCCACTGCAGGAACGAGGTCTGCTGGCGTACGTGGGCTTCCACGTTGAGCGCCTGATACCCGTAGATCGGGTCCAGCAGCACCGGCAGGTACAGCCGCCCGGGGTCGCAGGTGGAGAAGCCGGCGTTGCGGTCCGGGGTCCACTGCATGGGGGTACGGACGCCGTCACGGTCGCCGAGCCAGATGTTGTCACCCATGGCGATCTCGTCGCCGTAGTACAGCACCGGCGAGCCCGGTAGGGACAGCAGCAGTCCGGTGAACAGTTCCATCTGGCTGCGGGAGTTCTCCAGCAGCGGCGCCAACCGGCGGCGGATACCGATGTTCGCCTTCATCCGCGGGTCTTTGGCGTACTCCGCGTACATGTAGTCCCGCTCCTCGTCGGTGACCATCTCCAGGGTCAACTCGTCGTGGTTGCGCAGGAAGATGCCCCACTGGCAGTTGGGCGGCAGCTCCGGTGTGCTGGCCATGATTTCCGAGATCGGATAGCGCTGCTCCCGCCGTACCGCCATGAAGATTCGAGGCATCAGCGGAAAGTGAAACGCCATATGGCACTCGTCACCGTCGCCGAAATACTGCACGACGTCGGCCGGCCACTGATTCGCCTCGGCGAGGAGCACCTTGTCGGTGAACATGGCGTCGACTTCCTTGCGCACCCGCTTGAGGTATTCGTGCGTCGCCGGCAGGTTCTCACAGTTGGTGCCTTCGGCCTCGTACAGGTAGGGCACTGCGTCGAGGCGGAAACCGTCGATTCCGAGATCCAACCAGAAGCGCAGCACCTCGATCATCGCGTCCTGAACGGCGGGGTTCTCGTAGTTCAGGTCGGGCTGGTGAGCGAAGAAGCGGTGCCAATAGTACTGCTGGCGTACCGGGTCGAAGCTCCAGTTCGACTTCTCGGTATCCACGAAGATCACCCGGGCGTCCGGATAGGGATCGTCGCTGTCGGACCATACGTAGAAGTCGCCGTACGGGCCGGTGGGGTCGCTGCGAGAGGCCTCAAACCACGGGTGGGCGTCGGAGGTGTGGTTCATCACCAGGTCGGCGATGACCCGGATACCGCGCTGGTGTGCCGAGTCCACCAGGTTGACGAAGTCCCCGAGGTCGCCGAACTCGGGCAACACCTTGAGGAAGTCGCTGATGTCGTACCCACCGTCGCGCAGCGGTGACTCGTAGATCGGCAGCAGCCAGATGCAGTCCACGCCGAGCCAGGAGATGTAGTCCAGCTTGGACGTCAACCCGTTGAGATCGCCCGTGCCGTCGCCGTTGGAGTCGGCGAAGCCCCGGATCAGCACCTCGTAGAAGACGGCCCGCTTGTACCACTGCGGGTCCTGCTGCTGCGTGGTATCCATCAGGTGGTATCCATCAGGTGCCGGTCACCCGGCGCTGCTCCGCCGGACCGAGAAAATATGCGCCGGTTCCCAATAGGAATCCAGCCGTACGTAGTTGTCCTGTCCCCAGTCGTAGCTCGCGCCGGTCAGCTCATCGGTCACGGTCAGCCGGTCTCCCCAGTCCGCGCCCAGTTGCGGCAGGTCCAGGCGGACCGTGGTCTCGCGCGCGGCGTGCGGGTCGAGGTTGACCACCACCAGGATCACGTCGCCGTCGCCGTCGCCGAGGCCGACGGCCTTGGAGAAGACCATCATGGCCGGATCGTCCGCACCGTGGAAACGCAGGTTGCGGAGTTGGTGCAGCGCCGGATGCTGCCGTCGGATCTCGTTCAGCCGGCGGATGTAGGGCGCCAGCGACCGACCTTCCCGCTCGGCGGCGGCCCAGTCGCGCGGCCGGTAGGCGTACTTCTCCGAGTTCTCGTACTCCTCGCTGCCCGGGCGCAGCGCGACGTGCTCGTACAGCTCGTACCCGGAGTACATGCCCCACGACGGGGAGAGCATCGAGGCCAGCAAAGCCCGAATCTTGAAGGCCGGTGGCCCGCCGTACTGCAGGTAGGCGTGCAGGATGTCCGGGGTGTTGACGAAGAAGTTCGGTCGCAGATAGTCGGCAGAAAATTGCGACAGCTCGGTCAGGTACTCCTGTAGTTCCCACTTCTCGTCGCGCCAGGTGAAGTAGGTGTAGGACTGGTGGAATCCGACCCGACCCAGGGTCTGCATCATCGCGGGTCGGGTGAAGGCCTCGGCCAGAAAGAGCACATCCGGGTCGTTCTTGCGGATGTCGGCGAGCAACTCCTCCCAGAACACCACCGGCTTGGTGTGCGGGTTGTCCACCCGGAAGATGCGAACGCCGTGGTCCATCCAGTAGGTGAGCAGCCGGCGCGCTTCGGCGTAGATTCCGGCGTAGTCGTTATCGAAGTTGATCGGGTAGATGTCCTGATACTTCTTCGGCGGGTTCTCCGAGTAGGCGATGGAGCCGTCCGCCCGGGTGGTGAACCATTCCGGATGCTCGCTTACCCAGGGGTGGTCGGGGCTGGCCTGCAAGGCGAAATCCAGAGCCACCTCCATACCCAGCTCGCGAGTCCGGGCCACAAAGGCGTCGAAATCCTGGATCGTGCCCAGGTCGGGGTTGATGGCGTCATGCCCGCCCTCCGGCCCGCCGATCGCCCACGGGCTGCCCGGGTCACCCGGGCCGGGGGTCAGGGTGTTGTTCGCTCCCTTGCGGAAAGAGGTGCCGATCGGGTGGACCGGTGGCAGGTAGACGACGTCGAAGCCCATCTCGGCGATCGCCGGCAGCCGCTGCGCGGCGGTGGCCAGCGTCCCGGAGCGCGGCGGATCCAGGCTGGCGCCCTCGGACCGCGGGAAGAACTCGTACCAGCTGCCGAACAGCGCCCGCTGCCGGTCGACGAAGAGCACTCCGGTCTCGGACCGGGAGACGAACTCGCGGAGCGGGTGGCGCTCCAGGACCTCGACCAGGCCCGGATCGAGCGCGGTGGCCAGCCGTTGCATCGGGTCGACCTCGCCGTCGCGGAGGGCGGTCACCGCCTTTGCCAGGGTGCCGCGGTCCTCCTTCGGCACCACCCGGGTGGCCCGGGTCAGCAGCCGGGCCCCCTCCTCCAGCATCAGTTCGACGTCCTGGCCCGCAGCGATCTTGATGCCGGCGTCGTGCCGCCACGTGCCGAACGGGTCGCCCCAGCCCTCCACCCAGAAGGTCCAGCGGCCCTGCTCCGACGGGGTGAGGGTGGCGTGCCAGCGATCGGTGCCCGGCGTTCCCGGCGTCATCCGGCAAAACGGGGCCTTGGTCCCGTCGGGCCCGCGCAGCACGACATTGGCCCCGAGGCGATCGTGGCCTTCCCGAAACACGGTCGCGCTCACCGGGATGGTTTCCCCGACCACGGCTTTGACCGGCCACCGGCCACAGTGCACGCTCGGGCTCACCTCGATCACCGGGATGCGGCCGATCATGACGCCACCACCATGCCGACGGACCTCTCCTTCTGCTCGCCTGAGTCCTGGTCTTCCCTTGGGCACCGCTGCTCGCCTGCGGGCGCGTGCCGATCCCTGACCCTAACGGTCGGCGGTGCAGGCGGCCCCCGCCGCGGCCGTCATCGCGGTGCGGGCAGAGTGGGCATGCCCAGCGAGACAGCCGCTGATCGGGACAGCGGGATCGGGACAGCCGGATCGGGACAGAGGGGAAGCGATATGACACGGGCCATTGTGGTGACCGGCGCCGCCAGCGGGATCGGCGCGGCGATTGCTGCCCGGCTGGTGGCCGACGGGGCCGACGTCCTGGCGGTGGACCTCAAGCCGGCGATGGACGGACCCGGCATCGGCTACCCCGCCGACCTGGCGACCCGGGAAGGCAACCGGGCGGCGATCACCGAGGCGCTGCACCGGTTCGGCCGGCTCGACGCGGTCGTCGCCAACGCCGGCTTCCAGCACGTCTCGCCGGTGGCCAGCTTCGACGAGGACCGCTGGGACGCGCTGCTCGCGGTCCTGCTCACCAGCCCGTTCCTGCTGGCCCGCTACGCCTGGCCGGCCCTGGTCGACTCCGGTGACGGCAGGTTCCTGGCGATCGCCTCGGTGCACGGCCTGGTCGCCTCCCCGTTCAAGGCGGGCTACGTCTCGGCGAAGCACGGGGTCCTGGGGTTGGTGAAGACCCTGGCACTGGAGGGGGCGCCGGTCGGCGTCAGCGCGGCCGCGCTGTGCCCGGGCTACGTCCGCACGCCGCTGGTGGAGGCGCAGATCGCCGACCAGGCCCGGGCGCACGGCATCTCCGCGGAGCAGGTGCTCACCGACGTCCTGCTCGACCGCCAAGCGATCAAGGAGTTGATCGAGCCGGCCGACGTGGCCGCGGCGGCAGCCTTCCTGCTCAGCCCTGCCGGCCGGGCCTTCACCGGCGCGGCGTTGCCGATGGATCAAGGGTGGTTGGCGCACTAATGAGCCCGGACCCGCGGCCGTCGAGGCCCGGGAGGGGGACGTGGGGCGACAGCACCAGCGCCTCGACGCTAAGGTCTGCGTCGTGAAAGCCCTCCGCCGATTCACCGTCCGCGCCGCCCTGCCCTCCGAGTTGCAGCCCCTTGCCGACCTGGTGATGAACCTGCGGTGGTCCTGGCACCCGGAGTCGCTCGACCTTTTCGCGGCGGTCGACTCCGAGGTGTGGGAAGGCTGCGGCAACGACCCGGTAGGCCTGCTCGGGCAGGTGTCCTCCGAGCGGATGTCCGCCCTGGCGCGGGATCGCCGCTTCCTGCGCCGGCTGAAGGACGCCGCGGACGATCTCGATGACTACATGACCTCCCCCCGGTGGTACCAGTCCCTGCCGGACGCACCGGCGGCGATCGCCTACTTCTCCCCGGAGTTCGGTATCACCCAGTCGTTGCCCCAGTACTCCGGCGGCCTGGGCATCCTCGCCGGAGACCACCTCAAGTCGGCCAGCGATCTCGGCGTGCCGATCGTCGGCGTCGGGCTGCTCTACCGCCGCGGCTACTTCAATCAGTCGCTCTCGCCCGAGGGTTGGCAGCTGGAGCGCTATCCACCCATAGACCCCAACGGGCTGCCGCTCACCCTGCTGCGCGGCACCGACGGCAACGCCGTCACCGTCTCGGTGCGGCTGCCAGGCGGCCGGACGCTGGCGGCGCAGATCTGGCGGGCCCAGGTCGGCCGGGTGCCGCTGCTGCTGCTCGACTCCGACATCGAGGACAACGCCCCCGCCGAACGGGAGGTGACCGACCGGCTCTACGGCGGCGGAAGTGATCACCGGCTGCTGCAGGAGATGCTGCTCGGAATCGGTGGCGTGCGAGCACTACGGATCTACTCCGAGCTCACCGGGGCAGCGAAGCCGGAGGTCTACCACACCAACGAGGGCCACGCCGGGTTCCAGGGCGTGGAGCGGATACAGGAGTACATCACCGGGGGCCTGGGCTTCGACGAGGCGCTCGAGGCGGCCCGGGCCGGCACGGTTTTCACCACCCACACCCCGGTACCGGCCGGTATCGACCGCTTCCCGCGCGACCTGATCGGCCGCTACTTCGGCGCGGACAACGCGTGTGCGGGCGTGCCGGTGGAGCGCATCTTGGCCCTCGGCGCGGAGGACTACGCCGAGGGTGACCCCTCGATGTTCAACATGGCCGTGATGGGGCTGCGTCTCGCCGGCCGGGCGAACGGCGTCAGCCGGCTGCACGGCGAGGTCAGCCGGGAGATGTTCTCCGGGCTGTGGCCGGGTTTCGACACCTCCGAAGTCCCGATCTCCTCCATCACCAACGGCGTGCACGCGCCCACCTGGGTGGCCCGCGAACTGATGGACATCGCGGCCCGCGAGGTGGGCACCGACCTGGTCGAGGAGGCCCGGGGGTGGGAGGAGATCCGCAAGGTCTCCGACGACGAGCTGTGGGCGACCCGCCGGGTGCTTCGCGACCGTCTGGTCCGGGAGGTCCGGCGGCGGCTCAAGGAGAGCTGGGTGGTCCGGGGTACCCCGGAAGCCGAGCTGGCCTGGACCGACAAGGCCTTCGATCCGGACATCCTCACCATCGGGTTCGCCCGCCGGGTGCCGTCCTACAAGCGGTTGACGTTGATGCTGCGCGATCCGGTACGGCTCAAGGCGCTGCTGCTGGACCCGGAGCGCCCGGTACAGCTGGTGATCGCGGGTAAGGCGCACCCGGCCGACGACGGTGGCAAGGCCCTCGTGCAGCAGATCGTCCGGTTCGCCGATGACCCCGAGGTACGGCATCGGATCACTTTCCTGCCCGATTACGACATGGGGATGGCCGCCTACCTCACCTCCGGTACCGATGTCTGGCTGAACAACCCGCTGCGCCCGCTGGAGGCGTGCGGCACCTCGGGGATGAAGGCCACGCTCAACGGCGGCCTCAACCTCTCGGTGCGCGACGGGTGGTGGGATGAGATGTGCGACGGCGAGAACGGCTGGTCGATCCCCACCGCGGACGGCGTGGCCTCGCCGGATCGCCGGGACGAGCTCGAGGCTCGGGCGCTCTATGACCTCATCGAGAACAACGTGGCGGCCCGGTTCTACGACCGGGACCGGGCGGATCTGCCGCGGCGGTGGATCGAGATGGTCCGGCACACCCTGATCTCACTCGGCCCTCAGGTGCTCGCCAGCCGGATGGTCCGCGACTACGTCGTGGAACTCTACGTTCCGGCCGCCCAGGCCGCGCACCGGATGACGGACCGGTCCTTCGACGGCGCCCGGCGCCTGGCCGAGTGGAAGGCGCGCATCGTGCCCGGCTGGCGGGCGGTCGCCGTGGAACACGTGGAATCCGGCGGGATAGGGGACACCCCGGCGCTGGACACCAGCCTGGCGGTCCGGGCGCTGGTGTCCCTCGGGGAGCTGTCCCCGGACGACGTCGACGTCCAGGTCGCCTACGGGCGGGTCAACGAGATCGACTCACTGGTCGCGCCGACCGTGGCCTCGCTGGCGATCGGGGAGAAGCACGACGACGGGCGGTACCGCTACGACGGTGACGTGCCGCTGACCCGGACCGGCCCGTTCGGCTACACGGTGCGGATAGTTCCCCGGCACGACCTGCTGGCCGGGCCGGCGGCCCTCGGGCTGGTGGCCACCGCCTCGGCCTGACGAGGTGGTACGGGCGGCGACCCGGCTCGGCGACTCACCTCGGTCGGTAAGCGTCGCCCCGGTGCGCGACGCGGACCACTGTTACCGAGTGCCGAGCACCGTCGATCTCGTAGAGGATGCGATAAGGACCGCGTCCGGCGGCGTGGACGCCGGCGAAGTCGTCCCGCAGCGCTTTCCCCACCCGAGCTGGATTGCCCGCGAGAGGTCCGTAGAGGAACGCTATGACCGCCGGCAGGACGCGAGGCGGCAGGCGGTCGAGGTCGCGTACCGCTGCGGAGGACAGGCCGATGGCCCACTTCACCCGGTGGTACCGACGCCGTAGCGGCGACGTACCGCGGCCTCGTCGCGCAACGTGCCGGCAGCGGCCTCCGCCCGCGCGGTTGCGAGGTCGTTGTGGACGTTGGGTTGCCCCTGCCAGAACAGCGTTTCTTCCATGGACTCGAGGTCCTCGACCGAAATCAAGACCGCGGCTGGCCGACCGTGCCGGGTGATCGTAACCCGCTCCTGCGTGGTGACGGCATCCTCGACCAACTCGTTGAGTTTGGCCTTCGCCTCGGTGAGCGGCATGGTCGACATGGGCACCAGGATAGACCGGATAAGAAGTCCGTACGGCGCCGAAGCCGGCACCGTTCTGGGCCGCAGCCGCATCAGGGTAAGCGATCAGGACCTCGCCGTAGGCGTCGGCCCGATGGGTCGCCGCCCGGCGCCTGGCCCGAGGGCCGTGATCAGGCTCGCCAGCCGGCGCGTCCTCACCAGCCCGCCGCGGGCTCGGCTGAACGGTTCCCGTCAGGCGGTCGCGGCGGGATCCTCGTGCAACCGCAGCAGCATCCAGGCGGCCACGCTGTTCGCGTCCAAGATCTCCCCGCGCGCGATGCAGGCCTCGAACTCGGCGCGGGGCAGGCTGGCCGCCCGCATGTCCTGTTCCTCCAGCTCCCGGGCGTGTGGCCCGGCGGTGAGCCCGGTGGCCAGGTAGACGTCGAAGGCCTGGTTGCTGTAGCCGTACGCGGACTGCAGGCGCCCCAGGTGGACCATTCCGGAGGCGGTGAGGCCGGTCTCCTCGGCCAGCTCAGCCCGGGCCAGGGCCTTCGCGTCGCCGGGGACGGCCGCACCCGGTGGCCAACCGCCCTGCGGTAGCTCCCAGCAGCGCCGCCCGATCGGGTAGCGGTACTGCTCCACCAGGTGTACCCGGGCGCTGGGACCGTTACCGTCGAGCGGGATGACGAGGGCGAAGTCGGGCTTGTCGATGACGCCGTAGATTCCGGTGGAGCCGTCGGGGCGGACGATGTCGTCCTCGCGAACGCGCAGCCACTGGTTCGCGTACACCAGCCGCGAAGCGGTGGCCCGAATGCCCGGCATGGCGGCCAGCGTATGGGTCAACGGTGGGCGCGGAGCAGGGCGAGGGAGAACGGGACCAGCGGGTAGCCGGCCGCGCCCGGCCGCAGGCGGGGACCGTCGCGGCCCGACGACGGCGCGGCGTCGGCGGTGTCCAGGACCACCTCGTACCCGGTGGCCCACGGGAACCCGGGCAGGGTGAAGGGACACGGCGTCGCCCCGGCGTGCAGCAGCAGCAGGTACGAGCGATCTGTGACCCGCCGGCCGTGGCGGTCGCGCTCCCGAAGGTCGAGGCCGGACAGGTAGACCCCCAGCGTCCTGCGCTGCGGTGCGTGCCAGTCCGCGTCGGTGAACCGGTGACCTTCCGGGGTGAACCAGGCCAGGTCCCTCACCGGGCTGTCCGGCGATGCCGGTTCCCCGCTGAAGAACACCCCCTGCCGCAATACGGGGGAGGAGCGCCGCAGGGCGATCAATCGCCGCACGAGGGGGAGCAGTTCAGGGTCACCGCCGGCTTCCCAGGACAACCAGGACAGCTCGTTGTCCTGGCAGTACGCGTTGTTGTTGCCCCGCTGGGTGTGCCCCAGTTCGTCCCCGGCGAGCAGCATCGGCACCCCGGCCGAGAGCAGCACGGTGGCCAGCTGGTTGCGCACCTGCCGGCGACGCAACGCGGTCACGTCCGGATCGTCGGTGGGCCCCTCGACGCCGCAGTTCCATGACCGGTTGTCGTCGGTGCCGTCCCGGTTGCCGTCCAGATTCGCCTCGTTGTGCTTGCCGTCGTAGGCGACCTGATCGGCGAGTGGGAATCCGTCGTGGCTGGTGACGAAGTTGATCGATGCCGTCGGCAGCCGCTGGCCGCCCTGGTAGAGGTCGGCCGAGCCGGCCAGGCGGGTACCGACCTCGGACAGCGAGCGCGACCAGCCGCGCCAGAAATCCCGGACCGCGTCGCGGTAGCGCCCGTTCCACTCCCCCCACGGGGGCGGAAACCGGCCCACCGCGTAGCCGCTGCCGTCGGCGTCCCACGGTTCGGCGATCAGCTTGCGTGAGCGCAATACCGGGTCCTGGCCGACGGCGGTGAGGAAGGCGGAGTACAAGTCCAGCCCGTGCAGCGACCGGGTCAGAGCCGGAGTCAGGTCGAAGCGGAAGCCGTCGACGTGCATCTTCTCGGCCCAGTACCGCAGCGAGTCGAGGATCAGCCCCACAACCTGCGGATGCCGGGCGTCGAGGGTATTGCCGCAGCCGGTGTAGTCCCGGTAGCGGCCGGGATCGAAGTCCAGCAGCCGGTAGTAGACAGCGTTGTCGATGCCCCGAAAACTCAGCGTCGGGCCGTGCTCGTCACCTTCGGCGGTGTGGTTGTAGACCACGTCGAGGATCACCTCGATCCCGGCTCGGTGCAGCGCGGTGACCATCGAGCGGAACTCGGCGACCTGCTCCCCCCGGCTGCCGGAGGCCGCGTAGCCGTTGTGCGGGGCGAAGTACCCGATCGAGTTGTACCCCCAGTAGTTGCTCAGTCCCTTGCGGAGCAGGCCCGGCTCGCTGAGGAACTGGTGCACCGGCAGCAGTTCGACGGCGGTCACGCCGAGGTCGGTGAGGTGCCCGATCGCCGCCGGGCTGGCCAGGCCGGCGTACGTGCCGCGCATCCCCTCGGGCACGTCGGGGTGTTGCATCGTGAAGCCGCGGACGTGCATCTCGTAGAGCACGGTCTCGGCCCACGGCGTCTTCGGCGGCCGGTCACTGCCCCAATCGAAGTCCTCGGCCACCACGACGGCCTTCGGGACATACGGCGCGGAGTCCCGCGGGTCGGGCGCGGTGGTACCGCCGAAGACCGTTCCCTCCCGGACCCCGGCGGCGCTCAACTCGCCGTCGATCGCCCGGGCGTAGGGGTCGAGCAGCAGCTTCGCCGGGTTGGCGCGCAAGCCGCGGCTGGGCGCGAAAGGCCCGTGCACCCGGAACCCGTACCGGGCACCCGGCCGGATGCCCGGTAGGTACCCGTGCCAGACCGAGTTGGTGCGCTCCGTCAGCGGGATCCGGGTCTCGGCGTCCGGCCCATCGCCCTCGCCGAACAGGGAGAACTCGACGGCCTCGGCCACCGGAGCGTAGAGCGCCACATTGACGCCGGCGCCATCCCAGGTGACGCCGAGCGGGCTGGGGCGTCCGGGCCAGGGTGGCGGGCCGGTCGCGGGGCTGGTGGAGTCGATCGGGTCAGGAGGCACGACACCCATTTTGAACGACGGGCCCACGCCGACGTATCTGGCGGGCCCCTGCTCGCTCAGCAGGGTGCGTTACCAGCAGGATGTCCGGCACCTCCCCCGGCGAGCGATGCCGACCCCGGGGGCCCGCGGACTCTGCTGCGCGCGCCGCGTGCGGGTCGACCGATCCGCCCGTCCCGAGCGAAAGGCAGGAAGATGGCAAGCAGGCACACACCCCGAACGCTGGCCGGGCTGCTCACGGCCAGTCTGGCTACGGCCGGGATGGTCGGAGTCGCCGGGCTCGCCGGGCTGGCCGCAGCCGGCCCGGCCGCGGCCCACGCCGCCGCCCGCCCCGGCGCGGCCACGTCCAGCCCGACGCTGGCCGCCGCGAGCACCGCCCCGAGGTACTGGACCAGCGAGCGGATGCGCGCGGCGCGTTCCGTGGACACCGCGGTCAGTGCGGCCCGGGCCGAGTCCCTGGCCGGCGTGGGAGCCACCGTCGCCCGCGGGGCGCCCGGCCGTTCGGCACCGCAGGCCGGCTCCGCCCAGTCGGTGTTCGCCCGATCGGCCAAGGCGGGGCCGGGCTTCGGCCCCACCGCAGCGCCCTGGTACGGCTCGGCGACCAGCCCGCCGGCCACCACCTCCGGCCGGATCTTCTTCACCGGCAACGACGGCCTGGGCTACTCCTGCTCCGGCAGCACGGTGAACAGCAACGGCAAGAACCTGGTCTTCACCGCCGGCCACTGCGTGCACCCAGGAGGGAGCGGCACGTGGTTCAGCAACTGGGTCTTCGTGCCGCGGTACACCAACGGCAGCGCGCCCTACGGCACCTGGTCCGCCCGTCAGCTGTGGAGCTGGACGACCTGGACCCAGGGCGGTGACCGCCGCTACGACATCGGCGTCGCGGTGATGAACACCCGGTTCGGCCAGCACATCGTCAACGTGGTCGGCGGCCAGGGAATCGAGTGGAACTACCCGCTGGAGCAGTACGTCTACCAGTTCGGTTACCCGGCCCGGTCGCCGTTCAATGGCGGGACCCTGCAGTACTGCAGCGGCTGGACGTACAACGACGGCGGAAACGAGGGCATCAACTGCAACATGACCGAGGGCGCCAGCGGCGGCCCGTGGCTGGCCCGGTTCGGCGGGACATTCGGCTACCTCGACTCGGTCAACAGCTGGGTGTTCTGGGACCGGTTCGGGGTGCGCTACAAGTGGAACGGCCCGTACTTCGGAAACGACGCCCGGGACCTGTTCAACACCACCGGCAACCTGTAACCGCACCGGCGGATGGTCCGGGGGGCGCCGGTTACCGGTGCCCCCCGGACCGATGCCCGGCCCTGCGGTTAGGCTCCCGGCCATGGCAGGAGACGGCGCGGAGCTGGTGACCCTGGACGTGGACGGCGGCATCGGCACGATCCGGTTGAACCGGCCGCCGATGAACGCCCTCAACGAGCAGGTGCAGGAAGAGCTGCGGGCCGCCGCGCAGCAGGCCACCAAGCGTCCGGAGATTCGGGCCGTGGTGGTCTACGGCGGATCCAAGGTGTTCGCCGCCGGGGCGGACGTCAAGGAAATGTCGACCATGAGCTACGTCGAGATGGTGGAGAGATCGGCTGACCTGCAGTCCGCGTTCAGCGCGGTGGCCGCCATCCCCAAGCCGGTGGTCGCCGCGGTCACCGGGTACGCGCTCGGCGGCGGGTGCGAGCTCGCGCTCTGCGCGGATCTGCGGATTTGCGGTGACAACGCCAAGTGGGGGCAGCCGGAGGTCCTGCTCGGCATCATCCCCGGCGCGGGTGGGACCCAGCGCTTGCCGCGCCTGATCGGGCCGTCCCGGGCCAAGGAGCTGATCTTCTCCGGTCGCTTCGTGGACGCCGCCGAGGCGCTCTCGATCGGTCTGGTGGACCGCGTGGTCGCGCCGGACGAGGTGTATGCCACCGCCCTGGAATGGGCCGGCCAGTTCGCCGCTGCGGCGCCGTACGCGCTGCGAGCGGCCAAGCAGGCGATCGACTCCGGGCTCGAGGTCGACCTGGCCAGCGGGCTGGAGCTCGAGCGAATCCAGTTCGCCGGCCTGTTCGCCACCGAAGACCGCACCATCGGGATGGAGTCCTTCATCGAGCGGGGCCCGGGCAAGGCCACTTTCGTTGGCCGCTGAGACCACGGGGTCGCTCGCGGTGGACCCCAAGGAGGCCAACGTCCGCTACCACGACTGGGAAGCGGAGAACTACGACGACAAGTGGTCGATCTCCTACGACGAGCGGTGCATCCGCTACGCCAGGGAACGCTTCACCGCCATCGCGGGCCGGGACGGCTGGCCGTACCGCAAGGCGCTGGAAATCGGCTGCGGTACCGGCTTCTTTCTGCTCAACCTGAAGTCGGCCGGCGTGGTTGAGGACGGGTCGGTGACCGACATCTCCCCCGGCATGGTCGAGGTGGCAGTGCGCAACGCCCGGCAGTTGCAGTTCGAGGTGGCTGGCCGGGTGGCCGACGCCGAGTCACTGCCCTATCCGGACGCCTCCTTCGACCTGGTGGTGGGTCACGCCGTGCTGCACCACATCCCGGACGTGGAGCGGGCACTGCGCGAGGTGGTGCGGGTCCTCACCCCCGGCGGCCGATTCGTCTTCGCCGGTGAACCCACCCGGTACGGCGATGTCGTGGCCCGCCAGTTGTCCCGGCTGACCTGGGAGGCATCCACCCGGCTGTTGCCGTCGTCCTGGCGTCGGCCGGCGGATGAACTGGCCCGCTCCTCCGCCGACGCGGCGCTGGAGGCGGTCGTCGACCTGCACACCTTCGACCCGGGCGAGCTGGCCCGGATGGCGCTGCGGGCCGGGGCCGCCGACGTGGCGACCCGGACCGAGGAACTCACCGCGGCCTGGTTCGGCTGGCCGGTCCGTACCTTCGAATGCGCGGTGCGGCCGGAACGGCTCGGCTTGCCCTGGGCGTCCTTCGCCTATGCCGGCTGGCGACGGCTGATGGCGGTGGACTCTCGGGTGCTGGCCCGGGTGGTGCCCGCGGAGCTGTTCTACAACGTGCTGCTCACCGGGACCCGGCCCTAGCTCTGGGTTTTCACGGACGCTTATGTAGCACAGCTGCTACCATCTGGTTGTATGGGAACCGTCGGGCTTCGCGAATTGCGTCAAGACGCATCTGAGTTGGTCCGCCGCGTCGAAGCCGGTGAGGAAATTGAGATCACCGTCTCGGGTCGGCTCGCGGCGCGTTTGGTTCCGGCGCTGCCCAAGCGATGGCAGCAGTGGGACAACATCGCCGAGATCTTCCAGGGGCGACCCGACCCGGACTGGGAGCGTGACCGCGAGCTTATTGATCAGTCCGTCGGCAATCCATGGGACCGACGTCATTGAGGGCGATCCTCGACACCAGTGTCCTCATTGCCACGGATGTAGGACCGTTAGAGGGAGACCTGGCAATGAGCGCCGCGGCCCTCGCCGAGCTACATGTCGGCGTACTGATCACGACCGATGGGGCGGTTCGGGCTGAGCGACTGCGCCGGCTGTCGCGCTTGTCAGCCGCATTCACCACCTTGCCCGTTGATGATGCGGTGGCCACCAGCTACGGTCAGCTGGCCGCCGCGATCGTGGCTGCCGGCCGCCGACCGCGATCTCGGGTTATGGATCTGCTGATAGCGGCGACCGCCCACGCACATTCCGCGCGGCTGTATACCCGCAACCCGAGCGACCTCGCCGGTATCCAACACCTCGTCGAGATAGTCGCTGTGTAACGAGGAGGCAACTAACCCGCCCGCGCGCTGACGGCCTCGATCCGGCGCAGCGGCGAGGCGCAGGCCAGTACACCGCCGAGCGCGGCCACCGCTGTCGCGCTGGCCAGTGCCACCCGGACCCCGGCGGTGGCCGCCAGGACCCCACCGAGCAGGGCACCCAGCGGCCAGCCCAGCCCCCAGGACAGCATCCGGCCGACCACGTTCACCCGGCTCTGCAGGTGCTCCGGCGTCCGCTGCTGGCGGTAGGTGATCGCGTTCAGGACGACTAGCATGTACGCCGCTCCCCAGGCGATCACCAGCACCAGGGCGGGCGGGAAGCTCGGGGCCAGCGCGAGCCCCAGCGCGAGGGCGGCTCCGGCCGGCACTCCGACCAGAGTGATCCGGGCGGCGCTTGTCCTGGCCAGCAGCCGCGGCAGGGCCACGGTTGCGGCCAGCGTGCCGACCCCCCACCCGCCGTAGAGCAGGCCGAGGCGGACGTCGCCGGCTCGGACCCCGAGCGCCCGATCGGCGAAGACCACAAACTGGCCGAGGAACGCCCCGCCGCACACCGACTGGGTGGCGCCCACCAGCGACATGGTGCGGACCACCGGCTCGCGCCACAGGAACCGCAGGCCTTCGGCGATGTCGGCCCGCAGCGCCGGCCGCATGGCCGAGCGGGGGAGCGACAGCCGGGCGGTGATGCCGCTGATCAAGACTGCAGACACCGCGAAGGTGAGCCCGTCAACGCCGAGTAGGGTGCTCGGGCTCACCGTGGCCAGGGCCACCCCGGCGGCTACCGGGGCGGCCATGTCGGCGACCGTGGAGGCGCCCCAGACCGCGCTGTTGGCGGCGACCAGCCGGTCGCTGCCGACCAGGGTGGGGAGCGCGCCGAACTCGGCGGCGTCGAAGAACACAAAGGCGGTTGCCAGTACCGCCGCGACCGCGAGCGCATGCCCGGCGGTCAGGGCGTGCAGGCTGGCGGCCAGCGGCACCGAGGCCACGGCAGCTGTGCTGATCAGATCGGCGCCGATCAAGACGCGCCGCCGGTCGCGGCGATCCGCCAGCGCACCGGCGAACAGGCCGAAGAGCAGATAGGGCACCGACTCCAAGGCGCTGACCAGGGCGGTCACCAGCGGGGAGCCGGTGAGGCCGTAGACCAGTACTGGCAGCGCGACAATGGTCACCCCGGAGCCGGCAATCGAGATCACCCGAGCGGCCCAGAACCGGACAACGGCCGGATCGGCCCGCAGCGGGCGTACCGCCCCGGCCGGCGCGCCGGCAGCATCTCCGGTGCTGCCCATACCGCCCAGTCTGCCCCGCCCGATGGACCGCCGGCGGGCCAGCTACGGTGGCACCTCGTGCCCCTCCTGCGCTGCCGGTCCCGCGATCCGCGGCAGGCCCGCTTCCTGACGGTTGCCTCGCTGCGTTGGGTGATCCGGCACCGGGCCTGGACCCCGTACCACCTGGTGCGGTACTGGCGGCTGCTCCGGCTGCGCCGGACCGGTGAGGTAATCCTTGAGGGTCTGGTCTTCCTCGGCCGCGACGTCGAGCTCTACGCCCGCCCGGGGTACGGCCGGATCATCCTCGGCCGCTGGGTGCACCTCGGGGACGGGACGAAGCTGCGCGCCCACGAGGGCACCCTGCGGATCGGGGACAAGGTGGTCTTCGGCGCGGACACCCGGGTGAACTGCCAGCTGGACATCGAGATCGGCGCCACCACCCTGGTGGCCGACTGGGTGTACATCGCGGACTTCGACCACCGGTTCGACGTACTGGACTTGCCGATCAAGGACCAGGGGATCGCCAAGCGGCCGGTCCGGATCGGGCCGGACGTCTGGCTCGGCACCAAAGCCACGGTGACCCGCGGCGTACGCATCGGTCGGGGCGCCGTGGTAGGCGCCCACGCGGTGGTCACTCGCGACGTCCCGCCGTACGCGGTGGTGGGCGGCGTGCCGGCCCGGGTGCTGGCCAACCGGGTAGACCAGCACGCGGCCGCGGTCGCCCGGCGCGCGGCCGTGGCCGACATCGCCCGCAAGAAGGCCCGGGCCGCGGATGAGCAGCGTGCCAGCCGGGCGGCGCCGACCCGCTGACCCTGACGGTGCCCGGGCGGACCCGACGTCCCGCTCGGCGGATTGGTGCTGCGGTCGAACGCCGCCTATAGTGTCCCGGTCCACGTGTCGCGTGGATGATTCGCGGCCCGCCCAATCCTGCCCACCGCGGATCGACCGCAAACCCGCGGGCAGGAGCGGGGGACCCATCGGGGCCGGTACACCGGCCCCCGGGGTGAAGCGCCACAGCGCGCGGGGCACCTCTCGCCCTAACCCGACAGCTGACTTCGCCGGCGGTGAGAGGACTCCGCCATGCGGCGAAGCATGCCCACAATCCCTTCCCGACCGTCCGGCCGCCGCATCCGGCGCCGCCTTCTGGTGCCCCTCGCGGCCCTCGGGGTGCTCGCCGCGCCGGTCGTGGCGGCCACCCCGGCCGCGGCCGCTCCGGCGCTGAGCTGGGACCGGCTGGCCCACTGCGAGAGCGGCGGGCGGTGGAACATCAACACCGGCAACGGTTACTACGGCGGCCTGCAGTTCGATGCCGCCACCTGGCTCGGCTACGGCGGCGGGTCCTACGCCCCCCGCGCCGACCTGGCCAGTCGCAGCCAGCAGATTTTCGTCGCCGACCGGGTGCTGTCCCGGCAGGGCTGGGGCGCCTGGCCGGCCTGCTCGCGCGCCCTCGGGCTGAGCAGCGCGACCGCCGGCGCGGAGCCCTTCCCGCGTGGGGACTACACCGGTGACGGCCGTTCCGACGTGGCGGTGTACCGGCCCGGCACTCACGCGTTCTACCTGCGCCGATACGCCGGTCTCCGGTATGGGGTGTCGGGCGACCGGCCCGCCCCGGCGGACTTCAACGGCGACGGCCGCACCGACATGGCGATCTTCCGGCCGTCGACCGGGGTGTGGTACTTGCGCGGCATCGGCGCGGCGCGCTACGGCCGCAGCGGCGACCTGCCGGAACCGGCGGACTACAACGCGGACGGCCGGGCCGATCTCGCGGTGTTCCGCCCGTCGACCGGGGTGTGGTACCTCCGCGGCATTGCCACGGTCCGGTTCGGGGCCAGGGGCGACATCCCGGCACCGGCGGACTACAACGGCGACGGGCGCACGGATATCGCGGTGTTCCGCCCGTCCACCGGCCGCTGGTACGTCCGGGGCATCGCCACCGTGCGGTACGGCGCCCGGGGCGACGCCCCGGTGGCCGCGGACTACAACGGCAACGGCCGCAGCGAGATCGCGGTGTTCCGGCCGACCACCGGCCGCTGGTACCTGGCCGGCTCGTCCAGCCTCAGGTTCGGGGCGCGCGGCGACGTACCGGTGGCCAAGGACTACAACGGCGACGGCCGGGTCGACATCGCGGTCTTCCGGCCGAGCAGCGGAGTCTGGTATATCCGGGGCGTCACCGCGGCGCGCTGGGGGGCCAGGGGAGACCTGCCGATGTGACCGGCCGGGCCAGCGCGTGGGCGTCGAGGTGCCCGAACGGGCCGTCGAGCGGCCCGGCGGGGCGCCCATCGCGCGGTCCGGGTGCCCGGCCTCGATGCCCAGCTGATCCAGCTCGGGGAGGCGTCGCCGCAGGCAGCACCAGGCACAACGGGCCGACCGACGCGGTCATCGGCGCCGGGCGACGGTGATCAGGTCCAGGCAGTCCGCCCGGTCGGTGTCGTCGACGGCGAAATCCGCCACCGTCACCGAGGAGACCAACGACGTCAGCCCGGCGGACCACTGGGCCGGCGGGGCGGCCAGCTGTGCCCCGGGAAGCGACCCGTGCCGCCGTTCCCACCGCCGCAGCCGCCGGCCGTGGCGCAGTCCCCAGCTGCGCATTCCGACAAAGGCAGGTGCCAGCAGCTCATCCAGCTCCGCGGGTGCCAGCTCGCGAGTGTGGAACGGGTTGAGCGGTGGCGCGTCGCCAGGGGAGAAAGTGAGCCGGTTTGGCGTGCTGAGCGCCAGCGTGCCGGCCGGGCGCAGCACCCGGGCGCACTCGGCGAGGAAGCCGGCCTGGTCGCCCAGGTGCTCCACGGTCTGCAGCGAAACCACCACCTCGACTGATCCGTCGGTCAGCGGCAGCCGGGCCAGATCGCCCCGCACGGCCTGGACGCCGTCGGAATAGCGGCGCCCCACGTGCCCGATCGTCACCGGGTCGAGGTCCACGGCGAGCACCCTGGTGGCGGATCGGGCCAGCGCTGCGGCGCCGTACCCCTCCCCGCACCCGGCCTCCACCACCACCGCGCCGCGGACGAACGGCGCCAGCGCGAGGTAGGCCGCCTCGTGCCGGCGGAACCAGTAATTCTCCTCGGCGATCCCGGGCAGCGTCCGCTCGCCGGTCAGCACCAGATCCGTCGGTGGCACCAACGCAGCTTAGTTGCCCGAATTGTCGCCTTCGCTCCTCGGCGGTCATGGCGGCGGAGCCGGTTGCCGCCGCCGCCGGCCCGTGCGGAAGAATGGCCGAGCAATCGAAACCGGAGGTGGCTTGCCCCGATGAAGATCGTCGTGTGTGTGAAGCAGGTCCCGGACACCTGGGCTGAGAAGCGGTTGAACGCCGCGGACAACACCGTGGACCGGGACTCCGCCGACGGGGTCATCAACGAACTGGACGAGTACGCCATCGAGGAGGCGTTGCAGATCAAGGAGTCGGTCGGCGGCGACAGTACGGTGACCGTGCTCACCATGGGCCCGGCCAAGGCGACCGAATCGATCCGTAAGGCCCTGTCGATGGGCGCCGACTCCGCGGTTCACCTGCTCGATGACGCGCTGCACGGCTCGGACGCGTTGCAGACGTCCTACGCCATGACGCAGGCGCTGGGCACGCTGGAATGGGACCTGCTCGTGCTCGGCTCGGAATCGACCGACGCCCGGATGAGCGTGCTGCCGGCGATGCTCGCCGAGCGCCTCGGCGCCGCCCAGCTCACCTTCGCCCGCAAGGTCGAGGTTTCGGGCGCCAACGGCTCGGCGACGATCCGGATCGAGCGGCTCACCGAGGCCGGGTACGACGTGGTCGAGGGCAACACGCCGGCGGTGATCAGCGTGGTCGAGAAGATCAACGAGCCCCGGTACCCGTCGTTCAAGGGCATCATGGCCGCGAAGAAGAAGCCGCTGACCACGCTCGGCGCCGCCGATGCCGGTATCGACACCAGCCTGGTCGGGCTGGCCGCTGCGGCGACCACGGTGACCGGCTTCACCGAAGCCCCCCCGCGGGTCGCCGGCACGGTGGTCAACGACGACGGGGAGGGCGGCCGCAAGCTGGCCGAGTTCCTGGCCGCCAAGAAGTTCGTGTAGTCCAGAAGTTCGTGTAGTCCAGAAGTTCGTGTAGTCCAGAAGTTCGTGTAGTCCAGAAGTTCGTGTAGAGGGCGGATGGCAATGGCAGAGATTCTGGTTCTGGTGGAGCACGTCGACGGTGCGCCGAAGAAGGTGACGAACGAGCTGCTCACCTTGGCCCGCGGCCTCGGCGAGCCAAGCGCGGTTTGGATCGGCGAAGGTGCCGACACCGCGCTGGACAAGCTCGGGGAGTACGGCGCGCAGGTGGTCCACGCGGCCGCGGAGCCGACGCTGTCGGAGTACGCCGTGGCGCCCAAGGCGGAAGTCCTGGCCCAGTTGGTGGCGCAGCGGTCCCCGGCGGCGGTGCTCATCGCCTCGACCGCGGAAGGCAAGGAGGTGGCCGGCCGGCTGGCGGTCCGGACCAACTCCGGGGTCATCACCGATGCGGTCGGGCTCAGCCCGGATCTGGAGGCCAATCAGTCGATCTTCGGCGGCGGGGTGTTCGTCACGTCCAGGGTGGCCACCGGTACGCCGATCTTCACGGTACGGCCGAACTCCGTGCCGCCGGAGCCGTCCGCGGCCTCCCCGTCGCTGAACCCGGTCAGCATCACGCTGTCCGAGAACGCCAAGGGTGCCAAGGTGCTCGACCGGGTGGTGGAAAAGAGCGGCGCCCGCCCGGAACTCGCCGAGGCTGCGATCGTGGTCTCCGGCGGACGCGGGGTTGGCGGCCCCGAGGGGTTCGGTGTCGTCGAGGAGTTGGCCGATGCCCTGGGAGCGGCGGTGGGCGCATCCAGGGCGGCCACCGACGCCGGCTGGTACCCGCACCAGAACCAGGTCGGCCAGACCGGCAAGACGGTTTCTCCGCAGCTGTACGTGGCCCTCGGCATCTCCGGCGCGATCCAGCACCGGGCCGGGATGCAGACCTCGAAGACCATCGTGGCGGTGAACAAGGACCCGGAGGCGCCGATCTTCGAGCTCGCCGATTTCGGCGTGATAGGCGACCTGCACACCGTCACCCCGCAGCTCACCGCGGAGGTCCAGCAGCGCAAGGGCTGACCTGCGGGATTACGCTTTCGCGAGTGACCTACCTCGACCACGCGGCGGCCACGCCGATGCTGCCGGCGGCGGTCGAGGCGATGACCGCGGAGCTGGGCTCAGTCGGCAACGCCTCGTCCCTGCACGCCAGCGGGCGGCGGGCCCGGCGGGTCGTCGAGGAATCCAGGGAGACTCTGGCCGGCGCGCTGGGTGCCCGGCCCGGCGAGATCCTGTTCACCGCCGGCGGCACTGAGAGCGACAACCTTGCCGTCAAGGGTCTGTACTGGGCCCGCCGGGCGGCAGATCCACGCCGCTGCCGCATCCTGGCCAGTGCGGTCGAGCATCACGCGGTGCTGGATTCGGTGCTGTGGCTGGCGCAGCACGAGGGCGCGCTGATCAGCTGGCTACCGGTCGACGGCTCCGGCCGGGTGGATCCGGACGGCTTGCGCGCGGCGCTGGACGCCTTCGGTGTCGAGGTTGCGCTGGCCAGCGTGCAGTGGGCCAACAACGAGATCGGTACGGTGCAGCCGGTCTCCGAACTGGCCGAGATCGCGCACTCCCACGGTGTACCGCTGCACACCGACGCGGTCCAGGCGGTTGGCATGCTGCCGCTGGATTTCGCGGCCAGCGGCGTGGACGCGATGACGGTCACCGCGCACAAGCTCGGCGGGCCGGTGGGCGTCGGTGCGCTGTTGTTGGGTCGCGGCGTGGAGTGCGTACCACTGCTGCACGGTGGCGGCCAGGAACGCGACCTGCGGTCCGGCACGCTGGACGTGGCCGGCATCGTCGGCTTCGCGGCGGCCGCCGAAATCGCGGTCACCGACCAACCGGAGCGCGCCGAGCGCCTCGCCGGGCTGCGCGACAATCTCGTCCGCCGGCTGCTGGACGAGGTCCCGGACGCGCTGCTCAACGGCGACCCGACGCTGGCGCAGTCGCGCCGGCTGCCCGGAAACGCGCACTTCTCCTTTCTCGGCTGCGAGGGCGATTCGCTGCTGTTGCTGCTCGACGCCCGGGGCATCGAGTGCTCCACCGGCTCGGCCTGCTCGGCCGGCGTGGCCCGGCCCAGCCACGTCCTGCTGGCGACCGGTGCGGACCCCGAGCGGGCCCGTAGCTCGCTGCGGTTCTCCCTCGGACATCCCTCCACGCAGGCCGACGTGGACGCCCTCATCGAGGCGATCGGCCCGGTCGTCGAGCGGGCCCGCCGGGCCGGGGTCGTGAGCCGGCGATGAGCGGGGCTGTGGACTCGGCTGTGGACCCGGCTGTGCGGCGCGTCGGGTCGCGGAGCGGCCGCGCGTCCAGGGCGCGCCAGTGAGGGTGCTGGCGGCGATGTCCGGCGGGGTGGATTCCGCGGTCGCCGCGGCCCGGGCCGTCGACGCCGGCCATCAGGTCACCGGAGTGCACCTAGCCCTGTCAGCCGCCCCGGAGTCCTACCGCAGCGGGGCCCGCGGCTGCTGCACGCTGGAGGACGCCCGTGACGCCCGGCGGGCCGCCGACCTGCTCGGCATCCCGTTCTACGTCTGGGACCTGGCCGAGCGCTTCCGCGAGGACGTGATCGCCGATTTCGTCGCCGAGTACGCCGCCGGCCGCACGCCCAACCCGTGCCTGCGCTGCAACGAGCGGATCAAGTTCGCCGCGGTCGCCGACCGGGCACTGGCGCTCGGCTTCGACGCGGTCGCCACCGGGCACTACGCCCGGATCACCGACGGCGCGCTGCTGCGCGCGGTGGACCCGGATAAGGACCAGAGCTACGTCCTCGGCGTGCTCACGGCCGCGCAGCTGGACGCGGCGATGTTCCCGCTCGGCGAGTCCCTCAAGTCAGAGGTCCGGGCCGAGGCGCGGCGCCGGGGGCTGCAAGTGGCCGCCAAGCCGGACAGCCACGACGTCTGCTTCATCCCCGACGGTGACACCGCGAGGTTCCTGGCCCGGCGTCTCGGGCCGGAGCCCGGGGAGATCGTCGAAGACGACCACGTTGTCGGCGCCCACGACGGTGCGTACGCCTTCACCGTCGGGCAGCGCCGCGGCCTGCGGCTGGGCCGCCCGGCGCCCGACGGCCGGCCGCGCTACGTCCTCGACGTCTCACCGGTCACCCGGACGGTTACCGTCGGACCGGCGGCCGCGCTCGACGTCGCGGGGCTGATCGGGACCGCACCGCGCTGGTGCGGTCCGGAGCCGTCCGGTCCCCGGCGCCTGCTCGCCCAGGTACGCGCCCACGGCCACGCGGTGCCCGCCACTGCGGAGCTGGTCGACGGGGAGGTGAGAGTCGACCTGGAGGTCCCGCTGCGGGGGGTGGCGCCGGGGCAGGCGGTGGTGCTCTACGACCACGATCGGGTGGTGGGCAGTGCCACCATCCGGGCCACCATCCGGGCCACCATCCGGGCCACCTCCTCGGCCACCGCCCCAGCCGGGGTCGCGCCGGCGCCGGGCCCGCGCCCGTAGGCTGTGCGGGTGACCTCGACCGAGACGATTACCCGCCCGGCGACCCCGCAGACCGGTGTCGGGAAACCCGCCAAGGCGCACATCGCCCGGGCCTCGGATGTGACCGAGGCCTATGTGATGGGTACTGAGATCACGGCACTCTGTGGGTACAAGTGGGTGCCGTCCCGGGATCCGGCCGGCCTGCCGGTGTGCCCGGACTGCAAGGCGATCGCGCTGCAGATGTCCGGCAGCCTGCCCGAATAGTCCATAGGCTCGCCGGTCATGGACGCATCCGGGGTGGCCCGTGAGTTGCCGTGGCCGGCCGGCGCGGCGACCGGGGTGGGATCGCTGCCGGGCGAGGACATCGCCGAGGCCGTCCAGATCGTCCTGGGGGAGTGCCCGGACCTGCCTTTTCTGCCGGAGCTTCCGGCCCGTGGGGTCGGCGCGGATCTGATCGGGCGCGGCGCCGGGTTGCTCGCCGACCTGCACGTGGACCTGCAGCCGGCCGGCTGGCGGCTGGTCGACCGCGGTGGGCTGGACGAACGCCGGGCCCGCGGCCTGCTGGCCCGCGACCTCGACACGCTGGAGGAGTACGCCCGGGACCTCACCGGCCCGCTGAAGGTGGCGGCCGCCGGGCCGTGGACGCTGGCGGCCAGCCTGGAACTCCCTCGCGGCGGCCGGGCGCTGGCCGACTTCGGCGCCGCGCGGGACATCGCCGCTGCGCTGTCCGAGGGGGTACGGGCACACCTCGCGGACCTCCGCCGGCGGGTCCCAGGGGCGAGCCTGCTGCTCCAACTCGACGAGCCGAGCCTGCCCGCGGTGCTCAGCGGGCGGGTACCGACGGCCAGCGGCTTCCGTACCGTACGTTCGGTGGCCCCACACGTGGCTCGCGACGCGCTGCGCACGGTGCTGGGCGCCGCCGGTGCCGCCGGCGCGATGCCGGTGGTGCACTGCTGCGCCGACGACGTGCCGTTCGACCTGCTGGTGTCGGCCGGCGCGCGGGCGATCAGCCTGGACCTGACCCGGCTGCCGCGGCGGGCCGAGGAGACGCTGGCCGGCGCGGTCGAAGCCGGTGCCGGCCTGCTGCTCGGGGTGGTCCCGGCCACCGGCCCGGAAATGTCGGACCCCGCCGCTAGCGTCGATCTGGTGAACGGGATGTGGCGCCGGCTGGGCCTGCCGGCAGCGGCGCTCAGCCAGGTCGTGCTCACCCCGACCTGCGGGCTGGCCGGCGCGTCGCCCGCCGGGGCCAGATCGGCGTTGCGGAGCTGCCGCGAGGCCGCCCGGCGCCTCGACGCGGGCCGGTCGGAATGAGCGCGCCGCCGACCACAGCCGCCCCGGGGACCGGGGACTCGGCGCCGGACGTGCCGGCGAGCGATCGGGAGCGGCACGCCGAGCTCAGCCGGGCGATCGACGAGCACGCCTACCGGTACTACGTGTTGGATGACCCGACCGTCAGCGACGCCGAGTACGACGCGGCGATGCGCGAACTCACCGCGCTGGAGGACCGCTGGCCGGCGCTGCGGACCCCCGACTCGCCGACCCAGAAGGTGCACGGCACGCCGTCGACGCTGTTCGCGCCGGTCCGCCACCTGGAACGGTTGATGAGCCTGGACAACGCCTTCACCGACGACGAGCTCGACGCCTGGGCGACTCGGGTGGAGCGGGCGATCGGCACCACGCCGGCCTACCTGTGCGAGCTGAAGATCGACGGCCTGGCGGTCGCGCTGGTCTACGAACGCGGCCGGCTGCTGCGGGGCGCGACCCGCGGCGACGGCGTGACCGGGGAGGACATCACCGCCAACCTGCGCACCCTCGACGACGTCCCCGTCCGGCTGCGGGGGTCCGCGCCGGAGCTGCTGGAGGTGCGGGGGGAGGTCTTCTTCCCGGTCGCCGGGTTCTCCCGGCTCAACGAGACGCTCGTCGAATCCGGCCGGGCGCCGTTCGCCAATCCGCGCAACGCCGCCGCCGGTTCGCTGCGCCAGAAGGACCCGAAGATCACCGCCAGCCGCCCGTTGCGGATGATCGTGCACGGCATCGGCGCCCGCCACGGCTTCTCCCCGGCCAGCCAGTCCCAGGCGTACCAGGCCCTGCGGGAGATGGGGTTGCCCACCTCGACGCACCACCGGGTCGTACCGGAGCTGGCCGGGGTGCGCGAGTACATCGGCTACTACGGCGAGCACCGGCACGACGTCGAGCACGAGATCGACGGCGTGGTGGTCAAGGTCGATGCGATCGCGCTCCAAGGCCGGCTCGGGTCGACCTCGAAGGCGCCACGGTGGGCGATCGCCTTCAAGTACCCGCCCGAGGAGGTCACCACCAGGCTGCACGCCATCGAGGTGAACGTCGGGCGGACCGGGCGGATCGTGCCGTACGCGGTGATGGAACCGGTACCGGTGTCCGGGTCGACCGTGGCCCGGGCCACGCTGCACAACCAGGACGAGGTGCGCCGCAAGGGCATCCTGATCGGGGACACCGTCGTGCTGCGCAAGGCCGGCGACGTCATTCCTGAGGTGGTCGGCCCGGTCGTCGCGCTGCGCGACGGCAGCGAACGGGCGTTCGTCATGCCGACGCACTGCCCGGCCTGCGGCACACAGCTGGTCCGGCCCGGTGACGACGTCGACGTGCGATGTCCGAACGCGCGGTCGTGCCCGGCCCAGTTGCGGGAACGGCTGTTCGCCCTGGCCGGCCGTTCTGCCCTGGACATCGAGGTGCTGGGCTACCAGGCGGCCAGCGCGCTGCTGGAGTCCGGTCTGCTCACCGACGAGGGCGACCTGTTCACCCTGACGGTGGCCGACCTGGGGCAGGTGCCGCTGTTCACCCGCAAGGACGGCTCGCCCTCGGCGAACGGGCTGCGACTTCTCGACCAGCTGCAGCGGGCAAAGTCCCGGCCGCTGTGGCGGGTGCTGGTCGCGCTGTCCATCCGCCACGTCGGTCCGACCGCCGCGCAGGCGCTGGCCCGGGAGTTCCGGTCCCTGGACGCGATCGCGGCGGCCACCCCGGAGGCGCTGGCCGCGGTGGACGGCGTCGGCCCGACGATCGCGGCGGCGGTGGCGGAGTGGCTGAGCATCGACTGGCACGCCGAGATCGTTCGGAAGTGGCGGTCAGCCGGGGTCGCGCTCGCCGAGGAGTCCGCCGACGACGGCCCGCGCCCGCTGACCGGCGTGTCGGTGGTGATCACCGGAGCACTGAGCGCCTGGACCCGCGATGCGGCGATCGCCGCAGTGCAGGAGCGTGGTGGGCGGGTCAGCGGGGCGGTGAGCAAGAAGACGTCGTTCCTCGTCGTCGGTGACGCCCCGGGCTCGAAGTACGACAAGGCAGTGGCGCTCGGTGTGCCGGTGCTGGCCGAAGACGGTTTCGCGGCCCTGCTGGCGGTCGGGCCGGAGGCCGCGCGGGCGGCCGCCGCTCCGGCGCCAACCGAGAGCGACCAGGAGTAGGAGAACGAGATGACCACATCAAGCGCGACCGTGAGCGGCGAGCGCGCCGATCTGCTGGAGACGCTGCGCAGGCACCGGTTCTTCCTACGGCACACCGTCCGGGACCTCACCGATGCCCAGGCCGCACAGCGACCCACCGCCAGCGAGCTGTGCCTCGGCGGGCTGATCAAGCATGTGGCGAACACCGAGCGGGCCTGGATCGACTTCATCCAGAAGGGACCGTCGGCGATGGCCCCCGACAGTGCGGCGAATCGGGCCGATCATGCGGCCGGGTTCAGCCTGCGGGCCGGGGAAAGCCTCGCCGACGTGCTCGCGAACTACGACGCGGTGGCCGGCCGCACCGACGAGTTAGTGGCCAGCCTGCCTGACCTGGACGCTGCACAGCCCCTGCCGGAGGCGCCCTGGTTCACCCCCGGTGCCCGGTGGTCCGCCCGCCGGGTGCTTCTGCACCTCATCGCGGAGACCTCCCAGCACGCCGGTCACGCCGACATCCTCCGCGAGACCATCGACGGCGCGAAGTCGATGGGATAGCTGTGCCGCGGCAGCTGGTACCCAACGGGGTACTGGCATAGCCCCGCTCCAGCGAGGCGACCGTCCGCGCCCGGGTGGTCCGTAACCGGGCTGTCACACCCGTGGTGTTCCCTCGATAGGGTGGCGACTCAGTTGGTGGGGCAGTCGGTGGGAGGCGACATGACATCGCGACCGGTCGGACAGTCGAGCATGCAGCCGGACGGGGTCGCGACCGACCATGCCGGCATGGCTGTCCTGCGGTACGAAGAATGCCTGCGGCTGCTGGGGGCCAGCGAGGTCGGGCGGGTGGCGTTCGCGGCCGGCGGCGAGATCGTCATCCTGCCGGTGAACTATGCAATGGACGGAGCGACGGTGGTCTTCCGCTCCTCCGGCGGGGCGAAGCTGGACGCCGCCCGGGAGGCAAAGACGGTCGCGTTCGAGATCGACGGTTGGGATAGCGAGGCTGGCGAAGGCTGGAGTGTCATCGTCAACGGCCGGGCGGACGCCGTGTACGACGTGGACACCGTCGAGCGGCTGTCCCGGTTGAGCCTTCCGCAGTGGGGAGCGGAAGCTGGGCAGCGGTGCTGGATCGCCATTTACCCGACCGCGGTCAGCGGCCGGCGGGTCGCACCGCGCTGAGGGCGCCGACCGCGGCGGGCCGGGCATCCGGCGGTACCTCCTAGACTGACCGGAGTCACCCGCATCGGCCCCCCGCCTGTTGGAGTCCTGCCTGCGATGCCGTCCATCACGCGCGCCGAGGTCGCGCATCTGGCCCGGCTGGCGCGGATCGCGCTGCCGGACGCGGAACTCGATCGACTGGCACCGCAGCTCGACGTGATCCTCGGTGCGGTGGCCCGGGTCGGTGAGGTCGCTGCCGCTGACATCCCACCCACCTCGCACCCGCTGCCGCTGACGAACGTGCTGCGGGAGGACGAGGTCCGCCCGTCGCTGCCGGTGGCGGCTGCCCTGGCCGGCGCCCCGGCCGCCGAGGACGGGCGGTTCCGGGTGCCCCGCATCCTGGACCCGGAGCCGGCCGATGGCTGAGTCCGGTGCGGCGCTGGCCGGTGAGCTGACCACCGCAACCGCCGCCGACCTGGCCGCGGCCGTCGCCGCCGGGGAGGTTTCGGCCGCCGAGGTGACCACGGCGTTCCTGGACCGGATCGCCGCCGTCGACGCCGACGTGCACGCCTTCCTGCACGTCGCTGCGGACCAGGCGCTGGCCGCGGCCCGCAGGGTCGACGAGCGGCGGGCCGCCGGGGAGCCGCTGGGCCCGCTCGCCGGGGTACCGATCGCGGTGAAGGACGTGATCGTCACCGCCGGGACGCCGACCACCTGCGGGTCGCGGATCCTGGCGGGCTGGATCCCGCCGTACGACGCCACAGTGGTCCGCCGGCTGGGCGAGGCCGGGATGATCGTGCTGGGCAAGACCAACATGGACGAGTTCGCGATGGGCTCCTCGACCGAGCACTCCGCGTACGGCCCGACCCACAACCCGTGGGATCTGGACCGGATACCCGGCGGCTCGGGTGGCGGCTCGGCGGCCGCGGTGGCGTCCTACCAGGCGCCGCTGGCGATCGGCACCGACACCGGCGGCTCGATCCGTCAGCCGGCCGCGGTGACCGGCACGGTGGGTGCCAAGCCGACCTACGGCGGGGTGTCCCGGTACGGCCTGATCGCGCTGGCCTCCTCCCTGGACCAGGCCGGGCCGTGCGCCCGGACGGTGTCCGACGCGGCGCTGCTGCACGAGGTACTCGGCGGGCCCGACCCGCTGGACTCCACCAGCATCGACGCGCCGGTGCCGCCGGTGCTCGACGCCGCCCGGCGCGGTGCCGCCGGTGACCTGTCCGGTCTTCGGGTCGGGGTGGTCACCGAGCTCTCCGGCGAGGGCTACCAGGCCGGGGTCGAGCAGCGTTTCGGCGAGGCTGTGGCGCTGCTGGGAGAGCTCGGCGCGCAGGTCAGCGAGGTCTCCTGCCCACACTTCAGCTACGGCCTGGCCGCCTACTACCTGATCCTGCCGAGCGAGTGCTCCTCCAATCTGGCCCGCTTCGACGCGATGCGCTTCGGGCTGCGGGTCGGCGACGACGGCCTCAACGGCGCCGAGGAGGTGATGGCCCTGACCCGGGAGGCCGGTTTCGGCGACGAGGTGAAACGGCGGATCATCCTCGGCACCTACGCGCTGTCCGCCGGCTACTACGAGGCGTACTACGGCCAGGCCCAGAAGGTGCGGACGCTGATCGCTCGGGACTTTGCGGCCGCCTACGCACACGTCGACGTGCTCGTCTCGCCGACCACGCCGACCACCGCGTTCCGGCTGGGGGAGCGGCTGGAGAACCCGATGGCGATGTACCTGGCGGACCTGTGCACGATCCCGGCGAACCTCGACGGCGGGCCGGCGCTGTCCGTACCGGCCGGCCTGGCGCCCGAGGACGGGCTTCCGGTCGGCCTGCAGGTGATGGCCCCGTCGATGGCCGATGACCGCTGCTACCTGGTCGGGGCGGCGCTGGAAGCCGCCCTGAACGACCGCCGCGGGCATCCGCTGCTCACCGAGGCTCCCGCGCTGTGACCGCGCTTGGATCGACCACCGTAGCGTCCTACGACGAGGTGCTCACCCGCTTCGAGCCGGTGATCGGCTTGGAAACCCACGTCGAGTTGGGCACCGCGTCGAAGCTCTTTTGCGGTTGCTCGACGACCTTCGGCGCCGAGCCGAACACCCAGGTCTGCCCGACGTGCCTAGGCCTGCCAGGCTCGCTGCCGGTGGCTAACCGGGCGGCCATCGAGTACACCATCCGGATCGGGCTCGCGCTGCACTGCGAGATCGCGACCTGGTGCCGGTTCGCCCGGAAGAACTACTTCTACCCTGACATGCCGAAGGACTACCAGATCAGCCAGTACGACGAGCCGCTGTGCACCGAGGGCTATCTCGACGTGGAGGTCGGCACCGGGGAGCAGGCCCGGACCGTACGGGTCGGCATCGAGCGGGTGCACCTGGAGGAGGACACCGGCAAGTCGCTGCACGTCGGCGGCGCCACCGGGCGGATCGGCGGCGCGACGCACTCCCTGGTGGATTACAACCGGGCCGGTATCCCGCTGGTGGAGATCGTCACCAAGCCGGTGGAGGGGGCCGGCGCGGAGGTCGCCAAGGCCTACGTCACCGAGCTGCGCGACCTGCTCCGCGGCCTCGGGGTGTCCGACGTCCGGATGGAGCAGGGCTCGCTGCGCTGCGACGTCAACGTGTCGCTGCGCCGCCCCGGGGAGCCCTACGGCACCAGGACGGAGACGAAGAACCTGAATTCGCTGCGCTCGGTGGAGCGTTCGGTGCGCTTCGAGGTGGAACGCCAGGGCGCGATGCTCACCGCCGGGAATCGGATCGTGCAGGAGACCCGGCACTTCGATGAGTCCACCGGATGCACCACGCCGGGGCGCAGCAAGGAAGAAGCCCAGGACTACCGGTACTTCCCGGAGCCCGATCTGGTGCCGCTGGCGCCGCCACCTGACCAGGTCGAGGGGATCCGGGCGGCGCTGCCCGAGCCGCCGTCGGTGCTCCGCCGCCGACTGGCCCTCGAACACGGCTTCACCGCGCTGGAGATGGCCCAGATGGCCGGTGCCGGAGTCGTGGATCTGGTCGCCGCGACGGTGGACGGCGGAGCCCCGGCCGCCGAGGCCCGCGGCTGGTGGCTGTCCTACCTCACCCAGCAGGGCAACGCCGCCGGGGTGGAGCCGGCCGACCTGCCGGTCACCCCGGCGCAGGTGGCTCGGGTGATCGCGCTAGTGGCCGACGGCTCGCTGACCAACTCCCTGGCTCGGCAGGTCATCGACGGCGTCCTGGCCGGCGAAGGCGACCCGGACGCGGTCGTAGCCAGCCGCGGGTTGGCCGTGGTCTCCGACGACGACGCGCTCGGGGCCGCGGTCCGCGACGCGATCGCCGGCCAGCCGGGTGCCGCCGAGAAGGTACGCGGCGGGAAGACGGCCGCCGTCGGCGCCCTGGTCGGCGCGGTGATGAAGGCGACCCGCGGCCAGGCCGACGCGGCCCGGGTCCGGGAGCTGCTGCTCGCCGAACTGCTACCGGCTCAGCCCGATCCGACGCCGTAGGCCCGGCCCGACGGCTTGGGCGATCGCCGCCGTCGTCGCCGGGGCCGCGCTGCGCTGCTGGGTGCTCGCCGGCCCGCTGCGGATGCTCGACCCCGACGAGGCGGTGACCGGCCTGATGGCCGCCCGGATCGCCCACGGTTCCGATGCCTACGTCTATTTCGCCGGGCAGCGGTACATGGGCGCGGCCGAGCAGTACCTGCAGGCGCCCTTCGCCGCCCTCTCGCCGGGCAACGGCTTTCTGCTGCGGCTGCCGCAGGTCGCCCTGGCCGCATGGGCGGGCTGGCTGGTGTACCTGATCGGGCTGCGGATGTTCGGCCCCCGCCGGGCGCTGGTCGCGGCCTGGCTGTTCGCCGCCGGGCCGGCGTTCAACCTGGTGTACGGGGTGAAGTCCCGCGGAGCCTACGGCGCGGCCGAAGTGGTCGGCCTGCTCGGCGTGTTGGCCGCCCTGGCGCACCGCTACGGGCACCGCGAGGCACGTACCGGCGCGGTCTTCGGGTTGTGTACCGGGCTCGCCGCGTGGCTCTCCGCGCTGGCCGCCGTGCTGCTGGCGCCGGCCCTGGTCTGGCTCCTCGGGGCCCGATGGCAGCGCCGGTGGCGGGCGGCGCTCGCGGCCGGGGCCGGGTTCCTCCTCGGCGCGTCGCCGATGCTGGCGGACTGGGTCCGACGCGGCGTGAGCACCGGCCTTGGTTCGCCACCGTCCGCCACACCCTGGCAGCGGCTGGGCGGCCTGGTCGATCCGGTGCTGCCGGAGTACCTCGGGCTCACCTGGCGGGCCGGTGAACCGATCCTGCCGAGACTGCTCGGCGTGGCGGCCGGGCTGGCGCTGGCCGCGTTGTGGGCGGCGACCGCGGTGCGCCGCCGGCGCGAGCTGCGCGCGCTGGTCACCCCGCGGGCGACGGGCCGCCGGAGCCGGGACCTGTTGCTGCTCGCCGTACCGATCGCCGGCGTGCTCTACGTCGGGTCCTCCTACACCTGGTACACCGCCGAGCCGCGCTACCTCTTCCTGCTCTACCCGGTGCTGGCGCTCGGGGTGGCCGGGCTGTTGCCGGCCACCGGGCGGCGCGGGCCGGTGGCGGCCGGGCTCGTGGTAGCGCTGACCGGCGCCCTGGCCGCCGGCACCCTGGCGACCAAGGCCGGCGCGGACTACCGCGGCGAGCTGGCCCGGGCGGCCGCCTTCCTCGACGCGGCCGGCCAGCGCTTCGTCTTCACCGACTACCAGCTGGGCTACCCGCTGAGCTACTACCAGGGTGCGCGGGTGACCGCCGTGCCCTACGGCGACAACGCGACGCGGTTCCCGGACCTGTACCGGGCGGTGGCGACCGCGCCGCACCCGGCGTACGCGGTGCTCGACGTCGACGCCCGGGGCCTGGCCCGCGTGCTGTCCGCGCACGGCGTCCGCTTCCGGCTGAACCGGTTCGGCCGGCTCTGGACGTTCACCGACCTCGCCCCGGTCCGCACCCCCCGGCAACTCGGCCTGACCCGCCGGCGTGGACCGATGCCCATTGATCGCGCGTCGGGGCTAGGACCGTGATCACCGGCCCGGCTGGGGTAACTTGCCGGGGTCCCAGCCCCGGTCACCTTCCCCAGCCCCCGAGCCTCAGCCCGTCCGGCGGGAGCCGGCCTTTAGGGGAGTCCGTACCTGCCAGGTGATCGCGGGACGGGGCCCACCGCGCTGACGCCGCCCGGGCGGCATCCGCCATAGTGGGCGTCATGCCGCAGGTACGGCCGGGGGAGGCCCGGCGATCACGACGATGAAGGCCATGGTGCCGCTGGCGGACGCGGCGGAGCAGATGGGCGGCGTACCGGACGGGGTGGAGCTGCTGGCCTGGCCCGGTGCCGGCCCGCTGCCGCCGGGAAGCGACGAGGTCGAGTTCTACGTGCCGCCGTTCCTCGGCGCCGGAGAGCCGATCGAGGTGATGACCCGGCTGCCCAGGCTGCGGGTCGTCCAGCTGCTCACCGCAGGTGCCGAGGCGGCGCTCGCCGCGGTGCCGCCGGGGGTGACGCTGTGCCGGGCCGGCGGCGTGCACGACCCGAGCACCGCCGAGTGGGTGGTGGCCGTCATCCTGGGTGCGCTGCGTGAGCTTCCGCGGTTCGCCCTGGCCCAGGAGCAGGGTCGCTGGGATCACTCGGGCACCGACGTGCTGGCCGGCAAGACGGTATTGATTCTCGGTGCCGGCTCGATCGGGGCCGCCGTCGAGCATCGCCTCGCCGGGTTCGAGGTCCAGGTGCGCCGGGCGGCCCGTCGCGCCCGGGACGGAGTCACGGCGATCGAGGACGTGCCGGAGCTGCTGGGGGAGGTGGACGTGGTGGTGGTCCTGGTGCCGCTCACCTCGGCCACCCGGGGACTGATCGACGGGCCTTTCCTGGCCCGGATGCGGGACGGGGCGCTGCTGGTCAACGGCGCCCGAGGGCCGGTGGTGGACACCGGCGCGCTGCTGGCGGAGTTGGCCTCCGGCCGGCTCCGCGCCGCCCTCGACGTGACCGATCCGGAACCGCTGCCACCGGGGCATCCGCTGTGGTCGGCGCCCGGGCTGCTGCTCACCCCGCACGTCGCGGGTTCTACCCCGCTCAGCGTGCCCCGGTCCTACGCCCTGCTGCGCCGCCAACTACAGCGCTACGTCGACGGGGAGCCGCTGAAGCACGTCGTCGTCGGCGAGTACTGATCGGCTGGTTATGTGATGTCTGAGGCGGATCAGGGGCTCGCCAGCACCGGCGACGTCGACTTCCACGCGGTCCTTGCCGACGGGAACCTGGTGCACGTGCGCCCGCCGGTGGCCGCCGACCGGAGGGCGCTGCTGCGGCTGCATGAGGGGCTGTCCGAGACCAGTGCGTACTTCCGCTACTTCTCGCTGTCCCGCCAAGCCGGCGAAGCCCATGTCGATCACCTCCTGAGCGCCCAATCGGCTGCCGGGGAAGATCGCGGCGACCTGGCCGGCCTCCTCGCCCTGATCGGCGAGGACGTCGCCGGCATGGCGAGCTACGAGCGGCTGCCCACCCGGGAGGTGGCCGAGGTGGCGCTGCTGGTCGACGACGACCACCAGGGTCGAGGCATCGGCACCCTGCTGCTCGAGGGGCTCGCGGTCCAGGCCGGTGCGCAGGGAGTAACCCGGCTGGTCGCCGAAGTCCTGCCCAACAACGCTCACATGCTCAACGTGTTCCGAAGCGCCGGGTTCACCGCGCAGGCCCGGTACTCCGACGGCACGGTGCACGTCGACCTTCCGCTGGCCCGAACGGCCGCGCTGCTCGACGCCGCCGGGGAGCGGGAGCGTGCCGCGGCGGCCCAGTCCATCACCCGGTTGCTCGCCCCGCGGAGCATCGCGGTGATCGGTGCCGGTCGAGCCGGCGGGATGGGACACAACCTGGTCGCCACCCTGGCCGACGGAGGCTTCCGCGGCCCGCTCTACCCGGTGAATCTGTCCGCCCGGACCGTGTATGGCCGACCGGCGGTCGCCAAGGCCACCGAGCTGCCGGCCGGCGTCGACTTGGCGTTCGTCGCCGTACCGGCCGATTCGGTGCTCACCGTGGCCGCGGACTGCGCCGCCGCGGGGATCCGCAACCTGGTGGTGGTGGCCTCGGGTTTCTCCGAGACCGGAGCCATGGGGGAGAACGTGGAGCGCCAACTCGTCGTGCTGGCCAGGCGGGCCGGCATGCGGGTGGTCGGCCCCAACTGCCTGGGCATGGTGAACACCGCGCCGGACGTCCGGATGAACGCGACGGTGGTCGGTGCTCGCCCGAAACCCGGCCGGCTCGGCATGATGACCCAGTCCGGCGCGCTCGGCACCGCGCTACTGGACGCGGCGACCCAGCGCGGTCTGGGAGTGTCGACGTTCGTCTCGGTCGGCAACAAGGCCGACGTGAGTAGCAACGACCTGCTGCTGTACTGGGAGCAGGACGAGGCCACCGACGTCGCTGCGCTCTACATCGACTCGTTCGGGAATCCGCGTAAGTTCGGCCGGATCGCCCGTCGGGTCGCGCAACGCAAGCCGGTGGTGGTCATCAAGCCGGGCCTCGGCGGGTCCGGCCCGACTGGGCGTTTCACGGCGGCGGCGTTGGATCGGGCGGCCACCGAGGACGCCCTGTTCACCTCGGCGGGCGTGCTGCGGGTGGACTCCGTTCCGCAGTTGCTGGCAGTCGCCGACGTCCTGCTGTCCCAGCCGCTCCCGCCCGGGCGGCGAGTAGCCGTGCTGAGCAACTCGCGCAGCGTCGGGGTTCTCGCCGGGGACGCCTGCGTCAGCGCCGGGCTGGAGGTCGAGCCGCTGGCCGGTGCGGTGCAGGACGCCTTGCGGGTCGCGGCGCCGGCCGCCACGGTGGTGGCCAACCCGGTGGATCTCACCGCCGCCGCCGGACCCGGGGAGTACCGGGCTGCCCTCGCCGTCCTGCTCGCCGCCGAGGAGGTCGACGCGGTCCTGGTGGCCCACACCACGTTGCAGGCCGGCGGCCACGGTGCGGTGGCGGCCGCGGTGGACGCCGCCGCCGCCGGGGCGGCCAAGCCCACGTTGGCCAGCTACGCCGGCGCCGCGGCCGCGGCCGACCGCATCGAATCCCGCGGGACGGTGCCGGTATTCGACTATCCGGAGGTGGCCGCCGGGGCGCTGGCCTCGGCCGCTGAGTACGCCCACTGGCGCCGGCAACCGCAGGGTGAGTTCGTACCGCTCACCGACGTGGCGCCGGACCGCGTCCGGCGACGGCTGCGTGACCTACTGGCCCAACGTCCGGACGGGTGCTGGGTACCCTCCTCGGTCCTCGCCGAGGTGCTGGGCGACTACCGGGTGCCGCTGCTCGACGGGAACGTGGTCCGCAGCCCCGCCCAGGCCGCCGAGTGCGCCGACGGCATCGGCGGCCCGGTGGCGATCCGGGCGCTGAACCCGGACCTGGTCCGGCCGGAGCAGGGCGCGATACGGCTCTGGCTGGCCGACGGCGCGGCCGCCTGGGCGGCCTACGTCCAGATGGCGCAGGAGTTGGGCGACGAGCTGGGCGGCGGGGCCATCGTGCGTCCGATGGTGACCGATGGTACCGAGCTGGTGATCAGCGTGACCCAGGACCGGCTGTTCGGCCCGGTGGTGATGTTCGCCTTGGGCGGCACGACGGGTGAGTTGATGGGGGATCGGGCCTACCGGTTGCTGCCGCTCACCGACCTCGACGCCGACCGGCTCATCGGCTCCTTGCGCTGCTCGCCGTTGCTCTACGGCTACCGGGGTCGGCCACCGGCCGACGTCACCGCGCTTGCCGACGTACTGCTGCGGGTGGCCGCGCTCGCCGAGGACGTCCCCCAGGTCGCCGAACTGACGCTCGACCCGGTGGTGGCCTCCCCGGACGGGGCGGTCGTGGCCGACGCCCGGATGCGGGTCGCGCCGCCCGAACCGCAGCCCTCGATCTGGCTGCCCCGGCTCTCCGATCCCCGCCGGGGTCAGCGGGCGTTCCGGCACTGAGGGCCACGCCGTAGGCTTCGGCGCCATGACAGCTCACCCGCCGACGACCCCGGCCCCCACCGGTCCGGACCGCAAGCCGCGCAGCCGGGACGTGACCGATGGCTTTGAGCGCGCTCCGGCCCGGGCGATGCTGCGGGCCGTCGGGATGGGCGATGCCGACTGGGCCAAGCCGCAGGTCGCGGTGGCCACCAGCTGGAACGAGGTGACCCCGTGCAACCTGCCCCTGGCCCGGCTGGCCCAGTCCGCCAAGGAGGGCGTACGCCGCCAAGGCGGGTTCCCGCTGGAGTTCACCACGATCGCGGTGTCCGACGGCATCTCGATGGGCCACGAGGGGATGCGGGCCAGCCTGGTCAGCCGGGAGTGCATCGCCGACTCCGTCGAGCTGATGATGCACGCCGAGCGGTTCGACGCGATGGTGCTGCTCGCCGGGTGCGACAAGTCGCTGCCCGGCATGCTGATGGCCGCCGCGCGGCTCGACCTGGTCGCGGTCTTCCTCTACGGCGGGTCGATCCTGCCCGGGCGGCTGGCAGACGGCAGCGTCTGCACCATCCAGGAGGTCTTCGAGGCCGTCGGCGCTCGGGCCCGCGGCACGATCGACGACGCTGGTCTGGACGCCGTCGAGCGGGCGGCCTGTCCGAGCGAGGGCAGCTGCGGCGGGATGTTCACCGCCAACACGATGGCCAGCGCGGCCGAGGCTCTCGGGATGGCGTTGCCCGGCAGTACCTCGGCCCCCGCCCCGGATCCGCGACGGTCCGGGTACGCCACCGAATCCGGCGCGGCCGCCGTGCGGCTGCTCGATGCCGGGCTCACCGCCCGCCGGATCCTGACCAAGGACGCCTTCGAGAACGCCATAGCGGTGGTCCAGGCCCTCGGCGGATCGACGAACGCGGTGCTGCACCTGCTGGCCATCGCCCACGAGGCCCGGGTCCCCCTCGACCTGGACGACTTCAACCGGATCGGCGCCCGGGTCCCGCACCTGGCCGATGTCCGGCCGTTCGGCCGGTACGTGATGAACGACGTGGACCGGGTCGGCGGCGTGCCGATGGTCATGCGGCAGTTGCTGGATGCCGGACTGCTGCACGGCGACGCGCTGACCGTCACCGGGCGGACCCTCGCCGAGAACCTCGCCGATCTCGACCCGCCGGCGCCCGACGGCGAGGTGGTGCACCCGTTGACCGCGCCGATCCACGCCACCGGCGGTCTGAAGGTGCTCCGCGGGACGCTGGCACCGGACGGCGCGGTGGCCAAGACCGCCGGCATGGAGAACCTTCGCTTCACCGGCACCGCCCGGGTCTTTGACGGCGAGCAGGCCGCCATGGACGCGGTCACCGCCGGGCGAATCGTCGCCGGTGACGTGGTCGTGATCCGGTGGGAAGGCCCCAGCGGTGGTCCCGGGATGCGGGAGATGCTCGCGGTCACCGGCGCGATCAAGGGCGCCGGGCTCGGCGCGAAGGTGGCCCTGGTCACCGACGGCCGCTTCTCCGGCGCGACGCACGGCCTGTGCATCGGTCATGTCGCGCCGGAGGCCGCGGGCTGCGGACCGATCGCTCTGGTCGCCGACGGAGACCGGGTCACCCTGGACGTGCCGGCCGGCCGGCTGGACGTCGAGGTCGATCCGGCCGAGCTGGACCGGCGCCGCGCGGACTGGAAGCCGATGACCCCGCGCTATGCCAGCGGGGTGCTCGCGAAGTACGCCCGGCTGGTGGGTTCGGCGGCCAACGGAGCGGTCTGCGACTGAGCCCCGCGAGGCGGTGCCCTCGGCGGACGTTCGGCGACGGCGCGTTCGTCGGCCGGGAGCGGCTGTACCGGGGTTTCGGTCAGGGGGGCGTGGTAGGAGGATGGCCGCATGTTCATCGAAACGGTTGACGAGTCAGCGGCCTCGGGACCGGTGGCGGAGTACTACCGGCAGCAGCGTGCGGACTGGGGGTTCCTGCCGAACTACGCCTCGGCGTTCAGCCTTCGTCCGGACGTGGCGCAGGCCTGGAACGGCCTCAACAGCACGATTCGCGGTGGCATGGATCGGCGGCGGTTCGAGATAGCCACGATTGCGGCTGCTCGCGCCCTGAAGTCGACCTACTGCACGGCGGCGCACGCGAAGTTCCTCCGCGACGTCTGCCAGGACGAGGAGTCCCTGCACCGGATCGCCCGATCACCTGACGGCGCGGACCTCCAGCCGCAGGACCATGCCGTATACCTGTTCGCCGCCAAGGTCGCCGTCGACGCTGCCTCGGTGGAGCAAGCCGACGTCGATGACCTGCGAGCCGTGGGCCTGTCCGACGCTGAGATCGCGGACGTGGTGTACGCCGCCGCCGCCCGCGCCTTCTTCACCCGGGTCCTCGACGGCCTCGGCGCTCAGCTCGACTGGCAGACCGCGAAGGCCTTCGACTCACCACTACTCGCCTCGATGATCGTCGGCCGACCCGTCTCCGGGACGTAAGCGCGGGCCTCGCCCGATTTGACTCCGAGGCGCCGGACCGGCACAGTAGGCCCGTGCACCACGTGGTTCTCGTAGTACTTGCCAAGCGCGCCGGCTAGCTTCACCAGCCCGCGCGCCGCCCCTCTGTGCCTCCCGGCACGAGGGGTTTTTTGTTGCCGTCCAGCCCATCCGATCCCACGTCAGCCAGGAGCCGACTCCCCGTGACAGAGCAGAGAACCGGCGATCAGATCACCGGCGCCCAATCCCTGGTCCGCGCCCTCGAGGCGGTCGCCGCTGCCGGCGGGGCGGACACCGTGTTCGGCATCCCGGGGGGCGCGATCCTGCCGGCGTACGACCCGATCTTCACCTCCAGCCTCCGGCACATTCTGGTCCGCCACGAGCAGGGCGCCGGGCATGCCGCGGAGGGGTACGCCCAGGCCACCGGCAAGGTCGGCATCGCGATGGCCACCTCCGGGCCGGGGGCCACCAACCTGGTCACCCCGATCGCCGACGCGTACATGGACTCGGTGCCGATCGTGGCCATCACCGGCCAGGTGCCCAGCGCGGCGATCGGCACGGACGCCTTCCAGGAGGCGGACATCGTCGGCATCACGATGCCGATCACCAAGCACAACTACCTCGTGCAGTCCGCCGACGACATCCCGCGGGTCATCGCGGAGGCGTTCCACCTGGCCGCCACCGGGCGCCCCGGCCCGGTCCTGGTGGACATTCCCAAGGACATCCTGCAGGCGCCCACGACCTTCAGCTGGCCGGTGCGGATGGAGCTGCCCGGGTATAAGCCGACGGCCAAGCCGCACGGCAAGCAGGTGCGGGAAGCGGCCGCGCTGATCGCCGGGGCGCGCAAGCCGGTGCTCTACGTCGGAGGTGGCGTGCTCAAGGCCCGGGCCGTCGCGGAGCTGCGGGTGCTCGCCGAGTTGACCGGCGCCCCGGTGGTGACCACGCTGATGGCCCGCGGCGCCTTCCCGGACAGCCACCCGCAGCACTTCGGGATGCCCGGCATGCACGGGTCGGTGGCCGCGGTCACCGCGTTGCAGAAGTCGGACCTGATCGTGGCCCTCGGTGCCCGATTCGATGACCGGGTCACCGGGCGGCTGGACACCTTCGCGCCGGAGGCCACGATCATCCACGCCGACATCGACCCGGCGGAAATCTCCAAAAACCGGACCGCCGACGTGCCGATCGTCGGCAACTGCCGGGAGGTGATCGCCGACCTGGTGGTCGCGCTGCAGGCCGAGTACGCCGCCGGCCGGCGGGCCGACATCACGCCCTGGGTCCGTCGGGCGCAGGGCTGGCGGACGACCTACCCGGTCGGGTACGAGCCGCCGGCGGATGGCCTGCTGGCTCCGCAGCACGTCATCTCCCGGATCGGCGCGCTAACCGGACCCGACGGCATCTACGTCTCCGGCGTCGGCCAGCACCAGATGTGGGCCAGCCAGTTCATCTCCTACGAGAACCCCTACACCTGGCTCAACTCCGGCGGCCTGGGCACCATGGGCTACGCCGTGCCGGCTGCGATGGGTGCCAAGGTCGGCCGCCCGGATGCCACGGTGTGGGCCATCGACGGCGACGGCTGCTTCCAGATGACCAACCAGGAACTGGCGACCTGCACGATCGAGGGCATTCCGATCAAGGTGGCGGTGATCAACAACGGCGCGCTCGGCATGGTCCGGCAGTGGCAGTCGCTGTTCTACGGCGAGCGCTACAGCAACACCGACCTGCGGCGCGGCAAGCGGCCGGTGCCGGACTTTGTGGCGCTCGCCGAGGCCTACGGCGGGGTCGGGATGCGCTGCGAGACCACCGAGGAGGTGGATGCCACCATCGAAAAGGCGTTGGCGATCGACGACGTGCCGGTGGTGGTGGACTTCGTGGTCAGCCCGGACGCCATGGTCTGGCCGATGGTGGCCGCCGGTACCTCCAACGACGACATCAAGGTGGCCCGCGACGCGGCCCCGGAATGGGACGAGGACGAGCGATGAGCAAGCACACCCTGTCCGTGCTGGTGGAGAACAAGCCGGGGGTGCTGGCCCGGATCGCCGCGCTGTTCTCCCGGCGCGGGTTCAACATCGACAGCCTCGCCGTCGGACCCACCGAGCACGACGACGTGTCCCGGGTCACGGTGGTCGTCGATGTCGAAGGGCTGCCGCTGGAGCAGGTCACCAAGCAGCTCAACAAGCTGATCAACGTACTGAAGATCGTGGAGTTGGCGCCGGAGTCCTCCGTCCAGCGCGAGCTGCTGCTGGTCAAGGTACGGGCCGATCTGGCGACCCGGTCCCACGTGCTGGAGACCGTGGCGCTGTTCCGGGCCAAGGTGGTCGACGTGGCCCCGGAGGCCGTCACCATCGAGGCGACCGGCACCACCGACAAGTTGGCCGCCCTGATCCGGGTACTGGAACCGTTCGGCATCTCCGAACTCGTACAGTCCGGGCTGGTGGCCATCGGCCGCGGGCCCCGTTCGATCACCGACCGCTCGCTACGCGCTGCCGCCATGGAGAGGATCGCCTGATGACCACCACCCCGCAGCCGGACACCACCCCGAACCCCGCACAAGGGCCGGAGATCTACTACGAGGCCGACGCCTCCCTGGACCCCATCAGGGCCCGGAAGGTCGCCGTCCTCGGCTACGGCAGCCAGGGGCACGCCCACGCCCTGTCCCTGCGCGACTCTGGCGTCGACGTCCGGGTCGGCCTACCGGCGGGCTCGGCGAGCCGGGCCAAGGCGCAGGCCGCCGGGCTGGATGTCCGCAGCCCGGCCGAGGCCTGCGCCGAAGCCGATCTGATCATGGTGTTGGCGCCGGACCCGGTGCAGCGCGACCTGTACGCCGAGGCGATCGGGCCCAACCTGTCCGACGGCGACGCGCTGTTCTTCGGCCACGGCTTCACCATCCGGTTCGGCTACATCACCCCGCCGGCCGGGGTCGACGTCGCCATGGTGGCTCCCAAGGGCCCCGGGCACCTGGTCCGCCGGCAGTTCGAGGAAGGCCGCGGTGTACCGGTCCTGGTCGCGGTCGAGCAGGACGCGTCCGGCACAGCGCTGGAGCTGGCGCTGTCCTACGCGAAGGCGATCGGCGGCACCCGCGCCGGGGCGTTGCGCACCACGTTCACCGAAGAGACCGAGACCGACCTCTTCGGCGAGCAGGCGGTGCTCTGCGGCGGGGTGTCCGCGCTGGTCCAGGCCGGCTTCGAGACCCTGGTGGAGAACGGCTACCAGCCGGAAGTTGCCTACTTCGAGTGCCTGCACGAGCTCAAGCTGATCGTCGACCTGATGTACGAGGGCGGGCTGTCGAAGATGCGGTGGTCGGTGTCGGACACCGCCGAGTTCGGCGACTACACCCGCGGGCCGCGGGTGGTCACCGAGGGCACCAAGGCGGAGATGGGACGCATCCTGTCCGAGATCCGCTCCGGGGAGTTCGCCCGGGAGTGGATGGCCGAGTACGACGCCGGCACGCCGATCTTCCGCAAGTACCGGACCGAGGCGGCGGCCACCCAGATCGAGCAGGTCGGGGCGCGGCTGCGCCCGCTGATGAGCTGGATCGCTCAGGAGTAGCGTTGCGCCGGTGACGGCGGGACAGCGCTCGACGGGGGGGCCGGCGCACCCGGCCGGGCACTCCACGCACCAGCGGGCGCGCCGACTGACGGCGGAGTACACCAGCCGGTACGACCGGGAGCCTGACGGAATCTGGATGGCGCCCGGCCGGGTCAACCTGATCGGGGAGCACACCGACTACAACGACGGCTTCGTCCTACCGGTGGCGCTGGACCGGACCACGATGGTGGCGGCGGCGGCCCGGGACGACGGCCGGGTCCGGCTGTTTTCCACCAGCGAGCCGGACCCGCCGGAGATCGACGTGGCCGCGATCGCGCCGGGCGCGGTGAGCGGCTGGTCGGCGTACCCGCTGGGCGTGCTGTGGGCGCTACGCGAGCAGGCGGTGGCCGTCCCCGGGATGGACCTCGGGATCGACTCCGACGTCCCCACCGGCGCCGGCGTTTCCAGCAGCGCCGCCCTGGAGGGCGGGGTGGCGCTGGCCGTCGCCGACCTCGCCGGGGCGGACCTGGACCGTACCGCCCTGGCCCAGGCCTGCCGACGGGCGGAGAACGAGGTGGTCGGCGCGCCGACCGGCGTGATGGACCAGATGGCCGCGCTCTGCGGCCGGGCCGGTCACGCGCTGTTCCTGGACTGCCGCTCCCTCGCCGTCGCCCAGGTGCCGCTGGACCTGGCCGCCGCCGGGCTGAGCCTGCTGGTGATCGACACCCGGGCGACCCATGCCCTTGCCGACGGCGCCTATGGCGAGCGCCGGGACTCCTGCGCCGAGGCGGCGGCGGCGCTCGGCGTGCCCGCCCTGCGGGACGCCACCGCGGAGCAGGTGGCCGCCGGCCTCGACGGCGTGCTGGCGCGTCGGGCCCGGCACATCGTCACCGAGAACGCCCGGGTCCTGGCCGTGGTCGAACTCCTGCGGGCCGGGAATCCGGCCGGGATCGGCCCGCTGCTCGACGCCTCGCACCGCTCCATGCGCGACGACTTCGAGATCTCCTCACCTGAGCTGGACGTCGCGGTCTGCGCGGCCCGGACCGCCGGCGCGCTCGGCGCCCGGATGACCGGTGGCGGGTTCGGGGGCTCGGCGATCGCCCTCACCCCGGTGGCGGCCGTGCCGGCCGTGGGCCGAGCGGTGCGGGCCGCCTTCGCGGCGGCCGGCTTCACCCCGCCGGAGATCTTCGAGGTCAGCCCGAGCGACGGCGGCCGCCGGGTGCGCTGAGCCGAGGCGGCAGCGAAATCGCCGGACGTTCAGCCCTGCTTCTGGTGCCGCACCCGCTCCGGTTCGATGTACACGCTGACCCGCTGCTCTCCGGGCTGGCGAAACGGGTAGCTGTCCACCCCGAGGTACTTCTTGGCGAGCCGGTCGATGTGCTCATCCGCGCCCTCGGTGCGCAGCGTCGCCGTGCCGCGGACCTCGACGTAGTCATAGGGGTTCCCCTGGTCGTAGACGGCGACGGTGACCCGCGGGTCGCGCGCCAGGTTCGTCGGCCAGTGCCGTCCCAGGGCGCTGTTGACGCCGAGCCGGCCGTCCACGGTGTCCACCCAGACCACCGCGCTGTGGATCGACCCGTCGGCGTTCAGGGTGGAGACGACGGCGTAGTTCGCCGCCTTCAACAGTGCCGCTATGCCTTCGTCGGTCAAGCTCGCCATGGAGGGCACCTTCTTCGCGTGTTGAACGTGGTCACGGCAGTCCGCCGGCGACGCTGAAAGTACACCGCTCATCGGAGTATGACGGCAACGAACCCGGGGAAACTCGGCTGTGGCTCGGCGCGTCGCGGTAGCTTTGTCGGCCCGACGGGTTCATGCTGTGCCGCAGTCCCGCCTGGCGCGGGAAGAAGCCGTCTCGGAGGTGGCCGCGTGAACGTGCTGGCAGCGGAGACCGTCAGGCTCGACGTCAATGTCCTGGATTACGCCATCCTGGCCGTCTACTTCACGATCGTCGTCACGATCGGCGTGATGGCCCGCCGGGCGATCGCCACCAGTGAGGACTTCTTCCTCTCCGGTCGTTCGCTCCCTGCCTGGGTCACCGGCCTGGCGTTCATCTCGGCGAACCTCGGCGCCATCGAGATTCTCGGTATGGCGGCCAACGGTGCGCAGTACGGGCTGGCGACGGTGCACTTCTACTGGATCGGCGCGGTCCCGGCGATGGTCTTCCTCGGCCTGGTCATGATGCCGTTCTACTACGGCTCCCGGGTGCACAGCGTGCCGGAGTACCTGCGTCGCCGGTTCAACCCGGCGGCCCACCTGTTCAACGCGGTGACCTTCGCGCTCGCCCAGGTGCTCATCGCCGGGGTCAACCTGTTCGCCATGGCGCTGGTCATCCAGGAGCTGCTGGGCTGGAGCAAGTACCTCGCGATCGTGGTGTCGGCCTTCTTTGTGCTTGCCTACATCACTCTCGGCGGCCTGTCCGGCGCCATCTACAACGAGGTGCTGCAGTTCTTCGTCATCCTCGCCGGCTTGATCCCGGTCGTCATCGTCGGGTTGAGCAAGGTCGGCGGCTGGGGCGGCCTGCACGACAAGATCGACAACCAGAAGCTGTTCCAGACCTGGGCCGGTTCCCACGTCGGCGGCGGCTGGTCCAACCCGCTCGGCGACTGGATCGGCATCGTGCTCGGTCTCGGCTTCGTGCTGTCCTTCGGCTACTGGACGACGAACTTCGCCGAGGTGCAGCGGGCGCTGTCGGCGAAGGACCTCTCGGCCGGCCAGCGCACGCCGCTGATCGGCGCCATCCCCAAGATCTTCATCCCGGGACTGACGATCATTCCCGGGCTGCTGGCGGTCGCTCTGGTGCCCAGCTTCACCGGTTCGAGTCCGGACTACAACAAAGCCATCCCGCGGCTGATGGGCCAGTTGCTGCCCAACGGCGCGCTCGGCATCGCGCTGACCGGCCTGCTCGCCGCCTTCATGGCCGGCATGGCGGCCAACGTGAGCGGATTCAACACGGTCTTCACCTACGACATCTGGCGCGCGTACGTCGTCAAGGACCGTCCGGACACCTACTACCTGCTGGTCGGACGGGTGATCACGGTCGTCGGCGTATTGATCGGGATCGGCACCGCCCTCATCGCGGCCGGCTACAACAACATCATGATCTACATCCAGCTGCTGTTCTCCTTCTTCAACGCGCCGCTGTTCGCGACCTTCATCATCGCGATGTTCTGGAAGCGCACCTCGCCGTGGTCCGGGGTGTGGGGCTTGGCGGCCGGCACGCTGGCGGCTGGGGTGATGCACTTCGCCGCCTACCACATCGGCTACTTCTACATGAGCGGCTCGGCCGCCGACCACAGCATGATCAACGCGCAGATGGCGAACTTCTACGGCGCGATCGCCGCCTTTGTGGTCGACGCCGTGGTGACGGTGGTGGTCACGCTTGTCACCCCGCCCAAACCCGACCACGAGATGCTCGGCCTGGTCTGGGGGCTGGACGATCCCAACTCGCCGAACATCGCCGACCTGGCGAAAGCCAGGGCCTGGTGGGAGTCGCCCAAGCTGTTGGGCTACAGCGCATTGGGCATCGTCATCGTGCTGTCGTTCCTGTTCCGTTGACCGGATCCCCGCCCGGGAGAGAAGAGACCCGCCATGTCCAGTAGCTACGAAACGGGCGCGAGCGCCGGGACCTCCGGGACTGAGGAAGCCCCGAAGAGCAAGGCGTCGGCCCTGTTCGACCTGCGCGCCCTAATCGGAGGCCTGTTCACGCTCTACGGCATCGTGCTCATCGTGGCCGGGTTCTTCACCTCCGACCAGTCACGTACCAAGTCCAACGGCATCAATATCAACCTTTGGCTGGGTATCGGCATGCTGGTGCTCGGGCTGTTCTTCCTCGCCTGGTTCCGACTGCGCCCGTTGCACGTCGAGGGGCCCTCGGCCGAGGAGCAGCTGGAAGGGGCGCCGCCGGCCGGCGGGCACTGAGGACGCCGGTAGGCTGGCCGGTATGGATCAAGCGTCGAACCGCCCGATCGTATTGCTTGCCGAGGAGCTCTCCCCGGCGGCCAGCGCGCTACTCACCCCGGACTTCGAGGTGCGCTCGGTGGACGGCGCGGATCGGGCCGCCCTGCTCCCGGCGCTCGCCGAGGCGGATGCGGTCATCGTCCGCAGTGCCACCCGGATCGATGCCGAGGCGCTGGCCGCCGGCCCGAACCTGAAGGTGGTCGCCCGAGCCGGAGTCGGGCTGGACAACGTCGACTTGGATGCCGCCACCTCGGCGGGCGTGATGGTGGTCAACGCCCCGACATCCAACATCACCAGTGCCGCCGAGCATGCCGTGGCCCTCATCCTGGCGTGCACCCGCAACATCGCGGCCGCGGACGCCTCGCTCAAGCGCGGGGAGTGGAAGCGGTCGAAGTTCACCGGCATGGAGCTGGCCGGCAAGACGGTCGGCGTGGTCGGCCTCGGCCGGATCGGGCAGCTGGTCGCCGCCCGGCTCGCCGGCTTCGAGGTCACGCTCCTGGCCTACGATCCCTACGTCCCCGCCGCCCGCGCCGGCCAGCTCGGGGCCCGTCTGGTTCCACTCGAGGAGCTGCTCGCCGAAAGCGATGTCATCACCATCCACCTACCCAAGACGGCGGAGACGATCGGGCTGATCGGGGAACGCGAGCTGACCCTGGTCAAGCCGGGCGCCCGGATCGTCAATGCCGCCCGCGGTGGCCTCCTCGACGAGCACGCGCTGGCCGTGGCGCTCAAGGACGGCCGCCTTGCCGGCGCGGCGCTCGACGTCTTCGCCACCGAGCCGTGCACCGACTCACCGGTCTTCGGCTTCGACACCGCGGTGGTCACCCCGCACCTCGGCGCCAGCACCGTCGAGGCGCAGGAGAAGGCCGGCACCGCGGTGGCCCGCTCGGTACGCCTGGCGCTGCGCGGGGAGTTCGTCCCGGACGCGGTCAACGTGCAGGCCGGCGGCGTCGTGGCCGAAGACATCCGACCCGGACTGCCCCTGATGGAGATGCTGGGCCGGGTCTTCACCGGGCTGGCCCAGGGCGTCCCGGCCTCTCTCGACGTCGTCGTGCTCGGGGAGATCGCCGCCCACGACGTCACCATCCTGCAGTTGGCCGCCCTCAAGGGACTCTTCGCCGATGTGGTGGCGGAACAGGTCACCTATGTGAACGCTCCCCTGCTGGCCGCCGGACGCGACGTCGAGGTCCGGCTGGTCACCAGCGAGGAGAGCCCCGAGTATCGGAACCTTCTGAGCCTGCGCGGCACTCTGGCGGGCGGTGAGCAGGTGTCCGTGTCCGGGACGCTGGCCGGCACCCGTCAGGTTGCGAAGATCACCGAAGTGAACGGCTTCGACCTGGAGATCACCCCGACCGAGCACCTGGCCTTCTTCACCTACCACGACGAGCCGGGGGTCGTCGGCAAGGTCGGCAACATCCTCGCTACCGCCGGGGTGAACATCGCCGGCATGCAGGTCGCCCGCCAGTCCCAGGGGGGGCATGCCCTGATGGTGCTCACCATCGACGGGCCGCTGCCGGCGGCGGCGCTGGAGGAGATCACCTCAGGGATCGGGGCGCACTCCGGTCGGGCGGTCGACCTGACCGACCGCTGACCGGGTTGGGCCGCCCCGGGTGCTCAGGTGGAGTCGGCCAGGTCGTTGATCGCCCGGACGATCTCCCGCAGGGCATCGAGTTGCGGCCCGCGCAGCGGCGCCAGCCGTACCGCCAGGCCCTCCCCGCGTTCCCGCCGGCGCTGGGTGACCAGCCGACGCCCGGCGGGGGTGGCGGTGACGAAGGCGGACCGCCGGTCGTGGGGGTCGACCGATCGGGCGAGCAGTCCCGCGCTCTCCAAGATGGCAACCGTGCGGGTCAGCGACGCCGGGGCGATGCCTTCCCGGGCGGCCAGGTCGCCGAGGCGGATCCGGCCGGCGTCCACGACCGTCCCCAACGCGGACAGCACGCCCGGCGCGAACGGCGTCGGCGCGTTGCGCCGGTTCCAGCGCAGCAGCCGGCCCAGGGCGAGGTCGAGGTCGATGCCCAGCTGCCGCTCGGTGTCGGTCAGCGTGGTCGGGACGTTCGGGGTGGTCGGGGCGGTGGCGGCCTTCACGTCGCCGCGACCTCGACATCCCGGGCCGGCGATCGCGCGGGTGACGCGCCGTGGTCCTCCGAGTACTCCTCCTCCGAGTACTCCTCCTCCTGGGCGACGAAGCGGCCACCGGCGAACCAGGACGCGACCGCGCCGATCGCCATCATCGCCGCTCCGGTGAGGAAGACGAGGACGAGTCCATGGTGCAGCGGTCCGGAGATCAGCTGGGGGAAGAAGCTGTGGCCGGTCAGGGTGTCGACATTGGCCGGCGGCAGCGTGGACAGCACGCCGGTGGGGCCGAGCAGCGTACGGAGCGGGTTGAACCCCAGGAATGCGGCGAACAGGCTGCCGACCGGGGAGAGCCCGGCGACCTGGGAGGCCACCGCAGCGGGCACGTGTTGCCCAACCAGCCCGCTCTTCAGCACGTTGGACAGCGAGGCCGAGAGGCCGACGATCATCAGCGAGAAGAAGATGCCGATGGACAGCGCGGAGCCCGAGTTGAAGAATGTGCCGCGCATGCCGGCCGCCGCGCCGCGTTGCCGGGCCGGCACGCTGTTCATGATCGCCGTGGTGTTCGGCGAGGAGAAGATGCCCGACCCGAGGCCGCTGGCCGCGATAACCAGGGCGAACATCCAGTACGGGAAGTTCATCGGCAGCGCGGCCAACGCAACGAAGGACGCGGCCACGACGACTAGGCCGCCGACCGCGAACGGGCGGGCACCGTAGCGGTCAGACAACCACCCCGACGCCGGGCCGGTGAGCAGGAAGCCGATGCTCAACGGCAACAGGTAGATGCCGGCCCACAGCGGGGTGCTGGCGTAGTCGTAGCCGTGCAGCGGCAGCCACACCCCCTGCAGCCAGATGATCAGCATGAACTGCAAGCCGCCTCGGCCGATGCTGGCCAGCAGTCCCGCCAGGTTCCCCAGGCCGAAGGCCCGAACGGCGAACAGATCCAGGTGGAACATCGGGTCCGCGGTCCGCATCTCGATCAGGCAGAACGCACCCAGCAGGAGGACGCCGCCGGCGAGTTCGGTGACCACGACGGGGCTGGTCCAACCCATGACATGACTGCCGTAGGGCTGGATGCCGTAGGTGATCCCGGTCAACAGCAGGGTGAGGCCGAGGGCGAAGGACAGGTTGCCGGGCCAGTCCAGGCTGCCGCGGTGACGTGCCCCGGTGTCGTGCAGCGACTTGATCGACCAGATCGTACCGACCACTCCGATCGGCACGCTCACCCAGAAGACCGCCCGCCAGTCCCACTCCGAGAGCACGCCTCCCGCCAGCAGCCCGAGGAAGGACCCGGCGATGGCGGCGATCTGGTTGACCCCGAGCGCCAAGCCGCGCTGGTGGACGGGGAACGCGTCGGTGAGGATCGCGGTCGAGTTGGCGAACAGCATCGCGCCGCCGAAGCCCTGCACGACCCGCCACCCGATCAGCCACAGCGCGCCGCGGCCGCCGTGCAGCGGGTCGAAGGACAGGGCGAGTGAGGACACCGTGAAGACCACGAAGCCCAGGTTGTAGATCCGCACCCGGCCGTACATGTCGCCGAGCCGACCGAACGCGACGACGAAGACCGCGGTGACCAGCAGGTAGCCCATCAGCATCCAGAGCAGGTAGCTGATGTTGCCGGCGCCCAGTGGGTTCAGCCCGATCCCGCGGAAAATGGCCGGCAGGCTGATGATCACGATGGAGGAGTTGACCGTGACCAGCAGCATGCCCATCGTGGTGTTGGACAGCGCCACCCACTTGTAGTGCGGATGGGCCGCATCCAAGCGGCTTCCCGCCGGCTTGAGGCCTGCCATGCTCGTTGATTGTCCCGCCTGTCGGTGTCGCGTTCGTAAGGCCCAGGAAATCCCGCGGAACCAAGTATCGCACGATAGTTAGGATAGGTAAACTAACTTCGTGAACCCGGGGATTGACGTCGGGCGTCCGGTCTGAAACCTTGCGCTGACCCGGCTGCACTGCCGGTGAGTACGACGGGAGGTTCAGGCATGGCGGACGCGCGCCCGATCCGAGCCGGTGCGGTGCAGACCACCGGAATCTTCCGGCGCAAGCCGATCGAGGACGACGAGCAGGACAGCGGGCTCGAGCGCAGTATCGGGTTGTGGCAACTCACCGCGATCGGCCTCGGGGCGATCATCGGGGCCGGCATCTTCGCGCTCGCCGGGCCGGTCGCCAAAGCCGACGCTGGACCGGCGGTGTCGATCTCCTTCATCATCGCCGGTTTCGCCAGCGCCTGCGCCGCACTGTCCTATGCCGAGTTCGGCGGCCTGATCCCGAAGGCCGGCTCGGCCTACACCTACGGCTACGCGGTGCTCGGTGAGTCGGTCGGCTGGTTCATCGGCTGGGATCTGCTGCTGGAGTACACCGCGATCGTCGCGGTGGTCGCCATCGGCGTCTCGCAGTACGTCGGCTTCCTGGTCGACAGCTTCGGCGTCACCCTGCCGGCGTGGATGCTGGGTGCGCCGGGCACCGGCGGTGGGCACAAGCTCGACCTGTTCGCGATGGTCCTCTGCCTCGGCGTGGCCTGGTTGCTCAACCGGGGCATCAAGAGCAGCGCGCGGGTGGAGACCTACCTGGTCTTCGTCAAGATCGCCATCGTATTGGCCGTGATCGTTGTCGGCGTCTTCTACATCAAGTCCGACAACCTCTCCCCGTACTTCCCGTACGGCTTCTCCGGGGCCGCGACCGGGGCCGCCACGGTTTTCTTCGCGGTCTTCGGCTATGACGCGATGAGCACCGCGGCGGAGGAGAGCAAGGACGCCGAACGCAACCTGCCCAAGGCCATCGTGTACTCCCTGGCGATCGCCATGGTGCTCTACCTGCTGGCGGCCACGGTGCTCACCGGCATGCAGAAGTACACCCAACTCGCGGACAAGGCGGCCTTCGGGGTCGCCTTCGAGATGGTCGGCCGACCCACCTTCGCGAAGGTGGTCGCCGTCGGCGCGATCGTCGGCATCATTACCGTGCTGTTCTCCTTTTCCCTCGGCGCATCCCGGGTCTGGTACGCCATCGCCCGTGACGGATTGCTGCCGGAGTGGTTCGCGAAGACCAACGCCCGCAACTCACCGTCGCGACCGGTGTGGATCGTCGGGATCGTCTCGGCGCTGATCGCCGGCTTCGTCCCGATCGGGGACGCGGCCGAGCTCACCAACATCGGCATCCTGCTGGCCTTCGTCGTGGTCTCCGCCGCAGTGATCATCCTGCGGTACCGGTCCCCGGACCTGCCTCGTACCTTCCGGACGCCGTTCATGCCGGTGACGCCGTTGCTCGGCATCGGGTTCTCCATCTGGTTGGTCACCCAACTCCAGGTCGCCACCTGGATCCGATTCTTCGTCTGGTTCTGCATCGGCACGCTGATCTACGCGTTCTACGGCTACCGGCACAGCAAGCTGGGCCGGGGGGAGGTGGTCTACACCGACGAGTCCTGAGGTGAGGCCGGGAGGCGAGTGCAACTCAGCCCCTTATCGGCCCGGCCCGCCACGCCGGGTCCCGGCCCGACAGGCCGAGGAGCTGATCGAGCACCGGGGCGTTGTGCGGGACAGGTACCGGCGGGCCGAACAGTCCCGGGCTGCCCTGCGGGTTCTCCGCGACCGACGCCGAGACGAAGCCGTAGGCAAGGCGAACCAGGTCCGGCTCGCAGGCATAAGGCTGTCCGCTGGCGACGGCGATGTCCCACCCGTGCACCAGGACCTCGTTCAGGGCGATGATGCCGGTGAGGTCGCCCGGCAGGTCGAGGCCCGCGGCCCGCGTCATCCCGGTCCACGCCGTCTCGTGACGCCAGGCGTTGGCCAACTCGGTCAGCCGCTGCGGGATCCTGGTGCGCCAGTCCGCCCCGAGCCGGGTGGCGTCGGCCGATGCCTGACTGGCGGCACCCTCGAGCGGGGTCTTCGTCGCGGCGGCGGTGAAGGCCAGCGACAGGCCGTCGACGTGGTCGAGGAGATCGCCCACGCTGGCCTCGACGCAGGGGGTCGGCGCAGTCAGTTGGTCGTCGCGTACGCCCTGGACGATCTCGGTCAGCGTGCGGGTCGCCGGTTCCAAATCGAACATGATTCTCCTTGCGGAAGGCGGTAACGGCTAACAGGACAGACGTCACATTCGCCAGAAAGTCATCGCTCGAGGCGGCAACCGACAGCGCGGCGAGCCAGCGTCAAGGCCACATCCGGTCTCGACGATGCGACTACTGCGCGAAGGGAGGGGGCCCAAGCATCTCGATCCCGCTGTTTTGGGCCGCCGAGACGCGCACCCGGGAGAAGTCCACCGGCTCGGACACCGTCAGATCTGCGCTCGGCCCACCCCGAGACCGGAGTCCACTCGCTGTTACCGGCGGATCCCCCGGCAGACCCAGCCGAAAGGTTGGCGGCGGTCGTCACAGCGCTCAACCAGCAGATAGTGGAGACTGAAGAACAGCAGCGAACCATGCTGCGGCTATCGCTCCAGACCAAGGCCGCGGAACGAAGCGGGCTGCCGCTGCGACAAGGCCGGGCCATTGGATGGATAGCTGAGGCATTGTCGCCACTGCGTGGTCAACTGTCGGACCAGGCGATCCATCAGCTGGCCCTGGCGATCCGCAGTGCTATCGGTATCGAGGCCCTTGTTTGGCTAACCGATGGCGCTGGCCTGACCACAGCCGAAGCCGTTGCCCTGATGTCCTGGTTGGCGCAGGCTCTCCTGAACGGCGCGCTGACCGGGAAACCCGGGTGAGTCGCCCCAGCGGAGGGCTGGCCGTATGCGCAAGCACCCTCTGCACGGGTCGGCATGGCCGGCATCGTACGGCGTGCTGGTGGCCCGTTCCATGATCTGGCCGCCAGGGTGCGCTAAGGTGACCGGGATGCGTACCTGGCGGCTGCTGCTTCGCTGCCGCGACGGGGCCTAGACCGGCTGGCTCCCCCGTCGCGGGGTTTCGGCGTGTGCCGGCTGTGAACCCATCGACCGGCAGGAGCCGCACCCAGTGACCCAGCACGCAGCAGTCGACCACGCAGCAATCGTGCCTGTGCCAGATCTGTACCCTCCGTACACCGCCTTCGAAGACCCGAACCGGGTGGTGGTCTTCGACACCACATTGCGCGACGGTGAGCAGGCGCCGGGCATCGCCTACTCCGTGTCGGAGAAGGTCGAGATAGCCGAACAGTTGGCCCGCCTGGGCGTGGACGTCATCGAGGCCGGCTTCCCGATCGCCAGCCCGGGCGACTTCGCCGGTGTCGAGGCGATCGCCGGCACCATCACCGGCACCGGCGTGGCCGCGCTGTGCCGGACCCGGGAGGAGGACGTGGCCACCGCCTGGGACGCCATCAAGGCGGCCGAACGGCCGCGGCTGCACACGTTTATCTCCACCTCGCCCATTCACCGGGAGAAGAAGCTGCGGATGAGCGCGGCCGAGGTACTCGCCGAAACCGCACGCGCGGTCGCCCAGGCGGCGTCGTTCACCGACGACGTCGAGTTCTCCGCCGAGGACGCCACCCGCACCGAACTCGACTTCCTCATCGACGTCTTCGCTGCGGCGGTGGAGAACGGCGCCACCACGATCAACGTCCCGGACACCGTCGGCTTCGTCCTGCCGCCGGAGTTCGTCTCCATCCTGGACGCGTTGTGGGCCCGGGTGCCCAATGCGGACCGGGTCACCTGGAGCGTGCACTGCCACAACGACCTCGGGCTGGCCACCGCGAACTCCCTGGCCGCCGTCCGGGCCGGCGCCCGGCAGGTGGAGGTCTGTGTCAACGGCGTGGGGGAGCGGGCCGGCAACACCGCGCTGGAGGAGGTGGTGATGGCCCTGCGTACCCACGCGCCGACCCTCGGACTGCACACCGGGGTACGCACTCAGGAGATCACCCGCACGTCCCGGCTGGTTTCGATGCTCAGCGGCTACCCGGTGCAGCCCAACAAGGCGGTGATCGGCGCCAACGCGTTCAGCCACGAGAGCGGGATCCACCAGCACGGCGTGCTGATGGAGCGCACCACGTACGAGATCATGAACCCGGCCGACATCGGCCTGGCCGGCAACCGCATCGTATTGGGCAAGCACTCCGGGCGGCACGCGTTCATCGAGGCGGTTACCGCGCTCGGCTTCGACCTGGAGGGTCCCGCGCTCGACCGGGCGTTCGCCCGGTTCAAGGCACTCGCCGATCGCAAGGCGACGCTGACCGATTCCGACTTGGCGGCAATCGCCACCGAGGAGTCCGGCGAAGACGCGGCCGCGGCGGGGAGCGTCTGGACGTTCTCCTGGCTGGCGGTCGCCGGTGGCACCGACACCGCGCCACGCGCCACCGTCGGATTGGCCAGGGGCGGGGAGACCGCCGAAGCCGACGGCACCGGAGACGGCATGATCGACGCAGCCTGCAACGCGGTCGCCAAGGCGGTCGGCGTCGATGCCTCGCTGCTGAGTTTTCAGGTCTCCGCAGTCACCGCGGGCAGCGACGCGGTAGGCGATGTCGCCGTCCAGGTCGAGGCGGCCGGTCAGCGGGTCAACGCGAGAGGCGTCTCTACCGATGTGGTGGAGGCCAGCGCCCGGGCCTTCCTGCACGCCATCAACAAGGTGGTCGCCGGCACCGCGGTGCCGCACCGGACCGACAAGCCGTAGGGCGGCGGCCGGAGCCGCGTAACGCTGCCTCGCGTTGCGCGGCCAGCCCTCCACCGGGTCATCAGCCGAGGTTGGGGGCGCCGAGGATCCGGACACCGGCTCGGCCGTCCAGCGGGAGGCAGGCGAGAAGGGCGCCCCGTCCTGGTGCCACCACCGGTGGCGGTGCGGGCGGGAGACCAGCCGCGCGCACCCGAGTGCCGTGGCGGTGTCGGGTCACCCAGTCGTGGGACACGGGCTGCGGGCTCCCGCCGCTGCGGACGGCCACCAGCAGCGTCGTCAGTCCCTGGACCCGGTGCACCATCCGACCGTCCCATAGGTAGTACGCGTGCCCGGCGACATCGTGAAGTACCCGGCCGGCCAACGGGGCGGCGAAGGGTGCGCCGGGTGAGAGCCGGGCAAACCAGGCGCTGGTTACCCCTCGCACGTCCGCTGCGCGGTAGCCCAGCGCTATCAGGGAGCGGGTGTCCCCGATCCGGTACACACGTCGGCTCAGGACCAGGTACGCCGTGGCTGGCCCTCCGGCCGGACGGACCAGCACACCGACCTCGCTGCCCGACTCCACCTCGATGCGCCGGGTCGTGACCCGTCCCACCCCCGTCGGAATGAGTTGCTGGCACAGAGCCTGCACAGTCGGACTTCGGGGCGGCGAAGCGTGCGTCACGCGGGCCGGCGGCACCGCCGCCGGTGCAGGACTTGGGGCCGCCGCGGGCACCCCCGCACTGTCGACCGTTGGCGGCGCCTGGCCGGTGGTGGACGCTTCGGCGGCCGGCGAGGTGGCCGCGTCCGAGGAGTCTGCCCAAGCCGGCCCGGCCGGGGTGTCTACCGGGACGAGAGAACCGGTCGGAGTGGGTGCCACCAGGGACGCGGTGAGGCCGGGCTGAGGGCGGACGTTGGCAGCATTGTCAACCGCAACGGCGTCCTGCCTGGCAGGCTTCGGCCGGCCGGTAGCGACCAGGCGCGGCAGCAGGACACCACCGACCCCCAGGATGCCGATGACGATTCCCAGGGCAAGTCCGGCGCCGGCGCGCCGGCCGGCCAACCGGTCCGTGGTCGCCCCGCCGGAGGAGAATGCCGAGACCGTGAGCCGTCGGCGCAGGTCAAGGGCGTCGAGTTCTTCGCGGTCGGAGGTCATGATCGAATCCTTCGCGGATGGACGGACGGGCGGACGGGCGGAACGGGATGGGCCGGACGGTCGGGCGAGCCGGGACTGCCGGCTCAGTGCGCCCACATGCTCTGGTTGGTGTCCTCCGTTCGCCGGTAGTTGCCGTGCGTCGTGTCGAGCGCCACGCTCACCTCCTGCGTGACCCGGGCGATGTCGTCGGCCGCGGTGTTCCACTGCTGCTGGAGCCGCTGGTAGGCGGCAAAAGCGTCACCTGACCAGGTCCGGACCACCGGGGCGAGCACCTGTTCGAGGTGATGGAGGTCGTTCTTGATCTGGGCGGCGATGGCTTCGATCTCGGCAGACCCGGCGCTGATCGCCGAGAACTGGACATGGATGGCGTCACTCATGGCTGCTCCTTGGTCGGGCCTGAGTTGCGGGTGTGGGGTGCGGGCCTGAGGCGAGATGGGGGCTTGCGGCGGTCACCGGCTGAGCCCACCGCCGAGCCGGGCGGCCATGGCGGACAGGTCGCCGTGCGTACTGGAATCGGTCTTGTCATAGTTGCGGCCACTTTGACCGAGCGCCCTGGCGATACCGTCGAGGGCCTTGTTGAGCAGCTCACCGTCCGCATGCACCCGGGTGATCAGGACGTTGGCGCCGTCAGCGCCCTGGCCCTGCCAGCCCCGGAGCATCGTGGCCAGCGCGGCCTGCAGCGCCGTCAGGCGGTTGTTGATCGAAGTGTGCACTGAAGCCACCTCGCTCTCCGCGCGGGTGAGGACGGTGGTCGCAGTGGTGAACTGACCAGATGCCATGAGCGCTCCCTGACGTGGATCGGCGGGACGAGCCGGGAACCTTCGGGCTCCGGCGCGTCCATAGCACCCGGGTAGCACCGCGCGGTCAATCCGGCATTGCAGTCCGGTGGAAAAGCCAGGGGCCTGGCATCGGGGAGGCTGTGGTTAACCGCTGGTGTGCCGGAGCGCGGAATACACCCCGAGGGCACCGAGGGCCACCGGTACGAGTGCCATATCCACCGCGACCCGGACCCGATCGAGACGCCGAGCGGTTCGCGGCCCACCGTCCTGGCCAACCGGGGCCACTGCCAGCAGCGCTGCGCCGACCACCGCGGTGCCGATCCCCAGCAACCGCAGGTTGTCACTGTGCAGGCCGATGGCAACCGTCGCCGTCAGCGCACCGGCGGATAGCAAGGCGCCGGCGACGAGCACGATAACCTCGGCGGCCGATCGGAACAAGCGCGACCGCAAGGCAGCCGCGGCGGCAGCGAGCAGGCCTAGCGCGACCCCCCAACCGCCACCGGCGGCGCCCAGTACCGCACACGCTGCGGCCAGGGCGATGAGATCTCCGGCGAGCAACCAGGTGGACAACGTCCGCGCTCGCCGCACCACGACCGCCGCCGGGCTCGGCTGCTCCGAGCAGGCGTCGCCCGGCGCAGGTAGCCGACCCGCCTCGACGTACCGCTCGACGCCGCCGGCCCGGACCACCACCCCCGGCACCATCGCCGGAAGCGTGGCGGCGATCAGGGCGACCACCGCGGCGGCGGCCGGCGGCGAGAGGCCGCCCGCGGCCGCCATCGCGCCCACCAGGGTCAGGCCGGCGGTGAGACCGGCGCCGGCCAAAGGTGCCGGTGTACCGCTCGCCAGAGCGCCCAGGATCGCTCCGATCAGCAGCCCGAGGGCGGCATCGGCCAGGTGCACGGCGGCCGGAGCGGAACTCACCACAGCGATCGTCACCCCGGTCGCCGCCCACCAGGCCAGTCCACTGCCGGCCGCCGCGGCGGCGGCGCCCGGCCGGCCGGCGCGGCGGAGGCCCGCAGCGGTGAGCCCGATCAGCACGGCGACCAGGAGAGCGGCACCGGCGCCGACCACCGGCGGGCCGGCCGTGGCGACCATCGGGGCTGCCGCGGCCAGCACCACCGCGCCGCCGGTGACGAAGATCCGATGTCGGTGCGCCGGACGCCAAGGCCCCCGATCATCGCGGGCCGCGTCGGCTACCTCGTCCAGCCGGTCACTGACCACCGCCACCCGTACCTCGGGGGCGGGCAGCAGCTCGAGGAGTGCGCCGTCGGCCACGCCGGAGTCTGCCAGGCTGTGCTCGGGCTCCAGGCGTCGTCCACCGACCCGGGAGAGGACCCAAGCGCGCGGCAGCGCCTCGCTGTCGGTCAGCCCGGCGAGGGCGGCCAGCTCAGGGAGTAGGTCGGCCACCGGCACGTCGGCCGGTACGTCGAGGTCCACCCGGGCGCGCCCGGCGAGCACGCACACCCGTGATCGCACGACATCCTCTCCGCCCGACATCCGCCCGCCGACCGGAACCCTAGTGCTGTGGATGGCTGACTTGGCAGTTATCCACAGCGATCGGACTCGCGCTGTCGACACCGCCCGACCGTGTCATGGTGACCGGGTGAAACAGGTACAGCCGTGACGAATCGGGTCCTGCAGCGGCGGGGTCGGATACCTGCCCCCGAAGTACCGACCGCTCCCTGGACGCTGCCACCGGTCCCTGTGCCGACACCGGTCCAAGGCGGTGCCGCGGCGTGGCTGCCGTACCTGTTACCGATGATCGGCTCGCTCGGGGCGCTGCTGTTCGTCCTGGCCAACCCGAGTCCGCTGTCCATCGTCGTCGGCGTGCTCTTCGCCCTCAGCAGCCTCGGTTTGGGTGTCGGCACGGGTTATGCGCAACACTCCGCGCAGCGTTCTAGAACAGCGAGCGATCGTGGGCGCTACTTGGACTATCTCCGTGAGCTGCGGGTCGAGCTTCGGGACGTGGCGGCTCGCCAGCGGCAGGCCGGCCTGTGGCGCCATCCCGACCCGGAGCAACTGTGGAGCGTGGCGGGCAGCCGGCTGCGGCTGTGGGAGCGGCGGCGTTCGGACCCGGATGCCCTGCTGGTCCGGGTCGGGCTGGGTCGGGTGCCGCTGGCCACGCCGCTGGAGGTCGCGGAGCCTGAGCCGCTCGCCCGGGTGGACGCCGTTGCAGACGCTGAACTGCGCCGACTGCTGGCGGATTACCGCGAGACCGACGGCGTGCCGCTCACGGTGCCGCTGCGGTGCGTCGGTGTGCTGAGCGTGGTTGGTGACCGCCGGCGGACCAGAGACCTGGCCCGGGCGATGGTTGCCTCAGCGGTGACGTTGCACCCACCGCAGGACCTCCGGGTCGTGGTGTGCGCCGATCCGCTCGCCGAGTGGGAGTGGCTGAAGTGGCTGCCCCACCTGGGCGATCGGCGCCTCGACGTTGCCCCCGCGACCCCGGCGATGTGCGACCCCGCCGGATTCTCCATGCTGATCGGGGCCGAGGCGAGCCGACGCCACCCTCAGGGCGCCGCGACGACGGGTCACCGACCCCACCGGCTCGTCCTCGTGGACGCGCCCGGCGTCGCACTCGATCCGTCGTGGACTCTGCTCAGTGGTCTGGTCGGTCCGGGCGGGCTTGGGGTCACGGTTGTGAACTTGGCCGGCGCACGCTCGGCCGAGCCGCCCCACGCTGACATCCGGATCGAGTTGCAACCATCCGAGCAAGGCACCGGGCTGCTGCTGGGCGACGGCGAAGGCCGTCTGCTCGGGGCCGGTATCGCCGACCGGCTCGGGCCGAAGGCGGCCTCGGCACTGGCCCGATGGTTGGCCCCCTGGCGACTCGGCATCGACGACGGCGATCGCGCGATGGCGGCCACCGTCGAGCTGACCGAGCTGCTCGGCGTGGCCGACGTCGCCGCGCTGCGCCCCGAGCAGCTGTGGAGCGGGCTTTCGGCGGCCGAGCGACTGCGGGTCCCAGTCGGGGTGTCCGCCGACGGCTCGCCGCTGTGCCTGGATCTCAAGGAGGCGGCACTCGGTGGGATGGGGCCGCACGGGCTGGTGGTCGGTGCCACCGGCAGCGGGAAGAGCGAGCTGCTGCGCACTCTGGTGCTCGCCCTCGGTATCCGTCACTCACCGGCAGAGCTCGCTCTGGTCCTGGTGGACTTCAAAGGCGGCGCCGCCTTCGCCGGACTACAGGCCCTGCCGCACGTCGCCGGCATGATCACCAACCTGGCCGACGACCTGGCGATGGTGGACCGGATGCGTGAGGCGCTGCACGGCGAGTTGCGCCGGCGGCAGGAAATGCTGCGCGCGGCCGGGGACCTGGCGTCGATCTGGGACTATCAACGCGCCCGGGTAGACCGGCCGGACCTGGCGCCGATGCCCAGCCTGGTGGTCGCGGTCGACGAGTTCGGGGAGTTGCTCACCGGCCGGCCGGACTTCGCCGAGCTCTTCGTCGCGATCGGCCGGATGGGGCGCAGCCTGGGGGTGCACCTGCTGCTGGCCAGCCAGCGCCTCGAGGAGGGCAGGCTTCGAGGGCTCGACAGCCACCTGTCCTACCGGATCGGGCTGCGTAGCTTCTCCGCCGAGGACAGCCGGGCGGTCCTCGGCGTGCCCGATGCCTACCAGCTTCCGCCAATGCCGGGATCTGCGTACCTGAAGGTCGACACCACGATCTTCACTCGGTTCAAGGTCGCTTTGGCCTCCGCGGTGTACCGCGCGCCCGATCCGGCAGGGCTTGGCCGGGCCGCGGCGGCACCGTTTCGGGCGCTGCCCGCCAAGCCGGTCCCTGCCCCGAGCGCGCATCCGTCCCCGCCCTCCGGCGAGGACCTTCGTACCGTCCTGGACGTCGCGGTGTCGCAGCTTGCAGCCGCGACGGCGCCGGTGCATCAGGTATGGCTGCCGCCGCTGCCGCCGTCGATATTGCTTACCGCAGCACTCGCCGTTGCGAGGCCCGCTCCGGGCTGCCTGCGTATCCCGGTGGGGCTGGTCGACAAACCGCTGGCCCAGGCCCAGGACCTGCTGGCCGTGGACCTGGCCACGGCACACCTCATCGTGGTGGGCGGACCGCAGTCCGGCAAGTCGACACTGCTGCGGACGCTGATCAGTGCGGCGGCCCTGACCGTTGATCCGACCGAGCTGCATGTGCTCGGTGTGGACGCCGGTGGTGGCGGCCTGGTCGCGCTCGGTGGTCTCCCGCAGGTCGCGGGTATCGCGGCCCGGCTGGACCGCGATCGGGTCCGCCGGGTAGTGGCCACGGCGGCCGGGCTACTGGACCGTCGGGAGCGGCTGTTCCGGGAGCACCGCATCGACGGAGCGGCGGCGATGCGGGCCGCCCGCGCCAGCGGGACGCTTCCGGCGGAGGACCTCGCCGACGTGCTGCTCGTCGTGGACGGTTGGGCCGCGTTCCGCAACGACTTCGAGGACCTGGAACCGGTCCTGGTCGATCTGGCCGCGCGCGGCCTCGGCTACGGGCTCCACGTGGTCATCGCCGCCGGCCGCTGGGGGGACGTCCGCGCCCAGCTACGGGACGCGATCGCCGGCCGCCTTGAGCTGCGCCTGGCCGATCCCACCGATTCCGACGTGGACCGGCGGCTGGCGCAGGCGCTCCCGCCCGATGTGCCCGGCCGCGGCCTCACTCGGGACAGGCTGTACTTCCAGACCGCGCTGCCCGACCTCGGAGACGGCGCCGACGCGCTGGTGGCCGGTGTCGCGACGGGCTGGAAGGGACCCAGCGTGCCGATGGTACGGCTGCTTCCGGCAGTCCTGACTCTCGCTGAGCTTCCGGACACCTCCCGATGGGACGGCGTCCCGATCGGAATGGGTGAGGTCGACCTGGGGCCGGTGCTGCTGGACCTGCGGGCCGGCGACGGTTCCCTGCTCATTCTCGGAGACAGCGAGTCGGGCAAGACCACGCTGCTGCGCACGTTCCTACGCGGGCTGCAGGACCGGTACTCCTCCGGTGAGGCGGTCGCCGTCCTGGTCGACTACCGCCGCACCTTGCTGGACACAGTGGACACCGATCACCTGCTCGGCTACGCCGGTGCCGCGCCAGCCGCGGCCGAGACGATCGCGGAGCTGGCTCGGCTGATGACCCAGCGGCTGCCCCCCGCGGACGTGGACCGGGACGCTTTGCGAACCCGCAGCTGGTGGTCCGGCCCCGAGGTGTACGTCGTGGTCGACGACTACGACCTGGTGGCCACCCCGTCGGCCAACCCGCTCGCGCCGCTGGCCGAGCTCCTCCCGCAAGCCAGTGACATCGGCCTGCACGTGGTGCTCGCCCGCCGGGTGGCAGGGATCTCCCGGGCGATGTTCGACGTGTTCCTGGGCAGGCTCCGAGAGCTGGGCTGCGCCGCCATCCTGCTCTCCGGTGATCCGGCCGAGGGACCGCTCATCGGGCCGTACCGAGCCGGCGAGCAGCCATCCGGCCGCGGCCTGTTGCTGCGCCGTCGGTTGCCACCGCTGCTCATCCAGGTGGCCTCCACCGCCCTCGACGAGGAGGCGATCGCCCATGTCGGTCCTTGACGACCCGGAGGTGGTCTACGTACCGGCGCGGCCGGCGGAGCCCGGGCGCGGTATCGACCTGGAACTGCGCGCCGCGACGGCCGGCGAGACGGTCGCCTTCGCCTTCACCAGCCCGCTGATGCTCACCCGGGGCTGCGGGCGGTCGCAACCCTACGTCGCCATGAGTCGACGTGTGCTGGCCGCGGTTCTCGCCGGCGCCGGGGTGCGGCGGGTGCTGGTGGACGCGCGGCTGGAACGGGCGTTGTGGACCTGGCAGCCGGGACCCGACGGGCCCCAAAAGGTGCCGGGACCTCGCTGATGCCGAGCACCTGCGCCCTCTCCTTTACCGTGCAGCCCGCCCGGCTGCGTGCCGCAGCGGCCGCCTTCGACAGTGAGAGCCGCCGGATCGCTGCCGCGGGAGCCCGGCTGGCCGGGGCGGCGACCCCCGATACGGGGAACGGCGCGGTGAACGCGTTGCTGAACGACGCGCTCCGCGCTGGCGGCGCCTTCACCCGTCTCCTCGCGGACTTGGTGGTCGCGCACGCGGAGGGCCTGCGCGGGTGCGCCGACAACTACCAGAGCACGGACTCCCACGTCGCGTCGGGCCTCAAGGCGGGATCGTGATCGTCCGGGGTAGCGTCGACGCCGTCCGCGGATTGGCCACCGAACTCGACGAGCTGCGCGCGGACATCGACGCCAGCCGGCACCGGTGCGACGATGCGGCCCGCGCGCTGGTGCCTGCGGTATGGAGCGGCGCGGCCGCGGACGGCTTCGCCGCATCGTGGGGCGCAGGTGCTGCGCACCTCGCCGCGCTCGGTCGCTGCTACACCGAACTCGCCGCAGAGCTGCGGACTCTCGCCGACGGCCTGAGCGCAGCGCAGCGGCTTGCGCATCAGGCGACCGGGGCGGCGGCTGCCGCGGGCGTCCCGCTCGATGCCGATGGCGACCTGTTGCCGGTGCTGCCGTCGCGGTCCGCGGACCCCGCCTACCGGGCGGAGCAGGAGTCCGTGCTGGCGCTGGTTGCGGCCGCCCGTTCAGTGGCCGACCGGGCTTGGTGGCAAGCCGAAGCCGCGCTCGTCGCCTTGGTACGGGGGAGCAGTCCCGGCCCGCAGATGGGACCGACGACAGCGGTCCCCTCCGAAGCCGGCCCGGACGGGATCGAGCGGCTTCAGCGCTATGTGCAAGGGCTGGACGTACTGCACTCCGTCTATACGGCACCGGCGGCTGTGGCGGACAAGGCCTGGATCATCAATCGGGCGCGGCGGGTCCGGCTTGACGATGTCGAGCGGGCCTGGCGGGACGCGAAACGAGCTGGCGATCGGGGTCTGGCCCGTGACCTCCGGGAAGAGTTGCGGGCCGCCCGAGCGGCGAAGTACCGACTCTCCGGCACGACCAAGGCAGCGGAGGATCTGGCCGGCCGGTTCCCGTACGGCGATCTGCTGGCCACACCGTTGAAGGACCTCGCCCGGGTTGGCCGGGCCGTCGAGAAGGTACCCGTCGTGAAGGGGTTTCCCGTCGTCGGAGTCGGGCTCAGCGCCCTGGGCACCGCCCTTGACATCGCCGGGGGGACGAACCCGAGCACGGCCATCGCCTCTAATGTCGCCGGAATCGCGACCACGGAGGTGGTCTTCGACCTTGCTGGCGGCGCGCTGATAACCGGGGCTGCCGTAGGCGCGGCCCCGGTTCTGTTCACCATTGTCGCCTCGATGGCTGTCGGAGCGGGGGTGTCCTGGACGGTCCGGGAGATCTCCGAGCACGGCTTCGTCGGCGGCGTCCAAGACATGAGCCACAGCATCCAGCGTGTCGGCCGCAACCCTGTCGTGGACGGGCTGAGCAATGAAATCAATCGTGCTCTCGGAAGAGTGTGGCATGCCCTCTTTCACTGAGACCGGCGCAGCCAGATGAGTAGGCAACGCGCAGCGTCACTTCGATCAGGACCGCCACTGCCGCCGCGCTGGCGCACGGCCGCCGCGAGTTTCGGCACAGCCTTCGGGGGGTGTGTGGTGGGGCTGGCAGCCCTTTTGGTGGGTGCCGAGGCGTTGCCACTGCGCTACCAGCAATGGGGCCTGCTGATTGGACTGGTGCTGGCGTGCTGGCCATCGTTGGGGTCGACATGATGCGGCGTGCGCTTCACCCGGTGGATATCACCGTCGACGAACGCCTGGCCCGCACGGCAGCGGGCACCCAGCAGCTTCGGGGGTATCGCTGGACCGCCATCGTCGGCTCTGCGGCGCTGATGTTCACCACCGGAACGGGTCATGAGCTAGCCATCCTCCTGCCCATCGGTGCCTTCATGATCGGTGGATGGGGTGCGTATCGTGTTCACCTGGTGAGGCTGCGTCGGTTCCGGGGGCCGGTGATCTGGGATGAGCTGGCCCGCAGCCGCCGGCTGTACCGGTCCCTGGGCGGGGCCCGCGGGACGGGGCCGCGTCGTCGCCGCTAACGCGAACGGCGTGCTGTAGTGGTCGAGGATGAGGTGGTCGAGCCGGTCGAAAAGAGGAGCCCGGTTCCATGCTGCGCAGGCGGGTGTCGTGACGGTGGCCGGTGGCGCGTTGGTCGAAGACGGAGGCGTCGCCGCCAGCGTCCCCTCGCCGGTGCTCCTGGCCCGCGGCCTGACCAAGCGCTTCGGGGAGTTACCGGCCGTCGACGGCATCGACTTCGAGGTGGCGGCCGGAGAGGCGTTCGGCTTTCTCGGCCCCAACGGCGCCGGCAAGTCCTCGACCATGCGCATGATCGCCTGCGTGTCGCCGCCGAGCGCCGGGGAGTTGCGGGTGCTGGGTGGGGACCCGCAGCGTGACGGCTCGGCGATCCGGGCCCGGCTCGGCGTGGTGCCGCAGGAGGACACTCTCGACGTCGAGTTGACCGTACGGGAGAACCTCGTCGTGCACGGCCGGTACTTCGACCTGCCGCGGCGAGCGGCCGGGGCCCGTGCCGATGAACTCCTGGAGTTCGTCGGGCTCTCCGACAAGGCCGCCAGCAAGGTCGAGCCGCTCTCGGGCGGTCAGAAGCGCCGGCTGACCATCGCCCGCGGCCTGGTCAACACCCCGGACCTCCTGCTGCTCGACGAGCCCACCACCGGCCTGGACCCGCAGGCCCGCCACGTCGTCTGGGACCGGCTGTACCGGCTGAAGGCCAGCGGGGTGACCGTGGTCCTCACCACCCACTACATGGACGAGGCGGAGCAACTCTGCGACCGGCTGGTGGTGATGGACAACGGACGGATCGTCGCCGAAGGGTCACCACGCGAGCTGGTCGCGCGCTACTCCTCCCGCGAGGTTCTCGAACTCCGGTTCGCCGCCGCCGCGAACGGTGCTGGCCGGCCGGCGGATCCGGCGACCCTGGCCGGGCTGGGGGAGCGGGTCGAGGAGCTGGCCGATCGGGTGCTGATCTACGCGGCCGACGGCGACGCGGCGGCCGCCGAGGCGCACCGCCGGGGACTGCGCCCGGCGGCCACCCTCATCCGGCGGGCCAGCCTGGAGGACGTTTTCCTCCGGCTCACCGGCCGCAGCCTGGCCGACTAGGGTCGGTACCCCAGATGGCACACCCCACCGTCCGGGCGCTGGAGTACTGGCTGATCCGGTACCGGCGGACCTGGCGGGGCAGCGTGGTGACCGGCCTGCTGGCCCCGGTGCTCTTCCTGGCCGGGATGGGCCTCGGGCTCGGCGGCCTGGTCCGCACGGGCGCGGGCACCGTCGGCGGGCTGCCCTACGTCGACTTCCTGGCGCCCGGGTTGCTGGCGGCCACCGCCATGCAGGTCGCGATCTCCGAGTCGACCTGGCCGGTGATGGCCGCGGTCAAATGGACCCGGACGTACTCGGCGATGCTGTCCACGCCGCTGCGGGTCGGCGACGTCCTGGCCGGGCACCTCGGGTACATCGCCTTGCGGCTGGCGTTCGGTGCCGCCGGGTTCCTGCTCGCCGCCAGCTTCTTCGGCGTCTGGTCCACACCGCTGGTGCTGCTGGCGATACCGGCGGCGGTGCTGACCGGGCTGGCCTTCGCCGCGCCGGTGATGGCCTTCGCCGCCAGCATCGACAGCGACGCCGGCTTCGCGCTGCTGTACCGGCTCGGCGTGATCCCGCTGTTCCTGTTCTCCGGCACCTTCTTCCCGGTGACCCAGCTACCCGGCTGGATGCAGGGGGTAGCGAAGGTGACACCGCTCTACCACGGCGCTGCGTTGTGTCGAGCGCTGGCTCGTGGGGTCGCCGGCTGGGACGACGTCGGCCACGTCGGCTACCTGTCCGGGTGGCTCGGGTTCGGGACCGCGCTCGCGGTGTGGGCCTACCGGCGGCGGCTGGTGCGCTGATGTTGGCCATGCGGCTGATCGAACGCAATGTGTACGTCTATCGCCGCTCGTGGCTGGTGTTCCTCACCGGCTTCCTCGAACCGGTGCTGTACCTGTTCTCCATCGGCGTCGGGCTCGGCGCCCTGGTCGGGAAGGTCGGCGGAGTGGACTACCCGAGCTTCGTCGCCCCGGCGATGCTGGCCGCGGCCGCGATGAACGGCGCGGTCTTCGACGCCACGTTCGGCGTGTTCTTCAAGCTGCGGTACACCAAGCTGTACGACGCGGTGCTGGCCACCCCGCTGCGGCCGCGGGACGTCGCGGTGGGGGAGATCAGCTGGGCGCTGCTCCGCGGGGCGATCTACGCCACGGCCTTCCTGCTGGTCATGACGCTGACCGGCTATGTGCACTCCGCGCAGGCGGTGCTGGTGCTCCCGGCAGCCACGCTGATCGGCTTCGCGTTCGCCGCCCTCGGCATGGCAACCACCACGTACCTGACCTCCTGGCAGGACTTCGAGTACATCGTGCTGGCCACCCTGCCGCTGTTCCTGTTCTCGGCCACCTTCTACCCGCTGTCCACCTACCCGCCGCTGGGCCGCCTGGTGGTGCAGCTCAGCCCGCTCTACTCCGGGGTGGCCCTGGTCCGGGGCGCCACCCTCGGCACTCTCGACCGGGCCGCCCTGGTGCACGCCGGGTACCTGCTGGCGCTGGGCTGCGCCGGGATGGCGCTGGCCATCCGCCGCCTGGACCGGCTGCTCCTGCGATAGGGACCGGGTCGCCCAGCGATAGAGTGCGGCCGGTGAACAGGACACTTCGTTGACGACCGAACTGCGTTTGGCGGTGATCCCGGGTGACGGGATCGGCCCGGAAGTGACCGCCGAGGCCCGCAAGGTGCTCGACGCGGCGCTCGCCGTGGACGGGGTCAAGGTCGCGGCGACGGAGTACGACCTCGGCGCCCGGCGCTGGCGGGCCACCGGCGAAACCCTGCCGGACGGTGTGCTCGCCGAACTGCGGGAGCATGACGCGATCCTGCTCGGCGCGGTCGGGGATCCGTCGGTACCCAGCGGTGTGCTGGAACGCGGCCTGCTGCTGCGGCTGCGGTTCGCCCTCGACCATGCGGTCAACCTGCGGCCGGTCAAGCACTACGGCCCGGGCGCCGGCGCGATCGACATGGTGGTGATCCGCGAGGGCACCGAGGGGCCTTACGCCGGTGCTGGTGGCCGGCTGCGGGCCGGCACAGCGCACGAGGTGGCCACCGAGGAAAGCCTGAACACCGCGTACGGGGTGACCCGGGTGGTCCGGGACGCCTTCGCGCGGGCAACCAAGCGAAGCCGGAAGCTGACCCTGGTGCACAAGACGAATGTGCTGGTGCACGCCGGCGCGCTGTGGTCCCGGATCGTCGCGGAGACCGCGGCGGACTTCCCGGCCGTCGCGGTGGACTACGCCCACGTGGACGCGGCCGCGATGTACTTCGTGACCGCGCCGGAGCGCTTCGACGTGGTGGTCACCGACAACCTGTTCGGCGACATCCTCACCGACCTCGGTGCGGCGATCACCGGCGGGATCGGGCTGGCCGCCAGCGGCAACCTCAACGTCGAGGGCACGGCGCCGTCGATGTTCGAACCGGTGCACGGCAGCGCCCCGGACATCGCCGGGCAGGGCATCGCGGACCCGACCGCGGCGGTGCTCTCCGTCGGGCTGCTGCTGGACCATCTCGGCCATGCCGAGGCGGCCGCGCGGGTGCACCGCGCGGTGAGTACCCGGTTGGCGGGCGTCCCGGCCGGAGCCCCGACCGCGCGGGTGGGGGACGAACTTGCCGCGCTGGCCGCCGGCGGGTGAATCTGTGGTCCAATCGGAGGCAACCCGCGCAGGTAACCTCGGCGCAGGACGTCTCGCAGGACAGGAGTGACCAGTGCCGATCACCCCGACGAAGAAAATCTGGATGGACGGCTCGCTCGTCGACTGGGACGACGCGACCATCCACATTCTCAACCCCACGCTGCACTACGGCTGGGGGGTCTTCGAGGGGGTCCGGGCCTACGCCACCGAACGCGGGCCCGCGGTGTTCCGGCTGACCGAGCACATCGAGCGGCTGTTCCGTTCCGCGCACATCTACCTCATGGAGCCGGACTTCAGCGTCGAGGCGATGGTGGCGGCCACCAAGGATGTGGTCCGGGTCAACGAGGTGGAGTCCTGCTACATCCGCCCATTGCTCTACCTCGGCTACGGCGAGATGGGCCTCAATCCGCTGCCGAGCCAGACTAAGGCCGCGATCGCGTGCTGGCCGTGGGGGGCCTACCTCGGCGAGGAAGCCACCGCGCGGGGGTGCCGGGCGGTGGTCTCGAGCTGGGAGCGGATCGGCCACAACACGATCCCGCCGGCCGGGAAGGCGACCGGTCAGTACCTCAACTCGTCGCTGGCCAAGGTGGCCGCGCTCAAGGCCGGCTACGACGAGTGCATCATGCTCACCCCGGCGGGCAACGTCGCGGAGGGCTCCGGGGAGAACATCTTCGTGGTCTACGGCAAGAAGATCATCACCCCGCCGCTGATCGACGGTGTACTGGCCGGGTTGACCCGGGACGCGGTCGTCACGATCGCCCGGGACGAGGGGTACGAACTGGTCGAGGCCACCCTGTCCCGGACCGACCTGTACCTGGCCGACGAGGCCTGGTTTACCGGTACCGCGGCCGAGATGGTGCCGCTGGTGGAGGTCGACGACCGCCGGGTCGGCACCGGGCGTCCCGGCCCGATCACCAGGCACCTGCTCGACCTGTTCCACCAGGCCACCACCGGCCAACTGGACCGCTACAAGGTGTGGAACGACTACGTCGCCGAGTAGGACCGCCGCCCGTCCCCCATGAGCGGCCGGAACCTCTACCGTGGAGTCGACCACCACATCGGCTGCCACCGGAGTGCCACCATGATCGAAGCGCCATGATCGAGGCGCCATGATCGAGGCGCCATGATCGAGGCGCCATGATCGAAGCGCTGGGCCTCACCAAGACTTTCGGCGACAAGAAGGCCGTCGACGACCTTTCCTTCACCGTCCAGCCGGGCATGGTGACCGGCTTCCTCGGCCCCAACGGCGCGGGCAAGTCCACCACCATGCGCATGATCCTCGGACTCGACCGGCCGAGTCGCGGGCAAGCCCTGGTCAACGGTCGCCCCTACGGTTCGGCGAAGGCCCCGATGCGCGAGGTCGGCGCGTTGCTCGACGCCAAGGACGTGCACGGCGGGCGCACCGCGGCCGCGCACCTGCGGGCGCTTGCCCAGTCCAACGGCCTGCCGGCGCGCCGGGTGGGGGAGGTGCTGGAACTCACCGGCATGACCGATGTCGCCGGAAAGCGGATCAAGGGGTTCTCGCTCGGCATGTCGCAGCGGATCGGGATTGCCGCCGCCATGCTCGGTGATCCGGAGATCCTGATGTTCGACGAGCCGGTCAACGGCTTGGACCCGGAGGGCATCGTCTGGATCCGCAGGTTCATGCGCAACCTCGCGGCGCGGGGGCGGACGGTTTTCGTCTCCAGTCACCTGATGAGCGAGATGGCGCTGACCGCGGACCACCTCATCGTCATCGGCCGCGGCCGGCTGCTGGCCGACACCTCGACCGGGGACTTCATCAACGCGAACTCGAGCGCGCGGGTGCGGGTGCGCTCCCCGCAGGCCGAGGCATTGTCCGGGCTGCTCGTCGATCGCGGTGCCGACCTGACCACGGTGGACGGATACCTGGAGATCACCGGGCTCAGCACCGAGGAGGTCGGGGACCTCGCCGCGGCGCACCAGATCACGGTGCACGAACTCTTCCAGCAGCGCTCGTCACTGGAGGATGCCTTCATGGAACTCACCGGGGACAGCGTGGAGTACCACGCCGGGCAGGCCCCGACCGAGGTGTCGGCATGAGTACGGTCGCCCCTGCCGCACCGGGCGGTACCTCCGCCGCAGCCACCGGTGGTGCCACTTTTCCGAACGTGCTGCGCTCGGAGTGGACCAAGTTCTGGTCGCTGCGGTCCACAACGTGGACGCTGCTCGCCACCTTCGTGGTCACCGTGGGCTTCTCGGCGCTGATCTCGTGGGGCACCTCCACAAACCTGGACCAGCTGAACGCCCGGGAGCGGGCCACATTCGACCCGACCAACAACTCACTCGCCGGCATCGCGTTCGGACAGTTGGCCATCGCTGTGCTCGGCGTGCTCGTCATCAGTGGCGAGTACTCCACCGGCGGCATCAAGGCCACCTTCACCGCGGTGCCCCAACGGATCAAGGTTCTGTTGGCCAAGGCGTTGGTCCTGGGCGGCACCGCGCTGGTCATCGGGGTGCTGACGTCCTTCGCCGCCTTCTACGTCGGCCAGTTGTTCTTCGCCCGGCAGCACGTCGAGGCGCATCTCGGCGATCCGCACGTGCTCCGCGCCGTCATCGGTGGGGGGCTGTACGTGCTGGGCAGCGCCATGTTCGGCTACGCGCTCGGCGCCCTGATCCGCCACACCGCCGGGGCCATCACCGCCGGCGTGGCCATACTTCTCGTGGCGCCGCCGCTCACCAATCTGCTGCCCGGCGGTTGGGGTGACGCGGTCACCAAGTACTTCACCTCCAACGCCGGCCAGCAGATCACCGCAGTCGTCCGAGCCGACAACAAGGCCCTCACCCCCTGGCCGGGGTACGCCGTCTTCACCGTCGAGTGGCTGATCATCCTGGTCGCGGCAGCGGCCCTGGTACGCCGTCGAGACGCCTGAGAGCCGGACCTCACCGGGCTGGGTGGGGTTGGCGTCGGGGTGGGGTTGGCGTCGGGGTGGGGTTGGCGTCGGGGTGGGGTTGGCGTGGGGTGGAGGGATGTGCCAGTGGTCGTTGTGGGCTTGGCGGTGGTGGTGGCGGCAGGAGCCGGGTCAGGTTGTCGAGGTTGGTGGGGCGCCGTCGGCCCAGTGGTGAATGTGGTGGGCGTCGCACCATTGGGGTGGGCGGTCGCAAGTGGGGTGGGTGCAGCCCTGGTCGCGGACGGTGAGGGCTTTGCGCAGGGCTGGAGGGATGGTGCGGGTGCGGCGGCCGACATCGAGGATTTCGCTGGGGTCGTTGGTGATGATGCGCGTGACGCCGGCGTCGTAGGCGAGTCGGCGGGCCGTGTGGGCGCTGATCGGGCCGGTCCAGTCCGCGGTGGCGGCTGGGGCGCCGGATTGGGCTTGCAGGGTGGCAAGGTCGAGGGTGATGGTCAGGTGGGGGCCTTCGCCGCCGCTGTCGGGGAGGTGGCCGTGGTCGAGGGCTTGGCGGGCGAGTTCGACCAGGGCGTCGGCGCGGCGTTGGGTGGGGGTGCGGGGGTTGTCGGGTTGGGGGGCGGCGAGGGCGTGGATGGCGGTGAGAAGCAGGGCGCCGTCCTCGGCGGGGAGTAGGCCGCCGAGGACGACGGTGCCGCCGAGGGTGGTGCTGATGGACAGCCGGCGCTGGGCGTGTGCGGTGTCTTCGTCGTGGCGGGTGCTGTTGGCGTCGAGGGCGTGCCGCCAGTAGGTAGTGACGGTACGCAGCTGCTCGGGGTTCAGCTGGCGGGCGGCGGTCAGCAGGGTGGGTTCGGCGGCTGTGACGGCCTGGTGAGGGATGCCGGTGGTGGCGGCGGACAGGACGGCGGCATGGCGGTGGCTGATGTCCCCGGCGGCCAGCGCAGCGGCGGTGGCGATGAGGGTGTCGGTGAGCCGACGGGCGCAGCCGGTTCGGGAGGCGGCTTCGGCGGGGGCGAGGCGGCAGGCGTGCCGGAGCCAGGCGGCGGTAGAAGCGGCGCCGGTGGCGGCCGCCCCGCCGGCCCGGTCGAAGCGTTCCAGCCGGCGGAGTTGTTGGGCGTCGAGGCGGGCTGCCAGCCTGGTCAGTGCGACGAGCTGCTCGCCGAGGGCGGCCGCCGGGGTGGCTGTGAGGTCCACGGCGGCCAGGGTGTCCAGCGCCGCGGTCAGCGCGGCGATCCCGGCGGCGGAGGTTGGGGCCGGCCCGCGACCGGCCGGCCCACCCGCGGGGACCGGGTCGGGGGACGCCGGGTTGGGGGACGCCGGGCCAAGAACCGCCGCCCCGGCCATCCCATTACTCGAACACATGTTCGAGGCGTACTAGCCCGAAGTGACTATGTCCAGTCTGTCCGGTTGACGTCGGGAGTGGCCGTGATGTCGATCCGGACCGCGAAGCGACCGTCGTGCGGGCCGTACTATGAGGCACGCGGCGACCCCGCTGTTCCCCCGCCCCGATCCGGGCCGCTCATCACATCTGTCACCTGACTCCGCGAGGATCGTGCTGTGCCCGCACCGACCAGCCCCGCACCGACCAGCCCCGCACCGACCAGCCCCGCACCGACCAGCCCCGATGCCTTCCACGTGTACGACACCACGCTGCGCGACGGGGCGCAGCGTGAGGGGCTCAGCCTGTCGGTGCACGACAAGCTGACGATCGCCCGGCATCTCGATGACCTCGGCGTGGGTTTCATCGAAGGCGGCTGGCCGGGCGCTAACCCGAAGGACGTCGAGTTCTTCCGCCGAGCCGGCAGCGAGTTGCGGCTGCGCACCGCGACGCTGGCCGCCTTCGGCGCCACCCGGCGCCTGCACGCCACGGCGGCCGACGACCCGCAGGTCGCCGCGCTGCGCGACTCGGGCGCTCCGGTCGTCACCCTGGTGGCCAAGGCCCATCCCGGACACGTGACGGGGGCCCTGCGCACCACGCTGGCCGAGAACCTGGCCATGATCAAGGACACCGTTGCCCACCTGGTCGCGGAGGGCCGGCGGGTCTTTCTCGATGCCGAGCACTTCTTCGACGGCTACGCGCTGGACCCGGCTTACGCACGCGAGGTGGTACGGACGGCCGCAACGGCTGGCGCCGACCTGGTGGCACTGTGCGACACCAACGGCGGAATGCTGCCCGGGCGGCTGGCCGAGGTGGTGGCTGAGATGAGCGCGACAGGCGTACGGCTCGGGATCCACTGCCACGACGACACCGGATGCGCGGTGGCCAACACTCTCGCCGCGGTCGACGCCGGCGCCACCCACGTCCAGGGCACCGCCAATGGGTACGGCGAACGCTGCGGCAACGCCAACCTGTTCACCGTGATCGCCAACCTGGCGCTCAAGGCGGGCCGGCCGGTGCTGCCCGACGGCCAGTTGGCCGAACTATCGCGGATCGCCCACGCCATCGCCGAGGTGGCCAACATCGCGCCGGAGCCGCACGCCCCTTACGTCGGCGGCAGCGCGTTCGCCCACAAGGCCGGCCTCCACGTCTCCGCGATCAAGGTCGCACCGCAGATGTACCAGCACGCCGATCCGGCGGAGGTGGGCAACGACATGCGCCTGCTGGTTTCCGAGCTCGCCGGGCGGGCCACCGTGGAGCTGCGCGGCCGGGCGCTCGGGCTCGAGCTGGACCGCGACGCCACCACCCGGGTGGTCGAGCGGGTGAAGGACCTGGAAGCCACCGGATATTCCTTCGAGGCTGCCGATGCGAGTTTCGAGTTGCTCCTTCGGGCGGAGGTGGCCGGCGAACGCCCGCGGTTCTTCCAGCTGGAATCCTGGCGGGTGATCGTGGAATCCAGGGCGGACGGCGCGGTCGTCAGCGAGGCGACGGTGAAGCTGCACGCCAAGGGCGAGCGCTTCGTGGCCACCGGGGAGGGCAACGGCCCGGTCAACGCGCTGGACCGGGCGCTGCGCCTCGCGCTCGGCCAACTGCATCCCGGCCTGGCGAGCCTGGAACTGGTGGACTACAAGGTCCGAATCCTCGAAGGCGCTCACGGCACCGACGCGGTGACCCGGGTACTGGTGGAGACCGGTGACGGGGAAAGTGAGTGGACCACGGTCGGCGTGCACGACAACGTCATTGCCGCCTCCTGGATGGCCCTGGACGACGCCTACACCTATGGCCTTCTCCGGCGGTCTCGAACCGGGTAGTCGTCGGGTCGAAGGGCCCGCCAGCCGAGGATCGGGCTAGATTCGGCCAATGATCCTGGTATGCGGCGCAACCGGCACGGTGGGCAGCGAAGTACTCCGGCTGCTCTGCGAATCCTCCGTCCCCACCAGGGCACTGGTGCGCAGTCCGGAGAAGGCCGACGCGCTGCGCGGGTACGACTGCGAGGCGGCGATCGGCGACTACGACCATGCGGCGTCGCTGGACGCCGCCCTGACCGGCGCCGAGGCGGTGTTCGTGGCCTCGCCGGCGAGCCAGCAGCAGGTCGTCCAGGAGAGCGCCGTCATCGACGCGGCCGGTAGGGCCGGCGCCCGGGTGGTCAAGCTGGCCGCCGCCGGGTGGGCCGCCGCAACGACGGGGCGCCTGGCGGCCGGTCACCGGCAGGTCATCGACTACCTGGCCGCCTCGGGTGTGCCGTACGCCGTGCTGTCGCCGAACGACTACCTGCAGAACCTGCTGCGCTCGGCGGCGCAGATCCAGGCCGACGGGGTGCTGGCGCTGCCCGTCGGTGACGCCGCATTGGCCTCCGTCGACGCCCGTGATGTCGCAGCGGTGGCCGTCCACCTGCTCACCAGCGGCGGGCACGACGGCGCGTCCTACCAGTTGAGCGGCCCGGAGGCACTCACCAAGGCGCAGGTCGCCGAGCGGATGTCGGCGGTGCTCGGCAAGCCGGTGCGCTATGTCGATGCCGACCCGGCCGAGGCCCGCGCTGGGATGCTCGGTCTCGGGATGGACGAGTGGCTGGTGGACGGCCTGATGGAGCTCTACGCCGCGTATCGAGCGGGCTTCGGCGCGACCGTCACCGACGAGGTGCGCAAGGCGACCGGGCGCGACGCCCGCACGGTGGAGGACTTCCTGACCGATTACCGCAGCGCGTTCGCCTGACCCGCCTCCGTTTCGGGCTGCGTCGGTCGAGCGGTAGCGGTCACCCAGGTAGCGTGCTTTCCGTGCGCATAGCCAGGTTTCGGGTCAACGACGAGGTCGACTACGGCGTGGTGGAGGGCGACCCGGGTGTGGCGGAGGTCGCCCCGATCACCGGTCACCCGTTCGCGCCTTTCACGTTCACCGGGTACCGCTATCCGCTCAGTGAGGTCAAGCTGCTGGCGCCGGTGATCCCGAGCAAGGTGGTGGCCATCGGAAAGAACTACGCCGAGCACGCCGCCGAGATGGGTGGCGCCGCCCCCACCCAACCGCTGATCTTCCTCAAGCCTTCGACGGCGGTGATCGGAACGGACGAGGAGATCCGGATGCCGGCGTCGTCGGAACGGGTCGACTTCGAAGGCGAGCTGGCGGTGGTTATCGGCCGGCTGTGCAAGGACGTACCGGTCGAGCGCGGGTTCGAGGCGGTGCTCGGCTACACCTGCGCCAACGACGTCACCGCTCGCGACCAGCAGGCCGCCGACGGGCAGTGGACCCGGGCCAAGGGGTACGACACGTTCTGCCCCCTTGGGCCGTGGCTGCGTACCCAACTCGACCCGGCGGACCTGGAGATCACCACCACGGTCAACGGCGAGGTGCGCCAGCGCGGCCGCACCTCCCAGCTGATCCACGACATCCCTCGGCTGGTGGCCTACATCAGCGGGGTGATGACGCTGCTGCCCGGGGATGTAATCCTCACCGGTACGCCCTCCGGCGTCGGCCCGTTGGCCCCCGGCGACGCGGTCTCGGTGGAGATCGAGGAGATCGGCACGCTGCGGAACGTGGCGGTGCCGCGTGGCTGAACTGCCCGCAGACGCGCTTCCCGGAGCCGAGCTGCCCGAAGCCGGCGTCCCCGGGGACGACCGGCCGATCCGGGTCCGTTTTGCCCCGTCGCCCACCGGCGACCTGCACGTCGGCAACATCCGGACCGCGCTGTTCAACTGGGCGTACGCCCGGCACACCGGCGGCACGTTCGTGTTCCGGCTGGAGGACACCGACCGGTCCCGCTCGACGGACGAGGCCTGCGCGGCCGCGGCCGACACGCTGCGCTGGCTGGGTCTGGACTGGGATGAGGGTCCGGAGGTGGGCGGCCCGAACGCCCCGTACCGGCAGAGCGAACGTGCCCCGATCTACGCCGGAGTGATCGCGCAACTCCAGGAGAGCGGGTACGTCTACCCCTGTTTCTGCACGCCCGCGGAGGTCGAAGGTCGCCGCATCGTGGCTGGTCGGGCCACCCCCGGATACGACAACCACTGCCGGTCGCTGACCCCGGAGGACGTCGCCGGGTTCCAGGCGCAGGGTCGGCAGGCGGCGCTGCGGATGCGGATGCCGGCCGGGCAGACCCGGTTCGTCGATCTGATCCGCGGCGATGTGGTCTTCGACAACGCCGGCATCCCGGATTTCGTGGTGGTCCGGGCCGACGGGCATCCGCTCTACACCCTGGCCGTGGCGGTCGATGACGTGCTGATGGGGATCACCGCCGTGCTGCGCGGGGAGGACCTGCTCTCCTCCACCCCGCGCCAGCTCGCGGTGTACTCAGCGCTGGGCGTGGCCCCGGCGGACTACCCGCGCTTCGCCCACCTGCCGTTCGTGATGGGGCACGACAACCAGAAGCTGTCCAAGCGCAACGGCGAGGTGTCCATCGCCTGGTACCGCCGGGAAGGGTTCCTGCCCGAGGCGATGGTCAACTACCTGGCGCTGTTGGGCTGGTCGATGCCGGATGAGCGGGAGGACTTCTCGCGTGCCGAGATGGCCGCCGCATTCGACATCGGCCGGGTGAACCGCAACCCGGCCCGCTTCGACATCAAGAAGCTGGAGGCGATCAACGGCGACAAGATTCGCGCGCTGGATCCGGCCGACTTCGCCGCCCGGCTGACCGAGTTCCTGCAGCTGGCCGGCTCGGTGGCTACTCCGCCCACGTCCGAGGAGGAGGCGTTGATCGGCGCGGCGGCGCCGCTGGTGCAGGAACGCTGCTCACGGCTCACCGAAGCCGCCGCGCTGCTGGGTTTCCTGTTCGTCGACGAGGCGCACTTTCACGTCGACCCGCAGGCCGAGGCCAAGGTGCTGACCCGGGAGGATGCCCCCGCCGTGCTGGCGGCCGCCGGCACGGCGCTGGAGGCGCTCGAGCGCTGGGACGCGTCGGCCATCGAGGCCGCGTTGCGGGCGGCGCTCGTCGACGGACTGGGGCTCAAGCCGCGGATCGCGTTCGGCCCGTTGCGGGTCGCCGCGACCGGCTCCTCGGTGTCGCCGCCGCTGTTCGAATCGCTGGCGCTGCTCGGACCGGAGCGCTCGCTGGCCCGGCTGCGGGCGGCGCGGTAGCCACCCGGTGGCCGCGGCTCCCGACACCCCTCGACTGTGGGTGCCGGCTGCACCGTTCGGGTAAGCTGACTCTTCGAGCGGAAGCGCTCGAGTGGGGTATGGGGTAATTGGCAGCCCGACGGGTTCTGGCCCCGTTAGTCTAGGTTCGAGTCCTGGTACCCCAGCCCGGTTGGTCCAGCACGGCCCCGTTGTGTAGCGGCCTAGCACGCCGCCCTCTCAAGGCGGTAGCGCGGGTTCGAATCCCGTCGGGGCTACGCGCGCAGCCCAGGTCCAGCGACCTGGGCTGCCGGCTTTCGCGGAGGCAGCAGCCCGTACCAGGCTGGCAGATCTCGGTATCTGCCGCCCTGGTGCGGCGCTCACCTCCTGCGCCGAGACGGCGCGGTCCGCGACGTCAGCGCTGCCACGAAGGGCACGGATGCTAGGGGTTTGGGGTCAGCTGAGCTATCGCTGGCGGTGGCAGATCCTGGCAGTCGCCATTGCGGTCGCTGCAGCCGCCGGCGTGTGGGGTGCCGGGATCTTCGCCGCAGTCTCCGGCAGCGGCATCGACGACCCGGCCAGCGAATCCTCGCGGGCCGGGGCGCTGGCAGCCAGGCAGCTACCGGAGTACGGCACCGACGTGGTGCTGATCTACACCGCGGCCGTAACGGTCGACGACCCAGGCTATCGGCGCAAGGTGCAGACCGTGGTCGCCGGCTTGCCCCGCTCCGCGGTGCGCCACGCCGCGGACTACTGGAGCACCGGGGACGAGGCGCTCGTCTCCGCTGATCGCCGCTCCACTGTGGTGGCGCTGCGGCTGGTCGGCTCGGACGATGACGCCCGGCGCACCTCCTACTCGGCCATCTCCGAGCGGCTCGGGCGTCCACCTCCGGGGCTTTCGGTTCAACGGGGCGGCGACGCCGCCGTCTTCGCCGATATCGGCCATCGGGTGGAAAACGACATCAAGCGCGCCGAGGCGCTGTCCTTCCCGCTGCTGCTGGTGCTGCTCACGGTGTGTATCGGTTCGGTGGTGGCGGCCTGCCTGCCGCTGCTGATCGGCGCGCTGGCGATCGTCGGTGCCTTTGCCGTACTCCGGTGCCTCACCCTGGTGACCTCGATTTCGGTCTTCACCGTCAACATCGTCACGATGCTCGGGATCGGCCTGGCGATCGACTATGCGTTGTTGATGGTCGCCCGGTTCCGGGAAGAGCTGGCCCGCTCTGGCACGGTCGAGGACGCGGTCCGCGCCACGGTGGCGACCGCCGGGCGCACCATCGCCTTCTCGGGAATCACCGTGGCGCTCGCCCTGTCCTGCCTGCTGGTCTATCCCCAGGTCTACTTCCGGTCGATGGGCCTCGGCGGTATGGCGGCCGCCGGGATCGCGGTGTTGGCGTCGCTGACGGTCCTGCCAGCGCTGCTGTCGGTGCTGGGTCCCCGCATCCGGGCCGGTCGGGCCCGGCTCCCGACCGGACGCCGACCCGGACGGCACCGGGCGCCGATTCCGGGGCTGCTTTATCGGGTGGCCCGGTCGGTGATGCGCCGTCCGCGCAGCTACGCGCTCGGCATCCTGGTCGGGCTGCTGCTGCTCGCCGGGCCGGTCACCCATGCCCGTTTCGGCGGCATCGACGTCAACGCGCTGCCACCGACCACGGAAAGCCGGGTCGCTGCCGAGCGACTCCAGGCGGACTTTCCGGAAGCCCGCGCCGAACCGATAGAGGCCATCGTCTCCTTTCCGGCGGCCACGACGAGAACCGCCGCCGCGACTGAGCTGCGGCCGTACGTGAGCCGCTTGCAGCGGCTGCCAGGCGTCGTCCACGCGGAGATCGCGGCAAACGTCGGCCGGACCGCCGCGATCTCGGTGCTGACGGACACCGAGCCGCGAACACTGCGGGCCAGGAGCGTCGCCGCCGAGGTGCGGGCGGCCGACCCCCCAAGGTCGGGCATCGTGCTGGTCGGCGGCCGGGCCGCGGAGCTGTCGGACCTGTTGACCTCCTTGCGGTCGGGGTTGGGATGGTTGGCGATGGCCGTGGCGGGGGTCACGCTGGTCTCTTTGTTCCTGGCGTTCGGATCGATTGTGCTCCCGATCAAGGCCATCGCGATGAGCGTGCTGTCCCTGGCGGCTTCCTACGGCGCCATCGTCTGGATCTTCCAGGACGGTCACCTCTCCGGTGTGCTGGACTTCACCGTGACGGGGGCGGTGGAGCCGACCCAATTGGTCCTGCTGTTCGTCGTGGCGTTCGCGCTGTCCACGGACTACGAGGTGTTCCTGCTCGGCCGGATCCGTGAGGAGTGGGATGCCACCGGGGACAATGATGAAGCCGTGGCACGCGGACTGCAGTCGACCGGCCCAGTGGTCAGCAGCGCGGGCGCGCTGCTGGTGGTGGTGATCGGTTCGTTCTCGATGTCGGGCATCAGCTTCATCAAGATGATCGGCGTTGGCATGGTCATCGCAGTGGTGTTGGACGCCAGCGTGGTCCGGATGCTGCTCGTTCCGGCGACCATGCGGCTGCTGGGCCCGCTCAACTGGTGGGCACCCGAGCCGTTGTCCCGGTGGTGGCGCCGGCATCGCCCGCACGGTGCGGCGCTGCCGGCCCAGCGCGGTGTGCGCTGGGCCGGCGACGCGGGCTGATCGTGCGCTCGCCGGTGGCCTACCGGGCGGCACCGGCGGCAGAGGTCTGGTTGGTGCCTTGGCGAGGCTGCCGGCGCCACACGGTCCAGACGTCGGCGCTCAGCCGCCGGGAGGCGAAGTAGGCAGCCGGGAGGTGGAAGAAGCCGTCCTGCCCCCAGCGGATGCCCCATGAGTTCTGGCAGATGAACTCGGGGCCGTCCGCGCCCTCGGCGTAGCCCACGGCGAGGGCAGCGTGCCCGAAGAGCACTCGCTCGGAGTCCCTGGGTTGCGGCGCCCGCCCGCCGTTGCGGCCGGCCTCCAGGAATCCCTCGAGGACCGAGAAGCCGAAGAGCACGGGCTGTTGGCGCACCGCAAGGGTGTGCTGGATCCCGGCAACTCCGAGGTTGTCGGGATGCGTGCCGGGCCGCGGAACGCGGGCGTAGCCGATGCGCCGGCGCAGCCGGGTACGTTCGTACACGGCCTGCGGCGGCTCACTACACATGGTCGACGCCCGGTACGGCCACAGCGACTCGTCACACACCCCGAACCTGTTGGCCACCCGCAGGCTGGAACGAATGCCGACCGTGCTGTTGCAGACGGTGTCACCTTCCTCGACCCGCTCGTTCCAGTACAGGAACATCCGCGAGGGGCGGAAGTCACTCGGCAGGCCGGTGTCGAGATACTGAAGAGCGGCCGCCAGCGCATGGGATGTGCACGACTGGTACCGACCCTGGTGGTAGACCGGTACGTCGGCCCGCCGATCGGTGGTGTCGCGGAGGTCGAAGCTCGCCGGGAGGTCGTGGTCCTCCGCGTCCAGGGCGTACCGGTGGTCGCGGGGGTCTGGAACATCGGGATGCCAGCCCGTCGGCCGAAGTGCTGCCTGCCGGCCGCCATATTCCGGTCCGCCGTACTCGGGTCCGCCGTACTCGGGTCCGCCGTACTCGGGTCCGCCGTACTCGGGTCCGCCGTACTCGGGTCCGCCGTACTCGGGTCCGCCGTATTCCGGTCCGCCGTATTCCGGTCCGCCGTACTCGGGTCCGCCGTACTCGGGTCCGCCGTACTCGGGTCCGCCGCACCCGCCAGCACAGCAGAGGCAGGCATCCCTCCCAGGTATGGCCACCCGGTTTCCGCCGGAGCAGCCACATCCACAACAGACCGTCAGTCTCATGTCGTCTCGTCCTCTCCTCGATACCGGGACGTTCCGGTACTGGGCGATGTCAGGGTGTCGGCGTGTCCACGAGCCCCAGTCGCAAGGCCGCGGCCGCCGCCTCAACCCGGTTACGGGCCTGAAGCTTTCCCAGGATGTTTGATACATGGACGCCGGCCGTCTTCTCGCTGATGAACAGCGCGTGGCCGATCTCGCGGTTGGTCGAACCGAGAACCAGCAGCCGTACGACCTCGCGCTCGCGTTCGGTCAGCAGGGTGCGGATGTCCGGCCGCGATGGACTGGCCACCGGCCGGTCGACCAGCTCGAGCCGGGCCCGGCGGGCCAGTGCGTCGATCTCGTCGCGGAGCGGGGTGGCCCCGATCCGTTCGGCGGCCCGCCGAGCCGAGGCCAGCGCCTCTCGGGCCTGATCGGTGCTGTGGTGTTCCAGCCACGCTTCGGCCGCCCGGAACGACGCGTACGCCGCGGCATGGACCCGGTCGACGCGCGACCAGCCCTCCGCGACCTGCTGCCAGGTCACCGGGTCACTGGCCCCGATCAGCCGGGTGAGCTCAGCTCGGCACTGGGCCAAGCCGAGCCGGCTCTGGTCGAGTGGAGCGTGCCGGGCCTCCAGGGTGGTCACCGACTTCCCGGCCGTACGGATCAGATGGTCGGCGGCCTCGGCGACATCGGAAACATCCTGGCGCTGCCACCGGCGACGCTCGGCCTCGTCGGCCTCGGCGCGCAGGCCGGCCGCGCAGAGCAGGACGGTGAAGTCCTCCTGATGGCCCCCGGTGCGCTTGAGACCTTCGGCCACGGCGGTACGGGCCGCGTCGTGGTCCCGCTGCCAGCCGCGCAGTTCGGCGACAGTGGCGCTGAAGGAAGTGATGAATTGCCACTCCCCGATGTTGCTCGACAGTTCGCCGACCGCCGCGACGTGTCGCTGCGCCGAGGCGAAGTCGCCGCGCAGGGTGGCCACCTCGGCCAGGGCTTGTCGCAGGAAGGCAGCATGCAGCGCGGGTACCCCGGCGCTCAGCGCCTCCTCCGCCAGCCGGTTCGCCTCGTCCCAGCGACCGAGCCAGACCAGCGGGGCCACGGCGTTGACCACGAGCAGGCCGCCCACGCACAGCGGCAATCCCAGCGCAGTGAGGCGGTCCAAGCCCTCGAAGGCGGCATCGAGCGCCTCGGAGTTCCGGGCGGCCCTACTCAGGACGGCGGCCAGGTTCCCGTAGGCCCGGACCAGGTCGTCGAGCCGGGCGCTGCCGGCCGCCGCCGTGCACGCCGACTTCAGCGTGGTCAAGCCGCCGTCGAGATCGCCGGTCATCGCCTGGTCGACTCCGAAGGTGATCAGCGCGTTGGTGGCCGCTCCGGTCGCCCCGCTGGCGCGGGCCACCGCGAGCGCTTCGGAGCACAGCTGCTGGGAGGCGGCGAAGTCGTCGAGCACCATGAGGACCCGGGCATGCGCGGCCAGCACCCGAGCTCGAAGCTCGCTGGCCGGCTCGTGGGTGAGCGCTCGGGCGGCCGCTTCGTAGGACTCGCGTGCCTGGTCGGTGCGGCCGGCCTCCCACTGACACTGACCGAGCCGCTCCAGCACCGACGCGCGGTCCGCCGGTCCACCGACTCCGTCGAGAACCTGCATCGCCTCCTCGACGAGCGAGATCGCGCGGTCGGTCGCCCCGGCGCGGCGGGCCGCCTCCGCCGCCTCCAGCAGCAGCGGCAGCGGAGGACAGTCCAGCGGCGCGTCCGGCAGGCTGGCTGACAACTGCAGGACCCGGGCGTATTGGGTGTCGGCCTCGGCAAAGGCGAAGACCGAGGCGGACACCCGGGCGGCGCGCAGGCCAGCCCAAAACGCCGGCTCGGTCCGGCCTGATTCGTACCAATGGTAGGCGAGTTGGCCCGTCGCGGTCAGCGTTGCCGGCGGCCCGCTGGCCAATTGCTCGTCCAACGCCTCGGCCACCGCGGCATGCAGGTGGCGGCGCTCCCCGGCGAGCAGGTCGCCGTACACGGCGTGCTGGAACAACGCGTGCCGGAACTGGTAGCAGTCCTTGGTGACCACGACGAGAAGTTGCTGGTCCACAGCGGTCCTCAGCGCCGGCAGATAGCGTTGGAACGGCAGCCCACAGATCCCGAGCAGCAGTTCGTCGGGAACCGGGCCGCCCACGACGGCTGCCACCCTGAGCAGGTGCTGGACATCGTCGGGCAAGGCCACCAGGCGCGCCAGCAGGGTATCGAGCAGGCGGCGGGGCAGCACCTCGGAGTCGCCGGCGTTGGCGGCGAGCTCCTCGGCGAAGAACGGATTGCCCTCGGCCCGTTCGGCGAGCCGGGCGGCGAGTTCGGCGTCGTTCACCATCGGCGTGATCACCGAGCGGAGGTCGGCTTGGCACAGCGGCGGCACCGGTACGGTCTGGACGCTCGCCTGCCGGGTGACGTCGGCGAGCAGCCGGGACAGCGGATGTCCCCGCTCGAGCGCATCGCTGCGGTAGCTGGCCAGCACGAGCACCGGACGGTCGCGGAGACTGACCAGCAGGAAGCGCAGCAGGTCAAGACTGGTGGCGTCCGCCCAGTGGATGTCTTCCAGTACGAGGACCAGGGGCGCGCGCTCCGCCAGCCGCTGAAAGAGGGTGAGCGCAAGCCCGAAGAGCCGTGCTTGCCCGAGTTGATCCGGTGGCCATGACGTATCCGGGGCACTGGTCACCGTCAGGCCGGGCACCAACGCGCCGAGAGCTGCCTGGTAGGTCCGCGGCAGCCCATCGGCGCCGTCGTCGGAGAGGACTTGGCGCAGCAGCTCGACGAACAGCGCGAACGGCATCACGGCCGATCCGAACTCCACGCAGCCGCCGGTGAGCACCTTCGCCTCGGCCAGGTCAGGGCTCGCCAGGAATTCCTGCAGGAGCCGGGTCTTGCCGATGCCGGCTTCACCGCACAGCAGGATCGCGGTCGGCTGTCCAGATCGGGCCCGGCGAAAGGCCTGGCTCAGCAGGTCCAACTCGGCGGCGCGGCCGATCAACGACCGGGGCGTGCGCGGCGCGTCCACCGGGTCAGTCTGCACTGTCAGGCAGGCGTTACCAACTGTGATCCGCTCGGCTCGGCGACTCGCCACAGCGAAACGAAGCCCGGCACACGCGGTCGGCTCGCTGATCGACGCCGGCTAGGGCGGCACGGGTCGGAGCCTAAGGCGCTGAGCTAGCCAACTGTGGGCGGTTGCCCAATGTGCCCAGCCGGTTTCCCGAGGACCTTCGAGGTACGCCGCGTTTCCACCCCCGTGGCACCCGAGGAGATCGAGATGCGCCAAGTCCGCCTTTCCCGACGTCCGGTTCGCTACCCCACCCCGGAGCCACCGGACCTCCGCACCCCCGCCGGCCGCCCGCTGCCGTGGTGAGTGGAGATCACGATGAGTGGAGCAGCGGATAACGCCACCGCCTTCGGCGCCGGCACCTCGATCGAACCGACGAGCGGCACTCTGCTCGCGGCGGCCGCGGCCGGCAGTGCGCCGGCGTGGGAGGCCCTGGTCGACCGCTACACGGGTCTGTTGTGGGCAGTGGCTCGATCCTTCCGGCTGGGCGAGGCGAGCAGCGCGGACGTTGTCCAGACCGCGTGGCTGCGGCTGGCCGAGAATCTCGACCGGATCCGGGAGCCGGACCGGGTCGGCGCCTGGTTGGCGACCACCGCCCGGCGCGAGGCGCTGCGGATGCTCGGCAACCGGGCCAGGGAAACCCCGAGCGACCTGCTGGGCGACCTGGAGCGGGCCAGCGAGACCGCCGGCCCCGAGTCCGCCGCCGTCGCCCAAGACCGGGACGCCCGGGTACGAACCGCCTTCACCCGGCTGCCCGAGCGCGACCAGCAACTGCTCCGGCTGCTGATGGCCGGCCCCCCGCCCAGCTACCTAGACGTGGCCGCCGCCATGGATATGCCGGTGGGCAGCATCGGCCCGACCCGGGCCCGGTGCCTGGCCCGGCTTCGGCGAGAACTGGCGGCCGTCGGACTCGACACCGAATCCGCCGGCGTGTGACGGCGGCGCCTTACCGGTATCAGCAGCCACCCAGCGCGCTCGTCACGGTGCGGGGACGTGCACCGACAAAGGGTCGATGCCCTCGGACAACGGAGGCCAGAAGTGCCCATCGAGAGCAGTTGCCCGATCGGTAGGCGAGGAACGCTTCTCCTTACCGGCGCATCCGGTGTGGTCGGGCGCGCCCTGTTGCCCCGACTCGGCGAATGGCGAGTCGTATCCCTGGCCCACTCCGCGCCGGTACCCGGCACCGGTCGAGTTGTGCGTGGGGACCTCACGGCGCCACTGTTCGGGTTGGGCGGGGCCGACTACCGACGGCTCGCCGCCGAGGTCGACGTCGTGGTGCACGCCGCGGCGGTCACCGACTTCACTCGAGTGACCGAGATCGGTCCGACCAACGTCGGGGGTACCCGAGAGGTGGCCGAGTTCGCCCTGGCGGCCGATGCCCACCTGGTGCACGTGAGCACCGCGTTCCTGGCCGCGGGTGCCGGCGATCCCCACGGCGCGCCTGCGTTGAGGTACGCCGCCGCGAAGCGTGCGGCGGAGCAGGTCGTGGAGCACATGGTCGACGCCGACGGTGGCCGCGCGACCGTGGTGCGGCCGTCGATCGTGATCGGGGATTCGGTCACCGGGGAGATCGCCCGGTACCAGGGGGTGTACCAGGTCGCTGCCGCGTTCTTGCGCGGGCAGATCCCGGTAGCTCCGGTCGATTCCCGCTGGCATCTCGACACGGTTCCGCAGGATGTGGTAGCCGAGGGGATAGTCGGTCTCCTCGACGGCTCGCGAGCGGGTCAGGTGGTCTGGCTCACCGCCGGCCAGCGTGCCCTCACGCTGGGCTCGGCGACCGACGTGCTGGCCTCCCTCGCCGAAGGCTTCGGGCGACCGGTATGCCGACCCCGGTTCGTCCCGGCCGATACCTACGACCGGCTGATCGCCCCGGTGTTCCTTCAGGCGCTCCCGGCCCGGATGCGGCTGGCCATCGGCGGACTCCTGCACCAGCTGTCGGCCTACATGGCAGTGTCGGAGCCGCATCCGACGTCGCTGGCGGTCCTGCCCGATCCGGCGGCGACATTTGAACTCTGCATCCGCCAGTGGGCATCGCAGACGTCCTTCGCCCGCAGCAAGGCCGCGGCGGGTGCGGCGTGAGCGCCGGGCTGCGCCGCTCGGCGCCGGCAGAACTGGCGGCCTCGCCCGCGGTACCGACCGATCGGGCCTCGGTGGTGCGGGCCTACCGCAGTCATGTGAACCGAGGCCTGGCCAACCTGGCCGCCCTGCTCGGCGCGCCGGTCGAGGTTCGGTCCACCGGAGCGCTGGTGTATGACCAGAACGACACTGCCTACCTCAACTGCGGCGGCTACGGCGTCTTCCTGCTCGGCCACAGCCATCCCCGAGTAGTACGGGCGGTCAGCGACCAGTTGCACAGCCACCCGCTTGCTACTCGGCTGCTCCTCGAACCGAGACTGGCGCAGGCCGCGACGGCGCTCGCAGCCAGTGCACCCGGCGCGCTGGATTACGTCTTCCTTACGAATTCAGGCGCCGAGGCGGTGGAGTTGGGTCTCAAGCTCGCCCGCGCCAACGGCCGGCAGCGAGTTGTCGCCATGCACGGCGGGTTTCACGGCAAGACGCTGGGCGCGCTGAGCGCCACGGGTCGAGCCGCGTTCCGGGACCCGTTCGCACCGCTGCTCCCCGGCGTGCAGCACGTGCCCTACGGCGACCTCGACGCGCTTCGGCAGGCGTTGGCCGACGATCCGGCACCGGCGTGCGTGCTGCTCGAACCGGTCCAGGCCGAGGGCGGGGTACGCATCCCGCTGCGCGGGTACCTGAGGGCCGTCCGCATCCTGTGCGACAGGTTCGGCGCACTGCTCATGCTCGACGAGGTGCAGACCGGCCTGGGTCGGCTGGGGAGCTGGTGGGGGTGCGACCCCGAGGGCGTCATTCCCGACATCCTGCTCGCCGGGAAGACCCTCAGCGGCGGCGTCGTGCCGGTGGGCGCGGTGCTCACAACGGCCGACCTGTTCGACGTGCTCAACAGGGATCCGTTGCTGCACACTTCCACGTACGGAGGCAATCCGCTGGCCGCCGCCGCTGTACGGGCCACCGTCGAGGTGCTTCGCGAGGAGCACCTGGTGGACCGCGCCGCCCGGCTCGGTGGGCACCTGTTGCGGGAACTCCGCCAGATCGTCTTCGACCGCGCCGGAGATCCGATGATCGAGGTGCGCGGCCGCGGTCTGTTGCTGGGCATCGATTGCGGCAGCGCACCGGTCGCTGCCCAACTGGCGGCCGAGTTGCTCAACCGCAAGGTGCTCAGCACGTACTCCTTGAACCGCGGCAGCGTGCTGCGGCTCACCCCACCTGCCGTACTCGACGCCGGTCAGGTCGACTGGCTGCTGTCGGCCGTGGACTCGGCCGTCGCCCGGCTGACCAGCCGTGGCCAGATCGCACCCGCCGCCTGATCAAACCCCACGAAAGGACACCACGATGCAACGAGTCCGAGTGGCAGCCACCACCCCCTGGCGGACGGCGTCCGAGGCGCTCGTTCGCCTGGGGGACTTGGCCAGCTACCCACAGCACACTGCGGATGTGCATTACGTCCGCGTGGCCTGCCGCGACGGCCGCCCGATCTCCGAGTGGGAAGTGGCCTTCGGCGGTGGCACCCTGCGCTGGGTGGAGGAGGACGAGTTCGACCTCGACAACGGGCGGCTGGACTTCCGGCTCGTGGAAGGCGATATCGCCGCTTTTGCCGGCAGCTGGACGGTCGAACCCCTGGGTGCCGGGTGCCGGGTGAGCTTCGACGCCGAATTCGATCTCGACATCCCGGGACTCGCTGACGTGCTGGAACCGGTGGCTGTGGCGGCGTTGACCGACAGCGTGAGCTCGATCCTGATGGGCCTGCTCGGCGAGGGCGCAACGGTCGGTCTCACCCCTGGACAGTCCCGGCCGGAACTGGTCCTGCGGTGAGCGGATCCGGCACTCCTGCCACGTACGCGGTGCTCACCGCGAACCCCCCCGCGGACCTGCGGCCGGCTGCCGACCTTCAGCTGTCGGTGCGGATCGTCGAATCGGCCTCCGAGATACCGGCGGAGGCCTGGGCAGCCTTACGACCGGCGGCGGACCCGTTGTGGAGCCGAGGACTCTTCGAGGCGATGGAATACGGTCACCTCGGACCAGACCGGTTCGACTACCTGCTGGCGGAGGCCGAGGGCCGGATCCTCGCCATCCTGCCGACCTTCTGGTTCTCCGGCCTCGACCTCGGCGATGTGCTCGGCGCGGACGGGCGCCGGTGGCTGGCACCGGTCCGGCGCATCGCGCCGCGATTGTGCCGGATCCGCGCCCTGTTCGCCGGGCATCTGCTTGGGGAGGGCCGGGTGCTGCGTGACCCCGCGGCCACAGCGAGCGTGGAGGCCGCACTGGTCGACGCGCTGGTCGATCTGGCCCGAGCCCGGCGGACCAGCTGGATCGTGGCCAAAGACCTTCCCGATGGGCAGCTGTCGGCGCTTCGGCCGGCGCTCGCCGGCCGGGGCTTCTTCGAGGTGCCCGCGCTGCCGGACGCCCAGCTAGCGCTGGCCTGGTCGTCCTTTGAGGACTATGTCGCGGCCCTGCGGGCCAAGCCGCGGCGCAACACGCGCAACAAGGTGCGCCGACTGCAGCGACGCGACGACCTGCGCATGGAGATCGTCGACGATTTCGCTGACCTCGCGCCGGCCATGCTTCCGCTGTACCGGCAGGTCCTGGACCGGGCGGAATCACGGCTCGACGTCTGGACCGAGACCTTCCTGGTCGCCTTGTCGCGAACCCCGTCAGTGACCACCTCGGTCGTAGCGTGTTGGCAAGCCGAGCGGCTCGTCGGCTTCCTGCTGTGCATCTTCGGGGACCGCAACGCGGTCGCGCTTCGGGTCGGTCTGGACTACGAGGTCTCCGGCGAGGCCGCGCTGTATCACAACTTGCACTACTCGGGCATCGCTGCGTCGATCGAGCGGGGGTGCGTAGAACTTGGCTTCAGCCAGACGGCGTACGAACCGAAGCTGGAGATGGGCTGCCATCTGGTGCCCCTGACCCACGCCGTGACGCACACCAATCCGGTGCTCCGGGCGGTCCTCCGCCGGGTTCTCCCGGCGGCGCTGCGCTCAGCGACCGCCGTCACCGGCCGCCCAGCCGAGGGCGAGTTGCAGTGATCCCGCCGCGGCGAGCACGGCGCCGGCGTGCCGGTGGCCGGGGGCCCTGGTCAGTCGGTCCAGCGGGCCGCTGACCGAGATCGCGGCGCGGACCGAGCCGGTGGAGTCGCGGACCGGGGCAGACACCGACCCGACGCCCGCTTCGCGTTCGGCCGCGCTGGCCGCCCACCCACGCCGGCGCACCAGGGCCAGGGTACGCGCGCTGAAACTGGCGGTCTGCAGGAGCGGCCCGGCCACCTCCGGCGGCTCCCAGGCGAGCAGCACCTGGGCTCCGGAGCCGGCCGTCATCGGCAGCAACGCGCCGACCGGGACGGTGTCGCGCAGCCCGCTGACCGGTTCGGCGCTGGCAACGCACCGGCGGAGGTGCCCTTCCCGCCGGTAGAGCTGGGCGCTCTCCCCGGTGCTCTCCCGCAGGCCGGCGAGCACGCCGTCCGCGGCTTCCCTCAGCCGGTCGGGCCCTCCGGCCGCGGCCAGCTCGCCCAGCCACGCCCCGAGTTCGAAGCGCGCCGTCCGGTCGCGGCTCACCAGCCGGTGTACCTCCAGCGCGGCGGCCAGCCGGTGCGCGGTCGGTCGGGCAATCCCGGTCCGAGCCACCAGCTCGGCGAGCGAAGCCGGGCCGTCCTGCAGGGCCGCCAGGATGGCGGCCGCCTTGTCCAGTACGCCGACTCCGCTAGTATTGTCCACGATACGAAATCGTAGTCTCATGATGTGAGACGGACACCCGGCCGATACCGGCACCGATCTGACCCGGATGTGACCAGGATGAGCGCGACACCGCGGACGATGGCCGATAAGGTCTGGGACGCCCATGTGGTCCGTCGGGCCGCGGGCGAACCCGACCTGCTCTACGTGGACCTGCACCTGGTGCACGAGGTGACCAGCCCGCAGGCCTTCGACGGCTTGCGGCTCGCCGGCCGTACGGTGCGTCGGCCAGACCTGACCATCGCCACCGAGGACCACAACGTCCCGACGCTGAATATCGAGGCCCCGATAGCCGATCCGGTATCGCGGCTGCAGGTCGACACGCTGCGGCGCAACTGCGCGGAGTTCGGGATCCGGCTGCACTCGATGGGGGATGCCGGACAGGGCATCGTGCACGTGATCGGGCCGCAGCTCGGACTGACCCAGCCGGGGATGACGATCGTCTGCGGCGATTCGCACACCAGCACGCACGGCGCCTTCGGCGCGCTGGCGTTCGGCATCGGGACCAGCCAGGTCGAGCACGTGCTGGCCACCCAGACCCTGCCGCAGGACCGACCGCGCACGATGGCGATCACCGTGGACGGTGTCCTGCCGCTCGCGGTCACCGCCAAGGACCTGATCCTGGCGGTCATCGCCCAGATCGGTACCGGCGGCGGGCAGGGGTACGTCCTGGAGTACCGCGGCCCGGCGGTGCGCGCGCTGTCCATGGAGGGTCGGATGACGGTCTGCAACATGTCGATCGAAGCCGGCGCCCGAGCCGGCATGATTGCGCCGGACGAGACCACTGCCGACTACCTGCTCGGCCGCCCGCATGCCCCGACCGGGGCGGAGTGGGACGCTGCTGTGGAGTACTGGCAGTCCCTGCGCACCGACGACGGCGCCCGATTCGACCGCGAGATCCACATCGAGGCCGCTACCTTGGCACCGTTCGTCACCTGGGGGACCAACCCCGGTCAAGGTGTTCCGCTGAGCGAGGTGGTGCCCGAGCCGGGTTCGGCGGATGACGAGCGTGCGTTGGAGTACATGGCGCTGCGACCCGGTACCGCGCTGCGCGACGTCGCGGTGGACACGGTATTCATCGGATCCTGCACGAACGGCCGGATCGAGGATCTACGGGCGGCCGCCGCGGTGCTGCGCGGTCGCCGGGTCGCCGACGGCGTACGAGTGCTGGTGGTCCCGGGCTCGGTCGGCGTGAAGACGCAGGCCGAGCAGGAAGGACTGGACGCCGTCTTTGCCGCGGCCGGTGCGCAGTGGCGGGCCGCCGGTTGCTCGATGTGTCTGGGCATGAACCCGGACACGTTGGCCCCGGGGGAGCGCAGCGCGTCGACGTCGAACCGCAATTTCGAGGGACGGCAAGGCAAGGGCGGCCGCACTCATCTGGTCAGCCCGGCCGTCGCCGCGGCCACAGCCGTCGTCGGGCGGCTGGCGGCGCCGGAGGACCTGGAGATCCCGAAAGACCTGGAGATCGGGGCGTAGCGATGCAGGCGTTTCCCAGCCCGTACACCGGCACGGCGGTGCCGCTGCGCCGGGCCAATGTGGACACCGACCAGATCATTCCGGCCAGTTACCTCAAGCGGGTCAGCCGAACCGGGTTCGCCGACGGGCTCTTCGCGGCCTGGCGCGCCGAGCCGGGCTTTGTGCTGGACGATCCGGCCTACCACGGAGCATCCATCCTGCTGGCCGGCCCGGACTTCGGGACGGGCTCGTCCCGTGAGCATGCGGTGTGGGCGTTGCAGGATGCCGGCTTCCGGGTCGTGGTGTCCGCGCGGTTCGCCGACATCTTCCGCGGCAACGCCTACAAGGGTGGCTTGCTGCCTGTGCAACTACCGGAAGATGTGGTGGCCGACCTCATGGCTGCGGTGGAAGCCGACCCGAGCGCAGCGGTAACCGTCGACCTCCGGGCCGGCGTGGTCCGGATCCAGCCCGGGCCGGTTGCCGACTTCCCTTTCGATATCGACGACTACACCCGCTGGCGATTGCTGGCCGGTCTCGACGACATCGAACTCACCTTGGCGGCGGAGCGGGAGATAGCCGCTTTCGAAGAGCGACGAGCCGCTTTCCTGCCCACCACGCTGCCGGCTCGGGGCTGAGCGGGCCGAAGTCCACCGGCACAACGACGCCTCGCAAGGCCACGCACCGGGCCGTCTAACGGGCAACAACTCGGCGACACAACAAGAAGGTCGCGCGAGGTTATTGTGAACTGTGCGGAACCGGCCTACCGTTCCGCACTAGTAGAGGTATTGGGCCTCGATGACATGCGGAGGCAAGGGCGTGAACAAGTCGGAGCTCATTGAGGCTGTCACGGAGCGGGTCGCGGTCGACAAGAAGACTGTCAGTACAGCGGTTGACGCGCTGCTGGACACCGTGACCCGTACCGTCGCGAAGGGGGAGCGCGTCGTCCTGACCGGCTTTGGCTCCTTTGAGAAGCGCGACAAGCCGGCGCGCACCGGGCGCAACCCGGCCACAGGTGCCACGGTCAAACTGAAGAAGACCGCGGTGCCAAAGTTCAAGCCGGGTGCCAGCTTCAAAGACGTGGTGAGCGGGGCAAAGAAGCTGCCGAAGCTGCCGAAGGCGACGAGGTCAGCGACCGGTGCCGCCCGCAGCACGGCCAGGGCCGCGGCGAACGTGGCCGAAGGGGCCGCCGGCGCGGCGGTCGGCGCGGTCCGCGGCGCGGCCCGCAGCGCCACCGGCGGGGCGCGCGCCGCGAGCGGCGGCACCGCACGATCCAGCGGGCGGCGTGCGGCGTCGGCCGCACCGGCAGCGGCCACGGCGCCGGCCACCCGGGCCAAAGCCACCCGTGCCTCCGCGGGCACAGCGGCCGCCACACCGGCCGCCAGCCGGGCTGGCACGCCCAAAGCCGGCGCCGCGAAGGCCGGCGCCGCGAAGGCCGGCGCCGCGAAGGCCGGCAGCGCTCGGGCCGCTGGCCCGGCGACGTCCCGAACGGCGGCCAGCGGTTCTGCCACACCTGGGGCGAGGAGGACGTCGGCAGCGAAGGTCGGTACCGCCGCGACGGCCTCGAGCAGGGCGGCCACCACCAAGCGGGGCGCCGCCCAGGCTACCGGCCGTTCGAGTGCCGGCAGATCGACCGCAAGGGCCGCAGCCGATACCCCGCCGGCCACTCGGGCGACCCGCTCGACCCGCCCGACTCGCTCAGCTGCGTCGGCGGGTGCCGCGCCGAAGGCCGGTGCGGCGACGGAGGGTACGACGACCAAGCCGGCCCGGGCGAGTGCCCGCCGAGCGGCGGCCAAGTAGTCCGATCCGCTGGCCGGTCTGCCTCAATCCCTCGCTGGGTCGAGATCGCTGTCGGTCGGAAAGGTGGCCAGGGTGAGGAAGACCACATGCCGCTGTGGCCCCACCCCGGCCACCGCGATGCGGACCCGCTGACCCAGCCGGAGTAACCGCAGTCCAGACCGCTCGAACGCATCCGGGCCAAAGGCGAGCAGGGTGCCGTCGTCGAGGAGCACATCGCCGGTGCGGTTTTCGGTGGAGTACCGGCGGACGGTGGCTTGCACCGGCACAGCGTACGGCGGCACAGGGGCAGGGGTTGCAGTGCGTGCTGCGAAGCCTGGTCGTCCGGGCAGCGAGCTAGTCGTCCGCGAAGCCCGGCAGGTCCGGCAGAAGTGCGCCGGTGTGCCGTCCTACGCCCAGCGCCACCGCGGCCCGCAGGTCCTCCAAGGTGTCCACGTCGCGTCGCAGACCCGGACCGCTGATCGCTGTGAGATCCCGGGCGCCGGCGTCGAGATGACGGCGGTGGGAGTCTCGCCCGAACTCCGGACGCAGCGTGGCACCCGCCGCAGCCGCCAGCAGGGTGCTGCCCCCGCCGGCCACGTCCGCGACTACCGCCGAACCGGCGAACGGTACGGCGCGCAGCACGATCGCCAGTTCCTCCGGCGACAGCGCCGGCAGGTCCGCGGTCAGCGCCGCGATGCCACCACGCCCACCTGGGTCACCTGGGACCCCGGTGCGGCCGGGGACGCCGTAGGACACTGCCTCAGCGGCGTATCGCAGAGCGGCGTTGAGCCCGGCGCGCGGGGTGTCCGCCACCACCCGGGCCCCGACGCGCCGGAAATCCTCGGCGGCGACGTCGGTGACCACGACCACACCGGCAACCAGTGGGCAACCGCCCGCGGCCGCGACCGTGTCCAACGCCATTGCCCGGGCGGCCTCGGCGCGCAGCCGAGGTGGCAACGCCAGTCGGGACTTGGCGTACGCCAAGCCCTTGAGCGGCACGACGACGTACCAGCCCGGCGGGTGCGCATCGCTATCCATCGCCGGCATTCTCCGTCGGCGCGGGCGCGGAACCCGCCGGCGGGCAATCCTTTCGACAAGTCGGGCCGATAGCAGGCAGACTGCCCGCGACGGACCGGAAGGGAGTCGCTGTGCGCCGAGCGAGGCTGGGCTGGTGGACCCAGCCGACGAGTGCCCTCGTCAAGCCGACGACCACGCCACTGACCCGGCGACGCTGGTCCGGCCGTAACCCACCGATCGATCTCTCCCGGTACACGGCCCGTTCCGAGCACTGGGGCCGCGGGCTGCGTGAGGTCACCGACCTGATCGCGGTCCGGATTCGTGAGCTGGCCGGTGGGGTGCGCGGCGAGACGCCGCCGGCCGCGGTGTTCGATCCACGAAGGTTGCTGCCGATGCTCGACCCTGACGTTTGCCGGACAGCGTGATGTCCATCACGCCGGAATCGGAGGGCACCGCGAACGGCATCGGGTGTGGGGAGTTCACCAGGGCGGTCCACACCCCGGTACCGGTACCACCGGAGCAGCGACCGGTCGGGCTGCCGGTCTACCGCACCTCGTCGTTCGCCTTCGTTGACTCCGCTGAGTATGCCGACGTGCTCGCCCGCCGGCGGCCCGGCTACTCCTACGGCCGGGAAGGCAACCCGACGGTGGTCGCGTTCGCGGCCGCCGCCGCGGCGCTGGAGGGCTACGGAGTGGCGTCCGAGGTGACCGGCGCGGCGTTCGCCTCCGGCATGGCGGCCAGCACCACCGCGCTGCTGGCACTCAGCCGGGCGGGCGCCCATGTGGTCGCACCCCGGCAGCTCTACGGCGGCACGTACGCGGCGCTCCACGGGCTGCTGGACCGCTTCGGCGTCACGGCCGACTACGTGGACATCGGCGACCTCGATGCCGTCCGCCGGGCGCTGCGACCACAGACCGCGCTGGTGTGGGCGGAGACGATCGCCAATCCCACGCTCACGGTGGCCGACCTGCCGTCACTCGGTCGGATCGCCGCCGAGGCCGGGGTGCCCTTGGTGGTGGATTCCACCTTCGCCACCCCGGCGGTCTGCCGCCCGCTGGCCCTCGGTGCCGATCTGGTCGTGCACTCGGCGACGAAGTTCCTCGGCGGGCACAGCGACGTGCTGGGCGGTCTCGTGTTGGGGGCGCCGGAGCTGGTGGCCGCCGTTGCGGCCACCCGCGCCATCCTCGGTGGGACGCTGTCCCCGGACGACGCCTTTCTCTTGCACCGGGGTCTGGCCACCCTGCCGCTGCGGATGGCCCGGCACAGTGCGTCGGCGCGGCTGGTGGCGCAAGCACTGGCGGCCCTGACCACCGTCGAAACCCCCCTGGTGCGCGAGGTGTCCTACCCGGGACTGGCCGGCGCCGGCGGCTCCGCAGCTCAGCGGAACCATGCCCTCGCCGAGCAACTGTTCGCCCCGGACCGCTTCGGTGGGATGGTGTCGATCGTCGTCCCGGGCGGTCGGGCCGGGGCGGCAGCGGTCTGCGACGCCGTCCGGCTGGCGATGGTGGCCAGTTCGCTCGGCGGTGCCCACACCATGCTCTCTCCGGTCGCGACCACGACCCACCGGCAGCTCGATGACGCAGCGTTGGCCTCGGCCGGCATCGACCCGGGGATGATTCGGATCTCCGTCGGCCTGGAGGATCCGACAGAATCTCATCGCCGACCTCACGGCTGCCCTGGAATCGGGGGCGGCACGAGTAGCGTCGGGCCAGTGACCTCGGCCGTCCCGTCCCCTCCCGAGCGCCGCCTTCGCGTGGCGGTCGTCTTCGGCGGTCGCAGCACCGAACACGCCATCTCCTGCATCAGCGCGGGCAGCATCCTGGAGTCGGTGGACCGCGACCGCTATGACGTACTGGCCATCGGGATCACAACCGACGGCCGCTGGGTGCTGGCGCCGGATGACCCCAAGAAGCTGGCGGCGTCCGGGCGACACCTGCCGGCTGTTGATCCCGCCGGCCAGGGCGTCGCCCTGCTCGGTGACCCCACTGCGCGCGGACTCCTGTCGCTGGACCGCCCGATGGGGGGGATCTGTCCGCGCTTGGCAGCGTGGACGTGGTGTTTCCCGTGCTGCACGGCCCGTTCGGGGAGGACGGCACCATCCAGGGCCTGCTGGAGTTGGCCGGCATCCCGTACGTGGGCTCCGGCGTGCTGGCCAGCGCCGCGGCGATGGACAAGGAGTACATGAAGCTGTTGCTGGCGGCTCGCGGGTTCCCGGTCTGTCGCTACGTCGCGCTGCGTCGTGGCCAGCCGCTGGACGCGGTGCACGCCCTGGGGCTGCCGGTGTTCGTCAAGCCGGCGCGGGCCGGTTCCTCGCTCGGCACCAGCAAGGTCAACTCGGCCGATCAGCTCTGCGACGCGCTGGAGCAGGCGTGGCACCACGACCCCAAGGCGATCGTCGAAGAAGCGGTGGCCGGCCGGGAGATCGAGTGCGGCGTGCTCGCCGCGGTAGCCCCGGGCGAGCCGGCGCGGGCCTCGCTTCCGGCGGAGATCAGAATCACCGGTGGGCGGGAGTTCTACGACTTCGAGGCCAAGTACCTCGACGAGGCGACCGAGTTCGACGTCCCGGCGAAGATCGGTGCCGAGCTCACCGCGCGGGTGCAGTCGCTGGCCTGCGCCGCCTTTTCGGCGCTGGAGTGTGAAGGTCTGGCTCGGGTCGACTTCTTTCTCCGGCCGGACGGCTCGCTGCTGGTCAACGAGGTCAACACCATGCCGGGCTTCACGCCCGCGTCGATGTTCCCCCGGATGTGGGCGGCCAGCGGGGTGGATTACCGGGCGCTGGTGGACCGGCTGTTGGCCGGCGCGCTGCGTCGCGGCGTCGGCCTGCGCTAACCGGCGGTTACCGCGGAATAGGCCGCATCGGGAGCGTCCGCGACACCGCGTCGCTGAGGTCGATCAGGATGGAACTCTGGCCGGCGTACTGCTTAGGGATGTCGACCCGGACGAAGACCCCGCGGTCCACGGCGGTGTAGCCCACGGCGTCGGCACCGGTCTCCTGCAGCCAGGCCACGCCGTTGATGCCCAGCGGTGCGATGCCCGAGCCGTTCAGACCGGTAGGTCGCGGCACGCCGCAGGTCAGCACGACGGGCGGATTTCCCCAGGCCGCGGTGAACTCCGATTGCGGCTTCACCTCGCGCGAGCCGTGCCCGCCCACTTTGGCGGGCAGCCCGGCGTGCAGCCGGGCGCACAGTGCGGCATCCGGCGGGGCCGGACCGGGCAACGGCACGGCGACCGGACCGGAGCCGCCGCACCCGGCGACAGAGGCGGCGATGAGACCGGCCAGGACCCCGGCCGAGATCACCCGGCGCCTCGCCGGCACGCCGGCGGCTAGAGGTGGACGACGGGGCAGGTCAGGGTCCGGGTGATGCCGGGCACGCCTTGGATGCTGGCGACCACCAGCTTCCCGAGCTCGTCGACGTTGCGGGCCTCGGCCCGGACGATCACGTCGTAGGGTCCGGTCACGTCTTCGGCCATGGTGACCCCGGAGATGTCGGCGATCTCAGCGGCCACCTGGGCGGCCTTTCCGACCTCGGTCTGGATCAGGATGTACGCCTGAACGCTCATCGACGTGCCTCCGGCCTCGGCTCGGTCCGATCGGGTCTGGAGCAACGTACCTCAACCGCAAGGAGTCGCTGTCATCGCCAAGAGCAGAACCGTCGCAGACGTCGGTGAATTCGGCTTGATCGCCCAGCTGACCGGCAGGCTGCCGTCCGGGGCGGCCGTCCTGATCGGGCCGGGGGACGACGGCGCCGTGCTGGTCGCCCCCGACGGTCGGGTGGTGGCCTCCACGGATCTGCTCGTGGAAGGTCGGCACTTCCGCCGTGAATGGTCGACCGGGTATCAGCTCGGCCGCCGGGCGGCCGCCCAGAACCTGGCCGACATTGCCGCGATGGGCGCGGTACCGACCGGGCTGCTGGTCGGCCTGGCCTGCCCAGGGTCGCTGGAGCTGGCCTGGGCGGAGGACTTCGCCGACGGGCTGCGCGAGGAGTGCGCGCTCCTCGGCGCCTCGGTGGTCGGCGGCGACGTGGTCCGGGCGGAGCTAGTCGTGATCGCGGTGACCGTACTCGGGGACTTGGCGGGCCAGGCGCCGGTGACCCGATCCGGTGCCCGGCCGGGGGAGGTGGTCGTGGCGGTGGGGCGGTTCGGGTTCTCGGCGGCCGGGCTGGCGCTGCTGACCTCAGGCCAAGCCTCCGAGGGGCCGCTGGTGGAGGCCTACCGCCGCCCGCGCCCGCCCTATTCCGCCGGCCCCGCACTCGCCGCCGCCGGGGCCACCGCCATGATCGACGTCAGTGACGGGCTGCTCGCCGACCTCGGGCATGTGGCCTCGGCCAGCGGCGTGCGCATCGACCTGGACGCGGCGGCCGTGGCCGCGCTGGCGCCGGATGGAGACCTGCGGCTCGGGCTCACCGGGGGGGAGGATCACGCGCTGGTGGCCACCGTGGCGGCCGGGGTGGTGCGACGGCACGGCCTGCCGAGCGGCGCGGCGGTGATCGGGCGGGTCGGGCTCGGCTCGGGGGTCACGGTCGACGGCCGGCCGTGGGTCGGTGCCGGTGGGCACGACCACTTTCGCTGAGCGCGCCTCGTAGGCTTTCCCGGTGAGCCCACCGCGCGTGCTGAGCATCGCCGGGTCCGACTCCGGCGGCGGCGCCGGCATCCAGGCGGATCTCAAGACGATGCTCGCGTTCGGGGTGCACGGCATGTCGGTGATCGCCGCGGTGACCGCGCAGAACTCGATCGGCGTGCAGGGGTACTGGGAGCTCGCCCCGGCGGCGGTGCGCGCCCAGCTGGACTCGGTCATCGGCGACATCGGCGTCGACGCCGTCAAGACCGGAATGCTGGCCTCTGCGGCGCTGGTGTCCACCGTCGCGGAGGCTTTGGCCGAGGTCGCCGCGCCGATCGTGGTCGACCCGGTGAGCGTGTCCAAGCACGGCGACCGGCTGCTGCGCGCCGACGCGGTGGCCACGTTGCGGGCGGAGCTCATCCCGCTGGCCACCGTGGTGACGCCCAACCTGCCCGAAGTCGCCCAGCTCACCGGCGTCGAGGTCGACACCGAGGCGGACCTGCCGCGGGCGGCGGCGGCGATGTTGAGCCTCGGGCCTACCTGGGTGCTGATCAAGGGCGGTCATCTCGGGGGGTCGGGGAGCGCGGAGTCGGTCGACCTGCTCACCGACGGCGCCAGTGCCACCGTGCTGCGGGCACCGCGGCTGGACAACGCCCACACCCACGGCACCGGCTGCACGCTCGCCTCGGCCATCGCCTCCGCGCTCGCCGGAGGGTCCGACGTGCCGGTCGCGGTGCGCGCCGCCAAGGACTACGTCACCGGCGCGATCGAACACGGCTTCGCGCTCGGCGCCGGGATCGGTCCGGTCGACCACGGCTGGCGCTGGCGAGGGTGAACGGTGAGCTGCGGGTCGTCGCCGAGCCCTACGACGGGCCTGCCGGCGCGGTCCTGGTACCGCGGGTCCAGCAGGAGTACGTGGCGCGTTACGGCGGCCCCGACGAGACGCCGATCGACCCGGCCGAGTTCGCCGGGTCCCGAGGATGCTTCCTGGTCGGTTACCTCGGCGACGTCCCGGTCGGGTGTGGCGGCGTCCGGTTGCTGGCCGACGGCGCGGCCGAGATCAAGAGGATGTACGTGGCACCGACGGTCCGCGGGCGAGGCATCGCCCGGGCGCTGCTCGCCGCCTTGGAGGAGGCGGCCCGGGCCGCCGGTGCGGAGCAGGTACAGCTGGAAACCGGGTCCCTACAGCCCGAGGCGATGGCGCTCTATGCCTCCAGCGGGTACGAGCCGATCCCGCCGTACGGGCACTACCGCTGCGCGCCGGAAAGCCGGTGCTTCGCCAAGAGGTTGGACCGGGACCGCGCGGCAGCCGACGTCGTCTAGCCGGCGCGCGAGACCTTGCCTGCCTTCAGGCAGGAGGTGCAGACGTTGAGCCGCTTGGGGGTACGACCGACGATGGCGTGGACCGTCTGGATGTTGGGGTTCCAGCGCCGGCGGGTGCGGCGGTGGGAATGGGAGACGGACATGCCGAAACCCGGCCCCTTGCCACAGATCTGGCACACGGCAGCCACGGAACACTCCTTGCACAACGACAGGCGGAACCCCAGGGTATCCGCCCGAGGGAGCGGTGACCAAGTTGCCGAGTACCCCCGCCTGACCCGGCGCAGCGGCGCGGCGGTCTCCTCGGCGGTCGCTAGTCTTGCCGGGCGAGCGCTGAGCCGTGCGGATCGGCTCAGCCGTCTGGAGTGACCGAGCCGTCTGGAGAGGGAGCCCCGGTGTCCAGCTTCCGGCCGGAGCCTGTCGGCGGCACAGCCCTGGCGAGGTGGCTGGTGGCCGGCGCGGTGGCGCTCGGCGGCGCCCGGGGGGAGCTCGACGACATCAATGTCTTCCCGGTCGCCGATGGGGACACCGGCACCAACCTGGCGTTGACCTCGGCCGCGGTGGCCGAGGCGGTGCGGCCGGTGGCCGAGTCCGACCGGGCGTCGAACGGGATCGCCACGACGCACGCCGCCGAGGTCGCGTCGACCGCCGCCGAGGCGGCGCTGCAGGGCGCCCGGGGAAATTCCGGAGTCATCCTGGCCGCCTGGCTGCGGGGTTTCGCCGACGGCGTCGCGGGCCGGGCGGAGCTGGATGGCCCGGGGTTGGCCGCCGCACTGCGCGCCGCCGCGGCCGGGGCGACCAGCGCCGTCGGCCGGCCGCTGGAGGGAACGATCCTCTCCGTCGCGCACGCCGCCGCCGGTGCGGCCGCCGCCGCCGGTGCGGCCGCCGCTGCCGATGAAGCCAGGGCTGCCGATGAGGCCAGGGCTGCCGATGAGGCCAGGGCTGTCGACCCCTCGGCTCTCGACGTCGCGGCGGCCGCGCTCGCCGCGGGGCGGACGGCGCTGGCCGCCACCACCAACCAGTTGCCGGCGCTGCGGGCCGCCGGCGTGGTGGATGCCGGTGGGGCCGGACTCGTGGTGCTCCTGGAGGCGTTGGCCGGCGTGCCCCGGGCCGCCGCCAGATCGCCGTCGGCGACCCCGCCGCCGGTGGAGGAACGTGAGTCCCGGCCGGCCGCGCGGAACCGGGACCGACCCGCCGGTACCGAACCGGCGTACGAGGTCATGTACCTGCTGGCCGCCCCGGCGGAGGCGGTGCCCGCGCTGGAGGTCGCCCTCGGCGCGCTCGGGGACTCCCTGGTGGTCTCCGGACGGCCCGGATGCTACCGGGTGCATGTGCACGTCGATGACGTCGGAGCCGCCATCGAGGCAGCCGTGGACGTCGGCCGGCCCAGCCAGAATCTCGGTGACCCGGTTCGCGGACACTCCCACGCCGCGGGCCTCGTCGTCCGAGGAGCCGCCGACCGGGCGCGCGGTGGTCGCCATGGCGCCCGGCGCGGGCCTGTCGGCGCTGTTGGCGGCCTCCGGAGCAACCGTGGTGGAAGGCTTCGCGCTGGGTTGCCCCACCGTCGCCGAGGTGGTGCATGCGATCCGGAGCACGGGAGCCGGGGAGGTGGTCGTCCTGCCCAACGACGCCGCCGCCTGGGCCGAGGCCCACGCCGCCGCGGCCACCGCCCGCTCGGAGGGATTGTCGGTCCGAGTGGTGCCGACCCGCTCGGTGATGCAGACTTTGGCGGCGCTGGCGGTGCACGACGTCGGCCAGCCCTTCGCCGAAGACGTCGTGGCGATGACCGCGTCGGCTCGATCCACCCGCTCTGGTGAGATCGTGGTGGCCGAGCACGAGGCGTTGACCAGTGCCGGCATCTGTGCGCCCGGCCAGGCACTCGGCGTGATCGAGGGCGACGTAGCGTTGATCGCCGACGAGGTGGCCGACGCGGCCGTCGAACTGCTGGACCGGATGCTGGCCGGCGGCGGGGAACTCGTCACCCTGCTGGTCGGCCCGGACGCACCGCCGGAGCTGGCGGATCGGCTGACCGAGCGGATCACCTCGACCCGGCCGGCGGTCGAGGTGGAGGCGCACCTCTGCGGCCAAGTAGGTCATCCGCTGCTGGTGGGTGTGGAGTGAGCGACCTCGACGAGCCGCTCCGGACCGTGATCGGCAAAGGGGCGGCCGACCTCGACAAGGCCTTCGGCTTCCGCACCGTGGAAGACCTTCTGGCCCACTACCCGCGGCGGTACGCCGAACGTGGGCAGCTCACTGCGCTGGACCGCTTGGCGCCGAACGAGCACGTGACCGTGCTGGCCCGTGTGGCCCGGGTCAGTCGCCGGCAGATGAAGCAACGCAAAGGCGAGATTGTGGAGGCCCAGGTCACCGACGGCTCCGGCTATCTCACCTTGACGTTCTTCAAACAGGGTTGGCGGGCCCAGCACCTGCGCCCCGGGCGGCAGGGCCTATTCGCCGGCAAGGTGACCACATATCGGGGCCAGCGGCAACTGGCCCATCCCACGTACCTGCTGCTCGACCCGCTCGGCGACAGCGACCCGGAAACGGCGGCGACGGTGGCGGAGTTCACCGGGACCCTGATTCCGGTCTACCCGGCGACCGCCGCGGTGTCGTCCTGGGACATCGCTCGGTGCGTGGCCCTGGTCCTGCCCTTCCTGACCATCGCCGACGATCCCCTGCCCGAGGAGGTCCGCCGCCGCGAAGGTCTTCTCGATCGGGCCGAAGCCCTGGGTGCGATTCATCAGCCGGTCGACCGGGCGGAGGTGGAGCGGGCCACCACCCGGCTTGCCTGGGACGAGGCGTTCGTTCTGCAGGCCGCCCTCGCCCAACGCCGGCTGACCGCCCAGAACCACCCCGCCGTGCCCCGGCGTCCCCGGTCCGACGGGCTGCTGCGGGCCTTTGACGACCGGCTGCCCTTCACGCTCACCGCCGGTCAGGTGCGGGTCGGCGAGGTGATCGCCGAGGAACTGGCCCGAGCCCATCCCATGCATCGGCTCTTGCAGGGCGAGGTCGGCGCCGGAAAGACGATCGTGGCGCTGCGCGCGATGCTCGCCGTGGTCGACTCTGGCGGTCAGGCTGCGCTGCTGGCGCCGACCGAAGTGCTGGCTCAGCAGCATGCCCGCTCGATCCGGGCGCTGCTCGGCCCACTGGGGGCGGCCGGCGAACTCGGCGCGGAATCCGGGGCAACCCGAGTGGCCCTGCTCACCGGGTCCCAGCCCGCCGGAGCCCGCCGCCACGCCCTCGCCGAGACCGCCGCCGGGCAGGCCGGCATCGTGGTGGGCACGCACGCCTTGCTGCAGGAGGGCGTGGACTTCGCCGATCTCGGGCTGGTCGTCATCGACGAGCAGCACCGCTTCGGCGTCGAGCAGCGCGACGCCCTGAGGGCCAAGGGGGCCACCCCACCGCACGTGCTGGTCATGACGGCCACCCCGATTCCGCGGACAGTGGCCATGACCGTGTACGGCGACCTGGAGATCTCCACCCTGCGCGAGCTGCCCGCCGGCCGCTCCCCGGTGGCCAGCTTCGTCGTCCCGGCAGACAACCCCGGCTGGACGCGGCGGATGTGGGGCCGGGTCGTCGAGGAGGTGGCGGCCGGGCACCAGGCCTACGTGGTCTGCCCGCGGATCGGCGACGGTGGCCCGGAGCTTCACGGCGACGGTCCCGACGAGGGGTCCGAGGAGGACCGGAGCGAGGATCCCGAGGAGAGTTCGGGACGCCCCGGTGACCGGCCGGCGCCGGATGGGGACACCGCCGATCCCGCCGCCGACCGGCGCCCGGCCGCGGCCGTGCTGACAGTCGCTCCGGAGCTGGCCGGCGGGCCGCTGTCCGGGCTGCGGGTCGGGGTATTGCACGGCCGGTTGCCGCCGGAGGACAAGGACGTGGCGATGCGTGAGTTCACCGCCGGGCGCCTCGATGTGCTGGTCGCCACCACGGTCGTCGAAGTGGGCGTGGACGTGGGGAATGCGACGGTCATGGTGGTGCTCGATGCCGACCGGTTCGGCGTTTCCCAACTGCACCAGCTTCGCGGCCGGGTCGGTCGCGGTGGCCCACCGGGCTGGTGCCTGCTGCAGACCTCGGTACCGGCCGGCACGCCGGCCGCCGAGCGACTCGCCGCCGTGGCCGCCACCGGCGACGGCTTCACGCTGGCCCGGCTGGATTTGGAACAGCGCCGCGAGGGGAACGTGGTCGGGGCTGAGCAGTCCGGCCGGCGCAGCGGGCTGAAACTCCTCAGCCTGCTGCGGGACGAGCCGATCATCCGGCGGGCTCGGGACGACGCCGCCGCACTGATAGCCATCGATCCCGAACTCGCCGGCCAGCCCGGGCTGGCCCGGGCGGTCGCCCGGCTGGCCGCCCAGGATCAGGCTGAGTTCCTGCAGAAGACCTGAGTCCCGTGCAGAAGACCTGAGTCCCGTGCAGAAGACCTGAGTCCCCGCCGACGACCCGACTCCTGCCGAAGCCCTCGCGATGGGCCATGATGCCGCCATGACACCGAACGCCGGGACACCGAACGCCGGGACACCGAAGGCAGGGACACTGCGAGCCGAGCCACCGAGAGCCGGCATACCGGGCGTGATGACGACGCCACCGGCATCGTCGAGATCCGACCGCGGCTCCCGGGTGCGCCGGTGCTTGTCACGTCGGACCGCAGCGGTGGCGGTCACCGCGACCCTGGCCACGGCCGCGGCCGGCACCGTGGCCCCCTCAGCCGGCGGCGCTGCCGCCAGCCCGACCGGACCCGGCCGATCCACCCGGTCGACCACGGCCACCACATCCGCCGCACCCGCTGCGTTCAGCCCGGCCGCGGCGCGGGTGGCGCCTCGGTACCCGGCGGCGGTGGGCGTGTTCCGGCCGTCCAACGGAACGTGGTACATCCGTGGCCACGGCGAGCGGACGTGGGGGACCAGGGGGGACATACCGGTGCCGGCGGACTACAACGGTGACGGAGTGGCCGAGCTCGCCGTGTTCCGGCCCTCCAACGCCACCTGGTACATCCGACACGTCGGCACGTTCCAGTACGGCCAGAAGGGCGACATCCCGGTGCCGCGGGACTACGACGGCGACGGCAAGGCCGATCTGGTGGTCTTCCGGCCCTCGAACGGCATCTGGTACGGCCGTGGCCTCGGTGAGGCGCTCTACGGCCAGAAGGGCGACGTCCCGGTACCCCGGGACTACGTCGGGGCCGGCTACATCTACCTGGCGGTCTTCCGGCCGTCGACCGGCGTGTGGTGGGTCCAGGATGTCGGGAGCGTGGCCTGGGGCAAGGCCGGCGACGTCCCGGTACCCCGGGACTACGCCGGCGGCGAGGCGGCCGAGGTCGCGGTCTACCGGCCATCCACCGGCTACTGGTACGTCAAGGGCCTGGCCAAGGTGCATTGGGGCGTGCCTGGTGACGTGCCCGTGTCCGGCGACGTCAACGGCGACGGCAAGGCGGACTACGTGATCTGGCGGCCACACACCGGGAGGTGGTATGAAAGGGGCATCGCCAGCTTCAGCTACGGGGCCTACGGCGACCTCCCGCTGACCATCCCGGCCAGGATCGACCTGCGCTGAGCGCCGCCGCGGCGGGTTGACCCGCATCATCGCCGGTTCCGCCGGCGGCCGGCGGCTGGCGGTCCCGGCCGGCGTGGCTACTCGGCCAACCTCCGACCGGGCCCGGGAAGGCCTGTTCTCCACCGTGGCGACCCTCCTCGGACCGCTGGACGGTATCCGGGTGCTCGACCTGTACGCCGGCTCCGGCGCCCTGGGATTGGAGGCACTGTCCCGTGGCGCCGCCCGGGCGACCTTCGTGGAGAGCGACCGGGCCGCGCTGCGGGCGCTGCGGGCCAACGCGGCGGCGCTGGGACTACCCGGCGTCATGGTGGTCGCCGATCGCGTCGAGCGTTGGGTACTCCGGCACGGTGCCCGCCCCCCCGGCCCGGCCGGGTACGGCCTCGTGCTCGTCGACCCGCCGTATGCCTATCCGGCGGACCGGCTCGCGGCCCAGCTCAACGCGCTGGTCGATGCCGGGCTGCTGGGCGCCGGGCCGAGCGCGGCCATCGTGGCGGTGGAGCGGTCCAGTCGCGACCCGGACTTCCCTTGGCCCGCCGGATGGACCCCGCGGCGGACCCGTCGCTACGGCGAAGCCACACTTTGGTACGGTCGCCCAGCCTGATCAACGGAGGTTCCGGTGCCCCGACGTGCCATCTGCCCTGGATCGTTCGATCCGGTGACCTGTGGCCACCTGGACATCATCGAGCGAGCCAGCCGGATCTACGACCAGGTCGTCGTGGCCGTAATGATCAATCCTGCCAAGCAGGGGCTGTTCGCGCTCGACGAGCGCATCGACATGTTGAGCGAGGCCACCGCCGGCTATCCGAACGTGACCATCGACTCGTTCACCGGATTGCTGGTCGACTTCTGCCGGGACCGCGACATCGGCGTGGTCGTCAAGGGCCTGCGGGCTGTCTCGGACTTCGACTACGAGCTGCAGATGGCCCAGATGAACCAGTCGTTGGCCGGGGTGGAAACGCTGTTCATGCCGACCAACCCGCTGTACAGCTTCCTGTCCTCCTCGCTGGTCAAGCAGGTCGCGCTCTACGGCGGCGACGTCACCGCCCTCGTCCCCAAGCCGGTGCATGCGCGGTTGAGCAGACACTGTCCGGGGGCCACTCCCAGCCGGGATGCCTAGCCTGCGCTTGCACCGGGCGGGAACCCCCCGGGCCGAGTGCGGCCTCCCGGCGCGCCGAGCAGCCGAGGTGGCGGGACCGGCTATCCTGGGTGGACCGTCCCCTACCTCCCGAGTTCGGCATGCCTGGATTTCACCACCCGCACCTCGACCCGCGCGGCCCCCTGGTGCTGGACACCCGCGACATGGGCCGGCGTGCGGGGTCGATGCGTCGTGCCCGGTTCACCGTGCCCGCTCCGCCTGCGCTCGGCGCCGGGATGCTCGGCGTCCCCGCCGGTGCGGACCTGGATCTCGACCTGCGCCTGGAGGCCGTGGTGGAGGGCATCTTGGTGTCCGGGGTCGCCCGCGCCCAACTTGTCGGCGAATGCAGCCGCTGCCTTGACCCGGTGACCTCCAGCGCAGAGTTCGACCTTCAACAGCTCTTCGTGTACCCGGACCTTCGCGGCGACGTCTCCGACCCGGCGCAGGAGGATCTCGGCCTCCTCATCGAGGACCGGCTCGACCTCGAGCCGGTGATCCGAGATGCGGTCGTGCTCGCGCTGCCCCTGTCCCCGCACTGTCGAGCCGACTGCCCGGGGCTGTGCGCCGTGTGCGGCGAACGGCTGGCCGACCTGCCGCCCGAGCACACCCACGCCGTCGCCGACCCGCGATGGGCGGCGCTGTCCGGACTGCTCGATGGCCGGCCGCGCGCCGCCGAGCACGACCACCACCTCAACGGCACCTCTACGATCGAGGATCGAGTCGACACCCAGGACCAGGAGCGCTGAACCGTGGCCGTACCCAAACGTCGAATGTCGCGCAGCAACACCCGCTCGCGCCGCTCGCAGTGGAAGGCCAAGGCACCGGCTTTCGCCACCTGCGGTCGCTGTCGCCAGCCGAAGCTGCCGCACGTGGCGTGCGCCAACTGCGGCACGTACCACGACCGTAGGGTGCTCTCGGTCTAGACCGCGACGAGGTTACGGCTGGCGGACCCGGGGGCAGGGATGAGCAGATGGGGAGGGTGACGGCGCCGGATCGCGGTCGGCTGGTCGCGGCAGTGGGGGTGGAGCTCGATCCGGGATTGCTGGACCGAGCCCTGACTCACCGGTCCTACGCCTATGAGAACGGCGGGTTGCCGACCAACGAGCGGTTGGAATTCCTCGGCGACAGCGTGCTGGGCTTGGTCATCACCGATGCGCTGTATCGCGACAACCCGGAGATCTCCGAGGGTCACCTGGCCAAATTGCGGGCCGCCGTGGTCAACATGCGCGCCCTGGCGAGCGTGGCCCAGGCCCTCGATTTGGGTTCGCACGTGCGCCTCGGTCGCGGCGAGCAGACCACCGGTGGGCGGGAGAAGGCCTCCATCCTGGCCGACGGACTGGAGGCGCTGATCGGCGCCGTCTACCTCACCGGCGGCCTAGCCGGGGCATCTGCCTTCATCCACCGACTCTTCGATCCGCTGCTCGCGGACTCCGCCGCGCTCGGGGCCGGGCTGGACTGGAAGACCTCCCTGCAGGAACTGTGCGCGACCAAGGCGCTGGGGTCACCGGAGTACCTGGTGACCGAGTCCGGGCCCGACCATGCGAAGATCTTCGTCGCCTGCGCGGTGGTCGCGGGGGACCAGCTGGGCCGAGGCACCGGGACGTCGAAGAAGCAGGCCGAGCAGGAGGCCGCCGCGGAGGCTTGGCTGGCGCTGCGAGACCGGGCCGATGCCGCCCTACGCAGCGTCGCCGACCGGGCGAGTCCCGTACCGCCGGAGGAAGCCGAACCACAACCGGCCGAGCCGCCGGGCTCGTCACCGCCCGCCGTACCCGAGCCGCCAACGGGCGGCCCCCCGGCTTCCTGACGCACGCAGCGGAGCACCGTGCCGGAACTGCCCGAGGTCGAGGTCGTCCGCCTCGGCCTGGAGCGCGGGGTCGTCGGGCGGCGGATCGCCGCGGTCGAGGTGGCGCACCCGCGGGCGATCCGCCGCCATCTCGCCGGTGAGTCGGACCTGACCGGGCGGCTGGTCGGGCGGCGCGTCGTGGCGGCCCGGCGGCGCGGCAAGTACCTCTGGCTCCCGCTGGACTCCGGCGACACGCTTACCGGCCACCTGGGCATGAGCGGGCAGTTCCTCGTGGTTGCGGCGGCACAGCCGCCGGAGGCGCACCTGCGGGTCCGGATCGCCTTCGACGACGGCGACCCGGAGCTGCGTTTCGTCGACCAGCGGACCTTCGGAGGGCTCGCGGTGCAGCCCGGCGGCCAGGGCAGCGAGCCGCCGGCGGCCCTGGCGCATGTGGCTCGGGACCCGCTGGACCCGGACTTCGACGACGCCGCCTTCCTCGCCGGCCTGCGGCGCCGGCGGAGCGGGCTCAAACGCGCGCTGCTCGACCAGCGGTTGATCAGCGGCGTGGGCAACATCTACGCGGACGAGTCACTGTGGCGGGCCCGGCTGCACTATGCCCGGCCCACCGGGACGCTGCGCCGAACTGAAGCCCAGCGGCTGTTGGGGGCCGTGCGGGCGGTGCTGGCCGACGCACTGGCGGCCGGTGGTACGTCCTTCGACGCCCTCTACGTCGACACCGAGGGGGCCAGCGGTCGCTTCGAACGCGAACTCGCGGTCTACGGCCGGGCCGGGCAGCCGTGCCTGCGGTGCGCGGCGCCGATCCGGCGCGAGCCGTTCATGAACCGGTCGTCCTACACCTGCCCCCGGTGCCAGCCGCGACCGCGACGGCCGCATGCCTGACGGGGCGCGCCTCATGTCCGACCGGGCAACGCGCTTCGGTCATCAGCCTGTAACCGAACTGTGACACGCCTTGACCCTCCGCTCCGCTCGTGGGACTCTAGGTGTACCGGCGCCGCCATGACCCCGCAGGCCAAGGCGCGGTTGACACGTCCACGAACAAGGGCACCGAACCAACGCACACGATCACGGTGTGCACACCAGACCGCTGTGGAGGACCTGACTATGGCCAAGGCGCTTTTCGGCGCGGTCGGCATCGGCGCCGACGTCCGAATGCAAGCCGAGGTGCGTCGACTGCGGGACCGAGTACGTGAACTGGAAGCCGAGGTATCCCGCCTCCGGTCAAGCAACGCCGAACTGGTGACCACAGTTGCCGTCGAGCGCGACCTGTTGGCGTTCACCTCTCGGCAGCCGGTCCTTACCTGACCGGACGCCGCGTCCCTGCGCGGAGAATTCCAGCAACCGGGCTCCGGCGCGTTGACGCGCCGGATCTCTCCCCTTCGCCATAGGCTCGGCCGGTGCACCTCAAGGGCCTGACGCTCCGGGGGTTCAAGTCTTTTGCCGCCACGACGACGCTGAGGTTCGAACCCGGCGTGACCGCGGTTGTCGGACCCAACGGATCGGGCAAGTCCAACGTTGTCGATGCCATCGCCTGGGTCCTCGGCGAGCAGGGTGCGAAGTCCCTGCGCGGCGGCAAGATGGAGGACGTCATCTTTGCCGGCACGCCCGGTCGACCTCCTCTTGGCCGGGCCGAGGTCGTACTGACCATCGACAACAGCGACGGCGCCCTGCCGATCGACTATTCCGAAGTGACAATCAGTCGGCTGATGTACCGGTCGGGCTCGTCGGAGTACGCCCTCAACGGCGCGCCGTGCCGGCTCCTCGACGTGCAGGACCTGCTCTCAGATTCGGGTATCGGCCGCGAGCTGCACGTCATCGTCGGGCAGGGCCAGCTCGACGCGGTCCTGTCCGCCCGGCCGGAGGACCGCAGGGCGTTCCTCGAGGAAGCCGCCGGGGTGCTCAAGCATCGCCGGCGCAAGGAGAAGGCCCTCCGCAAGCTGGATGCGATGGCCGCCAACCTGGCCCGGCTCACCGACCTGACCGCCGAGCTGCGACGCCAGCTCGGACCGCTGGGGCGCCAGGCCGAGGTGGCCCGACGAGCGGCCGGCATCCAGGCGCACCTACGCGATGCCCGGTTGCGACTGCTCGCCGATGACCTGACCGTGCTGCAGGCCGCGCTGGACGCGGACCTGGCGGATGAGACCGCCGCCCGGGCTGAACGCGACAGCACCGAGGCGATGCTCACCGAGGCCCTCGCGGCCGAGTCCACATGGGAGGCGGCGGCTACGCAGGCGGCTCCCGAGATGGCCCTCGCCGCGCAAACCTGGTACGGGCTGTCAGCCCTCGCCGGGCAGGTCCGGGCCACCGCCCGGCTCGCGGCTGAGCGGGCCGGGCACCTGGCTGCCGAACCGGAACAGCTGCGCCTGGTCCAGGACCCGGAGGTGCTCACCGAGCAAGCCGCCGCCCTGCACGCTCAGGAGCGCGAGCTGAAGGCCGCGCTGGCCGAGGACACCGACCGGCTTCGTAGCGCGACCGCGGCCCGGCTGGACAGCGAAGAGCGCCTCGCGCACTCCGAACGGTGCGCGGCTGCGGCCGCCGCAGCCGCGGCCGATCGGCGGGAACGCCGCGCCCGGCTCGCCGGTGAGGTGGCCGCGGCGGCGACTCGCCGGGCCGCCACGGCCGAGGAGACCGGCCGCCTGAACGCCGCGGCCTCGGACGCCGCCGCCCGGCTCGCGAGGGCCGAGTCGGAGTTCGCCGCCCTGGAAACCGAGATCGCCGGACTCGATGCCGGTGAGGTGAATCTCGACGCCACCTACGACACGGCCAACCGGGCACTCGCTGCCGCCGAGCATCGGCTCGCCGAGCTGGCCCAGGACGAGCGCGAGGTGGATCGGCAACGCGCGGCGTTGACCGCGCGGCGGGATGCCCTGGCCGCCGGGCTGGACACGGCCGACGGGGCGGGGGCATTGCTCGCCAACGGAGGCGACGGCGTGCTCGGGACTGTCGCGTCGCTGGTGAGTGTCGAGGCGGGGGCTGCGGCGGCGCTGGCGGCGGTGCTGGGGACGGTGTCCGACGGGCTGGTCGTGGCCGACCTCGATACCGCCCTCCGCGCGCTGGCCCGGCTGCGCAGCGCCGATGCCGGCCGGGTTGCGCTGGTCGCGGCGGATCCGGTGCCGCCCACTCCCTCGCCGTCCACTCCCTCGCCGCCCGCTCAGCCTGCCTCGCCCGGGCCGCCGCGCCGAACGCTGCCCGCCGGCGCCTGCTGGGCGCTCGATCTGGTGCGGCCGGCGGCCGGTGCCGCCGCGAACGTCACGGCTGGCCACGTCGGGACATCCATCGACGGCGGCGGTCCGCTCGCCGGGTCGCTGAGCCGACTGCTCGACCGGGTGGTCGTGGTCGGCGACGCGGGCGCGGCCCGGGCGCTGGTTGCCGAACACGCCGACCTCACCGCGGTCACCCGACTCGGTGACGTGTTCACCGCCGCCACCGCCGTCGGCGGCTCACCTGCGGCCCGTACCCAGTTGGAAACTCGGGAGGCGCTCGCCGAGGTGACCGAGGCGCTCCGGCGCGCGGAGCACCACGCGGATCGACTGCGCTTCGCGGTGGCCAGGGCGACCGAGGAGCGCAGCGCGGCCGCCGAGTCGGCCGCCGACGCGTTGGCGCGGCTGCACGACTCGGACGCCCGGCTGGCCGCCGTCGCCGAGCGGCTAGCGGAGCTCGGTACCGCCGCCCGGGCGGCGGCGGCCGAGAGCAACCGGCTGGAGCGAGCTCTGGCACAGGCAGAGGGCAGCCGGGTGGCGGCCGCAACCGCCCTCGCTGAGCGGGAAGCCCAACTCGCCGCGGCGCAGCCCGAGTTGACCGATGACGAGCCGGCCGCGGCCGCGCAGCCGGCGGTCCGCGACCGCCTGGCGGCCGAGGCCGAGTCGGCTCGACAGGCAGAGGTGGCGGCGCGGCTGGCGGTGCGTACCGGCGAGGAGCGAGTCCGCGCGCTCGCCGGACGAGCCGATGCGCTGGCGGCGGCGGCGGACGCCGAGCGGGCGACGCGCCACCGCGCGGCGCAAGCCCGGGAACGGCGGGCCCGCCGGGCCGCCCGGGCGGCGGCGGTGGCCGCGGCGGGCGAGGTGTTGTCGGATCTGGTTCAGACGGCCATCCGGAGCGCCGCCGAGCGGCGCGACGCCGCCGAGGCCGCCCGGGCCGAGTGCGACCGGGAACTGGCCGCTGCCCGCGGCCGGGTGCGGGAGTTGACGTCCGCCGTGGAGCGCCTGACCGATGCCGTCCACCGTGACGAGGTGACGCGGGCCGAGTTGCGGCTGCGCATCGAAGCTGTGGCTAGCCGGGCGTGGGAGGACTACGCGGTGCCGGCGCAGGAGTTGCTCACCGACTTCGCCCCGCACGCCGCGGTACCCGCGGACGACGGGCAGCCCCGCCAGTACGACCGAGTCGAGCAGGAGGCTCGGGCGCAGAAGGCGGAGCGCAGCCTGGCCCGGCTGGGCCGGGTCAATCCGTTGGCTCTGGAGGAGTACGCGGCCCTGGAGGAACGGCACGCTTTCCTGATCACGCAGCTGGAGGACCTCAAGGCCACCCGTCGCGACCTGCTCACCGTGGTGCGTGAGGTGGACGAGCGGGTCGAGGAAGTCTTCGCCTCCGCCTTCGCTGACACCGCCCGGGAGTTCGAGTGTGTGTTCGGGACGCTCTTTCCGGGCGGTACGGGCCGGCTGCTGCTCACCGATCCGACCGACCTGCTCACCAGCGGCATCGAGGTGGAGGCCCGCCCCGCCGGGAAGAAGGTGTCCCGGCTCTCGCTGCTCTCCGGCGGAGAGCGATCACTGACCGCGATCGCCATGTTGGTGGCGATCTTCCGCGCGCGGCCCTCCCCGTTCTACGTGCTGGACGAGGTCGAAGCGGCTCTCGATGATCGAAACCTCGGCCGCTTGCTCGACCTGTTCGACGAGCTGCGGGTCGTTTCCCAGCTGGTGATCATTACGCATCAGAAGCGGACCATGGAAGTGGCCGACGCGCTGTACGGGGTCACGATGAGCGGCGACGGAGTCACTACGGTGATCTCCCAACGGCTGCGGCAATCGGTGACCGCGACACCCTGATTCTGGCCTCTGCGAAGATTGCGTTCCGTGGAAGCACTGATCCTGATCCTGGCGATCCTCGTGGTCACCGCCATCACGGCCCTCGCCCTGGTTTCCGGCACCCGCCGGCCTCCCCAGCCGCCGGCCGAACCCCGCGGCGGCTCGGTGCGCGCCGTGGACACGGTGACCCTCCCCGAGGCGCCGCCGACACCCGAGCAGGCCCAGGCACCACCGGTTGCGCCCCAGGCTCCGGCACCGACGCTGGAGGTACCGGCACCGACCGCCGGCCGCCTGATCCGGTTGCGGACCCGGCTCGCCCGCTCCCAGACCCTGCTCGGCCGGGGGATGCTGGCGCTCCTCGCCCGTGACGTCCTCGATGAGGACGCCTGGGAGGAGATCGAGGACACCTTGCTCACCGCCGACGTCGGGCTGGGCGCGACCACCGAGATTGTCGAGGCACTCCGGACCCGCACCAAGGTCGCCGGTACCCGCTCCCTGGAGGACGCCCGCAGGCTGTTGCGCGAGGAGCTGCTGGCCGCGATCGGCACCGCGGACCGCTCGCTGGCCACCCTGCCACATGCCGACCGACCGGCGGTGCTGCTCGTCGTCGGGGTCAACGGCACCGGGAAGACCACCACCTGCGGCAAGCTGGCCCGAGTGCTCATTGCCGACGGCCGCTCCGTGCTGCTCGGCGCGGCCGACACCTTCCGAGCCGCCGCCGCCGACCAGTTGCAGACGTGGGGCGACCGGGTCGGCGCGCGTACCGTGCGTGGCCCGGAGGGGGCAGACCCGGCGAGTGTCGCCTTCGATGCCGTCAAGGCGGGCATCGAGGCCAGGGTGGACACCGTACTGATCGACACCGCCGGCCGGCTGCACACCAAGTCCGGTCTGATGGACGAACTCGGCAAGGTCAAGCGGGTCACTGAGAAGCACGGCAACGTGGACGAGGTGCTGCTCGTCCTGGATGCGACCACCGGCCAGAACGGCGTCGTGCAGGCCAGGGTCTTCGCCGAGGTGGTCGACATCACCGGCATCGTGCTGACCAAGTTGGACGGTACGGCCAAGGGCGGCATCGTGGTCGCGGTGCAGCGCGAGCTGGGTGTGCCGGTGAAGCTGGTCGGTCTCGGCGAGGGAGCCGATGACCTGGCGCCCTTCGATCCGGCAGCCTTCGTCGACGCCCTGATCGGCGACTGACCTCCACCGCCGCGCCGTGTGGCGCCGCTGCGTCGCCTCCACGGGCCGGCCGGCGATCCAGTGCGCGCCCTTCGGTGACCTCGCAACTGCGGCCAGTGCGTTCACGCTGTTGAAACGTTGGTGACGTGGTTTGGAAATGGGGGGTGCGCAGGGTGGGTGGATGACGGTTGCGGCTGGTGTGTCGGTGGATTCGGGTTCGACGGCGTGGGTGTTGGCGTCGGCGGCGTTGGTGTTGTTGATGACGCCGGGGTTGGCGTTTTTTTATGGGGGGATGGTGCGGGGTCGTCACGTGTTGGGGATGTTGATGCAGAACTACGTGACGATCGGTGTGGTGTCGGTGTTGTGGGTGGTGGGGGTGTATAGCTTGGCGTTTGGTGCGGGGAATGGGTTTGTGGGGGGTTTGCACCAGTTCGGGTTGGGGCATATGCAGGAGCCGGTGGCGGGGTATGCGGGGCCGTTGGCGCAGTCGATTCCGCCGTTGGTGTTTGTGGCGTTTCAGTTGATGTTCGCGGTGATCACGCCGGCGTTGATTACGGGGGCGAGCGCGGACCGGTTGCGGTTCGCGGGGTTCGTGGTGTTCGTCGGGGTGTGGGTGGTGGTGGTGTATGCGCCGGTGGCGCATTGGGTGTTTTCCCCGGAGGGGTGGTTGTTCGCGCGGGGGGCGGAGGATTTCGCGGGGGGGACGGTGGTGCATGCGAATGCGGGGGCTGCGGGGTTGGCGGTGGCGTTGGTGGTGGGCCGGCGGTTGGGGTGGCCGGGGGAGCGGATGCGGCCGCATAATCTGCCGTTGGTGATGTTGGGGGCTGGGTTGTTGTGGTTCGGCTGGTTCGGGTTCAACGCTGGGTCGGCGTTGGGGGCGAATGAGTTGGCGGGGTATGCGTTTGTGAATACGAATACGGCGACGGCGGCGGCGATGTTGGGGTGGTTGGTGGTGGAGCGGGTGCGGGATGGGCATCCGACGACGTTGGGGGCGGCGTCGGGGGCGGTGGCCGGGTTGGTGGCGATCACTCCGGCGTGTGGGTTCGTGTCGCCGGTGGGGTCGATCGCGGTGGGCGGGGTCGCGGGTGTGGTGTGTTGCCTGGCGGTGGGGTTGAAGTTCCGGTTGGGGTTTGATGACGCGTTGGATGTGGTGGCGGTGCATCTGGTGGGGGGTGTGGCCGGGGCGTTGCTGATCGGGTTCTTCGGGACCTCGGCGGTGGGCGGGGCGGATGGGGTGTTCTACGGCGGCGGTTTCTCGTTGTTGGGGAAGCAGGCGTTGGCGGTGGTGACGGTGGTCGGGTATTCGTTCGTGGTGTCTTATGTGGTGGCGAAGGTGATCGCGGTGACGATGGGGTTGCGGGTGAGTGCGGAGGAGGAGTACGAGGGGTTGGACGCCTCCCAGCATGCGGAGAGCGCGTACGACTTCGGTTTCCTCGGTGCCGGCGCGTCGAGTAACCCACCGGCCGCGGTGCCGGCGGGTGCGGGTACGGCGGCGGTCAGTGTGCCCCGGGCGGAGGTGTCGAAGTGAAGTTGGTGACCGCGGTGGTGAAGCCGTTCAAGCTTGATGAGGTGAAGGCGGCGTTGCAGACCTTCGGGGTGGCCGGGTTGACGGTGACCGAGGTGTCGGGGTACGGCCGGCAGCGGGGGCATACCGAGGTGTACCGCGGCGCGGAGTACACCGTGGAGTTCGTGCCGAAGGTGAAGATCGAGGTCCTGGTCGGCGACGAGGACGTCGCGGACGTGGTCGAGGTGATCGTGAAAACCGCGCACACCGGGAAGATCGGCGACGGGAAAGTCTGGTCCACCCCGGTCGAGTCCCTCACCCGGGTCCGTACCGGCGAACACGGACCCGACGCCCTCTGAACCCACGGCAGGCCGGGCAGAGCGGCCTGCGGAAGGCCCGTACGGAGATCCTCGCCCGGCCGGAGCTGACCGGGGCCGCGCTGCGGTCCCGGCTCAGCGCTGCCGCCGAGGGCGCTCTGGCTGCTCTGTTCGACGCAGCTCTCGTCGAGCACGTCCCAACCCAGCACGACCCAACTCGGCACGCCCCAACCCACGCCCAGCCCGATCACGCCCTGTCCGATGCCGGTGGAGCCGGCGATGCCCGGGACACCGGCCTGGCCCTGGTCGCGGTCGGCAGCTACGGGCGTGGGGACCCGGCTCCAGGCAGCGACCTGGACCTCGTGCTCTGCTACGACCCGGCGGCCGGACGTTCGGCGGCGGAGGTTGCCGGGGTTGCCGAGCGGCTGTGGTACCCGCTGTGGGATTCCGGCGTCGGACTCGACCACGCGGTCCGCACCGTGGCGCAGGCCCGGGAGCTGGCCAGGGACGACCTCAAGGTGGCGCTCGGATTGCTCGACGCCCGCCACATCGCCGGGGACCGGGCAGTGAGCACGGCGCTCGCCCGCAGCGTCCGGGATGACTGGCGACGGCAAGTACCCCGCCGGCTTCCCGCGTTGCTGGCTGCCGCACGGGGGAGGGCCGAGCAGCACGGTCAGCTCGCGTTCCTCCTCGAGCCCGACCTGAAAGAGGCCGCCGGCGGCCTTCGCGACGTGCACGCCCTGTACGCACTTGCCGCGGCCTGGCTGACCGACCCACCGGCGGCGACCGTACGAGCCGGCTATCAACTGCTCCTCGATGTCCGCGGGGAGCTGCACCGGGTGACCTCCCGGGGGTCCGACCGACTGCTGATGCAGGAGCAGCCCGCCGTGGCCGCCGCGCTCGGCATGGCCGACGCGGACGCGCTGCTCACCGCGGTATCCGCCGCCGGTCGGGCAATCGCGCACTTCTGCGAGCACACCTGGCGGCGGGTCGAGTCCACCCTTCATGGGTCGTCCCGAGGCACGCGGCGGTCCCGTCCGGCCATCCGCCGGCCGTTGGGCGACGGCGTGGTCGAGCAGGCCGGCGAGGTGGTGCTGGCTCGAGATGCCGATCCGCACGCGGAGCCCAGCCTGGCGCTGCGGGCCGCCGCAGCGGCCGCCGAGGCCGGTCTCCGGCTCTCCGAACACACCGTGGCCAGGCTGTCGACTGAGTTCGGGGGGCTCGGGGATCCGTGGCCGCCGGCCGCTCGATCGGCGTTGGTCACGCTGCTCGGCGCCGGCGCCAGCGCGGTTCCGGTGCTGGAGTCGCTGGATCAGGCCGGCCTGCTGGTCCGGATGCTGCCGGAATGGGCGAGCGTGCGCTGCCGGCCCCAACGCAACCCGGTGCACCGGTTCACCGTCGACCGGCATCTGGTGGAGACCGCCGTGCAGGCAGCCGGGCTGACCCGGCGGGTGACCCGCCCGGATCTGCTCCTGCTCGGCGCGCTGCTGCACGACATCGGCAAGGGCTACCCCGGGGACCATTCGCATTCCGGCGCCGAGGCGGTGGCCCGGCTCGGGCCGAGGCTCGGCCTGCCGCCGGAGGACGTCGTCACCCTGGTTCGGATGACCCGGCATCACCTGCTGTTGATCGACACCGCTACCCGTCGAGACCTCGATGATCCGGCGACCGCGACCCTGGTGGCCGACGCGGTCGGCGACGCCGAGACGCTGCAGGCGCTGCACGCCCTCACCGAGGCCGACGCGCGGGCGACCGGCGAGGGGCTCTGGACACCGTGGAAGGCCGCACTGGTGGCTGAGTTGGTCCGCCGCAGTTCGGCCTTGCTCAGCGGGAAGGAACCTCCGCCGGCGGCCGGTCCCTCGTTGGCCGCCCGGGTGCTGGCCCAGCGCGGCCAGTTGGCCGTAGCCGTGGGGCCGACACCGCAGTCCGGCACGCTGCTCCCGGTGACGATCGCCGCGCCGAACGGAGCGGGGGTCCTGAGCGCCGCCGCCGGGGTACTGGCCGTCAACCGGCTCAGCGTCCGGTCCGCGACGGCGCACACCCTCGGCGCGATGGCCGTCATCACGTTTCTCGTCGAACCGGCCTTCTCCGGAGTACCCCCGGCGGAGCGGTTGACCATCGACCTGCGGCGCGCGTTGGACGGCAGCCTCGATCTGGGCCGGCGGCTCCGGGAGCGGGAGGCCGCGTACCCGCCGGGCCGGCTGCCGGTAGCCCGGCCGGACGTCCACCTGGTGGGGAAAGCGGCCACCGGCGCCACCGTGGTCGACCTGCGGGCCCACGACTCCGCCGGCCTGCTGTACCGGGTGAGCGCGGCGCTGTGGGCCTGCGGGTTGGATGTCCGCACCGCGCTGGTCTCCACGTTCGGTGCCGAGGCGGTCGACGCCTTTTACGTCACCTCCGGGGGATGCCCGCTCTCCGACCCGGCGCAGCGGGCCGCCGTCGTCGAAGCTGTCCTGGCGGCGGCCGGCGCAGCGAAGCCGGCGGAATCCGACTAGCCTTACGCCGTGTTCGATGCGCTGTCCGACCGGCTCGAAGCGGTCTTCAAGAACCTGCGGGGCCGGGGTCGGCTGACCGATGCCGACATCGACGCCACCGCCCGGGAGATCCGGATCGCGCTGCTGGCGGCCGATGTCGCGTTGCCGGTGGTGAAGGCGTTCATCGCCCGGGTGAAGGAACGCGCCCGTAGCGCGGAGGTGTCCGCCGCGCTCAACCCGGCGCAGCAGGTCATAAAGATCGTCAATGATGAGTTGATCGGCATTCTGGGCGGGGACACCGCCACCATCCGCTACGCCAAGACGCCACCGACGGTGATTCTGCTGGCCGGACTGCAGGGCTCCGGTAAGACCACGCTGGCCGGAAAGCTGGGCCGCTGGCTGGCCGGCCAGAAGCATTCCCCACTCCTGGTGGCTGCCGACCTCCAGCGGCCCAACGCCGTTCAGCAGTTGCAGATCGTGGGACGCCAGGCCGGTGTGGACGTGTTCGCCCCGGAACCGGGCAGCGGCTTCGGCGATCCGGTTGCGGTGGCCCGCAACTCACTCGACCACGCCCGCCGGCTGGGGCACGACGTCGTCGTGGTCGATACCGCCGGCCGGCTCGGAATCGACGAGGAGATGATGGCCCAGGCGGCCGCCATCCGCGACGCCGTTGCCCCCGACGAGACGCTGTTCGTCGTCGACGCCATGATCGGTCAGGACGCGGTGACCACCGCGCTGGCCTTCCTCGACGGGGTCGGCTTCTCCGGGGTGGTGCTCACCAAGCTCGACGGCGACGCCCGGGGCGGCGCGGCTCTCTCTGTCCGGGAGGTCACGGGCCGGCCGATCATGTTCGCCTCCACCGGGGAGAAACTGGCGGATTTCGACGTCTTCCACCCCGAGCGGATGGCTTCGCGGATCCTCGGCATGGGTGACGTGCTGACCCTCATCGAGCAGGCCGAGTCGGCCTTCGAAGCCGACCAGGCCGAGGCGATGGCGGCGAAGGTGCTCGGCGGGGAAGACTTCACGCTGGAAGACTTCCTCGACCAGATGATGGCCATCCGCAAGATGGGGCCGATCGCCAACCTGCTCGGCATGTTGCCCGGCATGGGGCAGATGAAGGACCAGATCGCCCAGATCGACGATCGGGACCTGGACCGGGTCGCCGCGATCATCCGTTCCATGACGCCGGACGAGCGGGCCAACCCAAAGATGATCAACGGGTCCCGGCGGCTGCGGATCTCCAAGGGTTCCGGGGTGACCGTGACCGAGGTCAACAGCCTGGTCGACCGGTTTTTCGAGGCCCGCAAGATGATGAAGTCGATGGCCGGCGGGATGCCGGGACTACCGGGCGCCAGAAGGCCGCGCAAGGCGAGCAAGGGCAAGGGCGGCAAGAAGGGCAGGCCGGCCCGTTCGGGCGGCCGCGCGACGCTTCCCTCCCGCGGTGCGGTTCCCGGTTTGCCGCCGAGCGGCGGCTCCGCGGGGCCTAGCGGACTACCGCCCGGCGTGAGCCTGCCGGACCTGTCGAAGTTCCGGTTCCCGCCGAGCTGAGCCGCGCCCGCGCGCGGCCGTTCCGGCGGGCCGCAACGTCTGGCACAATGAGACGCGAGTCTTGCTGCGCGCCGGCCCTCCCGGTTGTGGCGAGCCATACCAAAGCCGCTCGTGCCGGCCCCACCCGGTGACGCCGTGGCCCCACCCCGTGCCGACATCTGGAGCGCGACCCGCTGTGGCAGTGAAGATCAAACTCATGCGTATGGGCAAGATGCGCGCACCGTACTACCGGGTCGTCGTCGCCGACGCGCGCACCCGCCGGGACGGGCGGGCCATCGAGACGATCGGTAAGTACCACCCGAAGGACGACCCGTCCTTCATAGAGATCAACTCGGAGCGGGCCCAGTACTGGCTCGGGGTCGGCGCCCAGCCGACCGAGCCGGTGGCCGCGATCCTCCGGGTGACCGGCGATTGGCAGCGCTTCCGCGGCGAGCCGGCCCCGGAGCCGATGAAACTGCCGGCCACCAAGCCTGACCGGCGGGCCGCCTTCGAGACGGCCGCCCGCGAAGGCCTCGCCGGTGAGGACGCCGGCGCCGCGACCACCCCGCGCAAGCGGGCGAAGAAGCCGGACGGCGCTGAAGCGACCCGGCCCGGAGCTGTCGAAGCCGCCTCGGTCGAGGCCGCACCGGTCGCCCCGGTCGAGGCCGCCCCGGCCGACCCGGTCACCGCCTCGGACGCGTAAATGCTCGAAGACGCCCTGGAGCACCTGGTCCGCGGCATCGTCGATCACCCAGAGGAGGTGTCGGTGGCCGACCGGCAACTGCGCCGAGGCCGCGTGCTGGAGGTCCGGGTGCACCCCGACGATCTCGGCAAGGTGATCGGCCGCGGTGGGCGGACCGCTCGAGCCATGCGTACCGTCGTCGGCGCCCTGGGTTCGCGCCATGTCCGGGTCGACTTCGTCGACGTCGACCGCGGCCGCTGATCGATAGCCGTGCGGCTCGTGATCGGGCGGATCGGACGGCCGCACGGGCTCGCCGGGGAGGTCACGGTCGAGGTCCGGACCGACGCGGTCGACACCCGGTACGCGCCTGGCGCCCTGCTGGAGACGGACCCGAGCCAGCGCGGTCCGCTCCTGGTGGCCGGCACCCGGGACATCAACGGTCGGCTGGTGGTTACCTTCGCCGGCGTCGCCGACCGCACGGCGGCGGAAGCCCTTCGGGACACCCTGCTCGTGGCCGACTCGGCGTCCTCGCCGGCGCTGGGTGGTCCCCAGGAGTTCTGGGACCATCAGCTGGTCGGCCTGACCGCCGTCGACCTCGCCGGTGAGGTGATCGGCGAACTGGCCGATGTGCTGCATCCCCCCGGCCCCGACCTCCTTGCGATCCGCCGGCCGGAAGGCACCGAGACGCTCGTCCCCTTCGTCGCAGCCCTGGTCCCTGAAGTCGACCTTCGCGGGGGACGGGTCGTGCTCGACCTGCCGGCCGGTCTGCTCGAGCTGTAGCCCGGAGACCCGATGCGGATCGACATCATCACGATCTTTCCGGAGTACTTCCGCCCGCTCGACGTGTCGCTGCTCGGCCGGGCCCGCCGGCGTGGACTGGTGGACGTCGAGGTCCATGACCTGCGCTCGTGCACCTTCGATGCACACCGCACCGTTGACGACGTGCCGTACGGCGGCGGCCCCGGGATGGTGATGCGCCCCGACCCGTGGGGCGAGGCGCTGGACGCGCTGCTGACCGGCCGGCCCGACGGCAGCGACGGCGGGCCGCGGCTCATCCTGCCCACCCCCAGCGGCCGCCCGTTCAACCAGGCGCTCGCGTCCCGCTGGGCTGCGGAGCCGTGGTTGATCTTCGGTTGCGGCCGGTACGAGGGCATCGACGCGCGGGTGGCCGAGGACGCCGCCGACCGCATGCCGGTCGAGGAGATCTCCATCGGCGACTACGTCCTCGCCGGCGGTGAGGTCGCTGTGCTGGTGATGCTGGAGGCCCTGACCCGACTGCTGCCCGGCGTGGTGGGCAATCCGGGATCGGTGGCCGACGACTCCTTTGGCGTCGACGGAGTCACCGGCCGGTTGGAAGGTCCGGTCTATACCCGGCCCGCGCTGTGGCGGGGGCGAGCAGTGCCTGAGGTGTTGCGGTCGGGCAACCACCGGGCCATTGCTCGGTGGCGGGCGGAGCAGGCCGACCGGCGGACCGCGCAACGTCGCCCCGAACTGCTCCGGGCGGACCCGCGCCCCGACGAGGTCGCCCCCACCGAGCGTGGATATGGCACAGTGGAGAGCTGACGAGTGTCCCAGCGGGAGGCCGCGCCTCCGCAGCACCGAACCGTTGACCACCATGGTGGGCGCCCCGGCGCGCCCGCCGCAGTAGGAAGCGACTGACCATGCACACCCTGGACAGCCTCGACGCCGCCTCCCTGCGGTCCGATATTCCGGACTTCCGGCCGGGCGACACGCTCCGGGTGCACGTCCGGGTGGTGGAAGGCAACCGGGAGCGGGTGCAGGTCTTCCAAGGCGTGGTCATCCGCCGGCAGAACGGCGGCATCCGGGAGACGTTCACGGTCCGGAAGGTGAGCTTCGGAGTAGGGGTGGAGCGGACCTTCCCGGTGCATACCCCGATCATCAGCCGCATCGAGGTCATGACCCGCGGCGACGTCCGCCGAGCGAAGCTGTACTACCTCCGCGGCCTGCGGGGCAAGGCTGCCAAGATCAAGGAAAAGCGGCAGCCGACCGCGGCTCGCTGACCCGACGTGGCCATCAGTGAGGACCCGGCGCTGGACGCCAGCCAGGCCGAGCCATCCGGCGGCTCGGCCCAGGGCCGCCCGGGGGACCGTGTAGCCCGGCCCTTCCGGAGGAACCGGAAGAAGGGCAAGAAGAGCGGCGGCTCCTTCTGGCGTGAGCTGCCGATCCTCATCATCGTGGCCCTGGGGCTGGCCATGCTCATCAAGGCGTTCCTGGTGCAGGCCTTTTTCATCCCCTCCGGTTCGATGGAGAAGACCCTGCACGGTTGTGACGGGTGCAGCGGGGACCGGGTGCTGGTCAACAAGCTCGTGTACCGCTTCGGTGACGTGCACCGCGGTCAGATCGTGGTCTTCAACGGGGTGGATTCCTGGACGCCGGAAGTGAGCACCACGCAGCCGTCCAACCTGGCGCAGCGGGTCATTCGCGACATCGGCAGCGCGATCGGCATCGCCCCACCGGGCGAGGAAGACTTCATCAAACGGGTGATCGGAATTCCCGGAGACACCGTGGCGTGCTGCGACGCCCAGGGCCGGGTCACGGTCAACGGCGTAGCCCTCAACGAGCCGTACGTCTACCAGGACGACCACGCCCGCTTCGGCCCGGTCACTGTCGGCAAGGGCCGGCTGTGGGTCATGGGCGATCATCGCGGTTTCTCGGCCGACTCCCGGGCACATATCGGCGACCCGGGCGGCGGCACCATCCCCGAAAGTCACGTCATCGGCCGAGCCTTCGTCCGGGTCTGGCCGCCTTCGCGGATCGGCACCCTGCCGGTGCCCAAGACGTTCTCCCAGCCGGCGCTGAACCGGGCCGCCGGCCTCGTCGAGCCGGTCGCACCCGTCGCGCTGGGCGCCCTCGGCACCGTTCCGATCGCCGCGATCCGCCGCCGCCGGCGTCGTCCCCGCTCGCCGGCCGGGGCGAGATCGTAGGCTGCTGCCCGTGTCCGGGTACTCGACGCTGTCCCCAGACCGGCCCCGTGGTGCGGTGGTGCGCCGCGACGCCGGCCTGTGGGGCTACGAGCGGGCCCTGGCCCGTTACGGGTTCACTCCGGTGGCCGGCGCGGACGAGGCCGGGCGCGGGGCGTGCGCCGGGCCGTTGGTCTGCGCCGCAGTGGCCCTGCCCGATGGTCGGCGCGGTCAGATCCCTGAACTGGCAGACTCGAAACTGCTCACCCCGGCTGCCCGGGACCGGGTCTACCGGCGCCTCACCGCACGAGCGTTGGCCTGGAGCGTGATCGTCATACCTCCACAGGAGGTGGACCGCAGGGGACTGCACGTGTGCAACGTCGAGGGGCTGCGCCGAGCGCTCGCCGGCCTGGCGCCGGAACCGGCCTACGTGCTGACTGACGGCTTCCCGATCCGTGGGCTGGGAGTCCCGGGGCTGGCGATGTGGAAGGGCGACCGGGTCGCCGCCTGTGTGGCGGCCGCGTCGGTGGTGGCAAAAGTGACCCGCGACCGGATCATGATCGACCTGCACGAGCGTCATCCGGCGTACGACTTCGCCGCCCACAAGGGATATGTGACGCCGGACCACTCCGCAGCGTTGGCCCGGTACGGGCCGTGTCCGGAGCATCGGTTTTCCTACGTCAACGTCGCCCGGGCGGGGGCGGGCGGGCTGGGGGAGAATGAGCCGATGACCCCGCACCGAGACGCGCAGACCGCGGCCGGACCGACCGACGGGCGCCGGAGGTCGGCATGAGCGCCGAGGACCTGGAGAAGTACGAAACCGAGATGGAGCTGCAGCTCTACCGGGAGTACCGCGACGTCGTCAACCTCTTCAGCTACGTGGTGGAGACCGAACGCCGCTTCTACCTGACCAACGCCGTCGACCTGCAGGTCCGCACCGTCGGTGGCGATGCCGGTGGCGAGGTCTTCTTTGAGCTCACGATGGCCGACGCCTGGGTGTGGGACATGTACCGGCCAGCCCGGTTCGTAAAGAATGTTCGGGTCGTCACGTTCAAAGACGTCAACGTCGAGGAGTTGGCGAAGAGCGACCTCGAACTGCCCAACGGCCGGCCCGGCTTCCCCGGCTGAGCGCGGGGTAAGGACCGGCCATGGATGTCAACACCGATACCAGCACCGTGGCGGACTCCGAGTCGCGACCCGCCACCCCGGGGATGGAGAACACGCCCGGGGGTGGCGGTGCGACCGACGGATTTGACCGGGCGGCGCCGGGCGCGCCGCCGGCGGCAAGCAACCAGCCGAAGTCGGAGGACTTTCAGGGCGCCCAAGACGCCTCTGGCGAGCCGGGCACCGCCGCCAGCGCTGACCCGCAGGCTCCCTCCGCCGGCGTCGCCGCGCCACCGGCCCCCGGTAGCGGAGCGGACGATCGGCTGGAACGTTCCGGCGGCGCCGCGGCGCTCGCGCCACCATCTGGAGCGCTGGCCGACGACGACGCCGCCGGGGCGATACGGACCGCACCCGGGTCGCCGCCGGCCTCGGTGGCGTCGGTGCCGACGCCCGGCAACGCACCAGGGGTGAGTGTCCCCTCGGTCCAGGCCGCTGCCGGCACCTCGGAAGACAGCGATGAGGTGACCGGGGTCCGGGCCACCGCACTGGCGCCCCCCGGCAAGCCGGACGGTGAAGTCGACACCAGCCGGTAGGCCGGGTTACCCACACCTCTCGACAGCACGGGCGCCGCCGACGTCCACATCCTCCTTCGGCGGCTCACCGGCAGGATGGCGGTCGACCATCCTGGCCCGATGCGGGCAACTGATGCGGTGGGTCGGTACGGCGAGCGGGTCGCCGCCCGTTACCTGCAGTCGATGGGGTTGACGCTGCTCGACCGCAACTGGCGATGCCGTGAAGGCGAGATCGACATCGTCGCCCGCGAAGACGGGCTGGTGGTGATCTGCGAGGTCAAGACCCGGCGCGGGCTGGATTTCGGTCCGCCGGCGGAGGCGGTGACGCCGGCGAAGGCCCGGCGGCTGCGGACCCTCGGCCTGCGGTGGCTGGCCGAGCAGGGCCATCCGTACACCCCGCTGCGGTTCGACGTGGTCAGCGTGGTCGCGAAGCCCCGGGGGGCGGCCGCGGTGGAACATCTGCGCGGGGCCTTCTGATGGCCCTAGCCACGACGCTGTCCGTTGCCCTGCTCGGGGTGGACGGCTACCTGGTCGAAGTCGAGGCGGATCTGGCCGCCGGCCTGCCGGGCATGACGCTGATCGGTCTGCCGGACGCGACGCTGCACGAGGCCCGGGACCGGATCCGAGCGGCAGTGTCGAACAGTGGGCAGACGTGGCCGGCCCGCCGGATCACCATCGGCCTGTCCCCGGCGTGGCGACCGAAACGGGGTAGCGGGTTCGACCTGGCCATCGCCGCCTCGGTGCTGTGCGCCGCGGGTGTGGTCCCGGGGGACCGGCTGCGCGGCGTCGTGCTGCTGGGCGAACTCGGCCTCGACGGCCGGGTACGCCCGATCACCGGTGCCCTCCCTGCGGTCCTGGCGGCGGCGGCTGCCGGCGTCGAGCGGGTCGTCGTGCCGGCGGCGAATGCCCGGGAAGCGGCCCTCGTCCCAGGCATCGCGGTGAGCGCCGTCGACTCGCTGGCCATGCTCATCGCGCAGCTGACGGGGGAGCCCCACCTGCCGGCGTTCGAACCCACGCCGATCTCGTTCCCGGTCGACGCCGGCGGGGCGGCGGCGGAGGCGACCTTCCGACCCGATCTGGCCGACGTGGTCGGTCAGCTGGAGGCCCGCTGGGCGTTGGAGATCGCCGCGGCCGGCGGGCACCACCTTTTCCTCCAAGGCCCGCCCGGGGTGGGCAAGACCATGATTGCCGAGCGGCTGCCGGGCTTGCTCCCTCCGCTGGATCTGGCCGCCGCCCTGGAAGTCACCGCTGTGCACTCCGTCGCCGGGACGCTTCGAGCCGACCAACCGCTGATCACCGTGGCGCCGTTCGCCGCCCCGCATCACACCTCCACGGTGCCGGCGATCATCGGTGGCGGCAGCGGCCTGGCCCGTCCCGGGGCAGCTTCGCTGGCCCATCGCGGCGTGCTGTTTCTCGACGAGGCTCCGGAATTCGCCGGTGGCTGCCTGGATGCGTTGCGCCAGCCGCTGGAGAGCGGTGAGGTGCTCCTTTCCCGCTCCGGGGGAACGGTGCGGTACCCGGCCCGCTTCACCCTCGTGCTCGCGGCCAACCCCTGCCCGTGCGGCAAGGCGGAGGAGAGCTGCATCTGCACGCCGCAGGTCCGGCACCGCTATCGTCACCGGCTCTCCGGGCCGCTGCTGGATCGGGTCGACCTTGTCGTCGAACTGGCTGTCCCGACCCGTTCGGAACTGCTGGCCGACCGGCCCTACGTCGAGTCGACGGCGACCGTCGCGAATCGAGTCGCGCTGGCCCGGACCTTGGCGCGAGAGGTCTTCGCCGGGCACCCCTGGGAGCTGCCCTCGCAAATCCCCGGATCGGAGCTGCGCGGGCACTTCGCGCCCACCCCGGGAGCCACCGCCGTCCTCGAACCCCAGCTGCGGCGCGGCGCGCTCAGCGCCCGCGGCCTGGACCGCACACTTCGGGTGTCCTGGACCTTGGCGCTGTGCGGCGGACGCAGCCGGCCAGTTGTCGAGGACGTGCACACCGCGATCGGGTTGCGGCTGGGGGCCGGATGACCACCAGCTCGCCAGCGGAGCGGCTGGCCCGGGCGGCGCTGTCCCGGGTGGCCGAGCCCGGCGACCGCAACCTCCGGGGGCTGATCGCCGCCGAAGGGATTGTGGGGGCCTGGGCGTCCCTGCGCCGTGGGGACGGTCGATGCCCCGGCGGCCGGTTGACCGGCCTCCTGCCGCGGGCCGCGGACGCCGACCCGGAGCGGGATCTTGCCCGCATGGAGTCCCTCGGCGGCCGGTTGGTGTGCCCGGGCGACGGGGAGTGGCCGCTCGGCCTGGACGCCTTGGACCATCTCGAGGTCCCGGCGCCGTTCGCGCTGTGGGTGCGCGGCGCCGGAGAACTCGCCGATCTCGCCGCTCAGGGGATCGCCGTGGTCGGCTCCCGGGCCGCCACCGCCTACGGCGTACGGGTGGCCGGTGACCTCTGCGCCGAGCTTGCCGGTGCCGGCTGGTGCATCGTCTCCGGCGGCGCGTACGGAATCGACGCTGGGGCGCACCGCGGTGCCCTGGTGATGGGGCGTCCCACCATCGTCGTACTGGCGTGCGGCGTCGACATCGCCTACCCGCGCGGTCACGCCGCCCTCTTCGGGCGGATCGCGGACGCGGGGGTCATCGTCAGCGAAGCGCCGCCTGGGGCGCCGGCGATGCGGCACCGCTTCCTCGTCCGAAACCGGCTCATCGCTGCGCTCGGTCTCGGCACAGTGGTGGTGGAGGCTGCGATTCGCAGTGGTGCGTTGAGCACCGCCGGCCACGCCGAAAGGCTCTCCAGACCCGTCATGGCGGTGCCGGGGCCCATCGCCTCGGCGATGTCGGCGGGGTGCCACCTGCTGATCAGGGACCGCAACGCCGTGCTGGTCACCTCGGCCGATCAGGTGCTTGAGGTGGTCAATCCGATCGGTCAGGGGGCGCTTCCGCCGGTGCGGGCGCTGCCCCAGCCCTACGATGCGCTGTCCCTGCCCGCTCGGAGGGTTCTCGACGTGGTCCCCTGGCAGGCGCCGGTTCCCACCGTGCGGATAGCGGCGGATGCCGGCGTCGAGCCGCGGAAGGCGACCGGGTTGCTCGCCGAGCTGGCGAGCGCCGGTTTCGTCCGACGAGACGGGGCCGGCTGGCGGCTGGCGCCCGTCTCGCGGCCCGGCGGTCCAGGGCCTGAAGTGCCCTGAGGTGCCCGTCTGGCCGGCCGATGCCGGGGGGTGGCCCGGTCCTCAGCCGGTTCTCGACGACCAGCCCGGCGGTGAAATCTCCGGCGCGGCAGATTGCCATCCGAGCGGCGGCGGGCGAACGTAGCAGGATGCCGGATCCCAAGGCCGGTCGCCGGTCCCGGGCGGAGAGCGCCCGCGGACGCCGGGGCGGGGACGCCCGCCGGCGAACCTCTCACGACTCAGGGGCGGGGCCCTCGGTGCCCGAGGGGCTGGTGGTGCCCGAGGGGCTGGTGGTGCCCGAGGGGCTGGCACGGGCGCTCGGCGAGTACGCGCGCTACCTGGCCTTGGAGCGCGGTCTGGCGGCACACACGGTACGGGCCTACGTGTCCGACGTCGCAGGACTGCTCGACCATGCCGGCCGCCGGGGCGCTGCTGTTCCGGCCGGGATCGACCTCGCCATCTTGCGGAGCTGGCTGGCCGTCTCACGGACCCGAGGCCGGTCCCCCGCGACGCTGGCCCGGCGAGCCGCCGCAGCTCGCTCCTTTACCGCGTTCGCCACCCGACGCGGCTGGCTGGCGAGCGACCCAGGCGCGACCCTAGCCACACCACGGGGCGACAGCCGACTGCCGCAGGTACTGACCGCGGTCCAGGCTGCTGCCCTGCTCGACACCCCCGGGGATCCAACGGCGCCGGTCGCCGGGACGGTGGCGGCGGTCACCCGGCTGCGCGATGCGGCCATGTTGGAGGTGTTCTACGCCACCGCAATCCGGGTGAGCGAGCTGTGCGGCCTCGATGTTGACGACCTAGACATGATCCGTTTAGTCGCTCGCGTGCTCGGCAAGGGAGGCAAGGAGCGGGTGGTTCCGTTCGGCGTACCCGCCGCCCGAGCCGTGGAGACCTGGCTGGCCGCGGGTCGCCCCCAGCTCCTCCGGGCGCACGACACCGCGGCTCTGTTTGTGGGCGTCCGGGGCCGCCGGATAGATGTCCGCACGGTTCGTCGGGTCGTGCATCGTCGAGCAGCCGAGACCCCAGGGGTGCCGGACGTGGGCCCACACGGACTGCGGCATTCCGCAGCCACGCATCTGGTCGACGGAGGTGCTGACCTCCGGAACGTTCAGGAATTGCTCGGTCACGCTACGCTAGCAACGACGCAGGTCTACACCCACATCAGCGCCGACCGACTGAGGGCGACTTATGAGCGTGCCCATCCCCGAGCCTGAGGTATCGGGCTGGAGCGCGCTCGGGCTCTCACAACCGGCCATTCGTCCGCCGCCGGCGGTCCAACCCGTCGCTCGACCCACAAGCTCGACACCGGCACGAGGTCCGGCTGACACCGACGTCGCTCTTCAGGACCTTTGGCGTACCTACAAGGCGACTGAAGACCCGGATCTCCGTGAGCGAATCATCCTGCACTATTCGCCGTTGGTGAAGTATGTCGCCGGTCGCGTAGGTGTCGGCCTGCCACCGAATATCGAGCAGGCCGACCTGGTGTCCTACGGCATATTCGGCCTGATGGACGCCATTACGAAGTTCGATATCGCACGCGCCATCAAGTTTGAAACGTACGCGATCAGTCGAATTCGAGGCGCGATCATCGACGAGCTGAGGTCGATCGACTGGATCCCTCGATCGGTCCGGTCCAAGGCTCGCGAGGTGGAGCGCGCTTACGCCAGCCTGGAGGCCCGGTTCCGTCGCACCCCCACCGAGCGTGAGGTGGCCGCCGAATTGGGCATCGGCCTGAGCGACCTTCGAGGCATATTCGCGCAGGTCTCCTTCGTCAACGTGGTGGCCTTGGACGAGTTGCTCAACGTGGGCGGGGACCGCGGGGATGAGCTGGCACTGATCGACACGCTGGAGGACACCAAGGCCGAGGACCCGGTGGCCAGCTTCGAGACGGATGAAACCAAGTACCTCTTGGCCAAGGCGATCAATACCTTGCCGGAACGCGAGAAGATCGTCGTCACCCTGTACTACTACGAGAACCTGACCCTCGCCGAAATCGGGCAGGTGCTGGGGGTCACGGAAAGCCGGATCTGCCAGATGCACACCAAGGCCGTGCTTCAACTCCGCGCGAAACTGGCCGACCAGAGTGGCTGAGGACGGCACCCGCCCGGCCGGGCACTGGCGTCCCGGCTGAGAATGGCCCGGCCACGCCCGTCGTGTCGCCGGGGGCACTCCGCCCAGCCCGGATAGCCTTCGACCGTGCGTCATCGCGGGACGGCTTCGGGCATGACGGCAGCCGAGGACACGTCGAAATGCGGTGGGTTCCGGTGGCACCGTCGAGTACCTTCCTGGCGCGCGGTGCTCATCGTGGTGCTGACCTTGTCCCTGGCCGGCGCATGCGGCGGCGGCGGTTCGTCGGCGCAGCGGCCACGCAATGTCCCCGGCGCGGCCAACCCGGCGGCCCTGCGCGTCGGCTTTGCCGCGGAACTCGGCGGCCTGGACAAGCTGGCGGCCGCGGCGAAGCACGAGCGGACGCTCAACGTCGTCGGACTGCCCGGCGACTGGGCGAACGACGCGGAGTTGCTGGCCACGTTCCAGAGCACCTACGGCATCAGCGTGGTCTCCCGGCAGCCGGCGGCGTCGAGCCGGGACGAGATAGCCTCGGCCAAGGCCCTGCGCGGAACAAGCCGGGCACCGGACGTTTTCGATCTGAGCTCCAGCGTGGCGGCCGCCAACCTTGGGCAATTGGCGCCGTACAAGGTGGCCACCTGGGGCGACATTCCGGATGCCCTCAAGGAGCCGAGTGGCCGTTACGTCGGTGGCTACGGCGGCATCATGTCGATCGGCTATGACGCCAAACGGGTACCGGCCCCTCGCACCGTCACAGACCTGTTGAAACCGGCGTACCGGGGCAAGGTGGCGATCAACGGGGATCCAACCCGGGCCACCTCGGGTTTCTTCGCCGTCGTGATGGCCGCACTGTCCAACGGCGGATCGGCGCAGGCCATTGGCCCCGGTGTCGACCTCTTCGCCCGGCTTAAGCAGGACGGCGCGCTGAGCCCTGCCAGCCCCACACTGGCAACTATCGCCGCTGGGGAGACACCGGTGGTCCTGGACTGGGACTACACCAACGTCCAGCGAGCTGCCGCGCTAACCCACAGTGTGGCCTGGCGGGTCGTCGTCCCGCGCCAGGCGGTGGTCGGCTCCTACTACGTCCAGGCTATCAATGCCGACGCCCCGCACCCGGCGGCGGCCCGACTGTGGCAGGAGTTCCTGTTTTCCGACGAAGGCCAGAACCTTTGGCTGCGTAGCTCGGTCCGACCGGCCCGCGCCGGGGCCATGAGCCGAAGCCGCGCACTGGACCGAGCTGCCTTCGCTGCGCTGCCTGCCGTTCCGGGCCGACCGGTGCTACTCACGCCGCCGCAGATCGCTGCCGCGCAGCGGTATTTGCGCGCCCACTGGTCCAAGTCCATGAGCTGAGCTGAGCTGAGCTGAGCCCGTCCCGACCTGGGCTGACTGACACCACCGACCCCGACCCGGAGCGGCGGACCGGACGGCTGGCCCGGTGGTCAGTGGTCAGGCGCCGGGCCGAAACAGGCAGAAGGGGTGACCGGCGGGGTCCAGGTAGACCCGGACGTGGTCCTGGGGCTGGTAGCCGGCCAGCACCGCTCCGCACGACTCGGCGTGCCGACCGGCGGCCTCAAGGTCATCCACCGACAGGTCCAGGTGGGCCATCATCTGTTGCGACCCCGGTGCCGTCGGCCACACCGGGGGCAGGTATCCGGCCTCGGTCTGGAAGGAAAGGCCAGGGCCGCCGCCGCGCGGCCGCAGGGTCACCCACTCGTCGTGATCATCCTCGACGCCCCAGTCCAGCAGGTTGCGGTAGAAGGCTGCCAGCGACCGCGCGTCCGGTGCCCCGATGGTCGTGGCCGAGAGGGTTACCTGCGGTGTCACGCTCACGTCGTTCCCTTCGCAACGTCTCGGCGCCCAGATTTTCGCTGTCCGGGATCCCCTGCAAGAGCCCGGAATGTACCGTCCGGCGCAGGGGGCAGGCGCGCCGTCGACGATAGGAGGTGGCACCCGGCCCGGCGTCTCCGGACCTCCGGGACTGCGCCCCGGATCCAGTCGACCCGCCACGGCGAACCTGGGTGATCGGATCACCGCCTCCGGGGCGGTAACACGGTGAGCGTGCCGGCGGCGCCCAGCGCCAAGGCAACGGAGAGCGCCACGCCGCGTCGAGGCCGCTCGCCTTCGGTGCCCGGACCCGCCCTGGCTGACACAGCGGACGCCGCCGCCGGCGGCGCAGTCGAGCGCGGGGCAGTCGACGATAGGGCAGTCGACGATAGGGCAGTCGATCGCCGAGGGGTCGCTGCCGGGGCTCCAGACCGGCCCGGAGGGCCGCCGTTCAGCGGAAAGAGGCGCACCGGTGAGCCGCCGAGCAGCATCAGCGGATCGAGGTACACCGAACCGCGCAGCAGGCCCCAGTGCAGACACGACATGCCCGGACCGCAGTGGCCCGTGGGGGTGGCGAGCCAACCGATCTGCTGGCCACGGGCGACGCGCTCGCCCTGTCGTACGATCGGGCGCACCGGCTCATACGTCGTCCGCAGGCCGTTGTCGAACACGACTGTGACCACGCCTCGTCCGGCGAGTTGCGCCGCAAAGCCGATGACGCCGGCCCCGCTGGCCAGCACCGGGGTGCCGACGGTCGCTCCGAGGTCGACCCCCCGGTGGCCGGGCGCGTACGGGGTCGGCGGCGGAGAGAACCGGCGCAGCACCGGCGGGTGTCCCGGCAGCGGCCAGGTGTAGGCGGAGGTCGGCGACTCGGCGCGGAGGGCTGCCGGAGCCGGCAGCGGACCGCTCCCGGCAGGAGGCCCGACCGCGATGGCGGGTCCGCCGACGGCCAGCGCACCCGACGTCGCGGCCAGCACCGACAGCGCGAACACCACCAACCGGCGGGGCAGGCCGAGCTGGCGGGGCAGGCGGGGCAGGCGGGGCAGGCGATCCGACATGTCATCACCTTCCGGGACCGCATCCATGCGCGGAAGCGCGGTCTCGAGACTGTGGACGACGGGCGCGCCAGGCGGTCGACGTGGTGTGGACACGTGCGGGTTAGACTGCGAGCAGCGGTCCGGTCCGCCGGATCGACTTCGCACGCCCTCACACCGTCTCCTCCGAGACGGGTCGACACCCTCGGTCCCGCGCGCAGTCGCGTTCGGGCGGGTGCGGCGAGAGCGTCAGGGCGGGTGCCAACCGGCGCCTGCACAGAACCGAATGCGCGCTTCGGCGCGCCTAAGGAGAGCCGACGATGCCGACCGTCGTCACCCTGCGCCAGCTGCTGGAGAACGGCGTCCACTTCGGACACCAAACCCGTCGCTGGAATCCGAAGATGCGCCGCTTCATCCTGACCGAGCGCAACGGCATCTACATGATCGACCTGCAGCAGTCGCTGGCCTCGATCGATCGGGCGTACGAGTTCGTCCGGGAAACCGTCGCCCACGGCGGCACGATCTTGTTCGTCGGGACCAAGAAGCAGGGCCAGGAGGCGATCCGGGAGCAAGCCACCCGGGTCGGCATGCCGTACGTGAACGAGCGCTGGCTCGGCGGCATGCTCACCAACTTCTCCACGATCTTCAATCGGCTCCAGCGTCTCAAGGAGCTGGAGCAGATCGAGTCGACCGGTGGGGACACCGTGCGCAGCAAGAAGGAACGGCTCACCTTGCAGCGGGAGCGGCAGAAGCTGGACCGCACGCTTGGGGGTATCCGGGACATGACCCGGGTGCCGAGCGCCATCTGGATCGTGGACACGAAGAAGGAGCACATCGCGGTCGGGGAGGCGCGCAAGCTCGGCATCCCGGTGGTCGCCATCCTGGACACCAACTGTGACCCGGACGAGGTCGACTACCCGATCCCGGGCAACGACGACGCGATTCGCAGCGTGGCGCTGCTGACCAGGGTCGTCGCAGACGCGGCTGCCGAGGGGCTGATGGCCCGGTCCAATGCCGGTCGCGGTGAGGACGGATCCGAGCTCGCCGCCGGTGAGCCGCTGGCCGACTGGGAGCGCGAGCTGCTGGAAGGGGCCGGAGTGCCGGATGCGCAGGCTGCAGCCGATCCGGCCGCGGCCGCTGGGCCGGCTGCCCTTCCGGTGCCGGATGACGTCGTGGCCGGCGACGTAGCCGAAGGCCCCCCGGTCGCGCCGGAGGCTCTGGAGACCGCCGCGGAACTGTCGGCCGATCCGGTACCCGCCGGGGACACCGCCGAAGTGACGGGGCTGCTCGGCGCGGACCCGTCCGCCGGGTTCGCGCCGGAGACAGCCGTGGAACCGGCTACCGCGACGGAAGACCAGCCCGAACCGCCGGCGATCTAACCGAACACCACCACCGAGACGGCAACGGAAGACGAGATACCACAGATGGCACAGGTTCCCACCGCAGACATCAAGAAGCTCCGCGAGCTCACGGGCGCCGGCATGTCGGATGTCAAGAAGGCGCTCGTGGACAACGACGGCGACCTCGACAAGGCGACTGCCTACCTTCGCGAGAAGGGGCTGGCCGGCGTGGCCAAGCGCGGCCTACGCAGCGCCGACAACGGCATGGTGCACGCCTACCTGCACCGCAGCGCGAAAGACCTGCCGCCCACCGTCGGGGTGTTGCTGGAACTCAACTGCGAAACCGACTTCGTGGCGAAGAACGAGGCGTTCGGCGAGCTGGCCCGCGAGCTGGCGCTGCACATTGCCTCGGCCGACCCGCTCTACGTCAGCAAGGACGACGTCCCGCCGGAGGTCATCGAGGCCGAACGGAAGATCTACCAGGCCGCGGCACGGGAGGACGGCAAGCCCGAGGCCGCGCTCAGCAAGATCGTGGACGGTCGGGTAGAGGGGTACTACAAGGCGGTCTGCCTGCTCGAGCAGGCCTGGGTCAAGGACGGCAAGAAGACCATCGCGGCGCTGCTCGTCGAGGCCGCGAGCCGGCTGGGCGAGAAGATCGTCGTGGGCCGGTTCGTCCGATACCGGGTCGGTCAGGGCTGATCGCGTGCCGAGCGCTGCCGCGGTCGCCGTAACACCGGCCGAAGGGCAGCGCGAAGGGTCGTCGTACGGCACACTGCCCACACGGGTGAAGCGCTACCGTTCGCCCAAAGCAGCGCTCGCCCGCACGCGATTCGGAGGCTGCCCATGACCGATCCGACGACGCGGCCGACCGTCGCCGAGGAGGGTGAGGAGGCAGCTCCCGCCGAGCCGCCCGTCTGGGGGCGGGTCCTGCTCAAGCTTTCCGGCGAGGCGTTCGCCGGCGGCGAGACGCTGGGCATCGATCCGGGCACCGTCGCCTTCATGGCCCGGCAGGTGGCGGCCGCGGTACGGACCGGCGTCGAGGTTGCCGTGGTCATCGGCGGTGGCAACATGTTCCGCGGTGCGGCGCTGTCGGAGCGTGGCATGGATCGCGCCCGCGCGGACTACATGGGCATGCTCGGCATCGTCATCAACTGCCTAGCCCTCCAGGACTTCCTGGAGAAGGAAGGCATGGAGACCCGGGTGCAGACCGCCATCGCGATGGGCCAGATCGCCGAGCCCTACGTGCCCCGCCGCGCGATCCGGCACCTGGAGAAGGGCCGGGTGGTCATCTTCGGGGCGGGCCTGGGCCAGCCGTTCTTCTCCTCCGACACTGCGGCGGCGCAGCGGGCGCTGGAGGTGAACGCCCAGGCGGTGCTCAAGGCGACCCAGGTCGACGGCGTCTACGACGACGACCCGCGGCGTAACCCGCACGCGGTGCGCTTCGACCGTCTGGACTACGCCGAGGTGCTCGCCAGAGGGTTGAAAGTGATGGACGCAACCGCCATCAGCCTGTGCATGGACAACGGCCTGCCGATCGTGGTCTTCGACCTCCTGGGGGAGGGCAACATCATTCGAGCGGTACGGGGTGAGAAAATCGGCACTCTCGTCGCGCCGAACGCCGACTGACCCCGGAGCACAAGAATCGAGTACCGATGATCGACGACACCCTGCTCGAGACCGAAGAGAAGATGGACAAGGCAGTGACGGTGGGCAAGGAGGACCTGGCCATGATCCGTACCGGCCGGGCCAGCCCGTCGATGTTCGCCAAGGTGCTGGTCGACTACTACGGCACGAAGACGCCGGTCAATCAGTTGGCCTCCTTCCACCTGCCCGAGCCGCGGATGGCGATCGTCACGCCGTACGACAAGGGCTCCCTGGCCGCCATCGAGCGAGCCATCCGGGACAGCGACCTCGGCGTCAACCCGACGAACGACGGCAGCATCATCCGGGTGGTTTTCCCGCAGCTCACCGAGGAGCGCCGGCGGGAGATGATCAAGCAGGCGCACGGCAAGGCTGAGGACGCCCGGATCGCCATCCGCAGCGTTCGGCGGCACGCCAAGACGCGTCTGGACAAGCTGGTCAAGGACGGCGAGGCCGGCGAGGACGAGGTGCGCCGGGCGGAGAAGGAGCTGGAGGAGACCACGCATCGCTACGTGGCGTCGGTCGACGACCTGCTCCGGATCAAGGAAGCCGAGCTGCTGGAGGTATGACGGGCGGCGTACGCATCCGCCGGGCCGGACCGCCGGACCCCGGAGCGTCGAGGAAAACGAGCGGCGGTGCTCCGGGCCGCGCCGGCCGCGACCTGCCGGCGGCGATCGCCGTGGGTGTCGGGATCGCCGCCGTGGTCATCGGGACGCTGTTTACCGTCCGCTGGCTGTTCGTCGGCGTGGTGGCGGTCGCCGTGGTGCTCGGCCTGTACGAGCTCAGCGTGGCGGTGCGCTCCAGGGGCCTCGTCGCCCCGTACCTTCCGATGGCGCTCGGCGGTGTTGCGGTCTGCGTGCTGTCCTGGACCCTGGGGGCCCGCGGGCTGTGGATCGGCGGTGCGGCGACCATCCTGGGCGTCGCCCTGGTCATCGTGCTGGTCCGCCGGCGCGGGGCTTGGCGCGACATCGCGGCGGCCGCGGCGGTCACGGCTTATGTCCCGATGCTCGCCGGATGCGTGGTGCTGCTCGCCCGGCCCGATGACGGTGCCCGCCGGGTGCTGACCTTCGCAGTGGCCACCGCGTGCAGCGACGTCGGGGCGTACGCAGTCGGGGTGCTCCTCGGCAGGCACTTGATGGCGCCCAAGATCAGCCCGAAGAAGACCTGGGAAGGTTTCGGCGGGTCGCTGGCCGCCTGCACGATCGCCAGCGTGGTCTTGCTGCCCGGCCTCTTCTCTGCCGCCCGATGGCAGGGTGTGGCCTTCGGCCTCGCGGTGGCGGTGGCCGCGACCATGGGGGATCTTGGCGAGTCCTGGCTCAAGCGCCGGCTCGGCGTCAAGGACATGGGCACTGTGCTGCCCGGTCACGGTGGGGTCATGGACCGCGCCGACTCGCTGCTGCCGGCGGCCCTGGTCAGCCTCGGACTGCTGCTGGCCTTCGCGCCGCCCGGCTGAGTCCGCTCCTCAGCGGGACTGCAGCGCGTCCAGGGCAACCGCCATCGCGGCCGCGACCCGGCCGTCGAGCCGGGCACCGGGAACCGTGACGTCGTAGCGGTCCCGCAGCGACCGGCTGCGCCGGGAACTCAGCACGAGGCTTCCGGCCGGGTCGATGAAGTCGAAGTGGAACAGGAACGGCGAGGGCAGATTCTCGACGATTGGGAGGAATTCCCACATCCGCCGGGCCAGCGCCACAGCCGGACTGCGCTCGGTGCCCACCGCCGTGATGTCGCCGGCTTCCAGATGCCAGGTGGAGCGCAGCAGGGACTTGCCGAAGTCCTTACGGAAGTTGCCGAGCGGCGTGCCGCCCGCATCGAACACGTCATAGGTCGCGCCGAGGTCCAGCCGTTGCCGGGCCCGGAAGGAGAACACCGGTACCCGCCGGTCCTCATCGGCGTAGAAGGTCACGGACTCCTTGAACGCCAGCCGCTTCTGCTGGGCCAGCGCCACGAGCTGCCCCGGTCGGCCGTCGCCAGCCACCGCATTGATCTCGTACCGGTTCACCATCAGCGTGAGGCGTTGGCGGACGGCGAAACGCTCGATGCCGATCAGACCGGTTGTGTTCACGAAACTCCTTCTGGTGGCCGGCGGGGTACCAAGGCTACGGCCGGCGGGTTGAATGTCCAGAGCCTGCCGAACGTACCGGGTCGGCCGGGCCGTTCGAAGCCACCCCGGCCGCAGGGTGCTTCACCGGTGGAGAAGGGAGCGATGGGGTGATCACGGAGAATCAACTGGGGGAGCTGGCACAGCGCCTGACAGCCGTTCCCGGCGTGGTCGGGGTCATGCTCGGTGGGAGCCGGGCGCGTGGCGATTCGGCGCCGGAGTCAGATGTCGATCTGGGACTGTACTATCGCTCACCGCTGGACACCGCTGCGCTGCAGCGGCTGGCTCGCGACATCGCGGGCATTGACGCGCGGGTAACCCGACCAGGTGAGTGGGGTCCGTGGGTTGACGGCGGCGCGTGGCTGTCCGTCGCCGGGACGGCCGTCGACTGGATTTACCGCGACCTGGATCGGGTGCACACCTCCTGGGCTGACGCCGGCGCCGGCCGTTATACCTTTCACGCCCAGGTTGGTCATCCTCTCGGCGTTCCGGACTTCGCCTACGCCGGTGAGATTGCGCTCGGCGTGGTGCTGGCCGACCCAACAGGTGAGCTGCTGCGGCTTCAGTCGGCCACCCGGGCATATCCGCGGCCGCTCGGGCGCGCGCTGATCGCGGGATTGTGGGAGAGCTCCTTTGCCTTGGACATCGCCCGCAAGGCGGTCAGCCGCCGTGACACCACATACGTCGCCGGCTGCCTGTTCCGATCACTGGAGATCTGCGCGTACGCACTGCACGGTGCCGCCGGAAGCTGGGTAATCAACGAGAAGGGCGCGGTCGCCTCCGCCGGCCGCCTGCCAAACGCACCACGCGGCTTCGCCGAACGCGCGCATCGTGTCCTGGCGCACGTCGGCGCGAGCCCGCGCGAGCTGAGCGGCGCGATTACGGCTGCGGCCGAGCTCGTCGCTGACACGGTAGCCGCCTGCTCCATTGCCTGATGGAACGTCGGACCGCCAACGCTTCCAGCCGGTCTCAGGCGCGAGCGAAGCCTCCGGGACAATCCTCGCCACCCGCCCGCGAACGTTATCGTGGGACACTCGAGCCGGTGATCGGAACCTTGCACCTCGCGCCCCGCCGTGGTGCCAAGCCACCCCGGCATCTCGCGGATCTCGACGCACCGGAGCGCCGCGCCGCGGTGGTCGAGTTGGGCCAGCCGGGTTACCGGGCCGACCAGCTGTCCCGGGCGTACTTCGCGCGGCTGGTCGAGGACCCGCAGGAGTGGACCGACATCCCACGAGCCGACCGTGGGCCCCTCGCCGATGCGCTGCTGCCGCCGCTGCTCACTGCGGTCCGACAGGTCGCCACCGACGATGGGACCACCCGCAAGACGCTGTGGCGCGGCTTCGACGGGGCGCTGGTGGAAAGCGTGCTCATGCAGTACCCGGACCGGCTGACGATGTGCGTCTCCAGCCAGGCCGGATGCGGGATCGGCTGCCCGTTCTGCGCCACCGGTCAGGCCGGGCTGACCCGGAACCTGTCCAGCGCGGAGATCGTGGAGCAGGCGGTGGCCGGGGCTCGGGCGCTGGCCCGGGGTGAGTTCGGGCCCGCCGAGTCCACCGCACACCGCCGGCTGAGCAACGTCGTGTTCATGGGCATGGGCGAACCGCTGGCCAACTACCGGGCGGTGCTCGGCGCCGTCCGCCGGCTCACCGAACCGACGCCGCACGGCCTCGGGCTGGCCCAGCGCTCGATCACCATCTCCACGGTCGGCCTCGTGCCGGCGATGGAGCGGCTCACCGGAGAAGGGCTGTCGGTGACTTTGGCGGTGTCGCTGCACGCCCCGGACGACGAGCTGCGTAACACCCTGGTACCGGTGAACACCCGCTGGCCGGTGGCCGATGTGCTCGGCGCGGCCCAGGGGTACGCCCGGGTCACCGGCCGTCGGGTGAGTATCGAATACGCACTGATGCGCGACATCAACGATCAGCCGGAGCGGGCCCATCACCTCGGTGCCCTGCTCCGCGGCCAGTTGGTGCACGTCAATCTCATCCCGCTCAACCCGACGCCTGGCAGTGCCTGGACGGCCAGCCGGCCACGGGACGAGCGGCGCTTCGTCCGGGTCCTGCGGTCTTATGGCGTAACGACGACGATCCGGGACACCCGCGGACGGGAGATCGACGGCGCCTGCGGGCAACTGGCGGCGAGCGGCTGAGCCGGTCAGCCAACGAGCGGGCTGAACCGCCGGCGTCCTCGGCCCAGCGCCCTTTCCGGCTCGGCCGTACCTCGAACTACTCGCCGGGGACTAGAGATCGGCCATGGGGCTTTGAGGAGATCCGGCTACCTCGGCCGATGCCGGGTCACAGACCGGCGAACGCCTTGTCCAGGATGTCTAGCCCCTCCTCCAGCAGGTGGTCGGGGATGACTAGGGGCGGGATGATCCGCAGCACATTGTCATAGCTGCCGGCCCGCAACAGCACCAGGCCCTGGGCATGCGCCGCAGCCATGACCCTGCTCGCCGCGTCCGGCGCAGGCGCCTTGGTGGCCCGGTCGGTAACGAGTTCCACCGCGACCATCGCACCCCGGCCGCGGACGTCTCCGATCACCTCGTGGGTCGCCGCCAACGCCGACAGCCGGTGGAGCAGCGTCGCTCCGATCCGGGCCGAGCGGTCTACCAGGCCGTCGCGCTCGATCATCTCGATAGCGGCCAGCGCAGCGGCACAGGACAGCGGGTTGCCCCCGAACGTTCCCCCCAGCCCGCCCGGGGCGGCGGCGTCCATGAGCTCGGCTCGGCCGGTGACGCCGCCGAGCGGAAGGCCACCGGCGATGCCCTTCGCCGTCGTGACGAGGTCTGGTACCAGGCCTTCGTGTTCGCTGGCGAAGAAGGCCCCGGTACGGCCGAAGCCAGTCTGTACCTCGTCGGCGATGAAGACGATGCCGTGCGCTGAGCAGTACTCCGCGATGGCCGGCAGGAACCCGGCGGCGGGTACCACCACCCCGCCTTCACCCTGGACGGGTTCGGCGATCACGGCCGCGATGGTGTCCCGGCCGATGATGCGCTCCATGCACTCGATGGCGTACGCCGCGCAGGACGCCGCGCACGAGGCCGGCGCCCCGAGCGCGGAGCCGGTCGGGCAGCGGTACGGATAGGCGAAGGGCAGCCGGTAGACCTCCGGGGCGAATGGCCCACCCACCCGGTAGGTGACCTTGGCGGTCAGCGACATGGTGAGCAGGGTCCGGCCGTGGAAGGCGTGATCGAAGGTGACCACCGCCGGCCGACCGGTGGCCGCCCGGGCAATCTTGACAGCGTTCTCCACCGCTTCGGCGCCGGAGTTGACCAGGAACGACTTCTTGGCGTGGGCACCGGGAGTGAGCCGGTTCAGCGCCTCGCAGACCGCGAGATAGGGCTCGTACGGGGTCACCGTGAAGCAGGAATGGGTGAAGCGTTCGACCTGCTGTGCCACCGCGGCCGCCACGTCGGGAGCAGCGTTGCCGACGTTGACCACGGCGATGCCGGCGCCGAAGTCGATCAGCCGGTTGCCGTCGACGTCTTCCAGGATGCCGCCGGCGGCGCGGGCCACGAAGACCGGAAGGGTGGTCCCGACGCCGCGGGGAATCGCCCGCTCGCGCCTGCCCAGCAGCTCCCGTGACTTCGGCCCCGGAATCACGGTGGCCAGATGACGCTCCTGCGGGACGGCTGCCGCCATGGTGGACCTCCGCATGTCGGGTGAGGCCAGCGTAAGCGTCCGGCGACTACAGGCCCGGACGCTGGAGGGCGACAATGGCTGGGTGATACCTGGCGAAGGGCGTTTCGGTGCGTGAGGTTGTCGTGCTGGGGTCGACCGGATCGATCGGCACCCAGGCGCTGGACGTGGCACGTCGCTATCCCGACCGGTTCCGGGTGGTGGCGATCGCGGCCGCCGGCGGGCGGGTCGACCTGCTGGCCGAACAGGCACTAGCTCATGGCGTGGAGGCCGTTGGCGTGGCCCGAGCCAGCGCGGCGTCCGACCTGCAACTCGCCTTCTACGCCGCCGCCGCTGCACGTGGCTACACCAGCGGGAACTTCGCCGTACCGAAGATTCTCACCGGCCCGGACGCGGCTGCCGAGATCGCCGGCTGGCCGTGTGACGTCGTCCTGAACGGGATGAGCGGTTCCATCGGGTTGGCTCCGACCCTCGCCGCCCTCGACGCCGGGGCGACCCTGGCGCTGGCCAACAAGGAGTCGCTCATTGCCGGCGGCCCGTTGGTGGCCGCTCGGGCCGCCGAGGGGCAACTGGTCCCGGTCGATTCCGAGCATTCCGCGCTTGCGCAGTGCCTGCGGGGCGGCCGTCGGGCCGAGGTCCGCAGGCTCGTGCTGACAGCCAGCGGAGGCCCGTTCCGGGGCCGGGGCGCCGATGAACTGGCTGAGGTCACCGCTGCCGAGGCGCTGGCGCATCCCACCTGGGACATGGGACCGGTGATCACCGTCAACTGCGCCACCCTGGTGAACAAGGGTCTTGAGGTCATCGAGGCGCATCTGCTCTTCGGCGTCCCGTACGACGACATCGCCGTGGTCGTCCACCCACAGTCGGTGATCCACTCGATGGTGGAGTTCATCGATGGCTCGACGCTGGCCCAGTGCGGGCAGCCTGACATGCGGGTGCCCATCGCCCTCGCCTTGGCCTGGCCCGAGCGGCTGCCGGCGGTCGCGCCGGGGGTCGACTGGTCGGCCGCTCATGCCTGGGAGCTGACGCCGCTGGACACCGCAGCCTTCCCGGCCGTTGCCCTGGCCCGGGAGGTGGGCCGGGCCGGCGGTACAGCGCCGGCGGTCTTCAACGCGGCGAACGAAGAGGCGGTTGCCGCATTCCTCGACGGCCGGCTGCGCTTCCCGGCAATCGTGGACACCGTGGCCGCCGTGGTCGCTGCTCATCCCGGCGGGAAGGCGGAGAGCGTCGAGGACGTTCTCGCTACCGAGGCCTGGGCCCGGCGACACGCCAGAATGCTCATCCAGCAGCCGACCGGGGGAACGGTCGGTGCTTCGGTCCGTGCCCCAGCTCAGGAAGCCGGAGAATGACGCTCGGTATCGTCCTTTTTGCGGTCGGCATCTTCGTCGCGGTCTGCCTGCACGAGGCTGGTCACCTGCTGACCGCCAAGGCGTTCGGCATGAAGGCTTCTCAGTACTTCGCCGGTTTCGGCCCGACGCTGTGGTCCTTCCGCCGCGGGGAGACCGAGTACGGGATCAAGGCCATCCCGGCCGGCGGCTACGTCAAGATCGTCGGTATGACACCGCTGGAACAGCTCGATCCGAGCGACGAGGAGCGCGCCTTCTGGCGGCAGCCGGCCGGAAAGCGTTTCATTGTACTTTCCGCCGGTTCCATCACGCACTTCGTGCTGGCCTTTGTCACCTTGTACTTCCTGGCGCTCACCTACGGCGTGCCCACCGACCGTCCGGAGCTGGCCGAGGTGTCCCGCTGTGCGCCGGCGGTGGTCACGGTGGCCAATCCGGACCCCGCCTGCAAGCCCGGCGACGCTGCCTCACCCGCCCGGGTCGCCGGGCTGCGCCAGGGCGACGAGGTGATCTCCTTCGCCGGCCGGCCCACCGCCACCGTGGACGAACTGATCGCCGCGGTCCGGGCGCACCCGCCCGGCCGGGTGACGGTGACCGTGCTGCGCGATTCCCGGCGGATCACCGTGCCGGTGGACCTGGTCAGGGTGCAGCGCCCGGACCTGAACAACCCCGACCGGCTGGTCTCCGTCAGCGCGATGGGATTCGCGCCCGGCACGGTGCGCGATCAACCCGGCGTCGTCGGCGCGGTGGCCGGCGGCGCCCAACTGACCGGCACCCTGTTCTCGGCCACCTTCACCGCGATGAAGCAGTTTCCCGGCAAACTGCCGAAGCTGTGGGAAGCGGTGTCCGGCGGCAGTCGCGACCCCAACACCCCGGTCAGCGTGGTCGGCGCCTCCCGGCTCGGCGGTCAGGCCCTGCAGGCCAAGCAGGTGGCTGCCTACTTCGGTTTCTTCGCCGCGCTCAATGTCTTCATCGGCGTCTTCAACCTGCTGCCGCTGCTGCCCTTGGACGGCGGCCACATCGCCGTGCTGCTGTTCGAACAGATCCGCTCCGCCCTGGCCCGAGTATTCCGGCGGCGGGATCCCGGTCGGGTGGACGTCGCCAAGCTGATGCCGGTGACCTACGTGGTGATCCTGGCGTTCGGCACGTTGTCCGTATTGGCCATCGTCGCGGATATCGTGAATCCCATCGCCAACCCCTTCCGCTGACATGACCGACCCGTCGCTGACAGAAAGAATCTTGTGACCGCCGTCGCCCTCGGGATGCCCGAGCTCCCGCCGCCCTCGCTGGCTCCCCGGCGACGAAGCCGGTTGTTGCACGTCGGGAGCGTCCCGGTGGGCGGCGACGCGCCGATATCGGTACAGTCCATGACCACCACCAAGACCGCCGACGTCAACGCCACCCTGCAGCAGATCGCCGAACTCACCGCATCCGGATGCCAGATCGTCCGGGTGGCCGTACCGGACACCGACGACGCCGAGGCGCTGCCTGAGATCGCCCGGCACTCCCAGATCCCGGTCATCGCCGACATCCATTTCCAGCCTCGCTACGTCTTCGCTGCCATCGACGCGGGCTGCGCGGCCGTCCGGGTCAACCCGGGGAACATCCGCAAGTTCGACGATCGGGTGGCTGAGATCGCCCGTGCGGCGAGCGCGGCGGGGACCCCGATCCGGATTGGGGTCAACGCCGGCTCGCTGGACAAGCGGCTGCTGGCCAAGTACGGCAAGGCGACCCCGGAGGCGTTGGTGGAGAGCGCGCTGTGGGAGTGCTCGTTGTTCGCCGAGCACGGCTTCGAGGACATCAAGATCTCGGTCAAGCACTCCGACCCGGTGGTCATGATCGCCGCCTACCGGCTGCTGGCACAGCGCTGTGACTATCCCTTGCACCTGGGGGTCACCGAGGCCGGCCCCACGTTTCAGGGCACGATCAAGTCAGCGGTGGCCTTCGGGGCGCTGCTGGCCGAGGGCATCGGTGACACGATCCGGGTGTCGCTGTCCGCCCCCCCGGTCGAGGAGGTCAAGGTCGGCATTGCGATTCTCGAGTCGCTGAACCTGCGCCAGCGCCGACTGGAAATCGTGTCCTGCCCCTCCTGCGGGCGGGCCCAGGTGGACGTCTACACCCTCGCGGAGAAGGTGCAGGCCGGGCTGGAAGGCATGACCGTACCGTTGCGGGTCGCGGTCATGGGGTGTGTGGTGAACGGGCCCGGCGAGGCGCGGGAGGCGGACCTCGGCGTCGCCTCAGGCAACGGGAAGGGCCAGATTTTCGTTCGCGGCGAGGTCATCAAGACGGTACCGGAGGCCTCGATCGTCGAGACGTTGATCGAGGAAGCGACCCGGATCGCGGCCGAGATGGCCGACTCGGGCGTCGGCTCGGGCGAGCCCTCGGTGTCGGTGAGCTGAGCCGCTCGTGCTGCGGAGCGCGCCGCTGCGGGTCCTCGACGACTCCGACGTTCCAGAGGTACTCGCCCTGCTCGACGCCGACCCCGTCGTCAACGTGTTGATCGCTGCCCGAGTGCAGGCCGCGGGCCTGGACCCGTGGCGGCTGGGGGCCGAGGTCTGGGGGTACGGGGAACCGGGGAAACTCAGCGCGCTATGCCATGCCGGTGCCAATCTGGCTCCGACCCGTTGCCCGCAGGGCGCGATCCGCGCGTTCGGCGACAAGGCGCGGCGGCAGGGTCGCAGGTGCTCCTCGATCGTGGGGCCGGCGGAGACCGTGCTCCCGCTGTGGGAGACGCTGCGCGATGCCTGGGGGCCGGCGCGAGACGTGCGGGGGCACCAGCCGCTTATGACGATCTCCGAGCCGTCACCGATCCCGCCAGATCCGTCGGTACGCCTGGTTCGCCCCGACGAACTCGACCTGCTGGTGCCGGCCTGCGTCGCCATGTTCACCGAAGAGGTCGGGGTCTCGCCGATCGGCGGGGACGGCGGGGTGCTCTACCGGTCCCGGACCGCGGAGCTCATCACCGCCGGCCGATCCTTTGCCCGGATCGAGGACGGCCAGGTGCTGTTCAAGGCGGAGATCGGCTCGGCCACCGAGCGGGCCTGCCAGGTCCAGGGAGTCTGGGTCGACCCGGCCCGACGTGGTGAAGGCCTCTCGATCGCCGGCATGGCGGCGGTGGTGGCCCTGGCTCTCGATGCGGTGGCGCCGGTCGTCAGCCTGTACGTCAACGACTACAACGTCGCCGCCCGACGCGCCTATGAACGAGTCGGATTCGCCGAGATCGGGTCCTTCACGTCGGTACTGTTTTGACGTCCGCCTTCGCTGACATCTGACGGCTTCCCCCGCGGCGTGCCAACAGGACCGTGCGAAGCTGGCGGTCAGCCCGGCCGCTGATCTCCGCCACCTGCTCGCGGTCGGGCACCCGATCTTCGTGGCGGGCTAGCGGTGAATGAGCCGTCGGCCCGCCGGCAGATCTGCCAGCGGCTCTCGTGCACCGCCCGATGATGGGTGCGGCACAGTAGGGCCAGGTTGTCCAGGCTGGTCGCCCCGCCGTCCGCCCAATGCCGAATGTGATGAGCATCGGTCCATGGCGGCGGCCGGTCGCAGCCTGGAAACACACAGCCGCCGTCCCGCACGTGTAGCGCCCGGCGGATGGCGGCGGGAATCAGCCGGGTCTTGCGCCCCACGTCGAGGATTTCCGAGGCGCCGTCGGTAATGACTCGGCTGAGCGCGGCATCGCAGCTGAGCCTCCGGGCGGTCTCACCCGGAACGGGCCCGCTCCAGTCCAGGTCGGCTGCCCGGGCACCGGTTCGACCCTCGAGCGTGACCAGGTCGACGACGAGGTTGACGTGGGCTCGTTCGCCCCCGGACTCGGGCAGGGAGCCCGCGTCCATGGCACGTTGAGCCAGCTCCGTGAGGGCATCTGCGCGGCGTTGGGCCGGACTCCGGGTCTCACCCGGCAGCGGTCCGGATAGCGCCGTGATGGCCGAGAGCACGAGGGCACCAGCCTCGGCATCCAGCAGCCCGTCGATGGCGATCAGCCCGTCGAGCCCGGGGGATAGGTGCAGATACCGGCGGTCGTGAGCCCGATTTGCGTCAGTCAGCGCCAACTCGGCGTCCACGCTGTGCCGCCAGTGCTTGGCCACTCGCCGAAGCTGGTCCGGATCGAGGTGTCGCGCGGCCGCCAACAATGCCGGCTCGGCCGCTGCCACCACCGGGTCCGGCAGATCTGTGCTTGCGGCACTGAGCACCCCGGCGTGTCGGCGAGAGATCTCTCCGTCGCTGAGCGCAGCCGAGGTGGCCGGCAGGGCATCGGCCAGCCGACGCGCGCACCGCACCGTGTCGACCGCATCTCGGCCGCCCAACCGGCAACGCCAATGCAGCCATCCGGCCGTCGAGGTCGCGCCGTCCGATGCGGCCCCGCCACGACGGTCGAAGATTTCCAACCGCCGGAGGAACTCGGCCTCCAGCCGGTCGATGACGGTCCGGAGCGCGACCAGAATCTCCGCCAAGCGGTCCCGCCTCCGCGCCCGCGACGTCGCAGCTCGCGAGATCGCCGACCACTTCGGCGAGGCGGTCAAGCGGCGTGTGCTCCGAACACATGTTCGAAGAGTACTGATCTCGACCCCACGATTGACGGGCAACGGCAAGGCTGTGGACAGCAGGCGGGAGCGGCTGCCGTTGGCCTGTGCATAAGCGGCGTTTCGCCGGCCCTGGCGAGTTGGCCTGGCCTACGGCAGCGCCGAGAGGGGGCGGGCCGGCGGACTCTGGCCATCGTGGCGATCGGCGCACCACGCCTCGCGGTCGTCACGACCGGGCCGCTCACCCGCGTCGTCACGACCGGGCCGCTCACCCGCGTCGTCACGACCGGGCCGCTCACCCGCGGCCGGCTGCCGCTCGGACGGCGGCTCGGGCGAATCCGACGGCCCGGATCAGGCTTGCCCGGCGGACCGTCGACGGCGGGCGCTGGAACCGCCGACAGCGGCTGCTGGAACCGGTGTAGCGGCTGCTGCAGCGCACTCCGGCGGAGCGCCCGGAGAGAGTGCAGCCGCCCACCAGTGCACAAGGGAACCAGTTCTGTCTGCGCCGCTCTATAGGCTCGGCGCCGGCCGCTCGCGCCTGCGGGGGCATGGACCGAACGACCCAGGAGCCACCGTGATCACCCGGATGTCAGCGCTGTTCCTCCGCACGCTGCGCGAGGACCCGGCGGACGCCGACGTGCCGAGCCACCGTCTGCTGGTGCGGGCCGGCTATATCCGCCGGGTCACTGCCGGCATCTACTCGTGGCTGCCGCTGGGCAAGATTGTCATGGAGAACGTGGCCCGGGTCGTCCGGGAGGAAATGGACCGGATCGGCGGCCAGGAGGTGCTCTTCCCGGCGCTGCTGCCGCGCGAGATCTACGAGGCCAGCGGGCGGTGGGAGGCCTACGGGTCGGACTTGTTCCGGCTGAAGGACCGCAAGGGCAGTGACTACCTGCTCGGGCCGACGCACGAGGAGTTGTTCACTCTGCTGGTCAAGGACACCTACTCCTCCTACCGCGACTTTCCGGTGATCCTCTATCAGGTTCAGACCAAGTACCGGGATGAGCCGCGACCGAGGTCCGGGGTGATCCGCGGGCGGGAGTTCGTGATGAAGGACTCGTACTCCTTTGATCTTGACGAGGAGGGGCTGGCGGCCTCCTACGCTCTGCACCGCGGCGCCTATCAGCGCATCTTCACCCGGCTCGGCCTGGACTACCGGATCGTCGCCGCCGACTCCGGGCTGATGGGCGGCAGCGCGAGTGAGGAGTTCCTGGCCCCGGCCGCGGTCGGCGAGGACACCTTCGTCGCGTGCACGAGGTGTGAATACGCGGCAAACGTGGAAGCGGTGTCGGTCGCACCACCTGAGCCGGAGAACGCCGAGCACCCGCCGATGGAGGTGCTGGACACTCCCGGCACACCGACGATCGAGACCCTGGCGGCGTTCCTGGATATCCCGGCCGGTGCGACGTTGAAGAACCTGCTGGTGAAGGTGGACGGGGAGCTCGTCGGCGTCGGGGTACCGGGTGACCGCGAGGTGGAGCTGACCCGCCTGGAGGCTGCCCTCGCCCCGGCCAAGGTGGAGTTGCTGGATCAACTGGATTTCGACGCGCATCCCGAACTGGTCAAGGGCTACGTCGGGCCGCAGAACCAGGATGGCACCGAGCGGTCGTTCCGGTTCTTCGCCGACCCCCGGATTGCCGCGGGGACGGCGTGGGTGACCGGTGCCAACGAGGCCGGCCATCACGCCCGCCACGTGGTGGCCGGTCGGGACTTCACCGTCGATCGCTATCTCGACGTGGCCAGCATGCTGCCCGGCGACCCATGCCCGCGATGCGGTTCCGCGCTGAGCATCGGTCGCGGTATCGAAATCGGGCACATCTTCCAACTCGGCCGCAGGTTCACCGACACTTTCCGGCTGGATGCCTCCGGGCCCGACGGGCAGCCGATCCGGGTCACCATGGGCTCCTACGGGGTCGGCGTCACCCGGGCGGTAGCGGCCATCGCCGAACAGACCGCCGACGCCGCCGGGTTGTGCTGGCCGGCCGAGATCGCGCCCTTCGACGTGCACCTGGTGGCCTTGGGCAAGTTCGGGCAGCTCGAAGCAGCGGAGCAGCTGGCCGCGCAGTTCGAAGCCGCCGGACTGCGGGTGCTCCTCGATGACCGGACGGTGTCCGCCGGGGTGAAGTTCGCCGACGCCGATTTGCTCGGCACGCCGACGATCGTGGTGGTCGGCAAGGCATTGGCCGACGGTGAAGTCGAGGTCAAGGAGCGGCGCAGCGGGCAGCGTCGGCGGGTGCCCTTCGATGTAGTGGTGCCGACCTTGGTCGAAACCCGCGTCGGTCGTTGAGCGGACGATGATCGCCGGCCGGCCGCCTCCGGTCACTGCTGTGATCTTCGACTGGGGCGGGACGTTGACCCCGTTCCACGACGTGGACCTGCTCGACCTGTGGCGCGCCGCGGCCGAGGTCCTGGCCCCGGACCGGGCCGATGACCTGGCCGCCGCGCTGGCCCGCGCGGAGCGGGCGTGGTGGGATTCCGCGGTCGAAACAGGGCGCAGCGGCACCACTGCCGATGTGCTGGCCGCCGCTGCGGCGGCTACCGGAATGGATCTCGACGCGGCGCTGCACGCCGACGCACTGAGCGCCCACCGCACCGCTTGGACGGCCCACACCTTCACCGATCGGGAGGCGGCGCCACTGCTGCGCGGGCTACGCAGTCTGGGGCTGCGCACCGGCCTGCTGTCCAATACGCACTGGCCACGGGCCTGGCACGAGCGGTGGCTGGAGCGTGACGGCGTCCTGGACCTGTTCGACGCCCGGGTGTACACCAGTGAACTGGAGTACGTGAAACCGCACGCGCCGGCTTTCCACGCCGTGCTCGACGCGCTGGCGATTGACGATCCGTCGACTGCTGTCTTCGTCGGTGACCGGCCGCACGACGACATCTCCGGCGCGAAGGCCCTCGGGATGCGGGCCGTGCTGTTGCCGAACAGCGCCGTGCCGGGTTTCGACGTGGTGCCAGACGCCACCATCGGACGGTTGTCGGAACTGCTGCCGCTGGTCGGGGGCTGGCTCAGCGCCCCGGAAAGGCCACCGTGACCGGTACGATCCCGGCGCGCAGCCGCCACGAGGCCGCGTCGGTGGCACGCGCCTGGACCGCGGCAGCGGCGATCGAGCGCAGCGCGGGATCTGTACTGGCGGCCGCGAGCGCGACATCCAGGCCGGCCAGCCGGTCGTCCACGAGCACCGCCAGTCGCAGCGCGGCAACCCGGGTGGGTACGGGGAAAGGTAGCGCGTACGCCGGGTCCGCCGGCTCGGGCGTACCGCCGCCGGCAGTGATCACCCGGACCAGGAGGTCACGCTGGACTCGGGCAGTTTCCAGGGCCGCCGCGGCGGCTGGCTGTTCGCGGTTGCCGAGGCGCGCTCCGACCACGCCGAACGCGTAACCGGCGGCCTGCTCGCCGGCGAGTGCCTGGTTGAGGGCCGTGCTCACCGCCGGGGACAGCGCGGTCACCGGAACTGGGGTCGGCACCGACACCCCGGTCGGCCCGGGCGGCTGAGACTGGTCCGGCCGAACGCCCTTCGGCTGGACCAGGGCGGGCAGCACCGAGGCGTGCGCCGCCGCACTGCCGCCGATGCTGGCGACCAGCCCCGCGAGTTCACGCGGGGCGCCGCGGCAGTCCGCCGCCCGCGCCGTGGCCGCCCCGCGTTCGGCGGCCACCAGAGCGCGCACCGCCTGCTCGGCGTTGCCAGGAACCGGCCACGCTCTCGCGTCGGCGCCGGAGGACCCTGTCGGGACTGCAGCGGTGGCGGACCCGCCGGCCGCCGGTCGGTCGCTGACGGCGACCAGATGCGCCGCGTGATCGGCTCGAACCGGCGCCAGTGCCGCCCGCAGCCTCGGATACCGGACCATCGTGGCGTCGTAGGCAGCGATCAGCCGGCCCTCCTGCGCCCCGATCCGCGCACGAAGGGCGACGTCGGGGTCGCCCGCCGGTCGAGGCGGAGCCGGTCCGCTCGCCCGGCAGCCCGCCCCCAGCCCGACCAGCGCGAGCGCGCCCACCTGCAGCAGCCGGCGGCGGGTGAGCACGAGCCGGAAGTCTTCCACGCCCCAGGGTGCCCAGGTCAGCGTGGTGCGCCGGGTCGGGCGACTCGACGTCGGCGCGGTCCCGGCGCCTCGGGCCGCAGCAATATCGGTGTTGGGCCGCACAGACTAGTGTTGACAGTCGGCGAGGGGTCGCGCAGCGTCGGCCGGATACCTGCCGAGGAGGTCGCCGTGTCCCGTACCCAGGCGCCGGCGGCCGGGACGCTGCGGTCGTTGCTGACCCCCGTGCTGCAGCGAGCGGGTTTCGACGTGGAGGAGGTCAGCGTCACCCTGGCCGGACGTCGCCGGGTGGTACGGGTCGTCGTCGACCGAGACGGCGGTCTCAGCCTCGACGACGTGGCCGAGGCGTCCGCCGCGGTGTCGGCGGTCATGGACTCCGAGGACGCCTTGGGGGATACGCCCTACGTGTTGGAGGTTTCCTCCCCGGGGGTCGACCGGCCACTGCGGGAGCCGAGGCACTGGCGCCGCGCGGCTGGCCGGCTCGTCGCCGTGCCGGTGATGGGTGAAGGCACGCTCACCGGGCGGGTGGACGCGGCGGACGACCGCGGCGTGACCCTGCGCGTGTCCGGCGGCGCAGGGGAGGCGAGCGAGCGTCGCCTGCCCTATGCCGTCCTCGGGCCGGGCGCGGTGCAGGTGGAGTTCGGCCGGGCGGAGCCGGACGCGGCGGATCTGGCCGGGGGAGACGTACGGCGATGAACCGATCATGAATATCGACATGACCACTCTCCGCGGACTGGTTCGGGAGAAGGACATCTCCTTGTCTACCGTGACCGACGCCCTGCAGGTCGCGTTGCTCACCGCGTACCATCACACCGAGGGGGCGGCCGAGTCGGCAAGGGTGGAACTAGACCCGGACAGCGGCGAGGTCCGCGTGTGGGCCCGGGAGGTCGACGTCGACGGTGTCGTCTCGCGTGAGTGGGATGACACACCGAGCGGTTTCGGGCGGATCGCGGCGACCACCGCCAAGCAGGTCATCCTGCAGCGCCTGCGGGAGGCCGAGCAGGACGTGACCTACGGCGAGTACGCCGGACGCGAGGGCGACATCGTGCTCGGCGTGGTGCAGCAGCACGACAGCCGGACCGAGCGCAGCCCCGAGCGGCGACCGGTCTATGTGCACCTCGGGGATGTCGAAGCCGTCCTGCCGCCTGCCGAGCAGGTGCCGGGCGAGCGGTACGAGCACGGCAGCCGGTTGCGCTGTTACGTGCTGCACGTCGCGAAGGGCGTCCACGGCCCGGCGATCACGCTGTCCCGAACCCATCCCAACCTGGTACGGCGGCTGTTTGCCCTCGAGGTACCGGAAATCGCCGACGGCACGGTGGAGATCATGGCCGTAGCCCGGGAGGCCGGTCACCGATCCAAGATTGCGGTTCGCTCGACCGCGGCCACGGTGCGTGCGCGGGGTTCCTGCATCGGGCCGATGGGCGCTCGGGTGCGCGCGGTAGTCGCCGAGCTGCACGGCGAGAAGGTCGACATCGTGGACTGGTCCGACGACCCAGCCACCCTGGTCGGTAACGCCCTGTCGCCGGCGTCCGTCACCCGGGTGGAGGTGGTCGACGCCGAGGGACGCGCAGCACGGGTCCAGGTGCCGGACTTCCAGCTGTCACTGGCCATTGGCAAGGAGGGGCAGAACGCCCGCCTCGCTGCCCGGCTGACCGGATGGCGGATCGACATCCGGTCCGACACCGAGCCGACCGACACCGGACGGACCGACATCGAGCCGACCGACATCGAGCCGACCGACATCGAGCCGACCGACATCGAGCCGACCGGGACCGCGCGGGCCGTGTCGGCGCCGCGGGCCGGCACCAGATGACGGCCGACATGTCCGACACCCGGCCGGCAAGGTGACCGGCGAGGTGACCAGGGCCGTAGCCGGTAAGGCGACGGGCGGGCGGGGCAGCGAATCGCGCCCCGGCGGGGTAGACTCGGCGGCGTCTCAACTCCTGGGTCCGATACGCACCTGTGTGGGCTGCCGGAAGCGGGGGTTGAGGACCGAGTTCGTGCGTGTCGTGGCGGTCCGGGACGAGGTGGTGCCCGACCTCCGTGGCCGCCTGCCGGGGCGGGGAGCCCATCTCCACCCTGATCCCGGTTGCCTCGATCTTGCCGAGCGACGTCGAGTGTTCCCGCGGGCCCTGCGCCTGCCGGGCCCGCTGTCCACGTCGTCGATCCGGCGGCACCTCGAGGACGAGATCGCGATTTCACCGTCAGGGCAGTATCCGAGGCCGACATCGAAAGCAGGTCGAGTGACGCGATGAGCGCTCGATGAGCACGTACCGATGACGAGTCAACAGGAGTAGCCGGTCGCGCGGGCCCCCGCGGACCGAGAAGGAGTGGTTCGTGGCCAAGGTTCGCGTCTATGAACTCGCCAAGGAGTTCGGCGTTGAGAGCAAGGTCGTGCTGGCCAAGCTCGGGGAATTGGGCGAGTTCGTTCGCTCAGCGTCGTCGACCGTCGAGCCGCCGGTCGTCCGAAAGCTGAAAGAAGCGTTCCCCGCCGGTGTACCCACCGGTAACGGGGCGCCAGTCGCGGTCACCACGGCGGCCGCGGCACCCGCCTCAGCTCCGGCACCGGGCGGCCCGTCGACAACACCGCCGACCGCGGTCCCGGCCCCCCCGGGCTCGGGCTCCCGGTCTCCCGGTGGTGGACCTGCGGCCCCCGGCGTGCCGACGCCCGCCCGGCCCACGCCGGGACAGCCCGCGCCGGCAACTCCGGCCCAGCCTGTCACCGCACCGTCCGCGGCCCCGGGCGCCCCGCTGGCGCCGGCCGCCAGTGCCGCACCGGCAACACCCGCGCGACCCTCGCCCGCCCCGACCCAGGTGCCGGCGCCGGCCGCGGGTCAGCCGGCGGCCCAACCCGGCCAGGCCCGTCCGGGACCGGGCCGCCCGACTCCGGGCGCCCGACCCGGGGGTGCGCCGGGCGCCGGGCGACCGAATCCCGCCGCCGGCTCGCGGCCCGGCGCCCGTCCGGCGGCCGCCGGACCGCGGCCGGGCAACAACCCCTTCGCATCCAGCAGTTCCGGCATGGGTTCGACCCGCCCAGAGCCCCGCCCAGCCGACCCGCCAGCGGCCGGAGCGCCGCCGGGAAGCGGTACGACGCCCGGAATCCCTCGTCCCAACCCGGGTATGTTCGCGCCCCGCGCGGGCGGCCCCGGCCGGGCCGCCGGCCCCGGCGGTGCCGGCCGTCCCGGCGGTACCGCGGGTCGTCCCGGCGCCGGAGGTATGGGTGCCGGTCGACCGGGTGGCCCGGGAGGCCGTCCCGGCGGCGGCGGTGGGATCGGAACCCGCGGCACTGGAACCGGCGCCGGCACCGGGGCCGGTCGCCCAGGCGGTCCACCTGGCGGCGGCGGCGGCGGTCGCCCCGGCGCCGGTGGACGTGGCCGCGGCGGCGGCACGGCGGGGGCCTTCGGGCGCCCGGGAGGCCGGCCTGGACGGGCCCGGAAGTCGAAGAAGCAGCGCCGTCAAGAGTTCGACAACATGCAGGCCCCGTCCATCGGCGGGGTGCAGATTCCGCGCGGCAACGGGGCGGCCATCCGGCTGCCTCGCGGCGCCTCGCTGGCCGACTTCGCCGACAAGATCAACGCGAATCCGGCATCCCTGGTCCAGGTTGTCTTCACCCAGCTCGGCGAGATGGTGACCGCCACCCAGTCCTGCCCGGAGGAAACCCTGCAGCTGCTCGGGACCGAACTGGGCTGGGAGGTTCGGATCGTCACTCCCGAAGAGGAGGACGCCGAGCTACTGGCCCGGTTCGACCTGGAGTTCGACGCCGCCGAGTCCGACGATGCCGCGCTCGTGGTGCGACCGCCGGTGGTCACGGTGATGGGTCACGTCGACCACGGCAAGACGAAGTTGCTGGACGCGATCCGGTCCACCGACGTGGTGCGCGGTGAGGCCGGCGGCATCACCCAGCAGATCGGCGCCTACCAGGTCAAGACCGAGGTCGATGGCCAACCGCGGACGATCACTTTCGTCGACACTCCGGGTCACGAGGCGTTCACCGCCATGCGGGCCCGGGGCGCACAGGTGACGGACATCGTCATCCTGGTGGTTGCCGCCGACGACGGCGTGATGCCGCAGACCATCGAGGCTCTCAACCACGCCCAGGCGGCCCATGTGCCGATCGTCGTCGCGGTCAACAAGGTCGACAAGGAGGGCGCGAACCCGGCCAAGGTGCGTCAGCAGCTCACGGAGTTCGGGCTGGTCGCCGAGGAGTACGGCGGCGATACGATGTTCGTCGACGTCTCGGCGAAGGCCCGGACCGGCATGGACGCCTTGCTGGAGGCGGTGGTGCTCACCGCCGACGCCGCGCTCGACATGCGGGCCAACGCGGATCGGCCGGCCGAGGGGGTGGCTATCGAGGCCCACTTGGACCGCGGTCGCGGCCCGGTGGCTACCGTACTCATCCAGCGCGGCACCCTGCACGTCTCGGACTCCATCGTGGCCGGCGAGGCCTTCGGTCGGGTGCGGGCGATGCTGGACGAGAACGGCACGCCGGTCAGCGAGGCCGGACCATCGCGGCCGGTGCAGGTGCTGGGCTTCACCAGCGTGCCCGGTGCCGGCGACAACTTCCTGGTCGTACCCGAGGACCGGATGGCCCGGCAGATCGCCGAGCAGCGGCAGGCCAGGGAGCGCTACGCCGAATTGGCGAAGAGCCGCGGCCGGATGACGCTGGAGGACGTCCTCGAGCGCATCAAGCAGGGTGAGCTCAACGAGTTGAACCTGATCCTGAAGGGCGACGGCTCAGGCTCGGTGGAGGCCCTGGAGGACGCTCTGCTGCAGATCGACGTCGGCGAGGAAGGCGAAGTCGGCCTGCGGATCATCGGACGGGGCGTCGGCGCGGTCACCGAGAACGACATCAACTTGGCCAAGGCCTCGGACGCAGTGATCATCGGCTTCAACGTCCGGCCCGAGGGCAAGGCCCGCGAACTGGCCGAGCGGGAGAAGATCGACGTCCGGTACTACTCGGTGATCTACCAGGCCATCGACGAGGTCGAGGCTGCTCTGAAGGGCATGCTCAAGCCGGAGTACGAGGAGGTGCAACTCGGCACTGCCGAGGTGCGCGAGGTCTTCCGGGTGCCGCGGATCGGCAACGTTGCCGGCTCGTTGGTGCGGTCCGGGACAATCGTGCGGAACGCCAGGGCACGGTTGGTCCGGGACGGTACCGTGGTGGCCGACAACCTCACCGTCGACTCGCTGCGGCGATTCAAGGACGACGTCCGCGAGGTCCTAGAGGGTTACGAGTGCGGCATCGGGCTTGGCTCCTTCAACGACATCAAGGTGGACGACGTGATCGAGACGTACGAGCAACGGGAGAAGCCGAGGGCTTGAGGGCTCTCGGCTGCCTTCCGGGGTGCCTGTGTTCACCGGCACGCTGGCCCTGGACATCCGGATGGGCGACGTGCATTCCTTGAAGACGAAGCGGAGCGTCGTCCGGCCGATCCTGGCCGAGCTGCGCCGACGGTACGAGGTGTGCGCGGCGGAGGTCGGTCATCAGGACCTGCATCGCCGTGGGCTGCTCGGCGTCGCCGTGGTCGCCGGCGATGCCAGCCACTGCGGTGAGGTCCTGGACGGCTGCGAGCGGCTGGTCGCGGCTCGGCCGGAGATCGAGTTGCTCGCGGCGCACCGCCAACTGTTCGGAGGGGAGGACCAGTGACCGATTCCGCCCGCGCGCGGCGCCTCGGTGACCGGATCCGCGAGATTGTCGCCGACGTGCTCAAGCGCCAGGTCAAGGATCCCCGGCTCGGGTTCATCACCGTGACCGACGCCAGGATCACAGCCGACCTGCGGGATGCCACCGTGTACTACACGGTGTACGGCGATGACACGGCTCGGCAGGAGACCGCGATGGCGCTGCACAGCGCTACCGGCGTCATCCGCTCCGAGGTCGGCCGCCAGACCGGCGTCAAGTTCACTCCGACGCTGTCGTTCGTGGCCGACGTGGTGCCCGACCACGCCCAGGCGATCGAGGAATTGCTCAGCCGGGCTCGGGCCGCCGACGAGCAGGTGCACCGGGTCGCCGAAGGCGCGCGCCCGGCCGGGGACCCCGACCCTTACCGGCGCAGCGCCGCGGAGGCCACCGCCGAGCACCCTGCGACGCACGACTCCGCGGTGGGGGACGGCCCCCAGGTGCGGTCCGCGGTCGGGCCGGCGTCCGGGCAGCCGGGTTCCCAGCCGTGACCAGCCCCCCCCGTACCTCTCCCGGTGCCTCCACCGAGGCGCCGACCGGCGGGGGCCCAGCCGCCGGCAACGCCGGACAGGCGACCGTCGAGCGGCGCAACGGACGGCCGCGCCGGGCCAGCACCGCCACCATGTTGGCCGAGCACGAGTGGCACGACGCGGTGGCGTTGCTGCGCGGGGCCCGCCGGATTGCCCTGCTCTGCCACCTGCATCCGGACGGCGATGCGCTGGGCTCGATGCTGGCACTGGGCATCGGGTTGCGTCGGCTGGGCGTGGAGGTCGTCGCCTGCTGGAGCGAGGGCGTGGAGCTGCCGCCGACCTACCGCATGTTGCCCGGCCGGGAATTGCTCATACCGCCGGCGGCCTTTCCGCGGGCACCCGAGCTGCTGGTCACCCTGGACACCAGCAGCCCGGAGCGGCTCGGTGACCTGCGACCCGTCCTGGATGCGGCGCGCAGTGTGCTGGTGATCGACCACCACGCGGTCGGCGACGGTTTCGGTACCTCCCAGCTCATCGACGGGGCGGCCGCCGCGACGGCGGTCGTTGTCGAGGAACTGCTCCGTCGCCTCGGCGTGGAACTCGATGCCGAGATCGCCACCTGCCTCTACACCGGGTTGACCACTGACACGGGCTCGTTCAAGTACGCCTCGACCACTCCGGCAGTGCACGAGTTGGCGGCCCGGTTGCTGGCTACCGGGATCCGGCACGATGTGCTGGCACGCCAGATCTGGGATACCAACCCGTTCAGCTACCTGCGGCTGCTCGGTACCGCGCTGAACCGGGCGGCGATCGAGCCGGAGGCGGCCGGCGGTCTCGGTGTGGTCTGGACCTGGACCAGCCGGGAGGAGTTGGACTCCAACGGTCTGACCATGCCGGAGATCGAAGGCTTCATCGACGTCCTGCGCACTGCGGACGGCGCCGAGGTGGCGGTGGTGTGCAAGGGTGACGCGGACGACACGGTCAAGGTGTCGCTGCGCTCCAAAGGGCGCATCGACGTCAGCGAGGTCTGCGCCGTGCTCGGCGGCGGCGGCCACCGATTCGCCGCCGGCTTCACCTCCGAGCTCGGCGTTGGTGACACAATGCGGGCGTTGGTTCAGCTGCTGGCCCGAGCCCCTCACCTGCCGGCGTGAACAGTTCGGTTCCCGCGCCACCCGGGCCGGTCGACCGCTCGGACCTTCCCGGGGCCGGCCTCCTGCTCCTCGACAAGCCGGCCGGCTGGACCTCCCACGACGTGGTGGCCCGGGTGCGCCGCCTCGCCGGCACTCGCCGGGTTGGCCATGCCGGCACGCTGGACCCGATGGCCACTGGCCTGCTGCTGCTCGGGGTCGGTCGGGCGACGCGGCTGCTGGGCCATCTGACCAAGGCGGACAAGGAGTACACCGGCACGATCCGGCTCGGGGCGGCCACCACCACCGACGATGCCGACGGTGAGCCGTTGCCGCCGGCCGGGCCGGTGCGGGAGTGGACCCTGCCGGCGGCTGCGGCCGCGATCCGGGCGCTGACCGGCGACATCGACCAAACGCCGCCGGCGTACAGCGCGATATCGGTCGGCGGCCGCCGGGCGTACGCCCGGGCGCGGGCCGGGGAGGAGGTGGCGCTGTCGCCTCGTCGGGTGCGGATCGGCGTGTTCGAGGTGGTCGGCGTGCACGGCGACGACCTCGACGTCCGGGTGGTGTGCTCCGCCGGCACCTACATTCGGTCGCTGGCCCGCGACCTCGGCGGGGCGCTCGGCGTCGGCGGGCATCTGGCTGGGCTGCGCCGAACCCGGATCGGGCCCTTCGCGCTGTCGCAGGCACGGACCCTGGACCAACTCGCCGAACGGTTCGAGCTGCTGGGGCTGAACGACGCCGTTCGGTTGGCGTTTCCCAGCCGGGAGGTGTCGGCCGACGACGTCGGCGCGGTACTGCACGGCCGGCCGCTGCCCGCGACGGACATCGAACCGGGTCCGGTCGGTGTCTTCGGTCCGGACGGCACCGTCCTCGCCCTGGTGGCCGAGCGCGACGGCCTGGCCCGCCCACTGTGTGTCCTCGGGTAACGGAGGCTCATCCGCCGCCCCGCTCGGCGCGTGCCGCGCCGGACCTCTGGCAATCTGGACTGGTGCAACGCTGGCGTGGAGTCGAGGAGGCGCCGCCGAATTGGGGCCATTGCGTGGTCACCATCGGGGTTTTCGACGGCGTGCACCGCGGCCACCAGCAGATCATCGGCCGGGCGGTCGCCGAGGCCGCCCGCCTCGGCGTGCCAGCCGTGGTGCTGACCTTCGATCCCCATCCCAGCGAGGTCCTGCGGCCCGGAAGTCACCCGGCGATGCTCAGCACCGCGGCGGAGAAGGCGGCGCTGATCGAGGGGCTCGGCGCCGACGTGGAAATCGTCCAGCCCTTCACGCCGGAGTTCTCCCAGCTGACCCCGGACACCTTCGTCTACACGGTGCTGGTGGAACACCTGCACGCCTGCGCCGTGGTGGTCGGGGAGAACTTCCGCTTCGGCGCCAAGGCGGCCGGCGACGTCGCCGTGCTCACCGAACTGGGCGGCCGGTTCGGCTTCGCCACCGAGGGCGTGCCGTTGATCCGCGCCGACGGCACCGTGTACTCCTCGACCTATGTGCGGGCCTGCGTGGCGGCCGGTGACGTCGTCGCCGCCGCCGCCGCGTTGGGCCGGCCGCACCGGGTCTCCGGTGTCGTCATCCGGGGTGATCGACGTGGGCGCGAGCTGGGCTATCCGACGGCCAACCTGCAGACCGGGCCGTACGCCGCGATCCCGGCCGACGGCGTCTACGCGGGCTGGCTGGTCTGCGGCGGCGAGCCGGCGCCGGCGGCGATCTCGATCGGTACGAACCCCACGTTCGAGGGCCGAACCCGGCGGGTGGAGGCCTACGTGCTCGACGCCGACGATCTGGATCTGTACGGCGAACATGTCGCGTTCGACTTCGCGGCTCGGATCCGGGACACCGAACGTTTCGCCACCGTGGCCGACCTCGTGACCGCCATGGCCGCCGACGTCGCCACGGTGCGGGGCGCACTCGGGTAGCCATTGCCCACAACTGGCGCGTCCGAGGTGTCGATACGGTCGGCGCCCGGGCGTCGAAAGGGTAGGGCTTCGAGCGGCGGGCCCGGAACGGGAGGAACCGGCATGTCGAAGTATCTGGTCCTGATCTATGAGGACGAAGTGGCCTACGCGAAGGCGACGCCGGAGGTGTTGGCGGAGGTGATGGCGGCCCACCAGCAGTTCGAGGCGGACGTTGCGAAGATCGGAGCGCAACTCCTGGGCGGGGATGCGCTGGCGCCGACTCAGACCGCGACCAGCCTGCGGGCCGGCGGAACCGAAGTGACCGACGGGCCGTTCGCCGAGACCAAGGAAGCGCTCGGCGGCTACTATCTCATCGAGGCCGCCGATCTCGATCAGGCCCTCGCGGTCGGCAAGGCCTGCCCGGCCCGTTTCGGCGGCGTCGAGGTACGGCCGGTCATGATCTTCGACTGACCGCCGTGACCGCCTCGCCGGAGGCCGTCGCGGCAGCGGTCGCCGACGCGCATCGTCGTGAGTGGGCCTTCGTGCTCGCCGCGACGGTGCGGGTCACCCGGGACCTGGACGTGGCCGAGGAATGCGTCCAGGACGCGTTCGCCACGGCGCTCACCAGCTGGCGGAAGGCGGGCGTCCCGGCCCGTCCCGGCGCCTGGTTGACGACCACCTCCCGGCGCCGAGCGCTGGACGTGTTGCGACGCGAGACAGTGGCCCGGCGTATGCAACCGCTGCTCCTGATGGACGGGACGGTGTCCTCGGCGGAGGACGTGGTCGCCGAGGGCGGAGACGGCGGACGGTTCCCCGACGACCGGCTACGCCTGGTTGTGACCTGCTGCCACCCAGCGCTGGGGCAACCGGCCCAGGTCGCCCTGACTCTCCGTCTGGTCTGCGGCCTGTCCACCGCTGAGGTGGCCCGGGCGTTCCTGGTCAGCGAGGCGACGATGGCGGCCCGTATCACCCGGGCGAAGAAGAAGATCGAGCTGGCCCGGATTCCCTACCGGGTGCCGGCGGCCGCCGAGTTGCCGGGGCGGGTGGCGGGCGTGCTGGCCGTCGTCCACCTGCTGTTCACGACCGGCCACACCGCGCCGGCCGGGGCGGCCTTGGTCCGCCGAGAGTTGGTGGAGCGGGCGGTGGATCTGGCTCGGATGCTGCGGGCCATGGTGGCCGGTCCGGTGGCCGGTCCGGCGGCCGGCCTGGCGGCTGTCGAGGCGCTGAGCGCCGAACCGCAACTGGCCCGGTACTCCTACCTACCTGCCACGCGGGCCGACTTGTTGCGCCGCCTGGGCCGGCTGCCGGACGCGGTGGCCGCCTACCGCCAGGCGCTGGCCCTGACCGCCAACGCCAGCGAGCGGGCGTTCCTGACCAGGCGGGTACGGGAGTGTGGCGGAGCGGGCTAGACGAGCGGGTTCAGCGGGCGAAGTCCACCGCGACGTGCGCCGCCAAGGTCTGCCACGCGCGCCGGGTCGCCGGCTTCAGCCGGTCCAGATCCACCTCGGCGCCGGTCTCCAGGTGCGGGTCGAAGGGGATGCGGACGACCGCCCGGCAGCGGGCGGCGAAGTGCTCCGCCAACCGGTCGAGATCGACCGCGCCGGAACCGGGGCGGACGTTGGAGACCACCGCGACCGATCTCTCCACCAGCCCGCCGTACCCGTGGGCCCCCAGCCAGTCCAGGGTGGCCGAGGCACTGCGGGCCCCGTCGACGCTGGCCGAACTCACCACGATCAACGAGTCGGCCAGCCCGAGCACACCCCGCATGGCGCTGTGCAGCAGGCCGGTACCGGAGTCGGTGAGGATCACCGAGTAGAACCGGCCCAGCACGTCGCTGACGCTGCGGTAGTCCGCCTCACCGAAAGCCTGCGAGACGGCCGGATCGGTGTCGGAGGCCACCACTTCCAGCCGGCTCGGCGCCTGGGAGGTGTAACGGCGGACATCGGCGTAGGTCGAGATGGCCTCCAGATCGTCGAGGAGGTCGCGGACTGTTCGGTCGCTGTCCCGCCGCAACCGGCCCCCGAGCGTGCCGGCGTCCGGGTTCGCGTCCACCGCGATCACCCGGTCGCCGCGCAACTCGGCGAGCGTGGCGCCGAGCGCTGCGGTGGTCGTGGTCTTGCCGACGCCACCCTTGAGGCTGATCACCGCGATCCGGTGGCAGCCCCGCAACGGGGTGCGGATCTGCTCCAGCCGCGTCATGTCGGCCAACTGCCGAGGGGACAGACCCGGGTTGTACCGCCCGAAGCTCAGCGTGTAGAGCACCCGTCGCCAGCCGGCGCTCGGAACCGCCGGCCGGGGCGGCAGCAGGAAGTCCGCGCTCAAGGCTCCGCCGGGACCGGCGCCGACGAGGTGTCCGATCGGCGGTTCGGCGGGCGCTGATGGCCCGGTGGCCGCATCGGGGACCGGTCGGGCCGGCGAGTCGATCCGCCGTGGCGAGTCCAGCGCGGCCATCCGGGTCTCCAACGAAATCGACGGGTACGGCGCGGTCGTCGGGCCGCGGCGGAACCGACGGGCTTGTTCCGGCACGGTGCTCCTCACCTCGTCCTGTGCCGGAATTGTCCCTTATTGAGCGCGGCCTGTCGAATAGACGGCTCCGTGCAGCCATCCGCCCGGAGCCAGTACCCTCCGATGGATGCCCGCGATGGGTGGGCCGCCGGTGGCCGCGGCCCGGGAGGCGGTGCCCGACGCCGTGATCGACGCCATCCGGGCGGTGACGGGCGGGCGAGCGGAGGTCCGCGCGGTGTACCTCTTCGCCCGGCCCGATCTGGCTGCCGAACTCTACGCCGGGGTCGAGTTGGTGCCCGGCGTGAAGGCGTCCGCGGTCCTGCCGTCGATCGGCGCGGAACTGCGCGACCGGCTGCCGCCCGACTACCCGCTGCGGCTGCTCGCGCTGTCCCGGCGGATGCTGGGCCTCGTCCAGAGCCGGGTGGCACCGCTGTGAGGCGCGCCCGGCCGCCCGGACGCGTCCAGCCCGTCCTCGCGGATGTCGCCGTGCCCTACCGCGAGGAGATCGTCAGCGACCACGGGGAGTGTTAGCCTAAAGGCTGTGCCCGCAGCTCGGGTGTGGTAGACCCCGGGACGACACTGCCTACCAATACCGAAAGAGAAGGAGCTCCGTGCCGCTCGACTCCGCCGTCAAGCAACAGATCATGTCGGATCACGCGACTGTCGAGCGCGACACCGGCTCACCGGAAGTCCAGGTGGCCATGCTGTCCCGGCGGATCAGCGATCTGACCGAACACCTCAAGATGCACAAGCACGACCATCACAGCCGCCGAGGTCTCCTCATGCTCGTCGGCCGTCGCCGGCGTTTGCTGCAGTACCTCGCGAGAAAAGACGTCAACCGCTACCGGTCGCTCATCGAGCGGCTCGGTTTGCGCCGCTAGCTGCAACCGGGGAGCGGCCAGCCGGCCGCTTCCCGTTCGTCGTACGGATCACCCGTGCGACGGAGAACCGCCCCGGTCCGGCCGCGTCGGGCCCGGGAGCCGGTCCTCGGTGGTGGCTTCCGGGATCCTGCTCTGCAGACGTCCCGGGGACTTCGATCGGGAACCGCCCCCGTACCCCGCGGCGGTCCGCCGTCTGAAAGGGGATCCCGTGGAGGGGCCCGACATTTCCTTCGCCGAGGCGAAGCTATCCACCCCGCTGGGTGAGCGCGTCATCCGCTTCGAGACCGGCCGGCTCGCCCGGCAGGCCAACGGCGCCGTCGTCACCTACCTCGGTGACACCACCGTGCTGTCCGCAACCACCGCGTCCAAGCGGCCCAAGGACAACCTGGACTTCTTCCCGCTCACCGTCGACGTCGAGGAGCGCCAATACGCCGCCGGCAAGATTCCCGGCTCGTTCTTCCGCCGGGAAGGCCGGCCGAGCGAGGACGCCATCCTCACCTGCCGGCTCACCGACCGCCCGCTGCGGCCCTCGTTCGCCCATGGACTGCGCAACGAGATCCAGATCGTCTCGACCATCCTGTCGCTGGACCCGGACCATGTCTACGACGTGCTGGCGATCAACGGTGCGGCGTGCTCGGTACTGCTCGCCGGTTTGCCGTTCTCCGGCCCGGTGGCCGGGGTCCGGGTGGCCCACATCGACGGCAACTGGATCCCGTTCCCGACCTATCGCGAGCTGGAGCGGGCCACCTTCGACATGGTGGTCGCCGGCCGGGTGGTCAGTGGCGACGCCGGTGACGATGTGGCGATCATGATGGTGGAGGCAGAGGCCACCACGGAGGCGTGGCACCTGGTCAACGCCGGCGCCGCGGCACCGACCGAGGACGTGGTCGCCTCGGGTCTGGAGGCCGCGAAGCCCCACCTGCGGGCGATCTGTGAGGCCCAGTCCGAACTCGCCGCCGCGGCCGCCAAGCCGACCGGCGATTTCCCGATCTTCCTGGACTACACCGACGACATCCTCGACGCGCTGGCCGCGGCGGTGTCGGGCGAGCTGACCTCGGCACTGACCATCGCCGACAAGCAGCAGCGCGAGGCGGAGCTGGACCGGGTCAAGGGCCTGGGCCGGGAGGCGCTGGCTGCGGACTTCGCCGGCCGGGACAAGGAGATCAGTGCGGCCTTCCGGGCACTGACCAAGAAGCTGGTCCGACAGCGGCTGGTCACCGACGGCATCCGGATCGACGGTCGCGGCCCCCAGGACATCCGCCGGCTCGCCGCCGAGGTCGACGTGCTGCCCCGGGTGCACGGCTCGGCGCTGTTCGAGCGTGGGGAGACGCAGATCCTCAACGTCACCACGCTCGCCATGCTGCGCATGGAGCAGATGATCGACACGCTGTCACCGGTCACCCGCAAGCGCTACATGCACAACTACAACATGCCGCCGTACTCCACCGGGGAGACCGGCCGGGTCGGCTCGCCCAAGCGGCGGGAGATCGGCCACGGCGCGCTCGCCGAGCGGGCCATCCTGCCGGTGCTGCCGCCGAAGGAGGAGTTCCCGTACGCGCTGCGGGTGGTCTCGGAGGCGATCAGCTCCAACGGCTCCACGTCGATGGGGTCGGTCTGCGCGTCCTCGCTGTCCCTGATGGCCGCCGGCGTCCCGCTGCGGGCCGCCGTCGCGGGTATCGCGATGGGCCTGATCTATGAAAACGGCGAGTACTCCACGCTGACCGACATCCTCGGTGCCGAGGACGCGTTCGGCGACATGGACTTCAAGGTCGCCGGTACCAAGGACTTCATCACGGCCCTGCAGCTCGACACCAAACTCGACGGCATCCCGGCTTCGGTGCTCGCCGGAGCGCTGCAGCAGGCCCGCGGCGCCCGGATGACGATTCTTGAGGTGATGAACGACGCGATCGAGGGCGCCGGGGAGCTCTCGCCGTACGCGCCGCGCATCATCGCCGAGAAGGTGCCGGTCGACAAGATCGGTGAGATCATCGGGCCCAAGGGCAAGATGATCAACCAGATCCAGGACGACACCGGCGCGGACATCACCATCGAAGACGACGGCACCGTCTACATCGGCGCCATCGACGGCCCGAAGGCGGAGGCGGCGCTCAAGGCGATCCGGTCCATCGTCTCCCCCGTGATGCCCCAGGTCGGCGAGCGGTTCCTCGGCACGGTGGTCAAGACCACGACCTTCGGGGCGTTCGTCTCGCTCCTCCCCGGCAAGGACGGGCTGCTGCACATCAGCCAGATCCGCAAGATCGCCGGCGGGAAGCGGGTGGAGAACGTCGAGGACATCCTCAAGGTGGGCAGCAAGGTCCAGGTGGAGATCAGCGAGATCGATCCCCGCGGCAAGCTGTCCCTGGTACCGGTTCTCGACGATGGGGCCGGTTCTGCCACGGCGCCGGCGATGGCCGCGTCCGGCCCGGCGCAGTAGTGGCCCGCGCTTCGCTGACCACGCCGCAGCGGCCGGGCTCCACCCGGACGCTGTCCAGGGCCGACGACGGGTCGCTGATCCGCCGTACTGTCCTGCCCGGCGGCCTGCGGGTGGTCACCGAGGCGATGCCGGCAGTGCGGTCGGTGGCGTTCGGGGTGTGGGCCGGGGTCGGGTCGCGGGATGAGACCACCCGTCTGGGTGGCGCGTCGCACTACCTCGAGCACCTGCTGTTCAAGGGCACGAAACGCCGCGACGCCCTGGACATCTCGGCCGCCCTGGACGCGGTGGGTGGCGAACTCAACGCGTTCACCGCCAAGGAGTACACCTGCTACTACGCCCGGGTGCTGGACGCGGACCTGCCGCTGGCGGTGGACGTGATCTGCGACATGGTCACCTCTTCACTGATCGCGGCCGGTGACGTGGACGCCGAGCGGGGCGTGATCCTGGAAGAGATCGCCATGCACGACGACGATCCGACCGACGCCGTGCACGACAACTTCTCCCGTACCGTGCACGGCGACACGCCGCTCGGACGGCCGGTGCTCGGCACCGTGGACACTATCGGCGCGATCGAGCGGCGAGCGATCGCCGGGTACTACCGGCGGCGCTACCGGGCGGACAACCTGGTGATCGCCGTCGCCGGCAACGTGGACCATGCCAAGGTTGTCCGGCTGGTGCGTTCGGCGTTCCGAACGGCCGGGGCGCTCGGCGCGGAGGACCTCACCCCGGCACCGCCGCGGATCGGCGGGCGGCCGACCGCCTTCCACCCCGGCGTGTCGGTGCTGCGCCGGCCCACCGAGCAGGCCAACCTCGTGCTGGGTACGCAGGGCATCGCCCGCACCGACGACCGGCGCTGGGCGCTCGGCGTGCTCAACGCCGCGCTCGGTGGTGGGATGAGCTCGCGGCTGTTCCAGGAGGTACGGGAGAAGCGCGGCCTGGCGTACTCGGTGTACAGCTTCGCCTCGCACTTCGCCGACACCGGCGTGATGGGGGTCTACGCCGGCTGCCTGCCCAAGAAGGTGGACGAGGTCCTGGACATCTGCCGCGACCAGCTGGCGCTGGTGGCCGCCGACGGGCTCACCGAGGACGAGCTGGCCCGCGGCAAGGGTCAGCTGCGCGGCTCGCTGGTGCTCGGTCTGGAGGACACCGGCTCGCGGATGAGCCGGCTCGGCAAGAGCGAGCTGGTGTACGGGGAGCTGCTCGGCGTGGACGAGGTGCTGGCCAGCATCGCCGAGGTCACCCCGGACGACGTCGCCGCGGTGGCGGCCGACGTGCTCGGCGGGCCGCTCGCCCTGTCGGTGATCGGGCCGTTCGACGACGCCGACTTCGCCGCCGCGGTGGCATGACCGCGGTCGGCGTCCTCGGGGCCAAAGGCCGGATGGGCACCGAGGTGTGCCGGGCGGTCGAGGCCGCCGCGGATCTGGAGCTGGTCGCCGCCCTGGACCTCGACGAGGACCGGGAACCGCTGCGCGCGGCGCAGGTGGTGGTCGATTTCACAACCCCGGACGCCGTGCTGGGCAACGTCGCTTGGTGCCTGCGCGCCGGCCTGTCGGTGGTGGTCGGCACCACCGGCTTCACCGCCGACCGGCTGGACCAGGTGCGGTCCTGGCTGGCCGACGCGCCAGGAGCCGGCGTGCTGGTGGCCCCCAACTTCAGCATCGGAGCGGTGCTGATGATGCGTTTCGCCGCCGAGGCCGCGGCCCACTACCCCTCCGTCGAGATCATCGAGATGCACCACCCGGACAAGGCGGACGCGCCGAGCGGCACCGCTCGCCGGACTGCGGAGCTGATCGCGGAAGCTCGTCGCGCGGCTGGGCTCGGCGGCTCACCGGACGCCACGAGGACCGCGTTGGACGGTGCCCGCGGGGCGGAGGTCGACCGGGTGCGAGTGCACGCGGTACGCCTCGCCGGCCTTCTCGCCCACCAGGAAGTGCTGCTCGGCGGCCCCGGCGAGACGCTCACGATTCGGCACGACTCGCTGGACCGCGTCTCGTTCATGCCGGGCGTGCTGCTGGCGGTCCGCGCCGTGCTGAACCGGCCCGGGTTGACCGTTGGGATCGACACCCTGCTGGCTGAAGCGCTGGACTGAGATTACCCGCCGAGCGTGGCGTGCATCTCCCACACCAGGACCTCGGCCGGCTCGGTGGCGGTGAGTCTCGGACCGTCGATACCGGTGAGCCGGACGGCGTCCCCGGCGGCCAGTGGACCCGCGCCCTCCAGCGTGGCCGCCCCCAGGGGGAGAAACAGGTGCACGTGGGGCGCCGACGGCAGGCCGACGGACTGCCCCATCCGTAACCGGGCGGCGTACAGGGCGGCTGCACGCTGACCGATCCTGATGGCCGCCTCGCCGTCGTGCTTGGCCAAGCCGGACGCGAGCGGCACCAAACCGCCGCGCAGCGCGTCGTCGGCGATCTCAAGCTGCTCATAACTCGGAGTCACCGCCTCGGTGTCGGGCAGCACCCACATCTGCACGAAGTGCACCGGCTCGGCATGCTCGGGTCCGCCAACCCGCCAGGAGTCGTTCGTCTCCGAGTGCAGGATGCCCCGGCCGGCACTTATCCGCTGCGCCAGCCCGGGATAGATCACGTCGCGGCGCCCGGTGGAGTCCTGGTGCAGCAGCGACCCGGAGAGCACCCAGGTGACGATCTCCATGTCGCGGTGCGGGTGGGTCTCGAAGCCGGAACCGGGCGCCACTACGTCCTCGTTGTTGACCAGCAGCAGCCCGTGATGGGTGTTTCGGGGGTCGTAGTACGCCCCGAAGGAGAAGGAGTGTTTCGATTCCAGCCACGTCGTCCGGGTCACCGCCCGGCTCGCCGCTCGATGGACCTCGACACCACGGTCGCTGTCACCAAGCCTCGACGCACCGCTCTCGGGCACCATCCCTCCACTGTCGACCATCGCCTGCCCGACCGTCCTTGCTGTGCCATCGACGGCCACCCCGGCGAGCGGCGGTCCCCGCGGCGCAGCCGCCAATTTCGCGACCGATCCGGCCGATTCCGGTGATCCAGGGCTCGCCAGCCACCGCCGGTTGTGGTCAGCCGGCCCTGGATCATCGAGGGAGGGTCCGTTGAGCGTTGTGGATCACGGACCTCGGCCCAGGCGTCGGTTAGCAGGCCCGTCGCCCGACGCTGGACCCGAGGTCCGTGATCGCGCGTCGGGCATGGCGTCGGACGCCGGGTTGACTCCAGACCTGGAGCCCGCCGCACCGGCGTGATCGTCACGGGCTCGCAGGGTGGCCTCGATCCGTGACCCAACTTTCCTCGGTGGGCCGGCACCGCGCGTGACGTCCACTCAGCAGGTCGGTGCAGGCGTACCGCTCTTCGTCACCGATGGGGATGTGCGGCCGGTCGATGCGCTGGCCGGGCATCGGGATCCCTCCTCCTTCCATCGGGCGGCTCGATCAGGCCAGCCGGGCCACGGCCGCGACCACGGCGGCGACGACGACGACGACGAGGAACGGCGCGCGCAGCAGCAGCGCGAGGACGGCGGCGGCCACCCCGGCCGCCCGGGCGTCGAGCGCCAGCCGGTGGCCGGTCACCAACGTCCCGACGCCGACCAGCGCGGCCAGCAGCGCCACCGGCAGCAACTCGGCGGTGCGCCGGACCGCCGTCCGCTCCAGCACCGAAGCCGGTATCGCGAAGCCGAGCAACTTCAGTGCGTAGCAGCCGGCCGCGGTGAGCAGCACACCGGCCCAGATCACCGCCGACCCCGGAGTCGGACGGCGACCAGGGCGGCGAGCAGCACCGGCGCGCCGGCCGGCAGCAGCGGCGAGGCAAGGACCGCCACCCCGGCGCCCGCCAGGGCGACCAGCCGGGCCTCGCCGCTGCCCCGCAGCCGGGGCCAAAGCAGTCCCAGGAAGGCCGCCGGGACCGCCGCGTCCAGGCCGAGGGCGCGGGGGTCACCCAGCGCGCCGGCGCCCAGCGCGCCGAGCAACGTGGCCAGGTTCCACAGGCTGAACACCGCGACGGCGGTGGCCCAGAACGCCAGCCGGCTCTCGGCCGGCGTGTTCCGTACCACGGCCATGGCGGTGGTCTCGTCGATCGTCACGTGGGCGGCCAGCAGCCGGCGCAGACCGGCGGGCCGGAGCAGGCCGGATACCCGCAGGCCGTAGAGCGTGTTGCGGCTGCCGAGCAGCAGCGCGGTGGCCATTCCGGCAAGCGGCGCGCCGCCGGCCCCGACCACTCCGACAAAGGCGAACTGCGAGGCGCCGGTAAAGGTCAGCGTGGACAGCGCGCAGGTCTGGGCGACCGACAGCCCGGCCGCGATGGACACCGCGCCGAAGGAAAGGCCGTACGCGCCGACCGCGATCCCGATACCGGCCGCGTCGCGCAGCACCCCCCGGCGCCGCTCGGCGGGCACCTCCGCGGCGTCCTCGGAGTCTCCGGGGCCCTCCGGGTCCCCGGGGCCGCTGGAGACGAAACCGGCGCGCATGCAGGCGATGATGCCTGGGTGGCCATGCTGGAACCAAAGCCGAGTCCGCCGACCCGCCGGATGCAGCCCGAGCCGGTGGCGGAGTTCTCCCCCGCGCAGGTCCGCCGGATCGCGGTCGCCGCCAGCGGCCTTGCCGAGGGTCGCCCCAGCGGCCGGGTCGACCGCCGCCACCTGCGGCGGGTGCTCGACCACGTGGGCCTGCTGCAGATCGACTCGGTGAACGTGCTGGTCCGGGCGCACTACCTGCCGCTGTTCTCCCGGCTCGGCCCGTACCCGATGCCCCTGCTGGACGCGGCGGCCGGGGGGCGGCACCGGGAATTGTTCGAGTACTGGGGGCACGAGGCCTCGCTGCTGCCGCTGGCCAGCCAGCCGCTCATGCGCTGGCGGATGGCCCGGGCCGCCGAGCAGTACGCCACCTGGGGCGGCCCGGCCCGGCTGGCCCGGGAGCGCCCGGAGTTCATCGCCGCCACCCTCGCGGAGGTCGAAGCCCGCGGCCCGGTGCGCGCCGGTGACCTGGAGGAGGAGGGCGCGGCCCGCGGCGGGTCGTGGTGGGGCTGGCGCGAGGCCAAGCTCGCGCTGGAGTGGCTGTTCTGGACCGGCGCGGTGACCACCGCCGACCGGCGGGGGTTCGAACGCCGGTACGACTTGCCGGAGCGGGTGCTGCCCGCGGCAGTCCTCGACGCCCCGACGCCGGCCCCGGCCGACGCGCAGCGCGAGCTGGTCCGGTTCGGGGCTGCGGCACTCGGTGTTGCCGTGGAGTCCGACCTACGGGACTATTTCCGGCTCGGCGTCGCCGAGGCCCGCGCCCGGGTCGGCGAGCTCGTCGAGTCCGGCGAGCTGCTGCCGGTGGCGGTGCGGGGGTGGCGCCGGCCGGCGTACCTGTGGCACCAGGCCCGGGTACCCGCCCGGGTCACCGCCCGGGCGCTGCTGGCGCCCTTCGACCCGCTGGTGTGGGAGCGCGCCCGTACCGAGCGGATCTTCGGCTTCCGGTACCGGGTGGAGATCTACGTACCGGCGCCGCAGCGGGTGCACGGCTACTACGTGCTGCCGTTCCTGCTGCGGGACCGCCTGGTCGCCCGGGTCGACCTCAAGGCCGATCGTGCCGGCGGGGCACTGCTCGTCCAGGCCGGGTACGGCGAGCCCGGCGCCCCGCCGGAAACCGCCCGCGAGTTGGCGGCCGAGCTGGCCCTGATGGCCGGCTGGCTGGGACTGGAACGGGTGACGGTCCGGCCACGTGGTGACCTGGCCGCCGCCCTGTCCGCGGCGGTGCGGTCGACCGGGGCGCCGGCTTAGCGGTTGGGCGGAGCCAGGCTCAGCACCGCGTGCAGCGCCGGACGGACGGCATCGAACTCGGCCGAGAGCCGCGCCAGCAACTCCGGCGCCTCCGACAGCCGCCCGGTCCGCCCGCAGTCTTCCATGGCTCCGCCCAAGGCGGCGAGGCCACGGGCGCCGAGGTTGCCCGCCATCCCGGTCAAGCCGTGAGCGTCCCGCCTGACGGCCCCGGCGTCCTGTCGAGCGATCGCCTGCGCCAGCGTCGTCAGGTAGTCGGCGCCCCGGCTCAGAAACGAGTCCACCAGCGCATCAACCAGGCTGGCACTCCAGTCCTCGGCCGGGCCGAGGAGTTCGGTCAACCGCGCCCGGACGGCCCGCTCCCGCCCCGTGGCAGCGCGAGGCCGGAATGCCTGATCGAGGTCGGTGCCCATGCGACCGGTCATGACCCGAATGATCGACCGGCGAGGATGAAACTTGAGGCTTCCCGGGCGCGCGGCCTGCGGCCGGTTCCGCGTTCCGCTGGGTAGGGTCGCACCTCATGACGCAGACGCTGGACGCTGACACCGTGACGCCCGAGGCCCCGCGCCCCATTCCGGAACCACAGTGGCGGTCGGAGATGACCGTCGAGCTGGTCAAGGCCAGCGCGTCCGACGCCGACGTGGTGTGGGCCGCCCGGGTCTCCACCGCCGGTGAGCAGTCGCTGGAGGCTGCCGGGCAGGACCCGGCCCGCAGCGCCGGCCTGATCCGCTACCTGCTGCGGTCCCGGCACGGCACCCCGTTCGAGCACACCAGCCTGACGTTCCTGGTGAGCGCGCCGATCTTCGTCTTCCGGGAGTTCATGCGGCACCGCACGTTCAGCTACAACGAGGAGAGCGGGCGCTACCGGGAATTGCGGCCGGTGTTCTACGTGCCCGGCCCGGACCGCCGGCTCGTCCAGCAGGGCAAGCCGGGGGCCTACGAGTTCGTGGCGGGCACCGCCGAGCAGTACGAGGTGGTCACTGCGGCGACCAAGAGCGCCTGTCGCACGGCATACGCGGCCTACCAGCAGATGCTCGCCGCCGGGGTGGCCCGCGAGGTGGCCCGGGGCGTGTTGCCGGTGGCCACGTACTCCTCGATGTACGCGACGTGCAACGCGCGCGCGCTGATGCATTTCCTCTCGCTGCGGACGAAACGCCCGGAGTCCGCCCTTCCGAGCTATCCGCAGCGCGAGATCGAGTTGGTTGCCGAGGCGATGGAGCGCCACTTCGCGGAGCTCATGCCGATCACCTACGAGGCGTTCACCAGCTACGGCCGGGTCAGCCCCTGACTGGCTCGCTCACAGAGCTGGCTCGTCACAGAACTGGCTCGCGTCACAGAACTGGCTCGCTCAGACCGCCCGGCTGGCGCGCAGCCGGATCCAGCGGTAGCCGTACCCGCGCAGCTCCAAGGCCGCGAGGCTGGGTTTGGCCGCGGCGTACGGGCCGTCGGCGAAGACCTCGCGCGGACGTTCCCCGCGACCGCTCACCCCGCGGAGATCCACGGTGACGGCCACGTCGGTGAGGTTGTGCAAGAAGACGATGGACCCTTCCGGGGCGTCGAAGCGGTGCGCCAGCACGGAACGCGGCAGCGGCAGGTCCAGCACCGAGTACCGTCCGACGCCGATCTCCGGACACTCCCGCAGGGTGGCGATGAGCTGGCTGAACCAGGCCAGCAGCGAGTCGCGGTCGCGCTGCTGGTCGGCCACGTTGACCTTGCGGTAACCGTAGGCGCCGCGCGAGACCACTGGTCGGAGCAGGGCCGCGGGCTCCGCGGTGGAGAACCCGCCACCCACCGAGGCGTCCCACTGCATCGGGGTGCGCATCGCGTCCCGGCCGTGCAACGACAGGTCTTCGGCCATCCCGAGTTCCTCGCCGTAGCGCAGCACCGGGGTGCCGGGGGAGGTGAACTGCAGCGAGTAGGCCAGCTCGATGTGCCGCCGGTCACCGCGCAGCATCGGCGCCAGCCGCCGCCGGATGCCCCGACCGTAGATCCGCATCTCCGCCTTGGGGGCGTAGGCCCGGAAGACATCCTGGCGCTGGTCCTCGTTGAGCTGGCTGAGGTCGAGCTCGTCGTGGTTGCGCAGGAACGTCGCCCACTGAGCCGGCGCCGGCAGCGGGGGCAGCACCCGCAGCGCCTCCGTCACCGGTTCGGCGTCGGCCCGGGCCAGCGCCAGCCACAGCCGCGGGTTGACCGGAAAGGCGAAGAGCATCTGCGCCCGGTCGTTCGGCCCGCCCGGCGCGCTGGTGCAGAACGCGGCCAGCTGGTCGAGCGGTACGTTCGCCTCGCACAGCAGCACGGCGTCCCCGCTGCGCCACTGAACCTCGGCCCGCCAATCATCCAGGATGGTGAAGTCCTTCGGCGCCGGGTCCACGCCGGGGGAGACCTGCTCCAGGACGAACGGGGCGGCGTCGATCCGGAACCCGGAGGCCCCGAGCTGCAGCCAGAAGCCCATCACCTTGGCGATCTCGGCCCGCACCGCCGGGTTGGACCAGTTGAGGTCCGGCTGGAAGTTGTAGAACCGGTGGTAGTACCAGGCCTGCGCCGTCTCGTCCCAGGTCCAGGTCTCCTCCTGCTCGCCGGGGAAGACGACGCCCTGCCGGCGGTCCGGCGGCTCGGTGTCGCTCCAGACGTACCAGTCCCGGTACGGCGAAGTCGGGCTGGACCGGGCGGATTGGAACCACGGATGCTGGTCGGAAGTGTGGTTGACCACCAGGTCGAGCAGGATCCGGATGCCGCGCTGGCGGGCCCGCAGTGCGAGTTCGGCGAAGTCGCCGGGGCTACCCAGCCGCGGGTCGATGCCGTAGTAGTCCGCGACGTCGTAGCCGTCGTCGCGGTTGGGTGTCGGGTGGATAGGGTTGAGCCACAGGCAGGTGATGCCCAGCCGGGAGAGGTAGTCCAGCCGGCTGATCAGCCCGCGCAGGTCGCCGTACCCGTCCCCGTCGGAGTCCTGGAACGTGTCGACGTCGAGGCTGTAGACGACGGCTTGCTGATACCACCGCTCCGACATCGTCTGATCGTAGGGGACCCGATCCGGCGGCGCGATCTTAGGTTGGGCACTCCCGGCGCGGCGCTGGCCTCGCACAACTCTCCGGCGGCGTAGCGTCTAAGGCCATGACGACTGCCCCGTTCGGGCGGGTGCTGACCGCGATGGTCACCCCGTTTACCACCTCCGGCGAGCTCGATCTCGACGGTGCCCAGCGGCTGGCGACCTATCTGGTCGAGCACGGTAACGACGGCCTGGTGATCAGTGGTACCACCGGCGAGTCGCCGACCACCCGGGATGCGGAGAAGGAACAGCTGCTCCGCGCCGTGGTGGACGCGGTGGGCGACCGGGCCGCCGTGCTGGCCGGGGTCGGCACGAACGACACGGCGCACACCGTCGAGCTGGCCCGGACGGCGGAGAAATCCGGCGCCCTGGGCCTGCTGGTGGTGACGCCGTACTACTCCAAACCGCCGCAGGACGGCCTGCTGGCCCACTTCCGGGCAGTGGCCGACGCCACGGACCTGCCGACCATGCTGTACGACATCCCGGGCCGCACCGGCACGCCGATCGAGACCGAAACGCTGCTCCGGCTCGCCGAGCACGACCGGATCGTCGCGGTCAAGGACGCCAAGGGCGACCTGGTGGCCAGCGCGCAGGTGCTCGCCCGCACCGATCTGGCCTACTACTCCGGCGAGGACGCGCTGACCCTCCCGCTGCTGGCCGTCGGTGGGGTCGGCGTGGTCGGCGTGCCGACGCACCTGTTCGCCCGACCGGTGGGTGAGATGATCGCCGCCTTCCAGGGTGGCCGGGTGAGAGAGGCCCGTGACCTGCACCGCCGCCTGCTGCCGGCCTTTACCGGCTTCTTCCGTACCCAAGGGGTTATCTTGACGAAGGCCGCGCTGAGTCTTGCCGGGCTCCCCGGTGGGCCGGTCCGACCGCCGCTGGTGGACGCGACCGAGGCCCAGGTGGACCGGCTGCGGGCCGACCTCTCGGCTGCCGGGTTCACGCTGTGAGCCACCCGCACCCCGAACTCGGCGCGCCGCCACCACTGCCGGCGACCGGCCTGCGGATTGTCGCCCTGGGTGGCCTCGGCGAGATCGGCCGGAACATGACCGTGTTCGAGTACGCCGGGCGGTTGCTGGTCGTGGACTGTGGGGTGCTGTTCCCCGAGGACGGCCAACCCGGTGTCGACCTCGTCCTGCCGGACTTCTCCTACCTGCGGGACCGCTGGGCCGACGTGGAAGCCCTCGTCTTGACCCACGGTCATGAGGACCACATCGGCGCGGTGCCGTTCCTGCTCCGCGAGCGCCGGGACGTGCCGGTGGTCGGTTCCAAGCTGACCCTCGCGCTGCTGGAGGGCAAGCTCGCCGAGCACCGGATCAAACCGAAGGCGGCGGTGGTCGCCGAGGGTCAGCGGCGGAAGTTCGGCCCGTTCGACTGTGAGTTCCTCGCAGTGAACCATTCCATCCCTGACGCGCTGGCAGTGGCCATCCGCACCGGCGCGGGCCTGGTGGTGCACACCGGCGACTTCAAGATGGACCAGCTGCCCCTCGACGGCCGGCTCACCGACGTGGCCGGGTTCGCCCGCCTCGGCGCCGAGGGCATCGACCTGCTCCTTTCGGACTCCACCAACGCCGAGGTGCCCGGCTTCGTGACCAGCGAGCGGGACATCGGCGGGGTGCTGGACCGGCTCTTCGGCGCGTCTGCACAACGGATCATCGTGACCTGCTTCGCCAGCCACGTCCACCGGGTCCAGCAGGTGCTCGACGCGGCCGCCGCCCACGGCCGGCACGTCGCGTTCGTCGGCCGCTCGATGGTGCGCAACATGGGCATCGCCCGGGATCTCGGCTACCTCCGGATGCCGGCTGGCGTGCTGGTCGATCTGAAGTCGGTGGACGACCTGCCGGCCAACCGGGTGGTGCTGATCTCCACCGGCTCCCAGGGCGAGCCGATGTCGGCACTCGCCCGAATGGCCAACCGCGACCACCACCAGATCCGGATCGCCGCCGGGGACACCGTGGTACTGGCCTCCTCGATGGTGCCCGGCAACGAGAACGCGGTGTTCCGGGTGATCAACGGGCTGGCACGGTGGGGGGCCACCGTGGTCCACAAGGGGACCGCCATGGTGCACGTGTCCGGGCACGCGCCGGCCGGTGAGCTGCTCCTGTTGCTCAACGTCACCCGGCCGAGCAACCTGCTGCCGGTCCACGGCGAATGGCGGCACTTCCGGGCGCACGCCGCGCTGGCCGAAGCCAGCGGGGTGCCGAAGGAACGGATCGTGCTGGCCGACGACGGGGTCGTGGTCGACCTGATCGACGGTACGGCGAAGATCACGGGCAAGGTGCCCTGCGGCTACGTCTACCTCGACGGCCTGGTGGTCGGAGACATCAGCGAGACCTCGCTGAAGGACCGGCGCATCCTCGGCGAGGGCGGATTCGTCACCGTTGTCGTCGTTGTCGACTCCTCCACCGGTGCGGTGACCAGCGGGCCACACATCACCACTCGAGGGGTCTCCGACGAGCCGGGCGCGTTCGACGGCGTCGTGCCGTACGTCGAAAAGGCCCTGGCCGGCGCGGCCGCCGAGGGCGTCTCGGATACCACCCAACTCCAGCAGCTGGTCCGCCGGACGGTCGGCCGTTGGGTCAACGACACCTACCGGCGGCGACCGATGATCCTCCCGGTCGTGCTGGAGGTCTGAACCGCTGCGGACGTCAAACTCGCACCACATCGATGTATCAAGGCGGGTACCACCGCGCTCCTACCGATAACGGCCTCCTCTGCCCTTCGGCGCGGCCCCTGGTGCTTCCCGGGTTCGTGGCTTCGGTCAGCGGAAACCGTTGCCGCCGCCGCGTCGGCCGGGGGTGACGCGGCGAACGATACGGGGGTCTCCTGGGTTGCCGACCTGGCGTCGGCACCCCAGGAGCGCGGCCTCCCGAGCGGGACGAGCCCCCGGCGATCGCTCGTCTTGGGAGGCTGGCTTGTCGTCGGGGTTGGCTTGCCGTCGGACGCTGGCTTGTCGTCGGGCTGATGCCGTCGGAAGATATTGGCGTCGAGGGTGGCGAGCGTGTATCGGCCACGGGCTTCGGCGCTCTTCCAAGCAGCCGGCGTAGCGCCGGTGACAGGCTGAGGAGATCGCCATGTGCGCTCACATTCCCAGGTGCCCCAGCGCGGCGGCCAGTGACCGGGAGGCCGCTCGCACCGTCGCCGCGCATCCCGAGCAGGGCTGGTACCTGCTGTGCAACGGCGTGGTGCGCTTCGACGACACCGGGTTGTTGCTGCCCGACGGTCAGGCCGTCGCGCCGTCGCGGCAGGGACTCGGGTACCGCACGCCGGCCGTCCGGCGGGCCGCCTGAGCCGGTGCAGATCAGCCGATCCGGGAGGGCCGGGCCGGCCGGGCTGCGTGTCGGGAGAGATTCTGTCGCCTTCCGCGGTTAGCGTGTCGCCATGGCCGAGCGGGGTTCGACGTCGCGCCGCGCCCGCACGAGTGCCGGATCACGCTCCGGGTCGGCCCTGCGGTCGGCAAGTCGGTCCGCCCGCACGACGTCGAGCAGCCGGGCCGGCAGCGGTCTCGGCGGGCGAAGCGCTCGCTCCGCCGGCGGGCGTCCGGCCGGAAGCCGGCGGACCGCGGTCGCCGGAGGGTCGGCGAAGGGAGCGCGGCGCGGCCCCGGCCGCTCGGCCGGCCGCGGTAGAGGCGGCCGGCCGGCGATCGGCGTCCGGCTGCTGCGGGCGTTGTGGCGGCTGCTCGTCGGCGGCTGGCTGTTGGTGGCCGCCGGGGTCGGGGCGGCGGCGCGCATGATCGGCTCCGGTGCCCGCGATCTGGACCCGGCGCACCGTAGGGACGGCCTGGGCCTGGCGGTGCTGGGAGCCGGCGGCGTGCTTGCTGCCGGGGTGTGGTGGCGAGCGGCCGGCCCGGTCGGTTCGGGGGCGGCGTCGGTCGCGCGGGACGTGGTCGGTGCGGCTTCCGCCCTGGTACCGGTGCTGCTGGTGGGGATCGCCGCTCGCCTGCTTCGCCGCCCGGCCGCACCGGAGGGCCGCGGCCGGGTACTGATCGGCGCGACCGCGGTCGCCTGCGCTGCCCTGGGACTGGTCGATCTCGCCGCGGGCGCCCCGACCACGCCGCAGGGGCGGCAAGCAGCCGGGGGTCTGGTTGGCTTCTTCGCGGCGTCCCCGCTGGCCAGCGCTGTGACCAGCTACGTCGCGGCCCCGCTGCTCGTCCTGCTGGGCGTCTTCGGTCTGCTCGTGGTGACCGGCACACCGCTGCATGCCGTGCTGCCCCGGCTTCGGGACCTCATCCATCGGCGGCCACGCCGGCGGCGTCGCCCGACCCGCTCCGGCGTGCGGGCAGCCGGCGCGCCAATCGGCGGCAAGCCGGCGCGCGGCCGGGGAGAGTCCCGGCGCCCGGCATCGGCCGAGTCCGCCGCTCCGTCGGCTCCGTTCGACATGTCGCCGTTGGTCACCGACCCGAGCGCAGCTCCCCCCGGTCGTGCGGCGGCCGTGCCCGCCGACGCCGCTGCGGCGCCGAGCGCGGACGCCGTCGCCGCCGGCCCGGCGGGCCCGGCCGACCTGGCCGACCCACCGGGATCCTCGGGAAACCCGGGCGCCGCCCGTCCCGCAGGGAAGCGTTCGGTCGAGGTCGAGCAGTTGCCGCTACCCGGGGGCTACTTGCTGCCTCCGCCGTCGATGCTGCGGGCCGGGCCCGCGCCCAAGGGCGGCAGCGTGGCGAACGACACGGTGGTCGCCGCGCTGGGCCGGCTGCTCGTCGAGTTCGAGGTGGACGCCACGGTCAGCGGCTTCTCCCGCGGCCCGACGGTCACGCGGTACGAGATCGAACTCGGTCCGGCGGTCAAGGTCGAGAAGATCAAGGCACTGCAGCGCAACATCGCGTACGCGGTGAAAAGCCCGGACGTGCGGATCATCGACGTCATCCCGGGCCGGTCGGCGATCGGCGTGGAGATCCCGAACGCCGACCGGGAGCCGGTCTGCCTCGGCGACGTGCTGCGCTCCCAGGCCGCGGTCCGCGAGCGGCACCCGCTCATCGTCGGCCTCGGCAAGGACGTCGAGGGCGGGTACGTGGTGGCCAACCTGGCCCGGATGCCGCACATCCTCATCGGCGGGTCCACCGGGTCGGGTAAGTCGACATGCATCAACACCCTGGTGACCTCGGTGCTGTCGCGGGCGACGCCGGACGACGTCCGGATGGTGCTGATCGACCCGAAGCGGGTCGAAATGACGAACTACCGCGATATCCCACACCTGATCACGCCGATCATCACCAACCCCAAGAAGGCCGCCGACGCCCTGCAATGGGTGGTGCGGGAGATGGAGCTGCGGTACGAGGACCTGGCCACCACCGGTGTCCGCCACCTGGACGATTTCAACGCTAAGGTCCGTTCCGGCGCGGTCACCACGGCACCGGACGGCGAGCGGGCCTACGCGCCGTACCCGTACCTGCTGGTCATCGTGGATGAGCTGGCCGACCTGATGATGGTCTCGCCTCGGGACGTGGAGGACGCGATCAGCCGGATCGCGGCGATGGCCAGAGCCGTGGGCATCCACCTGGTACTGGCTACCCAGAGCCCGAGGGTGGACGTGGTCACCGGGTTGATCAAGGCGAACGTGCCGTCCCGGCTGGCCTTCGCTACCGCGAGTGCGACCGACTCCCGGGTGATCCTCGACATGATTGGCGCCGAGAGACTTGTCGGGCAGGGTGACGGGCTGTTCCTGCCGATGGGGGCCAGCAAACCGATCCGGGTCCAGGGCGCTTTCATCACCGAGGCCGAGATCGAATCCGTCGTCGCGCACTGCAAGGCGCAGGCCGAGCCCACATACCGGCCCGACGTGTTGGAGGCGACCGCCGAGGGCGCCAAGCGTGAGGTGGATGAGGAGGTCGGCGACGATCTCGAGCTGCTCCTACAAGCCGTGGAGCTCGTGGTCACCACCCAGTTCGGGTCGACGTCGATGCTGCAGCGCAAGTTGCGCGTCGGTTTCGCGAAGGCCGGCCGGCTGATGGACCTGATGGAGAGCCGGGGCATCGTCGGCCCCAGCGAAGGGTCCAAGGCACGGGATGTACTGGTTCGTCCGGAGGAGTTGGAGGAGATCGCTGACACGCTTCGGGGCTGCTGAGTCGAGATCCGACCAGCGGCGGGTCCCCCCCGGACCCGAATCGGGCACTTGCGGTCAATGCCGTGGTCGCAGTTGCCCGTTTGCGGCCCCATCGACGGCGTGGCGGATGGACTATTGCCTTCGCTGGCTGCATCCTGCGGGCCAGACGTGCACGTCTGGCCCGCGCCGCACAGGGCGAGCCGAGCTAGGCCCGGGTTGAGCTAGGCCCGGGTTGAGCTGGGCAAGAGCTGAGCCGAGCGCTCAGGAGGGGAGGTGCCGGTGCCTGTCGGCGCCACGCTCTCGGCCGCCCGTCGAGCGCGCGGCCGCAGCGTCGAGGAGCTCAGCGCGGTCACCCGGATCCGGCCGCACCTGATCCGGGCGATCGAAGCCGAGGACTTCGCGGCCTGCGGTGGGGACGTCTACGCGCGCGGGCATGTCCGGGCGTTGGCCAAGACCCTCGAACTCGATCCCAAGCCGTTGCTGGCCGAGTTGGCGGTCTCTAGTGACGCCCGGCCCACGCCGGACCAGGCGCCGGCCGCCGATCCCGGCCTGGTGCTCCGGGAGCGTCGATCCGCCCACGGCTGGTTGACCGCGGCCGCCGTGCTGCTCGGCGTGGTGGCCTGCCTGGCGGTGCTTCGCTTGGTGCTACCCGGCGACCGGTCCACCCCTTCCCCCGCGTCGGCACCCCGGACCGGTACCGCCTCGCCTACCGCGAGCGCCTCGCCTACCGCCGGCGCGTCCTCGCCGTCGGTGTCACCAGTGCCGACCGTGGGCAGCGGCGCCCTCGCGGTGTCCTTCACCGTGACCGGTGATCGCTGCTGGCTGTCGGTCAAGGACTCGGCGGGCACGACGCGGCTGGCCAGTACGCTGTCCGCCGGGCAGACCGCGACCTTCCGCGACGACCGGAAGCTGTCGATCGTGGTGGGGAACGTGGCCGCGGTGGCGATGACGGTGAACGGCCAGCAGGTAGCCCTGCAGGGTGGCAGCGGCGGGGTCAAACGGTTCGTGGTGCGCGCCAGCGACCCGCTGGCCGCGTTCGGAGAGAGCAGCCCCGGTACTGCCGGAAGCCGCAGCCCGTCGGCCTGAGTCTCAAGTCGGATGGCTGCGGCCCGCTCCAGTGACCGCACCCGGGCTCGGTGCCGTTCGGGTCGGATACCTTGGCGGTCGTGCCTCCCGGTTCCCCCGGCCGTTCGGTCGCCGTCGTCACCCTGGGCTGCGCGCGTAACGAGATCGACTCCGAGGAGCTTGCCGGTCGCCTCCTGGGCGACGGCTGGCGGCTGGTATCCGAACCGGCTGCGGCGGACGCGGTGCTGGTCAACACCTGCGGCTTCATCGAGGCGGCCAAGAAGGATTCCATCGACGCCGTGCTCGAGGCGGCAGGGGATGGCGCGAGCGCCGGTGTCAAGGTGGTGGCGGTGGGCTGCCTCGCCGAGAGGTACGGCGCCACCCTGGCCGAGGCCCTCCCGGAGGCCGATGCGGTCCTGAGTTTCACCGACTACCCGTCGATCTCGGCCCGGTTGGCCGACATCGTGGCCGGCCGTCCGGTCCAGGCGCACGTTCCGCGGGATCGCCGCCGGCGGCTCCCGCTGGTCTCGCCGGGGAGCGGCACCCGGCACAGCGCCGGGGAGCCGGCCGGGCTGGAAGCCTTCGGCGGACCCGCCTACACCACGCTTGCGCCGCGCCACCGGCTCCTCGGCGGCCCGGTGGCCCCGCTCCGGTTGGCCGCCGGCTGTGACCGGCGCTGCGCGTTCTGCGCGATCCCGTCCTTTCGCGGCTCGTTCCGGTCCCGGTCACCGGAGGAGGTCCTGGCCGAAGCCCGCTGGCTGGCCGAGGACGGGGTGCGCGAGCTGGTCCTGGTGAGTGAGAACTCCACCTCCTACGGCAAGGACCTGGGGGACATTCGAGCGCTGGAGGCGTTGCTGGGCGAGCTGGTGGCGGTGCCCGGCATCGCCCGGGTCCGGGTGTCCTACCTGCAGCCTGCCGAGATGCGTCCGACGCTGGTGGCGGCGCTGACCGAGACACCCGGCGTGGCGCCGTACTTCGACCTGTCCTTCCAACACGCCGCGCCCGCGGTGCTGCGCCGGATGCGCCGCTTCGGCGGTACCGAACGGTTTCTCGGTTTGCTGGGCGACATCCGCGACCGGATGCCTGACGCCGGCATCCGATCCAACGTGATCGTCGGCTTCCCCGGTGAGCGCGCTGCCGACGTGGCGGAGCTGGAACGCTTCCTGACCGAGGCCAGGTTGGATGCGGTCGGGGTCTTCGCATATTCCGACGAGGACGGTACGGAGGCCGCCAGCCTGCCGGCCAAAGTGGGCCCGGCGGTGGTCGCGCGCCGGCAGGACCGACTGTCCCGGCTGGTCGAAGAACTCACCGCCCAGCGGGCCGAGGACCGGATCGGCGAGGTCGTCGTGGTACTCGTCGAGGAGATCACCTCCGGTCGGGAGGTGGCGGGCCGCGCGGCGCACCAGGCCCCGGAGATCGACGGCGCCACCACGGTGCGGCTCACCGACGGTCCGCCGCCGGTGATCGGGGACCTGCTGCCGGCCCGGGTCACCGCCACCGTAGGTGTCGATCTCCTCGCGGACCAGCTCGCGCCCGGCCGCGCGTTCGGCCGGGCCGGGGGCCCCGGTGAGCCGGTGACCGGGTGACCGCGCCTGCGCAGCCGCCGGCCGGGTCGGGGCCGGAGCGGCCCGGCGCCCGGGCCCGGGCCGCCGCCCAGACCGCCCGCCAAGCCGCCCGGCGCCCGGAGCCGGATCCGGCGGTCGTGGCGAGCACCGGGGCGCCACTGGTCAACCCGGCGAACGCGCTGACCGTCCTGAGGCTGGCGTTGGTTCCGGTCTTCCTCGTCGTGTTGCTGCACGACGACGGCTCGCGCAGCGGTTGGCGCATCGGTGCGTTCGCGATCTTCCTGCTGGCCTCGGCGACCGATCGGGTCGACGGGGCGATCGCCCGAGCCCACAACCTCATCACCGAGTTCGGCAAAATCGCCGACCCGATCGCCGACAAGGCCCTGACCGGCGGCGCCTTGGTGGCGCTGTCCTGGCTCGCCGAGCTGCCCTGGGCGGTGACCGCCCTGATCTTGGCGCGCGAGGTCGGCGTCACCGGGCTGCGGTTCTGGGTGATCCGGCACGGCGTCATCCCGGCCAGCCGCGGCGGGAAGGTGAAGACCGTGCTGCAGGGCATCGCGGTCGGCTGTTACGTCCTGCCGCTGTCCGGTGCCTTCGGTACCGGCCGGGCGGTGCTGATGACGGTGGCCGTCGCGGTCACCGTCGTCACCGGCATCGACTACGTGACTCGGGCGTTGCGGCTGCGGCGGACCAGCGAGCGGGCCGGACGCAAGCGGGCGGTCAAGCAGCGGGCCGCCGCGGCGCGCGCCAGGGCGCTGCGGCCGTGACCGGCCGATCCCCGGCTTCACTGGGCGGGGTGCTGCCGGTGGGCGGTGTGCTGTCGTGAGGGTGGAGTTGCTGGCCGTCGGCACCGAGCTGCTGCTCGGCGACATCGTGAACACCAACGCGGCCTGGCTCGGGCGACACCTCGCGGCGGCCGGGCTCGACGTGTACCGGAGCACCGTGGTCGGGGACAACCAGGCCAGGATCGGTGCGGCCGTCGCGACGGCGCTGCGCGAAGCCGACGCTTTGCTGATCACCGGCGGCCTCGGGCCGACCCAGGACGACCTCACCCGGGACGCGCTGGCCAGCTTCGCGGGGGTGGAACTCCGGCGCGACGACGCGCTGGAGCGGGCCTTGCGGGAGCGCTACGGCACGCTGGGGCGGCGAGTGCCGGAGTCGAACTACCGACAGGCCGACGTGCCGGCGGGGGCGACCCCGCTGCCGAACGATCGCGGCACGGCTCCCGGCCTGCGGATGGACGGGCTGGTCGCCGACTCGGCGGCGGGGCCCCGGGTGGTGTACGCGCTCCCCGGCGTGCCGGACGAGATGACCGCGATGTTCACCACCGCGGTCCTGCCTGATCTGCTGGCCCGCGCCGGTGAGCCGGCCACGATCGTGTCCCGGACGTTGCGGATCGCCGGGATGTGGGAGTCGGCAGTTGCCGAGGCCCTCGCCGGGCTGGTCGAATCGCTGGAGGGAAGCGCGCCGGTCACGATCGCCTTCCTGGCTGGCGGCGGCCAGGTGCGGGTCCGGATCACGGCGAAGGCGGCGACCCGGGAGCAGGCCGAGGCACTGATCGCGCCGGTGGAGGCGGAAGCCCGCCGGCTGCTGGGGAACGCCGTCTACGGCGCGGACGCCGACAGCTTGCCGGGGGTTGTCCACCGGTTGCTCGGCGAGCGGGGGGCCAGCGTGGCCGTCGCCGAGTCGCTCACCGGTGGTCGCCTGGGCAGCCTGCTCAGCGAAACGCCGGGTGCGTCCGCCACGTACCGGGGAGCGGTCGTGGCTTACGCCACCGACCTCAAGACCGCCCTGCTCGGCGTATCCGCCGGCTTGTTGGCCGAACGCGGTGCGGTCGACGGCGAGGTGGCGATCGCCATGGCTGACGGGGTGCGCGCCCGGCTGGGGGCCACCTACGGGGTCGCGCTGACCGGAGTGGCCGGCCCGGACCCGGCGGATGGCGCCACCCCCGGGACGGTGTTCATCGGCCTGGCCGGACCCGGCGGTTCCCGATCTGTCCGGTTGCAGCTGCCCGGACAACGGGCACAGGTGCGGACGCTGGCGGCCGTCTCGGCGCTCGATGCCCTTCGTCGCGAGCTTGGGGAAGGCCCCGGATGAGCCAGGAGTTATCCATGGAGTGGCCGTCATGACGATCGCAAACACGCTGCGCCCCGTACTCCGTCCGGCGGTGCTCTTCCGCCGACTATTGGGTAGCGCGCTGCGTGCCGCCCGCAACCGCCAGCACCGGACCCTGCGCGAGGTCAGCGCGGCCGCCGGGGTGTCCCTGGGTTACCTCTCCGAGATCGAGCGCGGCCGCAAGGAGGCGTCGTCGGAGCTGCTGGCGTCGATCTGCGGCGCGCTTGGCGTCCGCCTCGCCGACCTGCTCGCCGAGGTCGCCGACGAGCTGTCCCGCCTGGAGCCGGTACCGGAGCCCGGGCCGGTCGCGGTACCGGCCCTCATCCCGGTGGAGGTGCCGGCTACGGCCGCCGCCGCAGTCGAGGTAGCCGCGATCGGGTCGGTCCACGACCCGGCGCGGGCCGCCGCCTGAGCCGTCGGGGGCTCAGCCGCCGGCCGGCTGGCACCGGGGGCACCACCAGGTGTCCCGCCGGTACGGCTGGCCGGGAACCTCGGGGCTGAACTCGATGGCCGTACTACAGCGCCGGCAAGGCCGACCGGCTCGGCCGTACACCCAATGGTCGTGACCCCGCCGGGGGTTGCCGGTGGTGACCTGCATCCCGGTTTCGGCCGCCTGCCGCATCATCCGGCGGGCCAGCCGCAGCAGCCCGGGCAGGTCGACCGTACCGGCCGGCCGCCACGGATTCACCCCGCGCAGGTAGCACGTCTCCCCGGCCCAGAGGTTACCGAGACCGGCCAGATTGCGCTGGTCGAGCAGGCCCTCGATGATTGGCCGGCCGGGTTCGCGGAGCAGCCGGGACACCGCTTCCGGCTCGTCCCAGACGTCGGCCACGGCTGCGCCGGTCGCTGGCCCGGCCGGCGGCTCCGGACCGAGTACATCGGGTCCGAGGTGGCCCACCACCCGGTGCTCCTGGGCGGTCGGCAGCAAGTCGACCACCGGTAACCGGTAGCCGACTGCCTGCCATTGCGCGGTACTCAGCGCCACCCTGACCTGCCAGGTTGGCCCGCCACTGCGCCGCCGGCCGGATCGGAAGAGCCGCCAGGAGCCGTCCATCCGCAGGTGGGTGTGCAGCGTCAGCCCGCCGCCGACGCGCAGCAGCAGGTGCTTGCCGCGGCTGGTGGACTCCAGCACCTCCCGCCCGCGCAGGTCGGCGGTGGCCAGTGCGGGCACCCGGAAGTCCGAGCCCACCAGGATGGAGCCGGCCAGCGCCCGGTGCAGCCGGTCGGCGCTGCGTCGTACGGTGTCGCCTTCGGGCACCCCGCCATCCTCGCCGCATCCGCCCTCGATGCGGCTCCGTTCCACCTCCCAACGCCCGCCGGTGCCCCGCCGAGCCGGTGCTTCCGCCCCGCCGGTGCCTACCCGGGTGCGGCTGCGGCCGGCGTGCGTTCCGGTCAGGCGCGCAGCCGGAGCCCGCGGGGCGTGGGGGCGAACCCGGCCGCGGCTAGGGCGGTGCCGAGCGGCGTCTGCAGCACCGAGGTGCCGTCGGCCCGCTCGACGGCAATCCGGCCGAGACCGCCACGTTGCGCGGCGGCGGCCAACGCGTGGGCTCCCTCGGCGAGGCGGTCGGGTTCCTCGGTGAAGGACAGCAGCGTCTTCCCGCCTCGCTCCAGGTAGATCACCAACTCGCCGTCACACAGCACGACCAGCGCGCCGGCCTTGCGTCCCGGCCGGTGACCCGGCCCCGCGCTGGTCTCCGGGCGCGCCGGCCAGGGCAGCGCGGCGCCGTACGGATTACCCGGGTCGGCGGCCGCCAGTACCACCGCGCCCGAGCCGGCCGGCGGTGGCCGCCGCGGTCGCCAGCCGCCCGGGACCGGTGGCTGCCACGGCTCCGCCACCGGCTCGGGACGCGGGGTGGCCGAGCCGCGCAGCCGGTCGACCGCCCCGGCTGCGGCGAACTGCGCGCCGCCCAACCCCTCGACGAAGTAGCCGCGCCGGCAGCGGCCGGACTCCTCGAACGCCTTGAGGACCGGGTAGAGCCCGGCGAAGCCACCCGGCACCTGCTCGGCCATCACCGCTCCCCGGGTCAGCACGCCGTACCGGTCGAGCAGCGTCTCGGCCAGCGCGAAGCGGCGCCGGGTCGGGTCGCCGTCCCGCTCCGGCAGCAGCGACCACCGGCCGGCCCCGGCCGGTGGGCCGGTGCGGCTCGGCATCCGCGGCCGGCTGCTGGCATAACGGCTCCGCGGCCGGCGCGGCGGGGCCGCGGTGCGCCGGAGGGAGCCCAGTACCGCCCGCAGCGGGGCCAGGGTGTCGTTGGTAACCCGCCCGGCCCACACCAAATCCCACACCGCGGTCAGGACCGCGTCGTCGTCCAGAGCCCGCACCGCCTGGACCAGTGAGCGGAAAAACAGTGCCGCGCCGCCGTCGAGCGCGGCCAGCACTCCATCCGTAATCGGGGTCCGGCTCTCCAATTCCGCGGCCGGCGGCAGCAGCAACGGGGCCGCGTCGGCCAGGTAGAGGCTGATCCAGCCATCGCCGCCGGGCAGCCCACCGGCACCGGCCCAGACCACCTCGCCGGCGGCGCTGAGCTCGTCGAGCATCGCCGGCACGTAGTCGCGGACCCGGGCCGGCAACACCAGGGTTTCCAGTGCGCTCGCCGGCACGGCGGCCCCCTGCAGCTGCTCCACCGCCCGGAGCACGCCCTCCACGCCCCGTCCGGCGCCGGGGCCGGCGCTCTGCCAGGCTGGAAGGAACCGCACCAGCGCGCTGGTCGGCACCGGCTCTGCCTCCTGGCGCAAGGTGGCCAGTGACCGCCGCCGAAGCAGCCGGAGCACCTCGGCGTCGCACCACTCCGTCCCGCTGCCGCCGGGTCGGAACTCACCGACCAGCACCCGGCCGCGAGCCGCCAAGCGCGCCAGGGTGGTCTCCACGACCGCCACCCCGACACCGAGCCGGCGTGCCACGTCGGCGGGTGTGAACGGACCGTGCGTCCGCGCGTACCGGCCGATCACGTCACCCAACGGGTCGGTGACCGGCTCGAGGAACGGTGCCGGCACCCCCATCGGCAGCGGGACCCCGAGCGCGTCCCGCACCCTCGCCGCGTCCTCGGCGGCGATCCACCGCTGCGTTCCGGCGATCCGCACCGACAGGATCCGCCCGGCGCTCGACAGCTCCGCCAGCCAGGGCGCCGAGACCCCTCGCTCGGTGGCCTCGCCGTCGTCGAGGTCACCGACCACCCGGAAGAGATCGGCGGCCGAGTCCACATCGAAGGCGCGGCGGGAGAGGATGCGGCGCTGCAACTCCGACTCGACCTCGGCGATCGCATCGGGGTCGAGCAGCTCCCGGAGCTCGGCCTGACCGAGCAGTTCGGCGAGCAACGCCGGGTCGAGGGACAGCGCCTGGGCGCGCCGCTCGGCCAGCGGCGCGTCGCCCTCGTACATGAACGCGGCGACGTAGCGGAACAGCAACGAGCGGGCGTACGGCGACGGCGCCGCCGTCTCCACGTCCACCACCCGGACCGACCGGGCGGCGATGTCGCGCATCAACGACACCAGCCCCGGTACGTCGAAGACGTCCTGCAGGCACTCCCGCATGGTCTCCAGCACGATCGGGAAACTCGGGTAGCGACTGGCCACCGACAGCAGCTGCGCGGAGCGCTGTCGCTGCTGCCACAACGGCGTTCGCCGACCGGGGTTGCGCCGGGGCAGCAACAGCGCCCGGGCCGCGCACTCCCGGAACCGGGAGGCGAACAGCGCGGATCCGCCGAGCTCGTCCCGCACCATCCCCTCGAGATCGTCCGGTTCGAAAACGATCAGCTCGGCCGAGGGCGGCTCCTCGGCGTCGGGAATGCGCGCCACGATGCCGTCGTCGCTGTGCATGGTCGCCACGTCGACGCCGAGGCGCTCCCGCAGCCGGGCACGCACTGCGAGCGCCCAGGGGGCGTGCACCGGGGCGCCGAAGGGGGAGTGCACCGCGAGCCGCCAGTCGCCGAGCTCGTCGCGGAACCGCTCGACCACGATGGTCCGGTCATCGGCGAGATGGCCCGTCGACTCCCGCTGCTCGGCGAGATAGGCCAGCAGGTTGGCGGCGGCGCTGCCGTCCAAGCCTTGGGCGGCCAGAGCCGCGGTCGCGTCGGGTCCGGTCAGCCCACCCAGTTCCCGGACGAAGCCACCGACCGCCCGACCCAGTTCGGCCGGACGACCGGGCGCGTCGCCGTGCCAGAACGGCAGCTTGCCGGGCAGTCCCGGCGCGGGGGACACGAGCACCCGGTCGGCACCGATCTCCTCGATCCGCCAGGAGGTCGACCCGAGGGTGAACACGTCCCCGACCCGGGACTCGTACACCATCTCCTCATCCAGCTCACCCACCCGGCTGGCACGCTCCCCGACCAGGAAGACGCCGAACAGGCCGCGGTCCGGGATCGTGCCCCCACTGGTCACGGCGAGCCGTTGAGCACCGGGCCGGGCCGAGAGCGTGTCGGTGACCCGGTCCCAAACCAACCGCGGCCGGAGCTCGGCGAACTCATCCCCCGGATACCGGCCGGCGAGCATGTCCAGCACCGCGTCCAGCGCGCTGTCCGGCAGGGCGGCGAAGGGGGCGGCCCGGCGGACCAGCTCAGCCAGATCGGCGCGCTGCCACGAGTCCATCGCCACCATCGCCACAACCTGCTGGGCGAGGACGTCGAGCGGGTTGCGGGGATAGTGCAGCGACTCGATGGCGCCGGTCGCCATCCGCTCCACGACGACCGCGGCAGGTACCAGGTCGCCCCGGTGCTTGGGAAACAGCACGCCGTGGCTGACCGCTCCCACCGCATGACCGGCCCGTCCCACGCGCTGCATCCCGCTGGCCACCGACGGCGGCGGTTCCACCTGGATGACCAGGTCGACCGCACCCATGTCGATGCCGAGTTCGAGGCTGCTGGTCGCCACCACCGCCCGCAGCCGGCCCATCTTGAGGTCGTCCTCGATACCGGCCCGCTGCTCCTTGCTCACCGAGCCGTGATGAGCCCGCGCGATGTCCGCCTCGACCCCGGCCGAGCGACCCGCCTGGGCCATCACGGCCGCCGGGGGGGCGGACCGCCCGGCCGCGGCCGGATTCGGCCCCCGCTCGGACTCGGTATCCGACGGCGGGTGCGCACGTTCCCAGGCGATCTCGTTGAGCCGGGCGGTCAATCGCTCGGCCAAGCGCCGAGAGTTCACGAATATGATCGTCGAGCGGTGCCCGGCGATCAGATCGACGATCCGCTCTTCGACCGCCGGCCAGATCGACGGACGGCGGTCCACCGTGGCGGCCGCGCCTTCGGGGACCGCCTCGACCTCACCGAGCGCGGTCATGTCCTCGACCGGGACGACCACCCGCAGCCGCACGACCTTGGCGGCCGGCGGTGCGACGACGGCCACCTCGTGACCACCGCCCAGGAATCGGGCCACCTCGGCCAGCGGCCGTACCGTCGCGGACAGCCCGATCCGCTGGGCCGGCCGCTCCAACAGCGCATCCAGGCGTTCCAGCGACAGCGCGAGATGCGCGCCGCGCTTGGTGGCGGCCACCGCGTGGACCTCATCGACGATCACCGTCTGCACCCCCCGCAGAGCTTCCCTGGCCTGCGAGGTGAGCAGCAGGTACAGCGACTCCGGGGTGGTGATCAACACGTCCGGCGGGGCGCGGCCGATCCGCCGGCGCTCATCTGCCGGTGTGTCGCCGGAGCGCACCCCGACGGTGATCTCCGGTTCCGCCAGTCCTAGGCGGGCGGCGGCGTGCCGGATACCGGCCAGCGGTGCCCGCAGGTTGCGCTCGATGTCGACCGCCAGCGCCTTGAGCGGGGAGACGTACAGCACCCGGCAACGCCGGATCGGATCCTCCGGCGGCGGGCTGGCAGCGAGCCGGTCCAGCGACCAGAGGAAGGCTGCCAGCGTCTTACCGGAGCCGGTCGGGGCCACCACCAGAGCATCCGAGCCCCGCGCCACCGTGCGCCACGCCTCCTGCTGGGCGGCGGTCGGCTCGGCGAAGGACGCGGTGAACCAGGCCCGAGTCGCCGGGGAGAAGAAGTCGAGCGCCGTGGCCATGGGTCGATCCTGCACCCGGGCGGCGACATTTCCGCCGGCGGCGGCGCTGCGACGGTCGGCGGCGACCTCGCAGATACTGGGAGCGGTGCGGCTCACCGAGTTCTGGACCAGGATGGAGCAGCAGTTCGGCGCGGCCTACGCCGAGTCCATCGCCCGCGACCAGGTGTTGGCAAGCCTCGGCGGGCGTACTGCGGCCGAGGCACTGGCGGCCGGCGAGGACGCGAAGGCGGTGTGGCGCGGGGTGTGCGAGGCGTTCGAGGTGCCCAGCTCGAGGCGGTAAACGGCGTGGTTTCTCAGGACGGGTGCCGTACCCGTCGCGGCCTCAGGGCCGGAAGCGTCGTACGTAGCGTCGCTGCCACGGGGTTTCGACGGCCCGCGGGTGATAGTGCCGACGGACGTAGCCGACGGCGTCGAGGGCCGGTAGTCCGTCGAGCACCGCCAGGCAGGCCAGAACGGTGCCGGTTCGGCCTCGTCCTCCGGTGCAGGCCACCTCCACCCGCTCGGCCTCCGCCCGGTGCCACAGTTCGCCCACCGCGTCCCGGGCGTCGGCCGGATCTGCCGGCAACCACCAGTCCGGCCACCGCACCCAGCGTGATGACCAGGACACCAGGGGCGGCGGCGTGCCCAGCAGATACAGCCCGAAGTCCGGGGCGAGGCCCTCGCCAGCGCCGGGCCGCAGCGCTCGGCCGCGCACCAGCCGTCCTGACGGGAGCCGCATGACACCGGCCGAGGGCTGATCCCAGGGCTGCACCCGGCCGACCGTAGCGGTCCTGGCCGGCCACGTCGGCGACGATCGCCTGGCAGTGGCGGGCGTCCAGGGTCAGGGCGTGCCCGGTGATCGCCGGGCGGGGCGAGCCCGCGCTGCGTAGTGAGCGTCGAAGAGTTCGGTTCCACGCTGTGTCGGAGAGCCATCGGCGTGTCGCCGGCAGTCGAACACCTGTTCGCTTATTGTGGACATCGAGACGGCGCCGTCCACAGCGTCGCGGGAGCGGACCGAAACTGTCCTAACCGCGTCCTAACGTCGTTTCGAACAGCGCAACAAGCGCAAACCATCGACCCGAGAATGGGGTGGCGTCATGGCGGGGCCAGATCGCGAAAAGGCGTTGGACAACGCCCTCAGCCAGATCGAGCGGCAGTACGGCAAGGGGTCGGTCATGCGCCTCGGTGATGAGGTCCGGGCACCCATCGAGGTCATACCCACCGGCTCGATTGCTCTCGACGTGGCACTCGGGATCGGCGGCCTGCCGCGGGGCCGGATCGTGGAGATCTACGGGCCGGAGTCCTCCGGCAAGACGACCGTGGCCCTGCATGCGGTCGCCAGCGCGCAGAAGGCCGGCGGGATCGCCGCCTTCATCGACGCCGAGCACGCCTTGGACCCTGGGTACGCCGCCAAGCTCGGTGTGGATACCGATGCGCTGCTCGTCTCCCAGCCGGACACCGGCGAGCAGGCGCTGGAGATCGCCGACATGCTGATCCGGTCCGGGGCGCTGGACATCATCGTGATCGACTCAGTCGCCGCGCTCGTGCCGCGCGCGGAGATAGAGGGCGAGATGGGCGATTCCCACGTCGGCCTTCAGGCCCGGCTCATGAGCCAGGCGCTGCGCAAGATGACCGGCGCGCTGAGCAACTCAGCGACAACGATGATCTTCATCAACCAACTGCGGGAGAAGATCGGCGTCTTCTTCGGGTCACCGGAGACCACAACCGGCGGCAAGGCGCTGAAGTTCTACGCCTCCATCCGGCTCGACACCCGCCGGATCGAGACGCTCAAAGACGGCACCGAGGCGGTCGGCAACCGTACCAGGGTCAAGGTCGTCAAGAACAAGATGAGCCCGCCGTTCAAGCAGGCGGAGTTCGACATCCTCTACGGCATCGGGATCAGCCGCGAAGGTGGCCTCATCGACCTCGGTGTGGAGCAGGGCATCGTCCGCAAGGCCGGTGCCTGGTACACCTACGACGGCGAACAGCTCGGTCAGGGCAAAGAGAACGCACGAGCCTTCCTGCGCGACAATCTCGATACGGCAGATGAGATCGAAAAGCGGATCAAGGAGAAGTTGGGGATCGGTCCCCGGCTCGACGCCGAAGTGACGGTCGGTCCGGCGGCACCTCCGGTCGACTTCTGAGCACCTGGGTCGCGGCGCTGTGCGTACCCTCCACGATCGGCCAGACGGGGCCGAACCGGATGCCGATCCGGAGCACATCGCCCGGGCGATGTGCCTGCGGCTGCTCACCGACCGACCGCGGACCCGACGCCAGCTAGCGGACTCGTTGGCCGCCCGCCGGGTACCGGCCGCGGTGGCGAACACGGTGCTGGACCGGCTCGCCGCGGTGGGGCTGATCGACGACGCTGCCTTCGCGGACGCCTGGGTCGCCACCCGACAGCGGGGCCGGGGGCTCGCTCGCCGGGCCCTGCGGGAGGAGTTGCGGCAACGGGGGGTCGACCGCGCCACGGCGGAGACCGCCCTGGCACAGGTGGACCACGACGACGAGAAGGCGGCGGCCTGCGCGTTGCTGACCCGGCGGCTGCCGAGCCTGCGCGGCCTGCCGCCGCCGGTACAACGTCGGCGGCTAGCCGGCCTGCTCGGGCGGAAGGGCTATTCGGCTGGGCTGGCTCAGCAGGTGATCCACGAGGTGCTGGGCGCCCCGACCACCCCCGCCGACATGCCGGCAGGCGAGGACGGGAGCGGGTATGCCTCCCAGCGGATAGGCAGCGAGCTGCTTGACCGGCCGTGATCTCCGCGCCTAGCCTCGGTCCTAAGTGAGAAGTGAGAGTGTTCTACCCGCTGGTGCGCACGACCTGATCGACTCGAGCTTCCGGCGACCCGCCGGGCGGACAGACTGTCAACGCTTTCTTGTGATCCACATGGCGCTGGGGAGGGAGCAGCGCAAGGGTCCGGCAACGTGTTCCGCCGGTGTGTTCGGCAATCGACGGCCGAACGTGCCGCTCAGCCGTGCAGAGCCGTGGTCTGCACGGCGGTCGCCGCGTTGGATCGCACGCGTTTGGCTTTCCCACCCGGGTCGCCAGACGGCATGTCCAGCAGGTCCTGGACGCGGGTTCGCTCCTCACTGGCACGTGCAGAGTGCATGGGTCTGTCGGTGCTGGGGAGGTGATCTGGCATGACGGCTGCAGTCGTACTCGGTGCGCTGGCCAGCGTTCTCATGCTGGTGCTCGTGGTGCTTGTCGTCGTGTTGCTGCGCCGGGTCACGACCGGCCCTGGTCACGGCTCGCCGCCCACCCGAGATGCTGAGACCTCAGCGGCCGACGTGACGCTGCCAGGCGCCTCGGTCCCCGCAGTCGGCTCGCGACCGCCCACCAGCGCGGCGCATCGCAGATCGGAGCCCGCGAGCGCAACCGCTCCCGCACCGGCGGGACGGTCCTCCGCCTCGACTGTTGCCGGGCGCCCGGCGTCGGGCGCCTCGACAGCGGTTGTCACCCCTCGAGCTGAGGGTGAGGTCGAAGGCGTCAGTGCCCGACTCGGCGCGGAACAGGCGGCCGCTATCCGGGATCGGGCTCAGGCCGACGCGCGCGGGGTTCGCCAGTCCGCCGAGGCGGAGGCGGAACGCATTCGACGTACCGCCGAGCGGGAAGCCGACTCGGCTGCTGCGGCGCGCCGCCGGGAAACCGACGCGGAGGTGCACCAGCTGAAGGAAGAAGTGCACCAGTTGCGCCTTGATCTCGAGCGACGGGAGCACCGGCTCGCCGAGCGCGAAGCACGGGTGGACGCCGAGGCCGCGCGTTTGGACCAGCGGGACGAGGAGTGGGCCGAGATCGAAGCCGGCATCGGCCGCCGCCGCGCGGAGCTGGCCGAGGTGGAGGAGGAACGCCGGCTGGTGCTGGAGCGAGCTGCCGGCTTGACCGCGGCGGCGGCCAAGGCCGAACTCGTCAAGTTGGTGGAGACGCGGGCCAAACGCGATGCTGCCGTGATCGTGCGGGACATCGAGGCGGAGGCTCGGGAGAAGGGGGAGGACCGGGCCCGCCGGATCGTGACGTTGGCGATCCAGCGGGTGGCCAGCGATCAGACCGCTGAGTCGGTGGTCAGCGTGCTGCACCTTCCCAGCGACGACATGAAAGGCCGCATCATCGGCCGGGAAGGGCGCAACATCCGGGCCTTCGAGGCGGTGACCGGGGTCAATCTGATCATCGACGACACGCCGGAGGCCGTCCTCCTTTCCTGCTTCGACCCGGTGCGGCGGGAGACCGCGCGGGTCGCGCTGGAGGCGCTGGTCCTCGATGGGCGCATCCACCCACACCGCATCGAGGAGATGTACGAGCGGAGCAAGGCCGAGGTGGCCGCCTCCTGCGTCCGGGCGGGCGAGGACGCTCTCGTCGAACTTGGCATCACCGAGATGCACCCCGACCTCATCGAGCTGCTGGGCCGGCTGCGTTACCGCACGTCGTACGGTCAGAACGTGCTCAAGCATCTTGTCGAGTCGGCGCACCTGGCCGGGTTGATGGCCGCCGAGCTGCGCCTGGACCCCGTACTACTCAAGCGCTGCGCCTTCCTGCACGACATCGGCAAGGCGCTCACTCATGAGGTCGAAGGGAGCCACGCACTGGTCGGCGCCGAGGTCGCCCGCCGGTACGGGGAGAGCGAGGATGTCGTGCACGCCATCGAGGCGCACCACAACGAGGTCGAGGTGCGTACCGTCGAGGCCGTTCTGACACAGGCCGCCGACGCGATCAGCGGCGGGCGGCCGGGGGCGCGGCGAGAAAGCCTCGAGCACTACGTCAAGCGGCTGCAACGCATCGAGGAGATCGCCTCGGAGAAGGACGGCGTGGACCGGGTCTTCGCGATGCAGGCCGGCCGGGAGGTGCGGGTCATGGTCCTGCCGGATCAAATCGACGACATCGCCGCGCAGGTACTGGCCCGTGACATCGCCAAGCAGATCGAAGAGGAGCTGACCTATCCGGGCCAGATCAGGATCACCGTGGTCCGCGAATCAAGGGCCACCGAGATCGCCAAGTAGCCGAACGACGCACGCTCCCGGCGGGGTGGCCGAGCGGGCAGCCTACCTCGGCGCCGGGGCCGGGCCCGGCGCGGCCAGCGCGTCCTCGGGGTCGACTGCCGCCGCCACCGGGCCGGCGGTGCCAGAGCCGTACCGCCGCTGCTGGCGGCGGTCCAGGTAGCGGGCCAACGAAGAGAGCGCGTAGTTCACCGCGATATAGATCGCCGCGACCGCCAGGTAGATCTGGAGGGCATAGCGGCTGCCCAGAAACTCCACCGCGCCCTGTCCGGTGCGCAACAGTTCCGGGTAGGCGATGACGAAGCCGAGGGAGGTGTCTTTGAGCAGCGTGACCAACTGGCTGATCAGTGCGGGGAGCATCCGCCGGACCGCCTGCGGCACCAGAATGATCCAGAGTACCTGGGTGGGCCGCAGTCCGATCGCCAGGCCGGCTTCCCGCTGGCCCCGGTCGATGGACAGGATGCCGGCCCGGAAGATCTCGGCCAGGACGGCGCCGTTGTAGGCGGTGAGCCCGATCACCAGGTACCAGAGCACCGAGAACGACAGCCCGAGCCGCGGCAGCGCCAGGGCCGCGAACAAGATGAGCAGCAGCAGCGGCAAGCCCCGGAAGAACTCCACGAAAATGCCGACCGGCACCCGGATCCAGCGGTGCAGGGACAGTCGACCGACGGCGAGCAGCGCGCCCACGGCCATCGACAGCGCCATCGCCAGCGCAGCGGCCTTGAGGGTGTTCTTCAGCGCGGTGGTCAGCAGCGAACGTAGATCGGGATCGAGCAGCTTGCGCCACCGCTCGCCTTCCAGTTGCCCGTGGCTCCCCAGTTGCCAGACAACTCCGGCGGCCAGCCCGAGCAGGGCGACCGTGGCCACCGCGGTACCGATCTGGATACGGCGGCGGGTACGCGGCCCGACGGCGTCGTAGAGGACCGCGCTCATCGGGCGATCGCCACCCGACGTTCGAGCTGGCCGAAGAACACGCCCATGCTCAGGGTGAGGATCAGGTACGCGACCCCGACACCGATCAGGATTGCCACCACCGACGCCGGGTTGGTAACCGTGAGGCGCTTGCCGATTCCCAGCAGCTCGGACACCCCGAACGCGCCGGCGATCGCGGAGTTCTTCACCATGGCGATGTAGACGTTCCCCAGCGGCGGCACCACCGTCCGGAAGGCCTGCGGCAGCACGACGTGGCGCAGCGTCTGCGGAAAGGTGAACCCGATCGCCCGCGCCGCCTCGGCCTGGCCGGTGGACACCGAGTTGATGCCCGAGCGCACCACCTCGCAGACGAAGGCGGCGGTGTAGGTGGTCAGCGCGGCGACCGCCGCGGTGTAGAACCCGAGCACCAGGCCGACCTGCGGCAGGCCGAAGGCGAGCAGGAAGAAGACCACGGTGAGCGGGGTGTTCCGCACGATCTCCACGTACGTCGCACCGAGCGCCCGCAGCGGCGGGATCGGGGAGACCCGGAACGCGGCGAGCAGCGTGCCGAGCACCAGCGATCCGACCGCCGCGAGCACGCTCAGACGCAGGGTCTCCAGGAAGCCTCGAAGGTAGAGGTCGAGGTTGCTGAAGATCGCGTCCATGACGTCGGCCGCCCGGCTACGTGCAGTCTCCGAGGGCCGGCGGAGCCGGTGCCGGGCCGGCTACCGTGCCGGCCGTGTCGTCCCAGGCCTTCTTCCAGCTCCCGTCGTCGAACGCCTTCTTCAAGGTGTCGTTGATGAAGGCGCAGAACGCCGAGTCCCCCTGCTTGACCCCGATGCCGTACGGCTCCTTGGTGAACGGCTTCTTGACCAGCTCGAAGGCCGCCGTGTCCTTGCTGATCAGCCCGAGCAGGATCACGTTGTCGGTGGTGACCGCGTCGACCTGACCGTTCTTCAAGGCGTCCGCGCACTTGCTGTAGACGTCGAACAGCACCAGTTTCGCCTTGGGGTAGGAGGCCCGGATGTTCTGCGCCGGTGTCGACCCCTCGACCGAGCAGGTGCGCTTGCCGGCCAGGTCGTCGGGTCCCTTGATGCCGAGCGGGTTGCCCTTCTTGACCATGATGTCCTGACCCGCGATGTAGTACGGACCGGCGAAGTCGATCACCTTCTTGCGCTTGTCGCTCATGGTGTACGTGGCCACTACCATGTCGACCCGGCCCTGCTGGATGAACGGCTCGCGGTTGGCCGATACGGATTCCACCCACTTGATCTTGTCCGGCTTGATGCCCAGCCCGGCAGCGACCAGCTTGGCGATCTCGACGTCGAAGCCCTCCGGCTGACCCTTGAGGTTCTTCAATCCGAACAGGGGCTGGTCGAACTTGGTGCCGACGGTGATCGCGTCCGCGCTCTTGAGCTTCGCCATTGTGGTGCCGGCGGCGAACGTCGCGCCGGTGTCGACCGTTGCGTCGCTGGTCTTGTCGCTGCTGCCACCGCAGGCGGCGAGCCCCACGGCCAGCAGCGGCACGACGATGGCGGTGGCGGCGCTTTGACGGAGTCTCCTGATGCGCATGGCAGGTCCTCTCTGCTGACGGCTGCTTCTTAGTGGGTGAGGATCTTGGACAGGAAGTCGCGAGCCCGGGCGCTGGCGGGGTGCGCGAAGAACTGTTCGGGCGGTGCCTCCTCGACGATCGCCCCGGCATCCATGAAGATCACACGATTGGCCGCGGACCTCGCGAAGCCCATCTCGTGGGTGACGACCAGCATGGTCATGCCGCTACTCGCCAGATCCCGCATCACGTCGAGCACCTCATTGATCATTTCCGGGTCCAGCGCCGAGGTCGGCTCGTCGAAGAGCAGCACCTTGGGGTCCATCGCGAGCGCCCGGGCGATGGCTACCCGTTGCTGCTGCCCGCCGGAGAGTTGCGCCGGAAGCTTCCCGGCCTGCTCGGCGATACCGACCCGGGCGAGCAGCTCGCGGGCCCGCTGCTGCGCCTCGGACCGGGACGTGTGGCGAACCCGGATCGGGCCTAGCGTGACGTTGTCCAGCACGGTCTTGTGGGCGAACAGGTTGAAAGACTGAAAGACCATGCCCACGTCGGCCCGCAGCCGGGCCAGCTCCCGGCCCTCCGCCGGCTGCGGCCTGCCGTCCACGGTGATGCGCCCGGAATCAATGGTCTCCAGGCGGTTGATCGTCCGGCACAGCGTCGACTTGCCGGATCCGGACGGGCCGATCACGACGACGACCTCGCCGGCGGCCACCGTCAGGTCGATGTCGCGGAGCGCGTGATGCTCGGCAAAATGCTTGTTGACGCCTTCAAGAACCACCAGGGGCTCGCCGAGCACGGCCGCACCTCCGATCACTGCCTGGTCGTCGAGGTATCGGACATGTCTACCGCATTTGGTGGGCCAATGACCTAACGGTGAGCCACCATGTTGGCGACGCGGGTCCGTGGCCGCCGGCCAGGTGATCGTCGCGGCCGGGCGGCTGCATGGGGCCGCCGCGCTGTGCCCGAGTGCCCCGCGAAACCGCGACCCCGGCTAACCTGGGCAGCGCCATGACCGCCCGCAGCTACGAAATTCGCACCTACGGGTGCCAGATGAACACGCACGATTCCGAGCGCCTCGCGGGGGTGTTGGAGGCGTCTCATTATGTGCGGGCGACGCCTGGCCAGTCCGCGGACGTCGTGGTGTTCAACACCTGCGCCGTGCGGGAGAACGCCGACAACCGGCTCTATGGCAACCTCGGTCACCTGCTTCCGGTCAAGCAGAAGCATCCGGGCATGCAGATCGCCGTCGGCGGCTGCCTCGGACAGAAGGACCGAGCGACGATCACGAGGCGCGCACCGTGGGTCGATGTGGTGTTCGGTACGCACAACATCGGCGCCCTGCCCGTTCTGCTGGAACGCGCCCGCATCGAAGCCCAGTCGCAGGTCGAACTGATGGAGGCGCTGGAGACCTTCCCGTCCGCGCTTCCGGCCCGGCGGCTTTCGGCGTACTCGGCCTGGGTGTCGATCAGCGTGGGCTGCGACAACACCTGCACCTTCTGCATCGTCCCCGCGCTGCGCGGCCGGGAGCGGGATCGGCCGCCATCGGACGTCGTACGAGAGGTGGCCGCGCTGGTCGCCGAAGGCGTGGTGGAGGTCACCTTGCTCGGGCAGAACGTCAACTCCTTCGGTCGCGCGTCCGGCGATCATCGGGCGTTCGGCACGCTGCTCCGGACTGTCGGTGCGGTAGAGGGCCTGGAGCGGGTCCGCTTCACCAGCCCACACCCGCGGGACTTCTCCAACGACGTGATCGAGGCGATGGCGGCTACGCCGACCGTCATGCCGTCGCTGCACATGCCGCTGCAGTCCGGTTCCGACGCCGTGCTCAAGGCGATGCGCCGCTCCTACCGGCGGGACCGGTACCTCGCCATCCTGGACCGGGTGCGGGCCGCCATGCCGGACGCGGCGATCACCACGGACGTCATCGTGGGGTTTCCCGGTGAGACCGAGGCCGACTTCACCGACACGCTGGAGGTCGTCCGGGCCGCCCGCTTCGCCGGTGCCTTCACGTTCAAGTACTCCCCGCGGCCGGGCACTCCGGCCGCCACCATGGGAGGCCAGGTGCCGAGCTCGGTGGTTGCCGAGCGGTACGACAGGCTGGTCGCGGCGGTGGCGGACACTGCCCTGGCAGGCAACCGGGCGCTGCTCGGTCGTGAGGTCGAGGTCCTGCTCGCCGAGGGCGAGGGACGCAAGGACGGGGCCACCCGACGCCAGTCCGGCCGGGCTCGAGACGGGCGGCTTGTGCATGTGGCCTCGGCCGCAGCGCGACCGGGGGACCTGCTCACCTCCACGGTGACCTATGCCGCCCCGCACCACCTGGTGGCCGACGGTGCGCCGATCGCGATCCGGCGGACCCGAGGTGGGGACGCCTGGGCGGCTCGACAGGGGGCCGAATCCGTCCCGGACAGCGAGGCGGCGGCCGGGGTCAACCGGCGGAGCCCCGTTCTCCTCGGCCTTCCGGGGGCCGGCCGGCCGGCATGACCGTCGCAGCGGGCCGCGTCGTCGCCGTCGTCGGCCCGACAGCTGCTGGGAAATCCCAATTGGGTATCGCGCTGGCGCAGGAACTCGGCGGTGAGGTGATCAACGCCGATTCGATGCAGCTGTACCGGGGGATGGACATCGGGACCGCGAAGCTTCCGCCCGAGGGCCGCGGCGGCGTGCCGCACCACCTGCTCGACATCTGGGGGATCGGCGAGGCGGCCAGCGCCGCGACGTACCAGCGCCTGGCCCGAGTCTGCCTCGATGACCTGCTGGCGCGCGGCGTCACCCCGATCGTGGTCGGCGGCTCCGGCCTGTACCTGCGAGCCGCCTTGGACCACCTCCACTTTCCGGCCACCGACCCGGGGCTGCGCGCCCAGCTGGAGACCGAATTGGAGGAGGTAGGCCCGGCACGTTTGCACGCCCGGTTGGCCGGCCGGGATCCGGCCGCCGCCGCGGCCATCCTGCCCAGCAACGGCAGGCGGGTGGTGCGCGCGCTGGAGGTCGTGGAACTCACCGGGTCCTACTCGGCGAAGCTGACGTCCTACGTCAGCGCGTACGCCGTCCACTATGTGGGCTTGGCGATGGACCCGGACGCGCTTCGTCGCCGGATCGCCGACCGGGTGAGCGACATGTGGCGGCGAGGTCTGGTGGAGGAGGTGCGCGAATTGGCCGGCAGCGGCCTGCGCACCGGTCCGACCGCCAGCCGGGCTTTGGGGTACGCCCAGGTGCTCGCCATGCTCGACGGCCGCCTCAGCGAGCCGCAGGCGCAGCAGGAGACGGTCCGGGCCACCCGGCGCTTCGCCCGCCGGCAACGCTCGTGGTTCGGCCGGGATCCGCGCATCCGGTGGCAACCGCCCCTGCCGCTCTTCGACGCCGTGCGCCGGGCGACCATATGGCCCGACCGGCCTCCGGAGCGCGGTTGACCTAACCGCTCCGGCCGGATTCCCTACCATGGTTCGGTGCTGTCCCTTTCCGGAGTTCCCTTCGTCAAGGGACACGGTACGGAGAACGACTTCGTGGTCATTCCCGACCTCACTGCCGGCCTGGAGTTGTCCGCGCAGACCGTCGCGGCGATCTGCGACCGGCGGGCCGGTCTCGGAGCTGACGGCGTGTTGCGCGTCGTGCCGACGTCGCTGGTCCCCGGCGTGGCCGACGAGGCCGGCGACGCGGAGTGGTTCATGGATTACCGCAATGCCGACGGCAGCCTGGCGGAGATGTGCGGCAACGGGGCGCGGGTCTTCGCCCGGTACCTCCTGGATGCCGGCCTGGTCCGCCCCGGCCCGCTGCGGCTGGCCACCCGGCACGGCATCCGAGAGGTCCGTCTCGACCACGCCGGTGATCTGATCACAGTCGACATGGGAGTGGCCGCGCTGGGCGATCCAGAGGTGCCTATTACCGTCGCGGGCAAGTCCCGACGGGCTGCCGAGGTTCACCTCGGCAACCCGCACGCCGTTGTCGTCCTGGCGGAATCCGTCGCCGATCTCGACCTCAGCGCCCCACTCGCCGTTCCGGTGGACGTTTATCCGGCCGGGGTCAACGTCGAACTGGTCAATGTGATTGAACCGGGCCGGCTGCGCCTGCGGGTGATCGAGCGCGGAGTGGGGGAGACCCGCTCGTGCGGCACCGGAGCCTGCGCCGCGGCGACGGTGGCCGGTCCGGGCCGGGAGTGGGTGGTCGAACTGCCGGGGGGCCAACTTCGAGTGAGCCGGTCCGGGGACCGCCTGCTGCTCACCGGCCCGGCGGTGCTCGTGGCTGAAGGGGTGCTCCGGCCGCAATGGCTGGCTGGCCGGGCCGCCGCCGCGACCCCTCACCCCGTCGTGGCCGAGCGGCGGCCGCGGAATATCAGATGACGGGGGAGTCCGACCCGTGCGACGATCGTGAGGATGACCGAGTTCGCCGCCGCTGACACCGCTGCCGTCGAGGCTGCCGCCGAGCGTGACCCGCACGACTCCACAGGGCAGGACACGGTTCCACTCGACGGCGCTGCCCTCGACGGCGCTGCCCTCGACGGCGCTGCGCTCGACGGGGCGCCCCGCGGCAGCGCCGCGCCCGGCAGCCGTGCTGAAGAGATTGCCGGGCTGGTAGCCGATCGCCAAGCGCTGCGTCGGGTGCCCGGCCTGGCCACCGAACTCGCCGACGTCACCGAGGTGGAGTACCGCCAGCTGCGGCTGGAGCGGGTGGTCCTGATCGGAGTCTGGACCGATGGCACCCCGGACGACGCCCAACACTCGCTGGCGGAGTTGGCGGCGCTGGCGGAGACGGCCGGCTCCGTCGTCTGCGACGCCGCCATCCAGCGCCGCGACAAGCCGGATCCGGCCACCTATGTCGGCTCGGGCAAGGCCCGCGAGTTGCGCGATCTTGCTGCCGCTGCCGGCGCCGACACGGTGATCTGCGACGGCGAGCTGACCCCGGGACAACTCCGCCAGCTCGAGGATGTCGTGAAGGTCAAGGTGGTGGACCGGACCGCCCTGATCCTGGACATCTTCGCTCAGCATGCGACCAGCCGTGAGGGTAAGGCGCAGGTGGAGCTGGCCCAGATGACGTACATGCTGCCGCGGCTGCGCGGCTGGGGTGAGTCGCTGTCCCGCCAGGCTGGCGGGCGGGTCTCCGGTGGCGCCGGCATCGGCACCCGCGGTCCCGGCGAGACGAAGATCGAAACGGATCGGCGGCGCATCCGCAATCGGATGGCGAAACTTCGCAACGAGATCGCCGGTATGGGCACCGCACGGGAGACCAAGCGGCACCAGCGGGCCCGCAACGCCGTTCCGTCGGTGGCCATCGCCGGGTACACCAATGCCGGCAAGTCCGCACTGCTCAACCGGCTGACCGGGGCCGGCGTCCTGGTGCAGGACGCGTTGTTCGCAACCCTGGACCCGACCGTCCGCCAGGCGCAGACTCCGGATGGCCGGACGTACACCCTGACCGACACGGTCGGTTTCGTCCGCCACCTCCCGCACCAACTGGTGGAGGCTTTCCGCTCCACGCTGGAGGAAGTGGCCAAGGCGGACCTCATCCTGCACGTGGTCGACGGGTCCGATGCCCTTCCGGAGAATCAGTTGGCGGCCGTCCGGGAAGTCTTCGCAGAGATCGGGGCGGACGGAGTGCCGGAGATCGTCGTCGTCAACAAGTGCGATGTCGCCGACCCGCTGACCCTGACCCGGGTGGCCCGCCGTGAACCCACGGCGATCATGGTTAGCGCGCGCACCGGCTCCGGGTTGGCGGCGCTCACCGATTCGGTGGCTGCCGCGTTGCCACGGCCACACATTCCGGTTACCGTGCTGCTCCCCTACGGCCGCGGCGATCTGGTGTCGAAGCTGCACCAGTACGGCGATCTGTCGGCCGAGGAGCACACTGCGGCGGGAACCCGGTTGAGTGCCCGGGTCCCGGCCGCGCTCGCCGCCGAGCTCGCCCCGTACGTGGTGATCAGCACCGGCTAGTCGCACCCCCGGCAGTGGGGCGCCTCGCCGAGCCAGCGATAGCGTGCGGTGAATGAAGGCTACGATCATTGTGCTACTGCTGCTCGTCCTGGTGGCCGTCGCTGTGGGAGCGGCGGCCTCGGCGCGCCGCCGGCGCGCTGGCCTGCGGACCCGGTTCGGCCCGGAGTACGACCGCACCGTTGCCGAAAGCGCCAGCACCCGGGCGGCAGAGGCGGATTTGTTGGCCCGCGAGCGGCATCGCGCCTCCTACCGAGTCGCTCCGCTGACGCCCGAGGCCAAGGAGCGCTACCGCGACAGGTGGCTCACCATTCAAACGGCCTTCGTCGACCGACCCGACGTGGCGGTACGCGATGCGGACCGGCTGGTGACCGACGTGCTGACCGAGCGCGGGTATCCGACCTCGGATCGGGACCAGCTGGTCGGCGATCTCTCCGTCGACCTTGCGCCCGAGCACTCCGATGTCTTGGAGAGGTTTCGCGCGGCGCACGACATCCATGAACGGAACGAGCGCCGGGAGGCCACGACGGAGGATCTGAGACGGGTCATGCAGCAGTACCGCACGCTGATGGAGGAACTGGCGGCCGACTGAGATGGGCGCTGGCTCGGTCAGGAAGGTCGCCGGTCCGCGGACGATGCGCGACGGGCGGCCCGATACTCCCCTGGCGGCGGCCGGCGCAGGATTGGCGCTCATACCCGACGAAGCACCGCGGTTACTTTCCCCAGGATGGTGGCTTCCGCACCGTTGATCGGACGGTACGCCGGATTGGCCGGCAGGAGCGACACCGTAGCGTCGCGCCGCTGGAAGGTCTTGACCGTGGCCTCTCCATCGATCATGGCGGCCACGATGTCGCCGTTGTCCGCCACGGCCTGCTGGCGAACGACCACCCAGTCCCCGTCGGTAATGGCCACGTCGATCATGGAGTCGCCGGTGACCCGCAGCAGGAACAGTGCTCCCTCGCCGACCAGCTGCCGGGGGAGTGGGAAGACGTCCTCCACGACTTGCTCGGCGAGGACCGGTCCACCGGCAGCGATCCGGCCGACCACCGGCACGTAGGCCGGCGCCGGCGCGTGGTCCCCCGCTGCTGTGTCGTCGTAGCCGGTGGGGCCGCCGGCGGACTGCACCACCTCGACCGCCCGTGGCCGGTTGGCGTCGCGCTTGAGAAAGCCCTTCCGTTGCAACGCGGCCAGCTGGTGGGCGACGCTGCTCGTGCTGGTCAAGCCGACGGCTTCGCCGATCTCCCGCATGCTGGGCGGATACCCGCGGCGGCTGACCGAGTTCATGATCACCTCAAGCACCCGGCGTTGGCGCGGGGTCAGTCCGGCCGCGTCTGGCAGGCCGTCGGGCAAGCGCGACACGCGCGCCGCGGAGTCGCCGCCCTCGGGTGCGCGGCGGGCGCCGCGGCGGCCACCTGTCGAGCGGCCACCTGTCGAACGGCCACCTGTCGAACGGCCACCTGGCTGGTCTGATGTCACGGCGCTCCTCCCGGTTCAGCGGACTCGACCGCGAGTGCCGGCCGCGAGCTGGTTGATGTTGACCCGAACCGTAGCCCGCAACACCGACAAAACTCAAACACCTGTTCGAACGTGTCGGATTACTGTCGTCGCCGCGTGGTACAACGTTCCTCGAACAGACGTTCGAGCACCATCGAGTGATGAGGAGACCGCCATGACGGTGACGACGTTGCCCCCAACGTCCCAGGGGCCCGGCCCGGGACGGCCTGGTCGTCGGTTGGACGTAGCGCCCGAGGAAGGGACCCGCGAGTCGTACGACGGCCCGCCCGCCCGACCGTGCCTTCCGATGCCGCCGCCCCGGCGCTCCCGCGGCGGTCAGCCACAACTGACCGGCGTCGGCCCGCGCGTGACACCTCCGTTCGCCCGGCGCCCGCGGCGCCCGCGGCGCCCGGCCGGCGCCCGATGGGAAGTCGTGGCGTCGCCGAGCCGCAGCGTCGGGGCGGTGCATCTCGGCAGGCCGCCGGCCCTGGAGCCGGCCGGCTCCCCGGGGCCAGGCAGTGGGCGCGAGCGGGCGCACCGTTTGCGACTCACCGTCCGCGGACGGGTTGTGGTCGGCGTGGTGCTGGCGACGTTGCTGCTCGTCGCCTTCTCGTGGGGCCGGGCCATCGGGGCTGCGGCCCATAGCTCCGCGAGCACGTCCAGTCTGGTCGTGCAGCCGGGCCAGACCCTGTGGGAGATCGCCGGCTTGGTCGCGCCCAAGGCAGACCGGCGCGCCACGATGGCCACTTTGGTGCGGCTCAACTCCGGGCTCGGCGCCGAAATACGACCTGGACAGTCGCTGCGGGTGCCGTGAGACGTGTCGCGTGCACCGCTCCGTCACCGCCCCGGGAGTGCCTGCGCCTACGCCCCGCGGCGCCCGCCGGGCCCTACGGCGGCGGCAGGGGAACCACCCTGCCGGGAAAACCACCCTGCCGGGAAACCACACTGCCCGGGAAAACCACACTGCCGGGAGCCCCACTGCTTGCGTGGCGGACTTGCCAGATCGCCGTCGCGGGCCTACCGTCACAACATCTGGTAGTTACAGAGATGTAGTTCTCCACAGGTTGTGGCAAGACGTGCACAGGATATCCACCGGTTTCCGTCTTTGGCGGTGGCCGGACGTACCGGCTGGCCGCCCCGACGACGTAACCGGGCGGAAGGGGAAGGAGGCGTCGTGCGTTGTCCCTTCTGTCGGCATCCGGACAGTCGGGTGCTGGATAGCCGCGAGGCGGATGATGGCGCCGCAATTCGCCGACGGCGAGCCTGTCCGGTGTGTGGTCGACGATTCACGACGCTGGAGACCGCGGCGCTGGTCGTGGTGAAGCGGTCCGGCGTACGGGAAGCCTTCTCGACCCGGAAGGTACTGATCGGAGTCCGCAAGGCGTGCCAGGGTCGACCCGTCGATGACGACGCCCTCGCTCTCCTGGGGCACGTCGTGGAGGAGACCGTGCGTGGGCAGGGCGCCGCAGAGGTGTCCAGCCACGATGTCGGCTTGGCCGTGCTGGCGCCACTTCGCCGGTTGGATGAGGTGGCCTACCTTCGTTTCGCTTCGGTCTACCGCTGCTTCGACTCTCTCTCCGACTTCGAGCAGGAGATCGCCGGGCTTCGTGCGCTGCCCGGCAGCGGTGAGACCGGCACCGACGTTCGGTCCAGCGCACCGATCTCCCAACCGACTGAGACCGTGTCGCGATTCGTACGAGGGTCCGCCGGCTGACGCACCGCTCACCATCGCCCGACCTGATCCATCCCACGCCTGAAGGGCAGTCTCCCCGATGACCAAGACCGTCGATAGTGCCCGGGACAACAGCGGCCGCGTCACCTCCGCCCTGCGCGTCCAACGGGTGTACACCACCGCTGGCGTGCACCCGTACGACGAGGTGACGTGGCAGCGGCGCGACGTCGTGCTGACCAACTGGCGTGACGGGTCGATCAACTTCGAGCAGCGCGGTGTCGAGTTTCCGGACTTCTGGTCGGTCAACGCGGCCAATATCGTCACGACCAAGTACTTCCGGGGCGCGGTGGGCACGGCCGGCCGGGAGTGGAGTCTCAAGCAGTTGCTGGACCGGGTGGTCAAGGCCTATACCTCGGCCGGGCAACGCCACGGCTACTTCGCCAGCGACGAGGATGCCGCGATCTTCGAGCAGGAACTAACGTTCATGCTGCTCCACCAGATCTTCTCGTTCAACTCGCCGGTCTGGTTCAACATCGGCACCTCGGCCCCGGCCCAAGTGAGCGCTTGCTTCATCTTGGCGGTCGAGGACACCATGGACTCGATCCTGAACTGGTACCGCGAGGAAGGACACATCTTCAAAGGTGGCTCCGGTGCAGGCGTCAACCTCTCCCGGATCCGGTCCTCCAAAGAACTGCTTTCCTCGGGCGGCGCGGCGAGCGGCCCGGTCAGTTTCATGCGTGGTGCGGACGCCTCGGCCGGCACCATCAAGTCGGGCGGCGCCACCCGACGGGCCGCGAAGATGGTGGTGTTGGATGTCGACCATCCGGATATCGGCGAATTCATCGAAACCAAGGCCAGGGAAGAGCGGAAGATTCGGGTCCTTCGGGATGCGGGCTTCGACATGGATCTCGGCGGTCTCGACATCACCAGCGTCCAGTACCAGAACGCCAACAACTCGGTACGCGTCACCGACACGTTCATGGCGGCGGTGGAGGACGGCCGGGAGTTTGCGCTGCGGGCCCGGCTGGACGGCCGCGTACTCGAGGTGGTCGACGCGCGGAGCTTGTTCCGCAGCATGGCCGAGGCGGCTTGGGGCTGCGCCGATCCGGGAATCCAGTACGACGACACCATCAACGATTGGCACACCAATCCGGAAACCGGCCGAATCACCGCCAGCAACCCGTGCTCGGAGTACATGTCCCTGGACAACTCGTCCTGCAACCTGGCGTCACTGAACCTCATGAGCTTCCTGCGCTCGGACGGCACCTTTGATTCCGAGCGGTTCGTCAGCGCTGTCGAGTTGGTCACCACGGCGATGGACATCTCGATCTGCTTCGCCGACTTTCCCACCGAGTCGATCGCCCAGACCACGCGGGCGTACCGACAGTTGGGCGTGGGCTACTGCAATCTCGGTGCCCTGCTGATGGCCACCGGCCACGGGTACGACTCCGAAGGGGGCCGAGCGCTGGCCGGGTCCATTACCGCGCTCATGACCGGCGCGGCGTACCGACGTTCTGCCGAACTCGCCGGAATCGTCGGCCCGTATGACGGCTATGCCCGCAACGCCGACGCGCACCGCCGGGTGATGCGCAAGCACGCTGCGGCTGCCGACGCCGTTCGACCGGTCGGAGCCGACGACGCAAGGATCGCCGCGGCGGCGTCCCGGCAGTGGGCGGAGGGGTTGCGGATCGGCGGCGAGTGCGGGTGGCGCAACGCCCAGGCCAGCCTGCTGGCCCCGACCGGAACCATCGGCTTCATGATGGACGCGGACACCACGGGCATCGAGCCGGACTTTGCGCTGGTCAAGATGAAGAAGCTGGTCGGCGGCGGCTCCATGTCGATCGTCAACCAGGTCGTGCCCCGAGCGCTCGGCAGTCTGGGATATCAGCCCGAGCAGGTCGAAGCGATCGTTGAGCACATCGCTGAACATGGCAACGTCGTGGACGCCCCCGGCTTGCGGCCGGAGCACTACGAGGTGTTCGACTGTGCCATTGGTGAACGGGCCATAAGTCCGATGGGACATGTCCGGATGATGGCCGCGGTACAGCCGCATTTATCGGGAGCCATCAGTAAGACGGTGAACATGCCGGAGTCGGCAACCGTCGAGGAGGTCGAGCGGATTGATCTCGAGGGTTGGAAGCAAGGCCTCAAAGCCTTGGCCATCTATCGGGACAACTGCAAGGTCGGTCAGCCGTTGTCCAACGCCAAAGCGAAGATCGCCGCTGTGCCGACCGAAGTGCCCGTGGAACACAAGCCGGTCCGCAAGAGATTGCCGAAGAAGCGGCCCAGCCAGACCGTTTCCTTCGCGGTCGCCGGTGCCGAAGGCTATATGACGGCGTCGTCCTATCCGGACGACGGGCTCGGCGAGGTCTTCCTCAAGATGAGCAAGCAGGGCTCCACGCTTGCCGGCGTGATGGACGCGTTTTCTATCGCGATCTCCATCGCTTTGCAGTACGGCGTACCGCTGGAGACCTATGTTTCCAAGTTCATCAACATGCGCTTCGATCCGGCCGGCCTGACGGACGATCCGGACATCCGGATGGCCCAGTCCGTCATGGACTACATCTTCCGACGGTTGGCCCTGGACTACCTGCCGTACGACCAGCGCGCCGAGTTCGGCATCTTCACCGCGCAGGAGCGAGCCGCAGCGGTGGTCTCGGACTACGGAGGCGGCACGGCTCCCGAGGTCGAGGGTGCGGCAGCCGACGTGAGCGCCGATGTGAACTCGTTGCCGGCCTCGGCACCGGCGGTGTCGGCCGACCCGCTGGCAACGTCTGGTACCGAGACGGCGGCGTCCGTGCCGGGGTCGCTCACGACCACCCCCGCCACGCGTGGCCGCGACGCCGGCACGGGCATAGCGATCAGTTCCCAGACCGCGGTGGACGCGCCGCTCTGCTTCACCTGCGGAATCCGGATGCGACCAGCCGGCAGTTGCTACGTGTGCGAGTCGTGCGGCAGCACGAGTGGTTGCAGCTGAAAAGCGAGCGGGGTTGACTGCGGACATCCCGCCAACGTCAGCCGCGCGCTACGCCACCAGTGTCGCCAGCGCCACCACCTGGACACTCCAGGCGTGCCGGATCCCGGCGTTGGCCAGGCCGAGGTCAGGCGGGAACCGTTCAGTGTGAACCGGCGCGGGAACGCCGACGCGTCCACGCGGCCGTGGCGGCGTGCCTGAGCCGCTCGGTCACCGAAGCGCCGCCGGAGCCACCACCCGGGGTCACGATGAACTCGTCGGTCATGGGCTTCCAGCTTCGGCAAAAGTCCGCGTCGACGGTGGCCAGCACCCGTAGCGCTCCGTCCGGGCGGTCCACCCAGCCGGCGCCGATCTCCATGTCGTAGTCCGTCCCGCTGGGTCCCCGGACCACCCGCTTCTCACGGGCACCCAGAAAGCGCTCGACGAGTTGGGGGTACGGAGTGTGGTGCAGCTCGTCGAGGACATCGGCGAGCACGTTCTTGGCCTCCTGTTTGTCCACCAGGGCAGTCTTCCTTACCTCCCTCGCCCGGCGCGCAGAGGTCACACTGGCGGGCAACGCCCGGCTGGCGCCCGCTGCCGGCAGGTACCGTCGAAGCGTGGCCGAGCCCCGCGGCGCCAAGCTGCCGATCCGCATGCTCCATGACCGCGTCTTGGTCGCCGCCGATGCCGAAGGTGAGCGGCGCTCCAGTGCTGGCATCGTCATTCCGGCCACGGCCCAGGTGGGCAAGCGGTTGTCCTGGGCCGAGGTTGTCGCCCTGGGCGCCAGCGTGCGCAGCGTGCAGCTCGGCGACCGGGTGCTCTTCGACCCGCAGGAGCGCGCCGAGGTGGAACTGCACGGCTCCTCCTATGTCCTGCTCCGGGAGCGGGAGATTCACGCTGTCGCGTCCCCCCGGCTTGATGACGGCGGGACCGGACTGTACTTGTGACGCCCCGGTCCGGACCTAGTTGCTGGCGCGTCGGGGGTACGGCCCAAAAGGGATGATATCCCCAAGTCCACGCTGTTCCGGGTCAAACCTGTCCACAGCGTGGCACATCACCCACACCATACCGCCCAGTGCTCCCAAGCTGGACCTCGTGACCGACACCGCGCCGCATCCACGCAACCCGGCGCCAGCAGTCCTCAAGCTCTCCTGCCCGGCGGAGGTCGTGGCCGCGGTGCCCTACCTGCTGGGTTTCCAGCCGGCCGACAGCATCGTGCTTCTCTCGCTCCGCGGGCCTCGGCACCGGGTCGGGCTCACGCTGCGCGCCGATCTCCCCCCACCCGAGGGGGTGACGCAGGCCGTCGCGGAGATCGTCGGGTACCTGCGTCGCGATGGAGCCGAAGCGGTGATCGCGGTGTTCTACGCCGCGGCGCCGGACGCGGCGGAAACCTGGCTCGCCCTGTCCGAGGCACTGCGCCAGGCGGATCTCACCCTCCGCGAGGCGTTGCGTATCTCCGAGGGTCGCTGGTGGTCCTACCTGTGCACCGTTCCGGCGTGCTGCCCCACCGCCGGGACGGTGATCCTCTCCCCACACTCCCCGGGCGGACCGGCTCGGGTCGGCGCCGAACTGGTCAGCGCCGGCCTGGTGGCCCTGGGCAGCCGCGAGGAGTTGGCCGACACCGTCCGGGCGGCGGACCCGGCCGCGCTCGCCGCGGTGGATGCCGTGCTGGCGGTCGCCGCCGAGCAGGTCGTGCGACGGGTGGTGCGTCCCGGTGGCCTGGCCGCCTGCCGCCGGGAATGGCAGCGTCACCTTGTCCGGGTGCTGGGGGAGCGGGCGTCCTCCCCCCACCCGGCGCGGTCGCTGACAGACGAGGAGCTGGCGGGGCTGCTCATCGCCATCGCCGACCAGCCCACCCGAGATTCTGGCTGCCGACTGGGCACATGGACGCGGCGAGGCCACACCGGCCGCGGCGGAGGGGGCCCGGTCCCTGTGGCTGGAACTCACCCGCCGGGCCCCCCCGCCATACGACGTGGCGCCGGCGACGCTGCTCGCCCACGCCGCGTGGTACGCCGGCAACGGGGCGCTGGCCCGGGTCGCGGTCGAGCGCGCCCTGGCCAGTGACCCGTCCTACCGGTTGGCGCAGCTAGTCGAGCGGCTGCTCGATGAGGGGGTCGACCCGTCCAGGGCACGTCGGCTCCGCACGCGCGGCCGCCGCCGAGGGAGTTCCTGACGGGAATCTGCCGCCCGTCGCCCGGGTTGTCTCCGCTGAGTACTCCTCCCCCGGTTCAGCACGGTTCCGCCCGTCGCGGAGCACGCCACCCTCCGGCGGGAAGGGTCGGGCAAGAATGTTCCACCGGAAGCCGTCCCGCCGCCAGGACCGTTCCACCGGCAAGGACGCCAACAGAAAGGACCCCGCCGTGCTCTTCGGTCGGCACAAGACGACGCTGCCCGCTGCGGACCAGGCGCTTCCCGGCCGAGCCCAGCGCCCGTTCCCGGTCCCGGACCGGCATGCCGTGCTGGGTACCGCTCTGGAGCCGCCGTATCCGGCGGGGCTGGATGTTGCCGTGTTCGGCCTGGGGTGCTTCTGGGGAGCCGAGCGACTGTTCTGGCAGGTTCCCGGGGTGTGGAGCACCGCAGTGGGCTACGCCGGAGGGTTTACCCCGCATCCAACGTATGAAGAGGTGTGTTCGGGTCGGACCGGCCACACCGAGGCCGTCCACGTGGTCTTCGACCCCGCCCGGGTGAGTTACCGCGACCTGCTCCGGATTTTCTTCGAGGGGCATGACCCGACGCAGGGCATGCGGCAAGGCAACGACGTCGGCACCCAGTACCGTTCGGCGATCTTTACGCTCGACGACGCCCAGCGCCGGGCTGCCGAGGCCACCCGGGACGCCTTCTCGGCCGTGTTGCGGGCGGCCGGGCATGGAGACATCACCACCGACATCGCGCCGGCCGCACCGTTCTATTTTGCCGAGGACTACCACCAGCAGTACCTGCACAAGCGGCCCGGCGGCTACTGCGGTCTCGGCGGCACCGGCCTGCAGTGCCCGGTCGGGATCGCCTCGTTGGACGCCGAGCCGGCGCAGCCGTTCCCGCCATCGCCGGCCGCCGATCCGGTGGCCGGAAACCGGGCGGTGGCCGGAGCCGGCAGTGATCGACCGGTGAGCGGGGAGCGCTGAGCTGGTCGAGGTCGACCGGGGCCAGTTCGAGCGGCTGGTCACCGAAGCGCTCGACGGCTTGCCCCCGGAGCTGGGTCGGCTGATCCGCAACGTGGTGCTGCTCGTGGAGGACGAACCACCCGAACCCGGCCTGCTGGGCTTATACGAAGGCGTTCCGCTGACCCGGCGGGATTCCTACTACGCCGGGGTACTGCCCGATCGGATCACGATCTTCCGCGGCCCGCTGTGCCGGTTCAGCCGGGACCTCGCCGAGCTGGCGCACGAGGTGCGGGTCACCGTGGTGCATGAGGTCGCCCACCACTTCGGAATCGATGACGACCGGCTGCACGAACTGGGTTGGTAGCCGCACGCCCGTCAACATCAACACCTCATGACACCTGTCACGGAAACCTGGTGATGCTCGCCCGGGACACAGGTCAGCGGCGGGGGCAGGCTGGGAGCATGACAGCACCCCCGGCGATACGCCTGACCAACGTCCGGAAAGACTTCGGGGCGGTGCATGCCGTGGCAGGGGTGGATCTCACCGTCCTGCCCGGGGAGGTCGTCGCCTTCCTCGGCCCCAACGGAGCCGGCAAGACCACCACGATCGACATCATGCTCGGGTTGTCCCGTCCCAGCTCGGGGACGGTCGAGCTGTACGGCGCTCCACCGGCGGCGGCAGTGTCGCGCGGGCTGGTCACCGCCGTGCTGCAGACCGGTGGGCTGCTGCGTGACCTCACCGTGGCCGAGACTGTCCGGCTGGTGGGCGCCTTGTTCGCCGACGCCCGACCGGTCGAGGACGTCCTGGCCAGGGCGGGCATCGCCGACATTGCGGACCGCCGGGTCGGCCGGTGCTCCGGGGGCCAGCAGCAACGGCTCCGGTTCGCCCTCGCGCTGCTGCCGGACCCGGAGCTGCTGGTCCTCGACGAACCCACCACCGGCATGGACGTCGAGGGCCGCCGGGACTTCTGGGCGGCTATCCGCCACGACACCGACCGCGGGCGTACTGTCCTGTTCGCGACGCACTACCTGGACGAGGCCGATGCGTACGCCGACCGGATCGTGCTACTGAACCGGGGTCGGGTCGTCGCGGACGGTACCGCATCGCAGGTCAAGGCGTTGGCTGCCGGACGTACGGTTCGGGCCACCTGGCCGGCGGCCGACGCGCAGGCGCTGCGGGCCCTGCCCGGTGCGGACACCGTCGAGGTGCGCGGGGACACCGTGCTGGTGCGCGCCAACGACTCCGACGCGGTGGCCCGCTTCCTGCTTGACGCAACCACGGCTCGCGACCTGGAGATCACCGCCCGGAATCTCGAGGACGCCTTCCTCGCCCTCACCGGCGGGGCCGACCAACCCTCTCCGGTCGAACAGCCTCAGACCGACACCCCGATACCGAGCATGCCAGGAAGTCCGCGATGACTACCGCCCCCACATCCGACGAGGCAGCCGAGGCGACCCGCACCCGAAGGGTTCCGCCGCTCGGCGGGTTCAGCCTCACCTTCCTGGCGCTGGAGATGCGCCGGCTGTTGCGGAACCGGCGTACGGTGATCTTCACGCTGATCTTGCCGGTGGTCTTCTTCTTGATCTTCGGGACGAACCAGAGCTACTCCGCCGATCGAGCCGGCTCGGGCAACGTGGAAGCCTTTGTCATGATCAGCATGGCGGTCTACGGCGCGATGCTCGGCACCACCGCGACCGGCGCGATGGTTTCCGTGGAGCGGGCCCAGGGCTGGAGCCGTCAGTTGCGCCTCACGCCGCTGCGCCCGGTCGCCTACATCGCGGTAAAGGTCCTCACGGCCACCGTGGTGGGGCTGGCGTCGATCGCCGCGGTGTATCTCACCGGGAGCCTCACCGGCGCCTCGATGCCGATCACCGTCTGGGTGGCCACCGCGTTGATCGCCTGGGTCGGCTCGCTGGTGTTCGCCGCCTTCGGGCTGTTCATGGGCTACCTGCTGCCCTCGGAGAACGTGATGCAAATCCTGGGGCCGGTGCTCGCGCTGCTCGCCTTCCTCGGGGGGTTGTTCATCCCGCTGGACCAGATCGGCCAACCGTTCCGGACTATCGCCAGGTTCACCCCGATGTACGGGCTCAACTCCCTGGTGCACGCGCCGCTGGTGCGCGACGGGTTCACCTGGGCTGCCGCGACCAACCTCGTGGTGTGGGCCACGATCTTCATCCTCGGGGCGGCCTGGCGGTTCCGGCGGGACACCGCTCGAGTATGACGATCGGACACGAGGCTGATGGCGTGCCGGTGGCAGCTAACGTGACCGCGATGCGCGCGGGGCCGGTGGAGTCCACCGTGACGCGCTGGGACGTCCCGGCGCGCCGCCGCTGGGCGGTGCTCTTCGCCGGCGTGTGGCTGGTCTACCTCGGCAAGCCGATCAGCGACACGATGCACGCGGACCTTCCGCTCGCAGTACAGGCGCTCGGAATCGGCCTCACCGCGATCTTCGCGGGCGTGTACCTCACCGGATTCGCCGCTGTCTTCGCCGCCCGGGGACGTCGCCAGATGTACCCGGCCCGGCTGCTCCGGCGTACCCGGACGGCCGCGGCGATCTTGGTGGCGATCACCCTGTCGATGCCCTGGATCGCCGGACCGTCCGCGGTGGCCTTCGTCGGCTTCACGATCGTGCTGACCGCCTTCGCGACGCCGAGCCGAGTAGCCTGGCCGTTGATGGGGGTGCTCGTCGCCTGGGCGAGCCTCCTGCCGGTCCTGCTGCGCGACGGCGGCCCGTCCGGCTCCGCCGCCTTCTCCACCGGCGTGGTCGCGGTGTTGATGATCGGCGCGCGGCGGATCGGCGCCCAGGAGGACGAGATCGAGCGGGCCCGCGACGAGCTGGCCCAACTCGCCGTGAGCCAGGAGCGCGCTCGGTTCGCTCGCGACTTGCACGACATTCTCGGGCACAGCCTCACCGCGATCACCGTCAAGGCCGAGCTGGCCGGTCGGCTGGTCGACCGGGATCCGACCCGGGCCGCCGTGGAGATCGCCGACATCGAACGGCTGGCCCGCGAGGCGCTCACCGACGCGCGGAGCACCGTGACCGGCTACCGCGATATGAGCCTCACCGGCGAGATCGCCACGGCCCGGGCGGTGCTCTCCGCCGCCGGGATCGACGCCGATCTCCCCGGAGCCGTCGATGAGGTCCCCGGCGCCACCCGCGAGCTCTTCGCCTGGGCGGTACGCGAGGGTGTCACGAACGTGTTGCGGCACAGCGGCGCCACCCGCTGCGCCATCCGGGTGACGCCGACCTCGGTCGAGGTGGCGGACAACGGCACCGGAGGCTCCTGGGCCGCCGGCAACGGCCTGTCCGGTCTGCGGGAGCGAGCTCAGGCCGTCGGGGCGGAGCTGCGCGCCGGGGCCGCGGCCGGGGGCGGTTTTCGGCTGCGGCTCGCCACGACACCGGAGCAACCGGCTGGTCCCGTCCACCGCGCCGAACCAGCCGATGCGCACCGGGTGTCCCCGCCGGCGGTGGCGGAACGATGAGCGAGCCGATCCGGCTCCTGCTCGCCGACGACCAGTCGCTGGTCCGAGGAGCCCTGGCGGCCCTGCTGTCCCTGGAGCCGGACCTCACCGTGGTGGCCGAGGTCGGTACCGGTGCCGAGGTGGTGCCGGCCGCGCTGCGCACGTCGCCGGACGTGGCCCTGCTCGACGTGGAGATGCCCGCCGGCGACGGTATCTCGGCCACCGCGGCGCTCCGAGCCGCCTTGCCCGGCTGCCGGGTACTCGTGGTCACCACCTTCGGCCGGCCGGGCTACCTGCGCCTGGCCATGGAGGCCGGTGCCGCCGGGTTCATCGTCAAGGACACCCCGGCCGAACGGCTGGCCGACGCGGTGCGCCGGGTGCACGCCGGGCTGCGCGTGGTCGACCCGACCCTGGCTGCGGAGTCCCTCGCCACCGGCGCGAACCCGCTCACCGGGCGTGAGCGCGAGGTGCTGGTCACCGCCAGCGAGGGCGGCACGGCAGCCGACGTCGCCCGTGGCTTGCACCTGTCCGAAGGCACTGTGCGGAACTACCTTTCCAGCGCCATCGGCAAGACCGGCGCCCGCACCCGGGCCGAAGCGGTCCGGATCGCCCGGGACAACGGTTGGATGTGACCGTAACGGGTCCGGTTCGGACTTTAGGTCAGGTACCCCGCTCAGGTCAGGTACTCCCGCAGTTCCGGGTGCCGAAGTTCCTTGAGGGTTTCCCGCTCGATCTGCCGGATCCGCTCCCGGGTCAGGTTCAGCTCTCGGCCCACCTCGTCCAAGGTCCGCGGCCGGCCGTCGTCCAAGCCGTAGCGCAGTCGGACGACCGCGGCGGAACGTTCCGGAACCGTGCTGAGCACGGCCCGCAGCCTCGCCTGGAGCAGTCCGAAGTCGATCGCGTCGGTAGCCGTGGGCGCGTCGGCGTCCTCGATGAAGTCCCCGAAGACCGAATCACCGTCATCGCCGACCGGCGCGTCCAGGCTGACCGGGTCGCGGCCGTAGCGCAGCACCTGCTCCACCCGGCCCGGCGCCAGCCCGAGCGCGTTGGCGATCTCGGCCGAGGACGGGTCCCGGCCCAACTGCTGGGCGAGATCCCGGCGCATCCGCAACGCCCGGTTGATCTGCTCGGTCATGTGGACCGGCACCCGAATGGTGCGTCCCTGGTCGGCCAGCGAGCGCTGCAGCGCCTGACGGATCCACCAGGTGGCATAGGTGGAGAACTTGTACCCCTTGGCGAAGTCGAACTTCTCCACCGCGCGGACCAGCCCGATGTTGCCCTCTTGCACCAGGTCGAGCAGCGGGAGGCCCCGGCCTTGGTACCGCTTGGCCAGCGACACCACCAGGCGGAGGTTCGCTTCCAGGAGGTGCCGCTTGGCCCGCTCGCCGTCCCCGGCGATCATGGTGAGGTGCCGGCGGCGGGCGTCGTCGAGCGGGGCGCCGTCGGGCCGCTCGCGGGCCAGCAGTTCCTCGGCGTACAGGCCCGCCTCGACCCGCTTGGCGAGGTCCACTTCCTGCTCGGCGGTGAGCAGCGGCACCCGGCCGATCTCGGTGAGGTACTGCCGGACGAGGTCTGTGCCGACCGCCTCTTCATCCAGCGACGGCTCGTCGATCTCGATCGGTCCCGGCGCGGCCTCGCCCGTCGCCGGTGCCACAGCCTCCGGTAGATCGGATTCCGCGTCACGGCGCTCGGCTTCCGCCGGCAACGTCGCGGGGGTGATGCCGAGCACTATCGGGTCGTAGTCCGGCGCCGGGGCGCCGGTGACCCGGGTGTTGTCGACGCGGCTTGCGGTCATGGCGTCTGGACTTCCTGACTAGATGGTTTCACTACTTACGCAAACCAAGCATGCCCGTCTGAGATTCCGGCTACGCTACTCCCAAGAAATCGGCAAGAATGCGCCGTGCCGATAGCCATCGCGGCGGTGTCCGATCCGCGACTCGATGACTACCGTCAGCTGACCGACGTCGCGCTGCGTCGGCGGCTCGAACCGGCCGGCGGAATGTTCATCGCCGAGGGCGAGGTGGTGTTCCGCCGGGCGGTGGCCGCCGGGTACGCGGTCCGGTCCGTGCTGGCCCTGCCCAGGTACGCCGCCGACCTGGAGCCGCTGGGCGGCGGGGCGCCGGTGTTCTGCGGCGGCCCCGATGTCCTGGCGGCGATCGCCGGATTCGACGTGCACCGCGGCGTCCTGGCCGTCATGGAACGCCGGCCGCTGCCCGAAGCCGAGACCCTGCTCCGCGCCGGGACCCGGCTGCTCGTTCTGGAGGACCTCAACAACCCTACCAACGTCGGTGCCGTGTTCCGCTGCGCCGCGGCGCTCGGGATGGACGCCGTGCTGCTCAGCCCGCGCTGCGCCGACCCGCTGTACCGGCGCGCGGTCCGAGTGTCCATGGGAGCGGTGCTCGCGGTCCCCTACGCCCGGCTCGGCGACTGGCCGGCCGAGCTGGCCGGCGTGCGGGCGGCCGGCTTCCAGGTGCTCGCGCTGACCCCGGATCCGCAGGCCACCGCGCTCGCCGCGCCCGGTTCGCCGACGGCGCGTCTCGCCTTGATGCTCGGCGCCGAGGGTCCGGGACTCTCCGCCGCCGCCCGCCGGGGGGCGAGCTGCGCGGTGCGGATCCCGATGGCTCCCGGCGTCGACTCGCTCAACGTCGCCGCCGCGGCGGCGATCGCCTGTTTCCTGGTCGGGCACGGCCCGGCGCACGCTCGGCGCGGGGCCACGGTCGCCGGCGAGGCGCCGATCTAGGCTTGCCGCACATGGACACCACACCCGGGCCCGCCCCCGGTACGCTGCACCTGGCCCAGCACGCCGAGGCGGACGCCCTGCTCAGCGCCAACCCGCTCGCCCTGCTGATCGCCATGCTGCTCGATCAGCAGATTCCGATGGAACGCGCTTTCCTGAGTCCCTACCTGCTGGCGCAGCGTCTCGGCGGCGCCTTGGAGGCGGCGGACATCGCCGGCCGGGATCCGGCGGAGTTCGCTGCGCTCGCCGCGGAGGTGCCGGCCATCCACCGCTTCCCAGGCTCGATGGCGACCCGGATCCAGGCACTGTGCCGGCACCTCTTGGCGTGCTACGGCGGCTCGGCGCAGCGGGTCTGGGACGACGCGGTCGACGGTGCGGACCTGCAGCGCCGGCTGGTGGCGCTGCCCGGTTTCGGCGCCCAGAAGGCGAAGATTTTCGCTGCCCTGCTGGGCAAGCAGCTCGGGGTCCGGCCACCGGGGTGGCGGGCGGCCGCCGCGCCCTACGCCGCCGCCGGGGTTTTCCACTCCGTCGCCGACGTCACCGACGCCGCCTCCATCGAGCGGGTACGGGCGCACAAGCAGGCGCAGAAGCGGGCCGCGAAGGGCCGCTGAGGGTGGCGCCTGCCGGCCGGGTCAGCGGTGCGCGACCAGCAGGGACTGGGCGCCGTACCCCACCACCCCGGCCTCGTCGGAGATCGTGCTCCGGGCCAGCCCGACCTGGCCGGGGGCGATGGTGGAGGCCGCGTCGAGGTGGATCCACTCCCCGATCGGCGGCCTGGTGACGTGCACCGTCAGATCCGGGTTGATGAACAGCCACGAGCCGATGTCCAGCACGCTGCTCAACCCGCTGCCGGAGTCCGCGACGGCCAGCATCCGCTGTACGGGGGAGACCGGCTCCCCGTCGACCAGCGGCAGGCGCATCCGGGTCCAGGCCGCGCACGGGCCCGGGCGGAGCAGGTTTCCCTGGACCAGTCGCCAGTCGATGGCCTCCAGATACCCGGAGCGCCACTGCGGCGGCAGGTCCAGTGCGCTGGTCAGCGGGTCCGCCGGGCCGACCTCGACCCCGACCCCGACCTCGGGCTCGGGCTCGGCGACCGGTACGTCCGGCGGTGCGCAGTGCACCCGCCACGCGGTGGCCCGCATCACCGGCCGGCCGTGGGAGGTCAGTTCGGCCTCCAACAGTTCGACGCTGCGTCCGGGCCGGACCAGGTGCGCGGCCACGTCCAGCTCTCCGAGCGGGACCGGACCGAGGATGTCCAGCGCAATCCGGGCGATCAGGTGCTCGGAACGGGGCCGGGTGGCCTCAATGGCCCGAGCCAGCAGGGCGGCCGGCGGGCCGCCGTGCTGGTGAGCCGGGTCCCACGGGCCGGCGGTGTGCGCCGTCGCCTCGAAGCGGCCGGGGGACAGCGGGCGGTAGAAGGCATCGGCCACCAGGCGACGGTACGGGCTCGCCGGGTGGGGGCTCGCCCGGGGGCCGGGTACCGGCCGGACGGCTGGACGGCGACCGGAGCGGTCGATCGGGTCGGGGCGCTCGCGGCCGGTTGCAGATCAGGTCGTGGTGAAAGCGGTTCCGCCCTGCGGCTGCTCCTCGGAGACCTCCACCGCGCTGACCTCGGCCAGCCGCGGCCCGTGCCGGCACCAGGACACCAACTCATCGACCGCCGGCGGCGGGCCCTCGAAGACGGCTTCGACGCTGCCGTCCGGCAGATTGCGGACGGATCCGGCGACGTGGGCAGCAACCGCACGACGGCGGCAGGTGTCCCGGAAGAAGACTCCCTGCACCCGACCGCGCACCACCACGCGGCGCCGTATCAAGTTGTTCATCGCCGCGCGGCGGGGCCGGAGGCCGCCAGGATCTATTCCTCCATGTAGTCGCGCAGCACTCGCGACCGGGAGGGGTGCCGCAACTTGGACATCGTCTTGGACTCGATCTGCCGGATCCGTTCCCGGGTCAGGCCCAAGGCCCGGCCAATCTCGTCCAGGGTGCGCGGCTGCCCGTCGGTGAGGCCGAACCGCAGCCGGACGACCATCGCCTCGCGCTCCGGCAGGGTGGCCAGAACGTCTTCGATCTGGTCCTGCAACAACCCGAAGTTGACCACGTCGATGGCCACCGGGGCGTCGGCGTCTTCGATGAAGTCTCCCAGGAGCGAGTCCCCGTCGTCCCCGACGGTCTGGTCCAGGCTCACCGGATCCCGGGAGTACCGGAGGATCTCCACGACCTTGTCCGGCGTCATCTCCACCTGCGCGGCCAGTTCGACCGGGGTCGGCTCGCGTCCCAGGTCGGCAAGCATCTGGCGCTGTGCCCGGGTGACCCGGTTGATGATCTCCACCATATGGACGGGAATCCGGATGGTCCGGGATTGGTCGGCCATCGCCCGGGTGATGGCCTGCCGGATCCACCAGGTTGCGTAGGTGGAGAACTTGTAGCCCTTGGTGTAGTCGAATTTCTCCACCGCTCGGACCAGACCCAGGTTGCCCTCCTGGATCAGGTCGAGAAAGGCCATGCCCCGGCCGGTGTAGCGCTTGGCGACGGATACCACCAGCCGCAGGTTGGCCTCCAGCAGGTGGTCCTTGGCCCGCGCACCGTCGCGGCGGATCTCCTCGAGGTCGCGACGCAGCTGGGAGGGCAGCCGTTCGTCGATGGCTTCGGCCTCGCGCAGTTTCTGGGCGGCGAACAGGCCGGCCTCCACCCGCTTGGCCAGTTCGACCTCCTGAACCGCGTTGAGCAGCGCGACCTTGCCGATCTCGCGCAGATAGACCCGCACCAAGTCCGCGGAGACGCCGGGCGTGGTGTCCTCGACGACGGTGTCCGCGGCCTCGTCGTCTTCGAGATCTTCCGGCCTCGGTTCGGCGTCGGCGGGCGCCACCGCCGGGTCGACCGCCGCGCCGGCAAGGCTGGCACCGGGCCCGCCGGCACCGGGGCTCGCGGTGTGGCCTGCCGCGGTGTCGACCTGCGGACTCGCCGACCCGGTTCCGGTGAGTGCTCCGGCCGGTGGCACGACGGACAGCGAACGGCTCTCGCCGGCGGTCGCCTGGCGGCGGCCGGGCCGCTTCGGTTGTGTCTTCGCCGGCAGCTTACCGGCGGTCGTCCTCGTTACGGCGGCGTCCGCCCCGCCCACGGCGCTGGAGCCGGCCGTCGTCGTCCCGGCCGGACCCGTCGCTTCCCGGCCGGTCGCCGACGTCTTCCCCGGCGCGGCGGCCGAAGCCGCACTGGCGGCCCCGCTGCCTACCGGGCTGGTCACCGGACCGGTGTCCTCACCGGTCACCCGGCCGGTCTTCTCGTTCGTGGGCTCGCTGTCGACCGAGCCCACCTCCGGGACGGCTGCATCCTCGGGTGGCGGATTCTGATGCCCCACCCGGCTTGCCTCGCCGCCGCGCGGTCTCGACCGCGACGTCCGCCGCCGGCGCCGGCTGTCCGGGCCCGGTGGCTCCGGCCGGAGCCGGGCCGCCGCCCTCTTCGACGATCAAAGCCACTCCGGAGTCGGTGAGCTGCCGAAGGATCTTCTTTCCCTGCGCGACCGGTACGCCGGCGGCGTCGAACGCCCGCCGGAGGTCCTCGATGACCACTTCGCCGCGGTCACGACCTTCGGCCAGCAGGGCCTCGAGTCGGGCACCGGCGGCGTCGGAGCGGGAGGGAACGGCGGCATGCGCCGTACTTGCCGGGGTCAACAGTTGTCCTCACTTGTGCGGCGTCTCAAGGTCCTTGCCGTTGTGCGATGCGCTGCGCCAAACTTCCGGTTCGCGGGAGCCCGCCCGGCTCACCCAGCGGTGGGCCGCGGCATGTGCAACGCCAGCGGCCCTCGAACTGTTCCTGCCTGTCCCACGGTACGCGTAGCAGCCGGGAAACAGTAACACCGGACTAGTGCGCCCCGAAGTGAGTTTCCGCCTCAGCTCGGAACCGGGTAGCCGTTCAGTAGGCGCCGCGACTGGCCAGGACCGCGGCGCCGGTGCGCCACAAGATGGCCAGGTCCAACGGCAGCGACCAGTTCTCCACATAGTCCAGGTCGAGCCGCACCGCCTCCTCCCACGGCAGGTCAGAACGGCCGCTGACCTGCCACAGGCCGGTGAGGCCGGGCTTGACCAGCAGCCGGCGGTACACCTTGTCGGCGTACTGGGCGACCTCGCTCGGCAGCGGCGGCCGGGGTCCGACCAGCGACATCTGGCCGCGGACCACGTTCAGCAGTTGCGGCAGCTCGTCGACTGAGTACTTGCGCAGGATCGCGCCGACCCGGGTGATCCGGGGGTCCTGGCGAATCTTGAAGAGCAGACCGTCGGCGGACTCGTTGGCCGCATTCAGCCCGGTCAGCGCGGCTTCCGCGTCGACCTTCATGGTGCGGAACTTGTACATGGTGAACGGTTCGCTTCCCCGACCCACCCGGAGCTGCCGGAACAGTGCCGGCCCGGGGCTGGTCGCCCGTACGGCCGTGCCGATCACCAGCAGGACCGGCGCCAGCGCGAGCAGCGCACCCAGGGCGACCAACCTGTCGAAGCCGCCCTTGAGGACCCGCCGGGCGCCGGTGAACTCCGGCTGGTCGACGTGCAGCAACGGGAGGCCGGCCACCGGCCTAATGGAGATGCGCGGACCGGCGATGTCGGTGATGGCCGGCGCGACCAGCACGTCGACGTCGCTGCTCTCCAGCTGCCAGGACAGCTCGCGCAGGTCCCGCTGGGACAGGATCGACCAGGCGGTGACGGCCATGGTGTCCGCACCAGTGTCCCACAGCGCGTCCAGAATGGTCGCCGACGTGCCCACCACAGGCACCCCTTCGATGGTCTCCCCCGTGCTGTGGTCCAGGCAGGCCCCGACGACGGTGAAGCCGGCGGTCGGGTCCCGGGCGATCTGGCGGACCATCTCGGCGATGGATCGTTCGGTACCGACCAGCAGCACCCGATGCTGGCAGCTGCCGCGCCGGCGGGCGGAGTTCAGTAACCACCGGGATACCGATCGTCCGGTGAGTGAGCCGGCGAGGGCGACCGGCAGGGCGAGCACGACGTATCCCCGCGGGATGGGCAGGCCCAGGCCGAAGGCGGCTCCGGAGGCCACCGCGGCCAGCCACACCGCGCCGTGCAGGCTGCGGCGGAACTCCTCCGGGCCGTCGCCGAGGAACCGCTCCTCATAGGCCCGCCCGGCGGCGGCCGCCATCACGTAGAGCAGCGGGAAGAGCACCATCCCGAGCAGGTACGGCTCCCGGTGCCCGCTCGAGTCGGCGAATGTGGCCAACAGGGTCGCCCCAGCCGCGCCGCCGGCGGCGGCGATGTCGAGCAGCAGCAGCACGACGGCGTACTGCCGACGCCACTGCGGGCGAACCCGGCTCGGGGCCACGGGGCGGACGGTTCCGGACCGGGGCCACCCGGTGGCCGTGGTAGGGAAAGAGGTCACTCTTCAATGGTTCGGCATAACCCAGGGTGAAGCTAAGGGCCGGACGGCGTAACTTCCCCAGCGCACTCGCCGAAACCCAGTCCCGGGCCGCGCCCAGTTCGGGCCCGCAGGACCACCAGGTCGCCGTCTTCCAGGAAGGTCCGGGTCCCACCACCGGCCAGCGCCAGGGGCTCGGTTCCGCCCCAGGTCAGCTCGATCAAACTGCCGCGCTGCGACGGGGCCGGGCCGGAGACGGTGCCGGAGGCGAACAGGTCACCGGTGCGCAACGCCGCCCCGTTCGCCGTGGCGTGCGCCAGCTGCTGCGGGATCGTCCAGTACATGCCGGCGTACGGCGGCGTGCTGATCACGGTGTCGTTGACGGTGACCTCGAGGGTGAGGTCGAAGCCCCACGATCCGGAGTACCGCAGGTAGGGCAGCGGCGCCGGCGTCTGCGGCGGGGCCGGGACGCGGGCGCCGGCGAGCGCCTCCAGCGGCACCACCCAGGGCGAAATCGTGGTGGCGAAGGACTTGCCGAGGAACGGACCCAGCGGCTGGTACTCCCAGGCCTGCACATCCCGGGCGCTCCAGTCGTTGACCAGGACCAGGCCGAAGACGTGCTCCGCGGCGTCCCGCGCGGCAACCGGCTCGCCGAGGCGGCTCGGGGTGCCGATCACGAAGCCGACCTCGGCTTCGAGGTCCAAGCGCGTGCTGGGGCCGAACACCGACTCGGGCGCGTCCGGTGCCTTGCGTTGGCCGCGCGGCCGGCGCACCGGTGTACCGGAGACCACGACCGTGCCGGCGCGGCCGTGGTAGCCGACCGGCAGGTGCCGCCAGTTCGGCAGCAGCGGCTCGTCGCCCGGGCGGAACAGCCGGCCGAGGTTGGTGGCGTGCTCCAGCGAGGAGTAGAAGTCGACGTAATCACCGACCGTGAAGGGCAGCCGCAGCCGCACCGTGTCCCGAGGCCGCAGCAGCGGCTCGACCCGGCCGCGGGCGGAGGTGTCGCTCAGCAGCTCGCCGAGTCGCGCGCGCAGCGCCGACCACGCCGGCCGACCGGCGGCCAGCAGGTCGTCCAGGCCGGTGCTCGCCCGTGCCGCCGCCGACGGCAGCAGCCCGGCCGCTCCGAGGCCGGTGACGTCCAGCACGTACTCGCCGATCGCTACGCCCAATCGGGGCCGGTCCGCTGGCCCCGGATCCCCAGGCTGACCGACCGGACTGAACGTCCCGTACGGCAAATTGTCGATCGGGAAGTCGGAACCGGGCGGGACCGCCACCCACGCGCTCACCGCAGGACGCCGAGCGCCTGTAGCTCGGAGATCGGCTCGTCCAGGCTGCAGGTGCCGTAGCTGACCAGCAGGTCGGAGCGGACCACGCGGGCCACATCCGCATCCGGCAGGGCGGCTAGCAGCGACGCGGCGGAGCGTTCGGCGAGCGCGGCCCCCACGTCGCCGGCCCGCAGCGCGGCGGCGCAGGCGAGCAGCAGGTTGAGGAAGCCGTGCGAGTCATCGGTACGGACCGCGCTGTGCAGGCCCTGGGTGGCCTTGAGCGGCAGGTGGCGCTCGGCGCAGCCCACGATCACCGTGGCCAGTTCGTCGTCGGAGGGCACCCGGCGCCCACCGCAGCGCACCTTGCCGCCGACCGGAGCGCCACCGGCCCGGGCCGCCGCCAGCACGTCCAGCTCGCTGTCCAGGGAATCCAGTGGCACCTCGATGTAGGCGGGCAGTCCGGGCGGGGCGTCGGTCAGGGCCGCTAGGGCCTCCTCGGCCGGCATGCGCAATTCCAGTAGCCGAAGGTCCACGTGGGCGTCGCTGGGCCGCGGCACGCCGGCCGCGTCGACCACCACCGCGATCGGCAGCTGCCCGACCTCGTCGGAGCCGCGCTGCGCCGCCAACTCGACGGTGAGTTCCTCCAGTCGGGACGACGGGCAGACGAAGACCCCGACCAGGGCGGCGTACGGGCCGGTACGCGCCACCCGGTCGACCCGCAGCGCGTCGGCCATGGGCAGCTCCGCCGGCGGAAAGAGCGCCGCATGATCGAGCAGGTGATCCAGCAGGGCGGCCGGCATGCGGCCGGCGGCCAAGGTTCCGCTCATGCCGCGACGCTATCCCCACCGGCCGGGCCGCGGCCCTGCGCGCCCGCCGAGCGGGTGACGGACAATGGCGTCATGCCGCCGAGCCCGAAGCAGCCTTCCCGCGCGCCCGGATCGGGGCTCGACCCGGCAATCGCCCGACGGCTCAAGCGCACCGCCGACGGCTTGGTGCCGGCGATCGCCCAGCAGCACGACACCGGTGAGGTGCTGATGCTCGCCTGGATGGACGACGAGGCGCTGTACCGCACGCTGTCCACCGGGCGGGCGACCTACTGGAGCCGCAGCCGCGGCGAGTACTGGGTCAAGGGGGAGACCTCCGGGCACGTCCAGCAGGTCCGTTCGGTCGCCCTGGACTGCGACGGGGACACCGTCCTGGTGCGGGTGGACCAGGTGGGCGGGGCGTGCCACACCGGGGACCGGACCTGTTTCGACGCCGATCTACTGACCGGGGCGACAGGCACCGACACGGGAGCCTCGCCGGCGTGAGCACAGGTCCGTCCGCGATCCCGCTCACCGGCGCCACCGTGCCCGACGCGGCAACCTTTGCCGCCTCGGCCGGCAACACCCCGGTGCGGCCGGTGCTGCGCCGCCTGCTGGCCGACGGTGAGACCCCGGTCGGGCTCTACCGCAAGCTGGCCGCCGGACGGCCGGGCACGTTTCTGCTGGAGTCGGCCGAAGTGGGCCGCGCCTGGTCCCGGTACTCCTTTGTCGGCGTCCGCTCGGTGGCCACCCTCACCGAGTACGGCGGAGCGGCGACCTGGTCCGGGCAGCCCCCCGCCGCGGTGCCGGACGTCGTCGGATCCGACCCGCTGGCCGCGCTCCGTGAGGTCGCCGCAGCCCTGCGCTCGCCGCGGCAGCCCGGCCTGCCGCCGCTGACCGGCGGACTGGTCGGCTACCTCGGCTACGACATCGTGCGGCGGTTGGAGCGGCTCCCGGACCTCGCGCCGGACGAGTTGAAGCTGCCCGAGCTCGCCATGTTGCTGACCACCGACCTTGCCGTGCTCGACCACTACGACGGGTCGGTGCTGCTGATCGCCAACGCGCTGGCCGGTGAGGCGTACGAGGCCTGCCTGGCCCGCCTGGACGCGATGGCCGCCGCGCTGGCCGCCCCGGCCGCCTCCACGGTCGCCACCCTTGCCGCCGCCGGGCCGCCGGCGTACCGCGCCCGGACGCATCGGCCGGACTTTCTCGCCGGTGTGGAGGTGATCAAGGAACACATCCGGGCCGGGGACGCCTTCCAGGTCGTGCTGTCCCAGCGCTTCGAGATGGCCACCTCCGCCGATCCGCTGGACATCTACCGGGTGCTGCGGGCCAGCAACCCCAGCCCGTACATGTACCTGCTGCGCCTCGACGGTCTGGACATCGTCGGCTCCTCGCCGGAGGCGCTGGTCCGGGTCACCGACGGCCGGGCCTTGATGCGCCCGATCGCCGGCACCCGGCCGCGCGGGGAGACACCGTCGCGGGACGCGGAGCTGGCTGCCGAGCTGCTGGCCGACCCCAAGGAGCGCTCCGAGCACGTCATGCTGGTCGACCTGGCCCGCAACGACCTCGGCCGGGTGTGCGCGCCGGGCAGCGTCGACGTACTCGACTTCCTCGCCGTCGAGCGGTTCAGCCACGTCATGCACCTGGTGTCCACCGTGGTCGGCGACGTGCGACCGGAGCTGTCACCGTTCGACGTACTGGCCGCCTGCTTCCCGGCCGGGACGCTGTCCGGGGCGCCCAAGCCGCGGGCCATGGAGATCATCGAGTCCTTGGAGCCGGCCCGGCGCGGGCTCTACGGCGGGGCGGTGGGTTACCTCGACTTCGGCGGTGACCTGGACACCGCGATCGCGATCCGTACCGCGCTGGTCCGCGACGGGGTGGCGTACGTCCAGGCCGGGGCCGGCATCGTGGCCGACTCCGATCCGGACACCGAGGACGCGGAGAGCCGCACCAAGGCGGCCGCGGTGCTGCGGGCGATCGCCACGGCGGAGGCGATGGCCGGGCGCGGCGCCGGGTCGTCGGCCGGGGACGGAGCCAGGCTGCCGGCCGGGGACGGAGCCGGGCCGCCGGCCGGGGACGGAGCCGGGCCGCCGGCCGGGGACGCGGCCAACGGCACGGCCGAGGCGACGGCCGGCCCGGCGGCCGGCTTGCCGGGCGACGGCCCGCAGCGGGACAGGCAGGGCGCAGCCGAGACGAGCCGGAGCGAGCCATGACCGCTGGGGACGCGGGTACGCCCCCTCTTTCGATGATCCAGGGCCCGCTGACCACAGCCGGTGGTGGCTGGCGAGCCCTGGATCACCCGAACCGACCGCGCGGGCCGCTCCCGCCAGGGGTCCGTCGTGCGCGCGGGCGGTAGTCCCATCAGCGCGGTCCCGATGGGCGGCGCCCCGGCCCCTCGACGTCGCCGGGAACTGACCGTCGCCTGCCTGCTCACCGCCGCGGGCGGCCTGACGATGCTCTTCGCCGCCGGGCGGAGCTGGGCATCGGTGGTCATCACCCAGCCACCGCTGCCGGTCCGGCGGCTGGCCGTGACCGGCGGCCAGCTCGGCGGCCTGGTCCGGGCGCTCGCGCTGGTCGCCCTGGCCGGGGTCGCGGCGTTGGTTGCGCTGCGCGGCTGGTGGCGCAGGGCCGGTGGTGCGGTGCTGCTCGTCGCCGGGATCGCCGCGCTGTCGGCCTTCGGGCTCGCCTCGCCCGATGGCGTCCGACGATCCGCCCCAGTGTCCGCGCAGCCCGGCACCGGGGCGGCGGTAGCGGTGAGTGGCCGTACCGTCTGGCCGTACTGCTACCTGGCCGGCGGGACGGCGGTGGCGCTCGCCGGGGGACTGGCGGTCGCCAAGGGCCGGCGTTGGCCGAGCCTCGGTGCCCGGTACGACGCCCCCGCCGCCCGGCCGGCCCAGGCCGCCGACCCGTGGAGCGCGCTGGATCGCGGCGAGGACCCCACCGTCGGCTGACCTTTCGTGGCCGCCGACTGGTGTGCCGGGGCCGGGACCGCGCGGACCTAACCGGGCGCCGTGGTCGGCCGCTCCCGCGTACCATGATCGAGTGGCCGGAGCGCGCGGGTTGGTGCTCGTCGTCGAGGACGAGCCGGCGATCGCCGACCTGCAGAAGATGTACCTGGCCCGGGAGGGCTTCGGCGTGCACGTCGAGACCGACGGCCGGGCCGGTCTGGCCGCCGCCCGCGCCCTGCATCCGGTGGCGATCGTGTTGGACGTCGGGTTGCCCACGTTGGACGGCACCGAGGTCTGCCGGGCGCTGCGCGCCGACGGTGATTGGACGCCGGTGGTGTTCGTCACCGCCCGCGACGACGAGGTGGACCGGATCCTGGGTCTCGAACTCGGTGGCGACGACTACCTCACCAAACCGTTCTCCCCGCGGGAGTTGGTGGCCAGGATCAAGAGCGTCCTGCGCCGGGCCAACGGCCCGGGTGACCAGCCGGTGCTGACCGTCTGCGAGGTCACCCTCGACCCGGTCCGGCGGACGGCCACCGCGGCCGGCGCCGAGGTGACGTTGACCGCCACCGAGTTCGACCTGCTGGCCGCGCTGATGCGCCGGCCGGGCCGCGTGTTCACCCGGGACCAGCTGCTCAGTGAGGTCTGGGGGTACGCCGCGGCGGCCGGCACCCGAACGGTGGATGTGCACGTCGCGCAGCTCAGGGCGAAGTTGGGGGCGGCCAGCCCGATCCGTACCGTCCGCAGCGTCGGGTACGCGGTGGATGACCTTTCCCGCTGAACAGCCCCCCGCGCCGCCTCGGCGACGGCGGATGCGGCGCCGGGGGCTCGCCGCCCAGGCCGCGGTCTCGATGGCCGCGGTGGTCGCCATCGCGCTGGTGCTCACCGGGGTCGTCGCGGTGCGGCTCATCCGCGGGGCCGCCGAGCGCCAAGCCCTGGACAACCTCGACCGGCAGGCGCAGATCATCGCCGGTCTGGTCCGGTCGCCCGCCGAACTGGCCTTGCCACAACGCTTCGTCGCGCCGAAACTGCGGCTCAACAAGCAGGGCATCTCCCTGGTCACCTTCACCGCCGACGGCGCGGCCCACGGGGCCTCGGACCGGCCGTTGACCGCGGCCGACCGTGCCGCGCTGCTGCACGGCACGGGTTTCCGGGGCGTGCGACGGCTCGGTGGCCTCTTCGGTGAGCGACTCCTGGCGGCCGGCCAGCCGGTGGCCGCCGGTGGCGCGGTGGTGTTGGTCGAACCGGCCGGGGTGGCCGGCGGGGTGACCGCCGATGCCCGCCGTCGGATCGTGGCCGCGCTGCTGGTCGGCCTGGTCGGGGCCACGGCTGCCGGTTTCCTGTTCTCCCGGCGACTGGCCCGGCCGTTACGGCGGGCCGCCGCGGCGGCCAACGACCTGGCCGGCGGCCGGCGGGATGTCCGGTTGGCGCCGGGTGGGCCGGCCGAGGTCGCCGGGCTGTCCGCGGCGCTGAACACCCTGGCCGGCGCCCTGGCCACCAGCGAGGGCCGCCAGCGCGAATTCCTGCTGTCGGTGTCCCACGAACTGCGGACCCCGCTGACCGCGGTGAAGGGGTTCGCCGAGGCGCTCGCCGACGGAGTGGTTCCGCCCGCCGACGTGTCGGCCACCGGCGCGACGATGCTCGCCGAGTCGGCTCGCCTCGAGCGGCTGGTCACCGACCTGCTGGACCTGGCCCGGCTCTCGGCCACCGACTTCACCCTGGAGTTCGAGCCGGTCGACCTCGGGGAACTGCTCCAGGATGCCGAGCGCGTCTGGTCGGCCCGGGCGGGCAAGGTGGGTGTCGCCCTGCGGGTTGAACTGCCGTCGGACGCGGTGATCGTCGAGGCGGACCCGACCCGGCTGCGGCAGATCCTCGACGGCCTGGCCGAGAACGCGCTTCGAGCGACTCCGCCGGAACGACCGCTGGTCTTCGCGGTGCGGGCCGAGGCCGCGGACGCCGTCCTGGAGGTCCGCGACGGCGGCCCGGGACTCACCGAGGATGACGTGCTGGTGGCCTTTGAACGTTCGGCACTGCATGACCGGTACCGCGGTACCCGCCGGGTCGGCACCGGCGTCGGGCTGGCGCTGGTCGCCGGGTTGGCCGGCCGGATGGGAGGGTGCGCCGAGGCGGGTACCGCCGCCGAGGGAGGCGCCCGGTTCGCGGTCCGGCTGCCGCGGGTCTTCCGGCCGGCGTCGATCTGACGCCGGGCAGACGCGGCGTCCGGCCGAGCCGCCGCGTCGGTGGCGACGCCGGCATCCCCCGGGGATCGGGCCATGTCGAGCCGGTCGACGCCTCCGGCTAGCCTGTAACGAGCGCCACACCTGGCGTCTGTCCCTACCGCCGATGTGCCGACCGCTGCCAGACCGGCGTTGCGAGGTAGCCGCGCGTGACCATACTGGACGACATTCTGGCCGGAGTGCGCGCCGACCTGGTCGAGCGCAAGGCGTCGGTTCCGCTGGACGATCTGAAGAACCGGGCGGCCGGCCTGCCCGCCGCACTCGACGCGTACGAGGTGTTGCAGCAACCGGGCGTGAGCGTCATCGCCGAGGTCAAACGGGCCAGCCCGTCCCGCGGGCGGCTGGCCGCCATCCCCGATCCGGCCGGGCTGGCCCGGTGCTACGGCGCCGGCGGGGCGGCGATGATCAGCGTGCTGACCGAGCGGCGCCGATTCGCCGGCAGCCTGTCCGACCTCGACGCGGTACGCAGGGCCGTGCAGATCCCGGTGCTCCGCAAGGACTTCGTGGTCTCCTCCTACCAGGTGTGGGAGGCCCGGGCGCACGGCGCCGACGCGGTGTTGCTCATCGCCGCCGTCCTGGAACACGAGGCGCTGATCAGCCTGCACGAGCGCGTCGAGTCGCTGGGCATGACCGCGGTCGTCGAGGTGCACGACGAGGCCGAGGTGGAGCGGGCCTGCGCCCTGAGCGCACGGGTGGTCGGCGTCAACGCTCGGAACCTCAAGACCCTCGAGGTCGACCGTACGGTCTTCCGCCGGTTGGCCCCCCGGCTGCCCCCCGCCACGGTGAAGATCGCCGAATCCGGCATCCGCGGCCCGCACGACCTGCTGGCCTGCGCGGCCGACGGCGCCGACGCCGTCCTGGTGGGGGAGGGGCTGGTGACCGGAAAGGATCCACGGGCCGCGGTCTCCGCGCTGGTCACCGCCGGCTCGCACCCGAGCGCCCGGCACCTGCGCCGGTGACCACTCCCGAGACAAGGCTGCCCGAGACCCGGCCACCCGACACCGGGCCACCCGACACCCGGCTGCCCGACACCCGGCCGGTCGAACCGCAGCCGCCCGCACCGGCCGGCCTACCGGACCTCGCCGGTCACTTCGGACCGTACGGCGGGCGTTTCGTACCCGAGGCGCTGGTCGCCGCACTCGATGAGCTGACCGCGAGCTACGCGGAGGCCCGCGCCGACCCGGCGTTCACCGCCGAGCTGGATCGGCTGCTGCACACCTACGCCGGCCGCCCGACGCCGCTGACCGACGCCCGCCGGCTGGCCGTCGAGGCAGGCGGCGCCCGGATCCTGCTCAAGCGGGAAGACTTGGCCCACACCGGCTCACACAAGATCAACAATGTCCTGGGCCAGGCCTTGCTCACCGTCCGGATGGGCAAGCCGCGGGTCATCGCCGAGACCGGCGCCGGCCAGCACGGCGTGGCCACGGCAACGGCGTGCGCGCTGCTGGGCCTGGAGTGCGTGGTCTACATGGGCGAGGAGGACACCAGGCGGCAGGCGCTGAACGTCGCCCGCATGCGGTTGCTCGGCACCGAGGTCGTACCGGTCACCACCGGCAGCCGCACGCTGAAGGACGCGGTGAACGAGGCCATGCGGGACTGGGTGACCAACGTCGACACGACGCACTACATCCTCGGCAGTGTGGTCGGCCCGCACCCGTTCCCGGCCATGGTCCGCGACTTCCAGCGGGTGATCGGAGTGGAGGCCCGGGCGCAGTGCCTCGAGCTGCTCGGCCGGCTGCCGGACGCCGTCGTCGCCTGCGTCGGCGGAGGGTCCAACTCGATCGGTATCTTTCATCCGTTTCTCGACGACCCGGCGGTCCGCCTGATCGGGTGCGAGGCCGGCGGCACCGGGACGGCCACCGGCCAGCACGCCGCGTCACTGTCCGGTGGTGCCGCCGGCGTGCTGCACGGCGCCCGGTCCTACCTGTTGCAGGACGAGTGGGGCCAGACCGCGACGACCCGGTCCATCTCGGCCGGCCTAGACTATCCGGGCGTCGGCCCGGAGCACGCCTGGCTGCGGGACAGCGGCCGGGCGACCTACCGTCCGATACCGGACGACGCGGCCATGGCGGCCTTCGCGCTGCTGGCCCGTACCGAGGGCATCCTGCCGGCAATCGAAACGGCGCACGCGATCGCCGGTTCCCTCGACGTGGGGCGGGACCTGGGACCCGCCGCTGCCGTGCTGGTCTGCTGCTCCGGCCGCGGCGACAAGGACGTCGATACCGCCGCCCGCTGGTTCGACGTGCTCAGCCCGGCGGAGTTGGTCGGTGCGGCGCGGCAGAAGGCGGCCGCGCCGGTCATCGCGGCCGGCGGCGACGGCAGGTGAGTACCGGGGTGGCGAGCCGGCTCTCAGCGGCCTTCACCGACGCCGGCCGCCCGCTTTTGATCGGCTACCTGCCGGCCGGCTTCCCCTCCTACGGCGGGGCGGTTGCCGCCTTCCGCCGCATGGTCGACGCCGGCGTGGACGTCGTGGAGGTCGGGCTGCCCTACTCCGACCCGCTGATGGACGGCCCGACGATCCAGCGGGCCGCAGCCGCGGCGCTGGCCGGCGGGACCACGCCGTACGACGTGCTGCGCACCGTGGAGGCGGTGGCCGCCACCGGCGTCCCGACGCTGGTCATGACCTACTGGAACCCCGTCGAACGCTACGGCGTGGACCGCTTCGCCGGCGATCTGGCCGCCGCTGGCGGGGCCGGCGTGATCACTCCGGATCTGGTACCGGAGGAAGCCGGTCCGTGGCTGGAGGCGACCGAGCGGGCCGGGCTCGATCCGGTGTTCCTGGTCGCGCCGTCCTCCACCGACGCCCGGATCGCCGACATCGCGGCGGTGACCCGCGGTTTCGTCTACGCCGCCTCCACGATGGGCGTCACCGGCGCCCGGGACGCGGTCGCCGACACCGCCGCCGCTCTGGTCGCCCGGGTGCGGGCCGTGACCGGGCTGCCGGTCGCGGTCGGGCTGGGCGTCAGCACCGGGCGGCAGGCCGCCGAGGTCGCCGGCTACGCGGACGGGGTGATCGTCGGGTCCGCCTTCGTCCGGCGGCTGCTCGACGGGGGGGACCCGGCGCCGCTGGCCGCCGAGCTCGCGGCCGGGGTCCGCTCCGTCGCGGTGCGCGGCTAGCCGAGTGCCGCGGGGGCCAGTGGGCTAGCGTCGAACCAGCATGGTCCTCGCCTCGATCCCCAGTCCAGCCCACGGTGTCTGGCACCTTGGGCCGTTTCCGATCCGGGCGTACGCCTTCTGCATCATTCTCGGGGTTCTCGTCGCGGTCTACCTGGGCGACCGCCGGTGGGTGGCTCGGGGCGGCCGGCACGGCACGGTGGCGGACATCGCGGTGTGGGCGGTCCCCTTCGGCCTGCTCGGCGCCCGGCTTTACCACGTCCTCACCGATCCTGAGCTGTACTTCGGCCGTGGCCGGTCGCCGCTGGACGCGTTCAAGATCTGGCAAGGCGGTCTGGGTATCTGGGGGGGCATCACGGTCGGGGCGCTGGCGGCCTGGATCGCCTGCTCCCGCCGGGGGCTGTCCATCGCGGCGTTCGGAGACGCGGTCGCGCCCGGGATCGCGATCGCCCAGGCCATCGGCCGGCTCGGTAACTGGTTCAACCAGGAGTTGTACGGGCGGGCCACCGACCTGCCGTGGGCGCTGCACATCACCCGACCGGAGGACGGCGTACCCGGGTACTACCACCCTACCTTCCTCTACGAGCTGTTGTGGGACCTTGGCGTCGCCGCGCTGGTGATCTGGGCCGACCGCCGTTACCGGATGGGCGGTGGCCGGGTCTTCGCGCTCTACGTCGCCGGGTACACCGCCGGCCGGCTGTGGATCGAGGCGCTGCGGGTCGATCACGCGAACCACATCCTCGGCGTGCGGCTTAACATTTGGACGGCCGGACTGGTCTTCCTGGGCGCCGCCGGCTACCTCGTCGCGGCCCGCGGCCACGGCCGGGAACCCAGCGTGGAACCGGCCGAGGAGGACCGCCAGGGGCCGGCCAACGACGCGGGTGCCCCCGCCGCTGCCGGATAGCCTGGGCGCATGACCGCCGAGTCTCGGATGGAGATCCACCACACCCATCGCGACGTCACCGGCGGCTGGCTGCGACCGGCGGTCTTCGGGGTCACCGACGGCCTGGTCTCCAACTTCGCGCTGATCGCCGGCGTCGTCGGCGGCGGGGTCGCGCCCCGCGCGGTGGCCCTCACCGGGCTCGCCGGGCTGGTCGCCGGAGCGTTCTCGATGGCCACCGGGGAGTACGTCTCGGTCAAGTCCCAGGCCGAACTCACTGAAGCCGAGATCGCCGTGGAAAAGGCCGAACTGCGAAGGGCTCCGGTCGCTGAGGAGGCCGAGCTGGCGGCGATGTACCGGGCTCGCGGGCTCGACGCGCCGCTCGCCGCCGAGGTGGCCCGGCAGCTGTCCGCCAACCCGGAACAGGCCTGGCGGGTGCACGCCCGGGAGGAACTCGGGATCGACCCCGACGACCTGCCCTCGCCGTGGACGGCCGCCGGGTCCTCCTTCGCCGCGTTCTCCGTCGGCGCCTTCGTCCCGCTGCTGCCCTACCTGCTCGGGGCCACTACGCTGGTCTGGGCGATGATCTTCGCCGGGTTGGCGTTGTTCCTGGCAGGGGCGCTGGTGGCCCGGTTGGCCTCCCGGAACCTGCTCTACGGCGGGGGGCGCCAGCTCCTGCTCGGCAGCCTCTCGGCCGCGGTCACCTTCGGCATCGGTGCGGCGATCGGCACCGGCGTCACCTGAGGCGGGGGCGAGGGCCGTCCATCCGGGCGGCGGAAAAGGCTGTGATCGGTGCGGCGGATACCGCCATACTGGTCGCGAGGAGGACGAACAGTGACCGACCGCGACGTGGTGGGCCAGGTCGGCGAGGTCGTCGCCCGGGTCCGCGGGCCGGCCGGCCCCGGCGAGGTACGGGTCATGCTCCGAGGCTGCCATGCACTGCTGCTGGCCTACAGCGACTCCTACCTCGAACCCGGCGAGGAGGTACTCGTCATCAACCAGCCGAAGGCCGGTTCGGTGGATGTCGTGCCCTGGCCGCTCACCACACTCCTCACCGGATCGCTCGGTGCCGAGCCGCTCCTGCCCGGTACCACCGGCGAGGAAGAGGGGTAGGCAACCGTGCTCGGCTACCACGTACCGGCGCCGAATGAGGCGATGCTCGTCTCCGGCGGGAAACAAAAGGATTCCGGGGCCACCACCCTGCCGTTCCGGATCGTCACCGGCCACGGCGCCTGGGTCCTGCCGGTGCTGCGGAAGGTTTCGTTCCTGACCCTGGCCATGCGGGAAGCCGCGGTCACCGAGGACTGCGTCACCCAGCAGGGCATCGCGCTCGCCGTCAAGGCCGTCATCGCGTTCAAGGTGGGCAGCGACAACGCGTCCATCGCCTCCGCCGCGCAACGCTTCCTCGCCGACCAGAACCAGATGGACGAGCTGACCGGACAGATCTTCGCCGGCCACCTGCGCTCCATCGTCGGCAGCATGACCGTCGAGGCGATCATCCGGGAGCGCCAGACGCTGGCGGAGAACGTCCTCGACGCCTCCAAGGTGGAGATGGCGAAGATCGGCCTATCGGTGGACAGCCTGCAGATCCAGTCCATCGACGACAAGGGCAGCGGCTACATCAAGGCGCTCGCCGCCCCGCACCAGGCCACCGTCAACCAGGCGGCCCAGATCGCCCAGGCAGCCGCGGACCAGGCGAGCGCGATGGCCCGCCAGGAGAGCGATCGCAACCAGGCGGAGTACGCCCGGCAGACGGCGGTCGCCCGGGCGCAGTACCAGGCGGAGATCGACGCCGCCCAGCAGAAGGCGTCGCAGGCCGGTCCGTTGGCTGCGGCCCAAGCCCAGCAGGCCGTGCTGGCCGAGCAGTCCCTGGTGGCCGTGAAGAACGCCGAGTTGCGTCAAGCCGAGCTGATCGCCGAGGTGATCAAGCCGGCCGAGGCGGAGGCGGAGCGCATCCGCACCCTGGCCACCGCCCAGGCGGAGGCGACGAAGCTCAGCGCCGAGGCGGCCGCCGCCCAGGGTCGGATCGCCCTGGACCAGGCGATCATCTCCCAGCTGCCCGACCTGGTACGGGCCGCCGCCGACGGCCTCAAGGGCTCGAACCTGACCATCCTCAACGGCACGGAGGGGGTCAACAGCGCGGTGGCCACCCTGGCTGCCCAGGGTTTGGCGATCGTCAAGGCGATCACTGACGACCTCGGTGACGGGGGCGGCTCCACGAGGGATCCCGACCCCGACGAGCAGCGGCCTCTCGGGTCGGCCGTCGCCGAGGTGGAAGGCCGCCGCTAGGCGCATGATTCGGGTGCGGCCGCGCACTCCTTCCGATCCGGTAATCTCGACCCCAGCAGGGCCAACGTCGTCCCGTGCGCCGAACGACCCCCCACCAGCACATGCGACGGAAGGGCTCTGCGCCATGCCTCCTGACGCCCTGCCCCCTAACGCCCTGCCCCCTAACGCCCTGCTCGCTAGCGCCTCGCCCCCGACCGAAATGCGCCCGAACGACAAGCGTCCGGCCGCGTCCCCTCGGGCCGTCGCGCCGCCGGCCGCCGAGGGCGCCCAAGGCCTGTACGACCCGGCCTTCGAACACGATGCCTGCGGCGTCGCGTTCGTGGCCGACCTCTCCGGCCGCCGGCACGGCGAGATCGTCGCCCTGGCCCTGCACGCCTTGCACAACCTCGACCACCGCGGCGCCTCCGGAGCGGAGCCGGAGACCGGGGACGGCGCCGGCATCCTGATCCAGGTTCCGGACGCCTTCTTGCGCGCGGTCACGCCGTTCGCCCTCCCGGAGCGGACCGCGTACGCGGTCGGCATCGCCTTCCTGCCCACCGACCTGACCGAGCGGATCGATGCCGTCAAGGCACTCGACGCCATCGCCGCCCAGGAGGGCCTCACGGTCCTGGGGTGGCGCGAACTGCCGGTCGACCCGGTCACAGCCGGTATCGGCGCGGGCGCCCGCGACGTGATGCCGCATTTCGCGCAGCTCTTCCTGGCCGGCGCGAGTGGTGAGCAGGGCCTCGCCCTGGACCGGCTGGCGTACTGCGCCCGCAAGCGCGCCGAGCATGAGACCGGGGTGTACTTCGCCTCACTGAGCGCCCGCACCGTGGTCTACAAGGGCATGCTCACCACCCACCAGCTCGGCCAGTTCTTCCCCGATCTCACCGATCCGCGGCTCCAGACGGCACTGGCTCTGATCCACTCGCGCTTTTCCACGAACACGTTCCCGTCCTGGCCGCTGGCCCACCCGTACCGCTACCTCGCGCACAACGGGGAGATCAACACCGTCCGCGGCAACCGGAACTGGATGCAGGCCCGGGAGGCGCTGCTGACCAGCGACCTGGTGCCCGGCGACCTGTCCCGGCTGTTCCCGATCCTCACCCCGGGTGCGTCGGACTCGGCCAGCTTCGACGAGGTGCTGGAGTTGCTGCACCTCGGTGGCCGCAGCCTGCCGCACGCCGTCCTGACCATGATCCCGGAGGCTTGGGAGAACGCCACCGAGATGGACCCGGCGCGCCGGGCGTTCTACGAGTTCCACTCCAGCGTGATGGAACCCTGGGACGGGCCGGCCTGCGTCACCTTCACCGACGGCACCCAGATCGGCGCCGTCCTGGACCGCAACGGCCTGCGGCCGGCTCGGTTCTGGGTGACCGACGACGGTCTGGTGGTGCTGGCCAGCGAGGTGGGGGTGCTCGACCTCGACCCGACCACGGTGGTGCGGAAGGGCCGGCTGCAACCGGGCCGGATGTTCCTCGTCGACACCGGCGGCGCCGGGCGACCGGGCCGCGTCATCGAGGACGAGGAGATCAAGAGCGAGCTGGCCGGGGAGCAGCCGTACGCCGACTGGCTGCACGCCGGGCTGATGCGGTTGGCGGACCTGCCGGCCCGTGACCGGGAACCGGTCGAGGCGGCCACCCTCCTCCGCCGCCAGCAGGTCTTCGGCTACACCGAGGAAGAGCTGCGGGTCGTGCTCGGCCCGATGGCCCGCGAGGGCGGCGAGCCGCTCGGCTCGATGGGTACCGACACCCCGGTCGCGGTGCTCTCGGCTCGGTCCCGGCTGCTGTTCGACTACTTCAGCCAGCTCTTCGCGCAGGTGACGAATCCGCCGCTGGACGCCATCCGGGAGGAGCTGGTGACCAGCCTGGCCGGCACCATCGGCCCGGAGGGCAACCTGCTCGAGGCGACCCCGGCCTCCTGCCGGCAGATCGTGCTGCCCTACCCGGTGCTAGACAACGACGAGCTGGCGAAGATCCAGCACGCCAACGCCGATGGGAACCTGCCCGGCTTCACGGCCGTCACCGTGGCCGGCCGGTACCCGCTGGCCGCCGGCGGCGACGGGTTGCAGGCGGCGCTGCAGCAGGTGTGTCACGAGGTGTCCGCGGCCATCGCCGCCGGTGCGCACGTCGTGGTGCTCACCGATCGCGGTTGGGACGCCGAGTACGCGCCCATTCCGTCCCTGCTGCTCACCGGCGCGGTGCACCACCATCTGATCAGGGAGAAGTCCCGCACCAAGGTCGGTCTGATCGTGGAGGCCGGGGACGTCCGGGAGGTGCACCACGTCGCGCTGCTGATCGGGTACGGCGCCGCCGCGGTCAACCCCTACGTCGCCATGGAGACCGTGGAGGCGCTGGCCGGGGCCGGCACGCTGCTCCAGATCACGGGCGAGCAGGCGGTGCGCAACTACCTGAAAGCGCTGAGCAAGGGCGTGCTCAAGGTGATGTCCAAGATGGGTATCAGCACGGTCGCCTCCTACACCGGCGCGCAGGTCTTCGAGGCCCTCGGACTCGGACCGGACCTGATCGCGAACTACTTCACCGGCACCACCTCCAAGCTCGGCGGCGTCGGGCTCGACGTGCTTGCCGAAGAGGTCGCCGTCCGGCACCGGCGAGCTCATCCCACCGTCGAGTTGGCCCACCGCCACCTCGAGACCGGCGGGGAGTACCAGTGGCGTCGCGGTGGCGAGCCGCACCTGTTCAACCCGGAGACGGTGTTCCGCCTGCAGCACGCCACCCGGGCCAGGCGGTACGACGTGTACCGGCAGTACACCGCCGCCGTGAACGACCAGGCGGAGCAGCTCATGACGCTGCGCGGGTTGTTCCGGTTCTCCACCGGCGACCGGCCGCCGGTACCGATCGAGGAGGTCGAACCGGCGTCGGAGATCGTCCGCCGGTTCTCCACCGGCGCGATGTCCTACGGCTCGATCAGCGCCGAGGCGCACGAGACGCTGGCGATCGCGATGAACCGTCTCGGCGGCAAGTCCAACACCGGGGAAGGCGGTGAGGACGCCGACCGGCTGCACGACCCGGAACGCCGCAGTGCGATCAAGCAGGTCGCCTCCGGCCGGTTCGGGGTGACGAGTGAGTATCTGGTCAACTCCGACGACCTGCAGATCAAGATGGCCCAGGGCGCCAAGCCGGGGGAGGGCGGCCAGCTGCCGGGCACCAAGGTGTACCCCTGGATCGCCAAGACCCGGCACTCCACCGCCGGGGTCGGCTTGATCAGCCCGCCGCCGCACCACGACATCTACTCCATCGAGGACCTCGCCCAGCTCATCCACGACCTGAAGAACGCCAACGAGGCGGCCCGGATCTCGGTCAAGCTGGTCGCCGAGTCCGGCGTCGGTACGGTCGCCGCCGGGGTCAGCAAGGCGCACGCCGACGTGGTGCTGATCTCCGGCCACGACGGCGGCACCGGTGCTGCCCCGCTCACCTCCCTCAAGCACGCCGGCGGCCCGTGGGAACTCGGCCTGGCCGAGACCCAGCAGACCCTGGTGCTCAACGGGCTGCGGGACCGGATCGTGGTGCAGGTCGACGGCCAGCTCAAGACTGGCCGGGACGTGGTGATCGCCGCGTTGCTCGGCGCGGAGGAGTACGGCTTCGCCACCGCGCCGCTGATCGTCTCGGGCTGCATCATGATGCGGGTCTGCCATCTCGACACCTGCCCGGTCGGCATCGCGACCCAGAATCCGGAACTGCGGCGGCGGTTCACCGGCAAGCCGGAGTTCGTGGAGACGTTCTTCAGCTACCTCGCCGAGGAGGTGCGGGAACTGCTCGCCGGGCTCGGCTTCCGCTCGCTCGCCGAAGCCGTGGGGCACGCGGAGCTACTCGACACCGCCGCGGCGGTGGACCACTGGAAGGCCAGCGGGCTCGACCTGGCGCCGATCCTGCACCGGCCCGCGACCGACGGCCCGCGCTCGCGCACCACCCGGCAGGATCACGGCCTGGCCCGGGCGCTGGACAACACCCTCATCCAACTGAGCGAGGGCGCCCTGGCCCACGGCGGCCCGGTGCACCTGGAACTGCCGATCCGCAATGTCAACCGCACCGTGGGCACCATGCTCGGTGCCGAGGTGACCCGGCGCTACGGCGGTGCCGGGCTGCCGGACGGCACCATCGAGATCACCTTCACCGGCTCCGCCGGGCAGTCCTTCGGCGCCTTCCTGCCGCCCGGGATCACGTTGCGGCTGTTCGGGGACGCCAACGACTACGTCGGCAAGGGCCTCTCCGGCGGGCGGATAGTGCTCCGGCCGGCTCCCGACGTGCCGTACCGGGCCGAGGAGCAGGTGATCGCCGGCAACGTGCTGCTCTACGGGGCAACCGCCGGCGAGGCGCTGATTCGCGGGGTGGTGGGCGAACGGTTCGCGGTCCGCAACAGCGGGGCCACGGCCGTCGTGGAAGGGGTCGGCGACCACGCGTGCGAGTACATGACCGGCGGCCGGGTGGTCATCCTCGGCCCGACCGGGCGCAACCTGGCCGCCGGAATGAGCGGCGGGATCGCCTACGTGCTGGACGTGTCCCGAGTCCGGGTCAACCGGGAAATGGTCGACCTCGACCCGCTGGAGCCCGACGACGCCGAGTTCCTGCTGTCCGTGCTGCGCCGGCACCGGGACCAGACCGGCTCGGAGGTCGCCGCCCGGCTGCTCGCCGACTGGGACGCGACGCTGTCCCGGTTCGGCAAGGTCATGCCCCGGGACTACAAGCGGGTGCTCGCCGAGAGCGCGGCCCGGGCCGCGGCGGTGCCAGCCCAGGAAGCGGAGGAACTCGTCCATGGCTGACTCTGGTGGGGGCTCAGGTGGCTGACCCCCGAGGCTTCCTCACCACGCCCCGCCAGCTCCCGGCCCGGCGACCGGTCGAGGTCCGGCTCCGGGACTGGCGGGAGGTGTACGAGGACTTTCCGGCCGAGCAGGTGGGCGCCCAGGCCGGGCGCTGCATGGACTGCGGCATCCCGTTCTGCCATTCGGGCTGCCCGCTGGGCAACCTCATCCCGGAGTGGAACGACCTGGTCTGGCGCTCGGACTGGCAGGCCGCCTCCGAACGGCTGCACGCCACCAACAACTTCCCCGAGTTCACCGGCCGGCTCTGCCCGGCGCCGTGCGAGACCGCCTGCGTGCTGGGCATCGGCGCGGACCCGGTGACCATCAAGCAGGTCGAGGTGGCCATCGCCGACCGGGCGTTCGACTCCGGCTGGCTCCCGGCACAGCCCGCGGAGTGGCGCAGCGGAAAGCGCGTGGCGGTGGTCGGCTCCGGGCCGGCCGGGCTGGCCGCCGCCCAGCAACTCACCCGGGCCGGGCACGCGGTGACGGTGTACGAGCGGGCCGACCGGATCGGCGGCCTGCTGCGCTACGGCATCCCCGAGTTCAAGATGGAGAAACGGCACCTGGAAGCCAGGCTGGCGCAGATGCGGGCCGAGGGCACGACGTTCGTCCCGGACACCGACGTGGGCTCCGGCCTGCCCGTCGAGGAACTGCTGGCCACCAGCGACGCCGTCGTGCTGGCCGGCGGAGCCACCCAGGCCCGCGACCTCCCGGTGCCCGGCCGGGAACTGGCCGGTATTCACCTGGCGATGGACTACCTGCCGGGCTCCAACCGGGTCCAGGAAGGGGACCTGGCGCAGCCGCCGATCAGCGCCGCGGGCAAGCGGGTGGTCATCCTCGGCGGCGGGGACACCGGGGCGGACTGCCTGGGCACCGCGCACCGGCAGGGGGCGGCCTCCGTGCACCAGCTGGAAATCCTCCCCGAGCCGGCGTCGGGGCGTCCCCCGAACCAGCCCTGGCCGACATACCCGATGATCTTCCGGACCAGCGCCGCCCACGAGGAGGGTGGTGAGCGGCTGTTCGCGGTGAACACCCAACGCTTCCTCGACAATGGCACCGGCGCGGTGGCCGCGCTCCGTCTGGTCGAGGTGGACGCCACCTTCACCCCGGTCCCGGACTCCGCCTTCGACCTGCCCGCCGACCTGGTACTGCTCGCCATGGGCTTCACCGGTCCGGAACGCGGGCCGCTGCTCACCACGCTCGGCGTCGCGTTCGACGAGCGCGGCAACGTGGCCCGCGGTCGGGACTGGCAGACCAACGTTCCGGGGGTGTACGTGGCCGGGGACATGGGCCGCGGCCAGTCGCTGATCGTCTGGGCCATCGCCGAAGGACGGGCCGCCGCGGCGGCGGTGGATGCGGCGCTGGTGGGTTCGACCGCGCTGCCCGCGCCGGTGCGCACCACCGACCGCCCCTTGGTGGTGTGACGGCAAGACCTCCGGTACCCGCGGGTAAGCCGCTTGTCCCCAGATTGCCCGTTCAGGCCCTGTACAGGAGCTCCGCACGACAGGTAGCTTCCCCGCAGCGCGCCGAGGACGGCGCGCCGTCATGGAGGTTCCGGTGCGGGTATCCGTTCGTACGTCCCTGGCGGGCTCCGCCGCCGCCACCGTGGTCGCCGGCCTGCTGGCCGCTCCGGTCACCGCCGGGGCCAGCGGGTCGAGGGTCAGCGCCGCGCGGGCGCAGGACTACGTCGTGCTCTACGTCGCCGGTGCGAGCCCCACTGCGGCCCGGGCGGCGATCGCCAAGGCCGGCGGCACGCTCGTCCGGGACAACACCAAGGTCGGCTACGCCCTGGTCCGGTCCTCCGACGCGGCGTTCGCCGATCGAGTGGCGGGGTCAGCGGTGCTCTACGGCGCGGCCCGCAACCAACCCATCGGCTACGCCCCGACGGCGCGCCCCAAGCGCGACGCCATCGAGCGGTTGGCGACCAGCCGTACCTTCCGCACCGATGCCAGCAAGGCGGTGCAGCCCGCCGGCGTGCGGGCCGAACCGCTGGCGGACCGGCAGTGGGACATGCGCCAGATCGGCGCCACCCCGGGCGGCTCCTACCGGGTCCAACCCGGCAGCCGCAAGGTGCTGGTCGGCGTCATCGACACCGGCATCGACGGCACGCACCCGGACATCAAGGCCAACTTCGACGCCCGGGACTCCCGTAACTTCACCACCGACATCCCGCTGATCGACGGCCCGTGTGAGTTCGCCGGCTGCAAGGACCCGGCCAACTGGGACGACGACGGCCACGGCACCCACGTGGCCAGCACGATCGGCGCGCCGATCAACGGTCGCGGCATCGCCGGCGTGGCCCCCAACGTCACGCTGGTCAACATCCGCGCCGGCCAGGACTCCGGGTACTTCTTCCTGCAGCCCACCCTGGACGCGCTGACCTACGCCGGCGACCTCGGGGTGGACGTGGTGAACATGAGCTACTACGTCGACCCGTGGCTGTACAACTGCTGGAACAACGCCGCCGATACCCCGCGCGAGAAGATGGAGCAGCGCACCATCCGGGTGGCCACCCAGCGGGCGATGAACTACGCGGTGCACCACGGCGTCGCTCCGTTCTCCGCGGCCGGCAACGAGGCCACCGACCTCGGGAACCCGACCTTCGACGACACCAGCCCGGACTACCCGCCGGGCACCGAGCACCCCCGGACCGTGAGCAACCGCTGCATCGACGTGCCGACCGAAACCAACGGCGTCAATGTGGTCTCGGCGACCGGGCTGAGCACCCGCAAGTCCTTCTACTCCAACTACGGCACCGAGCAGACCGACGTGGCCGCCCCGGGGGGCGACACCTACGACAGCCCGGACGGCACCCGCGACGTCCGGCTGGGCGTGCTCGCCGCGTACCCGACCCGGCTCGCTCGGCTCAACGGCGACATCGACCACAACGGCAACCCGACCACCGACGCGGTGGTGAAGGACTGCCATGCCGGGTCCTGCGCGTACTACCAGTACCTGCAGGGCACCTCGATGGCCTCCCCGCACGCCACCGGTGTCGGCGCGCTGATCGTCAGCCAGTACGGCCACGCCGACCCGGCGCACCCCGGCGGGTTGACGCTGAACCCGGCCCGGACCCGCGGCATCTTGCTGGCCACCGCGGTGGCGCACGCCTGCCCGCAGCCGCGGCTGTTCCGGTACACGCTGCACCTGCTCGACGCGTCGGTGGCCCGCTATTCGGCGTACTGCGCCGGGCCGGCCGCCGACAACGGCTTCTACGGCTATGGCATCGTGAACGCCCTGACCGCGGTCCGCTAGCGCCGGCCTGCCGTGATCGAGGCCGCGCTACCGCGGTCCGCTGGCGCCGGCCTTCGGTGATCCTGGCCCCGCCCGCCCCCCTCAGGTGTGCCCAGCGGGGCCTGGATCACGGCACGCGGAGACGGTTGACGCACGAGCCGAGCCGACCACCGGCCCCCCGCGGCCGGAGCGGCATCCCGGGTAACGGCCGGTGCCACGTAGCCTGCCGGCATGCGGCGGCACGCGAAGATTGTCTGCACGCTGGGCCCGGCCACCGCGTCGGCCGCCCAGATCCGGATGCTGATCGACACCGGCATGGACGTGGCCCGGCTCAACCTGTCCCATGGCGCCCGAGCCGAGCACCGTGCGGCCGTCGAGGCGATCCGGTCGGCCAGCGCGGACAGCGATCGCGCCGTCGGGATCCTGGCCGACCTGCAGGGGCCGAAGATCCGGCTGGGCACGTTCGCCGCCGGTCCGGTCACCCTGCGCCGGGGCGACGACTTCGTCATCACCACGCGGGACGTGCCCGGCGACGCCGGCCGGTGCTCGACGACCTACGATGGCCTGGCCGCGGACGTCCACACCGGCGACGCCATCCTGGTGGACGACGGGCGGGTCGTCCTCGCCGTGGAGCGCGGCGGCGGCACCGATGTGCTCACCCGGGTGGTGGTCGGCGGCGACGTCTCCGATCACAAGGGGCTCAACCTGCCGGGCGTTCCGGTCAGCGTGCCGGCGATGTCGTCCAAGGACGAGGCGGACCTGCGCTGGGCGCTGCGCGCCGGTGCCGACCTGGTCGCACTGTCTTTCGTACGCGGCCCGGAGGACATCGTGGCCGTCCACCGGATCATGGACGAGGAAGGCATCAGGCGGCCGGTGATCGCCAAGCTGGAGAAGCCGCAGGCGGTGGACCGGTTGGCGGAGATCCTGGCGGTCTTCGACGGGCTGATGGTCGCCCGCGGCGACCTGGGGGTGGAACTGCCGTTGGAGCAGGTCCCGCTGGTCCAGAAGCGGGCGATCACGATGGCCAGGGAGCGTTCCAAGCCGGTGATCGTCGCCACCCAGATGCTCGAGTCCATGATTTCCGCCCCGCGCCCGACCCGGGCCGAGGCCTCCGACGTGGCGAACGCGGTGCTGGACGGCGCGGACGCGGTGATGCTCTCCGGGGAGACCAGCGTGGGCCGCTACCCCGGTGAGGCGGTAGCCACCATGGACCGCATCATCCGGCAGGTCGAAGCCGACGGGTTGGAGCGGCTGCCGCACCTGTCCGGCGGGCCGAGCACGATCGGCGGCGCGATCGCCGCCGCGGCCGCGTTGACCGGGGCAACGGTGGGCGCCGCCGCCCTGGTCGCCTTCACCCAGACCGGGGACACCGTCCAGCGGCTCGCCAAGCACCGCAGCGTGATCCCCATGCTGGCCTTCACCCCGGAGGAGGCGGTCCGCAACCGGCTGACGCTGACCTGGGGGGTGGAGACCTTCCTGGTCCCGCCGGTCCGGCACACCGACGAGATGGTCCGGCAGGTGGACGCCGCCCTGCTGGAGATCAACCGACTCAAGCGGGGCGATCTGGTGGTGATCGTGGCCGGCAGCCCGCCTGGGCGGGCCGGTACGACGAACGCCATGCGGGTGCATCGGATCGGCGGGGAGTGAGGAACCGGACCGGTAATCTCGCAGGGGACGGGCCTGTACCCCAACGGCAGAGGGACGCGACTCAAACTCGCGACAGTGTGGGTTCGAATCCCACCAGGCCTACTTCCTCACCAGAGCCCGTACCGGGCGCCGGTAGATTGCCGGATATGACTGCCCGCACCTCCCCGCGCCGCGTGCTCATCGCCGAGGACGAGGCGCTGATCCGGATGGACCTGCGCGAGATGCTGGAGGAGGAGGGATACGACGTCGTCGCCGAGGCCGCCGACGGCGACACCGCGGTACGCCTGGCGGAGCAGCACCGGCCCGACCTGATCATTCTCGACGTGCAAATGCCGGTGCTGGACGGGATCGAGGCGGCCGCCCGAATCGCCGATGCCCGGATCGCCCCGGTGGTCATTCTGACCGCGTTCTCCCAACGCGACCTCGTCGAGCGGGCTCGCGACGCCGGCGCCATGGCGTACCTGGTCAAGCCGTTCGGCAAGTCCGACCTGCTGCCCGCCATCGAGATGGCCGCTAGCCGGTTCGCCGAGATCGTCTCACTGGAAGACGAGGTCGCCGATCTCGCCGACCGGTTGGAGACCCGAAAGCTGCTGGACCGGGCCAAGGGCGTGCTGCAGTCCGAGCACGCCATGACCGAGCCGGCGGCTTTCCGCTGGATCCAGGCCACCTCGATGAACCGCCGGGTGAGCATGCGGGTGATCGCGCAAGCCGTGCTCTCGGGCGCCGAGCTTCCCGGACCGGCCGCGGGGCGGCGCGCCGACAGATAGCCCGCGCCGGTCACTGAGCGATAACGGCGTTGCCGGGGCAATTGTGAAGATCTGGCTACGACGGCCGCGCCGGGTCGATCAATGCATGCCAGACGCCCATTCGTGCGGTAATCTCCGGCGAACGCCAGTAGAGCCGCTATCGAACCGGCCTACCCAACCTCACCTGGGGGCAACGCCCATGCGAAGAAGAGCACTTACCAGCATTGCCGCGGTCAGCGTGGCCGGTGCACTTGCACTGACCGGCTGCGGAAGCAGCAAGAAGTCCACCGGCACCGGGGGGCTCGGCGGCGGGGGCTCCACCGGCTCCTCCGGCGGCTCCGGCCAGACCTACAAGATGGGCTTTATGGGAGCCCTCTCCGGTGACAACCAGCAACTGGGCATCAACGAGATCAATGCCATGGAGCTGGCGGTTGAGCAGGCCAACGCCAGCGGCAAGTACCCCTTCAAGATCGAAATTCTCAAATCCGACGACGGCGGGGTCGCCGACAAGGCGCCGGCCGCCGCGGCTGCGCTGATCCAGGACAGCCAGGTCATGGGCGTGGTCGGCCCGATCTTCTCCGGCCCGACGTCGGCAACCGGTAAGATCTTCGCCCAGGCCGGCATGGGCCTGATCAGCCCGTCGGCCACCAATGCCGACCTCACCAAGTCCGGCTTCACGACCTTCCACCGCATCGTGCCGACCGACGGCGTCGAGGGCACCCAGGCCGGGGAGTGGTTGGCCAGCAGGTACAAGAAGGTCTTCGTGGTCGACGACACCACGGTCTACGGCAAGGGCGTCGCCGACGTGGTCGCCGCCACGCTGAAGGCCAAGGGCGTGGCCGTGACCCGGCAGGGCGTCGCCCAGAACACCCAGGACTACGGCGCGATCGCCCAGACCGTCACCACTTCCGGGGCGAAGGCGATGTTCTACGGCGGCTACGACGCGCAGGCCGCGCTGTTCGCCAAGGCGCTCAAGAGCGCCGGGTTCAAGGGTCTGACGATGGGCGGGAACGGGGTCAAGTCGACCGTGTTCACCTCCGGCGCCGGTGCGGCCGGCAACGGTTGGTACTTCTCCTGCGGCTGCCTGGACGCCACCGCTGCTCCGGCGGCGAAGGCGTTCAATGCGGCGTACACGGCCAAGTTCAAGACCCCGCCGTCGACGTACTCCCCGGAGGCCTACGACGCCACCAACGCCATGCTCGAGGCGTACAAGACGGCGGCCAGCAGCGGCGGCATCACCCGTAAGGCGGTCGAGGACGCGATCAGCAAGCTCAACTACAAGGGCATCACGACCACCATCGCCTTCCAGCCCAACGGCGAGGTCACCCAGGCCACGGTGAACCTGTACGAGCAGAAGGCTGGCAAGATCATGCTGCTCGGCAACATCAGAGCGATCAAGTGAGCTAGGCGAGGGCTTCCCCACGACGGCGAGGGGCGTCGCCGATCCATCCGGATCGGTCGGCGCCCCTCCCGCGACCTCGGGCCGGCCACGGTCGGACCTACCGCGCTCCTCGGCTACGGAAGGCTGACGCATGAGCGATTTCATGGGCTACCTCGTACTGGGGTTGACCCGAGGCTCGATGTACGCGCTGATCGCACTCGGCTACACCCTGGTCTACGGCGTCCTGCAACTGATCAACTTTGCCCACAGCGAGGTCTTCATGTCCGGCGCGTTCGGCAGTTACCTCGTCGTGCACGCCATCGTGGGGGACGGGAAGGGGACGCCGGCCTGGGCGGTGCCCTTCATCATCGTGGTCGGCATCCTCTCCGGCGGCATCATCGCCGGGATCATCGCCTTCACCCTGGAACGGGTGGCCTACCGGCCGCTACGGCGCCGCGGCGCGCCCAAGTTGGCCTTCCTGATCAGTGCGATCGGGGCGTCGTTCTTCCTCTCCCAGCTGGCCGGCAAGCTGTTCAACCGGCTCACCTCCAACGCGTTCCCGCCGTTCTTTCGCAGCGACGCGGTGCTGTTCCACCTGTTCGGCGCCCGGGTGCAGGTCCTGCAAGTGGTCATCATCGCCTCCGCCATCGTCATGATGATCTTCCTGGACCGGCTGGTCAGCACGACGAAACTCGGCCGCAGCATCCGGGCGGTGTCCGAGGACGCCCCGACCGCCGCCCTGATGGGCATCGACATCGACAAGACGATCTCCCGGACCTTTGTCATCGGAGGCCTGCTCGGCGGCGCCGCCGGGTTTCTGTTCGGACTCAACTTCAGCTTCGGCTACACGATGGGCTTCCTGCCGGGCGTCAAGGCGTTCGCCGCGGCGGTGCTCGGCGGCATCGGCAACATTCGCGGCGCCATGATCGGGGGGCTGCTGCTGGGGATCGTGGAGAACATGGTGCCGCTCATTCATATCGATACCAAGTGGACCGACGTGGTGGCCTTCGTGGTCCTGGTCCTGGTGCTGATGTTCCGGCCCACTGGAATCCTCGGCGAGCGGTTGGGTCGGGCGGCATGAACGCGCTGCGTACCCCGGCCGCCCGCCGGCTGCTGGCCTGCCTGGCCGGATCCGTGGTGCTGGCCCTGATGTGGGGGCCGCAGGAGGGCAGTCAGGCCGACTACGGGTACGCCTTCCGCCAGGCCGTGCTGCGTCCCCGGATCTTCGTCTTTCTGTTCATCGGGGTGCTGATCTTCCTGGCCATCAGCTTCTGGCCCCGGGTGGTGCCCTACCTCACCCGTCCCGGCGTCTGGCCGCTGGTCGCCGGGGGCATCACCGTGCTCGCCGCCCAGACCCTGATGCACTGGTACGACGGAGCCGGTGATGCCAAGTTCGGCACCGTGAAAGCCGCGGTGGCCGCCTCGCCGGGGCTGTCCGCGCTGGCTAAGGCGTTCTTCGGCTGGCTGGCCTGGGCGCAGCTCCTGGTCGTTTTCGGGCTGGCCGCGGCGGCCATCGTGACCCGGATCCGGGCGCTGGGCTGGGCCGCCGCCGGCCTCGGTGTGGTGGCGGCCGCCGCCTGCTATGTCGCGCACCGGCAGGTGGTCAACTTCGCCGGTGGGGCCGACCACTCCCTGGGCGCGGCGGTGGCCGTGGTCGGCTACCTCGTGATGATGATGGCCGCGGTGATCACCGCCCAGTCGACGGCGATGGTCGCCCGGACCCGGCTGGCGGTGAACCGGGTACTCGGCTGGCGACCTGGGCTGCCCCTCGTCGCGCTGGCCGCCGTGGTCGGGCTCATCGCCCTGCTCCGGGCCACCTGGTTCTCCCCGCAGCGGCTCAACGCGAATCTGGCCGACACCCGCGACCTCTTCGCGCCCACCGGCCTGTCGGCGCTCGGCCAGGCCTACCTGAGCTGGCTGGGCTGGGTCCTGCTGGTCGCCGCGCTGGCCCTGGCCGGGGCCGCCACCTACCTCCGCCGGCGGGTGCTGGGTGCGGCCGCGGCCGCGGTCGGGGTGGTCGGCGTGGTGCTGACCCTGATCACGATCTACGGCATCAGCGACATCGGCGCGTCGCTCAATGTCGACGGCGCCACCGGGCCGTGGCAGAACCTCGGCGCCGGCGGCTGGGCGGCCTGCGCCGCGCTGTTCCTGCTGGCCGCCGCCGGGTACATCGCGGCCACCGCCCCGGCAACGGCTCCGGCCACGATTGCCGCCGCCGAGCGGGCCACGACGGGCTCGGGGACCTTGGCGCCGGGGGCGCCGGCGGGGGCGGCGGGGGCGGCGACCGAGGTAGAGGAGGAGGTGCCGTCGGAGCGTTCGGCCAGTGCGGCCTACCTGACCGCGCCCGGCGCGGCGCGCACCGCGCTTGCGATCGCGGTGGCCGGCGCCTTGTTCTACCCGCCGACCGCGACCGGCTTCTGGCAGCAAGTTCTCGTCAGCGAGATCGGGATCTACGTGCTGTTGGCGATCGGGCTCAACGTGGTGGTCGGCTGGGCCGGCCTGCTCGACCTCGGCTTCATCGCCTTCTACGCCATCGGCTCCTACACCACGGCGTACCTCGTCGGCTCGCTGCCGGTCAAACCGCCGTCGTGGTTGGTGATGAGCCCGCTGCTGGCCATTCCGTTCGCGGTGGTCATCTGCCTGCTGGCCGGGCTGGCTCTGGGTGCGCCCACGTTGCGGCTGCGCGGGGACTACCTGGCGATCGTCACCCTGGGCTTCGGTGAGATCATCCGCATCATCGCGGTGAACTCCGACCCGATCACCAACGGTAGTCGCGGCCCGTCCTCCCCGGTGCCGCACCCCGTCATCCACGTCGGCCCGGTGCACATCACCTGGGGGCTCAACCAGTTGCAGTACTGGTACCTGCTGCTCGTCTTCGTCGTGATCGTGCTGCTGGCGTTCCGGCGGTTGGAAGACTCCCGGATCGGCCGGTCCTGGGCGGCCATCCGGGAGGACGAGATCGCCGCGCAGGCCACCGGCATCAACACCTTCAAGGTCAAGCTGCTGGCCTTCGCCATCGGCGCCTCGACCTCCGGCCTGGCGGGCGTGTTCTTCGCCAGCCAGATCGGCTTCTTCAACCCGGACAACTTCGTCCTCAACAACTCCATCCTGGTGGTGGCCTACGTCGTCTTCGGCGGGATGGGCTCGCTGCCCGGCGCGATCTCCGGAGCCGCGCTGCTCACCTGGCTGCCGGAGTTCCTCAAAGACCAGGTACCGGGTGCGGACCGGCAGATGTGGATCGGCGCCGTCGTGTTGGCCATGATGATCTTCCGGCCGTCGGGTCTGGTGCCCTCCCGGCGCCGGCAGGCGGAACTCAGCGGCCTGGACGCACCGGCCTCGGCCGAGACCACCGCGGTACCGGCCGGCGAGGGTCTGGGGGCCCGGGCATGAGCAGCGCCGCGACATCGACTCCGGCCGGGCACTCCGCCGACGTCGTGTTCGACGTGGCCGGCGTCACGCTGCGCTTCGGCGGGGTCACCAGCCTGGACGACGTCACCCTGCAAATGTTCCGCGGTGAGATTCTGGCCGTCATCGGGCCGAACGGCGCTGGCAAGACCTCGCTGTTCAACGCCCTCACTGGGGTCTACACCCCGCAGGAAGGCACGATCATGTTGGCCGGGCGATCCGGCGACGCCCCGGTCAGCGTGCTGGGTGAGAAGACGCACCGGGTCAACCGGCTCGGGGTGGCCCGGACGTTCCAGAACATCCGGCTCTTCCCGGCGCTCACCGCGCTGGAGAACGTGAAGATCGGGATCGAAACCCGGCAGCGCTCCGGCCCGATCGCCGCCATGCTCGGCATGCCCTGGCAGCGTCGCGAGGAACGGGAGTCCACCCGGGCGGCCTTCCACCTACTGCACGACGTCGGCCTGCCGCAACGGGCCAACGAGCTCGCCGGCTCGCTGCCCTACGGCGAGCAGCGACGGCTGGAGATTGCCCGGGCGCTGGGCACGGACCCGGGTGTGTTGCTGCTCGACGAGCCGGCGGCCGGCACCAATCCGGCCGAGAAGCGTGACCTGGCGCAGCTCATCCAGCGGATCAACGTCGAACGTTCGATCGGCATCCTGCTCATCGAGCACGACATGAAGCTCGTCATGTCGATCGCCCACCGCATCATCGTGCTCAACTTCGGCAAGAAGATCGCCGAGGGTTCGCCGCAGGCCATCCAGCGCGACCCCACCGTCGTGGCCGCCTACCTCGGCACCTCCGCCGAGGAGGTAGAGCAGCAGGCCGCCGCTGCGCCGGACCTGCGCCTGATCGAGATGGACGGCTCTGCCGCTGCGGACTCCGGGGGTTCGACATCGAAGGGGGAGGGCTGATGACGGACGGGTCGGGGCCGGATCGCGGAGCGGTGATGCTCGACGTCGCGCAGATGGAGGTGCGCTACGGCGCGATCCGGGCGCTGAAGGGGATCTCCTTCCGCGTCATGGCCGGTGAGATCGTCGCCCTGCTCGGGGCCAACGGGGCCGGCAAGACCACCACCCAGAAGACCGTGTCCGGCATGTTGCGGCCCTCCGCCGGCTCGATCACCTTCGAGGGCCAGCGGATCGACGGTATCCCGGCCCACCGACTCATCTCGCTGGGGATTTGTCACGTACCGGAGGGGCGCCACGTCTTCCCACGGATGACGGTCGAGGAGAACCTCGAGATGGGGGCCTTCCGCTTCAAGCACCTGGACCAGGCTGACCTCGACCGGGTGTTGGAGATGTTCCCGCGGCTCGCCGAGCGCATTCGCCAGCCGGCCGGCACGCTCTCCGGCGGTGAGCAGCAGATGCTGGCCATCGGGCGGGCCTTGATGGGCAAGCCTCGCCTGCTGTTGCTCGACGAACCGTCGATGGGCTTGGCGCCGTTGGTGGTGGCCAAGATTTTCGAGATCATCCGGGACATCAACGCCGGCGGCGTCACCGTGCTGCTGGTAGAGCAGAACGCCGCCCAGGCCCTCGGGCTGGCCGACCGCGGCTACGTCCTGGAAACCGGTGACATCGTCTTGGAAGGCACCGGTCGTGAGCTGCTCGCGGACGACCGGATCCGGGCGGCGTACCTCGGTGAGGAGATCGCGACCGGCTAACCCGGGAGCTAGCCCCGATGGGCCTCGACGGTCAGCGCAGCCCGGCCACCACCGCAGTGAGAACTGGCGCGACCGCCAGCGCCGGAAGGAGGTCGACTACCGGCACGTCCCGGACCCGGAGGAGTCGAAGCGCCACGCCCACCAGCAGCAGGCCCCCGGTCGCGGTGATCACGTCCACCTGGGCGGCGGAGAGGAACCCGCCGAGCACGACGCCGAGCACCGTCAGGGTGCCCTGGACCACCGCTACCGTGACGGCGGCCACGGCGACCCCCCAACCGAAGGAGGCGGCGAAGGCGACAGAGGCGAAGCCGTCCAGCGTCGATTTCAGCGCGAGTTGGTCGATGCCCCGCCCGAGCCCGTCGGACAGCGAGCCGAGGATGGTCAGCGGGCCGACGCAGAACAGCAGCGAGGACACCACGTACCCCTCGACGAACCGCGCCTTGGCGGCCGACCCGGCGGCCGGCGCCAGCCGGGCCTGCACCCAGCCGCCCAGCGCCTCCAGCCGCTCGCCGAGGCGCAGCAGGGAGCCGGCTATGCCGCCGAGTACCACCGAACCCAGCACGATGAGTACCACCGCCGAACCGCCCACGGCCGACACGGCGGCCGGACTGCGCACGGACACCGCGTTCTCGGCCGCCACCAGCAACGTCACCAGGCCAAGCCCGTCGGTGACCACGCCTCTGGTACGGGCCGGCAACCTGCCGCGCAGCGCGACCCCCAGGGTTGCCCCGACCAGCACGGTCGTGACGTTGAGAACCGTCCCGGCGCCGGCGAACACGGCATCCTCCTTACCCGATCATGACCTCGCCCGATCGTGACCTCGCCGTGATGTGGATGGCAGGCCTGGCGTAGTGTTCGCCGGTGTGTCCGGCCCCGGAACTCGCGGGACGACCGGAGCCTAACCGTGGCGGGCGCTGGCGCGCCGCGACACGCGGCGCCGGGGGTTGGCGCGGGCGCCAGTCGAGAGAGCCGGTGTTCCGTCAGCACGATGTGTACCTTCCGCAGGATGTCGTTCGTCAGTTGCCAGCAGGAGGAGGGAACCGTGCCCCGAACCAGCACATCTCCCGCGGTAGCCGTTCGCCGGGCGGTCCCGACCGACCTCGTCGCACTGCTGGACCTCCTTGCCGAACTGCGGGTGACCAGCGGCCGCAGCTGCCGGCCGCTGCTACGGGAGACGCTGGCGCTGGGCGAACGGCTGCGTGAGCTGTTGAGTGATGGCAACGCCGCGATCATGCTCGCCGAATCGGCCGATCTCGGCCCTGTCGGCATGGCCGTCCTCACCCCGGCTCCGCTGACCTCGCTCACCGACGTACCGGCGCTGCGGATGGACTACGCGATGGTCACGCGCCGGGCCCGTCGTCGCGGCGTCGGCCGGGCGCTGGTGGCCGCCGCCGCGATGCACGCCGAGCTGGTGGGGGTAGATCAGCTGGCGGTCGCGGTGGTGCCCTCGGACCGGGACAGCAATCGGTTCTACGCCCGGCTCGGGTTCGCGCCCGTGCTGGTACGCAGAAGCACGTCTGTCCCGGCCCTGGTGCGCAAGCTGGCGGCCCCGGAACGCCGAGGCGCGGTCGACGACCTCACCCGCCGGCGCCTCACCCGCCGCCCGCTGGCGCGCGGGACGCTACCCGGGGCGGCCGGCGGCCGCTGAACCGGTGCCACCGATGGGTCGACGGAACGGGTGGCTCGGCTCGCGTGCCAGCCGCGCGCGTCAGCGGTCGCGCAGCACGCAGGTCAGCCGCGCCGTGGAAACCCGCCGGCCGACCTCGTCGTGGACCGCGACCTCGTAGGAGGCCAGGTTGCGGCCGAGATGAAGCGGCGTGGCCACCGCGGTCAATACCCCGTCGCGGATGCCGCGGTGGTGGGTGACGTTGAGATCCACCCCGATCGCGACCCGATCCTGCCCGGCATGCAGGGCCGATCCGGTGGAGGCCAGCGACTCGGCCAGCACCGCGGAGGCACCCCCGTGCAGCAGGCCGTACGGCTGGGTGTTGCCTTCCACCGGCATGGTGGCCACCAGCCGTTCGACGGCGACTTCCCGGAACGTGATGCCCATGCTGTGCGCCAGTGCGCCGGCCGAGGCGTTCACCGCGGCCAGCAGGTCGGCCGGCCCCATCAGGTCCATGCCGTCCATCACAGCGCCGCTCATCGCCGCCCCACCCGTCACGGTGTCGTCCATCAGCGCGGTCTCCCGCCCCGGGAATCGAGAAGGCCACCGGTCGGTGCGCCACCGACAGGCTAGCCTGCCCGATTCACGCCCTGGCGGCCCGCGACAGGTGCCCGGATCGAGGCCGACCGGTACGCCGGAAACTGTCGGCGGTCGTCGCTGGTATCGGCTCGTCCCTAGTATCCGCTCGTCCCTAGTATCGAGGAGTGTCGGACCGTCTGCTGCTCCTGGACGGGCACTCGCTCGCGTACCGGGCGTTCTTCGCCTTGCCGGTGGAGAACTTCGCGACCACTACCGGCCAGCCGACCAACGCGGTCTACGGGTTCACCGCCATGCTGATCAACGTCTTGCGGGATGAACAGCCGACCCACCTCGCGGTCGCCTTCGACCTGTCCGGGCCGACGTTTCGCCACGAGCAGTACGCGCAGTACAAGGCGGGTCGCTCGGAGACGCCGGCCGACTTCCGCGGCCAGCTCAGCTTGATCAGGGAGGTCCTCACCGCGCTCGCCGTCCCGATGGTCAGCGCGCCCGGTTTCGAAGCCGACGACGTGATCGCCACCCTCGCCGTCGCCGCCGACCGCCTCGGCATGGACACGCTGATCGTGACCGGGGACCGGGACGCGCTGCAGCTGGTCAGCGACAGCACCACGGTGCTGATGACCCGCCGCGGGATCAGCGACATGACCCGGTTCACCCCGGCCGAGGTGGCGGCCAAGTACGGGCTGACCCCGGCGCAGTACCCCGACTTCGCGGCGCTGCGCGGTGACCCCAGTGACAACCTGCCCAACATCCCGGGGGTCGGTGAGAAGACGGCCGCCAAGTGGGTGCGTGAGTTCGGCTCCCTGGACACCCTGGTCGACCGCGTCGAGGAGGTGCCCGGCAAGGCCGGTCTCGCGCTGCGCAACGCCCTCGGCCAGGTGATCCGCAACCGCAGCCTGACCCAGCTGGCCGTCGACGTGCCGCTCGACGTCGGCCCGCACGACCTGCACCTCGGGCAGTGGGACCGGGACGAGGTGCACCGGCTGTTCGACACCCTGCAGTTCCGGGTGCTGCGGGAGCGGCTCTACGCCACCCTGCAGGCCGTCGAACCCGAGGCCGACGAAGGCTTCGAGGTCACCGGCGGCCCGCTGGGGCCGGGGGAGATAGCCGGCTGGCTGGCCGAGCACGCCAGCGGCCCCACCCGGACCGGCCTGGCGATCAGCGGGACGTGGGGCCGGGGCACCGGGACGCTGACCGGGATCGCGCTGGCCGGCACCGCAGGTCACGGCGCATGGATTGACCCGACCCAGGTCACCGCCTCCGATGACCGGGCGCTCGCCGCCTGGCTGGCCGATCCCGGCCGGCCCAAGGCCGGCCACGACGTCAAGGGACCGATGCTGGCGCTGGCGGCGGCCGGTTGGGAGCTGCGCGGCGTGACCAGCGACACGGCGCTGGCCGCCTATCTCGCGTTGCCGGGCCAGCGTTCGTTCGACCTGGCCGACCTGGCGCTGCGGTACCTGCGGCGCGAGCTGCGGGCGGAGGCAGACCTCGACGGCCAGCTGTCCCTCGACGGCGGGGACGAAGCCAGCCGGGCCCAGGCCGACATGGTCCGAGCCCGGGCGGTCGTCGACCTCGCCGACTCCCTGGACGCCGACCTGGAACGCCGGGGGGGCACCCGGCTGCTGCACGAGGTCGAACTGCCGCTCAGTTCGCTGCTGGCCAAGATGGAGATCGCTGGCATCGCGGCGGACTCCGAGCACCTGGCGAGCCTGCAGTCCCGGTTCGCCGAGCAGGTCAAGGCGGTGACCCAGGAGGCGTACGCCTGCGTCGGGCACGAGTTCAACCTCGGCTCGCCCAAGCAGTTGCAGCAGGTCCTCTTCGACGAGCTCGGGTTGCCCAAGACGAAGCGGATCAAGACCGGGTACACCACCGACGCGGACGCGCTCACCTGGCTGGCCGCCCAGAGCGACCACCCGATTCTGGGCCACCTGCTCCGGCACCGCGACGTGTCCCGGCTCAAGACCGTGGTCGACTCGCTGATCCCGATGGTCGACGACAGCGGCCGGATCCACACCACGTACAGCCAGATCATCGCGGCCACCGGCCGGCTGTCCAGCACCGATCCCAACCTGCAGAACGTGCCGATCCGAACCGCCGCCGGGCGGGAGATCCGCGAGGCCTTCATCGTCGGACCGGGCTACGAGTGCCTGCTGACCGCCGACTACTCGCAGATCGAGATGCGGATCATGGCGCACCTGTCCCGGGACGACGGGCTGAAGGAGGCCTTCAGCTCTGGGGAGGACCTGCACACCTTTGTCGCCTCCAAGGCGCACGACCTCCCGCCCGAACAGGTCGACCCGGAGATGCGCCGGCGGATCAAGGCGATGTCCTACGGCCTGGCGTACGGCCTGTCGGCGTTCGGGCTGGCACAGCAGCTGGGGATCAGCACCGAGGACGCCAAGGTGCAGATGGAGGCGTATTTCGACCGTTTCGGCGGGGTGCGGACCTACCTGCGTGAAGTGGTCAACCAGGCGCGTCGCGACGGCTACACCGAAACCATCCTCGGCCGCCGCCGCTACCTCCCGGACCTGACCAGCGACAACGCGCAGCGCCGGCAGATGGCCGAGCGGATGGCGCTCAACGCGCCGATCCAGGGCAGCGCGGCGGACATCATCAAGGTGGCCATGCTGCGGGTCGACGACGCGCTGGTCGCCGGTGGACTGCGGTCCCGGCTCCTGCTCCAGGTACACGACGAGTTGGTCCTCGAGGTGGCCCCCGGCGAGCGGGCGGCGGTCGAGGAGATCCTGCGCCGGGAGATGGGCGGGGCCTATCCGCTGGACGTCGCGATGGAGGTCAGCGTCGGCGCCGGCCGTACCTGGCACGACGCCGCCCACTGAACGCCGCGCCTCCCGGCCCACCCGCGCCCGCTGCCCCGCCGCGCCGCTCTGCCCGCTCTGCCCCGCGCCGTGCGCCCCTCCGCACATGATCCAGGCCCCGCCAGCCACACCCTGAGGTGGCTGGCGGGGCCCGGATCATGTGGTGCTCGTCGGGCGGGGGCAGCTTCGGGTCCGGGCCGGAATTGTTGAATGAGGTGGCCATCACCAAGGTCCTCCATCTGGCTTCCCCCGGCGGTGGTTGACCCGCCCCTCGCGGACGGTGATCCAGGCCCCGCTGGCCACCCTCCGCTGTGGCCGCCGCGCCCTGGATCACCGTGGCCAGGCAGGCAATGGCACCGCCGGCGTCAGCCTGGGCCGCCCAAAGGCGCCGCCGGTGGACAGCGCAGTACGCGTTGTCCACCGGCGCTGGTTCGCCGGCTCTCGCAGCCCGATCGGTACGCCACCCTTTGGACATGACCCTGCAACGCTTGCTGTCGGCACAAGACGGCCTGATGCACCGCTCGCAGGCGCTGGCAGCCGGAGTCAGCCGCCGGTCGCTGGATCACCGGCTCCGACCCGGCGGCCCATGGCGGCTGGTCCTGCCGCAAGTGATCGCCGGTTTCACCGGAGCCCTTACGGCCGAACAACGCTGGCGGGCCGCGCTGCTCTACGTCGAACGCGGCACGTCGCACTGCGCCGGGGACCTGGTGATGCTCAACGCACAAACGGCGCTGGGTGCCTACGGGTTCGACTCCGTTCCGACGCCGGGTTCCGAGCACGTGCTGCTCCGTCACGATGGCAAGCGAGGCAATCGATCGGGCGGTCTTATCCCGGTACGGGTGAAGCGGACGACCCGAATGCCGTTGCCTCGGTGGCGTGCCGGGTTGCCGGTGGCCCCGGTGGAGCGAGCCGTGGTCGACGCGTGTCGGCAGCTGCTGGCGCTGCCTGATGTGCGTGCGCTCGTGGCCCAGGCCGTCCAGACCGGACGTACCACCGTGGGGCGGCTGTCCGCGGAACTCGCCAGCGGCGAGTCGGCCGGCAGCCTCCTGGCGCGCCGAGCGCTCGAGGAGGTAGCCGACGGCGCCCGGTCCGCTCCTGAGGCCCTCGTGCTCGCCGACCTCCGCCGCTCGCGGCTGCCACCGGCGCGGTGGAACTGCACGCTACGGACGACCAACGGGCTGTGGTTGGCGAACCCGGACGCCTGGTGGCCCGATGCCAACACGGTGCTGGAGATCGACTCGGTCCGGTGGCACCTGAGCCCGGCTCGCTGGGCGGACACCATGGCGCGACACGAACGGATGACGCGCCATGGACTGCTGGTGGTGCACTTCTCGCCAGCGCAGTACGCGCAGGACCCGGCCGGCACTAGGGCGCGCTTGGCCGAGACGATCGCCTACGGTCGGCGCTTGCCACGCGCTCCGGTGACGGCGGCGGCTGCCGGATGAGCTTGACTCGCGGACCCTCTCCGATGATCCAGGCCTAAGTGACCACACTGGGGAGGGGCTAGAGCGCCCTGGATCATGAAAGAACCTCCCGGCGCGGGTTCGGGCACGGCGCCTCCCGGCGCGGGCTCAGCCCGGCTTACGGCACACGAAGATCGCGGTACCGGGTATCAGCCGGCCCCGCAGCGGGCTCCACTGCCCCCAAACCCGGGCGTGCCCCGCTGGCCATTCGGGTTCCACGACGTCCAGGAGCACCAGACCGGCGGCCACGATCTCGCGGATCCGGTCGCCCATCGTCCGGTGGTGCTCCACGTAGGCGACGGCGCCGCTGGGGTCGGTTTCCAGGTACGGCGTACGGTCGAAGTAGGACTCGCGGACCGTGAGTCCGCGCGGCCCCGGGTCGTCGGCGAAGCACCATCGGATGGGGTGGGTGACGGAGAACACCCAGCGCCCGCCCGGTCGCAGCACGCGGGCGACCTCGGCCATCACGGCGGCCGAATCAGCCACGAACGGCACCGCGCCGAACGCGGAGCAGGCCACGTCGAACGACGTCGCGGCCAGCGGCAGCCGCCCGGCGTCGGCCTGCACCAGCGGTACCGCGATGCCGGTGGCGGCCGACAGCCGGCGGGCGTGCGCCAGCTGCCGGGCGGACAGGTCGAGCGCCACCACCTCGGCGCCCTGGGCCACCAGCCAGCGGCCGCACTGCGCGGCTCCGCAGCCGACTTCCAGCACCCTGCGGCCGGCCACCGGGCCGAGCAGGCCGGCAGCCGCCTCGTCCAGGCCTTCCGGGCACCAGCGGAAGCTGGCGTCTCCCAGGAAGTCGCCGTGCTCGGCCTGGTAGTCCCCGGCCGACCGGTCCCACCACCGTCGGCTGGCCCGGGTGCTCTCCGCCGAGGTCGCCGGGCGCCGAGCGACACCGGCCGGCTTCGGGCTTCCCGCCCGGCCCGCCGCGGGTTCCATACCGCCTCCCTCGATTGACCCCGCCAACTCGCACAACGTATTCTGAGTGACGCGTAGTGGGCCTGCGCGTCCTCGGACCGAGCAGGCTCGCGCTCGCATGTGTCGACTCTCCGGTCAGCCTTCACCCGTCCGACCTTCGGCATCCGCGACCACGGGCCCGCCGCGCTGCCACCCCGCCCACCCAGCCGTTGCCGGAGCCAGAAGCCCATATGACGAGTGCCATGACCGCCGTCGCCCCTGCCAAGCCCGATCAGCCCCATCACGCGCTGCAGGTCGCGATCAACGACATCGGATCGGCCGAGGACCTCCTCGCCGCGATCGATGCGACCATCAAGTACTTCAACGACGGCGACATCGTCGACGGGACCATCGTCAAGGTGGACCGGGACGAGGTTCTGCTCGACATCGGGTACAAGACCGAGGGGGTCATCCCCTCTCGCGAGCTGTCCATCAAGCACGACATCGACCCCAACGAAGTCGTCAAGGTCGGAGATCACGTCGAGGCCCTTGTCCTGCAAAAGGAGGATAAAGAGGGCCGGCTGATCCTGTCCAAGAAGCGCGCCCAGTACGAGCGTGCCTGGGGCACGATCGAGAAGATCAAGGAAGAGGACGGCATCGTCACCGGCACGGTGATCGAGGTCGTCAAGGGCGGCCTCATCCTGGACATCGGGCTGCGCGGCTTCCTGCCTGCCTCCCTGGTGGAGATGCGCCGGGTCCGTGACCTGCAGCCCTACGTCGGCCGGGAGCTCGAAGCTAAGATCATCGAGCTGGACAAGAACCGGAACAACGTCGTCCTCTCCCGGCGGTCCTGGCTGGAGCAGACCCAATCCGAGGTACGGTCCACCTTCCTGCAGACCCTGCAGAAGGGCCAGGTCCGCAAGGGCGTGGTGTCCTCCATTGTCAACTTCGGCGCCTTCGTCGACCTCGGCGGCGTGGACGGCCTGGTGCACGTGAGCGAGCTGTCCTGGAAGCACATCGACCACCCCAGCGAGGTCGTCGAGGTGGGCCAGGAGGTCACCGTCGAGGTGCTCGACGTGGACATGGAGCGCGAGCGGGTGTCGCTGTCGCTCAAGGCCACCCAGGAAGACCCGTGGCAGCAGTTCGCCCGCACCCACGCCATCGGCCAGGTCGTTCCAGGCAAGGTCACCAAGCTGGTGCCCTTCGGCGCGTTCGTCCGGGTGGACGAGGGCATCGAGGGCCTGGTGCACATCTCCGAACTCGCCGAACGGCACGTCGAGATCCCCGAGCAGGTCGTCAACGTCAACGACGACATCCTGGTCAAGGTGATCGACATCGACCTGGAGCGGCGCCGGATCTCGCTGTCCCTCAAGCAGGCCAACGAGGGCACCATCGGCGAGGCGCTCTCCGGCGAGTTCGACCCCACCGCGTACGGCATGGCCGCGCAGTACGACGAGGCCGGCAACTACATCTACCCGGAGGGCTTCGACTCCGAGACCAACGACTGGCTGCCCGGGTACGAGGCGCAGCGCGAGGCCTGGGAGCGGCAGTACGCCGAGGCGCAGGCTCGGTACGAGGCACACCAGCGGCAGGTGGCGGAGGCGCGCAAGTCCGAGGCGGCGGTAACCGGGGCCACCTCGTACTCCTCCGACGCGCCGGCGGAGAGCAACGGCGGGGGCGCCCTGGCCTCCGACGAGGCGCTGAACGAGTTGCGGCGCAAGCTGACCGGCGAGGGCTGAGCCGGTCGGTTCGATCATCGGCTGACTGTGCGGAGGTCCCGCTTCGGCGGGGCCTCCGTCGGCGTTTTCGGTGCGCGTGCACACTGAGCCGATGTTGCGCGTGGGTCTCACCGGCGGAATCGGGTCCGGCAAGAGCGAGGTGACCCGCCGGCTCGCCGAACTCGGCGCGGAGATCATCGATGCCGACCTGCTGGCCCGCGAGGTGGTCGCCCCGGGTACTCCGGGGCTGGCCGCGGTGGTGGACGCCTTCGGGTCGGAGATGCTCACCGCCGACGGGACGTTGGACCGGGACCGGCTGGCCCACCTGGTCTTCACCGACCCGGCCAGCCGGGAGCGGCTGGAGGCCATCGTGCATCCGTTGGTGCGGGCCGAGACCGCGCACCGGATCGCCGCCGCCCCGCCCGAGGCCATCGTGGTCAACGACGTGCCGCTGCTGGTGGAGACCGGCCGGGTGCCGCTGTACGAGGTGCTGGTGGTGGTCGCCGCCTCGCCGCAGACTCAGCTGGACCGCCTGGTCCGGCTCCGCGGGATGGCACCGCAGGACGCCCAGGCCCGGATCGATGCCCAGATGCCGCTCGCCGAGAAGGTGGCGGTGGCCACGTACGTGATCGACAACGACGGAGATCTGGACGCGCTGCAGCCTCGGGTCGAGCAGGTGTGGCGGGACCTGCGGCGTCGTAACGGGGGATTGTGAGCGGCGGCATGGGACGTCGAAGGGCGAGGGCCGAAACTGTCCTACCCCCGGCATACCGTGGTGCCCATGAGACCGGTGACCGATCTTGTCCGCCAAGCCGCGCCGTTCCACGTCCAGAGCGACTTCGCGCCGGCCGGGGACCAGCCGGCGGCGATCGACGACTTGGAGAAACGGATCTGCGGCGGCGAGACGAATGTCGTCCTGCTCGGCGCCACCGGCACCGGAAAGTCGGCGACCACGGCCTGGCTGGTGGAACGGGTCCAGCGCCCCACCCTGGTGATGGCGCCGAACAAGACGCTGGCCGCCCAGCTGGCGAATGAGTTCAAGGAGCTGCTGCCGGACAACGCGGTGGAGTACTTCGTCTCCTACTACGACTACTACCAGCCGGAGGCGTACGTCCCGCAGACCGACACCTACATCGAGAAGGACTCTTCGGTCAACGACGAGGTGGAGCGGCTGCGGCACTCGGCCACCAACTCGCTGCTGACCCGCCGCGACGTCATCGTGGTGGCGTCGGTGTCCTGCATATACGGCTTGGGCACCCCGCAGGAGTACGTCGACCGGATGGTCCGGATCGAGGTCGGGGAGCGCATCGAGCGCGAGGCACTGCTCCGCAAGTTCGTGCAGATGCAGTACGCCCGTAACGACGCGGCCTTCTCCAGGGGGCATTTCCGGGCCCGAGGGGACACCGTGGAGATCTTCCCAGTGTACGAGGAGCTGGCCGTCCGGCTGGAGATGTTCGGCGACGAGATCGAGCGGATCCTGCTGCTTCATCCGGTCACCGGAGAGATCGTTCGGGAGCAGCAGCACGCCTTCGTCTTCCCCGCCTCGCACTACGTCGCCGGGCCGGAACGGATGGAGCGGGCGATCAGCGGGATCGAGGCCGAGTTGGCCGAGCAGCTGGCGGCCTTCGACCGGCAGGGCAAGTTGCTGGAGGCGCAGCGGCTGCGGATGCGCACGTCCTACGACATCGAGATGATGCGCCAGGTCGGGTTCTGCTCCGGGATCGAGAACTACTCCCGGCACATCGACGGCCGGGCGCCGGGCACCGCGCCGAACACCCTGCTCGACTACTTCCCGGAGGACTTCCTGCTGGTGATCGACGAGTCGCACGTCACGGTCCCGCAGATCGGCGGGATGTACGAGGGCGACATGAGCCGCAAGCGCACCCTGGTCGACCACGGTTTCCGGCTGCCCTCGGCGATGGACAACCGGCCGCTGCGGTTCGACGAGTTCCTGGAGCGGATCGGCCAGACCGTGTACCTCTCGGCCACGCCGGGTCCCTTCGAGCTGGCTCGGGGCAACGGCACGGTCGAGCAGATCATCCGGCCGACCGGCCTGGTGGACCCCGAGGTCGTCGTCAAGCCGACCAGGGGACAGATCGACGACCTGGTCCACGAGATCCGGACCCGGGCCGAGCGGGACGAACGCGTGCTGGTCACCACGCTGACCAAGAAGATGGCCGAGGACCTCACCGACTACCTCCTGGAGCTGGGGATCCGGGTGCGGTACCTGCACTCCGAGGTGGACACCCTGCGCCGGGTGGAGCTGTTGCGCGAGCTGCGGCTGGGGGAGTTCGACGTGCTGGTCGGGATCAACCTGCTGCGCGAAGGCCTCGACCTGCCCGAGGTGTCGCTGGTCTCCATCCTGGACGCGGACAAGGAGGGCTTCCTGCGCTCCGGGACGTCGCTGGTGCAGACCATCGGCCGGGCCGCCAGGAACGTCTCCGGCCAGGTGCACATGTACGCCGATATCGTCACCCCCTCGATGCGCACCGCGATCGAGGAGACCAACCGGCGTCGAGCCAAGCAGGTGGCCTACAACACCGAACGCGGCCTGGACCCGCAGCCGCTGCGCAAGAAGATCGCCGACATCCTCGACGAGGTGTATCGCGACACCGCCCGGGACGGCGAGTTGGTGGGCGGCAGCGGGCGGTCCCAGAGCCGCGGCAAGGCGCCGGTACCCGGGATGCGCTCCAAGTCGGCGACCGCCGGGGCGCACGCCGCGGAGCTGGCCGGGATGCCGCAGGCCGACCTGGCGAACCTCATCCAGCAGCTGCAGGACCAGATGCACGCCGCGGCCGCCGACCTGCAATTCGAGCTCGCCGCCCGGCTGCGGGACGAGGTGAACGAGCTGAAGAAGGAGCTGCGCGGCATGGTGGCTGCCACCGGCTGAGCCGGCGATTACCAGCCGCGCGCCCGCCACTCGGCGAGGGACGGCCGCTCGGCGCCGAGCGTGGTGTCCGCGCCGTGGCCCGGGTAGACCCAGGTCTCATCCGGCAGCACGCCGAACACCTTGCGCTCCAGGTCGTCCATCAGGGAGGTGAAGTCGGCCGGATCGATCGTCTTGCCGGGGCCGCCGGGGAACAGCGAGTCCCCGGTGAACAGGTGATGCCCGGCGCCGACGGCTTCCAGGTCGAGGTGCAGCGCGATCGAGCCGGGGGTATGTCCCACGAGCGTGACGACACCGAGTTGGACGTCACCCACAGCCACCGTGTCCCCGTCGCCGACGATCTCCCGCACCGGGATGGGCAGCCCGGCGGCGTCCGGCTCGGAGGCCACCGTGATGGCGCCGGTGATGCCGACCACCGCCTCCAACGCCTGCCAGTGGTCCTGGTGGGAATGGGTGGTGACCACCCGGACCAGCCGGTCACGGCCAACCTCGTCCAGGAGCCGCTGCATGTCATCCGCGGCGTCGATGAGCAACACATCCCCGCTGCCCTCGGCGAAGAGGAGGTAGGCGTTGTTGTCCATCGGTCCGACGGCGGTCTTCACGATCCGGACCCCGGGCAGGTGCCGGACGTCGCTCGGGCCGCCGACCGCGACGGTGCCGGTGTAAGAATCCACGGGGGTGCTGAAGTCGCTCATACTGCAAGCAGTTTGGCACGGGTAGCTTGGCCGGAACGAACGGGCAGGTGGGCGGCCCCCGCCCGGCACCGGACGTCACCTGACAGACCCGCGTCCGGACAGCCCCCCGTCTTGATAGCCCCGCTCATGACAGATAAGGTCCCCGGATCAGATGACGGTTCCGCTGCTGGCTTGGGTGGCCACGCTGGGCAGCCTACTGCTCCTGCTGATGCTGGACCTCGTCGTGCTGGGCCGGCGCAACCGCCCCATGGGCCTGAAGGTGGCTGGCACCTGGTCGGCGGTGTACATCGGTGCGGCGGTTCTTTTCGGTCTGGTGCTGCTGGTCGTGGAGGGCGGGAACAGCGCGGCACAGTACACCACCGCCTACGTTGTGGAAGAGAGCCTGTCGGTCGACAACCTGTTCGTCTTCGTCCTGGTGCTCTCCTCCTTCGCGGTGCCCAAGCTGCAGGAGAGCCGGGTGCTGCTCTACGGCGTCGTCGGCGCGTTGCTGCTCCGGGCGGTGGTGATCGCCGGCGGCGTGGCGCTGCTCGACGCCCTGGAGTGGGTGATCTACGTGTTCGGCGCGTTCCTGGTGATCACCGGGGTCCGGCTGGCCGTCACCGGCGAGGAGGAGCCCAACGTCGGGGACAACCGGGTGGTACGCCTGGTGCAGCGCGTGCTCCCCACCACGAACTACTACGCGGGCAGTCGGTTGAGCACCCTGGTCGAGGGCCGACGGATGTTCACCCCGCTGGCGATCGTGATGGTCGCTCTGGCGGTGACCAACGTGCTGTTCGCGGTGGATTCGATACCGGCCGTCTTCGGCGTGACCCGCGACCCGTTCCTGATCTTCACGTCGAACGCCTTCGCGCTGATCGGGCTGCGCTCGCTGTACTTCCTGCTCGCCGGCGCGGTGCGCCGCGTCGTCTACCTCAACTACGGGTTGGCCGCCATCCTGGTCTTCGTCGGCGCCAAGATGATCGCCGAGTCGGTGATCGAGGTGCCGACCTGGCTGTCGCTGGTCGTGATCGCCGCCCTGCTGGCGCTGACCATCGCCGCCTCCCTGCTCCTCGGCGGCCGGGCCGCCGACGACCCGGAAACTGTCCCAGGCCGCGGCTAGCATGGCCGGACTGCCATGAAGACCTCTCGCCCCCAGCTCTCGCCGCCGGCGCCGGACACGCGTGCCGCGGCGCCGGAGGAGGCCACGACATCCGCCCGGCCCGCCGAGCGGTTGGTGGTCCGCGGTGCCCGCGAGCACAACCTCAAAGACGTCTCGATCGACCTGCCCCGGGACGCACTCATCGTGTTCACCGGGCTCTCCGGCTCGGGCAAGTCCAGCCTGGCCTTCGACACGATCTTCGCCGAGGGCCAGCGCCGATACGTCGAGTCGCTGTCCGCCTATGCCCGCCAGTTCCTCGGGCAGATGGACAAGCCGGACGTCGACTTCATCGAGGGCCTGTCCCCGGCGGTGTCCATCGACCAGAAATCCACCAGCCGCAACCCGCGCTCCACGGTCGGCACGATCACCGAGGTGTATGACTACCTGCGGCTGCTCTACGCCCGGATCGGCCGCCCGCACTGCCCGGTCTGCGGCCGGCCGATCAGCCGGCAGACGCCGCAGCAGATCGTCGACCGGGTGCTGGAGCCCGACGACGGCAACCGCTTCCAGGTGCTGGCGCCGGTGGTGCGGGGCCGCAAGGGGGAGTACGCCGAGCTCTACCGCGAGCTGCAAACCAAGGGTTTCTCCCGGGCCCGCACCGACGGGGTGGTGCACGCGCTCGCGGACCTACCCAAACTGGCGAAGTACGAGAAGCACACCATCGAGGTCGTGGTAGACCGCCTCGCGGTCAAGGCCTCCGCCCGCCGCCGGCTCACCGACTCGGTGGAGACCGCGCTGACCCTGTCCGGCGGGGTCGTGGTGCTCGATTTCGTCGACCTGCCGGCTGCGGACCCGCACCGGGAACGGATGTTCTCCGAGAAGCTGGCCTGCCTCTATGACGACCTCTCCTTCGAGGCGTTGGAGCCGAGGTCGTTCTCGTTCAACTCGCCCTACGGCGCCTGCCCGACCTGTACCGGCATCGGCACGCGGATGGAAGTCGACCCGGCGCTCGTGGTGCCGGATCCGGAACTCTCCCTGGCCGACGGCGCGGTGGCCCCGTGGTCGACGGGTCAGACCACCGAGTACTTCACCCGGCTGCTGGTGGCGCTGAGTGAGACCCTCGGTTTCCGGATGGATACCCCGTGGCGTGCCCTGCCGGCGAAGGCCCGCAAGGCGGTGCTGCACGGGGTCGATTCTCAGATCCACGTCCGCTATCGCAACCGGTTCAACCGGGAGCGGTCCTATTACACGAACTTCGAGGGCGTCGTACCCTACGTCGACCGACGCCACCGGGAGGCGGAGAGCGACGCCAGCCGCGAGCGGTTCGAAGGCTTCATGCGCGAGGTGCCCTGTCCGGCGTGCGGCGGCGCCCGACTCAAGCCGGAGTCGCTCGCGGTGACCATCGGCGGCCGGCACATCTCCGAGATCGCCGCCCTGCCGATCGCCGACTGTGCCGTCCTGCTCCGCGAGCTCGACCTGGACCCGCGCGACGCCCAGATCGCCGAACGGGTGCTCAAGGAGGTCGGGGCCCGGCTGGGGTTTCTGCTCGACGTCGGGCTGGACTACCTCTCGTTGGACCGGGCGGCGGCCACCCTGGCCGGCGGGGAGGCGCAGCGCATCCGGCTGGCCACCCAGATCGGCTCCGGGCTGGTTGGCGTGCTGTACGTGCTCGACGAGCCGTCCATCGGGCTGCACCAGCGGGACAACCGGCGGCTCATCGACACCCTGCACCGGCTGCGGAACTTGGGCAACACGCTGATCGTGGTCGAGCACGACGAGGACACCATCCGCACCGCCGACTGGGTGGTCGACATCGGTCCGGGGGCCGGCGAGCACGGCGGGCAGGTGGTGGTCAGCGGGCCGGTGGCCGACCTGCTGGCCGCGCCGGATTCGATCACCGGGGCCTACCTGTCAGGGCGCCGGTCGATCCCGCTGCCGCCGATCCGCCGCCCGCGCACGCCCGGCCGGCAGCTCACCGTGCAGGGCGCCAGTGAGCACAACCTGCGCAACGTGTCGGTGTCCTTCCCGCTCGGCTGCTTCATCGCGGTCACCGGCGTCTCCGGCTCCGGCAAGTCCACGCTGGTCAACGACGTGCTGTACGCCGTCCTGGCGCAGCAGCTCAACGGCGCCCGGACCGTACCTGGCCGGCACACCCGGGTCACCGGGCTGGCCGAGGTCGACAAGGTGGTGGGCGTCGACCAGTCCCCGATCGGCCGGACCCCGCGCAGCAACCCGGCCACCTACACCGGAGTGTTCGACCACGTCCGCCGGCTGTTCGCCGAGACCACCGAGGCCAAGGTGCGGGGCTACCTGCCCGGCCGGTTCTCCTTCAACGTCAAGGGCGGCCGCTGCGAGGCGTGCGCCGGCGACGGCACGATCAAGATCGAGATGAACTTCCTGCCGGACGTCTACGTGCCCTGCGAGGTCTGCCACGGGGCGCGGTACAACCGGGAGACCCTGGAGGTGCACTTCAAGGGCCGGACGATCGCCGAGGTGCTGGACATGCCGGTCGAGGAGGCGCTGGACTTCTTCGCCGCGGTGCCGGCGATCGCCCGGCACCTGCGTACCCTCAACGACGTCGGGCTCGGGTACGTGCGGCTCGGGCAACCGGCGCCGACCCTGTCCGGCGGGGAGGCGCAGCGGGTCAAGCTCTCCGCCGAGCTGCAGAAGCGTTCCACCGGCCGGACGGTGTACGTCCTCGACGAGCCGACTACGGGACTGCACTTCGAGGACGTGCGCAAGCTGCTCGCCGTCCTGGGGCAACTCGTCGACGCCGGCAACACAGTGATCGTCATCGAGCACAATCTCGATGTCATCAAGACCGCCGACTGGGTCATCGACCTCGGGCCCGAAGGCGGCTCCGGCGGCGGGCGGGTGCTGGCCACCGGCACCCCGGAGGAGGTGGCGCGGGTGCCCGACAGCTACACCGGCGGCTTCCTCCGCCGCATCGTCGCAGCCTCCGGCGCGGACAACCACCGGCCCTGGACGCCGCAGACGAAGCCTGACGAAGTCCTTAATGTCGCAACCGATCGACCCCGCACGTCGCGGGGCTGATCACACACTGGAGGACGTGACCTCGACCTCGACATCGACCCGGTACCCGGCGCCGCCTCGGCTGCGAGACCGGGCGTCAGACTGGCGGGACCGCCTCACCCGGCCGGGCTGGGTCCTGCTGCCGGCCCGGCTCTTCCTCGGCGGCACGTTCCTGTTCGCCGGTCTGCAGAAGCTGGCCGACCCGCACTTCTTCGACGCCGCTCGGCCTACCTCCATCCAGGGCCAGCTGGCGCTGTTTCGGGGCACCAGCCCGATCGGCGCGCTCCTCGGCCCGGTGCAGTCCCATGCGGTGGCCTTCGGCGTCCTTACCGCCGTGGCCGAAATCGCCGTCGGCCTGGGCACTCTGTTCGGGCTGTGGGCGCGGATCGCGGCGGTCGGCGGCTTCCTGCTCTCCACGTCCTTCTTTCTCACCGTAAGCTTCCACACCCGGCCGTACTACTACGGGTCGGACATCTTCGTGATGGTGATGTGGCTGCCGTTCATCGCCGTCGGCGCGGCCGGCGTCGCGTCGGTGGACGGCTGGGTACGCCGCCGGGCCGCGTCCGACGTCGGTGCGGCGGAGGGTGCGGAGAAGGTGCCACCGGCGTTCCAGCGCCGGGCGTTGGTTCTCGGCGGCCTGGCCGCCGCGGGCGCCGCGGTCGTCACCGGTGCCCTCGCCGGGGCGAGTGCCGGGCTCGGGCGGGCCTTCGGCCGTGGGAAGAGCGGGTCGGGAGCGGTCGCGGCCCCGTCAACCTCGAAGCCCACGTCCACGCCCACGTCCCCGGCCTTGCCCGGGCCGACCTCATCGGCCACCCGGGTGGCGGCCACCGCGGACCTCCCGGTCGGCGGCGCTGTCCGGTTCACCAACCCCACCTCCGGGAAACCGGCCTACGTGGTGCAGCCCAGCAAGGGGGCCTACCGGGGGTTCAGCGGCATCTGCCCGCACGCCGGCTGCACCGTCAACTACACCGACACCGACCGCCGGTTCGTCTGCCCCTGTCACGCGTCAATCTTCGACGGTACGACGGGCAACGTGATCTCCGGGCCGGCGCCGCGCGGCCTGTCGCCGGTGCCGGTGCAGGTGGCCGGCGGGGCGATCGAGGTGCCCAGGGCGTAGTGGCCGTCTCGTGTTAGTCTCCGTCGGCCCGCCACGTGCCGATCTTCCAGCAGAGGGAACGCGATGACCGAGCCGCTGCTGCTGGAGCCGGTCTTCAAGGAGCGGATCTGGGGCGGCCGGACGCTGAAGACCAGGTTTGGGTACGACATACCCGACGGTGCGGTGGGGGAGTGCTGGGGCATCTCGGCGCACCCGAACGGTCCGACCAGGGTGCGCACCGGCCCGCACGCCGGGCGGACGCTGATCGACGTGTGGGACCGCGACCGGGCCTTTTTCGGCAGTGACCCGCGCGAGGCGTTCCCGATGCTGGTGAAGTTCCTCGACGCCAGCGACTGGCTCTCCGTACAGGTACACCCCGACGACGCGCAGGCCGCCGAGCTGGAAGGCGTGCCGCTGGGCAAGACCGAGTGCTGGTACGTGGTGGCCGCCGAACCCGGCGCCGAACTGATCCTCGGGCACAGCGCGGCGGACGGCGCCGAGCTGGCCGCCATGATCGACGCCGGGAGGTGGGATGCCCTGCTCCGGCGGCGGCCGGTCCGGCCGGGCGACTTCGTGTACGTGCCCAGCGGCACCCTGCACGCGGTAGGTCCCGGCCTGCTGATCTGCGAGGTCCAGCAGAACTGCGACACCACCTACCGGGTGTACGACTTCGATCGCCGCGGCACGGACGGCTCCGCCCGGGAGCTGCATCTGGCCAAGGCCAAGCAGGTGACGATCGCGCCGTACGACCCGGCCACCACGCACACCGCCCAGGACTGGGTCGACGGGTCCGGCGGCCGGCGGCGGGTGCTGGTCAGCGGGCGGTTCTTCGAGGTCACCGAGCACACCGTCGCCGGCCGTGGGTACGCCGTACGCTTCCCCCGCTACGAGCTGGTCACGGTGGTGTCCGGTTCGGGGACGCTGGCCTACGACGACGTTTCGCAACCGCTGCGTGCCGGTGACCACCTGGTCCTGCCGGCCGACGCCGGCGAGGTCACCCTGGCCGGCGATATGACCGCGATCTCCAGCCATCCGACGGTCGCCTGACGCGAAACGATCAGGGACCTCGGCCCAGGCGTCGGGCTGGCGGCCGTTCCCCGACGCAGACCCCGACCTCCGTGATCGTCCCGGCCGGCCGGGCGGCAGCGCCTGCCGAGCGGCGCCGCCGCGACTAGATTGATGGGCGTGGCTGACCCGGCGAGCTACCGTCCCGCCGCGGGGTCGGTGCCCGAGGCGCCCGGTGTCTACCGGTTTCGCGACGCCGCCGGACGGGTGGTGTACGTCGGCAAGGCGAAGAGCCTGCGCGCCCGGCTGGGCTCGTACTTCCAGGACATCGCCAACCTGCACCCCCGGACCCAGCAGATGGTGCGCAGCGCGGCCGCCGTGGACTGGGTCACGGTCAGCACCGAGGTCGAGGCGCTGCAGCTGGAGTACAACTGGATCAAGGAGTACGACCCGCGCTTCAACGTCCGGTACCGGGACGACAAGAGCTACCCGAGCCTCGCGGTCACTGTGGGGGAGGAGTACCCGCGGCTGCAGGTGATGCGCGGCCCGAAGCGCAAGGGGGTGCGCTACTTCGGCCCGTACGCCCACGCCTGGGCGATCCGGGAGACCCTCGACCTGCTGCTGCGGGTGTTTCCGGCCCGGACCTGCAGCGCCGGCGTGTTCACCCGCGCCGGCCAGATCGGCCGGCCGTGCCTGCTCGGCTACATCGGTAAGTGCTCGGCGCCCTGCGTGGGCCGGGTGAGCGCCGTCGAGCACCGCGCCATCGTGGACGACTTCTGCGACTTCATGTCCGGCCAGACCGGGCGGTACCTGCGCCGGCTGGAAAGGGAAATGACCGCGGCCGCGGACGCCCAGGAGTACGAGCGAGCCGCGCGGCTCCGCGACGACGTCGGCGCCCTGCGCCGGGCGATCGAGAAGCAGGCCGTCGTCCTGCCGGACGGCACCGACGCCGACGTGATCGCCTTCGCCGAGGATGCGCTGGAGGCCGCGGTGCAGGTGTTCTACGTGCGGGGCGGTCGGGTTCGCGGCCAGCGTGGCTGGGTGGTGGAGAAGGTGGAGGACTGCGACACCGCCGGCTTGGTCGAACAGTTTCTGTCCTCGGTCTACCTCGACGTGTCCGTCGACGGTCAGGGCGAGCAAGTTCCGCGGGAGGTGCTGGTACCGGCGCTTCCGCCGGACGCCGACGTGGTCGCCGAACTCCTCGGCCTCCTTCGCGGCACCCGGGTGGACATCCGTGTGCCCCAGCGCGGCGACAAGCGGGCGCTGCTCGACACCGTCGCCCGCAACGCCGGGCAGGCGCTGGCGCTGCACAAGACGCGGCGGGCTTCGGACTTGGCCACCAGGAGCCGGGCGCTGCAGGAGATCTCCGACGGCCTGGAACTCGACGACGCCCCGTTGCGGATCGAGTGCTACGACGTGTCCAACCTGCAGGGCACCAACGTCGTGGCGTCCATGGTGGTCTTCGAAGACGGGCTGGCACGCAAGTCGGAGTACCGCCGGTTCGCGATCAAAGACGTCGCCGGGCAGGACGACGTGGCCAGCGTGTACGAGGTGCTGCGCCGCCGGTTCCGCCGGTACGCCCTGGAGCGGGCCCAGGGCAGCGCCCGGGAGGAGGGCGCCGGGCCGATCGATGAGGTGACCGGGCGGCCCCGCCGCTTCGCCTACCCGCCCAACCTGGTGGTGGTCGACGGCGGCCCCCCGCAGGTCGCGGCCGCCGCCCGGGCGCTCGCCGACGCCGGGGTCACCGACGTCGCGCTGTGCGGGCTGGCCAAGCGGCTGGAGGAGGTCTGGCTGCCCGGTCGGGACCGGCCGGTGATCCTGTCCCGTACCAGTGAAGGTCTGTACCTGCTGCAGCGGGTCCGGGACGAGGCGCACCGCTTCGCCGTCACCTACCACCGGCAGCGCCGGTCGGCGGCGATGACCGGGTCCGCGCTGGACGGCGTACCCGGCCTCGGCCAGACCCGGCGCACCGCGCTGCTCAAGCGTTTCGGCTCGCTCAAGCGGCTCAAGGACGCCACCGCGGAGGAGATCGCCCAGGTACCCGGTGTGGGTCGGCGCACCGCCGAGACCGTGGTGGCCGCGCTGGCCGGCCAGTTGGACAGCCCCGCCGTCGACCCGCTGACCGGCGAGATCCGCGACGACGCGCCGTCGCCGGAACCCAGCCGCATCGCCGCCGGGGGTGGCTGATGAACCCCGAGCCGGCCGCCACCGGCGCCCTCGCGCCGCCCGCGCTGCGGCTGACCATCATCACCGGACTCTCCGGCGCCGGGCGCAGTACCGCGGCCCGCTGTCTGGAAGACCTCGGCTGGTTCGTGGTGGACAACCTCCCGCCCGCCCTGTTGCCGACGATGGCTGAACTCGGCGGCCGGTCCCAGGGGGCGGTCTCCCGGATCGCCGCCGTGGTGGACGTCCGCAGCCGGGCGTTCACCTCCGACCTGCTGGCGGCCATCGAGGACCTGCACCGCCGCGGGCTGGAGCCCAGGGTGCTGTTCCTCGAAGCCGGCGATGAGGAACTGGTCCGCCGTTTCGAAGGAGTCCGCCGCCCGCACCCGCTGCAGGACAGTGGCCGGCTGGTCGACGGCATCGCCCGGGAACGGAGCCTGCTGGCGGACCTGCGCGGCGAGGCGGACCTCGTCCTGGACACCAGCGGGCTAAACGTGCACGAGTTGCGGGCCAAGGTCGGAGCCGCCTTCGACGACGCGGCGCAGCTGTCCGCGTTGCAGGCGACCATCGTGTCTTTCGGGTACAAGTACGGGCTGCCGGTGGACGCGGATACGGTCGCCGACTGCCGGTTCCTGCCCAACCCGCACTGGATACCGGAGCTGCGGCCGCGCACCGGTCGGGACCAACCGGTCCGGGACTACGTCCTCGGCCAGGCCGGCGCGACGGAGTTCCTCGACGGGTTCGCCCGGCTGCTGCGGCTGGTGCACGCCGGGTACCTGCGGGAGGGCAAGCGCTTCGCCACGCTCGCGGTCGGTTGCACCGGTGGCAAGCACCGCAGCGTGGCGATGGCCGAGGAGTTGGGCCGGCGGCTGAGCGCGGACGGGCTCCAGGTCCGGGTCGTGCACCGCGATCTGGGGCGGGAATGAGGAATGCCGGGACGCGAGGGGCCGGCCACACCGCCGAGCTGGCCGTGGTGAGGAGCCAGGACCGCGTCGTCGCCCTCGGCGGGGGGCACGGCCTGGCGGCGTCGCTGGCCGCGCTGCGCCGGCTGCGCGCCCGGATCACCGCCGTGGTGACAGTGGCCGACGACGGGGGTTCCAGCGGTCGGCTGCGGACCGAACTCGGCATGTTGCCGCCGGGGGACCTGCGGATGGCGCTGGTGGCGCTGACCGGCGACGATCCGGACGGCGAACTCGCCGCCACCGTGTTGCATCACCGCTTCGCCGGCACGGGCTCGCTCACCGGGCACCCGGTCGGGAACCTGTTGATCGCCGGACTGATCGAGGTGGTCGGCTCGCCGGTGGCCGCGCTGGACGCCCTGGTCCGGCTGCTCAAGATCGATGGGCGCGTCCTGCCGGTGTCCCCGGAGCCGATGGACATCGCGGCCGATGTCGTCGGCGTGGACCCGGCGCAGCCGTACCGGGTCAGCCAGGTGCACGGGCAGGTGGCGGTGGCCACTACCGGGGGCCACGTGCGCACCGTCCGGCCGATCCCGCCACGGCCGTCCGCCTGTCCCGAGGCGGTGGCCGCGATCGTAGCCGCGGATTACGTCGTCCTCGGCCCGGGCTCATGGTTCAGCAGCGTGCTGCCCCATCTGGTCGTACCGGACATCCTCCGCGCCCTGGAGGACACCGACGCGCGGCGCATCCTGGTGCTCAACCTCGCGCCGCAGGCCGGGGAGACCAGCGGCTTCACGCCGGAAGCCCACCTGGAGGTGCTGGCCGCCCATGCCCCCGCACTCCGGATCGACATCGTGCTGGCCGATCCGGCCAGCGTGACCGACACCCCCGGACTGACCCGCGCGGCGGCGGCGTTGGGTGGGCGACTGGTCTTGGCCCGGGTGGGCGTGCCCGACGGCTCCCCGCGTCATGACCCCGACCTGCTCGCCGCTGCCTATCACCGACTGTTCGAGGAGGACGCGCGTGCTGTCAGATCGGCCGAATCGCTCCTGCGCCGCGAGGGCGCGGAGTAGGTACCGGTGACCTCATGTCGATGACGGCCACCGTCAAGGACGAGCTGTCCCGGCTTCCGGCGGCGAAGAGCTGCTGCCGCAAGTCGGAGGTGGCCACCCTGCTGCGCTTCGCCGGCGGTCTGCACCTGGTGCGCGGCAAGGTCGTCGTCGAGGCCGAGTTGGACACCGGTTCGGCCGCCCGGCGGCTGCGCGCCCAGATCGCCGAGGTGTACGGCCACTCCACGGAGGTCACGGTGGTGGCCCCGGCGGGCCTGCGACGAGGCAGCCGGTACGTCCTGCGGGTGGTCCGGGACGGAGACAGCCTCGCTCGCCAGACCGGCCTGCTCGACAGCGCCGGGCGCCCGCTGCGGGGCCTGCCACCAGCGGTGGTCGGTGGCGGCGTCTGCGATGCGGCGGCGGCCTGGCGGGGCGCATTCCTGGCGCACGGCTCGCTCACCGAGCCCGGCCGCTCCTCCGCCCTGGAGATCACCTGCCCAGGACCGGAGTCGGCCCTGGCATTGGTCGGTGCCGCCCGCCGGCTGGGCATCGTCGCCAAGGCCCGCGAGGTGCGCGGGGTCAACCGGGTGGTGATCCGCGAAGGCGACTCGATCAGTGCGCTGCTCACCAAGCTGGGCGCCTTCGACAGCGTGCTGAGTTGGGAGGACCGCCGGATGCGCCGCGAGGTACGCGCGGCAGCCAACCGGCTGGCGAACTTCGACGACGCGAACCTGCGGCGTTCGGCTCGGGCCGCGGTCGCCGCCGGTGCCCGGGTGCAGCGGGCCATGGAGATCCTCGGCGAGGACGCGCCGGAACACCTGCTGGCGGCCGGCCGGCTGCGGGTGGCCCATTCCCAGGCCAGCCTGGAGGAGCTCGGCGCCCACGCCGACCCGCCGTTGACCAAGGACGCGGTCGCCGGACGTATCCGGCGGCTTCTCGCGCTGGCCGACCGGCGGGCCCAGGAGCTCGGCCTGCCGAATACCGAAGCCATCATGGACCCCGGACCGTCCGGCTCACCGCCGATCGCCGATCGCCAGGCACCGTGATCCAGGCCCAGCCGGCCACCGGGGGGTGGGGGTGGCTGGCCCTGGATAGTGGCGTCGGGGCCAGCCGGGGGTCCGCCGAGCGCTTCGACGAGGCGGGTGCGAGACCCCGAGCTGACCACGGGGTCGCCGGGACGAATGGCCCCCTGGCCCGGCCCGGTAGAGCTTCGGTAACCTCAAACTGATTTGCGGCCGCATTCCGTGCGGCGCCCCCCGGTACCGGATCAGAGGAGCACAGTGACCACACGAGTAGGCGTCAACGGCTTTGGCCGGATCGGGCGCGGCTTCTGGCGCAGCGTCACGGCCAACTATGGCAACGACATTGAGATCGTCGCCATCAACGACCTGACCGACACCAAGACCCTCGCGCACCTGCTGAAGTACGACACCGTCTTCGGGACGCTGGCCGAAGACGTCCGGGCCACCGACGACGGTCTGGCTGTCGGCAGCCGCAGCGTCAAGGTGCTCTCCGAGCGCAACCCGGCCGCCCTGCCGTGGCGCGACCTGAACGTCGACGTGGTGATCGAGTCGACCGGTTTCTTCACCAAGGCCGACGACGCCCGTCAGCACATCGACGCCGGCGCCAAGAAGGTGCTGATCTCCGCGCCCGCCAAGGGCGAGGACCTCACCATCGTCTTCGGTGTGAACGACGGTGACTACGACCCGGCCAAGCACCATGTGATCAGCAACGCCAGCTGCACCACCAACTGTGTGGCGCCGCTGGCCAAGGTGCTGGACGAGAGCTTCGGCATCGTCAAGGGGTTCATGACCACGATCCACGCCTACACCAACGACCAGGTCATCCTGGACTTCCCGCACAAGGACCTGCGACGCGCCAGGGCCGGCGCGCAGAACATCATCCCCACCTCGACCGGTGCGGCCAGCGCGACCAGCCTGGTGCTGCCCCAGCTGAAGGGCAAGCTGGACGGCATCGCGATGCGGGTGCCGGTGCCGGACGGCTCGGTCACCGACCTCGTCGTGGAGGTCGGCAAGGAAGTCACCCGCGACGAGGTCAACGAGGCGTACAAGGCGGCGGCCGACGGCCCGCTGAAGGGCTACCTGGTCTACACCGCGGACCCGATCGTCTCCTCCGACATCGTCGGCACGCCGCAGTCCTGCACCTTCGACTCGCTGCTGACCCTGGCGCACGGCAACCAGGTCAAGGTCGTCGGCTGGTACGACAACGAGTGGGGCTACTCCAACCGGATGGCCGACCTCGCCGTCCTCGTCGGCTCGCAGCTGTCCTAGCGACCGGCTGTTCGGGAAGGAAGCCCATGCAGGGCATCGACTCTCTCGGCGACCTCCGGGGACGCCGGGTCCTGGTCCGGGCCGACCTCAACGTCCCGTTGCAGGACGGCCGGATCAGTGACGACGGCCGGATCCGGGCCAGCCTGCCGACGCTGCGGCAGCTGACCGACGCCGGCGCCCGGGTGGTGCTCACCGCGCACCTCGGCCGGCCGAAGGGCGCGCCGGACCCGAAATACTCCCTCGCGCCGGTGGCCGAGCGGCTCGGTGAGCTGCTCGGCACCCCGGTCGCCTGCGCCACCGACGTGGTGGGGGAGAGCGCGCGGGCCGCGGCCGACGGTCTCGGCGACGGCGAAGTGGCGCTGATGGAGAACGTCCGCTTCGAAGCCGCCGAGACCTCCAAGGACGACGCCCAGCGCGGCGCGTTCGCCGATCACCTGGTCGCGCTGGTCGGGCCTGACGGCGCGTACGTGGACGACGCGTTCGGTGCGGTGCATCGCAAGCACGCCAGCGTGTACGACGTCGCGCAGCGGCTGCCGCACGCCGCCGGCGGCCTGGTGCTCCGCGAGGTCGAGGTGCTCCAGCGGCTGACCCGGGAGCCGGACCGGCCGTACGTGGTGGTGCTCGGCGGCTCGAAGGTGTCGGACAAGCTCGGGGTGATCTCCGCGCTGCTGCCGACCGTGGACAAGCTGCTCATCGGCGGCGGGATGTGCTTCACCTTCCTGGCTGCCCAAGGCTCTGAGGTCGGCGGCTCGCTGCTGGAAAGTGACCAGATCGAGAACTGCCGCGGCTTCCTGGACGACGCCAAGGACAAGATCGTCCTGCCGGTCGACGTCGTGGTGGCGTCCGAGGTAGCCGCCGACGCCGCCACCAGCACTGTCGCCGCGGACGCCATCCCGGCCGAGCAGAAGGGCCTGGACATCGGTCCGGAGTCGTCGGCGCTGTTCGCCGGCCAGCTCGCACAGGCGAAGACGGTGTTCTGGAACGGCCCGATGGGTGTCTTCGAGGTGGCGCCGTTCGCCGCCGGTACCCGCCAGGTCGCCGCCGCCGTCGCGGCGGTGCAGGGCACCAGCGTGGTGGGCGGCGGCGACTCGGCAGCGGCCGTGCGGCAGCTGGGGCTCCCCGAAGGCGACTTCTCCCACATCTCTACCGGGGGCGGTGCCAGCCTGGAGTACCTGGAGGGCAAGACGCTGCCCGGTCTCGCGGTTCTGGAGGACTGAAGCGGTGTCAGCAGCATCCCGCCGGCCGTTGATGGCCGGCAACTGGAAGATGAACCTCAACCACCTCGAGGCCATCGCCCACGTCCAGAAGTTGGCCTTCACGTTGAGCGAGGCCGACTACGAGACCGTGGACGTGGCCGTGCTGCCGCCGTTTACCGACCTGCGCAGCGTGCAGACCCTGGTGGACGGTGACCGGCTGGCGATCCGGTACGGCGCGCAGGACTGCTCGGCGCACGCCAGCGGCGCGTACACCGGCGAGGTGTCCGCCCCGATGCTGGCCAAGCTGGGCTGTACCTATGTGACGGTCGGCCATTCCGAACGCCGGCAGTACCACGCCGAGACGGACTCGCTCGTCGGCGCCAAGGTCAAGGCCGCCTATGCAGCCGAGCTGACCCCGATCCTCTGCCTCGGCGAGCAGCTCGACGTGCGCCGTGCCGGTGACCAGGTGTCGCACTGCCTGGCCCAGCTCGACGCCGCCCTCGATGGGGTGGCGGTCGAACAGGCGAAGAGCATCGTGGTGGCCTACGAGCCGGTGTGGGCCATCGGCACCGGGGAAGTGGCCACCCCGGAGGACGCGCAAGAGGTCTGCGCCGCGCTGCGGTCACGGCTCGCGGAGCTGTACTCCGGGGACGTGGCGGACGGCATCCGGATTCTGTACGGCGGTTCGATGAAGCCGGACAACGCCGCCGGCCTGATGGCCAAGCCGGACGTGGACGGCGGGCTCATCGGCGGCGCCAGCCTCAGCGCCGACGACTTCGTCGCCCTGTGTCGGGCAGCCGCCCCGACCCGCGGCTGACCGGATACTTCACCGGCATCGCGCCGCACGACAAGGACAATTACCCGTTTCAGCCGGATTGCGCGTATAACTGCTTGGTCACGATCCCGCGCCGCCGTCCGCTTCAGGTAGCCAAGGGCCGGAATCGCGTTCTAGAGTCGCCCATCGCGGGCACCGGCGGGCCACAACGCCGGCGGCCTGCTGTGGAGCGAGCCGGCAAGAACGGCAGGAGGGCAGACGGCGCACCATGACAGCACCCCTCGACGTCGAGCCAGCGGCCACCGAAACGGCACCAGAGGCAACGCTGGCCGGTGAGGGCAAGCGAATCGAGGGGCGCTCCCTCGGGCAGATCGCCTGGATGCGCCTCAAGCGCGACAAGGTCGCCATGGCCAGTGCCATCCTGATCGTCTTCCTCATCCTGGTGGCGGTGTTCGCCCCGCTCATCGTCAAGGTGTTCGGCCACCCGCCGAACGACCCGCACTACGACGTGCTGGACCCCAACATCGGCGCCCCGGTCGGCGCCCTGGGCGGGATCAGCCGGCACTATCTGCTCGGCGCGGAGCCCGGCAACGGCCGCGACGTCTTCAGCCGGATCGTCTACGGTGCCCGGATCTCCCTGCTCGTCGCCTTCATGGCGACCGTCGTCGCGGTGGTCATCGGATCGATCATGGGCATCATCGCCGGCTACTTCGGCGGGTGGATCGACAACCTGGTCAGCCGGTTGATGGACCTGCTGCTGGCCTTCCCGCTGCTGCTGTTCGCCATCGCCCTGGTCGCGGTCATTCCGGACTCGGCGTTGGGCCTTTCCGGCAACAGCCTGCGGATTCCGGTGCTGATCGGGATCATCGGCTTCTTCCAGTGGCCGTACTTCGGCCGGATCATCCGCGGCCAGACCCTGTCGCTGCGGGAGAAGGAGTTCGTCGAGGCCGCCCGGAGCATCGGCGGGCGATCCGGATACATCATGTTCCGCGAGTTGCTGCCCAACCTGGTGGCCCCGATCCTGGTGTACGCGACGTTGATCATTCCGACGAACATCCTGTTCGAAGCAGCGCTGTCCTTCCTCGGCGTCGGGGTGCGGCCACCCACCCCGTCCTGGGGAGCCATGCTGTCCTCGGCGGTCGACACCTACACCTTCGACCCCATGTACATGATCGTCCCCGGCATGGCCATTTTTCTCACCGTGATGGCCTTCAACCTGTTCGGCGACGGTCTGCGCGATGCCCTCGACCCGCGGAGCAATCGCTGAGCACCACTGCGGCCGGCGCCCGGACGGCGCCGCCCGACGTTAAAGCCCACTTCGGCCGGCGCGCGGGCTTCGCCGGCCGGGGAACGATCAGAAGGGACGTTCATGGTTAACAGCAAGAATCTTCTCCGGGGCGGGACGGCCGTGCTGGCCCTCGCCCTGGCGGCTACCGCCTGCGGGGGGTCGAGCAAGAAGAGCACCACCACCGCGCCGAAGTCCTCTAGCGGCACCACGTCGGACAACGCGATCTTCCAGGCGTCGGACAAGAAGGGCGGCAACCTGTCGTTCCTGGCCAGCTCGGACTGCGACTTCTGGGATCCGGCCCGGCCGTACTACGCGAACTGCTGGGACATGGACCGCTTGCTCTTCCGCGGCCTGATGACCTTCGCCGCGAAGCCGGGCGAGGCCGGCGGCGAGGCCGTCCCCGACCTGGCGGCCGCCATGCCGGAGGTGACCGACAACAACAAGGTCTGGAAGTACACCCTCAAGGACAACCTGAAGTTCGAGGACGGCACTCCGGTGACGACCAAGGACATCAAGTACGGCCTGGAGCGGGTCTTCGCCCAGGACGTGCTGAGCAACGGCCCGACCTACATCATCGACGAGCTGGTCGGCGGCAAGGCCTACAAGGGCCCGTACAGGGACAAGAAGGGCCTCGCTTCGATCGAGACGCCCGACGACAAGACCATCATCTTCCATCTCAGGCGCTCGTTCGCCGACTGGAACTACCTGATGGCCAACCCCCAGTCGACGCCGGTGCCGCAGAAGAAGGACACCGGCGCGAAGTACACCTTCCACCCGGTGGCCAACGGGCCCTACAAGATCGCGAGCTACACCCCGAACAAGTCGATGAGGATGGTCCGCAACCCCAACTGGGACCCGGCCACCGACAACGTGCGCAAGGCGCTGCCGGATACCGTGACGATCACTATGGGGCTGGACCCCAACGACATCGACAACCGGATCATCTCGAACCAGGGCGACATCTTCCAGGACCAGACCGGCGTCCAGCAGGCCGCCCAGGCGAAGATCCTGACCAATCCGGCGTTGAAGAAGCGGTCCCAGGATCCACTCACCGGTTTCCTGCGCTACCTGGTGGTGTTCCAGAAGAACAAGCCCTTCGACAACATCCACTGCCGCCGGGCGGTGGCGTACGTGGTGAACAAGAAGGCGCAGCAGCTGGTCCGCGGCGGCCCGGTCGGCGGTGGCGACATCGCGGGCAGCATGTCCCCGCCCACGGTCAAGTACTACCAGCCCTACGACCCGTTCCCCTCCGATGGTGGTCAGGGCGACGTGGCGAAGGCCAAGGCGGAGCTCAAGGCCTGCGGCAAGCCGAACGGCTTCACGACGAAGATTGCCATCCGGAACAAGGGCAAGGAGCCGAAGCAGGGCGTCGCCATCCAGTCCGACCTGAAGAAGATCGGCATCAATGCCACCATCGACACCTACGACTCCTCCCAGTACTACTCCGCGCACCTCGGCATCCCGGCGAACGTGCACCGGGAGGGCTTCGGGGTCGCGCTGACCGGCTGGGGGCCGGACTGGCCGGCACCGTACGGGTTCTTCTCCCAGATCGTGGACGGCCGCAACATCCGGCCGCAGGGCAACTCCAACTACGGCGAGCTGAACGACTCGGTGGTCAACTCCAACATCGACAAGGCGCTGGCCGCGACCGACGACGCGGCGAAGGCCGACGCGTGGCACACCGTCAACAAGGCGGTCGTGGACTCGGCGGTCTACGTTCCGTTGCTGTACGACAAGGCGTTGGACGTCTTCAGTGATCGGCTCACCAACGCGTACTACACGCCGGCGTACGGCATGACGGACTTCGCTTCACTCGGAGTCATGCCGTAAGACCTGCGCGGTGGCGGTGGGGTCGGTCGGTTTCCCGGCCGACCCCACCGCACCGCCTTCGTCCGCTGTCCTCCGCTTCAAGAAGGGAAGGTGAAGACGACCGCCCGCGCCGAGCGCGCCCCGGTCGCCGCCGACTATGCTCCGCTACATCATCCGCCGACTCATCGGCGTCGTGGTGATCATGTGGCTGGTAAGCATGATCACCTTCTTCATCTTCTTCATGGTGCCGAAGGCCCTGGGCTCCAACCCGGCGGTGCTCTTCGCCGGCCGGACGCCGAGTGCGCAGACCCTCGAGGACGTCACCAAGAAGCTCGGCCTCGACAAGCCGCTGCTCGTGCAGTACGGCCAGTTCGCCAAGGGCATCGTGGTCGGCCGGGACTTCAACAACGGCCCGGACGTGAATCACTGCCCGGCGCCCTGTCTCGGCTTCTCCTTCAAGAACAACCAAGCGGTGTGGGAGCAGATCCTGTCCGACCTGCCGGTGACCATCTCCGAGGCGGTCGGGGCCGCCGTGCTGTGGTTGGTCGCCGGGGTGTCGATCGGCATTCTCTCCGCGCTGCGAAAGGGGTCGATTTTCGACCGGATCGCCATGGGCGTGGCGCTCGCCGGGGTGTCCTTGCCGATCTATTTCACCGGCCTGCTGGCGCTGACCTACGTCAGCTATCAGTGGAACATCTTGCCTAACGTGCACTACGTGGGCATCACCCAGAACCCGTTGTCTTGGGCGCGCAACCTTCTGCTGATCTGGGTGGCCCTGGCCTTCCTCTATGCGGCGCTCTACGCCCGGCTGACCAGAGCGTCGATGCTGGAGACCATGACCGAGGATTACGTGCGCACCGCCCGGGCCAAGGGCTTGCCGGAACGCACCGTCATCCGGCGCCATGCCCTGCGCTCCACGTTGACCCCGATCGTCACCATCTTCGGCCTGGACATCGGCGCCCTGCTCGGCGGCGCGGTGCTCACCGAACAGACCTTTGGTTTCCACGGGATCGGCAAGCTGTCGCTGGACGCGATCAGCAATCAGGACTTGCCGGTGGTGCTCGGCGTGACGATCTTCGCGGCGTTCTTCATCGTCATGGCAAACCTGATCGTCGACCTGGTCTATGCCTTTATCGACCCGCGCGTGACATTCTGACTCCCTGACACACCCGGCCGTACGTCTTCCAGCTAGCGGAGGTTCCCGGAGATGGCGAGGACTCGCTTTTCCAGATCCGGATCCAAGTCGGTTCGCTCCGACGGACAGCAGTCCAACGGGCAATCGGTCGACGGGTCCGGGACCGGAGCAACCACGCTGGTGGCGAACCCGTCGGCGTCGGCCGTGCAGACGGTTTCCGGCGCGCCGAAGGGCTTCCTGGAGGTGCGGGATCTGAAGATTCACTTCCCCACCGACGACGGGCTGGTGAAGTCGGTCGACGGTATCTCGTTCTCCCTCGAGCGAGGTAGTTCACTGGGGATCGTCGGCGAGTCCGGCTCCGGCAAGAGCGTCACCAGCCTAGGCATCCTCGGTCTGCACAATCGCAAGAACGCCCGGGTGTCCGGTGAGATTTGGCTGGACGGCGACGAACTGGTCTCGGCCTCGCCCGAGCATGTCCGTAAGCTGCGCGGCGCCAAGATGGCGATGATCTTCCAGGACCCGCTGTCCGCGCTGCACCCGTATTACACCATCGGGTACCAGATCATGGAGGCGTACCGGATCCACAACAACGTCTCGAAGAAGGCCGCCCGGACGCGGGCCATCGAGATGCTGGACCGGGTGAAGATCCCCAATGCGTCGAAGCGGGTCGACGACTACCCGCACCAGTTCTCCGGCGGCATGCGCCAGCGCGTCATGATCGCCATGTCGCTGTCGTGCAACCCGCAGCTGCTGATCGCCGACGAGCCCACTACGGCACTCGACGTCACGGTGCAGGCCCAGATCCTCGAGCTCATGAAGGAGTTGCAGCGCGAGTTCAACTCGGCGATCATCATCATCACCCACGACCTGGGTGTGGTGGCCGAGGTGGCCGACGACATCCTCGTGATGTACGCCGGTAAGGGTGTGGAGTTCGGTGGGGTCGAGGACGTCTTCTACCGCCCCGAGCACCCCTACACCTGGGGGCTGCTCAGCTCGGTTACCCGGCTTGACCGGGTCCGGACCGACCGGCTGCTGCCCATCGCCGGCACCCCGCCGAGCTTGATCAATGTGCCGTCGGGCTGCGCGTTCCACCCGCGGTGCCCGTACTGCGCGAAGAATGGCGAGCGCAGCATCAACGAGGTGCCGCTGATGCGGGAGACCGGCCCCGGCCACACCGTGGCGTGTCACCTGCCGCAGGCGGAACGCCGTCGAATCTGGACCGAGGAGGTTCGACCGAAGCTGTGAGTACCTGCCGGGACCCAGGGCAGCGGCGCGACGCGGCTCGACGTTGTCGTGGCGCCATCGACCAGTTGCATCGGAGGATGCCGTGACTGCGACGGCGAGTGAGCCGGCGGCTCGCGCGAAGCGCGACCTGGGTACGACCCCGTTGATCGAGGTGGAGAACCTAGAGAAGCACTTCCCGGTGACCCGAGGCATCTTGTTCCAGCGCAAGGTCGGCGCGGTCAAGGCCGTTGACGGGGTCAGCTTCAGCGTGCGCCCCGGTGAAACGCTCGGCGTGGTGGGCGAGAGCGGGTGCGGCAAGTCCACCATGGGCCGGGTCGCGATGCGGCTGCTGGAGCCGACCGGCGGTCGGGTCACCTTCGAGGGCGACGACATCAGCCACCTCAGCCAGGGCCAGCTGCGCCCGCTGCGCCGGAACTTCCAGATGATCTTCCAGGATCCGTACTCGTCGCTCAATCCACGGCACACCATCGGCACCATCGTCGGGGCGCCGTACAAGCTGCAAAAGGTGCATACCGAGAACGGCACCAAGCGGGCCGTCCAGGACTTGCTGGAGTTGGTCGGCCTCAACCCCGAACACTACAACCGGTATCCGCACGAGTTCTCCGGCGGCCAGCGCCAGCGGATCGGAGTCGCCCGGGCCATCGCCTTGCGGCCCAAGCTGATCGTCGCCGACGAACCGGTCTCCGCACTCGACGTGTCCATCCAGGCGCAGGTCATCAACTTGCTGGAGGACCTGCAAAACGAGTTCAACCTGGCGCTGGTCTTCATCGCCCACGACCTGTCCGTGGTCCGACACATCTCCGACTCGGTCGCCGTGATGTACCTCGGCAAGATCGTCGAGATCGCGGAGAACCGCGCCCTGTACGAGCACCCGTTGCATCCCTACACTCACGCCTTGCTGTCCGCGGTGCCGATCCCCGACCCGTCCAAGGAAGAGCACCGGGACCGCATCCTGCTGCAGGGTGACGTACCGAGCCCGCTCAACCCGCCGCAGGCCTGCCGTTTCCACACCCGGTGCTGGAAGGCACAGGAGATCTGCAAGACGGTGGAGCCGCCGCTGCTCCAGATCGCCCCGGACCATCGGGTGGCCTGTCATTTCCCCGAGGAGAGGGTTCTCATCTAACCTCGGTCAGGTGACGGTGTTCTTGTCCGGCCTGCTGATCCTCACCAGTTTGCTACTCGTTGTGTTCATCCTGCTGCACCGCGGCAAGGGCGGCGGCTTGTCCGACCTCTTCGGCGGCGGCATCTCCTCCTCCCTGGGCGGCTCTAGCGTGGTGGAGAAGAACCTCGACCGGATCACTATCTTCTGCGGGTTGATCTGGTTCGCTTGCATCGTCGCGCTTGGACTGCTGCTCAAGCGGTAAGGTGTGGTGGGTCCTCGGCCGCCCGGCGCGGCCTCGGCGTCGGGCGGCTTCGCCATGCGTCGTACACTTCACCCAGGCTGCGGTGGCCTGCTCGCCGTCGCTTGCGGGTGGCAGGGTGGTTGGCGGGTAGTTGGCAGTTGGCTGAGTGGGTGGCAGGGTAGTTGGCAGAGTGGGTGGCAGGGTAGTCAGGCTCGCTTGAGACGACAGGGGAGGCGCTGACATGGCTGGTGGCAACGCCATTCGGGGGAGCCGGGTGGGTGCGGGCCCGATGGGTGAGTCCGAACGCGGCGAGTCGGCGCCGCGTCGCCGGGTCGCGTTCTTCTGCGCCAACGGCCACGAGACCCGGCCGTCGTTCGCGGTCGACGCACCGATCCCGGACACCTGGGATTGCCCTCGCTGCGGTTGGCCGGCCGGCCGCAACCGGGAAGAGGCCCCGCAGGCCCCCCGCAACGAACCGTACAAGACCCACCTCGCCTACGTCCGGGAGCGTCGCAGCGACGCGGACGGGGACACGATCCTGGCCGAAGCCCTCGCGAGGCTGCGCGCCGAGGACTGACCGGCGCGGAGGCCTACGGGGAAGCCGGCCGGGCGAGGTTCGCGGGAAGGTGGGCCGCGGCCGCCCGGTCGAGCAGCCACAACGTCGCCGACCGACCCGCCACACCGGCCGCCGGTACCTGCACCCGCCCGGCCCCAGACAACGCAAGGCGCACCGCGCCGGCTTTCTCCGTACCGGCGGCCAACAGCCACACCGCGCGGGCGGAGTTGATCGAGCCGAAGGTCAGGGACAGCCGGTTCGGTGGTGGCTTGGGCGCCCCGCGGACTGCGATCACCGGCCGGTCGTCGTAGGTGCCCGGTGCCTCGGGGAAGAGTGAGGCGGCGTGCCCGTCGGGACCGATGCCGAGCATCAGGATGTCGAAGCTCGGCACCGGGCCGTGGTCCTCCGGACGGGCCGCGGCTGCCAGCGTGGCGGCATAGGCCGAGGCCGCGGCTTCCGGGTCTCCGCCGCCACCCGCGAGATCGGCCGCCGGCATCGGGTGGACCCGGGCCGGGTCGAGGTCGACCGCGTCGAGCAAGGCGTCCCGGGCTTGGGTCTCGTTGCGTTCCCCGTCGTTGGCAGGCAGGTAGCGCTCGTCGCCCCACCACACGTCCAGCCGGCGCCAGTCGACGGCGTCCCGGGCCGGCGCGCCCCGAAGTTCCCGCAGCACCGCGATGCCGATCCCACCGCCGGTGAGCACCACGGATGCCGAACCCCTGGCCGCCTGGGCGTCCACCAGACCCGTGATCAATCGGGCGGCGACCGCCCGGGCCAGCAGGGTGGCATCCCGGTGGACGACCACCGACCTCCCGGTCACGTCGGAGCGCCGCCGGCGTTGCGCGCGGCCCGTTCGGCGGTGGCCTCCGCCGGTGTCCGCCGACTCGGCGTGCTGCGCCGGTTGCTCTGGCCGCGCTGCACCTGGCTGGGGCTGGGCCGGCGAAGCGACGTGCGGCGGCCGGTGGTCGCGGCGAGGGCGGCAGCGTAGATCTGGTCGGCGTCCAGCCGGCGCAACTCCTCGCCGATGAGGTCGCCGACATCGCGGCGGGCGAGCGGCAGGAATCGATCCGGCTGCCGGCTGCGGCACAGGATGGCGGTCCGCCCGTCGTTCCGGGTCAGGCGTACCTCGATGGGCTCGTCCGCCCCGTCTCCGTCGACCAGGACGTCGTGCGCCGGGTCGACCCGCACGTACGCCTCGGTGATGCCCGGTCCGCTGGAGACGGCCAGTTCGACGTCGACGCCCAGGCGGGATTTCAACCAGCCGCAGAGCAGCGTCGCGCTGGGGTTGCCGGCCTCGGCGGCCACCCTGATCTTCCCCGGCCGGCCGGCGATGGAATCGAAGGCGGCCGCCAGCACAGAGCGCCAAGGCGTCAGCCGGCTCCAGGCCAGGTCGGTGTCGCCGGCGGTGTAGTCCGCAGCACGCTCCTTCAGCGCCCGCAGTGGATCGCCGGCCAGCGCGGTGTCGGTGATCCGCCGGTTCGCCAGCTTGCCGAGCGGGTCGGTGCCGGTCTTCTGTGGCGGCACCCCGTACCACCAGGTGACCACTGGGGTGTCGGGTGCCAGCAGCGGCAGCACGACGGACTCGGCGTTGCGGGCCAGCCGGCCGTACATCCGCAGCACGACCGACTCACCGGTACCCAGCCGGCCGCCTACCGTCACCTCGGCGTCGAGGCGGGCATTGGTCGCGTCGGGTTGCCGGCGGATGACGACGAGCAGCCGGCAGGGATGCGCCGCGACGCCCTCGGCGGCGGCGGCCATGGCCTCCTCGGCGCGGCGCTCGTCGACCACCAGGATCAGGGTGAGCACGACTCCGAACGCCACCGCACCGGCCATCCGGCGTTCCGCGGACAGCCCCTTGACGATCTCAGAGACGTTGGTCTCCCACAGCGTGGCCATCAGGGCCGCCGCCAGGCCCGGCCGTCGGCCGCCAGCATTTCCTCGGCCGCGTCCGGGCCCCAGGTGCCGGCCGGATACGGCTGCGGCGCGGTGCCCGCCCAGAACTCCTCCAGCGGATCGAGCACCCGCCAGGACATCTCCACCTCGGTGTGCATCGGGAATAACGTCGCGTCGCCGAGCAGCACGTCGAGCAGCAACCGCTCGTACGCCTCCGGTGAGGACTCGGTGAACGCCTCACCGTAGAGGAAGTCCATGGCGACGTCGCGGACCTCCATCGTGGTGCCGGGCACCTTGGAGCCGAAGCGCATGGTCAGTCCCTCGTCGGGCTGAACCCGGACCACGAGTTGGTTGCGCCCCAACTCCTCCACATCGGTGGCCACGAAAGGTAGGTGCGGGGCCCGCTTGTAGAGCACCGCGATCTCGGTGACCCGGCGGGGGAGCCGCTTCCCGGTACGCAGGTAGAACGGCACGCCGCCCCAGCGGCGGGTCTCCACACCCAGCCGCACGGCGGCGTAGGTCTCGGTAAGGGAATCCGGTGGGATGTCCTTCTCCTCCAAATACCCGTTCACCCGCTCGCCACCCAGCCACCCGGGGGCGTACTGGCCGCGCACCGCGTGGGTCCCCAGATCCTCCGGCAGCGACAGCGCCCCGAGCACCTTGAGCTTCTCGTTGCGCAGCGCCTCGGCGTCGAAGGCGACCGGCTCTTCCATGGCGGTCAGCGCCAGCAACTGCAGCAAGTGGTTCTGCAGTACGTCGCGGGCCGCGCCCGCCTTGTCGTAGAAACCGGCCCGGCCGCCGATGCCGACGTCCTCGGCCATGGTGATTTGCACCGAGTCGACGTAGTTCGAGTTCCAGATCGGCTCGAAGGTGGTGTTGGCGAAGCGCAGCGCCAGCAGGTTCTGGACGGTTTCTTTGCCCAGGTAGTGGTCGATCCGGAAGACGTCCTGCGGCGTGAAGACCTCATCGACCAGCGCGTTGAGTTCCCGACCGGAGGCCAGGTCGTGGCCGAACGGCTTCTCCACCACCACCCGCCGCCACCCGCCGCGCTCGCTGTTGTCGGCCATCTTGGTCCGGGCGAGCTGCTTGAGCACTGCCGGAAAGGCGCCCGGGGGGATGGAGAGGTAGAACGCCGCGTTGCCGGCGATGCCGTGGCTGACTTCCAGCTCGACGAGCGTCTCGGCCAGCTCGTCGAACGCCGTGTCGTCGTCGAAGGAGCCGGGGATGAAGCACAGCGATTCAGCGATCCGCCGCCAGACGTCGTCCCGGAACGGGGTCCGGGCACCATTGCGAGCGGCGTCTTTGGCCATGTCTTCGAAGTCGCCGGTGTCCCAGTCCCGCCGGGCGAAACCCATCAGGACAAAGCCCGGGGGCAGCAGGCCGCGGTTGGCCAGGTCGTAGATCGCCGGGATGAGCTTCTTACGCGCCAGGTCACCGGTGATCCCGAAGACGACCAAGGCGCACGGGTCGGGAACCCGCGGCAGCCGGCGGTCCCGCGGGTCCCGCAGCGGGTTGCTCAACGCCGCTGCGGCCGCCAGCCCCGCACCGACCGGGATCCCCGCTTTCACCGGTGGCCCGCCACTGGCCTCGCGGCGGCGGCCCGAGCCGGCTCCGTCATGAGGCGGCCGCCTCCTCGGGAAGGTCGACCTCGGCTCGGACCTTCTCCAACTCGACGGTGACGGACTCGATCAGCTCGTTCCAGCTGGCCTCGAACTTGCCGACCCCTTCGACCTCCAGCACCTCGACCACCTCGTCGTAGCTGATGCCCAGGCTCTCCAGGCGGTCCAGCTGCTGCTGCGCTTCCAGGTAGCCGCCGCGAACGGTGTCACCGCGCAGCTCGCCATGGTCGGCGACCGCGTCCAGGGTGGCCTCCGGCATGGTGTTTACCGTGCCCGGGGCGACCAACTCCACCACGTACCGGGTGTCGTCGTAGGCCGGATCCTTTACCCCGGTGGACGCCCATAGCGGGCGCTGCGGCTTCGCTCCGGCTGCGGCCAGAGCCAGCCAGCGCTCCGAGGTGAACACCTTTTCGTAGTGTTCGTACGCCAGCCGGGCATTGGCGATGGCCGCCAGCCCGCGCAGCTCCTTGGCCTCCTCGGTGCCCAGCTTGTCCAGCCGCTGGTCGATCTCGGTATCCACCCGGCTGACGAAGAACGACGCCACCGAGCCGAGCGTGGCCAGATCGCGGCCCGCCCGCTGGGCCCGCTCCAGCCCGTCGAGAAAGGCCTCCATGACGGCGTCGTAGCGGGTCAAGCTGAAGATCAGGGTTACGTTGACGCTGATGCCTTCGGCCAGGGCCTGGCTGATCGCCGGCAGTCCCTCCACGGTGGCCGGGATCTTGATGAACAGATTGGGCCGGTCGACCAGCCACCACAGCGCCCGGGCCTCCGCGGAGGTAGCGGCGGTGTGGTGCGCGATCCGCGGGTCGACCTCGATCGAAACCCGGCCGTCGACCCCGCCGCTCGCCTCGTACGCCGGCCGCAGCACGTCACACGCCGCCCGCACGTCCGCGGTAGTGATCGCCCGCAGCGCCTCGCCGACGTCGACCTTGCGCAGCGCGAGGTCCCGGAGCTGGTCGTCGTACACGTCCGAGCTGCTGATTGCCTTCTGGAAGATGGTCGGATTGGTGGTGACCCCGACCACGTAGCAGTCTCGGGCGAGTTGGGCGAGGTTGCCGGTGCGCAGCCGGTCCCGGGACAGGTCATCGAGCCAGATCGACACGCCGGCCGCGGACAAGTCCGCCAGAGCGGAGGTGGGGACAGTGCTCATGTCGGGGGTGCTCCCTCTGGGTGGTGGTACCGCTAGTTTCCGGTGGTGGAGCCGGAGGTCAACCCGACCGTGGACAGGCTTGAGTGGGCGGCCGCGACCGCGCGCTCCGGGGTGATGCCGAACTGCTCGTACAGGATGGCGTACGGCGCGCTCGCGCCGTAGTGATCGAGGCCCACACACTCGCCGTCGTCGCCGACGAATTCCCGCCAGCCCATGGTGGCCGCCGCCTCGATGGAGACCCGGGCCCGGATGGAAGGCGGCAGCACCATCTGGCGGTAGGCCTGGTCCTGCTCGGCGAACCACTCCTGACACGGCATGGACACCACCCGGGTCGGCGTGCCCTCGGCCTCCAACCGTTCGCGGGCGGCCAGCGCGATCGGAACCTCCGAGCCGGTAGCGATCAGCAGCACCAGCGGCATGCCGCTGCCGGCCTCGGCGAGGATGTAGGCCCCCCGGGCGACTAGGTCGGCGGCCGCGAAGACCGAGCGGTCGATGACCGGCACGTTCTGCCGGGTCAGGCAGAGCCCGGCCGGGGAGGTGGTGCGCTCCAGGATGGTGCGCCAGGCGGCCGCGGTTTCGGTCGCGTCGGCCGGGCGCACCACGTCGAGCCCGGGGATCGCCCGCAGGGCGGCGATCTGCTCGATCGGCTGGTGGGTCGGGCCGTCCTCGCCCAGGCCGATCGAGTCGTGCGTCCAGATGTAGGTGACCGGGAGCTTCATCAACGCCGCCAGCCGGACGGCGGGGCGCATGTAGTCGCTGAACACCAGGAACGTGCCGCCGTAGGGCCGGGTGCCGCCGTGCAGCGCGATCCCGTTCAGCACCGCGCCCATGGCGTGCTCCCGGATGCCGAAGTGCAGCGTCCGGCCGTACGGCGTGCCGCTCGGGTTTCCTTCGGGCTCGAAGGACTCCTCGCCCTCCATCGTGGTGTTGTTCGACTCGGCGAGGTCCGCCGAGCCGCCCCACAACTCCGGCAGCACCGGTCCGAGGGCGTTGAGCACCTCGCCGGAGGCCTTGCGGGTGGCCATCGGCTTCGCCGGGTCGAACTCCGGCAGCTTGGCCTCCCAGCCGTCCGGCAGCCGGCGCGCCCGGATCCGGGAGAAGTCGGCGAACCGCTCCGGGTTCTGCTCCGCCCAGGCGTCGAAACGTCGCTGCCACGTCGCGTGCAGTTCGCGGCCGCGGTCGATCACTTTCCGGGCCGAGGTGAGCACATCCTCCGGCACAACGAAGGACGCCTCGGGGTCGAAGCCGAGCACCTTCTTGGTGGCTGCCACCTCTGCCGCGCCGAGGGCCGAGCCGTGCGCCTTGCCGGTGTTCTGGGCGTTCGGAGCAGGGTAGGCGATGATCGAGCGGACCGAGATGATCGACGGCCGATCGGTGGTGTCCCGGGCGGTGGTCAGGGCGGCGTGCACCGCCTCGACGTCGTTGACGTCCTCCACCCGCTGGGTGTGCCAGCCGTAGGCGGCGTAGCGGCCCAGGACGTCCTCGCTGAAGGCCACCTCGGTGTCGCCCTCGATGGAGATGTGGTTGTCGTCGTAGAGCAGGACGAGGTTACCCAGCCGCTGGTGGCCGGCCAGGCTGGCGGCCTCGGACTGCACGCCCTCCTCCATGTCGCCGTCGGAGGCGAAGACGTAGATGGTGTGGTCGAAGACACTGTCTCCGGGCGCGGCGTTCGGGTCGAACAGCCCGCGCTCCCGCCGGGCGGCCATGGCCATCCCGACCGCGTTGCCGACGCCCTGACCGAGAGGGCCGGTGGTGGTCTCCACGCCTAGGGTGTGCCCGTGCTCCGGGTGGGCCGGGGTTAGGCTGCCCCACTGCCGGTACAGCTTGAGGTCTTCCAGCGACAGCCCGTAGCCGGAGAGGTAGAGCTGGATGTAGAGGGTCAGGCTGGAATGGCCGCAGGAGAGCACGAAGCGGTCACGCCCGATCCAGGCCGGGTCGGTCGGGTCGTGCCGCAGAATGCGTTGGAAGAGCAGGTACGCGGCCGGGGCCAGGCTCATCGCTGTGCCCGGGTGTCCCGACCCGGCCGCCTCGACGGCGTCCATCGCCAGTGCCCGGATAACGTCCACCGCCAGGCGATCCGTGTCGGTCCACCCGGTGTTGGCTGACCCGGCGTTGGCCGACTCGGTGTTGGCCATCTTGGAGCTGCTGGCTGCCGGGGCTGGGCTGGCCTTGTCGGACACGGCGATCTGCTCCTTCGGGTTGTGCAGCGCTTGAACGGTGCGGCGCCGACCGGACAGGCGGTGCGACGAGCGCGCCGGCACCGTCTGGCAATGCCACGAGCCTACCCAGCACGCCCCGCGCCGCAACCGGTCAAAAGTGGCGGTTAGAGTGGCGGGAGTCTGAGTTGCATCGTTCGCCGGATACCGTCGACCACCCCGCTCGGCGTGCCACTGCTGCCCGTCCGACCGACCAGAGGATCGCGTGCCCGTCCTTGAAGCCCGCAGCCGGCTCCGTCCGGCCGGCCCCCCCGGTGCCTTGACGGCGGCCCCGAGGTGACGTCAGTCGCCTCCCGAGCGGCCGGACTGGACGCCGCCATGCGCCCACGGCGCTCACGCGTAGGCACGCTGCGTGCCTACGTCGCGCTGACCAAGCCCCGCATCATCGAGACGCTGCTGGTGACCACGCTGCCCGCGATGGTGCTGGCGGCCGGCGGCCTTCCCGGTCTGGGCGTCACGGTCGTCACGTTGGTCGGGGGGTCACTGGCCGCGGGGAGCGCCAACGCCCTGAACTGCTATCTCGATCGCGACATCGACGTGCTGATGCGCCGGACCGAACGCCGTCCGCTGGCTACAGCGACCGTCAGTCCTCGAGAAGCGATGATCTTCGGCCTGGTGCTGGGGGTCGTCTCCGTTGGGATGTTCGCTGCCGCGGTCAACCTGCTGTCCGCCGCCCTGACGCTGGCCGCGATCCTGTTCTACGTCCTGGTCTACACCGGACTGCTGAAGCGCACCACGTCGTCGAACATCGTCTGGGGGGGCGCCGCCGGGTGTATGCCGACGTTGATCGGCTGGTCGGCGGTCACCGGGCGGCTGGCCTGGGCGCCCGTGGTGCTCTTCGGCATCGTGTTCTTCTGGACGCCGCCGCACTTCTGGGCGCTCGCGCTGCGGTTCCGCGACGACTACGCGTTGGCCCGGATTCCGATGCTGCCCGTGGTCGCCGATGACCGTACGGTGACGGCGCGGATCGTCGCGTACTCCTGGGTCATGGTCGCAGTGTCGCTGCTGCTGTGGCCGGTGGCCGGCACCGGCTGGCTCTACCCAGTTTCGGCCGCGGGGCTCGGCGTCGCCTTCCTGCTCGCTGCCCATCGGCTGCATCTCGCGGTACGCCGTGGTAAGCCGGTCAAGCCGATGCGACTGTTCTCCTTTTCGATCAGCTACCTGTCGCTGCTCTTCCTGGCCGTCGCGGCGGACACGCTGCTCCTCCGGTAAACCCGGTCGCTCGCTAACGGCCGGACGGCGTGCTCGCTCGGCGGTGCGACTTGAGCGGCACCGCACTCGGCGGCTTTCAGCACGCAGCGGCATTGCACGCAGCGTCATGTGCACGCGGCGGGATCGACCGAGATGCCGGCCGCGTTTACCTACGTAGTCTGTCGGCAACTCATCAGCCGGACGGCGCAGGCGTAGGGAGGCTCCGATGCAGGTGGTGAAGCGGTTCGCGGTCACCATCGCGGGCTTCGCCCTGCTGGCGGTCGGCGCGGCGCTGATGGTGCTCCCCGGGCCCGGCATCCTGGTCATCGTCGCCGGCCTGGCGGTGTTGGCGACCGAGTACGTCTGGGCGCGGCGACTGCTGGTTCGCGCCAAGCACCAGGCCGAGCGGGCTCAGGAAGCCTCGGTCGCCAGCCCCGGTCGGCTCGCCGGCACCGTGCTGTTCGGTCTGGGTCTGCTCGGGCTCGGTCTTGCCATGCTGGTGGCCAGCCACCTCGACCTGCCGTTCTGGGGGCCGGTGACCGGCGCGGTGATGGCACTGACCGCGCTGATCCTGCTGGCCACTACCTATCTGAGCTACCGATCCGGCCGGGGGGACGACACCACCCACACCGGCGACGCCTTCGCCACCCGACAGGCCGGCGGCTCGCTGCCGGTGAACGCGGACCCGCCCTGAGTGCCGGTGGCCGCTCAGCCGGCCGGCGCCAACGACCGGGACTGGCTGTCGACCGGCGTCGGGCCGGGTAGACCGGCCTCGTCGCCGACCGGCTCGTGCAAGGCCGCGTACAGCGCCAGCGCCCCGAGCCAGAACAACGTCGCCCCGAGGACGTGCAGCCCGACGAGCACGCGCGGCAGTCCGAGGAAGTACTGCGCGAAGCCGACCGCGCCCTGAGCGACGATCAGCCCGAGCAGGATGCGGCAGCGACGGCGGGCGAGCGCCGGGGCGCCGACGATGCCGAGTACCACAGCTAGGGTGACGGTGACGCCGGTCAGGAACAGCACCGCGTCGGAGTGCACCTGGGCCACTGACTCCAGCCGAAACGGCAGCCGTGTGACGACGCTGGCCCCGGAGTTCGGACCGGTACCGGTGACCACCGTACCCAAGGCCAAGATCAACGCGGCCGTGCCGACCACGATCCGGCCCAGCGCCAGCACCTCCGACCGGACGACGGGCTGTCGCCTGGTGGTTGGCCAGCCCGACCGGTGCCACAACGCGAAGGCGTCCCACAACAGCAGCATGGACACCAGGAAGTGGCCCATGACCAGCACCGGCGAGAGGTGGAAGAGCACCGTCAGGCCACCGAGTACGGCCTGGGCGAGGAAGCCTGCGGCCAGCCCGAGGGACAGCAGAGTGAGGTCCCGGCGCGGCGGGCGTCGCAGTTGGGCCCCGATCACCGTGGCCACCACGGCCAGCCCGACCACCGCGCTGACCACCCGATTGGTGAACTCGACCATCGGATGCAGCGAGAATTCCGGGGTGAGCGAGCCGGGCTCGCAGTTCGGCCAGGTGGAGCAGCCCAGACCGGAGGAGGTGAGCCGCACCGCGCCACCGGTGACCACGATCGCGGCCAGCGCCACCAGGGCGACCAAGCTGATGCGGCGGTAGGCGGCCGGGCTGATCCGTGGGAGGGTCATAACGCTGCCAAGTCTAGGGATCCCGGGCGGTTTCCCGGCCGGTGCCTACGTGCCGTCCCGTCCGGCCAGGGTCGGGGAAGCGGATCGGGGCCGCCCCGGTGAGTTCCCCGGCCGCCTCCCCGGGACCGGAAAGCCGGAGTCGATCACTCCCAGCGGAACGTGCTGGCCGCCGCCGGAACCAGTACCCCGGACCAGAGCAGCAGGACCAGCAGGTCGTGCCCGGGCAGTGCCGAACCCGGTTGCAGCACGCTGCGCAGGCCGTCGGACAGCGCCGGCAACGGCAGCCAGCTCAACGCCTCGCGGGCTCCGCCGGAGAACCGGGTCAGCGGAAAGAGCACGCCGCCGGAGACCAGGAACAGGAACCAGATCAGGTTCGCGGCGGCCAGCGTGGCCTCGGCGCGCAGCGAGCCCGCCAGCAGCAGGGCCAGCGCGGAGAACGCCATGGTGCCCAAGATGGCCAGCGCCGCCACCGCGAACGGCGAGCCGTGCGGCGACCAGCCGAGGAACAGCGCCACCACCGCGAGCACCGCGAGTTGCCCGACCTCGAGCACCACCACGGCGGCCGTCTTCGCGATGAGCAGGCCCGGCCGGGTCAGCGGGGTCGCGCCGAGTCGCTTGAGGACGCCGTACTGGCGTTCGTAGCCGGTGGCGATGGCCTGTCCGGTGAACGCCGTCGACATGATCGCGAGGGCCAGCACCCCGGGGGTGAAGAAGCCGACCCGGGGGCCGTCGACCTCGATGACCTCCACCGTGGTGAGGCCGATCAGCATAAGAACCGGAATAACCAGGGTGAGCAGCACGGACTCGCCGCGCCGCAGCGTGAGCCGAAGTTCCATCCCGGTCTGGGCGAGGACCCGGCGCAGCGGTGGGGCGGCGCCTGGGCGCGGAGTGTAGGTACCGGTAGCCGTGGTCGGGTAGCCGCCGCCGGTGCTCATGTGCGCAGGCCCCGTCCGGTCAGCTCCAGGAAGACGTCTTCCAGGGTGCGCTGCTCGACCCGCAGGTCATCGGCGAACACGCCGTGCGAGGCGCACCAGGCGGTGACCGAGGCCAGGAACGCTGGGTCGATCTCGCCTTCCAGGACGTAGTGCCCCTGCGGCGATTCCTTGGCGGCCGTCCCGACCGGCAATGCGCCCAGTAGCTGATCCAGGTCCAACCCGGCCGGGGCCCGGAAGCGTAGCTGGCGCTCGGCCCCGCCCGAGGTGAGCTCGTACGGCGTACCGGTTGCCACCACCCGGCCGGCGTCCACGATCACCACCAGGTCGGCCAGCCGTTCGGCCTCCTCCATGTAGTGCGTGGTCAGCAGCACGCTCACGCCGTCGCGGCGCAGGTCGGCGACGAGTTCCCAGGTGCCCCGGCGGGCCTGCGGGTCGAGTCCGGCGGTCGGCTCGTCGAGGAAGACCAGCTCCGGACGGCCGACGATCGCCATCGCCAGGGCGAGCCGCTGCTGCTGCCCTCCGGAAAGCCGGCGGTAGGAGGTGCCGGCGACCGCGGTCAAGCCGAGCCGGTCGAGCAGATCCGCCGGATTCAGCGGGTTCGCGGCGAGGGAAGCGACCAGCCGCAGCATCTCCGCGCAACGAGCCCCGGGGTAGATGCCGCCGGATTGCAGCATCACGCCGACCCGGGGCTGAAGGTCCCGCCCGTCCGCCTGCGGGTCGCGGCCGAGCACCCGTACCGAGCCGGAGTCCGGCCGGCGGAAGCCCTCGCAGGTTTCCAGCGTCGTCGTCTTGCCCGCGCCGTTCGGCCCGAGCACGGCGGTCACCGCCCCGCGAGCCGCCGTGAACGACAGGCCATCGACCGCCACCGTCGACCCGTACCGCTTGACCAGCCCCCGCACCTCGACCGCCGCGTCGATGCTGGGCGAGTTGGGCACAGGGAGAGTGTATTTCGCACCGCCGACGTGGCTCGCGGGTCGGTTTGCCCCGGAGCCAGAATTAGGCGACAATAGCGTTGTGAAAACCGCTACGGACTCGACCTCGAGGACCTCCTCGGTCGGAGTTGACGCGGGCACCGACCGGCCGACCCGGGCCCGGGTGGCCCGGACCCTGTTGGAGCAGGGCCCGTGTACCGCGGCCGCCCTGGGTGAGCGGCTGGGCCTGACGCCGGCCGCGATCCGGCGGCATTTGGATGCGATGCAACTCGACGGCAGCCTCGTCGCCGTCGAGCCCCGACCGGCCCGCGGCCGCCGGGGCCGGGGCCGGCCAGCCAAGCTCTTCGCGCTGTCGGACAGCGGGCATGCGGCCATGGGCACCGGCTACGACGCGATGGCCACGGCCGCGCTGCGCTACCTGGGGGAGACCGGCGGAGCCGGCGCGGTGGCCTCTTTCGCCCGGGCCCGGGTGGCCGACCTGGAGTCCCGCTACGGCCAGCAGCTCGCCGAAGCCCCGGCCGCGACGCGACCACAGGCGCTGGCCGAGGTGCTCAGCGCCGACGGTTACGCTGCGACCACCCGACCTTCGCCGGCTGGTGGGGGTACGCAGATCTGCCAGCACCACTGCCCGGTCCAGCATGTGGCCGAGCAGTTCCCCGAGTTCTGTGACGCCGAGACCGCGGCCTTCGGTCGGCTGCTCGGCACCCACGTGCAGCGGCTGGCCACCATCGCCCACGGTGACGGCGTCTGCACCACTCACGTACCACTGCCGGCGGCCACCGTACCGCCGCCATCCGACCGCACCGACGGCACGACCGCCCCCGCTTCCTCTCCGTCCGGAAGGACTGACCCATGACCACCTCCGAGCTACCCACCGCGATCGACACCACCGCGCCGGTGTCCGAGCCGGCGGGCATCGAGGGTCTCGGCCGCTACCGGTTCGGCTGGGCCGACTCCGACACCGCCGGCGCCACGGCGCAACGCGGCCTGTCCACCGAGGTGGTCGAGAACATCTCGCGGCTCAAGAGTGAGCCGGCCTGGATGCTCAAGATGCGGCGCAAGGGGCTGGCGCTGTTCCGGAAGAAGCCGATGCCGACCTGGGGCGCCGACCTGTCGGGGATCGACTTCGACAACATCAAGTACTTCGTCCGCTCCACCGAGAAGCAGGCCACCAGCTGGGACGAGCTGCCCGCGGACATCAAGTCGACCTACGACAAGCTGGGCATTCCGGAAGCCGAGAAGCAGCGGCTGATCGCCGGTGTGGCGGCTCAGTATGAGTCCGAAGTCGTCTACCACCAAATCCGCGAGGATTCTGGAATCCCAGGGTGTTCTTTTCCTGGACACTGATACCGCTTTGCGGGAGCAGGAAGAACTCTTCCGCGAATATTTCGGCACCGTCATTCCCGTCGGTGACAACAAGTTCGCCGCCTTGAACACCGCGGTCTGGTCCGGCGGCTCGTTCATCTATGTGCCGCCCGGTGTGCACGTCGACATCCCGCTGCAGGCGTACTTCCGGATTAACACCGAGAACATGGGCCAATTCGAGCGGACGCTTATCATCGCCGACGAGGGCTCCTACGTCCATTATGTCGAGGGCTGCACCGCGCCCGTGTACTCCAGCGACTCACTGCACAGCGCGGTGGTCGAGATCGTGGTGAAGAAGAACGCCCGCGTGCGGTACACCACCATTCAGAACTGGTCGAACAACGTCTACAACTTGGTGACCAAGCGGGCCGCCGCGTACGAGGGCGCCACCATGGAATGGATCGACGGCAATATTGGCTGCCTCGCCGAAGGATCGCGGGTGACCACCCGCGGGGGAGTCAAGCCGATCGAGTCGCTGTATCCGGGCGAGGAGGTTCTCGCCTACGACGACACCACCGGGGAGCTGTGCTTCCGGCGCGTGCTGGGCAAGAAGTTCAGCGGAATGCAACCGGTCCGCGAGGTTCGGGTCGGCGAGCGCCGGCTTCGGGTGACGGATAATCACCCGTTCTACTCCTACATCTACGACCCGGAAGGGGCCAAGAAGTCCGGTCGGTACCGCCTGGCGTACGTGCGGGCGGACCACCTCGGCGAAGCAATCGTCCCGCGCACCAGCCTCGACTACGGCGAACCGCACAAGCTGGCACGTCCGGAGGTCACGACCTCCTTCACCAGCGCGAACCAGTACGTCGACCGCATGACGGCAATCCGGAGCCGAACCTCCAGGTTGAACGCTCCCGAAACCACCACCGAGGATGTCATGTGGCTCTTCGGTGCGTTCGTCGGTGATGGGTCGATCGACGGGCCGGCCGCGGCCAGTGGCGGCCGGCGCTGGGCGAAAGTGGTCTTCTCGGTGCCGAGGGCCGACCGCGCGCGAGAGCGTGTCACCAGGGTCCTTGCCGAGCTGGTGCCCGGCACCGAGCCGACGACGCGGGCCGACGGTGTCGCGTTGACGCTCAACAGCGTCGAGTTGGCGGCGTTCTTCACCGAGAACGACTTTGTCACCGGTGCGCTCGACAAGCGCGTCCCGGCATGGGTCAACAGCCTTCCGGAGAGCCAGCGGCTCGCATTCGTCGCGGGGTACCTGGACACGGACGGCTGTGCGCCGCACGGCCGGCGTGGCTTCTCCATCAAGTCGGTGAACCGCGCGCTGGTGCAGGACGTGGCCGAGGTTCTGACGACCCTCGGCATTCCGGCCACGATCAGCACCGAGTTCGACGAAGAGCGCACGGTCGTCGCGGTCGGCCGTGCGGTCACCGCCCGGGGCGCGCACCGAATCGACTTCCCGGCCGACCCGAGGTTGCTGGAGCACGTCTCGCCTGCCCTGCGGGCGGCCGCCGCCGCTCAGCAGAGCACCGAACACCCGCACTTCCGGCACATCGGCCGGTCTTCGATCGTGCTGCCGGCGTCCGTCGAGGTTCGGAAGGTCGAGGTGAGCGAGCCGGTCGAGACGGTGCCGACGTGGGACATCGAGGTCGAGGGCACCGGCAACTTCGTGTCCGAGGGCTTCATCGTGCACAACTCCAAGGTCACCATGAAGTACCCGGCCGTCTGGCTGCTCGGTCCGCACGCCAAGGGGGAGACGCTCTCGGTCGCCTTCGCCGGGGATGGCCAGCACCAGGACGCCGGCTCGAAGATGGTGCACGCCGCGCCGCACACCTCATCGACGATCATCTCCAAGTCGGTCGCCCGGGGCGGTGGCCGGACCTCCTACCGGGGTCTGGTCCAGGTGCAGGAGGGGGCGCACCACTCCCGTTCCACGGTGAAGTGCGACGCGCTGCTGGTGGATGCGATCAGCCGCTCGGACACCTACCCCTACGTCGACGTCCGCGAGGACGACGTGTCGATGGGGCACGAGGCAACGGTGTCGAAGGTCAGCGACGACCAGCTGTTCTACCTGATGAGCCGCGGGCTGTCCGAGGACGAGGCGATGGCGATGATCGTGCGCGGCTTCGTCGAGCCGATCGCCCGCGAGCTGCCGATGGAGTACGCCCTCGAGCTCAACCGGCTCATCGAACTGCAGATGGAGGGCGCGGTCGGATGACGACCTCCCCAACCGGCGCCACCTCGGCCGAGTCCACGCCGGCACCGCCGGCGCCCTACCAGGAACGGGAGATCTCGGTGCTCGGCGGCGGGGTCGCCGCCGGCACCGGCCTGCCCGGGGAGCGGCTGTCCGGCCCCGGCGTGGCGGCCAAGGATGCCCGGGACGAGCAGGTGGCCTCCTACGACCCGGCCGACTTCCCGATCCCGACCGGCCGCGAGGAGCACTGGCGGTTCACCCCGCTGGATCGGCTCCGCGGATTGTTCGACGGCGAGCCGTCGCAGACCGCCCTGGAATGCAAGGCCGAACTGCCCGACGGCGTCGAACTGAGCACGGTCGGTTCGGCGGACCCGCGGCTGCGGGCGGTCCCAGCGCCGATCGACCGGCTCGCCGCGCTGGCGGTCGAGCGGGCCGGCGGGGCCACCGTAGTGACCATCCCGGCCGAGGTCGAGCCGGACAGCCCGGTGTTCCTGCGGTTGCGCGGGGCCGGCGCCGACGACCTGGTCTGGGGACATCTCGTGATCGAGGTCGGCGCGTTCGCCAAGGCGACAGTGGTGGTCGAGCACGAGGGCAGCGCCCGCTACGACGGCAACATCTCCGTCCTGCTCGGCGACGGCGCGGCGCTGACCCTGGTCTCGGTGCAGGACTGGGACGACGACGCGGTGCACACCGGGCACCACGTCGTCCGGATCGGCCGGGACGCTCGCCTTCGCCACGTCGCGGTGACCCTCGGGGGTGACCTGGTGCGGTTGTTCACCCGGGTCAGCTACGACGGTCCCGGCGGGGACGCGGAGCTGCTGGGACTGTACTTTGCCGACGCCGGCCAGCACCTCGAACACCGGCTGCTCGTCGAACATGGGGTGCCGAACTGCCGTAGCCGGGTTACCTACAAGGGCGCGCTGCAGGGTGCGGACGCGCACACCGTCTGGGTGGGCGACGTGGTGATCCGCCACGAGGCGGTCGGCACCGACACGTACGAACTCAACCGCAACCTGGTGCTCACCGAAGGCGCGCGCGCCGACTCCGTTCCCAACCTCGAGATAGAGACCGGTGAGGTGGCCGGCGCCGGGCACGCCAGCGCCACCGGCCGGTTCGACGACGAGCAGCTGTTCTACCTGCAGTCCCGGGGCATTCCCTCCGACGTGGCCCGGCGGTTGGTGGTCCGCGGGTTCTTCGCCGACGTGATCGACCAGATCGGCGTGCCCGAGCTCTCCGAGCGGCTCACCGCGGCGATCGACGCCGAGCTGGAGCAGGTCGGCGCATGAGTGACTACCTGCGCGCCTGCGCCGCCGCCGACGTACCGGAGGAGGGCGCGGTCCGGGTGCTGCTGGCCGGCCGCCCGGTGTGCGTGGCGCGCAGCGAGGGGGAGTACTTCGCGTTGCGCGACGTCTGCTCGCACGCCGAGGTTGCGCTGTCCGAAGGCGAGGTCGAGGAGGGCACCATCGAGTGCTGGCTGCACGGCTCCCGCTTCGACCTGCGGACCGGCCGGCCCACCGGCCTGCCGGCGACCAAGCCGGTACCGGTCTACCCCACCAAGATCGACGGCGACGACGTGCTCGTCTGCCTCAAGGAGTCCTGAACCGCATGGCCACGCTGGAAATCACCGACCTCTGCGTCAACGTCGACTCGACGCCGATCCTCACCGGGGTCAACCTCACCGTCTCCCAGGGCGAGACGCACGCCATCATGGGCCCGAACGGCTCCGGCAAGTCGACCCTGGCCTACTCCATCGCCGGGCACCCGAAGTACACCGTCACCAGCGGGACCGTCACCCTCGACGGCGAGGACGTGCTGGCCATGACCGTCGACGAGAGGGCCCGAGCCGGGCTGTTCCTGGCCATGCAGTACCCCGTCGAGGTACCCGGCGTCTCGGTCTCGAACTTTCTGCGGACCGCGGCCACCGCCATCCGGGGCGAAGCGCCCAAGCTGCGGCTGTGGATCAGGGAGGTCAAGCAGGCCATGGAGCGGCTGGCGATCGACCCGGCCTTCGCCGAGCGCAACGTGAACGAGGGCTTCTCCGGCGGGGAGAAGAAGCGGCACGAGATCCTGCAGCTGGAGCTGCTCAAGCCCAAGATCGCCATCCTGGACGAGACCGACTCCGGGCTGGACATCGACGCGCTGCGGGTGGTCTCCGACGGCGTCAACCGGGTGCGCGAGGCCGGGGCGACCGGCACGTTGCTGATCACCCACTACACCCGGATCCTGCGCTACATCCGGCCGGACTACGTACACGTCTTCGTGGCCGGCAAGATCGTGGAGGAGGGCGGGCCGGAGTTGGCCGAGTCGCTGGAGGTCGAGGGGTACGACCGCTGGGTGTCCCAGGTGGCACCCGTGGCGGTGCCGCCGGCGGAGGACGAGCCGGTCGCCGGGATCATCCCCGGGGTCGGGGGTGGCGGCGCGTGAGCGTCATGACGGCGCCGCCCGCGTCGGGCCTGGACGTGGAGCGGATTCGCAAGGACTTCCCGATCCTGTCCCGGCGGGTCGGGCGCGACGCGCCGCTGGTGTATCTGGACAGCGCGGCCACCTCGCAGAAGCCGACCGCGGTGCTCGACGCCATGCGGGACTACTACGAGGGGCACAACGCCAACGTGCACCGCGGCATCCACACCCTCGGGGAGGAAGCCACCGCGCTGTACGAGGGCGCCCGGGACACCGTGGCCGCCTTCCTCGGCGCGCCCGACCGCAGGGAGGTGGTGTTCACCAAGAACGCCTCCGAGGCAATCAATCTCGTCGCCTACTCCCTCGGCAACGCCGGCCGGGTGGGACCGGGCGACGAGATCCTGGTCACGGAGATGGAGCACCACTCCAACCTGGTGCCGTGGCAGCTGCTGGCCGCGCGTACCGGGGCTACCCTGCGCTGGCTCCCGCTGACCGACGACGGCCGCCTCGACCTCGATGGTCTGGACCGGCTGCTCACCGAACGGACCCGGATCGTCGCGTTCGTGCACCAGTCGAACATCCTGGGCACGGTCAACCCGGTCGACGTGCTGGTCGCCCGGGCCCGCCAGGTCGGCGCGCTCGTGCTGCTGGACGCCAGCCAGTCGGTGCCGCACCTCGGTGCGGACGTATCGACCCTGGGCGTGGACTTCCTGGTGTGCACCGGGCACAAGCTGTGCGGGCCGACCGGCATCGGCGTGCTCTGGGGCTCCTACGACCTGCTCGCCGACCTGCCGCCGTTCCTCGGCGGCGGGGAGATGATCTCCGAGGTGACGATGGCCGGCTCGACGTTCGCCGAGCCGCCGCACCGCTACGAGGCCGGCACCCCGCCGATCGCCGAGGCGGTCGGGCTGGCCGCGGCGTGTGACTACCTCAGCGACATCGGCCTGGACGCCGTCTCGGCGCACGAACGTGACCTCACCGGGTACGCCCTGGAGCGGCTGCAGACCGTACCGGGTCTGCGGATCATCGGGCCGCGGACGACCGAAGCCCGCGGCGCGGCGATCTCCTTTGCCTTTCCGGGCATCCACCCGCACGACGTCGGGCAACTGCTCGACGAGCGCGGGGTGGCGGTCCGGGTCGGGCAGCATTGCGCCCGGCCGGTGTGCCTGCGGTACAGAATTCCGGCGACCACCCGAGCGTCGTTCTACCTGTACACCACCGCGGCCGAGATCGACACCCTGGTGGACGGCCTGCACGACGTGACGAGGTTCTTCGGCTGATGTCCAGCGATTCCATGTACCAGGAGATCATCCTGGACCACTACCGGCACCCGCACCACAAGGGTCTGCGCGAGCCGTACGACGCCGAGGTGCATCATGTCAACCCGACGTGCGGCGACGAGGTCACCCTGCGGGTCGCGCTCGACGGTGAGACGGTGCGCGACGTGTCCTACGCCAGCGAGGGCTGCTCGATCAGCCAGGCGTCCACCTCGGTGATGACCGATCTGGTGGTCGGGCAACCGATCGGGGCCGCGATGCAGCGCGCTGACGCTTTCCTGGAGATGATGCAGTCCAAGGGCGCCGGCCAGCCCGACGAAGACGTGCTGGAAGACGCCGTCGCCTTTGTCGGCGTCTCCCGCTACCCGGCGCGGATCAAGTGCGCGCTGCTCAGCTGGATGGCGTGGAAAGACGCCACCGCCCAAGCCGTCACCGCCCGCGCCCAGAAGTCGGAGAACCAGGAGATCGCATCGTGACCGAGACCGCCTCCAAGGCCAACCTGGACGACGTACAGGAAGCCCTCTATGACGTCGTCGACCCGGAACTCGGGATCAACGTGGTCGACCTCGGCCTGATCTACGGCATCAACGTCGATGACGACAACATCGCCACCATCGACATGACGCTCACCTCGGCAGCCTGCCCGCTCACCGACGTCATCGAGGACCAGACTTCCCAGGCGCTGACCGGTATCGTCAGCGACTTCCGGATCAACTGGGTGTGGATGCCCCCGTGGGGGCCGGACAAGATCACTGATGAGGGGCGGGAGCAGCTTCGCGCACTGGGCTTCAACGTCTGATTCCGCGTCTGAACCCATCGTGGCCGCGGACCTGCCAGAGCTGACGGTCGCCGACGCGCCGGCGTGGCGGACCTGGCTGGCGGAGCACCACGGGGAACCGAGCGGTGTCTGGCTGGTGCTGGCCAAGAAGGGAACGACCTTCCCGACGAGTCTGGGCTACGACCAGGCGCTGGACGAGGCGCTGTGCCACGGCTGGATCGACGGCCAGGTCAAGCGGCGCGACGAACTGACCTACCGGCAACGCTTCACGCCGCGGCGGGCCCGCAGCCCGTGGTCGGCCCGCAACGTCGGCCATATCGACCGCCTCATCGACGAGGGCCGGATGCACCCGGCCGGCCTGGCCGAGGTGGAACGAGCCAAGGCCGACGGGCGGTGGGTCGTCGCCTACGCCGGCCCAGCCACCATCGAGGTGCCGGCCGACCTCGCCGCCGCCTTGGCGGCGCAACCGCCGGCGCAGGCCATGTTCGACATCCTCACCAGCCAGAACCGGTATGCGATCCTGTACCGCATCGGCAACGCCAAGCGGGCCGATACCCGAACCCGCCTGGTCGGGCAGTTCGTCGACATGCTGGCTCGCGGGGAGACCCTCTACCCGCAGTGTCAGCGGCGCACATGAGGAATCGGCGGCCGCGACGTCGATTCCCGGGTGCGTTCGACCATGGCCCGGTGCTGTCGGTACTCGGCTTGCAAAGCCACTTGGCGAGCGGATCGTCTGGCCGTCCGTGGATGGCTGTCGTTCAACGTCCTGGTCGGACCCCCTGCCGGCGATAGGCTTTGTATGCAGGGAGGTGTCCTCAGGCATGGTGGTGAACGAGTCGTTCGATCTGCGCGGCCTGCTCGCGCGGCGCGGCGGCGAGCGGTACGAGTTGCACACGCGCTACCTGAACCCGCAGTTGCCTCGGATGCTGCACGCCATCGGCTTCGACCTCAGCTACACCCGCGCGGGCGGGCCGTACCTATACGACGCCGCGGGCAACGAGTATCTGGACATGCTGGCCGGCTTCGGCACGTTCGCGCTCGGTCGACACCACCCGGTTGTGCGCCGTGCCGTCCACGATGCCCTCGACCTCGACCTGGCCGACCTGACCCAGTTCGACGCCCCGCCGCTTGCCGGACCGCTCGCCGAGGCGCTGCTGGCGCACGTGCCTCACCTGGACCGCGTCTACTTCGGTAACAGCGGCACCGAGGCCGTGGAGGCCGCGCTCAAGTTCGCGCGCTACGCCACCAAGCGTAAGCACATCATCTACTGCGACCACGCTTTCCACGGGCTGACCGCCGGATCGCTGTCAGTGAACGGGGCCACCGACTTCCGCAAGGGCTTCGGCCCGCTGCTCCCGGACCGCGCCGTCGCGTTCGGGGATCTGCGCGCGCTCGAGCGAGAGCTACGCCGCGGCGACGTCGCCGGGTTCCTGATAGAACCGATCCAGGGCAAGGGCGTCGCCGTGTCGCCGCCCGGATTCCTGCCGGCGGCGCAGGAGCTGCTGCGCCAGTACAAGGCGCTGCTGATTGCCGACGAGGTGCAGTGCGGCATGGGCCGGACTGGGGACTTCTTCGCGTTCCAGCACGAGGGCGTCGAGCCCGATCTGGTCGCCACCGCCAAGGCGCTGTCCGGCGGCTACATCCCGGTGGGGGCGACGCTGGGCCGAGACTGGATCTTCGGCAAGGTCTACTCGTCCATGGATCGGGTGCTGGTGCACGACTCGACGTTCGGCTCCAACGCGCAGGCGATGGCCGCCGGACTGGCTACCTTGCACGTCATGAAAGCCGACAGCATCGTCGAGCATGCCCGCAAGATCGGCGAGCAGCTGCAGTTCAGGTTGGCCGACCTCGTCGACCGCTATGAGCTGCTGCACGAGGTCCGTGGCCGCGGGCTGATGATCGGCATCGAGTTCGGCCGGCCGAGCTCGTGGAAGCTGCGCGCACCCTGGATGGCGCTGCAGGCCGCCCGCAAGGGGTTGTTCGCCCAGACTGTCGTGCACGCGTTGTTCCACAAGCACCGGATACTCACCCAGGTCTCCGGCGATCACATTGAGGTGATCAAGCTGATTCCGCCGTTGATCATCGGCGAGCCCGAGGTCGACCGGTTCATCGATGCGTTCACCGACGTCATGGACGAGGCGCACCGCGGGTCGGGCCTGATCTGGGACTTCGGCAAGACCCTGATCACGCACAGCCGATCGAGGTAGCCAGAGGTTGGTCAGCGTCGCCGGTGGATCTCGCGGCGATGCCCGACGCTCAGGACAAGCACGAGTAGGCGCTCGTCCTCGACCTCGTAGATGATGCGGTAGTCACCGGTTCGCACTCTCCACTCTCCTGCACCGCCGAGCAATCGCGTCGCTGCTGGCGGCCGTGGTTCGGTGGCGAGCAGTTCGATGGCTGCCTGAACGCGGCGGCGCACCTGCGGATCGAGCTTGCGCAACTGGCGGGCTGCGGCCGGCGCCAGAGCGACTTCGTAGATCATGTGAGGCCGAGATCAGCCTTGACCTCGTCCCACGGTATCGGCGCCGCACCAGTCGATGTCATCTCGGCACGTGCCTGCTCCGCAGCACGAATGTCGGCCATGTCCTCAGCCAGCTCAAGGATGCGGTCGAGATCGTCGGCGTCGATGACAGCCGCTACGCGACGTCCGCGGCGAGCGACGTAGATGGGCTGGTGGTCTGTGCGGGCGCGATCGATGATCGCCGCAAGCTGCGTGCGCGCGTCGGAGATGCTGAAAACGGCGGTGTCGGCCATGTACACATAGTACCTGTAAAGAGCTTTCGGTACGAGTGTCTCGCCTTCTGTACGAGCACGTCGGGAAGCGAACGTCGTGCGGGGACGCGTCGCGATCCACGCCTCGGACAGGCCGGGCGTCCGAACGGGATCCGCTTGCGGCGACGGTCAGGCTGCCGACGCCTTCCATCGCAGCGTCATGTCGACGCCGCACCGGGTCGCAATGCGAGACGAGATCAGTTCGCGGTGAATGGCGCTGACTGTGCCAGATACGCTGCCGGAGTCACGCCGCAGTACCGCGTCTGCGGTCCATCCGCGTGGGGTGACCGGCTCAGACCGCGGTACGCCGGGCGACCGCGATGCCGGCCAACGCGGTGGCGGCCATGCCAAGGTCGACCGCCAGCAACCCCAGCACGGGGTGCCCGCCGACCCTGGCCGCCGCGACCACCGCACCGGCGAGGGCGATCGCGGTGGCGCTGCCGACCGCGTCGGAGATCTGCAGCGCCGCCGAGTTCTCCCCCTGCTCGGTCTGCGGCGACAGCGCCAGCACGATGACCGATACGGCCGGCATGGCCAGGCCCATCCCGGCGCCGGCGAGCATCCAGGGCGGGATGGCCGCCCAGCCCGGTACCGCGGTCGAGGTCGCCAAGGTGAGCCCGGCAACTCCCAGGGCGATCAGGAGGAAACCCAGTTCCAGCAGCCGCCCCCGGGAGCGGTCGGCAACTCGGCCCTGCAGCCACGAGCCGATCGACCAGCCAACCGCGCCGAAGGTCAGCGGCAGGCCGGCCAGCGTCGGCCGCGCGCTATGCTGGGTGACCAGCATGTAGGGCAGGTACGCCTCGGCGGCGAAGAACGCCGCGGCCGCCACTCCCCGGCAGGCGATCGCGCTGGGCAGTCCCCGGCGCAGCGTCAGGGTGCCGGTCGGCAGCAGCCGGCGCAGCGGCAGGGCGAGGAACGTCAACGCGAAGCCGGCCAGGCCCAGGCGCACCGGTGACAGCCGCACGGCGGCAAGTTGGACCAGGGCGACGCCGGCGGCCAGCGACAGGGCAGCAACCGCCGGTGCCCGGCGCCGGTTCGTCGAGCCCGGTGGCAGGCCACGCAGCGCCGGGATCAGCAGCAGCAGGCCGAGGCCGATGAAAGGCGGCAGGCCGAGGTACACCCAGCGCCAGCCGGCGTGTTCGGTCAGCCCCCCGGCGATCGACGGTCCAACCAAGGCCGGGATCACCCAGGCGCCGGACATCGCCGCGAACACCTTGGGCCGCAGCGCCGGGTCGTACACCCGGGCGATGAGCACGTACATCGCCACGATCACCGAGCCGGCGCCGAAACCGCCGATCGCCCGGCCGGCGATGAAGACCGGCATGGTGGGCGCCAGCCCGCAGGTCACCATGCCGGCGGCGAAGGCACTCAGGCCGGCGAGCAACACTGGCCCGGGTCCGCGGCGGTCCGCCCGGGCGCCGGCGTCGACCATGCCGACGATGCTGGTCACCAGGAAAGCGGTGAACCCGAAGCTGTACAGGTTCAGCCCGTGCAGCGCGCGGGCGGTGGTCGGCATGGCGGTGGCGACCGCCAATGCCTCGAAGGCGATCAGCGTGGTGGTCAGCAGCAGCCCGATGGTCGGCAACCGCCGGCGGCCGGAGAACAACCGCGGCGCCGGGGCGGCGAGCGCTGCGGTGGTCACGTAACGCGCAAGCAATCTCCCGGCCGCCTTGTTCCGCCCGCGTCAGGCTGTGGCCGTTAGACTGGACGGCGTGTTGTTGCTCGACTGACGCGCCCGCTCGCCGCCCCCGTGCCGGGGCGCGGCCGCTGCATTCTGTCCGCGTCGAGCCTGAGAGACCCTTTCGTGATCACCTGCACCGATGTTGAGTTGCGCGCGGGCGCCCGGCTCCTGCTGGAACACGCCAGCTTCCGGGTCGCTGCCGGGGACCGGGTCGGCCTGGTCGGGCGCAACGGCGCCGGCAAGACCACCCTGACCCGGGTTTTGGCCGGTGAGGGCGCACCGGCCGCCGGGACGATCACCAAATCCGGCGACGTCGGGTACCTGCCGCAGGACCCGCGGACCGGCGACCTCGACGTGGTGGCGAGCGATCGGATCCTCTCCGCCCGGGGCCTGGACGTCCTGGTCCGCGACATGCGAGTCGCCGAGCAGCGGATGGGTGCCGGCAACGCCGACGGAGACCGGGCGATCCGCCGGTACGCCCACCTGGAGGAGCGGTTCCAGACCCTCGGCGGGTACGCGGCCGAGGCCGAGGCGGCCCGGATCGCCTCCAGCCTCGGGCTGCCGGAGCGGGCGCTGGCCCAGCCGCTGGGTACGCTGTCCGGCGGCCAGCGGCGCCGGGTCGAGCTGGCCAGGATCCTGTACAGCGGCGCCGAAACTCTGCTGCTCGACGAGCCCACCAACCACCTCGATGCCGACTCCATCGGGTGGCTGCGGGACTTCCTGCGGACCCACAAGGGCGGCCTCGTGGTGATCAGCCACGACACCGACCTGCTGGCGGCCACCGTCAACCGGGTGGTGCACCTCGACGCCACCCGCTGCGTCCTCGACGTCTACAACGTCGGCTGGAAGGCCTACGTCGCCCAGCGCGAGACCGACGAGCGGCGGCGCCGCCGGGAGCGGACCAACGCGGAGAAGCAGGCCGCGGCATTGCACTCCCAGGCCGACCGGATGCGGTACAAGGCGACCAAGGCGAAGGCGGCGCAGAACATGGACCGCCGGGCCGCCCGCCTCCTCGGCGGCCTGGAGGCAACCCGCCGGGCCGACCGGGTGGCGCGTTTCAGGTTCCCGGAACCGGCGCCCTGCGGTCGTACGCCGCTGTCCGCGGAGGGCTTGTCGAAGTCCTACGGCTCGCTGGAGGTGTTCACCGACGTCGACCTGGCGGTCGACCGGGGTAGCCGGGTGGTGATCCTCGGCCTGAACGGCGCGGGCAAGACCACGCTGCTGCGGATCCTGGCTTCCCTGGAACCGCCGGACACCGGCGACGTGGTCCCCGGCCACGGCCTGCGGCTCGGGTACTACGCGCAGGAGCACGAGACGCTGGACCGGGAGACGTCCGTGCTGGCCAACCTGCGGGCCGCCGCACCGGACACCGGCGAGCCGGAGTTGCGCCGGGTGCTCGGCGCCTTCCTGTTCTCCGGCGAGGTGGCCGACCAGCCGGCGGGCACCCTGTCCGGTGGGGAGAAGACCAGACTCGCGCTGGCTCGGCTGGTGGTCTCCAGCGCCAACGTGCTGCTCCTCGACGAGCCGACGAACAACCTCGACCCCGCCAGCCGGGAGCAGGTCCTGGCGGCATTGGCCTCCTACTCCGGCGCGGTCGTGCTGGTCACCCACGACGCCGGCGCGGTCGAGGCGCTCCATCCCGAGCGGGTCATCTTGTTGCCCGACGGGGTCGAGGACCACTGGAGCACCGACTTCGCCGATCTGGTCGCCCTGGCCTGACCAGGCGGCTGGCCCCTACCAGGGACTTCGTACGGCGGCCTCGATCACGACCGCGCTGGCCGCCCCCGCGGCCACCAGCAGCAGCGGCGTGGGCCCGGCCGTCCCCGGGTCGCGACCGGGTTCCGACGCGACCGCGGCGACCAGCAGCCAGGGAAAGAAGGGCAGGAACGAGCGCTCCACCTCGCCTCGGGAGAGCCCGGAACCGACCGCGAAGGCCACCGCGAGGGCGGCGCCGACCGCGAACGGCCAGCCCGGGGTACGCCGGACCTTACGGGCGGCGGCCACCACGGCCGGGCCGGCGGCGATGAGAACCAGCAGCAGATCCAGGAAGATCCAGACCAGCCAAGAGCGATGCGGCCCGACCCGAATGGAGAAGTCGGCCTGGGCGGCGGTGAGCCCGTCCAGCCACCCGAACCCGGCCAGCCTGGCCGCCGCCAGCGGCACCAGCGACGCAATGCCGCTCACCACGTTGAGCAGCGGTCGGCGGCGGACGAAGTACACCACCAGGATCGAGGTACCCAGCCAGGCGGCACTGTAGGAGAACAGCGCCCCGATGCCGAGCAGCAGCCCGGCGGCCGCGGCCCACCACGGCGAGCGGCGCGGCTCACTGCCTATCACTCCGCAGGCCAGGGCGGCGGCGCACAGCGCCAGCGGCACGGCGTCCAGGCTGACCGCCAACCAGATCCCGTACGGCGCCAGCGCCAACACCGGCAGCAGTGCCCGAGCGGCCGCCTCCGAGCACAGCGAGCGCACGGCGACGCCGACGAGCGGCACGGACACGCAGCCCACGGCCGTGATCAGCAGTCCGAGCAGGACCGGGCTGTGCAGCCCCATCCGGTCCAGAACCCACAGCAGCAGCACCGCCCCGGGCGGGTGCTGCCGGCTGTCCGGGGACAGCGACGGCGCCGCCGCGACGTAGTGCCGGACGAACGCCAGCGGGGCGTTCCCGACCCGCGGGACGTCCCGGGCGTAGCCGCCGAAGGCGCGGTCGGCCCGGGACAAGCCCTGGCCACCGTCCACCAGCGCCAAGGTGACCGCCCAACCCAGGGCGGCCAGGTATCCGGCGGCCAGCGAGCCCGGCCACGGCAACGCCTGGTGCCAGCCCCGGGAGACCGCCAGCAGGACGATGCCGGCGACCGCCGGTGCCATCAGGGACGCGACGCCGACAGTGAACCGGTAGGAGCCGGTGAACGGTGCGCCAGCCACCCCGACGTGCGCGTTCAGAGCCACTGCCAGCGCCGTCAGAGCCAGACCGAACCCCACGATGACAGCCCAGACCGCGAGGTCCCGCCGCGGAAAGGGCATGGGAAAACCGTAGCGGCCGAAACGGGGAGCACTTTGGCGCCGAGTTGATATTGCGTTTGGGGGGGTACGTCCGGCTAGAGTGATCACCCGCCGGCATCAAAGCCGTCGCAGCGACGCGGAGGTAAACGACGTGGCCGACCTGAAGAAGGGTAGCCGGGTGACCGGCTCGGAGCGGGACGAGCTCGCGACCGACTTGAAGAAGCGCTACGACGGTGGGGAATCGATCCGTTCCCTGGCCGAGTCCACCGGTCGGTCCTACGGGTTCGTCCACCGCATCCTGTCCGAGTCGGGCACGACCCTACGCGGCCGGGGGGGCGCGACCCGCGGTGTGCGGGCAGCCGCCAAGGCCGAATCCGCCTGAGCGGTCGGACACTGCGGTGAAGGCCGACGCCGCCTCGACCCTTTCCGCAGCCGTATCCGGTCTAGATCCCGACGCCTTAGCCGGCGCCGGTCTCCTGCTGGACGTGGCGGACGCGGTCGCGACGGTGACGTTGAACCGTCCGGAGCGCCGCAACGCCCAGACGCCGCGGATGTGGGCGGCATTACGGGATATCGGCCGGGCGCTGCCCGGCACCATCCGGGTGGTGGTCGTCCGCGGGGCCGGTGCCGCGTTCTCCGCCGGGCTGGACACCGCCATGTTCACTCCCCAAGGCGTGCCAGGCGCCCAGTCGTTCGCGGAGATGGCCCGGCTCCCGGACCCGGCGGCGCTGGACCTCATCGCGTGCTATCAGGCGGCGTTCACCTGGTGGCGCCGGCCGGATTTGGTGTCCATCGCCGCCGTCCAGGGCCACGCCGTCGGCGCCGGTTTCCAGCTTGCGCTGGCCGCTGACCTGCGCATCCTGGCCGACGACGCCCAGCTCGCCATGGCCGAGACCAGCCGCGGTCTGGTACCCGACCTCGGCGGAACCAGAGCGCTAGTCGAACTGGTCGGCTACCCGAGGGCGCTTGAGATCTGCGCCACCGGCCGCCGGGTGGGTGCCGCCGAGGCGGCCGCGCTCGGACTCGCCGAGCTGGTGGTGCCGGCGGCGGAGCTCGAAGCCGCCGCGGCCGACCTGGCCGCGGCGCTGCTCGCCGCGCCCCGTGACGCCGTGATCGAGACCAAGGCGTTGCTGCTCTCGGCGATGCGCCGCACCCCGGCGGAACAGCTGGCGGCCGAACGCGAAGCCCAACTGCGGCGGCTGCGCGACCTCACCGGCGTGGCCGAGTAGCGCGGCCGGCATGGACCTGTGCCTCTCGCCCGAGCACGTCGCGCTCCGCGCGGCGATCCGGGACTGGGTCGCCGACGTGGTAATCCCCGGCGCGATCGACAACGACCGTGCGGAGCGCTTCCCCTCCGAGGCGCTGGCCGGGCTGCGCGCCGGGGGCTGGTTGGGACTCACCATTGCGGAGCGCTACGGCGGCGGCGGCGCCGACCCGCTCAGTTACGCGCTGGTCATCGAGGAACTGGGCCGCGGTGACGCCAACGTGCGGTCCATCGTGTCGGTACACCTCGGCCTGGTGGCCGGGGCGATCGCCCGCTGGGGGACCGAGGAGCAGCGCGCCGCGTGGCTGCCGCGGATGGCGACCGGTGAGCTGCTGGGCTGTTTCGGGTTGACCGAGCCGGACGCCGGCAGCGACCCTGCGTCGCTGACCTCGAGGGCCGAGGCGCTGCCGGGCGGCGGCTACCGGATCACCGGTCGGAAGCTGTTCATCACGAACGGAACGATCGCCGGGGTGGCGCTGGTGATGGCCCGGACCGGCGGACCGGGCGCCCGGGGGGTCTCGGCGTTCCTGGTACCCACCGACGCCGCCGGGTTCAGCGCGGTACCGATGCACGGCAAGCTCGGTCTCCGCTCGTGCGACACCGCCGAGCTCGTCCTGGACGGGGTCGAGGTGGGGCCGGCGGCGCTGCTCGGCGGTACCGAGGGTCGGGGCATCGCGATCGCGCTCGGCGCCCTGGACGACGGCCGGATCTCCCTCGCCGCGTCGTGCACCGGCGTGGCTGCCCGCGCCCTGGAGGAGATGACCGGGTACGCCCGGACACGCACCCAGTTCGGCAAGCCGATCGCCGGTCACCAACTCGTCCAGGAGTTGATCGCGGACGTGGCCGTCGACACCGACTGCGCCCGGCTGCTGACCTGGGCGGCGGTGGACCTCAAGACCCGCGGCGAGCCCTACACGCTGGCCGCGTCCAAGGCTAAGCTCTTCGCCTCCGAAGCCTCGGTCCGGGCGGCGAACGCCTGCATTCAGGTGCACGGCGGGTACGGCTACCTCGATGACTACGTGGCCGGCAAGCTGCTGCGCGATGCCCGGGTGACCACCTTGTACGAGGGCACCAGCCAGGTGCAGAAGCTGCTCATCGGCCGGGCGGTCACCGGCGTCTCGGCGTTCCGCTGAGCGCTGGTGCCGGCCGAGGGGCCCAGACGGATTACATGAGTACAGGGATGGGGAAGCAGCCGGAGGCCGGCCGCGTTGTCGCTTCCGTACCTGCCGGGGGAACATGTGGGAAGGAGCCCAGCCCGTGTCGATGGGTCATGCGCCATGGCAGACCCTGCGCTCCTTCACCCGCGACAACGCGGTCAAGGAGCAGCGGCTCACCAAGGAGACCGCGCGCCGGATCCTGCGCTTCGCGGCGCCGTACAAGAAGGCACTGTGGCTGTTCCTGGCGACGATCGTCTTCGACGCGGTGCTCGGCGCGGTCAACCCGCTCATCTTTCGCAAGATCATCGACGATGGTATCGGCAAGCACCGCCCCGGGCTGATCACCGCTCTCGCCCTGCTCGTGGCCGGGCTGGCCCTGCTGGACGCCGCTGTGGAGCTGATCGGGCGCTGGTTCTCCTCGACCATCGGCGAAGGCCTGATCTACGACATGCGGTCCCGGGTCTTCGCCCACGTCCAGCGGATGCCGATCGCCTTCTTCACCCGGACCCAGACCGGGGCGCTCATCACCCGGCTGAACAACGACATCCTCGGCGCGCAGCAGGCCTTCACCGGCACGCTGTCGGCGGTGATCTCCAACCTGCTCTCGGTGGTCATCGTGCTGGCCGCGATGTTCTACCTGTCGTGGCAGATCACCCTGATGGCACTCGTCCTGTTGCCGATCTTCGTGCTGCCGGCCCGCTGGATGGGCCGGCGGCTGCAGGCCATCACCCGGGAGAGTTACGGCCTCAACGCAGAGCTGAACACCATGATGACCGAGCGCTTCAACGTCTCCGGGGCGCTGCTGGTCAAGCTGTTCGGCCGCCCCCGGGACGAGAACGACGCCTTCCGCGGCCGGGCTCGCCGGGTGGCCGACATCGGTGTGCAGTCTGCGATGTACGCCCGGGTCTTCTTCGTCTCCCTCACCTTGGTGGCCGCGCTGGCCACCGCGCTGGTCTACGGCTACGGCGGGCATCTGGCGGTCGACGGGGCGCTCGGGGTCGGCACGGTGGTGGCACTCACCGCGTACCTCAACCGGCTCTACGGCCCGCTCACCGCGCTGTCCAACGTCCAGGTCGACGTGATGACCGCGCTGGTCTCCTTCGAGCGGGTCTTCGAAGTCCTCGACCTACCGCCGGCGATCGCCGATGCCCCGAACGCGGTGGCGCTGCCCGCCGACGCCAACACCATCTCCTTCGAGGAGGTCGGCTTTCGCTACCCGACGGCGGGCGAGGTGTCGCTGGCCTCGCTCGAGTCGGTGGCGGTGCTGGACACCACGCCGGAGAAGCAGGTCCTGCATGATGTTTCCTTCCGGGCCGAGCCGGGCCAGCTGGTTGCGCTGGTCGGGCCGTCCGGCGCCGGGAAGACCACGATCACCTCGTTGGTCACCCGGATGTACGACGTGCAGCACGGCGCGGTCCGGATCGCCGGGCACGACGTACGCGACGTCACGCTGGCCTCGCTGCGCAGCGTTGTCGGCGTGGTCACCCAGGACGCGCACATGTTCCACGACAGCGTCCGGGCCAACCTGCGCTACGCCCGGCCCGAGGCGACCGAGGGGGAGCTGTGGGCGGCGCTGGACGCGGCCCAGATCGGGCCGCTGGTTCGGAGCCTGCCCGACGGCCTGGACACCGTGGTCGGTGACCGCGGGTACCGGCTCTCCGGCGGGGAGAAGCAGCGGCTGGCGATCGCCCGGCTGCTCCTCAAGGCGCCGTCGATCGTCGTGCTGGACGAGGCCACCGCGCACCTGGATTCGGAGTCCGAGGTGGCCGTGCAACGCGCGTTGAAGACCGCGCTAGCCGGTCGCACGTCCATCGTGATCGCGCACCGGCTGTCCACGATCCGGGAGGCCGACCAGATCCTGGTGATCGACGACGGCCGGGTCGTCGAGCGCGGCCGGCACTGCGATCTGCTGGACGCCGGCGGGCTGTACTCCGAGCTCTACCACACTCAGTTCCAGCGGCAGGAACTGTCCCCGGATGCGATCGTGGACGGGGTCCGCGTGGAACCCGTCTAACCGGGTACCGCGAGTCGCCGCGGCGCCTCGAGCGGCGGTGCTCGGCTCCCGCGAAGCGGCACCGTACGGTGGCAGCTCACCGCGCCGGAGGGAAGTGCCATGAGGACGCAGGGCCGGTCGGCCGGCGAACCCCGGCTCGCCGTCGGGGTTGACATCGGCGGCACCAAGGTGATCGCGGGGGTGGTCGATGCGGCCGGCACGATCGTGGAGCACTGTCGAGCAGACACGCCGGACAAGAAGCAGAGCCCGCAGCTCGTCGAGGACACCATTGCGGAGCTGGTCCAGGCGCTGGCCGCTCGATACCCGGTGTCCGCGGTCGGGATCGGCGCCGCGGGGTGGCTCGACGAGACTCGGTCCACCGTCGTCTTCGCGCCGCACCTGGCGTGGCGCAATGAACCGCTGCGCGAGGTGATGCGCGATCGGCTGGGGCTGCCGGTACTGATGGAGAACGACGCCAACGCGGCCGCCTGGGCGGAGTGGCGATTCGGTTCCGCGCGCGGTGAGCAGTACGTCATCTGCCTCACCCTCGGTACCGGAATCGGCGGCGGCCTGCTGGTCGAGGGGGCGTTGCAGCGCGGTCGGTACGGCATGGCGGGGGAGTTCGGGCACATGGTGGTCGTGCCCGGAGGGCACCGGTGCGCCTGCGGCAACCGCGGGTGCTGGGAGCAGTACGCCAGCGGGCATGCCCTGGTACGGGAAGCCCGCGGGCTGGCCGCGGCCGACTCGCCGGTCATCGCGGCACTCCTGCACCGGGCGGGGCAGGACGTCGACGCCATCACCGGGCCGTTGATCACCGAATCCGCTCGGGACGGTGATCCAGCGGCGGTGGAACTCTTCACCGAGATGGGCGGCTGGCTCGGGATCGGTATCGCGAACCTCGCGGCCGCGCTCGACCCGGGCCTGGTGGTCATCGGCGGCGGCGTCTCCGACGCCGGTGACCTGCTGCTCGGGCCGGCCCGGGAGTCCTACCGCCGCCAGTTGCCGGGTCGCGGCTTCCGATCCGAGGCCAGGATCGTCCGGGCCGGGCTCGGCAACCTGGCCGGCCTCATCGGGGCTGCCGACCTCGCGAGGCGCAGCGTCACAGCCGGCTCGACAGTGAGTTGAGACAGCCGTACCGCGGCAGTCGGGTCTCAAGTCCTCGGCCGGCCTTGCCGACCAGAGCAACTGTGACCGAGCACGCGGAGCAGCCGTCGGCCGCTTCCCAGCGGACCGCGCCGAACCCGGATGCGCTGCGGCTGAGCGAGGAGCGGTACCAGCTGCTGGTGGAGGGGGTTCTGGACTACGCGATCGTCGCTCTAGATACGTCAGGCCGGGTAATCAGCTGGAACGCCGGGGCCGAGCACATCAAGGGGTACCGGGCCGAGGAGATTCTGGGCCGGCACTTTTCGGTCTTCTATCCGGCTGCGGACCAGGCGGCGGATGTGCCGGACGCGGAGTTGGTCACCGCGGTCCGCGACGGCCGGTTCGAGGACGAGGGTTGGCGGGTACGCAAGGACGGGTCCCGATTCTGGGCCAACGTGGTCATTACCCCGCTCTACAACGACCAGCACGAGCTCCGGGGCTTCGGCAAGGTCACTCGTGACATCAGCGCCGCTCATGAGCAGGGCGAACGGCTGCGGCGGACCACCGCGGAGCTGATGGAGCGCAACGAGTCGCTGCGCCGCCAGGCCGTGGACCTGGCCGAGGCCAAGGACATCGCTGAGCAGGCGAGCCGGGCCGCGGACGCGGCGACCTCGGCCAAGTCGACCTTTCTGGCGACCATGAGCCATGAGATCCGTACCCCGATGAATGCCGTGATCGGAATGACCGGACTGCTGCTGGATACCGACCTGAATGCGGAGCAGCGGGACTACCTGGAGATCGTCCGGGCCAGCGGAAACACCCTGCTCGAGCTCATCAACGACGTACTCGACTACTCCAAGATCGAATCCGGCGCGCTGCGGCTTGAGATGCAGCCGTTCGAGATCCGGGATCTGGTGGAAGGTGCGCTCGACCTGATCGCCACTCAGGCGGCTGAGAAGCGGCTGGAGGTGATGGCCGACATCGACCCGGATTGCCCGGATTGCCTGATCGGGGACGAGACTCGACTGAGGCAGGTCCTGGTCAACCTGTTGTCCAACGCGGTCAAGTTCACCTCCGTCGGCGAGATCCTGGTCAAGGTCACGATCGAGGAGGCTGACGGCGGTCCACCGATGCTGCGCCTCGCGGTGGCCGACACCGGGATCGGGGTCGCGGCCGACGGGCTGGACCGGCTTTTCCGTTCGTTCAGTCAGGTTGAGGTCTCGACCACCCGCACCCACGGCGGCACCGGGCTCGGGCTGGCGATCAGCGCCCGGCTGGTCGAGGCGATGGGCGGCCAGATCGGCGTCCAGAGCGAGCCGGAGCGCGGTTCCACGTTCCACTTCGTCATCCCGACGAGACGAGTGACCCAGCCGAGTGCGTGCGGTCAGACGGCTCCCGGACCGCTGGCCGGACTGCGAGCGCTCGTGGTGGACGACAACGCCAACAACCGGCGGATCATCCGGAGCCAGCTTGCCGGGTGGGGCGTGCACGGGGATGCCGTCGAGAGCGCCGAGGCAGCGCTGACCCTTGTCGAGCAGGGTGGAGACTACGACGTCGGCTTGCTCGACCTGGACATGCCGGGCATGGATGGCGTCGAGCTGGCGATCGCCCTACATGCTCTGCCGCGGTACGCCGACCTGCCCTTGGTGCTGCTCAGCTCGAGGGCCTGGCGTGAAGAGCCGGGATTCCGCGGGGCGTGGTTCGCGGCGCATCTGATCAAGCCGGCGAAGTCGGTGCAGCTGCACCGTACCCTGCGCTCGATCAGCGGCACCATACCGACTCCGGTCTCCCATCGTCCGACCGCTTCCCCACCTGCTCCGGCGTCCGGGCTGCGGGTCCTGATCGCCGAGGACAATCCCGTGAACCAGAAGCTGGCGGTGCTGATGCTGGCCAGGCTGGGCTACCGGGCGGAAGTATCCGGCAACGGCCTGGAGGCGCTCGCGGCGCTGCGCCACGCGCCCTACGACGTCATTCTCATGGACGTGCAGATGCCGGAACTGGATGGCCTGGATGCAAGTCGCCGCATTCGCGCCGAGTTCTCCGCCGGCGAGCAGCCGGTGATCATCGCCATGACGGCCAACGCCAGGACGGAGGACCGAACGGAGTGCATGGCGGCCGGGATGGACGACTACCTGCCCAAGCCGGTACGCATGGAGCAACTGTCGGCCACGATGGGAAAGTACTCCGCGCCCGGGTCACCCGATCTCGACGGCGCTTCGGCGCCTGCACCGGCACAGCGAGTTGGGGCCGCGCCGGACCGTGCCGTCGCGAGCTGCGCCTGAGCCGCTCAGCGGGCAATTGCTGCCATGCCGTGAGCGCAATGGAGCGGATAGTTCCTTGATGGTTGGGGCCGCGGGGTTGCAAGACTCGGCCGGACAACCGTGGCGCTCCGGCTTCGCCTCTGGCACGGCCTGGGCAGACCGCTTGGACATCGATAGCGCGGGCACCAGCTCGGTGGCGCGCTCGACCTGAACCGGGCTGAGGTCGACGCCGGTGATCTGATGTCCGGCCGCCGCTAGGCCCGCGCCGCCCCCGGTCTGGGCGAGCCCTCGAACGACGTGACCGCACTGGAAGTGCTGCTCGGGAACATCGACGCGATGGTCGCGGCCATCTGTACCCGTGTCCCAACGCCAGCCCAGCCAGGTACCGCGCAAATGCTGACCGTCGTAAGGGGCACCAGACGATAGCGCTCTCATCCGCAGCGGATCCGGACGTTCGACCCTGGTGTTTTGATAGCGCCCGGCGGACCTGATCGCCCTCGCGTGCTCACGCCCCTACGCAGACATTCCTTTCTGGTCGGGGCTGCGCTGGCGCTTCCCGGCCGGTTGGACTCCATCAAGGAGCCCGCGGAGGGTGGTGGTGTACGTGCCAAGCGCCGCGCGACCTTGCTGGGTCAGCGCTATCGAGGTGTGCGAAGCTGTCCCGTTGCCAGTCTTGTCGCTACTGAGGTAGCCGGCGTCCTCGAGTTTGCGCACGTGGGTGATTAGGTTGCCGGGTGTTAGGCCGAGCAAGTTCTGCAGGCGAGAAAACGAGAGGGCGTCACCCTCGCCCAGGGCGGCCAGCGTCACCACTATCCGCAGCCGGGCCGGCGCGTGGATCAGCGGGTCGAGCGGGTCATCGGTTGTCACGAGCGAAGACCACTCGGCCTAGCCGTGGACCCGCACGGTCGAGCGGGCCCGCTCGCACCGGAGGCGGAGCACGCCCTGGGCGAGGAACAATAGGCATCCGGAGACGGCGAGCACTCCCCACACGTTGGCGGGACCCGCGAATGCGCTGCCCGCCGCGACGACGATCATAGCGATCGCACCAGCCAGCTTCCACCAATCTTTGTTCGCTGCTGCGTGACCGGCCAGGACCGCACCGACTACCAGCCATGGTGCAGCGGCGTCGAAGACGCCGTAGACGATGGCGGGGCTGAACCCGTCGTAGCTCAGCGCGCCATCGAAGACGTAGACTCCGGCGACGGCGAAGACCAACGGAATCGCCATGGTGCGGGCTTCCTGTCGAGACTGCCCGCTGACCCCGGCGGTCGCGCGGAGGTATACCGACACGCTCACCAGGGCCGCGACCGCGACCAGGATGTACACCAGGCCGACAACGTTGAGACTCGGGCCTGTATACGGGTGGTGGTCACGCGAGGAGGACCAGATCGAGCCGTAGATGGCCAGTACGACCAGCGCGGAGAACACCGAGAGCAACGGCTTGTCGCTCGTGAGCGTGCGCCGTGCCTCGCGCTGGGTTCGTTCCAGCAGGTCCGCTGCCTCGCGCGGATCCAGCCAGTCGTCCCCGTTCGTCGGGGTGGTTTCGTGGGCATTGTGCCGTGCGTTCATGGCGACCTCCAGATGCCGCTTTGTGCTGCAAACCTAGTTGAGTTTGCGGCGCAAAGTCAACTCCTCGGGGAAGGTCGAACCCATTCGGGCCGGCGGCGAGCCCGGGCCCGGCGGGGAGGGTAGACGGCCCTGAACCCTGCCCGCACATCGCGCGTGAGGCCACTGACTCGCGACGTCATGGAACCCCACCCGTTGGACAACCACCGCGGCGGCGGCGCTGCCACCACGCTCGTGCCTCCGACGTGCTAGCTGGACATCCCGACCAAGGCCCTCATTGGCAGCAAGAGGGCCCTCGGGAATCGCCGGTTGTTCCCACTCCTGCGGTGACTCGTCGTAGAGCCGGCGAGAAGCGGTGTCCGCAACTGTCCGCGCGTGTCGACCACTGCCCGCTGTGAACGGCGTCAAGGCTTGCCCGCAGGCTGCCGGCGAGCGATCGTGAGGCCCGTCCCGATGATCTCGAACCAGGCCGCTGACCAGCGGCGTTGTGGTGGGCGATACTGGGATTGAACCAGTGACTTCAAGGCCCCTTTCCGACCTGCGACGATGCTAGCGACGCCCCGTCTGACCTGCAATGATCACGGCATGTGTCGTCATGACCACGCATCTTGTAGCGCGCCGTAAGACACGTTTGAGACACGCCGGGACCGCCAACCGACCAACTTGGGACGTGTACCTCTAGACACTTTCTTTTACTCCTGCATACTTACCGTCATGGCTGGAACACAGGCTTCGATGACGGTGCAGCCGGATACGCGCGTGGCGGTGCAGACGGTGATCCGTCTGATCCATGAGCACATTGAGACGCCGGTGTCGGCGCGGCGGGCGGCGGAGGAGATCGTCGCCGCGGCGGACCCGGAGCGGTGCGAGTTCCTGGCGGCGTTGTGCGCGCGGGCGCGGGGGGAGGCGGCGGCGGGGATCGCGCGGGAGTTGGAGTTGGCGGGCTGGCCGGATGCTGCGTGGCTGGCGCGCAGGTGGGCGGCGAAGAGGGCCGGCCGGTGAGCGCGGATGAGGCGTCGGTGATAGCGACGACGGCGGCGATCGCGGCGGCGCTGGCGCGGTCGCTGGACGAGTTCATGCTTGCGCCGGTGGAGATCACCGGCGTGGAGGATGACCGGTTCCTGATCCGGCTGCGGTCCGGTCGGGTGCTGCAGGTGAGCGTGCGGCTGGTCGCCGGGGTCGGTGGCCGGTGAGCGGCGTGATCCGCTGCCCCCGATGTCGGGCGACGTCCTACCACCCGACGGACATCGAGCAGGGCTACTGCGGCCGCTGCCACGACTGGACGCACGGCGTGGAGGCCGAGCTGGTGTTCTGGCCGGAGGTGGTGGAGGAAGAGCGGTTGGCGCGGCACAGCTTCTTCCTCGCAGGTGCGAGTGGGACCGTGCAGTTCATCTACTGGTGCTACCCGGTTGGGTCTCGGACCGCCGAGATGATGGGCGGCCGGGTGCAGGGCGTCGACGTCGGCTACCACTCCCCCGTGCCGCGCTATCGGCAGCACCCGGCGCAGACCGCTCCCGGTGAGCGGTGCCCGTCCCTGCGCGGGCCGCTAGCCGCGGGGCCGTGTTTCTACGACGGGTCGGGGCTGAGGGGCGACCGGTGGGCGGAGCTGATGGTCGACGCCGATGGGGTGGCTGACGCGGAGCAGGTCCGGGAGCGTCTGGCCGGCTACTACCGGGAGGTGTTCGGGACGCCGCCGGACCCGGACGCTTCGGCCGAGCCGTGGATGTCGCCCGAGGTGCGGCTGGCGCAGCTGCGGGAGTTGGGGGCGAAACTTGAAGCCCAGGCCGAGGAGATGGGGCTGTAACCGGCGACGACGTCACCCAGCCGGACTACGGCGTCTACCGGCAGCAGGCGAGCCAGCCGTGCTGGCACTGCGGATACCGGACGGACGCGGCCGGGGAGCTTCCCGGGGCTCCCCGGGGCCGGCCGGCGGCGGGTGACTTCTCGATCTGCTTCCGGTGCGGGGAGGTCGCGGTGTTCACCGGTCAGGGGCTGCTGAAGCGTCAGCCCACCGAGGCGGAGCGGGCGGAGTTCGCCACCGACGCCGACTCGGTGGCCGCGCAGACGTGGATCCGTGTCGAGAGGCCGCTGGGGTGATCGCATGAGGAGTTCTTCGGTGACAGGTGGGATGCGCCGCGGGTTGACCCGCCGGCCGTGCAGGTCCCTACCCCGGTAGGTCGAGCCTGCGTGTTCTGCTCGGAGCCGATCGAGGAGAACGACCGGGGCGTCATCATGGTCTTGAGTTATGTGCGTGCGGACGCTGATGGGAAGCCGGTCGTCACCGCGGCTGAACCGGCGCACATGGAATGCGACCTGCGCAGTGCGATCGGCGGCATCGGGCACCTGAACGGGACCTGCTCCTGCTACGACGGTGCCGGTGGGCATCCTGACGCCGGGTTGTCCTACCGGGACTCGGCTCGGCGGGTTCTGGCCGAGGTGGAGAAGTTCCGCGGGAAGCCGCTGTGATGCCTGTGATCCGCGCGCCGCGCTGCCCGGGCTGCGACCAGGAGCCGTTCCTCGTCGTCGGGGACCGGCAGGCGTTCTGCGGGACCGGCGACTGCCGCGTGTTCACCTGGGACCGGTTCGACGACCCGGCGCTGTTCAAGGCGAAGGCGAAGGTGATCGACCTACCGACGTGGCTGAACCCGGAGACGCCGTGAGCGAGTCGCTCGATCCGCGCGATGCAGTGCCGATGATGCTCCACCCGAATGGCGGTATCGGTTGTATGCCTGACGTCCGACGCTTAGGTCATGACAACATTCCGCCGGTTGAACACCCGGCTGATCATCCGGCTCGATGAGCCGACCGTCCTACGACTCGACAGCCTGGTGGCCGCCGGCGAGCCCGGGCTGAACCGGTCCGACCTTATTCGCAGCGCCATCCGGATGTACCTCGACGCGCAGGACAAGGGCACCTCATGAAGGCGCAGCTGGTTGCGCTGGCGTTGCTGCTGCCGCTGGCGGCGTGCGGCGGGTCGAAGGCCGGCGGCCCGTCGGCGGCCTCGGATGTGCAGGTGACGTTCTGCGGGCCGGACGACGGCACGTGGGGCGGGCGGAAGGATGTGGCGGTGCTGGCGTTCGACAACAGCACGGCGAAGCCGGCGGGCTATGCGGTGCTGGTGTCGTTCACCCACGACGGCAAGGAGGTGGACCGGGGGCGGGCGAGTGTCCGCGGCGTCCAGCCCGCGCCGGGGCATCGGAACGTGCGGGCGGCGAAGGCGACGACGGTCGCCTACCCGGAGGGTGCGGTGGAGTGCACCGTCAAGAGCGTCACCCGGAGCGGCGGGTAGACGCACCCGTCACCCGGTGAGTAGGTCCCGGATGGCGGTCATCGTCGCGGTGCGCCGTTGGACGTCGGCGCGGAGCCGGTCGGTCTCGGTGCCGGCGGTGGCGAGTTGGGTGGTGAGGGTGTCGACCTGCCGGCGCAGCGCTGCTGTGGGGTCGGTCCAGCGGGCGGCCGCCTGCCACACCGCCTGGGTGGCCGGCAGCCGGTCGAGCCGGTAGTCGTTGCCGTCGGTGCTGGAGTTCCAGAGGGTGTAGAAGGCGGCGCCGTTGGCGCGGCACCAGCCGATCGCCTCGGTGTACCAGTCGGCGTGGGCCCGGTCGACGGTGCCCGGGACGACCCTGACACCGGTCTCGAAGACGCCCCACGGCAGCTGGTGGGCGGCGGCGATCGCCCGGCAGCGGCCGTACATCTCCGCCGGGTCGCGGGTGGCGTCGCTGTCGGCGTACACGTCCCAGCCGATGCCGTCCAAGCTGGCGACGAGCGGGGCGCTGAGGTAGTGGGCGGGGTCGAGCCCGGAGCGGGGGTCGGCGGTCCAGCCCATCAGGACGTGCCACAGCTGGATCCTGCGGGTCTTCCCGGCGGCGTCGATGATGGCCCGCATCGCGGCGTAGCAGGCGGCGATCTCCGAGGTGGCCAGTGGGTTGTTCTCCGGTTCGTGGTTGAACGTGAGCGTGGCCCGGTCGAGGCCGGTGACGAGCCGCCGCAGGTTGGCCTGGCTGCCGGCGCCGCGCCAGGACTTGAACGAGATCAGGGG
>CAWFCZ010000001.1:0-86064 GCA_963814355.1 uncultured Actinomycetota bacterium | reverse complement strand
AGCTGAAGTCCTGCCATTGGACCACACCCGCGAATGGACCACACCCGCGAATGGACCACACTCGCGAGGCACCGCCACTCTACCGGGACCAGGTGAGCAGCACGGGACGCGTCACGTGCCCGGCCGGGCGTTGCGGCCGTACCGCGACGCCTGCGGACCCCGCTGCCCCTGGTACTTGCTGTTCAACTCGGGGTGCCCGTACGGCCGCTGCGCCGGCGCGTCCAACGGCATAAAGGAAACCTGGCCGATCTTCATGCCCGGCCAGAGCTTCACCGGCAGGGTGGCCACGTTGGACAACTCCAGAGTCACCTCGCCGACGAAGCCGGCGTCGATGAAGCCGGCGGTGGCGTGGATGAGCACCCCCCAGCGGCCGAGGCTGGACTTGCCGTCGACCCGGGCCACGATGTCCTCCGGCAGGCCCAAGCACTCCACCGTGGTACCGAGCACGAACTCGCCCGGATGCAGGATGAACGGTCCGTCCGCCGGGACCTCAATCATGGCGGTCAGATCCGCCGGTGAGGAGTATGGGTCGATCGACTCGGCGCTGTGGTTCACGATCACCCGGAATTGCCGGCCCAGCCGCAGGTCCACACTGGCCGGCTGGATCTGGTCCTCGCCGAGCGGATCGATGCGGATACGGCCGGCGGCGAGCAGAGCGCGGATCGTCCCGTCGCTCAGGATCATTCGCTCGCCTTCACCTCGGACACGGTAGCCCTCACCCGGATGCCAGGGCGGAGGACCCGTCCGCCCCTCAGGATCGCAGATCGCATGGCCGAAGACAGGAACGTCACACCTTCAGTGGAGGGGGCTCAATGGACGACGCGGTCGCATTCGCAGACTTTCAGCTACGAAGCCACGACGACCTGGATCGCCTGGAGCAGGATCTGGTCGGCCTGGAGCGCGACCCGACGTCCACTCGGCTGCTCAATCGGGTGGCCCACGCCGCGCGCAGTCTGTCCGCAGGTGCCACCCCGCTCGGCCTGCGGCGCATCCCCACCCTGACCGACGCGGCGGAGGCGCTGCTTGCCCAGGTCTCCCGAGGTCGGGTGGCGATCTCCTGCGATGTGGTGGACGGGTTGTTGACGTGCGTCGACGCCATCCGCGCCGTACTGGACGCGCTGGAGGCCACCGGCGGCGAGGGGGATCAGGATCTCAATCCGACCCTTGCCAGGTTGGATGTGCTGGCCGTGCCGGCGGAGCCACTCGTGGTTGCCCGACTGGGGGAGGTCCTCACCCAGTCGGGCTTGGTGACCCCGGCGGCGGTGAGCCTGGCCCGGCATGCCCAGGAGTTGGGGGATCCGCGCCCGCTCGGAGAGATCTTATTGACCCAGGGGTCGCTGACCATCGCCCAGCTCGCCGCCGGGCTGGACCGCCAAACCGAGAAGCGCTCCCTGCTCGACGGCGCGGTGCGAGTGGGCGCAGATGTTCTGGAACATCTCCAAGACCGCGCGCTGCAGCTGGGCGAGAGCTGCGACCTCCTGCAGGCAGCGCTGCGGGAGGAGACTGCCGGCCCGATGACCGCCGCGGCCGCGGCCCGGCTGTACACGTTGATCGAAACCACCCAGGAGGCGATCCGGCAGACCAGGCTGCGGCGCCTCGACGACGTATGGATGTGCCTGCCGAGGGTGGTCCGCGACACCGCCGCCTCGGTCGGCAAGGCCTGCACGTTGGCGACCGAGGGCGGCGCACTGCGGTTTGACCCGGCGATTCTCGGTACACTGCGTGACCCGCTGATCCTGCTGACACGCAACGCGGTCGAGCACGGGATCGAGCCGACGCTGGCCCGTCAAGCCGCCGGCAAGCCCTCGGCGGGGGTGGTGCAGGTGACGGCGGCCGTGTCGGGCGACCGACTCGTCGTGGAAGTCCGCGACGACGGCGTGGGGGTCGACCCGATGCGGGTCCGCAGCCTGGCGCTTCGCCGCGACCTGTCCAGCGCCTACGAGCTGGCGAGGCTCTCCGATGACGCCGCGCTGCAACTGATGCTGCTGCCAGGCCTGACGACCGACGCCGACGGCGCTGCGGTGGCCTGGGCGCCACCGGGCTCGCCGCGCGGTTTCGGCTTGGCATTGGCGACTGTGGGGCTCGAAGCTGCGGGCGGCACCTTGGAATTGAGCAGCACGGTCGGAGCCGGCACCACGGTTCGGCTCGCGCTGCCCCTGACCGTTCGCACCCCCGCTGCGGTCAGCCGGTAACCGAAAGCCGCGCCGTCGCCGTCGCGGAGCCAGCCCGCAGGGTAACGTCGTAGCGACCGGGCCCGACCGGTACCAGGAACTTGCCGGTGGCCTTGCAGCCGGTGAGCGTGGTCCGGTCGGGGGAAACCTGCCGATCGCCGACGGTGAGGGTGATTGCCCGGCCGGAAGGTCCGGTCGCCGACCACGTCACGGCGCGACCACTGTGCACCGCGCTCGGGTTGATGGCGAGCTGCACCTTCGTGCAGCTTGCCGCCAGCTCCGGGGCGTGCGACCGGGCGGTGACCCGGCCGACGATGAGGATCAGCAGGACGGCGCCGATCAGGTACAGGGTCCTTCGCATCTTGCGCCGGTCGGGCATCGGGGTGGCCAGTCCCGGCGGCAGCGCCGGGATCGGGTCGCCGAGATCCCGGCTGCGCCGGTCGGCGTCGAGTCGGGCGGCGGCCGCCTCGTAGGGGTCCGCCTCGTCCCGGCCGCCCCGGCCGCGCCCGCCCTGGGCCACCGCCTGCTCCGCCGCCTCAGCCGCCGGAAGCGGGCCGGACCAGCGACTTGGCCAGCAACTGGGCAACGTCGAGCACCTGGACGCCCTCGGCCGCTTCGCCGCTCTGCTGCTTGGCGTTGACCGCGTCGGAGAGCATCACCATGCAGTACGGGCACGCGGTGGAGATCACGTCCGGGTCCAGACCGAGGGCCTCGTCGACCCGCTCAGAGTTGATCGATTTGCCGATCCGCTCCTCCATCCACATCCGGGCCCCGCCGGCGCCGCAGCAGAAGCCACGTTCCTTGCAGCGGTGCATCTCCTGCGCCCGCAGGCCCTGGATCGACCCGAGCACCTCGCGCGGCGGGGTGTAGACCTTGTTGTGCCGGCCCAGGTAGCACGGGTCGTGGTAGGTCACCTTCGCATCCACCGGGGCGACCGGGGTGAGCCGACCCTCGCTCACCAGCCGGCCGAGCAGCTGGGTGTGGTGCACCACCTCGTAGTGACCGCCGAGCGCCGGGTACTCATTGGCCAGCGTGTTGAAGCAATGCGGGCAGGTGGCCACGATCTTCTTGGCGCCCACCTCGTTGAGGGTTTCGACGTTGGCCTTGCCGAGTTCCTGGAAGAGGTACTCGTTACCGAGGCGCCGGGCCGGGTCGCCGGTGCAAGTCTCGCCCTCGCCGAGGACCACGAAAGAAACCCCGGCGGTGTGCAGCAGCTCGACGAAGGCCCTGGTGGTCTTGACCGAGCGGTCCTCCAGGGCACCGGCGCAGCCGACCCAGTACAGGTACTCGACGTCGTCCGGAATCTTCTCGCCGGGGGTGATCACCGGCACGTCGAAAGGAAGGCCCTGAGCCCACTCCATCCGCTTGCGGGACGGCAGGTTCCACGGGTTGCCGTTGTTCTCCAGGCCGCGCAGCATGGTGCCGGCCTCGCTCGGGAAGTTGCTCTCGATCAGTACCTGGTAGCGCCGCATGTCCACGATGTGATCGACGTGTTCGATGTCCACCGGGCACTGCTCGACGCAGGCCCCGCAGGTCGTGCACGACCAGAGCACGTCCGGGTCGATCACGCCGAGTTCCTCGGCGGTACCGACCAGCGGCCGCTCGGCCTGCGCCTTGCCCGGCGTGGGCAGGCGCCCGAAGCCGGATTCAGGGACCGCGCCGTGGCTGTGCTCGTGGGCCGGGGGGCCGTCGTGCGCGGGCACGCTGCCGGCGTCCTCCTCCACCCCGGTGACCGGCGCGCCGTTCGCATCGAGCAGATACGGGGCCTTGGCGAACAGGTGATCCCGCAGGTCCATGATCACCAACTTGGGGGACAGCGGCTTGCCGGTGTTCCAGGCCGGGCACTGGCTCTGACACCGGCCGCACTCGGTACAGGTGGCGAAGTCGAGCATCCCCTTCCAGCTGAAGTCCTCGACCTTGCTGATACCGAGTTGCGGGTCTTCCTCCTCCATCAGCGCTTCGATGTCCGGCGTGGTGGCCAGCGCACCGAGGGCGACCGGCTCGCGCTTGGTGAGCACATTGAGCGGCGCGAGGAAGATGTGCAGGTGCTTGGAGTAGAGCACCAGCACCAGGAAGGCCAGGATCACGCCGATCTGGGCCAGGATGAAGACCGTCTCGATCACCCCGTTGGCGGACTCGCCGAGCGGGTGCAAGACCACCGCGGTCGCCTTGGACGCGAAGGTCCACCACGTGCCGCGGTGGTCGGCGCCGAACGGGAAGTGGCCGGTGTCGATCTGCGCACCGCGGTAGACCAGCAGGGTGACCACCACCGCGGTGATCATGCCGAGAATCACCCAGGCCGGGCCGGTGTGCGAGCCGTAGAACCGGGACGCCCGCTGCCGTCGGGCCGGCGCGTCGCGGACCCGGTTGATCGCAAAGTAGACCAGCGCCAGCAGGACCGCGACCGCGAAGAAGTCCTCGAGCAGCCCGAGGATCGCCCACTTGCCGATGATCGGGATGAAGAAGTGCTCATCGAAGAGCGCCCCGTACGCCTCCAGGATGGTGGCGCCGAGGATGATGAAGCCCCAGAACGTGAAGAAGTGCGCCGCCCCCGGCGCACTCCACTTGAGCAGCTTGCGCTGGCCGAACACCTCGGTGAGCTGGCTCCGCAGTCGCTCACCGATGCCGTCGAGGCGGCCCGGCGCGGGCTGCCCAACCTTGATCAGTCGATACAGCCAGTACGCCCGCCGCCCGGCGACGGCGAGCGCGGCGACCGTCATCAGCAGGCCGATTATGAGGCGCAACGTGGAGGCTCCGGTCATCCGGGGACGCTGATCCGAGCTTACGACCGCGCCTTGATCGGCCGGCTACCGGCCGGTCGGACGAGGTGTTACGGCGAACGTGCGCCCGGCCGCTCGGAAGGCGAAACAGGTTGCCTCATTGGTCGCTAGGTTCGCCCGCCGACACCCTCGCCGTCGGCCGGCGCGGTACCGGCCGCAGGCCATGCCGGGGAGGGCACAGGCAGAAAAGTTGAGTGGGAAGAACTCAAGTCGACTTGACGTTGCCCCAGGTACCGCGCCACTCTGAGTGGCACCGGCTCAACCACAGACCTCGAAAGCAGTACGAAGGGAAGCTCCCATGGCACGTGCGGTCGGAATCGACCTCGGGACGACCAACTCGGTGGTCAGCGTCCTGGAAGGCGGCGAGCCGCTGGTCATCGCCAACGCCGAAGGCAGCCGGACCACCCCATCCATCGTCGCGTTCGCCAAGAACGGCGAGGTGCTCGTCGGCGAGGTCGCCAAGCGTCAGGCGGTCACCAACGTCGACCGCACGGTCCGTTCGGTGAAGCGCCACATGGGCACCAGCTGGTCGATCGGCATCGACGGCAAGCAGTTCACCTCGCAGCAGATCTCCGCGTTCATCCTGCAGAAGCTCAAGCGGGACGCGGAGGCCTACCTCGGCGAGCCGGTCACCGACGCGGTGATCACCGTTCCGGCGTACTTCGACGACGCCCAGCGGCAGGCCACCACCGAGGCCGGCAAGATTGCCGGGCTCAACGTGCTGCGGATCGTGAACGAGCCGACCGCGGCGGCCCTGGCCTACGGCCTGGACAAGGAGAACGACCAGACCATCCTGGTCTTCGACCTCGGTGGCGGTACGTTCGACGTGTCCCTGTTGGAGATCGGCGATGGCGTCGTGGAGGTCAAGTCCACCTCCGGTGACACACACCTCGGCGGTGACGACTGGGACCAGCGCATCGTCGACCACCTGGTGACCACCTTCCGCAACGCCCAGGGCGTGGATCTGTCCAAGGACAAGATGGCCCTGCAGCGGCTGCGGGACGCGGCCGAGACGGCCAAGATCGAGCTGTCCGCCGGCGGGGAGACCACGATCAACCTGCCGTACATCACGGCTACCGACAGCGGGCCGCTGCACCTGGAGGTCCGGCTCACCCGGGCGGAGTTCCAGAAGATGACCGCGGACCTGCTGGACCGCTGCAAGGGACCGTTCCAGCAGGCGATCAAGGATGCCGGCATCTCGGTCAGCGGCATCAACCACGTGGTGCTGGTCGGGGGCTCGACCCGGATGCCCGCCGTGGTGGATCTGGTCCGCGAGCTGACCGGCGGCAAGGAGCCGAACAAGGGGGTCAACCCTGATGAGGTAGTCGCCGTCGGCGCCAGCCTGCAGGCCGGTGTGCTGCGCGGTGAGGTCAAGGACGTCCTGCTACTCGACGTCACCCCGCTGTCCCTGGGCATCGAGACCAAGGGCGGCATCATGACCAAGCTCATCGAGCGCAACACCACGATCCCGACGAAGCGTTCCGAGGTCTTCACCACGGCGGATGACAACCAGCCGTCGGTGCAGATCCAGGTCTTCCAGGGCGAGCGGGAGATGGCCGCGTACAACAAGAAGCTCGGCATGTTCGAGCTGACCGGCATCGCGCCCGCGCCGCGCGGCGTGCCGCAGGTCGAGGTCACCTTCGACATCGACGCCAACGGCATCGTGCACGTCTCGGCGAAGGACCTCGGCACCGGTCGCGAGCAGTCCATGACGATCACCGGTGGGTCGGCGTTGCCCAAGGACGACATCGCCCGGATGATGCGCGAGGCCGAGCAGTACGCGGAGGAGGACAAGGCGCGTCGGGAGGAGGCGGAGACCCGCAACCAAGGCGAGTCGTTGCACTACCAGACCGAGAAGTTCCTCGCGGACAACGACGAGAAGGTGCCGGCGGAGGTCAAGACCGAGGTGCGCGACGCGCTCGCGGAACTCAAGACCGCCCTCGACGGCACCGACACGGCGTCGATCAAGGCGGCCACCGAGAAGGTGGCGACCGTCAGCCAGAAGGTCGGTCAGGCGATGTACGCCGCCAGCCAGGCGTCCGGCGCGGCCGCCGGTGACAGCCCCACCGGACCCACCGACCCCTCTGCCCAGCCCGGCGAGGACGACGTGGTGGACGCCGAGATCGTGGATGAGGAGCGCCCCCGAGAGGGTGGGGCGGCGTGAGCTCATCGGTACCCGAAGGCGCCTCCGTGCGTGGAAGCACGTCCGAGGGCAACGGCCCGGGCTTCGACCCGGACCGGCCGATCGTCCGGGACAAGCGACGCATCGACCCGCTGACCGGCGAGCGCCGGCCCGGAGCCGCCTCGGCGGCGCCGGGTCCGGCCTCCGGGCCGGGGCACCCGGAGCCGGTGCCGCAGACGCTGGCCATGCCCCCGGAGGTGGTGGCGCTGCGTAACGAGCTGGCGGAGCGTACCTCGGACCTGCAGCGGGTCAAGGCCGAGTACGACAACTACCGGCGCCGGGTCGAGCGGGATCGGCTGGCGGTGGCCGAGCAGGCCCTGGCCAGTGTGCTGCTCGGCCTGCTGCCGGTTCTCGACGACATCGGCCGGGCCCGTGACCACGGCGAGCTGGAGGGCGGCTTCAAGTCGGTCGCGGAGAGCCTGGAGGCGACCACGACCAAGCTCGGGTTGGTGGCCTACGGCGAGGTGGGCGACCCGTTCGACCCGACGGTCCACGAGGCGCTGATGCACAGTTATTCGGCCGAGGTCGCGGAGGCGACCTGCGTCATGGTGCTCCAGCCCGGATACCGCCTCGGGGAGCGCATCCTGCGGCCGGCCCGGGTGGGGGTGGCCGAGCCGGCGAGTCCGGAACCGGTGACTGCGGACCAGCCGGCCGACCAGCCGGCCGGCGAGGCGTTCGACGAGCCGGGAGCGCCTCACGAGGTGGCCCCGGAGGCGCCGAATGAGCACTCGTGACTACATCGAGAAGGACTACTACAAGGCGTTAGGCGTCTCCAAGGACGCCAGCGCAGCCGATATCAAGAAGGCGTACCGGAAGCTGGCCCGCCGGCACCACCCGGACGCCAACGCCGCGGACGCCAAGTCCGAGGAGCGCTTCAAGGAGGTCTCCGAGGCATACGACGTCCTCTCCGACGCCACCAAGCGCAAGGAGTACGACGAGGCCCGGTCGCTGTTCGGCGCCGGCGGTTTCCGGGTGCCCACCGGGGGCCGGCCCGGCGGGCCCGGCGGGGTCAACTTCGACCTCAATGACCTGCTCGGCCAGATGGGCTCGCGCGGCGGAGCCGGTGGCGGAGGCCTGGGCGACATCCTCGGGGGCTTGTTCGGCAACCGGGGCACCGGGTCGCGTACCGGTCAGATGCCCCGCAAGGGCCTCGACCTCGAGGCGCAGCTGACCCTCGGCTTCGCCGACGCGGTGGAGGGCGTCACCGCCCCGCTGCGGCTGACCGTGCCCGGCCCGTGCGCCACCTGCGCCGGTACCGGGGCCAAGCCCGGCACCGTGCCGCGGGTCTGCCCGGAGTGCTCCGGCACCGGGCACGTCTCGCGCAGCGCCGGCGGGGGATTCGCCTTCGACGAGCCGTGCCTGGAGTGCCGTGGCCAGGGGCTGCTGGTCGACGACCCGTGCCCGACGTGCGCGGGCACCGGCCGCTCGGCCAGCGAGCGGTCGCTGACCGTCCGCATCCCGCCCGGCGTCGCCGACGGCCAGCGGATCCGGATCAAGGGCAAGGGTGGGCCAGGCGAGCGCGGCGGCCCGGCCGGTGACCTGGTCGTTACTGTGCACGTAACCCCGCACCCGGTCTTCGGGCGCACCGGGGACAACCTGACCGTCACCGTGCCGGTCACCTTCCCGGAGGCCGCGCTCGGGGCGACAATTCCGGTACCGACGCTGGGCGGGCAGCCGGTGTCGTTCAAGGTGCCGCCCGGCACCCCGAGCGGGCGGACGATGCGGGTCCGCGGCAAGGGCGTCCCGCACAAGGACGGGAGCCGGGGCGACCTGCTGGTCACCCTGCAGGTGGCCGTCCCGCAGAAGCTGTCCGGCAAGGCGAAAGACGCCCTGGAGTCCTTCGCCGAGGAGGCTACCGACGACCCGCGGGCCACCCTGCGCGCGGCGGCTGGCCGTGCCTGACCTGCCTGGATCGGCCCACGACGACACCACCCCGGTGTACGTGATCTCCGTCGCCGCGGTCCTGGCCGGTATGCACCCGCAGACCCTGCGGACCTACGACCGGCTGGGACTGGTCTCACCGGACCGGTCGCCCGGCCGCGGTCGGCGGTACTCCGCCCGGGACATCGCCCAACTCCGTGAGGTGCAGCGGCTCTCCCAGTCCGAGGGGGTGAACCTGGCCGGGGTCAAGCGCATCCTCGACCTGGAGAACCAGTTGCTGGCGCTGACGTCGCGGGTGTCGGAGCTGCGCGCCCAGCTCGACGTGGCCCGCCGCGAGGCCGGCCGGGTCGAGGTCGAGGTGGAACGCCGCATGCACGCCGCCTACCGCCGCGACCTGGTCCCGGTCCGCCAGCAGGAGATCACGGTCTGGCAACCCGCCGGGCGCCAGAGTTGAGTGACACGTAAGAGTTGAGCGGAAGAGACTCAACCCTGGCGGTGTTGAGTCTAGTAGTGAGTTGAATCTAGTAGTGAGATGACCCAGTAGTGACCAGCCCCGGTACCTGCGAGTGAAGGTGCGATGAACGCCAACAACCTGACGACCAAGAGCCAAGAAGCCCTCTCCGACGCCGTTCGCCAGGCGGCCGCCGCCGGGCACCCCAACGTCGAGCCGGTCCACCTGCTGCTGGCCGTGCTGGCCCAGCCCGAGGGCACCGCCGCCCCGCTGCTCGAGGCGGTCGGCGCCGCGCCGGCCACCGTGCGCGCCCGCGCGGAGGCCCTGGCCGCCCGGCTACCCAGCGCCAGCGGATCCTCGGTGGCCGCGCCCGGGCTGTCCCGGCACTCGCTGGCGGTGCTGGGCGACGCCGCCGAACGGGCCAGCGCGCTCGGTGACGCCTACATCTCCACCGAGCACCTGCTGGTCGGGCTGGCCGAGGCCGGTGGCGAGGTGGCCGCAGCGCTGCAGAGCCTCGGTGCCGGGCCGGATGCGCTGCTCGGCGCGTTCAGCAAGGTACGCGGCACCGCCAGGGTGACCAGCCAGGACCCGGAGGGGACCTACCAGGCGCTGGAGAAGTACGGCGTCGACCTCACCGCCGCCGCCCGGGACGGCAAGCTGGACCCGGTGATCGGCCGGGACGCTGAGATCCGCCGGGTGGTGCAGGTGCTGTCCCGGCGTACCAAGAACAACCCCGTCCTGATCGGTGAGCCGGGCGTCGGCAAGACCGCCGTCGTCGAGGGGCTCGCCCAGCGGATCGTGGCCGGCGACGTACCCGAGTCGCTGCGCGACAAGCGGCTCATCGCGCTGGACCTCGGCGCGATGGTGGCCGGCGCGAAGTACCGCGGGGAATTCGAGGAGCGCCTCAAGGCCGTGCTGTCGGAGATCAAGTCCTCCGACGGGCAGATCATCACCTTCATCGACGAGCTGCACACCGTGGTCGGGGCCGGCGCCGCCGAGGGCTCGATGGATGCCGGAAACATGCTCAAGCCGATGCTGGCCCGCGGCGAGCTGCGGATGGTCGGGGCCACCACGCTGGACGAGTACCGGACCCGGATCGAGAAGGATCCCGCGCTGGAACGGCGTTTCCAGCAGGTGCTGGTCGGCGAGCCCAGCGTGGAAGACACCATCGGCATCCTGCGCGGGCTGAAGGACCGCTACCAGGCGCACCACAAGGTGGACATCTCCGACGCGGCCCTGGTGGCCGCGGCGACCCTTTCGGACCGCTACATCACCGCCCGCTTCCTCCCGGACAAGGCGATCGACCTGGTCGACGAGGCGGCATCCCGGCTGCGAATGGAGATCGACTCGCGGCCGGTGGAGATCGACGAGCTGCAGCGCCAGGTCGACCGGCTGAAGATGGAGGAGCTCGCGCTGTCCAACGAGGACGACGCCGCCTCCCGGGACCGCCTGGAACGGCTGCGCCGGGATCTCGCCGACCGCCAGGAGCAACTCGACGGGCTGAACGCCCGCTGGGAGCGGGAGAAGCTCGGCCTGGACCGCGTCGGTGAGCTCAACCAGCGGCTGCAGGAACTGCGCGGCCAGGCCGAGCGGGCGCAGCGCGACGGTGACCTGGCGGCGGCCAGCCGGCTGCTCTACGCCGACATCCCGGCGGTGCAGAAGGAGCTGGCCGAGGCGCGCGCCACCACCGAGACCTCCGAGGCGATGGTCAAGGAGGAGGTCGGCCCTGATGACGTGGCCGACGTGGTCTCCTCCTGGACCGGCATCCCGGCCGGGCGGCTGCTGGAAGGCGAGACCGCAAAGCTGCTGCGGATGGAAGCCGAGCTGGGCAAGCGGGTGGTCGGGCAGGCCGAGGCGGTACGGGCGGTTTCCGATGCGGTCCGCCGGGCCCGTTCCGGCATCTCCGACCCGGACCGGCCGACCGGCTCCTTCCTCTTCCTCGGCCCGACCGGGGTGGGCAAGACCGAACTCGCCAAGGGACTCGCCGCTTTCCTCTTCGACGACGAGCGGGCGATGGTACGGATCGACATGAGCGAGTACGGCGAGAAGCACACCGTCTCGCGGTTGGTCGGTGCCCCGCCCGGCTACGTCGGGTACGACGAGGGCGGCCAGCTTACCGAAGCGGTCCGGCGCCGGCCGTACACCGTCGTCCTGCTGGACGAGGTGGAGAAGGCGCATCCGGACGTCTTCGACGTGTTGCTGCAGGTCCTCGACGACGGCCGGTTGACCGACGGCCAGGGCCGTACGGTCGACTTCCGCAACGCCATCCTGATCCTCACCTCCAACCTCGGGTCCACGTTCATCACCGACCCGCTGCTCACCCCGGAACAGCGCACGGACCGGGTGCTGGCCGCGGTGCGGGAGACGTTCAAGCCGGAGTTCCTCAACCGGCTCGACGACGTGGTGGTCTTCGACGCGCTCGGCCACGAGGAGCTGGCCCAGATCGTGGACCTGCAAATCGCCCGCCTCGCCGCCCGCCTCGCCGCGTCCCGGCGGCTCACGGTGAGTGTGAGTGCGCCGGCCCGGGAGTGGCTCTCGCTCAACGGCTTCGACCCGGTCTACGGTGCCCGGCCGCTGCGCCGCCTGGTCCAGTCCGCGATCGGCGACTCGCTGGCCAAGGCGATCCTGTCGGGCGAGGTCCGCGACGGCGACGAGGTGCTGGTCGACGTCAGTTCCGACGGGCTCGGGCTGAGCGTGGGGGCCGCCGCCGCTCGGGTGGGCTGAGCGGCCGGTCAAGCCGAGCAGTACGGAGCGCCGTACGGTCGGAGGATGCGGCTGCTGGTGCTCGGCGGAACGGTCTTCCTCGGCCATGCGATCGTGCGTGACGCGCTGGACCGCGGCTGGGAGGTCACGACCTTCAGCCGCGGTCGCAGCGGTGAGCCGGTCGCCGGGGCCGACGCGCTGCACGGCGACCGGACCCGGGCCGCCGACCTCGACCGGCTCCGCGACCGGTCGTGGGATGCGATCATCGACACCAGCGGGTTCATACCGGCGGAGGTCGGCCGGGCGGCCCGGCTGCTCGTCGAGCGGGTGCCGCTATACCTGTTCGTGTCCAGCATCTCGGTCTATCCCGATGCGCTCGCCGAGTCCGTCGACGAGCAGGCGCGGATCTACGACTGCCCGGCGGATGCGACCGGCGGGGAGTACGGCGAACTCAAGGCGGGCTGCGAACGGGCGGTCACCGAGTCCTACGGCGACCGCGCGCTGCTGGTCCGCCCCGGGCTGATCCTCGGGCCGCGGGAGAACATCGGGCGGCTGCCGTGGTGGCTGTCGCGGATCGCCGCCGGCGGCGACGTGCTCGCGCCCGGCCGACCGGAGCGGCCGTTGCAATTCATCGACGCCCGCGACCTCGCCGGCTGGTTGCTCGACGTGCTGGCCGCCGGGGTGACCGGCCCGGTGAACGCCGTCTCCCGACCCGGCTTCGCCACCATGGGGGAACTGCTCGAGGCCTGCGTCGCCGCGACCGGGTCCAGTGCGCGGCTGCGCTGGACGCCTGAGCAACTTCTGGCTGAGCACTTCGTCGAGCCGTGGACCGAGCTGCCGTGCTGGGTACCAGAACTCGCGCCCACCATGGCCGGCTTTCTCACTACCCGAGTCGAGCGGGCAATCGACAGCGGCCTGCACTGCCGGCCGGTGACCGACACCGTGGCCGACACCTGGGCGTGGCTGGCGGCCGGCGGGGTGCCGGTACCCCGCCCGGGGTTGCCGCCCGTCGGCCTGCCGGCCGAGAAGGAACAGGCCGTGCTCGCCGCCCTGGACGCCCCGGCAGACTGACCGGGTGATCCGACGGGGCGCCTGGCCGGCTCTGGTCGGATACCTTCTGATGGCCTTCGCCTTCACCGCCCGGCTCTGGGCCGACCCGGCGCACCGCCAGCCGCCGAACCCGCCGGACGTCGCCCTGTTCACCTGGTTCCTCACCTGGGACGCGCATCCGTCGCTGTCGCTGCACGCCGGGGCGCTCAACGTGCCCGACGGGGTGAACGTGATGTGGCAGACCGGCCTGCTGCTCCCCGGCCTGCTGCTCGGGCCGCTGACCCGAGCGGCCGGTGCCCAGGTGACGTACAACCTGCTGCTTACCCTTGGGCCGGCCCTCTCGGCGGCCTCGGCGCACTGGGCGCTCCGGCGGCTGGGCTGCCGCGGCCCGGGTCCGGTGCTGGGCGGGCTGCTGTACGGCTTCGGGCCGGCGATGATCGCCCAGGCGTACGGCGGCCACCTGCAGCTGACACTGGCCTTCCTGCCGCCGGTGCTGCTCTGCCTGTCGGCGCAGGCGCTGCGCGCGCCACGCCGGCCGGCGCGGAACGGCGTACTCATCGGCCTGCTCGCCGCCGCCCAGTTCTTGATCGGCGCCGAGCTCCTTCTGATTACCGCGCTGGCCGGGCTGGTGCTGCTGGCCATGCTGGCACCGCCGTGGCGCCGGCTGGGTCGGCTGCTGGCGGCGGCGGTACCGGCCGGCGCCGCACTCGCCGGCTGGCCGCTCGCCGTGTTGTTCTTCGGAGCCGGTTCGGCGCGCGGCAATGTCCAGACGACCGGGCACTTCCAGGAGGATCTCGCCGGTCTGGTGGTACCGACCCGGCTGACGGCGGCCCATCCGGGGGCGGTGATGACCGACGGGTTCCCGACCGGTGTGCAGGAGCGGACCTCCTACCTCGGGGTACTGCTGATCGCACTGATGCTGGCCGTGGCGATCCGGGGGTGGGCCGACCTGCGGGTGCGGGTGGCCACCGTCGTTGCGGTGGTCCTTACGGTGCTGTCCCTGGGCGCGGATCTGCGGGTCGCCGGGCGGCGCACCGGCATCCCGCTGCCGTGGGCCTGGGCGGAACGGACTCCGGTGGTCGGTAACGTGCTGCCCAGCCGGTTCCCGCTGCTGGTCGCGCTGGCCGCCGGGCTGCTGCTCGCACTGGCGGTGCAGCGCTGGGGACGCCCGGCTGCGCTGCTCGGCGGGTTGGCGCTGCTGCCGCTGGTACCGGCCCCACTGGCCGCCGAGCGGGTCGCGCCTGTACCGGCGTACTTCGACGCCCGCCCCACCGGCACCCTGCTGGTGCTGCCGTTTCCCACTCCGACCCAGGTCGATGCCATGCGCTGGCAGGCGGCGGCCGGCCTGTCCTTCGCCATGCCGGGGGGTTTCTTCGTCGGCCCGGGCCGGGACGGGCAGGCCCGCTTCGGCGCCGTGCCGACGGCTACGGCGGCGTTGCTCGCCCGGGCCGAGCGGGGGGTGCCGACGCCGGTCGGGGCCACGGAGCGGGCGGCGTTCGCCGTCGACGTCGCGCGATGGCGGGTGAGCCGGGTGGTGCTCGGCCCCTGCCCGGCCGCGGGCCGGCTGCGCTCGACCGTGACCGCGCTGGTGGGTGCCCGGCCGGAGCGGCGCGGCGGGGTCGACGTCTGGCCGTTACCCTCCCCTACGTGACCGAGCCAGCTGCTGTCGATCGGGCTGCGCTGGCGGATCGAGCCGCGCTGCTGGACTACATCGTGGCTGCGGCCGTGGTGCATGGCCGGGTCACGCTGTCCTCCGGCCGGGAGGCGGACTACTACATCGACCTGCGTCGCATCACCCTGCACGCGCGAGCCGCGCCGATGGTGGGACGGGTCATGCTGGCGACCACGGCGGACTGGGCCTACGACGCGGTCGGCGGCCTCACTTTGGGCGCGGATCCGGTGGCCACCGCGATGCTGCACGCCGCGGCGCGTCCGCTGAACGCGTTCGTGGTCCGCAAGGAGGGCAAGGCGCACGGGCTGCAACGCCGGATCGAAGGCCCGGAGGTGGCCGGGCGCCGGGTACTGGCCGTCGAGGACACCTCGACCACCGGCGACTCGGTGCTCACCGCGGCGGCCGCGCTCACCGAGGCAGGCGCGGAGGTGGTCGGAGTGGCCGTACTGGTGGATCGCGGCGCCGGGCCCGCGGTGCGGGCCGCCGGGTACGACTACCGGGCCGCCTACCGACTCGCCGACCTCGGGCTGAGCTGACTCGGGTAACGCGCGTCGACCGGTACGTGGAGTCGATCACGCCAGAAAGCGTTCGACGTCGGCGGCGTCGGCTTTCAGGGCGGCCGCGTCGGCGGGCTCCAGCGGACCGAACGGCTCGAGGACGACCCGCTTGCCGACCAGCTTCCAGCCGGCCACGCCCCGCCCGCCGACCAGGGCGAACGGCCGGAAGATGCCGTTGCTGGTAACCACCGAGGTATGCGGGCCGAGGATCGGCTCCCGGGAGGTCCAGCCCAGCAGTACCGGGTCGAACGCGCCGAGCAGCCTGGGTGGCGGCATCGGAGGCAGCTCCGACTTGCTCGCGACCAACTGCAGCTGCCCGCCGGCCTGTTCGCCGACCGCACCACCGAGGCCGCGCAGACCCTGTCGGGCCTGGCCCAACGGCACGCCGGCCCACCGTGCCAGGTCGCGGTCCGTCGCCGGACCGTGCCCGGCCAGGTACCGGCCGGCCAACGGGACCAGTGCGGCTTCCCAGTCCACCGGCGGCGGGCGGCCCAGCCAGTCCCGGACCAGGACGTACGCCTGGTCGGCGCCGACCATGGGGCCGCGGACAATCAGGCCCCGGATGCTGGCGAGCAGCAGGATGTGCACCAGCGCCTGGCCGGCGACCGGAACCCCGGCTCGGCGTACTCGCTCGCGTAGCTGCGCCCGGGTCTGCGGGCCGTCTCCGGTCAGGGCGTGTTCGATCACCGCGACTCCGCGGTCCGCGGCCGAGGGCGACACCCCTTCCTGGGCGAGCCGGCGGGCATTGCCGGTACCGAGCTGTGGGGTGAGCAAGGGGTGCAACCACCAGTAGTCCGTGGCCCGGACCAGGTGGAGCGTGCCGCGGTTCAACCAGCTCACGACCAGCGACCGGTCGGTCAGCGCGGCGTCGACATCCGCGGCCCGCAGCCCGCTGGTCCGCGCCCGGATCGCCAGCCGCACCCCGCGCGGGTCCTGGGCCTGTACCGCGAGCAGCCGATCGGCCACCGCGAGCGCGCCGCCGGCGGGTCGCCCGGACAGCAGTTGGGCGGCGAGTCGGCGCGCGGTGAGGTCGTGCTGCTCGGACCCCTCGGTTGCGGTCAGCGGCATGCCGAGACCGTCCGTACGGCCAGCACGTCGCTCAACGCGAAGGCGACCTCCCGGCCGCCGCGCGCGGAGCTACGGAGTTGGTTGAGCCGGTCCTGCTCGGTCATCACCCAGCTCCACACCTCGGCGACGGACCGATCCAAGCAGCCCCCCGCCGGGCTGTCGAGACGCGCGCCGGCCGGCCATCTCGGGCGAGGAACTGCCGCGGGGGCGGTTACCGCGCGATGGTACCGACTACGACGGTCGCATCCGACGCTTCCTCCCTTGCCACTTCCGCCGTGAAACCGCGGCGGGTAAACGCCTGTGCGGCCGGCCCGGCTTGTCGCTCGCTGGTCTCGACCACGAGGGCGCCGCCGGCACACAGCCACGCCGGGGCTCCGGCAACGACCCGGCGGAGGACGTCGAGCCCGTCCGGGCCACCGTCGAGTGCCAGGCGAGGCTCGTGCACCCGGGCTTCAGCAGGCATCAACTCGAGTGCCGTGGTGGGCACGTACGGCGCGTTGGCGACCAGGACGTCGACCCGGCCACGCATACTCAGCGGCAGTGCGTCGTACAGGTCGCCCTGGTACACCTGTCCACCGCTGGCAAGGTTGCGCCGGGCACACCGCACCGCGACCGGGTCGATGTCGACCGCGTACACCTCGGGGCCGGGCGGCGCAGCGATCATTCCCGCGAGCAGTGCTGCGGCCACCGCACCCGAGCCGCAGCACACGTCGACGACGACCGGTCGCGGCCCGTCCCGGCCGGTGGCGTCGATCGCCGACCGGAGCACCGTAGCGGCCTGGCGGAGCAGGAATTCGGTGCGCCGGCGGGGGATGAAGACGCCGGGTTCCACGGCGATCCGAAGGCCGGCGAACTCCGCCCAGCCGAGGACGTGCTCCACCGGATGTCCGGCGACCCGCCGGTCGACCATCGCCGCGAGATGAGCCTCGTCCTGCGCCGCGGAGGCGAGCAATCGCGCCTCGTCCTCGGCGAACACGCAGCCGGCGGCCCGAAGTCGGTCGGCGACGGCGGGCTGGGTCAGCGCCGCGCCTGCTGCCGAGACCGGAAGGGGACGAGCCGCGAGCGGTACAGGAAGAAGCCCGCAGCCGAGGCGGCGGCGATCGCCAGGCTGAAGGGTTGCCCGGCGCCGTTGCCCCGGGTCACGACAACGGCGTCGATGCCCTGCCCGGCAAGCACGAGCGCCGCGACGAGGGCAAGTGCGGCGCCGAGGAGGCACTCGACGCCGGTGGGCACAGCGAGAGTGATGGCCCGGCCGGCCCACCGCCGCCGCAGGTACAGGTACCCGCCGAGCGCCACCAGACCGAGCAGGCCGCCCCCGGCCGCGTTGCGGAGGAAGTCGTCGGCGTGGTCTGCGGTCATGGCGCTGATGCAGTTGGGAGCCGAGCGATACCCGGCGAGCCAGCGGGTGCAGTCGGCGGCGGTGTAGGAGCCGGCCGGGAAGGGCACGGCGATGGCACTGTTGCCCCACACCGCCTGCGCGAGCCGCCCGAGAACCCCGCCGATGCCCACCGCGATGCCGCCGACGGCGGCGACGAGCAACGCGGCCAGCGCGCCACGCCTGCGCAACGCCGGGGTCAGCTGCCAGTTGAGCGCCGGGCGGCCGGCCACATCGGTTACCGGCCCCATCCGATGGACCGCGGCTGCCCGGGCGTCGGACTCGTCCAACCCCTCGGAACGGCCGGCCGCCACCGCGTCGAGCAGATGTGTCTCGACTTCGGCCAAGGTGTGCCGAACGTGCCGCGGTGACCCGGAGACGGTGACCAGGAACTCATCGAGGTAGGCCTCGATCGGGTCGTCGTCAGGATGGTGGGTGACCCGGCTCACGCCGACGCTCCGATCACCTGTGTCACCCGGGCGCTGAACCGTTGCCATTGGGTACGCTGCTCGGCCAGCTCCCGGCGGCCTGCGGCCGTGAGTGCGTACACCTTCCGGCGGCGCCCGGCAACGTCGAAGAAGGTAGCGGACAGGAAACCATCGGCCTCCAGCCGGTGCAGCACCGGGTAGACGGTGCCTTCGGCGAGGTCGAAGGCACCGTCGCTGCGCTCCCGCAGCCGAGTGATGAGGCTGTACCCGTGGGCCGGGCCGCCGGCCATGGCGCCGAGTACCAGGAGTTCGAGATGCCCTCGCAGGCGGTCACCCTTCATACCTAGCGAGACTAGGCGTCACGCAGCCGGAACGCAAGGGCTGCCACGGGGCACGTGGGGCTACTGGGCAAGGTAGCCGCCGTCCACCGGCACGTAGCACCCCGTCATCAGGGATGCCGCGTCGGAGGCGAGGAACGCGACGAGTTCGGCAACCTCACGGGACTCGCCGAGGCGCTTGTTCGGGTGGAGCTGCGCGACACCGGCGATCACCTCCGGCGGCGCGACATCGAGCATCGGGGTACGGATGAAGCCCGGTCCGACGGCGATGACCCGGATGCCTTGTTCGGCGTACTCGATGGCCGCCGTCTTGGTCAACCCGAGGATGCCGTGCTTGGCGGCGACGTAGGCCGGCGCGTTGGCGAATCCGACGGATCCGAGGATCGAGCTCATGTTCACGATGGCCCCGCCGCCGCAGTCGAGCATCGCCGGGATCTGGTACCGCATGCCGTAGAACACCCCGTCCAGGTTGACCGAGAGGACCTGACGCCAGCCGTCGATCGGGTACTCACCGGTCGGAAGTGACGGACCGCCGATGCCGGCGTTGTTGACCGCGATGTGGAGCCCGCCGAGTTGCTGCACGGTGTCGCGCACCATCCGCTCGCACGCCGCAACGTCACTGACATCGGCGGTGAGCGGTCGTACCGTAGCGCCGGTCGCCGCCAATGTCTCGGCGACGCTCCGCGCCTTGTCCCCCTCCACATCGACGGCCATGACGGCGGCGCCGCGCTCGGCGAGCAGGGTGGCGACAGCTTCCCCGATTCCGGATCCGGCCCCGGTCACCAGCGCGACCTTGGCGTCGAGTGCGCTCACCTCAACTACCTTCCCCTCGGTCGGGCACCAGCCATGGTCATGGCCGAGCTCGACGGCGCTCTCCGACTACACCCGGCTAGGCGGCCGCGGTGACCTTTACCGCCAGCAGGTCGAAGTCCAGGTCGATGTGCCGGCCAGCCATGCCCTTGACCTTGGTCACCCCGAAGGCGTATCGGTCCACCCGCGCTTCGGCGTGCAGCCGAACTCCGTCCGGGTCGCTGGATGCGGTGTCGATCGTCACCTCGGCCGGTTGGTCGGTGCCGTGCGCGGTCAGGGTTCCGGACAGCACCCACTGCTCGCCGGCCGGGCGCACTGCACTGGAGCGGAAGGTGATGTCCGGGTACTTCTCGACGTCCAGCAACGCCGCCGAGGTGACGTGGGTGTCCCGGCGCTTCTTGTCACTGGCGAAACTGGCCGCGCTGATGACCGCGTACGCCGTGGAGTCGGTGACCGAGTCGGCGACTCGGAGCTCACCGTCCCGGATCCGGAGTTGGGCCTTGGCGGTACCGAGGCCGAACATGTGCTTGGCGGCCAGCCGCACGACGGAACGATCCGGGTCGAGCCGGTAGGTTCCCGGTTCGGGCACGGCGACCCGCTTGGTGCCAGCTGAGGTGGTCATGGTGTCCCTTCCCCGCCCGGAGTGGTAGCCCGGCCGCAGCCCCATGCCACACTTCGCGACGCGGGAAGTCAACGAGTTTGGCCCTCGGGGAGGCAGCATGCAGCGCGCCGTCGACGCCGGTCCCGGCGCCCGGGGCACCGTCTCGCTGCGGCACCCGGTGCTGCGCTACGCCGGCAATCCGATCGTCTCCGCGCAGACCGTGAACGATGCCTGGCGCTCACCGGGGCTGCAGGTGGTCACCGCGCACAACGCCGGCGCCGCCGTGCTCGGAGGCGAGACGGTGCTGCTGTTGCGCTCGCACCTGCGGTGCGGGATCAGCGTGCTCGGCCTGGCCCGCAGCGCCGACGGGGTGACCGGGTGGCGGGTCGATCCGCGGCCGGCGCTGGTCCCGGCCACCGTAACGGACTCCTACGGCCCCGGCGTCGACCCCGGGCGGCAGGTCGAGATGGAATCCGGCGGCGTGGAGGACGCCAGGATCAACGTCGTGGAGGGCACCCTGGCCGTCACCTACAGCGGCTACTCGGCGCAGGTGCCCAACCGGGTACGGGTGGCGCTGGCCACCACCGCGGACTGCACGACCTTCACCCGGTACGGGCCAATGCTGGCCGCCGACATGCGCAACGTGGTGATCTTCCCGGAGCGGATCGGCGGGCGCTACGTCGGGCTGTTCCGGCCCAACGACACCCGCGAGGGGGACACCGGCGGCGCGTTCACCCAGATCCGGATCGGGTTCGCGGCGGACTTCCGGAGCGGACCCTGGGAGATCGACGGCGAGCCGGTGATGCGGACCGGTGCCGGCCCGAGCGCCTTCGCCAACAAGATCGGCCCGGGCGCGCCACCGATCCGCACCCGGCACGGCTGGCTCAACCTCTTCCACGGAGTCCGCACCACCATGGACGGCAACCCCTACGTCCTCGGCGCCGCGCTGCACGACCTCGCCGACCCGCGGCGAGTGCGGATGTCGGCCATCCCGGTGCTCTTCCCGTCCCGGGCCGACTGCCGGGTCCCCGAGAACAGCTATGTCCACGTACCACAGGTGGTGTTCTGCTGCGGGCTGCTGCGCCGCGACGACGGGACGCTGCTGCTCTACTACGCCGGGAACGACACGGTGCTCAACCTCGCCATCACCCATGAAGACGTACTAGCCGAGCTGTGCCACAGCTACGGCCAGGACCCGCTCACCGGCGCTTTGCGGTACCAGCCCTGGGGGTAGGACAGCCTCCGCCCGGCGTCGGGTACCCGGCGTTGGGCCCCAATCCTGCCGGTCCGCACTGGGCTGTGCCACCGTAGAGGCGTGGCCGGGCTGGTGGCGGGACTCAGCCTGGCATCGAATGGCGCGGACGCCTGGGTGGCCCGCGCCTGGGTGGTCGACACCGATGGCCGGCTGCTCGGCACCCTCGCGGTGGGACTGCCGGTACGGCACCCGGCTGCGCAGCGCTCCGAGTTCGACCCGCTGGACTGGTGGGCCGCCGCTCGCTCCGGGCTGGCGGCCGTGGTCGCCGGCGTCTCGGGGGATTACCTGGCGTTGACGGTTACCGCCCCGCCGGCGTTCCTGCTCACCGACGGCCGGGTGGAACTCGGCCAAGGGGTACTGCCCGGCGACCGGCGCGGCGCCGGCTGGCTGGCACAGCTGCGGGCACACCGTCAGCTGTACGCCATGACCCGGCACTGGCCGGCGGCCGAACTGACCCTGCCCAAGCTGCTGGCGATCCGCGCGGAATCACCGCGACGCTGGGCGGATGCCCGCCGGCTGCTGTTCCTCTCCGACTGGCTCATCTGGCGGTTGACCGGTGTGGAGGCCACCGAGGTATCCGCCGCCTGCGCCGGCCAACTCGCGCACGTCTCGCAGCGCGGATGGGCCGGCAGCCTGCTCGATGACCTCGACGTAGCGCGCCGGTTGCTGGCTCCGCTGGTGGAACCTGGCCAGGTCCTCGGCCTCTTGCGCGAAGGCGGCCTCGGATTGCCCGCCGGCCTGCCGGTGGTCGCCGGCTGTGGCGACCGCCAGCTCACCGCGGCCGGCGTCGGAGCCGCCCATCCGGGGGCGATGTGCGTACTGGCCGGGGCCGCCGACAGCACGCTGCTGGCCGCCGCCGACTACGCTCCGCTCGACGCCGCGCAGCGGCCGCTGGTCACCACGCACGCCCCGCGCGACACCTGGGCGGTCGAGCTGCCGTGTGGCTCGCCGGGCCGAATGCTCAACTGGCTGACTGACACCCTGGCGGTTCCCGTCGAGGAGTTGCCGAACCTGGCGGCGAGCAGCCGGCCGGGCGCGGGCGGCCTGACCGCACTGGTCGGCATACCGCACTGCACCGAGCAACGCTGGGCCGCCCCGGTGCCACCGAGCCTGCTCGGGGTAGACCCAGCGAGCGGCCCGGCCGAGCTGGCCGCCGCGGTCATCGCGGGGTACGCCTACGCCCTGCGGGCCAACCTCGCCGACCTCGCCGACGTGCTGGGTCACCCGGCCGGGCCGCTCGTGCTGACCGGCTCCGGGGCCAACGACGGCCTTGCCGACCTGCTGGCCGGGGTCACCGGCCGCGACGTCGCCGTGCCGGCGGTCCAACTGCCGGCCGCGCAGGCCGCAGCCGCCCTGGCTGCCGCCGCGGTGGGGGCGTCGAGCAGCGTCACCCTGCCCGAGCAGCGGGTCTTCCCGGCTGCGGATCCAGCGCCGCACGACGAGCCGTATGCCCGGTACCTGGTCGCGTACGACGCCATGTACGACGCGTCGATGCGCCAGGGAGGAGCAACCCGACCGGCGGGCTGACAGGTCCGAGGAGGGCAACTCCCAGGCCGGTCACAGGCACCGGCTGCATGCTGGACCACGATTGCCCGGAGAGCGTCAGGAGACGAGTATGGACGAGATCAGCAACGGCCCGATAACGGGCGGCCACGGTTCGGGGTCAGGCTGGCGGCGTTACGGCGGCGCGGCGGCCCTGGTCGCCGGCGGACTGGTCGCCGGCGGCGTCCTGGCCGGTACCCTCTCCGCGACTGCGGCCAGCCCCTCCCCGTCCCCGTCGACGCAGCAGCAGGCGCCGTCGTACAGCGGGCCCCGGGGCGAGGGCGACCAGTCGAAGAGCCGGCGCTCCGACGAGCGCCTGCTCACCGGGACCACGGCCAGCAAGGTTCGGGCCGCGGCGCTGGCGAAGTATCCGGGCGCCACCGTGCACCGGGTCGAGACCGACGCCGACGGGGTGTACGAGGTGCATCTGGTCACCTCGGCCGGCCAGCGGCTCACCGTCCAGGTCGGCAAGGACTTTACGGTCACGGGAACCGAAACCCGCAACGGCGGCTGCGGCGGGCACGGCGGTCGGGGGATGCGGTCGGCTCCGAATGGGACCACCAGCCCGGAGAGCGGCACCTCCTCCGGCGGTGCCGGCTGGTACGACGGCGGCGAGTCGGGCGGTACCGGCGGACAGGCGGCGTAGCCAACCGCAGCACCCTCGCCAGCCGGGTTGTTCACAGGTGCTTTGCAGGTAACTCTCAGTCCGGGCGTACCAGGCGAGCGGATGCTAGGGGCATGTTGCACCTGCAGGAGGCTAGCCAGGCCGAGGCCCGGTTGCTGCTCGTCGACGACGAGCCGAACATCGTCGAGCTGCTCTCGGCGAGCCTGCGGTACGCCGGTTTCGAGGTGGCCACCGCCGTCAACGGCACCGAGGCGCTCAAGGTGGCCCGAGAGTTCCGGCCGGACCTGCTCGTGCTCGACGTGATGATGCCCGGGCTGGACGGGTTCGACGTGATCCGCCGGCTGCGCAGCACCGGTGACCGGCTTCCGGTGCTCTTCCTCACCGCGCGGGACGCCACCGAGGACAAGGTCACCGGGCTCACCCTCGGCGGGGACGACTACGTCACCAAGCCGTTCAGCCTGGAAGAGGTACTGGCCAGGATCCGGGCCATCCTGCGGCGCAACGGCGTCCCCACCAACGGGGCTTCGGCCCGGCTACGCCTGGCCGACATCGAACTCGACGACGACACCCACGAGGTCTGGAAGGCCGGCGAGGTGGTGCCGCTGTCTCCCACGGAGTTCAAGCTGCTGCGGTACTTCCTGCAGAACGCCGGCCGGGTGCTCAGCAAGGCGCAGATCCTCGACCACGTCTGGCACTACGACTTTGGCGGCGACGCCAACGTGGTGGAGTCCTACGTGTCCTACCTGCGACGCAAGATCGACACCACCGAACCACGGCTTCTGCACACCTTGCGGGGAGTCGGGTACACGCTGCGGCTGCCGCGGTCGTGAACGCGACATGATCACGCCGTCGGTAGCCCGGCCCATCGGTTGGGCGCGCCGGCTGCGGAAGATGCCCGCCCGTACGCCGTTGCGGGTCAAGCTCGTGGCCGTCTTGCTCAGCCTGGTGACGGTGGCCCTGTTGGCCGCCGGCCTGGCCGCGACCACCGCGCTGCGCGGGTACCTGGTCAGACAGCTCGACGGGCAACTGGTTCAAGCGGCCGTCGCGGCCGACCGGGACGGTCCGCTCCGGGGCGGCCCGAACCGGCACAGCCCCAGCCCGTACTTCGTCACCTTCCTGGACGCCACCGGCGCGCCGACCATGTCCATACCGAACACCCTGGGTGAGGACCAGGCGGGTCCGGCGCTGCCCCCGCTGACGCCGACACAGGCGGCCGCCCGCGACGGTCACCCATTCACCGTCGCCGGTGAAGCCAGGGCCAGCCAGTGGCGGGTGATCGCCGTACCGTTCGCGGACCTCTCCGCAAGCGTGACCGTGGCCACGAGCCTGTCCGGGGTGGCGCGTACCGTACGCCAGCTCGTCGTGTTGCAGCTCGGGATCGGCGCGGCAGTCTTCGTGGTGCTGGCCGGGGTCGGCACGCTGGTGGTCCGGCGCAGTCTACGGCCGCTGAGCGTCGTGGAGCACACCGCCGCCGCGATCGCCGCCGGTGACCTGTCCCGGCGGGTACCGGCCGGCAGCCCGCGCACCGAGGTCGGTCGGCTCTCCACCGCGCTCAACGGGATGCTCGGGCAGATCGAGCGAGCGTTTCGCGTGCAGCAGCAATCGGAGGCGGCCGCCCGGAAGTCCGAGCAGCAGATGCGCCAGTTCGTCGCCGACGCCAGCCACGAGCTGCGCACCCCGCTCACCTCCATCCGCGGTTTCGCCGAACTGCACCGCCAGGGGGCCGCCACCGAGCCGGGGGACGTGGCCCGGCTGATGCGCCGGATCGAAGACGAGGCGGCCCGGATGGGGCTGCTGGTCGAGGATCTGCTGCTGCTGGCCCGGTTGGACTCGCAGCGGCCGCTGGAGCGCAAGCTGGTCGACCTGCTCACCCTGGCCACCGACGCGGTGCACGACGCCCGGGCGGTCGCCCCCGGCCGTCCGATCGCCCTTGACCTGGCCGACACCGCCGTGCCGCCGGTCGTGCTGGGCGACGAGGCCCGGCTTCGCCAGGTGCTCGGTAACCTGGTGAGCAACGCGTTGAGCCACACCCCGGCGCAGGCCGCGGTGACGGTCCGGGTCGGGACCCGCCCAGCCGCGCCCGGGGCCAACGGCAGTACCGGGCAACCGGAGGCGGTCCTGGAGGTCACTGACGCTGGTCCGGGGCTGGCGCCGGAGGAGGCGGAGCGGGTCTTCGAACGGTTCTACCGGGCTGAGAAGTCCCGGACCCGCAGTGCCGGCGGTACCGGTCTCGGGCTGTCCATCGTCGCCGGGCTCACCGCCGCGCACGGTGGCCGGGTCGAAGTCGACACCGGCGCCGGTCGGGGCGCGACGTTTCGGGTCCTGCTGCCTCTCGCGCTGCGCGAGCCGACCGGGGTGTCCAGCTGACGTCCAGGAAGCGGCCAGGCTGGTGCCATCCGCGGCGAGCAGGCTGAGGACATGACCCCACCACCGCGGTGTCCGCCGAGCGGGCTGGCGCCGGACGTCGAGTTCGTCGTACCGGTGTACAACGAGGAACGCGAGCTGGCCGGCAACATCGCCCGGCTGCGTACCTTCCTGAAGGCCACCTTTCCCTGGACATACCTGATCACCGTCGCGGACAACGCCAGCACGGACGACACCTGGGGGATCGCCCAGCACCTCGACGGCCAGTACGACGACGTGCGAGCCGTGCGGCTGGCGCGGAAGGGTCGCGGCGGAGCGCTGCACGCGGTGTGGGCCGGCAGCGACGCCACCGTCGTGGCCTACACCGACGTCGACCTGTCCACCGGGCTGCCGGCGCTGCTCCCGCTGGTCGCCCCGCTGATGTCCGGGCACAGCGACGTGGCGATCGGTACTCGGCTCTCCGCCGGCGCCCGGGTGGTCCGCGGCCCGCGACGGGAGCTGATCTCCCGGGGGTACAACACCCTGCTGCACGCCGTGCTGCGTACCGGCTTCTCCGACGCGCAATGCGGCTTCAAGGCCATCCGCGCCGACGCGGCGCGAGCGCTGCTCCCGCTGGTGGCCGACACCGAGTGGTTCTTCGACACCGAGTTGCTGGTGCTCGCCGAGCGGGCCGGGCTGCGCATCCACGAGGTGCCGGTCGACTGGGTCGACGACCCGGACAGCCGGGTGGATCTGGTCCGCACCGCACTCGCCGACCTGCGGGGCATCGTTCGGCTGGCCGCCGGGCTCCCCACCGGCCGGGTCCCGGTCGCCACCGTCCAGGGGCAGTTCCGCCGCCGCCCGCTCGGATCGCCGGCCGCCGGCGGCCTGCCGGCCCAGATCGTCCGCTTCGCCGCCGTCGGAGTGCTGAGCACGGCCGCCTACCTGCTGCTCTACCTCCTGCTCCGCACGACGATGCCCGCCCAGGGCGCCAACGCGGTCGCGTTGGCGGTCACCGCGATCGCCAACACCGCGGCGAACCGCCGATACACCTTCGACGTCGCGGAGCCGGCCGGCGCGCTGCGCCATCACTTCCAAGGTTTCGGTGTCTTCCTGGCGGCCCTGGCCCTCGCCGCGGCCGCCCTGGCCGCGCTGCACGCCGTCGACCCGCATCCCGGCCGCGGCCTCGAGGTGACCGCGCTGGTGCTCGCCAACCTGGTGGCCACCGGGTTGCGCTTCGTCGCGCTGCGCCGGGTGTTTCGGAACCGTACCCCCGACCGCCCAATCGCACCTGCCGTGAACCCACCGACCGAGTTACCGACCAGGAGTGCCTGAGATGACGACGACGACCCAGCCGGAGACCGCAGCCCCCGTCCGGCCGGAAAGCGCCGGTGCCGCAGGCGGGCCGCGCGGCCGCCGCCAGGACCCGAGCTGGGTCCGTCCGGCGCTGCTCGGGTTGCTCGGCGCGACCGCCCTGCTCTACCTGTGGGGCCTCGGCGCCTCGGGCTGGGCCAACAGCTATTACTCCGCCGCGGCGGCGGCTGGCGCCCACAGCTGGCGGGCGTTCTTCTTCGGCTCCTTCGACTCGGCCAACTTCATCAGCGTGGACAAGACTCCGGCCGCGCTCTGGGTGATGGAGGTCTCAGCCCGGCTGTTCGGCGTCAATGCCTGGAGCGTCCTGGTGCCCCAGGCGCTCGCCGGGGTGGCCTCGGTCGGCCTGCTGTACGCCACCGTGCGCCGCCAGTTCAGCGCCGGCGCGGGCCTGCTCGCCGGTGCGGTCCTCGCGTTGACTCCGGTGGCCACCTTGATGTTCCGGTTCAACAATCCGGACGCGCTGCTGGTGCTGCTGTTGGTCGGCGCCGCGTACGCGTTGGTGCGAGCCGTCGAGAACGCCGGCACCCGCTGGCTGGTTCTCGCCGGCGTACTGATCGGCTTCGGTTTCCTGGCGAAGATGCTGCAGGCGCTGCTGGTGGTGCCCGGTTTCGCGGCGGTGTACCTCTACGCCGCGCCGGCGTCGCTGCGCCGCCGGATCGGGCAGCTGCTCGCCGGTGGCGCCGCGATGGTCGTGGCGGCCGGCTGGTGGATCGCCGCGGTCGCGCTCACCCCGGCCAGCGCCCGGCCCTACGTCGGCGGTTCGCAGCACAACAGCATCCTCGAACTCACCCTGGGCTACAACGGCTTCGGCCGGCTCACCGGCGACGAAACCGGCAGCGTCGGCGGCGGCCCCGCCGGTGCCGGCGCCGGGCGCTGGGGCGCGACCGGCATCACCCGGCTGTTCAACGCCGAGATGGGCGGTCAGATCGCCTGGCTGTTGCCCGCCGCACTGATCCTGCTGGCCACCACGCTGTGGTACGTTCGGCGGGCGCCGCGGGTCGACCCGGCCCGCGCCCAGGTGGTGGCCTGGGGCACCTGGCTGGTGGTGACCGGGCTGGTCATCTCCTTCGCAAAGGGGATCATCCACCCGTACTACACCGTGGCCTTGGCCCCGGCGGTCGGCGCGCTGGTCGGCATCGGCGCCGAGACCCTGTGGCGCCGCCGGGCGCAGTCGCTGGCCCGCGGCCTGCTAGCCGCCGTCGTGGTCGCCACTGCGGTCACCGCCTACGTCCTGCTGCAGCGCAGCCCGACCTGGCTACCCGGCCTGCGGACAGTGATCCTGGTGGTCGGCGTGGCCGCGGCGGTCCTCCTCCTCGGCCTGCTATGGCTCCCCGGTCGGGCGGGAGCCGTGTTGGCCGGGGTGCTGGTCGCCGTCTCGCTCGCCGGGCCGGCTGCGTACGCCGCCCAGACCGCTGCCACCACGCATTCCGGCGCCCTGCCCTCGGCCGGTCCGGCAGTGGCCGGCGGCCGCTTCGGCGGCTTCGGCCGAGCCGGCGGTACGGGTGGCCCCCCGGGCGGGCTGGGCGCTGGGCAGCTGCCGCCGTGGGCGCAGCGGGGGCTGACCGGTCAAGGTGCACCCGGCTTTCCGAACGGGCAGTTGGGCGGGCGGGCCGGTGGCCTGGGCGGCCTGCTGGACTCGGCCACTCCGAACTCCCAGCTCGTCTCCCTGCTGGAGGACAACGCCGGCGCCTACCGCTGGGTCGCGGCCGCCGTCGGGGCCAACAGCGCGGCCGGCGTCCAGCTTGCCGTCGGCCGGCCGGTGCTGGCCATCGGCGGGTTCAATGGGACCGACCCGACTCCGACGCTGGCGCAGTTCAGTCAACTCGTTGCCGATGGCAAGATTCACTACTTCCTGGCCGGCGGCGCGGGCGGTCGCGGGTTCGGCGGCGGGTTCGGCGGCGGGGGCTCCTCGTCCACCTCGAGTGAGATCGCCACCTGGGTGGCGCAGCACTTCACCGCCCGGACCGTGGGCGCGGTGACGGTGTACGACCTCACTGCCCCCATAGGGTGAGCCGATGGTCTATGTGGAGGAGACCCCGCTGCCCGGGGTCGGCCTGCGCCATGACTTCCTGGCCAGGGACGGCCGCCGGGTCGGCGTGGTGTCGCATCGCAACGGGCACCGTGAGCTGCTGGTCTACTCCCGCCACGACCCGGACGCCGCCTCTTGCGTGGTCAGGCTCTCCGGGGACGAGGCCGAGGCGCTCGCGGATCTGCTCGGCGCGCCGCGGGTCGTCGACCGGGTCGCCCGGTTGCACGATCAGATCGAGGGGCTGGTCACCGAGGGCGTCGAGATAGCTCCCGGTTCCCGCTTCGACGGCCGGACGTTGGCCGAGACCGAGACCCGGACCCGGACCGGCGCATCGATCATCGCCGTCAGCCGCAACGGTGAGATCGTCCCGATGCCGCGTACCGACTTCAGGTTCCGGGCCGGGGACACGATCATCGTCGTCGGTACCCGCAGCGGCGTGGGTGCGGCCGCAACGCTGCTCGCCGGCGGCTGAGTCGCGGGCAGCTGAACGTGGACATCGCCCGGCTGCTTCTGGAGATGGGCGGCGTGCTCTTCGCGCTCGGCGTGCTGGGCCGCCTCGCCCACCGGGTGGGCATTTCGCCCATCCCGTTCTACCTGCTGGCCGGCCTGGCGTTCGGGAAGGGCGGGGTGTACCCGCTGGTAACGGCGGAAGACTTCATCCACATCGGGGCCGAGATCGGCGTCGTCTTGCTGCTGCTCGTCCTCGGGCTGGAGTACACCGCCGGCGAGTTGGTGACCAGCCTCCGCCGGCAGTCCCCCACCGGCGCGGTGGATCTGGCTCTCAACGCGGCGCCAGGGGCGATCGCCGCCCTTCTGCTGGGCTGGGGACCGGTGGCCGCGTTGGCGATGGCCGGGATCACCGCGGTCTCCTCCTCCGGGATCGTGGCCAAGGTCCTCGACGATCTGGGCTGGCTCGGCAACCGTGAGACGCCGACCGTGCTCACCGTGCTCGTCCTGGAAGACCTCGCCATGGCGCTCTACCTGCCGGTGCTCACCGCCCTGCTGGCCAGCGCGAGCCTGGCCGCGGGCGCGGCCACCGTCGCCGTCGCGCTGGGCACCCTGGCCGTCGTGCTGGTGGTCGCTCTGCGGTACGGGGTGCATGTCAGCCGGGTAGTGGCCGGGCCGAGCAACGAGGTGCTCCTGCTGCAGGTACTCGGTTTCGCGCTGCTCGTCGCCGGGGCCGCCGCCCGGCTGCAGGTTTCGGCGGCGGTGGGAGCCTTCCTGGTCGGTATCGCACTCTCCGGCCGGGTCGCCGAGGGTGCCCGGGAGGTGCTGACCCCGCTCCGGGACCTGTTCGCGGCGGTCTTCTTCGTCTTCTTCGGTCTGAGCACCGACCCGGCGGCGCTGCCGGCCGCGCTGCCGGTGGCCGGGGCGCTGGCCGCCGCGGGTGTGGCGACCAAGCTCGGCACCGGCTGGTACGCGGGTCGACGGTTCGGGGTGAGCGTGGCCGGCCGGCTGCGGGCCGGGGCCGTCCTGGTGCCGCGCGGTGAGTTCTCCATCGTCATCGCCACCCTGGCCACCGCGGCCGGGGTGACCAGGAAGCTGGGGCCGTTGGCCGCGGCCTACGTCGTGCTGCTGGCGGTGGTCGGCCCGCTGCTTCCCCGGCTGATCGATCCGCTGGCGCGCCGGCTCGGGGAGCGTGCCGCCCCGCCGGGCCAACCCAGTCCGGCGGCGGCGTACGCGGCCGGGCTGTCCATGGTCTCGACCTGCACCAGCGCTTGGGCCAGCCGGTCCAGCCGGTCGCGTTCCCGGGTGAGGAGCGCGAGCGCCTCGGAGTAGCAGTCGTCGAGGATCCGCCGGACCTCGGCGTCGATGAGTTCCCGGGTGGCCGGCGCCGGGCCGCTGTCCCCGCCGCCGAACGCGAATTGCTGCTCCTGCGCCGGGCTGGGCAGCACCGACACCGGCCCGATGGCCGGGGACATCCCCCAGCGCCCGACCATCTGCCGGGCGATGGCGGTGGCCTGCTCCATGTCGTTCTCCGCACCGGTGGTGATGTCGCCGTAGACCAGCTCCTCGGCGGCCCGGCCACCGAGCATCCCGGCGATCCGGCCCTCCAGGTAGGAGCTGGAGTACCCGTACCGCTCGATGTCCGGGGCCTGGAAGGTGACCCCCAGCGCGTGACCGCGCGGCACGATCGAAATCTTGCGTACCGGGTCCGCGCCCGGGGTGAGCATGCCGATCAGCGCGTGTCCCGATTCGTGGTACGCGGTGCGCCGCAGGTCCTCCTCGGATTGCACGATCCGCCGCGCGGTGCCGAGCACCAGCCGCTCCAGCGCGTCGGTGAAGTCGGTCATCGCCACGGCGGTGTGGCCACGGCGGCCGGCCACCAGAGCGGCTTCGTTGACCAGGTTCGCCAGTTCCGCGCCGACCATCCCCGGGGTGGCGGCGGCCAGGCTGTCCAGGTCGACGTCGGCGGCCAGTGGCACCTTGCGGACGTGGACGTCGAGGATCTGCCGTCGGCCTTGGGAGTCCGGAGCGTTGATGGTGAGCCGGCGGTCGAAGCGTCCCGGACGCAGCAGCGCCGAGTCCAGGATCTCCGGGCGGTTGGTCGCGGCCAGCACGATCACCCCTTCCCGCCCGCTGAACCCGTCCATCTCGGTGAGGATCTGGTTGAGGGTCTGCTCGCGCTCGTCATGGCCACCGACGCTCATCGCGCCGCCGCGAGACCGGCCGATGGCGTCCAGCTCGTCGATGAAAATGATGGCCGGCGCGTTCTTCCTGGCCTGGTCGAACAGGTCCCGGACCCGGCTCGCGCCGACCCCGACGATCATCTCGATGAACTCCGACGCGGATGCGATGTAGAACGGGACGCCGGCCTCCCCGGCGACGGCTCGGGCCAGCAACGTCTTGCCCGTCCCCGGCGGCCCGGAGAGCAGCACGCCCTTCGGCATCGCCGCGCCGAGGGTGGTGAACCGGTCGGGATTGCGCAGGAAGTCGACGATCTCCGAGACCTCGTCCTCAACCTCGTCGATCCCGGCGACGTCGGCAAAGGTGGTCCGCGGACCGGCCTCGGGCTCGTACTGTCGCGCCTTGGACCGACCGAGACCGCCCAACCCGCCGGCTCCGCCCGTCGCCCGCCTGGCCAGCACGATGAACAGCCCGACCAGCAGCAGGGTGGGCCCGAAGCCGACCAGCAGTTGGGTGAGTATCGACGGTCCGGCCGGCGCCTCCGCCGTAACCTCGACGTTCTTGCTGGTGAGCAGCTGGAACAGGCCGTCGTCGGCGAAGCTCGGGCGATGCGTGGCGAACTCGGTGACGTCCTTGCCCGCCTCGCCGGTGGGGTAGCGCACCGGCTTGCGGAACTTGCCGGTGAGGGCGTCGTCGATCGCGTTGACCGTGCTGACATTGCCAGCCTGCACCTGAGCGCGAAACAGGGTATACGGCACCTCGGTACGCTGCGGCGAGCGCAGGGCAAACGCGGACACCACCCAGTTGAGGATCAGCAGGGCGATGAGAATCCACCAGAAGCTCCGACCGGGGCGCCAGCGCGGGGTCGGGCCCTCGCTTCGATCAGACCGCGGGCCTTCCACCCGCCACGGAGTGTGGGTGGCGCCCTGGGCGGGTTCGGCCCGCTTCGGCGCATGGTCGCCGCGGGCGGCGCTGCCGCCGCGGCTTGCCGGCTCGGCCATCAGCGGCGCTCCCTCGCTCTGGGCAGTCCAGGAGCTTCCATGCTGCCCCGGCCAGGCCAGTGCCCTGACCTCGCCAGCCACCTCGCCGGTGCGCTCCAAGGTGCCGCTCCAAGGTGCGTGGAACGTACCGGCGAGGTGGATGCGAGCCCTACGCGGGAGGCGTACCGGCTTCAGTGGTAGACGTAGGTGAGCTTCTCGCCCGGCAGAATGGTGTTGTTGCGGCCGGAGTTGTAGGCGTATTGCGTAGCCGGGCCGGAGCCGGACTTCTGTACCCCGACAGTTGCAGACGCACCATTTCCGTCACCGTAGATGGTGACGATGTTCGACGAGTTCTCGGTGAAGATCACCTCAATGCGCACCGCGGTGCCACCGGTGGCGAAGTCGACTCCCCGCCAGGAGATGATGAAGTTGCGGTGTCCGAACCTGCCCTTGGTCTTGGTGTAGATGCCATCCGGAATGCTGCTCGAGTGGGGCCGGATCACGAGGTCGTCCCAGTAGGGGGCGACTGACGGCCCGGACAGGGTGGGGGTCGGCAGGGACTCGTTGGAGTAGGCGGCGGATGGCGCGTTGCCGAACTGCACGTTGCCGTTCGTGCTGATGTGCGCGACGTAGAAGCGCTTGCCGTACAGGCGTACCGGGAAGGGCAACGCGGTGTCGACGATGGCGTCGTCTCCGCCACCCGGGAGCAGGTTGTTCCCGGCGGTCTGGTAGGTCGCCGAGCTGCGGGTGATGGTGTAGGTGTGGAATGCGGTGGTGCTGGCTTGGGCGGCCGGGGCGGCCGCGACACCAGCGACCGCCAGAACCGCGCTGGCCGCGGCCGTTCTCCTGCTACGCATCCTGCTTTCCCCTTTCTACCGAGCGCCCCCGGTGGGCGCGTCAAAGTCTTATCGCAGTGGGCAGTGCGATCACAAACCCTTTTCTTCATGCCGGATGGCGCCCGGCAATGTGCGGCTTCCTGTTGCTCCCAAGTCTCGGAAGTCCGATTCTCGGGTCTTGGTCATTCGCGGTTGCGATGCAGCGTCGGTGCATAGACGGTGCTCGGAGTACGGCCGGCGACATGTGCTTCCCTGGCGGGCATGACCACCAGCCACCTGGCCACCGCCCGGCGGGTCGCCGCCGAGGTGCTCGTCCCCGCGGCCGAGGACGTGGACGCCGACGGCGTGCCGGCCAGCCACGTGCGGGCGCTGAAGGCGGCCGGCCTGCTCGGGGTCACCGCCCCGTCCGAGCACGGCGGCGGGGGTGCACCGGCCGCCATCGGCCGGGAGGTAACCGAGATCCTGGCCGGCGCGTGCGGCGCGACCTGGTTTGTGGCCACCCAACACGGCACCCCGCTGCGGACCGTACTGGCTTCGGACAACGAAAGCCTGCGGGCGCCCTGGCTGCGGCCGCTGGCGTCCTCGCAGGTCCTTGCCGGCATCGCGGTCAGCCACCTCCGTCGCCCTGGCCACCCGCCGGTCACGGTCACACCCGTCCCCGCCGGCTGGCGCTTCGACGGCCGGGTGGACTGGGTGACCTCCTGGGGGCTGGCCGAGGTACTGATGCTCGGCGGAGTCACACCCGAGGGCGAGGTGATCGCCGCCCTGGTGCCGGCAGCGGCTGCGCCTGGTATCGCGGCCGGGCCGGAGCTGCGACTGGCCGCGATGGCCGGCGCCCACAACGTGTCCCTGGATCTGCACGGGCTGATCGCGGCCCCGGAACAGGTTGCGCTGCACCAGTCGCACGCCGAGTGGCTGGCCAATGACCGGCTGGTCACGGCGAATGTCACTCCGGCGGTCTTCGGGCTGCTGGCCACCATCCTGCGCCGGTTGGCCGACGCTGCTTCGGCGCGCGGGTCGGCGGCCGGGGAGGACTTGGCGGCGACCCTCACCGAGCAGGCTCGGCAACTGCGTGGCCGAGGCTATGAGTTATTGGACTCCCAGCCGCCGGAGGCCTACCTGCCCGAGCGACTCGCCATCCGAGCCGTCGCGCTGGAGCTGTTGAATCGGGCGGCGGCGGCCCTGATCGTTGCTGGAGCCGGCACCTCGATGCTGACCTCGAACCCGGCGCAGCGGCTGGCTCGGGAGGCCCTATTCCATCTCGTCCAGGCCTCTACGCCCGCAATGCGGGAGGCGGTGCTGCGCCGGATGGTGGCCGGTCACAGAGTTGAAACCAGGTGAGTACGCCGATGGAGCATGGCACGTTTCTGATTGGCTGACGGTACGTGACGGCACGCGTGAGTCGGGTGAGCGGAATCGAGCGCCGGCGTATACATTCGCTGGGCTAATAGTAAGTGCCGACCATCGTCGCGCATTCGGCCGATGTTGTCGCCCGTGACCGCTACGCTACGGTTCGGCCATGGCTCCCGCAATCACTTCTGCTGACCGTTAGTCACGTACCGATCACCGAGGACCATTTTCACGAGGCTCGCTATATCGGCGTGCTCGTCGTCTGCCTGGAAGTCGCCGGCCTGATCCTCGCCGCAATACTGATTCGGCGTGAGTCGGAACGCACATATTCACTCGCCGCCCTGACCGGCGCTGCGGCGATCGTCGCCTACGTGCTGAGCCGGTCAGTCGGGCTGCCGCAGATCAGTTCAGGAGGCCTGGAATGGCCCGTCCGGACGGGTCGCCGAAGGATGTCGATCGGGAGGTCTTCGCCCTCTTCAGCATTTTCAACGAGACCCTGAGCCCGTTCCTGCACACCAATCTCGACAGGTACGCCGAACCGCCGCGCAATGCCAACCCGCCCGACGGCGATGACTTCGTGGAGTCCAACCTCAAGCACTCGATCAACGGGTACCTGTTCGGCAACTGGTCAACAGCATGCGGATGGACGTCGTCAACCTGCTGCCGGCCAGCATGATCGTCGCGGACATGGTCCCGGACAACGCCGGTATCAGGCTGTTCCACTGCCACGTCAACGATCACATCAAGGCCGGCATGCTGACCCGTTACGAGGTGGGGTGACGATCCGTCCGCCGAGCGCGGACCCACGGCGGGCAGACTGAGGCTCATGGTGAAGTACCGGACGGCCCTGGTCACCGGCGCCTCCAGCGGCACGGGGGCCGCGTTCGCTCGTGAGTTGGCCCGTCGCGGCAGCGATCTCGTGGTGGTCGCCCGGCGTACCGGGCGGCTGGAGCAGTTGGCCCGGGAACTGCACGTGGAGTACGGCATTGCGGTCCAGGTCCTGACCGCCGACCTGGCCGACCCGGCCGGGCTGGCCCGGGTGGAGGACCGGGCCTCGGCCGGGGTCGACTTGCTGGTCAACAACGCCGGGATCGGGACCTCCGGGCGGTTCTTCGAACGGCCGGTGGACGGCGAGGAGCGGGTGGTGAAGGTCAACGTGCTGGCCGTGCTGCGGCTCACTGCCGCGGCCCTGCCCGGCATGATTGCCCGGCGGCACGGCGGGATCGTCAACGTCTCCTCGGTGGCCGGCTTCCAGGCGCTGCCCGGGAGCGCCACCTATTGCGCCAGCAAGGCTTTCGTGACCGCCTTCACCGAGTCCATCGCCGGCGAGACAGCCGGCACCGGCGTCCACGTCACGGTTGTCTCTCCGGGCTTCACCCGAACCGCCATGTCCGGGGAGGGGAGTGGCGTGCCGGGGTTCCTGCTGCTGGAGTCCGATCGGGTGGCCCGCGCTGCCCTGGACGCGGTCGAGCGGGGCAGCCCTTTGGTCATCCCCGGCCCGCAGTGGAAGGCGATCGTCGCCGGCACCCGGCAACTCCCACGACCGCTGTTACGGGCGCTCACCCGGCGGCTGCAGCCGGGCTAGCCGATCCGGCTGCTCCGGCGGGCGCGGAGGACCTCCGCCACGATAGGCAGTACCGAAACCACCAGGATGACCGCGATGATCGGCAGCAGGTACGTGTCGATGCTGCTGATCTTGCTGCCCAGCCAGTAGCCGAGGAGCGTGACCCCGACCGACCAGAGCAACCCGCCGATCACATTCCAGATCGTGAAGGTCGCTGCCGGCATCCGCAGTACACCGGCAACCGGGTTGAGGAAGGTCCGCACGATCGGTACGAAACGGGCCAGCACCACGGCCCGGGCCGGCCCGAAGCGCGCGAAGTAACCCTCGGCCTTGGCCACGTTCGCCGGGTTGAACACCCGAGACCGGGGCCGGTCGAAGAGCATCGGCCCGGCGCGCCGGCCGATGAGATAGCCGACCTGGGCGCCGGCGATAGCGGCGAGTGCCACCCCCGGCAGGATGAATGCCAGATTCAGGTGCAGCGCCGCGTCGGCACTCGCCGCGCACAGCACGCCCGCGGTGAACAGCAGCGAATCGCCGGGTAGGAAGAAGCCGATCAGCAGCCCGGTCTCGGCGAAGATGACGGCGAAGATGCCGACGGCACCGAACGCCTCGATGAGCGACGTGGCGTCCAGCGGGTTCAACGCGAGGGTCTGCACAACGGATCAGGCTACCGACTCCAGGGTGACCGAGCGGCCCTTCGGCGAACCACCCGCCAGCGCAGCATCGCTTCGATCAGGGACCAGGCGATGAAGGCGCCGGCTATCCCCAGCGCGAGATGCCGAAGGACGGGTATTTCGGCCGCGAAGTACCCGAGGGCTATGAGCCCGGCTCCCCAGACCAGCGCGCCGGCGACGTTGGCTGCCCAGAACGCGGTCAGCGGCATCGCGGCCGCGCCGGCCAGCAGGGGTGCGAGGGTCCGGACCCAGGGGACGAAGCGGGCGCCGATCAAGGCAACGGCCCCGTAGCGGGCGTAGAACTGCTCGGCCCGGGCCAGGTTTGCCCGGTTGACGAACCGGCCGGCCCGGCGCTCGATCAGCGGCCGCCCGGCCCGGCGGCCGATCGCGTACCCGACCGCCTCGCCGGCCACCGCGCTGGCCGTCACGCCGACGGCGAGCAGCGGCATCGACACCCCACTCCCCGGCTGGGCGGCGATCAGGCCGGCGGCGAAGAGCACCGTGTCGCCGGGCAGCAGAAAGCCGACGAGGAGCCCGCACTCGGCGAAGACCAGCCCGCACACTGCCGCGAACACCGCGGCTGCGGTCAGCGACTCCAGGTGCGGCACCCCCTGACCCTAGGGTGGGCGGATGTCGGAGCGGTTGGTTGTGATCGGCGGGGATGCGGCCGGGATGGCGGCCGCCTCCCAAGCGCGGCGAAGGCGGAAGCCCGACGACCTCGAGATCATCGCGATCGAGCGTGGCAGCTATACGTCGTACTCGGCCTGCGGGGTCCCGTACTGGATCGGGGGTGAGGTGGACGGCCCGGACGCGCTGGTGGCCCGCACGCCCGAGGTCTTCGAACGGGACTTCGCGATCGGCGTCCGGCTGCGGACCGAGGCCACCGCGTTGGACCTGGACCGATCCGAGGTCGTCCTGCGCACCTCCGAGGGCTCGACCGAGCGGGTGGGCTTCGACTCGCTGGTGATCGCCACCGGATCGGTACCGGTCCGGCTGAACGTCCCCGGCGCTGACGCGGAGGGGATCTACGGCGTGCAGACCCTCGGCGACGGGGTGGCGGTGCGCGCCGCGGTGCAGGCCGGGGCCCGTCGGGCGGTGGTGATTGGTGGTGGCTATATCGGTGTGGAGATGGCCGAGGCGATGGTCCGCCGCGGTATCGAGGTGACCCTGGTCGAGCAGGCTCCGGAGCCGATGGCCACCCTCGATCCGGACATGGGCCGCCTGGTCCGGGAGGCTATGACGGACATGGGCATCACGGTCCGCTCCGGTGAGGAGGTGGTGGCCTTCGAGACCGCCGCCGGTCAGGTGAGCGGCGTACGGACCCGCCTCGGCGTCGTGCCGGCGGACCTGGTCGTTCTCGGTATCGGCGTCCGGCCGAATACCGCGCTGGCCCGCGAGGCCGGTTTGCCGCTCGGGGTGGCCGGTGCGATCCGAGTGGATGTGCGCGGCCGGGTTGTCGGTCGCGAGAACGTGTGGGCCGCCGGGGACTGCGTGGAATCGTTCGATCTGGTATCCCGGCGCCCAGTGCACGTGCCGCTCGGAACCCACGCCAACAAGCAGGGCCGGGTGGTGGGCATCAACCTCGGCGGTGGGTACGCCACTTTCCCCGGTGTGGTCCGGACCGCGGTGAGCAAGGTGTGCTCGCTGGAGATTGCCCGTACCGGGCTCCTGGAGCGTGACGCGAGCGAGGCCGGCTACCGCTTCCTGACCGCGACGGTTCGGTCCACCACCCGGGCCGGCTACTTCCCCGGCGCCCAGCCGATCACCACCAAGCTCATTGCCGAGAAGCGTTCCGGCCGACTCCTCGGCGCCCAGATCGTCGGCAACGAGGGGGCCGCCAAGCGGATCGACGCCCTCGCCGTGGCGTTGTGGAACTCGATGAGCGTGGAGCAGATGACCGGCCTGGACCTGTCCTACGCCCCGCCGTTCGCGCCGGTCTGGGACCCGGTTCTGATCGCCGCGCGCAAGGCTGCGGAGGTGGTGGAGGCCGACGTGGTCGCCGACCCCGGCGAGGTCGAGGGCAAGACCCGCGCCGTCGCCGATGCGGCCAGGTGAGTGCCTCACCGTCGGAACCGAGGACCGAGTGTCGCGGCCGTCAAGCCGGCGCGACATACTACCTAAGACCAGACTGCTCTCCACGACCAGACCGCGAAGAAGGAGTCCCATGCCCATTGCCACCCCCGAGGCCTACGTCGAGATGCTCGACCGGGCCAAGGCCAACCAGTTCGCCTACCCGGCCATCAACGTCACCAGCAGCCAGACCATCAACGCGGCGCTGCGCGGCTTCGCCGAGGCCGAGAGTGACGGCATCATCCAGGTGTCCTGGGGTGGCGCCGAGTTCGCCTCCGGCGCTTCCATCAAGGACATGGTGACCGGGGCTTGCGCGCTGGCCGCCTTCGCCCGCGAGGCCGCCAAGAACTACCCGGTCACGGTGGCGCTGCACACCGACCACTGCCCGCCGCCCAAGCTCGACGGCTACATGCGCCCGCTGATCAAGTTGTCCCAGGAGCAGGTGGCGGGAGGTGGGCCGCCGATCTTCAACTCGCACATGTGGGACGGCTCCGGCGTCGAGCTGGAGGAGAACATCCGGATCGCCGAGGAGCTGCTCGACGGCTGCGTCAAGGCCAACATGATCATGGAGATGGAGATCGGCGTCGTGGGTGGTGAGGAGGACGGCGTCTCCAACGAGATGAACGAGAAGCTCTACACCTCGCCCAAGGACATGATGCGGGTCGCCGAGGTCCTGGGCACCGGCGAGAAGGGCCGGTACCTGCTGGCAGCGGTCTTCGGGAACGTGCACGGGGTCTACAAGCCCGGCGCGGTCAAGCTCAAGCCGTCCATCCTCAAGGAGGGCCAGGAGTACGTTGCCTCCCAGCTCGGTCGGCCGGCGGACTCCAAGCCGTTCGACCTGGTGTTCCACGGCGGATCCGGCTCGATGCAGGACGAGATCATCGAGACGCTGGGGTACGGCGTGGTGAAGATGAACATCGACACCGACACCCAGTACGCCTATACCCGCCCGGTTGCGGACCACATGTTCACCAACTACAGCGGCGTGCTCAAGGTCGATGGCGAGGTCGGCAACAAGAAGGTCTATGACCCGCGCGCCTGGGGTCGGGCCGCCGAGGCCGGCATGTGCGCCCGCGTCGTGCAGGGCTGTCAGGACCTGCGCTCCGCCGGGCAGAAGATGGGCTGATCTTCTCGAGGCGTTGTTCCCCGTGGGCCGGCGGGTGCCTTGCTCGGCTACCCGCTGGCGTAGCCGGGGCACGGGGTGGTCGTGGTGTGGCCGGTGGGGCTGGTCCAGGTCGTGGCCCCGTCGGGGTGGGTCTGATACCGCCAGGACGTGAACGTCTTGAGCCGGTGATGACGACGGCAGAGGCTATGCAGATTGACTGCGCTGGTGGCCCCGCCGCTGTCCCAGGGTTGGTTGTGGTCGACATCGCAACGACTGGCGCGTCGGGTGCAGTGCGGGAATCGGCACGTGCGGTCACGAGCGGTGATGTAATCGGCGAGCGCGGCCGGGGGACGGTAGCGGCGCCGGCCGTAATCGAGGAGATGGCCGGAGACGGGGTCGGTGACAAGCCGGCGCCAGGCGCCGTCCGCGGCGAGCTGACGGGCGAGGGCGGCGGGGATCGGGCCGTAGCCGGAAAGTTCAGCGGAGTGGTCGGCGAGGCCGAGCAGGGTGGGCAGGTCGATCGTGACCTGGATGTCGAGAACGGGGCCGTCGGTCTGGCGGGGGCTGTCGGTCTGGCGGGGGCTGTCGGTGCGGCGGGGGCTGTCGGTGCGGCGGGGGCTGTCGGTGCCGACGCGGCTGTGGCCGGTGTGGGCGCCCGTCGCGGGTCCGGTGTGACCGGTGCCGCTGCCGGTGTGGGGGGCGGCCTCGCTGTCCTTGTCGCTCGTGGCGCCTGCTGCGGATCGAGGTTGACCGGTCTCGCTGCCTGTGCCGCTGCGACCGGTGACGTCGCCGGCGCTGCCGCTGCTCGCTCCCCGACCGTCGTCATCGGCGGCGTTGCCCAGAGTGGTACGCGCCCAGCCGAGGAGGGTGTCATAGCGGAGCGTGGCCAGCGTGGGCGGCGGTTCGGTGGCGCCGCTGGTGCGGTGGGTGGCTTGGGCGGCGCGGGCGGCGGTGCTGAGCGCGGTGTAGATGACTTCGGTATCGACGGCCGACCCCGTGGCGGCGAGCACGGCGTCGCCCTGCGGTCCGGGCCATAGTTCCACTCGCCGATCGCGGTGACTGCGCAGTGCGGCGCTCTCCCAGCCGGTGGGGTCGGCCTCGGCCACGGCGCGGGTGACCTTCTTGCGGAACAGCCCGAGCGACGAGTCCGCGGCACCGGGGAGAACCGCGCCGCACACCGCCCGGGCAACCGGATCGGCGAGGTCGGCTACCTGCTCGGCGAGGGTGAGGGCGTGCAGGAAGGTCAACTCACCACGGCCGAGGGCGTCGCGCGCCGGGCGGAGCGCGCCGGCGAGGCGGCGGGCCAGGGCAATCCGACGGTGCGCGGCGGCGGGGGACAGCCGGAGAGCACACCCGACGTCTTCGCGGGTCCAGTCGTCGCTGCTGGATCCGTCAGCCGCGGGCGTCGGGTCCTCGCCGGCGACCGCAGCCAAGGTGGTCTGTTGCTGGGCCGATACCCAACACGCGTACCGCTCCCACAACGCCAGCAGCTTCAGCTGGCTACCTCGATCGGTCAGCACGGCGCCGAGCGCAACCAGCCGCCCGGCAAGCTCTGGCCCCGGTAGGGCGGTGGCCAGCCCAGCCAACTCCAGTCGAGCGCCGTCGTCCCGGGGAGCCAGCCCGGCGGGCAGCGGCCGGCGCGGGTGCGGCATGAAAGCCGACGCCAGCCGCTGCGCCGATTCGGCGGACTCGAACATGTGTTCGAATCTACCGGATCGCCCGGAACATGCCAAGCACCCACCCCGACTTATTCGGAGGCACGACAGGCCGGGCTCGCTGTGATGCCGGGCCGATCCGGCAGACTGATCTCCATGAGCCTCTCCGGCAACTTGCTGCCCGGCCCCCCACCTACTCAGCTGCCGGACAACGACGAGGCCGCGCAGGCGCTCGCCGCCGGGACGGACCCAGCAGACGTGGCGGCTCGGTTCCCGACCTACTCCGCCGCCTGGGCTGCCTTGTCGGACCGGGCGTACGCGGCCAATGCGGTGATCGAGTCCTATGCGTACGCGCGGGTGGGATACCATCGTGGGCTCGATGCGTTGCGCCGAAGCGGGTGGAAGGGCACCGGCCCGGTGCCCTGGGCGCATGAGCCGAACCGCGGTTTCCTGCGTTGCTTGCACGCGCTGGCCAGGGCGGCCGCGACGATCGGTGAGCAGGACGAGGCACTTCGGTGCGCGGCGTTTCTGCAGGACAGCGACCCCGCAGCGGCCGCCGCGCTGACCGATCCGTCCGGCTTCTAGCCGAAAGGGGAGAGCGCGATGCCCGCTCTGGTGCTGGTCGGCGCCCAGTGGGGCGACGAAGGCAAGGGAAAGGCCACCGACCTGATCGGGGGTTCTGTCGACTATGTCGTGCGCTACCAGGGGGGCAACAACGCCGGTCACACCGTGGTCGTGGGCGAGGAGACCTACGCTCTCCATCTCGTTCCGTCCGGCATTCTCACCCCGGGCTGCACGCCGGTCATCGGCAACGGAGTCGTGGTGGATCCCGGCGTACTCCTCGAGGAGATGGCCGGTCTGGAAGCCCGCGGGATCTCCTGCGAGCGGTTGCTGATCTCGGCCGACGCCCACCTGATCATGCCGCACCACCGCGCCTTGGACAAGGTCACCGAGCGGTATCTCGGGGGGTCCCGGATCGGCACCACCGGCCGCGGCATCGGACCGACGTACGCAGACAAGGCCGCCCGGGTCGGGATCCGAATGCAGGACCTGTTCGACCCGGGAATCCTTGCCAAGAAGCTCGAGCTGGCGCTGCGCGAGAAGAACCAGGTACTCACCAAGGTCTACAACCGCAAGTCCATCGACGCCGCGCAGGTGGCGGCAGCCTACGTCGGCTACGGGGAGCGGTTGAAGCCGCATCTGACCGACACCGGGCTGGTGCTCAATCGGGCGCTGGATGAGGACAAGGTCGTCCTGCTGGAGGGCAGCCAGGGCACCCTGCTGGACGTGGACCACGGTACGTACCCGTTCGTCACCTCCTCGTCGCCGACCGCCGGCGGGGCCTGCGCCGGATCCGGCATCGGCCCCACCCGGATCACCCGGGTGATCGGCATTCTCAAGGCCTACACCACCCGGGTCGGCGAGGGTCCGTTCCCCACCGAGCTGCATGACTCCTACGGCGAGATGCTGCGCGCGGCGGGTGGTGAGTTCGGCGTAACCACCGGCCGGGCCCGGCGTACCGGCTGGTTCGACGCGGTCATCGCCCGGTACGCGGTCCGGGTCAACGGCCTGACCGACCTGTTCCTGACCAAGCTCGACGTGCTGACCGGCCTGGAGACGGTGCCGGTCTGCACGGGGTATGAGATCGGCGGGTCCAGGTACGACGAGATGCCGATGACTCAGACCGACTTCCACCATGCCCGGCCGATCTATACCGAGCTGCCCGGCTGGTCCGAGGATCTCGCCGATTGCCGGCGGAGGGAGGACCTGCCGCGCAATGCCCAGGCGTATGTGGCCGCCCTGGAGGACCTCAGCGGCTGCCCGGTCTCGGCGATCGGCGTTGGCCCCGGCCGGGAGGCGACGGTCTCGGTCCGCAGCTTGATCTAGGGGGCCTGGCCTAGGACTGATCTAGGAGGCCGATCTAGGAAACCGCCACCCGTTCCGCCTCCACCAGCTCGTCCGGGTCGATGTCTCCTCGGCGCGACAGCGCGCTCGGCCACCACATGTGCCGCCCGATATCGAGGGTCAGCGCGGTCACCAGCACCGAGCGCACGATCGTGGTGTCCAACAGGACCCCGAAGGCCACCGCGAAGCCGATCTCGGCAAAGCCGGTCAGCGGCAGGGTGGCCAAAACGGCGAAGGTGGCCGCCAGTACCAGCCCGGCGGAGGTGATGACGCCGCCCGTCGCGCCGAGCCCGATCAGTGCGCCGCGTCGAGTGCCGTGCCGCTGCGCCTCCTCGCGGACCCGGGTCATCAGGAAGATGTTGTAGTCGATGCCCAGCGCGACCAGGAAGACGAAGACGAACAGCGGAAAGGAGCTGTCCGCGCCGCCGAAGCCGAACACGTGCCGGAAGGCCAGCGCGCTGACCCCCATCGCGGTGGCGAAGGACAGCACGACAGTGGCCAGCAGGACGACGGCCGCGGTGACCGCGCGGAGCAGCCCGGCCAGGATCACCAGGACGACCAGCAGCACGATCGGTATCAGCAGGTTCCGGTCGTGACGGGCGGCCCGCTGCACGTCGAGGTTGATCGCGGTATCGCCGCCCACCTTGGCCTGTGCCCCGGATACGCCGTGGACCCGCGTACGAACCTGGTCCACCGTGGCGAACGCGGCCTTGCTGTCCGGCGGCGCGTTCAGCGTGCCCTCGAGGTAGGCCAAGCCGCCGCGCACCGCGGGTACGGACGTCTGGGCGATTCCAGGGGTGCCCGCCAAGGCCGTTCGCAGTTGCGCCGCCGACGACGCATTGCCCAGTACCAGAACCGGGCTTCCGGCCCCGGCCGGGAAGTACCGCGCGAGCACATCGGCCCCGACGATCGAGTCCGGCGTGGACCGGAATGCCTCCTTGTTGGTCAGCCCGTTGGCCTCCAACTGCAGGACCCCGAGGCTCAGCACGGCAAGGACGCCGGCGGTCACCAGCCAGACCGTGCGGGGACGCCGTGCGATCCGCTGGCCGATCCGGGCCCACAGACCGGTGGAGGTCGGCTCCGGTGTGCCGTACCCGGGCCGGACCGGCCAGAACAGCCACCGGCCGCAGATCACCAGCAGGGCAGGAAGCAAGCTGATCATGACGAACAGGCCGACCACGATCCCGGTGGCGGCCACCGGCCCCAAGCCCCTGGTCGGGTTCGACTCGGCGAGCAGCAGGCAGAGCATGCTGACCGCGACGGTGGCGGCGCTGGCCATCAGCGCCGGGCCGGCTCGGTGCAGCGCGATGGCGATGGCCTCGTGCCGGTCTTCGTGCTGGCGCAACTCCTCCCGATAGCGCGCGATGAGCAGCAGGGCGTAATCGGTGCCGGCGCCGAAGACGAGCACGGTCAAAATGCCTGCACTCTGCGCGTTGACCGTCAAACCCTGCTTGGCGAGCAGGTAGATCACCCCCTGGGCGATGGTCAAAGCGATTCCGGCGGAGGCCACCGGCAGCAGCCAGAGGATCGGACTGCGGTAGGTAAGTAGCAAGATCAGCACGACGACGGCGACGGTGGCGTACAGCAGGGTGCTGTCGATGCCCTCGAAGGCGCTGGCCGAGTCGGCTGCGCTCCCCAGCGGTCCGGTGATGTGCACGGACAGCCCGCCGCTCCCCACCGCGATGCCACGCATGTGGTCGACGACGGTCTTGGCCTTCTGCCACCCGTCACTGCCGAGGTCGAACGGGACGATGGTCTCCAGCGCCTGCCCGTCCTTGGACGGCAACGGGCCGACGGCGCGCCCGGCAACCCCGGTCAGGCCGGCGAACTCGAGCGCATCCGCGGCTGCAGCGTTCCGGTCCGCGGTGGTGATACCGCCGGTGCGCTGGTACACGACGACGGCCGGCAGTGTGTTGGACGACCGGAACGCCTTTTGCAGCTCGAGCACCTGCGTCGATTCAGCTCCGCCGGGCAACCAGGCCTGGGCGTCGTTCTTCTGCGCGCCGGTCAGCTTGGCGGACAGCGGCGCGGCGATCGCGATCACAGCGATCCAGAACACCAGGACGGCGTACTTGCTCCGCCGGCCGGTCAGGGCCCTCGCCAGCTTCAGAGGCACGCTCAACTCCTTGGTCGGACACCATTTCCGGGCGACCACGTACGCTATGCGCCGACTGCCTAATAGTCAACCGACTAATGATTAACTAGGATGACGGCCACGGCGAGGACGGGATGACGGCGGCGGGATGACAGCGCACCCAGGCCGTCAGGCGCAGCCGGCCCCGCCGCCGCTGGCGGAGTACACCGGATATCTGCTGCGCCGGGCCTATGTTCTCAGCCGGGGCGTCGCCGCGGCCGCTCTTCCGGCACCGCATACTCTCAGTGACGTCGAGGTCCTCCGCATTCTGGCGGCACACGGCTCGTTGGCACAGCAGGAACTCGGTCGAAGAGCCGGCATCAACCGGAGTTTGATCGGCAAGGTCGTGGCCGGGCTGGCGGGTCGTGGCCTGATCACCCGCCAGCGCAACCCGGCGGATCGCCGGGCCACCGCCATCGAACTCACCAGCGTGGGCCGGTCAGCCCTCGCCACAATGGGCGCTGCGGCGGCCCGCGGCGAGGCCGCTTTTGTCGGCAACCTGATGCCAGCCGAACGTGCTCGCCTGGACACTTTGCTGCGCGAGGTGGTGCGCTGCTGGTCGGAGGATCCAGTCAGGAGTTCCGTAGACACCATCGGCGGCCTGATCGAGCAGGCGCACCTTCGGCTCCGAGCGACGGCGGTGGAGGCGCTGGCTCCGGTCGGCCTGCATCCGCGCCACTTCGGAGCCCTGGCAACGCTGGTCAGCGAGCAGCCATGTTCCCAACAGCACCTCGCCCGACACCTCGGCGTCAGCGCCCCGGTCGTCGTGGAGATCGTCGACGCGTTGGCTGCCGCCGGACTCCTGCGGCGCACTCGCAGCGCCCTCGATCGCCGGCTCAACGACGTGACCTTGACCGCCGCCGGCCTGGCCTGTACCTCTGCCGCCGAGGCGGCGGCCGCCCGGATCCAGGCCCAGGTCGCCGAGCGCCTCGGCTCCGCCGCCGATCGCGAACTGCGGCGCCTGCTGACCAAGCTGCTCGAAGGAACACTCCCCAAGGGTGCCGGTCCCAAGCACCCGTGCCCGGCGCCGCCCGCGCCGCCCGAGTCCTGCCTCGACTGCTGATCGTGGCCTATCCCGGTCCGGCGATAGGTTGAACGGCATGCGGGTCTTGGTCGTCGGCTCCGGCGCACGCGAGCATGCGCTGTGTCGCGCGCTGCGGGCCGACCCCCAGGTACGCGAGCTGATCTGCGCCCCCGGCAACGCCGGTACGGCCGCCGTCGCACGAGGCATTCCGGTCAATACCGCCGACCCGCGAGCGCTCGCCACCCTGACCGCCGACGTGCGCCCCGACCTGGTGGTCATCGGGCCGGAGGTGCCGCTGGTCGCCGGCGCCGCAGACGCGATCCGCGGCCTGGGGGTGCCGGTGTTCGGACCGTCGGCCGCGGCAGCGGCGATCGAGGGCTCCAAGGCATTCGCCAAGGACGTGATGGCGACGGCCGGCGTGCCCACCGCGCGGAGCCGGGTATGCCGCAGCGCCGAGGACGTCGACCAGGCATTGTCCGCGTTCGGGCCGCCTCATGTGGTGAAGGAGGACGGTCTGGCCGCCGGCAAGGGCGTCCTGGTCACCACCGCTGAGGCCGAAGCCCGGGCGCATGCCGACCGCTGCCTCGCCGGCCACGGTCGAGTGTTGATCGAGGACTACTTAGACGGACCCGAGGTATCGCTGTTCGCGCTGACCGACGGCACGACGGTCCGCCCGATGCTGCCGGCACAGGACTTCAAGCGGGCCTTCGACGGCGATACGGGCCCGAACACCGGCGGCATGGGGGCGTACGCCCCACTGCCCTGGCTGCCTCCCGGACTGGTCGCGGACCTGACGCGGACCGTTCTGGAGCCCACCGTCGCCGAGCTGGCGGCCCGCGGCATGCCGTTCGTCGGCCTGCTGTACTCCGGGCTGTCGCTGACCTCGGCCGGTCCGCGGGTGGTGGAGTTCAATGCTCGGTTCGGCGACCCGGAGACCCAGGTCGTGCTCGCGCTGTTGCGTACCCCGCTGGCCGGGCTGCTGTGCGCGGCCGCCACCGGAAGGCTGGCCGACCAGCCGCCCCTGGTGTGGCGCGACGGGGCCGCGGTCACCGTGGTGCTGGCCGCTTCGGGGTACCCCGGGGCGCCTCGACTGGGCGATCCGATCGGCGGGTTGGACGAGGCGGCCGCCGTCCCGGGGGTCACCGTGCTGCACGCCGGCACCAGCCGGGACGGGGACGTCGTGCGCAGTTCCGGCGGCCGGGTGCTCTCCGTCACGGCTACCGCGGACACCCTGCGGGCGGCCCGCGAGGCGGCGTACGCGGCGTTGGGCCGGCTGCGACTCGAGGACGGCCACTACCGCCGTGACATCGCTGAAGCGGCGGCCGGGCTGCCGTGACGCAGCCATGATCGAACGCTACACGCTGCCGGAGATGGGGCAGATCTGGAGCGACGCCCACAAGTACGCGCTGTGGGCGAAGGTCGAGACGCTGGTGCTGGCCGCGCAGGCGGCCGCCGGGACAGTGCCGGTCGACGCGGTGGAGCCGGTCCGAGCCGCCCCGCCGCCCACCCCCGCCGCGGTCGCCGCGATCGAAGAGGTCACCCAGCACGACGTGATCGCGTTCCTCACCGCATGGGCAGACAACACCACGCCGCGGGAGGCGGCGGCCTACGTGCACTTCGGTATGACGTCCTCGGACTTGCTGGACACCGCCCTGGCGGTGCAGCTGGTGGACGCCACCGAACTGCTGCTGGCCAGGGCGGACGCGCTGGTTGCCGCGCTGCGCGACCACGGCCTGGCGCATCGCCAGACGGTCCGGGTAGGTCGCACCCACGGAGTGCACGCCGAACCGGATGTCTGGGGGCACCGGGTGGCCGACTTCGCCTTCGGCATGGCCCGCTCCCGGGACCGGCTGCGGCGGGCCCGGGAGGCGGTCGGCGTCTGCAAGATTTCCGGGGCCGTCGGGACGTACTCCAACCTCGACCCGGGGATCGAACGCTCGGTGGCCGCCGAGCTGGGGTTGCGGCCGGCCGACGTGGCCACCCAGGTGGTGCTGCGGGACGGCATCAGCGAGTGGGTGGCGGCCCTGGCGGTGCTGGTCACGGTGTGCGAGGCGATCGCGCTGGAGGTCCGGCACGGCCAGCGGACGGAGGTACGGGAACTTGCCGAGCCCTTCGGCTCCGGGCAGAAGGGTTCCTCGGCGATGCCGCACAAGCGCAACCCGATCATGTGCGAGCGGATCGGCGGGCTGGCCCGGATCGTGCGCGCCCAGGTCGTACCGGTGATGGAGGGCATCCCGCTGTGGCACGAGCGGGACATCAGCCACTCCTCCACAGAGCGGATCGCCCTGCCGGACGCGGCGATCGGCACCGATTACCTGCTGTATCTGACGCTCCGGCTGGTGACCGGGTTGACCGTGGACGCCGAGCGGATGCGGGCCAACCTCGATGCCACCGGTGGCTTGGTCTATTCCTCCGCGGTGTTGCTCTCGCTGGTCGAGTCCGGCTTGTCCCGGGAGGATGCGTACGCGCTCACCCAAGGCGCGGCGATGGAGACCTGGGCGGGGGGCATGCCGTTCCGCGAGACCCTGCGGGCGCACGCGGCCCGGACGGGGCTCGTGCTGGACGAGGCGGCGCTGGACGAGGCGTGCCGACCGGAGCGCTACCTGGCACGCCTGGACGGGGTCTTCGACCGGCTGGAGAAGCTGGCGTGAAGCTGCTGTCCAGCGGCAAGGTGCGCGAATTGTACGAGGTGGATGCCGACCACGTCCTACTCGTCGCCAGCGATCGGATCTCCGCGTACGACGTCGTCCTGGCCACCCCGATCCCGGACAAGGGTCGGATCCTTACCGCGATGACCGCCTGGTGGCTGGCGCGGCTTGCGGATCTCGGGAAGCACCATCTGGTGTCACTGGACGGCCCCCGAATCCCGGCCGAGTTCCGGGGCCGGGCCATGCTCTGCCACCGCCTGGAGATGGTGCCGGTGGAGTGCGTTGCCCGTGGATACCTCGCCGGGTCGGGGTGGAGTGACTATACGGAGACGGGGTCGGTGTGTGGCGTGCGACTGCCGGCCGGGCTGCGTAACGGTGACCGGCTTCCGGATCCGATCTTCACCCCGGCCACGAAGGCGAGCGAGGGGCACGACCAGAACGTGTCCTACGAGACAGTCGCCGAATCGGTGGGGGCCGATCTTGCGGCGGAGCTCAGCCGGCGCACGCTCGAGATCTACGGCCGGGGGCGGGCGATCGCCGCCGAGCGCGGGATCATGCTTGCCGATACCAAGTTGGAGTTCGGATTCGACCGCAACGGCCGGCTCCGACTCGGGGATGAAATCCTCACGCCTGACTCCTCCCGCCTCTGGCCGGCCGATTCATGGACTCCGGGGCGGTCACAGGAGTCCTATGACAAGCAGTACATCCGGGATTGGCTGACCGAGCAGGGCCTGGCGGGCTCCGCCGCCGAATTGCCGGAGGCAGTGGTCGACGCCACTCGGAGGCGCTACGTGGAGGCGTACGAACGCCTCACAGGTGAGGCTTTTCGATAGCTACGGACGGTTGGGCCTGGTGTACTTTTCTTCGGGCCAAGCGGCCGCAGCAGGCAAGGGAACCCCGTCGATGACGGGGGTACACCGACGGGGCTCCGGGACGAACATACCCGCCGAAGCTGTATAAAGCGGCTGCATGTACCTCAGGTTCACCCCGAATTTGATGCCCCTGCGGTGCCGAAGCCGTTGCCGGCACAACGATTGTCGCGGAACTTCCTCCACCTCGTTACCTACCGCGACGATTTTGACGGATCCTTCTGCATTGCGGTGTGTTGGAAGTCACTTTTAGTTGGGAAGTCCAGCAATCGGCAGCGGGCAACCGCTGCCTCGAAAGACAAGGCGTACCAGCAACTGGCTTGGACGATCCTCTTGGTTGCCATCACCGGTGGCATCACGTTCGTCAACCGTCCCGCTGGGCCGACGGTCCGGCTTGCCAACCAGCCGTCCATTGCCCAGTCCGCCACCGTCGGGATCGCCCTCACCGCACTTCGGCGCCCAGCACGCCACACGACGTGCGTTGGGCGGCGTTACTACCGCGTGGTCTCCGGCAACACGCTGTACGGAACTCCGAGCGGTTCCGAGTGCCTGGTCATTGGCCGGCCCTGTACGCGGCGAACCGCCAGGTGATCGGCGCTGACCCGGACCTCCTCCGAGTGGGCCTCACCTTGTGCGTGCCGCCGCGTTCGACAAGGCCCGATGCGCGAGCCAGGACGTCGACCCAGCAGCCAGGGGCAGCGACATCGATCCCGCCGCCGGCCATCGTTGCACCGCCAGCCCGGCACGGCGGCGGGAATCCGTCGGCGCCACAGCATGGCGCCTCAGGCCGCCCCCCACGCCGGTTCCGGTCAAGGTGCCGTCGCAAGCGGTCCCGGCACCGCAATCCGCACCCCCAGTGCGACTGGTGTTCGAAGACTACGAGCGGCTACTGGTCACTCGGGTGCCCTACCGGGGGACCGTGCTGGTGTCCCGCCCACCCGGACAGGATCCGGACACCTCCTTCGGGTGGCTCGGCTGGTACTGGTGGAGCACGAGTACCAGGTCCTGGCCGACCATCTCCGTCTAGCTAGCCTCGGCTGGACACCCCGCCAATCGCAGGCGAACGACCTGACCCGGTGACGGCCTCCCCGGGCCGGCGGCCAGCTGTCGCCGGCCCGGGCTCGGTCCGCGCGCCGTCCGAGTGGACCGTTCAGTCGCCGGAGCCAGGCTCGGGCGGCCGATGGCGCAGCGACTCGATGAGCGCGGCCACATGCCGACGGTCGGCCGGGGTGAGCTCTTCCAGGCTGGCAATCAGCGAGGCGGTCTCGGAGTCGACGGCAATCGAGTCGACGTGCAGCCCGGTGGCTTGCGCGGCGGCGTGGCGTACCAGTGCAAGCGGTACGTCAAGACCGCGAGCGAGCGCCACCAAGGTATCGGGGCGCGGGGGTCGGACCAGGCTGGTCGTGCTCGCCAGGTGATGGACGGTGGAGCGAGGCATACCGCCACGTCGGGCGACCGCACCGTAGGACCATGACCGCTCCCGCATACGGTCGACGATCAAGCGCTGCAGGGCGGTGGGCTCGGCTGCCCTGGTGGCACGAGGCTGGGCCAACCGGCCACGCTCCTGGGTTGTCCGCCCTTGTCGGCCTCATTGTGGCCTCTCCGCTCCGATCGGCGCGCGCTCTTCTTGTGTACCCAAGCTGGCTACTGTAATGTCCAGTGAGACCGGACAGTACGTACAGTCGTCAAGTACATGCGGCCGCTCGGCGAAGATCGGTGCTCGCGGGGGGGCCGATCTTCGCCTTGTCTGGGCGTCCGGGCGGGGAACGGGTAAGGTCCGACGGTGACCAGATCAGCGGTAAGAGTCGTGGTGGACGTCAGTCCCAAGCCGGAGATCTCCGATCCGCAGGGACAGGCCATCGCCCGGGCGCTGCCCGGGCTGGGATACGACGGCGTGGTCTCGGTACGCCAGGGCAAACGCTTCGAGATCCAACTCGAGGTGACACCGGACGTCGCCGCGGCCGAAGGCGGCGTGCCAGCAGCGGCCCTGCGCAGAGCCGCCGCGATGGCCGAGACGCTGCTCGCCAACCCGGTCATCGAGGACTTCACCGTGCGACTGGACCAGTGAGTCGGTGGAGATCGCGTTACGGCTCGCGCTGCCCCGTGACGAGCTGAGCATCCCGGTCGTACGGCGGATTCTCGACCGCTCGATGGAGGTGCTCGGCGTCGAGGCGGACGACCGCAGCGACATCACGCTGGCCATCACGGAGTGCTGCACCAACGTGCTCGACCATGCCGGGGCGGGGGAGAACTACGAGGTCAGTTGCGCGATCAGCGACGACGGCTGCCACATCCGGGTGTTCGACCATGGCAGCGGATTCGACGCGTCGGCGCTGCCGCTGCCGGAGGCCAACGCGGAGCAGGGCCGCGGAGTGCTGCTGATGCGGGCATTGGTGGATTCGGTACAGTTCGAGCAGGAGGACGAGGACGGTGCGGTGGTCTCACTGCGCAAGCGGCTCCGCTTCATCACCGGCTCGCCGGCGGACCGGCTCACCGACGCGGTACCGGCCGACCCGGCCGACCCGGCCGACTAAACTCTGTCATCATGCCCGGTCGCATCGGTGTCGTGACCTTTCCCGGCTCCCTGGACGACGGCGACGCCGCCCGCGCGGTGCGCCTGGCCGGGGGCGAGCCTGTGCCGCTGTGGCACGCCGACCCCGAGCTGCCGAACGTGGATGCCGTCATCCTCCCGGGGGGGTTCTCCTACGGCGACTACCTCCGCTGTGGGGCCATCGCCGCCTTCGCCCCGATCCTGCGCCCGGTGGTGACCGGTGCCCGCGACGGCCTGCCGGTGCTCGGCATCTGCAACGGCTTCCAGATTCTCTGCGAGGCGCACCTGCTACCGGGCGCGCTGATCCGTAACGCCGGCCGCCGGTTCACCTGCCTCGACCAGCCGCTCGTCATCGAGAACAACCGGACCGCCTGGACCAGGGCGTACGGCGAGCGCCAGCGGATCGTCGTACCGCTGAAGAACGGCGAAGGCTGCTACCTGGCCGACGAGCGGACCCTCGACGAGCTCACCGCCGAAGGCCGGGTGGTGGCCCGGTATGCCACCGACGGCGGCCGGCCCAACCCGAACGGCAGCGCCCGGGACATCGCCGGGATCTGCAATCCAGCCGGCAACGTGGTCGGGCTCATGCCCCATCCCGAGCACGCCGTGGAGGCCCTCACCGGTCCCGGAGAGGACGGGCTGGGCTTCTTCCGCTCCGTCCTCGGCGCCCTGGTATGACGGCCCCGCTCGCCGTTACCCAGCCGTACGCCGACCTGGGCCTGCAGCCCGACGAATACGACCGGATCTGCGAGATCCTCGGTCGGCTGCCCTCGGACGCCGAACTCGCCATGTACGCGGTGATGTGGAGCGAGCACTGCTCGTACAAGAGCTCCAAGGTGTACCTGCGCCGATTTGCCGACCTGCCGCGCAGCGAGGTACTGCTGGCCGGCATCGGGGAGAACGCCGGCGTGGTGGCGGTGGCGCCGGGCCTCGCGGTCACCTTCAAGGTGGAAAGCCACAACCACCCGTCCTACGTCGAGCCCTACCAGGGTGCGGCCACCGGGGTAGGCGGGATCGTGCGGGACATTCTGGCCATGGGCGCCCGCCCGGTCGCGGTGCTGGACTCGCTGCGGTTCGGCGACGCCGAGGCGCCGGACACCCACCGGGTCTTGCCCGGTGTGGTGGCCGGGGTCGGCGGCTACGGCAACTGCCTGGGCCTGCCCAACATCGGCGGCGAGCTGGCCTTCGACCCCTCCTACGGCGGCAACCCGCTGGTCAACGCGCTGTGCCTGGGTGTGCTGCCAACCGAGCGGCTGCATCTGGCGAGCGCCACCGGCGCCGGAAACGCGGTGTTGCTGCTCGGCTCGCTGACCGGCCGGGACGGTATCGGCGGGGTCAGCGTGCTGGCCAGCGCCACTTTCTCCGACGACGGGGGCCCGAGCAAGCGGCCGAGCGTGCAGGTCGGCGACCCGTTCACCGAGAAGATCCTCATCGAATGCTGCCTGGAACTCTACGACCGTGGCCTGGTCGCCGGTATCCAGGACCTCGGCGGCGCGGGGCTGGCCTGCGGGCTCTCCGAAACCGCGGCCAAGGGCGGCGCCGGCATGCGGATCGCGCTGGACGCCGTGGCGCTGCGCGAGCCGTCGATGGTCCCGTTGGAGATCCTCACGAGCGAGTCTCAGGAGCGGATGCTGGCGATCGTGACGCCCACGGACGTGAGTGCCGCGCTGGCGGTCGCCCAACGCTGGGGGGTGCTGGCGACGGTGATCGGCGAAGTGACCGACACCGGCCGGCTGGTGGTCGACTGGCACGGCGACGTCGTGGTCGACGTACCACCCGCCAGCCTGGCCGACGACGGGCCGGTCTACACCCGCCCGACCGCTCCGCCGGCCGATCGTGAAGCCCTGGCCGGCGACGATCCGGCCCGGCTGGCCCGGCCCTCGACCGGCGAGGAACTGCGGGACAGCCTGCTCCGGCTGGTGGCCAGCCCCAACCTGTGCTCCCGGCGCTGGGTGACCGACCAGTACGACCGCTACGTCCGCGGCGACACCGTGCTCGCCCAGCCGGAGGACGCCGGAGTGATCCGGCTGGACGAGGCCAGCGGCCTCGGCGTCGCCCTCGCCCTGGACGGCAACGGTCGGTACGCCCGGCTCGACCCCTACGCCGGTGCGCAGCTCGCCCTCACCGAGTCCTACCGCAACGTGGCGGTGACCGGTGCCCGGCCGCTGGCCGTGACCGACTGCCTCAACGTGGGCAGCCCGGAGGACCCGGCGGGGATGTGGCAGTTCGCCGAGCTGACCCGCGGCCTGGCCGACGGGTGCCGGGCGCTCGGCCTGCCGGTGACCGGCGGAAACGTCAGCTTCTACAACTCCACCGGCGAGGTACCGATCAACCCCACACCGGTGATCGGCGTCCTGGGGGTGCTGGCCGACGTGCGGCGGCGGACGCCGCTGGGCTTCCGATCCGCGGGCGACACGGTGTACCTGCTGGGTGAGACCGGAGCGCACTTCGGCGGCTCCGAGTGGGCCTGGGTGGCCCATCGTCACCTCGGCGGGGCTCCGCCGCCGGTCGACTTCGCCGCCGAACAGCGGCTGGCCGCGCTGTGCGCCGCCGAGGCGGGCCTCCGCAGCGCGGCGCACGACCTGTCCGACGGCGGCCTCGGCGTGGCTCTGGTCGAGTCGGCCCTGCGGTACGGCGTCGGGGTACGGGTGAGCCTGCCCGGCGATCCGTTCGTGGCGCTGTTCAGCGAGTCGGTCGCCCGGGCGGTCGTCGCGGTGCCGGCGCAGCACGCGGCGGCCTGGGAAGCCGGCTGCCGCCGGCACGGCGTAGCCGTCACCCGGCTGGGCATCACCGTCGGCGACGAGCTCACCGTCGACGGCGCGTTCAGCGTTCCGCTCGCCGAGCTGCGGGCGGCGCACGAGGGCACCTTGCCGCGGCTGTTCGGCTAGCCACCCATGACGCCCAGCCCTCGCGGCGCGCTTCGATGATCTCCGCCAGCTCCTACGCCGAGCTCCGCACCGCGGTGCTGGACCAGTTCGGTGGGCTCGCCGACGCGGTGGCCGCCCTGCCCGCGGAGGCGTTCGGGACCCCGACCCGGCTCGGCACCTGGCGGGTTGCGGAGCTGGTCGCGCACCTGACCTCCAACGTCGAGGCCATGACCCGCTACCTCGCCGAACCGGCGCCGGCTCGGGCCGACGTCGAGCTGCTGCGCTACTACGCCGGCGCCGCAGCGGCGGCCGCCGGAGTCGCCGAACGTGCCAAGGCCACGGCCGCGGCGGCCTCGCCCGCCGAGCTGCGAATCGCCTTCGGTGATGCCGTGGCCGCTGCCGCGGCGACCACCGCCACCGCGGATGCGGACCGGCTGGTGGCCACCCGACCCGGCACGCTGCCGTTCTCCGACTTCCTGATCACCCGCTGCGTCGAAGGCGTTGTCCACGGCCTGGACCTGGCCGCGGCCACCGGAGCAGAGCTGGTGCTGACCCCGGCCGCCGTCCGCCACGCGGTACTGCTGCTGGCCGACGTCCTGGCCGTGGCCGCCCCGGGCCGGGCCGTGGAGCTGCGGGTGCCGCCGTACGCCGCCGTGCAGTGCGTACCCGGGCCGCGCCACACCCGCGGCACGCCGCCCAACGTGATCGAGACCGACCCGGTGAGCTGGTTGGAGCTGGCCGCCGGGCGGCGCGGCTGGGCCGAGGCGGTGGCCGCCGGCAGGGTCAGGGCCAGCGGCAGCCGGGCCGACCTCTCCGGGTGGCTGCCAGTCGTGCGCTGAGCTCCGACTACTGCAGCGGCGGTCTACTGCAGCGGCGGGCGGGCCAACAACTCCCGGAGCTGCGGCTGCGCCGCGGTGAGATCCTCCGGCCTCTTGATCGGCAGGAAGCGGCTTCGCGGCCCGCTTGCCGGGACCAATAGGTACGTGGTGGGCAGAAACACCGACGCCTCGTGGTACAGGTGCTCGAGTTGCACCGCAGAGCGCCCCTCGACGTTCTTCTCCACGTACAGCCAGGTGAGGTCGAAGTCCCGGTCCAACGCCTCGAGGTCGAATGTCACGGTGTTGGAGTTCGTCGCCGGCAGGCGGCTGTGGTCGAAGCCTGGCGGGAACCGCATGGACTCGACCAGCTGCACCCGGCCGTCCACCTTCGCCGGGGCGCCGCCGACGTCACCGGAGTTGGCCACGACTTCGGCGGTCATCGGCCGTCCGGCGAGTACATGCGAACCGAGTACTACCGGATCCAGGCGCGCGGGCAGGTTGTCCACGTTGGAGACGGTGACGTGGCGGACGCCCTGGGCCCGCAGCGCATCCAGCGTGCCGGAGCGTCGTAGCGCGAGCAAGAAGTCCCCGTGCCCCGGGCTGTAGAGCGACACCCGCCCGTCGGCGCCGCGGAAGGGGAGCCCGTCGCGCTCCATTCGCAGTGAGACGTACTGGCTAAAGTAGAGCGGCTGCGGTACCCCTCGCTCGGCGAGGAACGCCTTGGTGGCAGCGTCGGTCGCGAAGCTGGTCATCACCGCTGTCGGCACCGAGATGCCGAGTGCTGTGGCGACCCCCTCGGCCTGGGCGAGCTTCAGCTCCAGGAAGCTCCGCCCGTCAAGGGCTTCCACCACGCCCTTCACGACGCCGCCGAAGCGGGTCGCCATGCCGCCGTTGAGCACCACCGAGGCGACCGAGGAGTCCCGCAGCGCGGCGAGCCCAGCTTCCCGTGCAGCTTCGTACCCCTCGCCGCCCGGTTCGGGCAGCGGGGTGATGTCCGCCGACTCCGGTGGTTCCACCCGGCCGGTCAGCACATTGCTGGTCGGCGCGAGCGATCCATCGCGGACCCGAGCCTGCAGGGTGCGGAACTGTTCCTCGTCGAATCCGTACCGGTCCAAAGTCTGCACGGTCTCATCGTCCAGGTCGGCGAGCGTCGTGGTCATGCCCACGCCGTACCCACTTTTCGCCAGCCGGAAGAACGGAGGTCCCCGGTTGGTGGCGCACCGGTGTCTAGACTGTCCGCGTCGGCTTCCCCGGCCGCCCCGGCGGCATCGATGCGCCGCCGTAACTCGAGGAGCCCCACGCGTGCGCCCTGGTCTTGACCAGAACGGTAGTGGCCGCGGCGATGACGGCCATTCCGACCTCGACGTCACCAGTGATCCACCGCCCAAGGACGCGTGCGGCGTGTTCGGTGTCTGGGCGCCCGGCGAAGACGTCGCCAAGCTGACCTACTTCGGCCTGTTCGCGCTGCAGCACCGCGGCCAGGAGGCCGCCGGCATGGCGGTCAGCGACGGCGCCACGGTGCTGGTCTACAAGGAACTAGGCCTCGTTGCCCAGGTTTTCGACGAGCCCACGCTGAGCTCGCTGCGCGGCCACCTGGCCATCGGGCACACCCGGTACTCCACCACCGGCGCGGGCACCTGGGAGAACGCCCAGCCCTCCTTCCGCTCCCGCGACGGTGGCGGGGCCATCGCGCTGGGGCACAACGGCAACCTGCTCAACACCAGGGATCTCGCCGACCGGGCGGCTGCGGCCGGCGACCGCAACGCGGCGGGGGCCACCACCGACTCCGACCTGATCACCGGGCTGCTCTCGGCGCAGCACGACGTGCCGCTGGAAAGCGCCGCCCTGGACGTTCTCCCGCTGCTGCGAGGAGCGTTCTCGCTGGTATTCATGGACGAGGCGACGCTGCTGGCCGCCCGGGACCCGGCGGGGATCCGGCCGCTGGTCCTCGGCCGGCTCGACCGCGGCTGGGTGGTCGCCAGCGAGACCGCCGCGCTGGACATCGTCGGCGCTTCGTTCGTCCGCGAGATCGAACCCGGCGAGTTGGTCGCCATCGACGCCCATGGCCTGCGCAGCGTGCAGTTCGCCGAGGCCGGCCCCAAAGGCTGCCTCTTCGAGTATGTCTACCTTGCCCGGCCGGATACCACCATCGCGGGTCGCGGGGTGTACGCCACCCGGGTCGAGGTGGGCCGGGCGCTGGCCCGGGAGTACCCCGCGGACGCCGACCTGGTGATCGCCGTCCCGGAGTCCGGTACGCCGGCTGCGGTCGGCTTTGCCGAGGCGAGTGGCATTCCGTACGGCGTGGGGTTGGTGAAGAACTCCTACGTCGGCCGGACCTTCATCCAGCCCTCCCAGACCATCCGCCAGCTCGGCATCTGGCTCAAACTCAACCCGCTCCGGGAAATCATCCGTGGTCAGCGGCTGGTCGTCGTGGATGATTCCATCGTCCGCGGCAACACGCAGCGGGCGCTGGTCCGGATGCTCCGGGAGGCGGGTGCCGCGCAGGTGCACGTCCGGATCTCCAGCCCGCCGGTGCAGTGGCCGTGCTTCTACGGCATCGACTTCGCCACCCGCGCCGAGCTGATCGCCAGCGGGCTCGGTGTGGGGGAGATCCGGGCCTCGATCGGTGCCGACACGCTGTCCTATATCTCCCTCGAGGGCCTGATCGCGGCCACCACGATCGGCGCCGACCGGCTCTGCCGGGCCTGCTTCGACGGGGTGTACCCGATCGGGTTGCCGGCCAGGGACGTGGCAAGCACGCACCTGCCCGACGGGGTCGCCCGGGCGGTGGCCGCCGACGCCGGCAGCCAGGATCACAGCCCCGACTCCTTCGACGCCCTGCTCACCCCCGACACCGGCCACCCCCGCGACGCCGACATGGCTCCGGCGCTGGGCGCTACCTTCGGCGCCGGCCGGAGCTGACCGGTGCCCGAGCACCGGCCGGCGACCTACGCGGGCGCCGGCGTCGACATCGCGGCCGGCGAGCGCGCCGTCGAGCTGATGAAACAATCGGTGGCCCGGGCCAGCCGACCCGAGGTGCTCGGCGGGCTAGGTGGCTTCGCCGGGCTGTTCGAACTCGACCTGAGGCGCTGGCGGCGGCCGCTGCTCGCCGCGGCCACCGACGGCGTCGGCACCAAGGTGGCGATCGCCCGGGCGCTGGACCGCCACGACACCGTGGGCATCGACCTGGTCGCCATGGTCGTCGACGACCTGGTGGTGTGCGGCGCCGAGCCGCTGTTCCTCACCGACTACATCGCCTGCGGACGGGTCGTACCCGAACGCATCGCGGCGCTGGTCGGCGGTGTCGCGGAGGGCTGCCGAGAGGCGGGCTGCGCGCTGATCGGCGGCGAGACGGCCGAGCACCCCGGCTTGCTGGAACCGGATGCGTACGACCTGGCGGCCGCCGGGGTCGGCGCGGTCGAGGCCGACGCCGTACTAGGCCCCGATCGGGTGCGGTCGGGTGACGCCGTCATCGCGATGGCCTCCACCGGGCTGCACTCGAACGGGTACTCCCTGGTCCGGCACGTGCTGCGCGACGTACCGCTCACCGACACCGAGCTCGGGCCGCCGCTCGGTGAGGTGCTGCTCACCCCGACGCGAATCTACGCCCGGGACTGCCTCGCCCTGGCCGCCGAAGTCGCGGTACGAGCCTTCGCGCACGTCACCGGCGGGGGGTTGGCGGCGAACCTGGCTCGGGTGCTGCCCCCGACCGCGGATGCGGTGCTGGACCGGGCCAGCTGGCGCCTCCCGCCGATCTTCTCCTACGTGGCAGCCCGCGGGGCGATCGAGCAGGACGAGATGGAGCGAGCCCTCAACCAGGGCGTCGGCATGGTGGCGATAACCTCCGCCGCCGACGCGGAGCGGGCCGTGGCAATCCTCAACGATCGTGGGGTGCCGTCGTGGATCGCCGGCGAAGTGGTCGCCGGCGCCGGCCAGGCGATGCTGACCGGCCGACACGCTCCCTGACCCACGCGGCCGCGGCCGGCCCGATCAGCCCCGAGCGGACCAGTCCTCGTCCTCGTCGTCCTGCAGCTCCTCGGCCAGCGCATCGTCGGGGGAGTCCTCTGCCAGCGCGTCATCGACGGCAGCCTCCCCGCCGGATGAGGGCCGGTGCCCGTTTCCGGCGCTCGACGTGCCGGCGAGCTCCGCGCGCAGTCGATCGAGGTCGGTCTCGGGGCTGAAGTACTTCAACTCCCGGGCGACCTTCGTCTGCTTGGCCTTGGCTCGGCCGCGCCCCATTGGCTCGACCCCCTTGCAGTGCGGAGTCTGGCGTCGACCCCGGTCGTGTAGGCGCAATAGATCGGCGCTACGCCTGCGCCGTTGTCGTCGGCCTAGATTACCCCGTTCCGCTCGGATCGGCGAGCGCCCCGGGGCATGGCGCTCACCGGCTCCCCGGTCGGCCTGGCAGCCAGACGTTGCGCAGCCGGCCCACCTCGGCCATCCGACGCTCGGCCAGCCGGTCAGCCGCCGTCACCGGGCTGATGCCCTCCTGGGCGGCCGTGCGGAACACCCGCCGGGTGACCTCGAAGATGGCACCCGCCTTGGCCCTGGCCCGGGGCTCGGAGTATCCCTCGATCTCATCCGCCACCTGGATCAGCCCCCCGGAGTTGACCACGTAATCCGGGGCGTACACCACACCCCGGCTGGTGAGCAGGCCCTCGACCTCCGGCTGGGCCAGTTGGTTGTTCGCCGCCCCGCAGACCACGCTGGCCCGCAGCAACGGGACAGTGTCCGCGCTGAGCGCTCCCCCAAGGGCGCACGGCGCGTACACGTCGATGTCCTGGGCCACCAACGCCTCGACGCTGACCGCCTCGACCCGGGGGGACAGCTGCCTGACCCGCTCGACGGCCGCCGCATCGACGTCGCTGACCACCACGGAGGCGCCGTCGGCCAGCAGGTGCTCGACGAGATGTCGGCCCACCTTGCCCACCCCGGCGATGCCCACCCGACGGCCGGTGAGCGACGGCACACCCCAGGCCACCTCGGCGGCCGCGCGCATCCCTTGGAACACCCCGTACGCGGTGAGGATGGACGAGTCGCCGGCCCCGCCGTATGCCGGCGAGCGACCGGTCACGAAGCGGCACTCCCGGGCCACCACGTCCATGTCGGCGACGTAGGTACCGACGTCACAGGCGGTGAGATAGCGGCCGCCGAGAGACTCGACGAAGCGCCCGTAGGCCCGCAGCAGCGCCTCGGACTTCTGCGTCGCCGGGTCGCCGATGATCACGGCCTTTCCGCCACCGAGGTCCAGGCCGGCACAGGCCGCCTTGTACGCCATGGCGCGGGCCAGGTTCAGCACGTCGTCGAGGGCGTCGGCCTCGCTGGCGTAGGGGTAGAACCGGGTACCGCCGAGTGCCGGCCCGAGCGCCGTGGAGTAGATCGCGATGATCGCCTTCAGACCCGAACTGGGCTCCGAGCAGAAGACCACCTGCTCGTGGCCGGATCCGCGAAAGACCGTCGAGTCGGCGTGCAGCGGGGGCATCTCGACACCCACCCTACTCAACGTAGGCACAGCGGCCCGACAGCCATGAGCGGTCGGGTCCCCCGCAAGCCATCCGAAAGGGGGGCGCGAATGGTAGCGCTGCGCGACTAGTCGTGCCACTGTGTACCTAGTACCGCCAACGTCGGAAAGATAGCTCGGCTAGGCCATACCGGGCAGAGCAGACAACCGGCACGATGTGGTACGAGGGCGCGGCGTCGCCGGGCCTCGCAACTGTGATGGAGGGGCCATGACCACTCGGACATCCGAGGCTGAGCCGCTGCTTACCCCGGCCGAGGTCGCCACCATGTTCCGCGTCGATCCGAAGACCGTGACGCGGTGGGCCAAAGCTGGCAAGCTGACCTCGATCCGGACGTTGGGCGGCCACCGCCGGTATCGTGAAACTGAGGTGCGCGCCCTGCTTGCCGGCATCCCCAGCCCGCGGACCGAATAGCCGAGCGACGGGCGGTGCCCCGGCACCGAGCCAGCACCGCTCGTCTTAAGACTCGTCGACGTAACCCGCGCTGGTACCGGACTGGTACTGCTCAGACGACGGGGAAAGCCAGTGTGGGCAGGGGCGGGGTCGAACCGCCGACCTCTCGCTTTTCAGGCGAGCGCTCGTACCGACTGAGCTACCTGCCCCGGTGTTCGTCCAGAGTCGATCTCCGGAGCGGTCCCGACGGGATTTGAACCCGCGACCTCCGCCTTGACAGGGCGGCGTGCACTCCAAACTGCACTACGGGACCTTGATCGCTGCTTGCTCGGTGCGTGCTCGTGCCACCGTACTCGCAACGCCTCGATGCGCGTGCCCCCAACGGGATTCGAACCCGTGCTGCCGCCTTGAAAGGGCGGTGTCCTGGGCCGCTAGACGATGAGGGCGTCACGGTCCGCCGTTGGGGACGAGATCAGTCTAGGGGCAGCACTGGGCTGCCGCAAAGGCCGGCCGGACGGCGATGATGATCGCGTGGCGCCCGCTTCGGCGCGGTCGCGGCCCGCGGTGGTGTCGTACGCGGCGATTACCATGCCGTCGTGACGTCGAGTGAGCCCGCCGCTGAGGGCCTGTCCCGACGACTCGCCTATTTCGACGACCTGGTGCCCGCCATGGCCGCCGCCGAATCGTCCCAGGCCGTGGCCGCGGTGTCGCTGCGCGGAGCGGCCACGTTCTTCGGCGCCCGTGGGGCGCTGCTGGCCCAGCTGGTCGCCGACGGCCAAACCCTGGACCTGTTCGCGGCCGCCGTGGTGGGTCCGGACTTGCGGGCCGCCGCCGAGCGGGCTGGCCTGGCGGCGCCGTCCACCCTCGCGGAGCTGCGGCGGGGCCAACTGCGCTGCCAGGACGAGGACGGCGCCCTTGTCGTGGCGCCGCTGACCATCGGCAGCGAGCTGCTCGGAGCCCTCATTCTGGGCTACCCGCGTGGAGCCGAGTTGGCTGGCAGCGACCTGGAGTTCCTGCCTACGGTCGCCTCCCAGTGCGCCCTCGCCCTGGTACGCACCAGGCTGTTCGAGGCGGAGCACGCCGCCCGGGAACGGCTGGGGTTCCTGGTGGACGCCGGGACCGCCCTGGCCGGCAGCCTGGAGCTGGAGGAGACCCTCGACCGACTCGCCGGCCTGGTGGTTCCGCAGCTGGCGGACTGGTGCGCCATCCACGTGGTGGAGGAGGGGCGGCTGCGCCAGCTCGCGCTGCGGCATCGTGACCCGGCCGCGATCGGTGCCATCGCGAACATGTTGTCCAAGCTGCCGCTGGATCGCAACCAGCCCTACGGCGCGGGAGCTGTGCTGTCCTCCGGGCGCAGTCAAATCCTGAGCGAAGTTCCGGATGCGGTGCGCGTTGCCTTGGCCGGCGGCAACGGCTCGCTGCTGCGGGCGCTGCGTGGGCTACCCCTCGGGGCCGGGGTCATCGTGCCGTTGGCGGTGCCCGGCCGGACGCTTGGCGCCATCACACTGATCCGGGAAGAGGGGCCACCCTATTCCGAGGCGGACATCGAGGTGGCCGAGGAGCTTGGGAAGCGGGCCGGGCTCGCGGTGGATTCGGCGCTGGCACACCGCCTCGTGCAGCAGGCATTCCGACAACGCGACGCCGCCGCCGAGGTTGCCGACCTGGACCGCGAGCGGCTCACGGCGCTGCTGGAGCAATTGCCGGTGGGCGTGGTGCTGGCCGACGCCAGCTCCGGTCGGATCCGGCTGTCGAATCGGGCGACCAATCGCATCTGGGGTGAGTCGTTCGAGCTGGACCAGGTGATCGACTACGCCGAGCGGCTGGGCACTCGACCCGACGGGACTCCCTTGCCATTGGAGGACTGGCCGCTGATCCGGGCCATCCGGGACGGCGTGGAGAGCCGCGGCGAGCGCGTTGCATTGACCCGGGCAGACGGTCGGCGGGCCTACGTCGAGATCAGCGCCGGCCCGGTGCGGGACCGGACCGGCAAGGTGACCGCCGCGGTGGCCGTTTTCAGCGACGTAAGCGACCGAGTAGCGGCCGAGCACGCGTTGGCCGCCAGCGAGCAAAGGGCGCACGCGTTGGCGCATACCCTGCAGGAAAGCCTGCTGCCCCCGGCGCTGCCGGAGATCCCCGGGCTTGACCTGGCGGCGGCCTACCGGCCGGTGGGGCAGGGCATCGAGGTGGGCGGAGACTTCTACGACGTGACCGGTACCGCCCGGGAGGACGAGTGGGCGGTGGTGATCGGCGATGTCTGCGGCAAGGGCGCGCCGGCGGCGGCCCTCACCGCACTGGCCCGGCACACCATCCGAGCCGCCGCGCTGCGGGCCCGTCGTCCCGCCGTGATCCTCCGGCAACTCAACGAAGTGATGCTGCGCCACGCCACCGAGCGGCCGTTTCTCACTGCCGTGTACGCCAGCCTGCGCCGCCTCGACGACGACGCGCTGCCCTACCGGTTGACCCTGGCCGTGGGCGGTCACCCCCTGCCGCTGTTGCTGCGGGCCGGCGGCACGGTGGATGCCGTGGGGCAACCCGGCAGCCTGATCGGGATCCTCGAGGACGCCGAGTTCACCGACGAGGTCGTACCTCTGGCCCGCGGTGACGTGCTGCTGCTGTTCACCGACGGGCTGACCGAGGCCCGTGCCGGCGGAGAGTTCTTCGGTGACCAGCGGCTGCGCGATGCCCTCTCGCGCCAGTCCGGAGCCAGCGCCGCCGAGGTGGTAGCCGGCGTACTGGCGGCGGTGGACGAATTCTCCGCCGGGCGGCAGCGCGATGACGTTGCCCTATTCGCCCTGCGAGTCGGGTAACGTATCGCCCGGTCGCAAGTTCCCTGGATGTGTTGCACGCCCGCGGAACGTTCGTGGGCGGTTGCCTGCGGTGACCCGGCCGTCGTAACATGCGGCGCCGACATCGTCATCAAGCAGGAGAGCAGCACATGCCCGAGGGCACAGTCAAGTGGTTCAACGCCGAGAAGGGATTCGGTTTCATCGCCGTCGACGGCGGTGGCGCTGACGTCTTCGTCCACTACTCGGCCATCGACGCGCAGGGCTACCGCAGCCTGGAGGAGAACCAGCGCGTCGAGTTCGAGATCACCCAGGGCCAGAAGGGTCCCCAGGCGGAGCGGGTTCGCCCGGTCCGCTAGCCACCAGTCCGGACGCCGGGCCGCGTCGCGGCTCAGCCAGATCATGCCCGAGAGCGCTCGACACGGGACCTGCTGTGTCGAGCCTCTCGGGGTTTCCACGGCGATGACCTCGGGCCGGGCGGTCGCGCCCGATAGCCTGCCGGAATCGTGATGGACTCTGCCGCCAGCGTGGCTCCCGTCCTCACCTCGGCCGCCGGAACATGGGCGGCGCACCTGCGCCGGGTGGGAGACCCGGGCTCGTTGGCCCGCGTCGAGGCCGGGGCCGCCCTCGACGTGACCGAAGCCGACCGGGCCGCCCTGACCGCCCTGTTCGCGGGCCGCCCGGTGCGGCTGCGCAGCCTGGTTCGGGATCGGTCTGCCCATGCTGCCGCGCTACGCCGGGTACGGGCCATTCGGGACGACATCCGGGATCTCGACGAGCAGCACGGGCTTGATGCCGGCCGGCTCGCCGTCGGGATCGCTACCTGGACCACTGCGAATGGTGAGCCCCGGCGGGCGCCTGTCTTGCTGCGTACGCTGCGGATCCTGGCTCGGAATCCGGCCGAGGACGACTTCGAGATCTTCCTCGGCGACGGGTACGCGCTCAATCCCGCCCTGGCCGAGGAGTTGGACCGCGACTTCGGCATCACGACCGACCTCCCCCGGGCCGGCGAGCTGCCGGCCGACGAGGTGTCCGAGCCGATAGCGCTCTACGATCGGCTGCGCCGGGGGGCCGCCTCGGTTCCGCACCTCACCGTCACTCACCGGCTGATCGTCGGCACCTCCACCGACGCGCCACGCGCCTTGGCCGTTGACCTCGACGGCGCCGGAGCCTTGATGGCCGGCCATCCCGTCCTGGCGGTTCTGGCCGGTGACGGCGCGGCGGCGGATTCGCTGCGACGTGCCTTGCCGAGTGCGGATCGGAGCGGGCCGGATCGGCTCGCTCCGGGCGAGGAGTTCCTGGCGCTCGACGCGGATGCGGCGGCGAGCGCCGCGATCGAGGCGGCACTCGCCGGTCGTGACCTGGCCCTTGAAGGGGGACCCGGCACCGGCCGTACCCAGACCGCAGCCAACCTGGTCACCGCCCTGGTGGCGGCCGGGCGCACGGTGCTGGTGCTGGCCGAGAACCGGCGCGGCAAGTCCGAACTGCTGTCCAGACTGAGCGGCGCCGGTCTGACCGAGCTGGCCTTCGACGCGGCCGCCGACCCGGCCGATGGCCGGCGCCGGATCGCCGCCGCGGTGGCCGCGGTCGGTCACCCCGCGCCGGCGCGCGCGGAGCTGTCGGAGTTGCACCACCGGCTGAGCGAGCGCCGCGAGACGCTGCGCCGGTACGCCGAGGGCCTGCACGCCACCCGGGCACCGTGGGGGGTCAGCGTCTACGACGCCCAGGCGACCCTGCTGGGCCTGCCGGCGCAGGTCGCCAGCCGGGTGCGGCTTTCGCCGGACGTCCTGGCCGCGCTGCACGGGGACACCCTCGCCGAGGTCCGCGACGCCGTCCGTGAATGGTCGGGGCTCGGCGGCACCACCCTGACAGCGCTGGACACCCCCTGGTACGGCGCCCGGGTCGGTACCCCGGCGGACGCGGCGGCGGCGCAACGCCTGGCCGACGAACTGGCCGAGCAGACCTTTCCGGCGGCCCGGGCCGCGCTGGAGCGCACGCTGGCCGAGGCCGGCCTGGCGCCGGCGGCCTCGGTTGCGGACTGGGGCTCGGCGCTGCGGCTGCTCGCGGAGGTCGCCGAGACCGAGCGACTGCTGGGTGCCGAGGTGTGGCGGGCACCGCTGCCCGACCTAATCGCGGCCACCGCCGAGGCCGGGACCCGCCGGCGACCCGCCGACCGCCTGGGATGGCAGGACCGGATGGCCGCCCGACGAGCGGCGCGCCGGCTCTGGCGCGCGGACCGGCCGGTCGGCACCGACCTGCACGACGCCCTGGTCCGGGCCGCCGGGCAGCTGGCCGCGTGGCTGCGACTCGCGGCCCGCCGCGCCGAGCCGGGTGATGACCTGCCGGCCGGCCCGCCCCGCCCGGTCGCGGACCTCGATGCCACGCAGAAGTGCTACGCCGAACTCCTCGACGGGCTCGCGGCGCTGCGGCTGCTGCTGCCGGACCGCGACTTTCCGCGGCTGGCGCCGGCCGTACTGGACAAGACCCTGCGCGCCTTGGCGACCGACGCCGTGCTGCACCGGCTGCCCCGCCTCGGCGAGCTCGCCGCGTACCTCTCGGGACTCGGGCTGCGCCCCTTCCTGCTCGACCTGCACACCCGGCGCGTGGCTGCCGATCTGGCGCCGCTCGCCTTCAGCTACGCCTGGTTGTCCTCGTTGCTGGCTGAGGTGGCGGCCACCGACCCCGGGTACGGTGGCTTCGACGCCGTGGCGCTGCGGGAGTGCCTGGCGGGCTTCCGGCACGCCGAGCGGGAGCATCTCGCCAGCACCGCGCCCAGGCTGCGGGACCGGATCTGGGAGCGCACCGCTGCCGCGGTCCGGACGCATCCGGAGCAGGCGGCCGCGGTGCGGACCGTCGCCGGCGACGACGCGGCGGCGCTGCGCGGGCTGCTGGCGGAGGCACCGGACGTGGCCCTGGCCGCCGCGCCGTGCTGGGTACTGACCCCCTACGCGGTGCCCGAATACCTGCCCCGGCAACGGTTGTTCGACGTGGTGATCGTCGAGGACGCGAACGTGGTCGGCGTACCGGTCTCCGTCGCCGGGTTGGCCCGCGCCGGGCAGACCGTGGTGATCGGTGACCGTCGCCAGCTTCCACCTGTCGAGTTGCCGGACACGGTCGGTGACCGAGTCACCGGCGAGGGCGACTTCGGCGCCGATGGCGCTGCCGAGCGGGGTTACCGCGGCGGCTCGCTGCTGGACGCGTTGGCCCCGGTCCTGCCGCGGATCACGCTGCGCGACTATTGGCGCCGCACTGACGAGCGACTCGTCGCCTTCGCCGCCGCCACCGGCTACCGCGGTCGGTTGCGCTCCGCGCCGAGCCCGCGGCGCCGGGACCGGCTGCGCTACGTGCCGGTGCCGCACCGCAGCGGCACCCCGGGGCAGGAGGACAGCGTCACTGCGGAGGTGCAGAAGGTCGTCGGGTTGGTACTGGACCACGCCGTCCGCTGCCCGGCGGAGTCCTTCGGCGTGGTCACGCTGGGCTCGCGGCACGCCGAAAGGATCACCGCCGCGCTCCGGGTGGCGCTGGTGGGCCGCCCCGAGTTGGCGGACGTCTTCCGGGCCGACGCGGCGGAACGGTTCTTCGTCAAGCCCTGCTCGCTGCTCACCGGCGAGGTGCGCGACGCCGTGGTGTTCAGCACCGGCCTGGGCAAGACGCCGCAGGGCCGCCCGTCCTACCTCTTCGGCCCGCTGGACGCCGACGGCGGCGAGCGGCTGCTCACCGTCGGCCTCACCCGGGCGCGGCGGCAGCTCACCGTGGTCAGTTCGCTGGCCAGCACGGACCTGGACCCGGCCCGGCTACGCCGCCCCGGCCCGCGCCTGCTCCGCGCCCTGCTGCGCTACGCCGAGGTACCAGAGCTGCGGCACACCTGCTACGCCGACCCGCCGCCGCCGGACGGCCTGGACGTGGAGTTGCGGCACCGATTGCGCTCCGCCGGGCTGCCGGTGGTGACCGAGCACGGCCTGGGGGCCCGGCGGGTCTCCGTTGCCCTGGCCGCTCCCGACGAACCGGACCGGCTGGTGCTCGGCCTGACCACGGACGGGCCGCGGTGGGCCGCCACCCCGACCGTGCGGGATCGCGACCGGCTGGATCCGGAGCACTTGGCGGCGCTGGGCTGGGCGGTGTACCGGGTCTTCGCCCCGGAGTTCTTCCGCGACCCCGACGGTGTGCTAACCCAGATCACGGCTGCGTACCGGTCCGCGCTGGCCGCCGGCCAACGCTAACCGGAGGGTCACGGCGGGACTTCCGCCCCTACCGGGGGGACGGGGCGAAACGTAGGAAGAGGGGGCCGGTGCGCTACGGCCCGACGCTGGGCTCGTAGCATCGCGATTCGCATGCGCGGGGCAGTCGGGAGGAGACAGCCGGAATGTTTGAACTTCGAATTCACGGCCGCGGCGGGCAGGGAGTGGTCACCGCGGCCGAGATGGTTTCCCTGGCGGCCTTCGCCGAGGGCGCGCACGCCCAGGCGTTCCCGAGTTTCGGCTCGGAACGCACCGGAGCCCCGGTGGTCGCTTTCGCACGGATCTCCGACAAGGAGATCCGCAACCGGGAGCCGATCATGGCGCCGGACGCCCTCATCATCCAGGACCCCACCCTGCTGTTCCAGGTCGACGTGTTCAGCGGCCTGAAGCCGGAGGGGTACATCCTGATCAACTCGTCCCGGAGCTTCGGTGAACTCGGGCTCGACGAGTTGTGCGCGCGGCACCAGATGGAGCGGTTGCTCACGGTGCCGGCCACCGAATTCGCCCGGGAGCACGTCGGCCGGCCGATGCCCAACGCCGCGCTGCTCGGCGGCTTCGCCGCGCTCAGTGGGGTGATCTCGCTGGAGTCGGTGTCAGCGGCGATCCGGGAGAAGTTCTCCGGCAAGGTCGGCGACGGCAACGTCGGTGCCGCCGAAGCGTCCTACACCTACGTTCAGCAGCAGATGAAGGAGCCGGTCAATGCTTAGCCAGATCGAGGGTTCCAAGGCCGTCGCAGACGCCGTGGCGTTCTGCCGCCCGGAAGTGATCTGCGCGTACCCGATCTCCCCCCAGACGCACATCGTCGAGGGGCTCAGCAAGCTGGTCAAGACCGGCGAGCTGGCCCCGTGCGAGTACCTCAACGTGGAGTCCGAGTTCGCCGCGATGAGCGTCGCGATCGGATCCTCCGCCGCCGGCGCCAGGACCTACACCGCGACCGCGAGCCAGGGTCTGCTCTACATGGTCGAGGCGGTCTACAACGCCTCGGGACTCGGCCTGCCGATCGTCATGACGGTGGCGAACCGGGCGATCGGATCCCCGATCAACATCTGGAACGACCACTCCGACACGATGTCCCAGCGCGATTCCGGTTGGATCCAGCTCTACGCGGAGACCAACCAGGAAGCCGCCGACCTGCATATTCAGGCTTTCAAGCTGGCCGAGGAACTCTCGCTGCCGGTCATGGTCTGCATGGACGGGTTCATCCTCACCCACGCCTACGAGCGGATCGACCAGCCCACCCAGGAGCAGGTAGACGCCTACTTGCCGCCGTTCGAGCCACGTCAGTGCCTGGACCCGGATCACCCGGTCAGCATCGGAGCGATGGTCGGGCCGGAGGCGTTCAGCGAGGTCAAGTACCTGGCCCACGCCAAGCAAATGCTGGCCCTGGAGCGGATTCCGGAGTTGGCGGCGGAGTTCGCCGAGATCTTCGGCCGCGACAGCGGTGGCCTGCTGCACACCTACCAGACCGAGGACGCCGAGACGATCATCGTCGCGCTCGGCTCGGTGCTGGGCACCATCAAGGACACCGTGGATGAGATGCGGGAGGAGGGCCACAAGATTGGCGTGCTCGCCATCACCTCGTTCCGGCCCTGGCCACTGCAGGCGGTGCGGGAAGTGCTGGAGAACGCCCAGCGGGTGGTCGTGCTGGAGAAGGCGTTGGCCGTGGGCATCGGGGGCATCGTCTCGGCGAACGTGCGCACCTCGCTGTCCGGGATCCAGTTGCGTGGCTACACCGCGATCGCCGGTCTCGGGGGCCGGGCGATCACCAAGGACTCGTTGCGGAAGCTCTTTGAAGATGCCGAAGCCGACCGGCTCGAGCCGCTGACCTTCGTCGACATGGACTGGGAGCTCGTGCAGCGTGAGCTGCAGCGCAGCCAGCTGACCCGCCGGGTCGGCACCGCCTACGAGCACCAGGAGCTCGATCCCGAACTCGTGTCAGCGCAACAGCTCTAGTCCGAATACCTTTTGAGGGAGCACATCCATATGCCCAATCAGCCGATCAAGTTCTACCAGACCGGCAGCTTCGTCGTAGGTAACCGGCTGCTCGACGTCGAAGTCCGCTCGACCCAATCCGACCCCAAGCGGGCGAACACCCTGACCTCCGGCCACCGCGCGTGTCAGGGGTGCGGCGAGGCGCTCGGCGCTCGATACGCGCTGGACACGGTGAGCCGGGTGACCGGCGGCAAGATGATCGCCTCCAATGCCACCGGCTGTCTGGAGGTGTTCTCCACCCCGTTCCCGGAGACCGCCTGGCAGATCCCGTGGATTCACTCGCTGTTCGGCAACGCGCCGGCGGTGGCCACCGGGGTCGCGGCCGCGATGCGGGTCAAGGGCCGCGACGATGTCCGGGTCATCGGCCAGGGTGGCGACGGCGGCACCGTCGACATCGGCTTCGGTTGCCTGTCGGGGATGTTCGAGCGCAACGACGACGTGCTCTACATCTGCTACGACAACGAGGCGTACATGAACACCGGGGTGCAGCGCTCCGGTGCGACGCCGGGCGGCGCCCGGACCGCGACCACCCAGCCGGTCGGACCCGAGCCCGGCAACCAGTTCGGCCAGGGCAAGAACGTACCGCTGATCGCCATGGCGCACGAGATCCCGTACGTCGGGACCGCCACCGTGGCCGACCTGCGCGACCTGGAGTACAAGGTCGAGCGGGCGATGACCTTCCGCGGCGCCCGGTACCTGCACATCTTCGTCCCCTGCCCGCTGGGCTGGGGTTCGGCGTCGCGGGACAGCATCCGGATCGCCCGGCTCGCGGTGGAGACCGGCATCTTCCCGGTGTTCGAAGCCGAACGCGGCGAGGTCACCGCCGTGTCCAAGATTCGGCGGCGGGTCCCGGTGGAGGAGTACCTCAAGCTGCAGCGCCGCTACGCCCACCTGTTCGGAAAGAAGCCGCGGCCGGACATTGTGGCCAGGATTCAGGCTGGCGCGGACCGCAACATTGCCCGCTTCGGGCTGCTGGACGACACGCCCGAGGAACTCAAGCCGCCGGGCGACGCCAGCGACGCGGCCACCTCCGGTATGGACGCCGTACAGCAACCACCCGAGGTCGTCGAGACCAACGCGATGCGGCTCGAGGCCGAAACGTTCGAGGGAGCACGGTGATGGAGAAGCCGTTCGCGATCACGCTGGACGTCGGTACCAGCCGGGCCAACCACACCGGCTCCTGGCGGACCGAGCGACCGGTCTACGTCGACCGGCTGCCACCGTGTAACAACGCCTGTCCGGCCGGGGAGAACATCCAGTCCTGGCTGTACTCCACCGAAGAGGGCGGCGCCGGCTACGAGGCCGGGTGGCGCAAGATCATGGCTGACAACCCGTTCCCCGCCATCATGGGCCGGGTCTGTTACCACCCGTGCGAGACCTCCTGCAACCGGGCGCAGCTCGACACCGCGGTCGGGATCAACTCCATCGAGCGTTTCCTCGGAGACGAGGCGATCAAGCAGGGCTGGCGGATCGAGGTCACCGCCCCGGCCACCGGCAAGCGGGTCCTCATCGTCGGGGCCGGACCGTCCGGGCTGTCCGCGGCCTACCAGCTGCGCCGCGCCGGACACGAGGTCGTGATCTACGATGCCGAGCCGGCGGCCGGCGGGATGATGCGCTACGGCATCCCGAAGTACCGGCTCCCCCGCGACATCCTGGACGCCGAGGTGCAGCGCATTCTCGACATGGGTGTGACCCTGGAGTTGAACCGCAAGGTCACCAACGTCGAGGAGGAGATGAAGGACGGCAAGTTCGACGCCGCCTTCCTCGCGGTCGGCGCGCACATCGGCAAGCGGGCCTACATCCCGGCCGGTGAAGCCGCGAAGATCCTGGACGCGGTCAACGTGCTGCACGGCATGGAGGAGGCCGAGCCGCCGATGCTGGGTCGCCGGGTGGTGGTCTACGGCGGTGGGAACACCGCGATGGACGTGGCCCGGACCGCCAAGCGACTCGGCGCCACCGATGCGGTGGTGGTCTACCGGCGCAACCGGGACAGGATGCCGGCACACGACTTCGAGGTCACCGAGGCCATCGAAGAGGGCGTGCGGATGAAGTGGCTGTCCACCATCAAGCACGCCGACGAGGGCAAGATCCTCATCGAGAAGATGGCCTTGGACGAGACCGGTTTCCCGCAGCCGACGGGTGAGATGGAGGAGCTGGAGGCCGACTCGGTCGTGCTGGCCCTTGGCCAGGACGCCGACCTCTCGCTGCTGGAGGGCGTCAGCGGCATCGAGTCCGACGGCGGTACGGTCGCGGTGGGGCCGAACATGGAGACCGGCCACCCCGGTATCTTCGCCGGTGGTGACATGGTGCCCGACGAGCGGACGGTCACCGTCGGCATCGGCCACGGCAAGCGGGCGGCGCGCAACATCGACGCCTGGTTGCGGGGCTCGAGCTACAACGGCACGCACAAGCACGAGCTGGCCAGCTTCGACAAGCTGAACACCTGGTACTACACCGATGCGCCACACGCCGTGCGACCGACGATCGAGGTGGCCCGCCGGACCCAGACCTTCGAGGAGGTCGTGGTCGGGCTGGATGAGAACACCGCGGTGTACGAGGCGCGGCGTTGCCTGTCCTGCGGGAACTGCTTCGAGTGCGACAACTGCTACGGCGTCTGCCCGGACAACTCAGTGATCAAGCTGGGCCCGGGCAAGCGGTTCGAGTTCGACTACGACTACTGCAAGGGCTGCGGCATCTGCGTCGCGGAATGCCCGTGCGGTGCGATCGAGATGGAGCCGGAGAAGATCTAGCGCGCTCCGGTCTGCGGGCCGGCTGGCGGCCCCCTGGCCCCCTTGCTCGACGGCCCCCGGCCCGCCCGCCCGCGTCCGATGATCCAGGGCCCGTCAGCCACCCTCCGCGGTGGCTGGCGGGCCCTCGATCATGTCCGGTAGGCTCAGTCGCGTTCGGCGCGGGCCGCCACGAGGGCGGCCAGCGCCCGGTCCAGATCCGCCCGGCTGTGCGCGGCGGAGACCTGGGTCCGGATCCGGGCCTTGCCCTGCGGGACCACCGGGAAGCTGAACGCGATCACGTACAGCCCCTTGGCCAGCAGCGCCTCGGCGAACTGCCCGGCCCGGACCGCGTCGTACATCATGATCGGCACGATCGGGTGGTCGCCGGGCAGGGTGTCGAAGCCCTCCGCGGTGAGCCGGGCGCGGAAGTACGCGGTGTTCTCCCGCAGCTGCCGGCGCAGGTCGTCGCTGTGCTCGATCATTTCGAGGACCTCCAGCGACGCCGCAGCGATCACCGGCGCGAGGGAGTTGGAGAACAGGTACGGCCTGGAACGCTGCCGCAGCAGGTCGACGATCTCCCGCCGGCCGCTGGTGTAGCCGCCGCTGGCGCCGCCCAGCGCCTTGCCCAGCGTGCCGGTCAGCACGTCGATCCGGTCCAGCACGCCGTGGTACTCCGGCGTGCCGCGCCCGCCCGCGCCGAGGAACCCGACCGCATGCGAGTCGTCCACCATCACCATCGCGTCGTACCGCTCGGCGAGGTCGCAGATCTCCGGCAGCGGCGCGAGGTAGCCGTCCATGGAGAACACCCCGTCGGTGGCGATCAGGCGCCGGCGGGCGCCGGCGGCCGCCTTGAGCTTCGCCTCCAGGTCAGCCATGTCCCGGTTGCGGTACCGGGAGCGCGCCGCCTTGCACAGCCGTACCCCGTCGATGATCGAGGCGTGGTTGAGCTCGTCGCTGATCACGGCGTCCGCCTCGCCGAGCAGCACCTCGAAAAGCCCGCCGTTGGCGTCGAAGCAGGAGCCGTAGAGGATGGTGTCCTCGGTGCCGAAGAAGGTCGACAGCCGGTCCTCGAGCTGCTTGTGGATCTCCTGGGTGCCGCAGATGAACCGCACGCTGGCCATCCCGTAGCCCCAGCGGTCCAGCGCCGTCTTGGCCGCGGCCACCACCCGTGGATGGTCGGCCAGGCCCAGGTAGTTGTTGGCGCACAGGTTGAGCACCGACGCGCCGTCCCCATTGCCGCCGGCGACCCGGATCGCGGCCTGCTGTGGGGTGGCGATCACCCGCTCGGACTTGTACAGCCCGGCGGTGCGGATCTCGGTCAGGGTGGTGGCGAGTTCGTCGCCCACGGTGCCGTACACGTACCGGTCTCCTTTGGCTCCTCAGGGGTCGGACCAGACCAGCAGCACCTTGCCGCACCGCCCGCCGCGGGCGGTGTCAAAGGCCTGCTGGAAGTCTTCGGCGGCGTACCGATGGGTGACCACCGGCGCGATGTCGACGCCGGAGGTGATCAGCACCGACATCTCGTACCAGGTCTCGAACATCTGCCGGCCGTAGATGCCCTTGATCGTGATCATGTTGAGCACGACATGGGCCCAGTCGATCGGGAACTCCGCCGCCGGCAGGCCGAGCAGCGCGATCCCGCCGCCGTGACGCATCGAGGCCAGCATCTCCCGCAGCGCGGCCGGGTTGCCGGACATCTCCAGCCCGACGTCGAAGCCTTCCCGCATGCCGAGCGAGCCCATCGCATCCGACACCGTGGTGGTCGACACGTCCACGGCCAGGGTCACACCGATGGTGCGGGCCAGCTCCAGGCGGTAGTCCGACACGTCGGTGACCACCACGTGCCGCGCGCCGGCGTGCCGGGCGACGATCGCGGCCATCAGCCCGATCGGGCCGGCGCCGGTGATCAGAACGTCCTCACCGAGCACCGGGAAGGTGAGCGCGGTGTGCACCGCGTTGCCGAACGGGTCGAAGATGGCGGCGACGTCGAGGTCGATCTCCGGCGGATGCCGCCACACATTGGTGGCCGGCAGGGCGATGTAGGCGGCGAAGGCCCCCGGGAAGTTCACCCCGACGCCCTTGGTCCGGGCGCATTCCACCCGCCGGCCGGCCATGCAGTTACGGCACCGACCGCAGACCAGATGCCCCTCGCCGCTGACCAGGTCGCCAACCGCAAGGTCGGCCACGTCCGACCCGACCTCGACGATCGTGCCGACGAACTCGTGCCCGACCACGAGCGGCACCGGCACGTTGGCCTGCGCCCACGGGTCCCAGGACTCGATGTGCAGGTCGGTTCCGCACAACCCGGTGCGCAGCACCCGGATCAGCACGTCGTCGCGCCCGATGCTCGGCTCCGGAACGTCGAGGTAGGCCAAACCCGGTTCGGCCGTTGCCTTCACCAGGGCTTTCACCGGGTCACCCTAATCCGTTCGCGGAGATGTCCAGAGCGGCCTCGCCGTCATGACGCAGGTCAGTGCAGGGGGCAGGATGCACAGCGGGAGCCAGAATCGCGCCGGCGGCAACGAGGGCGTCGCGGTTGACCCGATAGTAGGTCCACACGCCGCGCCGTTCGCCGGTGACCAGCCCGGTCTCGGCGAGCTTCTTCAGGTGGTGGGTCACGGTGGGCTGGGAGAGCCCAAGCGGTTCGGTGAGATCGCAGGTGCAGGCCTCCCCATCCGGGCCGGCCATCAGCAGCGACAGCAGCCGCAGCCGGGCCGGGTCGGCCAGCGCCTTGAGCCGGCGGGCAAGCTCCTGCGCATCGTCCTGGCTCAGCGGCGCCACGGACAGCGGCGCACAGCACGGCGTACTCGCTTCCAGCACCGGAAGGGCGGGGCGACGGGCGGCAGCCATACACACCATCCTCGCCCGGAAATCGACAACCGTCAATCATTGACAGCCATCGATCTGCACTCCTAGAGTCCTATCGATACCCGTCGATGAAAGGAGAGGCCGGCACTCGGCACCACCACCCGGCAGCCACAGCCCTGCGGCTGCTACCGCACACGACTGTAAGGAAGAACCGATGTCCCGGATCCAGCTCGCCCTCAACGTCGACGACGTCGACGTCGCGGTCGCGTTCTACTCCCAGCTCTTCCAGGCCGAGCCGGCCAAGCGCCGCCCCGGCTACGCCAACTTCGCCTTGGAGGACCCGTCGCTCAAGCTCGTCCTGATCGAGAACCCCGGCGCCGGCGGATCGATCAACCACCTCGGGGTGGAGGTGGCCTCCTCCGAGGAGGTCATCGCGGCCACCCGGCGGCTTGCCGCACAGGGGCTCCCGACCGACGTCGAGGACGGCACCACCTGCTGCTACGCGCTGCAGGACAAGGTGTGGGTGACCGGCTCCGGTGGGGAGCGCTGGGAGGTGTACACGGTGCTCGCCGACGCCGGCGCGGAGCTGGAGGGTAAGACGCTTGCCGAGGTCGGGTCGGTTCCGGCCGCGGCTACCGCCACCGCCGCACCGGGTGGTTCCGCCTGTTGCGCCAGCTGACCAGTCAACCGCGGCCCGGCGAGGCACCCCGCCACCAGTGCCCGCCGGGCTGTACGGCAGCCGGCGAGCGTCATTTGCCGGACGTTCCCCCGGTTACGACTTGACGGCACCCAGCGGTCTGCGCTGATATGAACAAGTGCTAGTACCTAGCGGCGTTGATACGAACGAGGGGGTCGGGGACGTGCTCAAGGTCGCTGCGGACCCGCTGCGGCTGCGGATCCTCACCCTGCTGGCCGCCGAGCAGCTGTGCGTCTGCCATCTGCAGGACGCGCTCGGCGCCGGCCAGACCCTGGTGTCCCACCACCTGCGGGTGCTCCGCGATGCCGGGCTGGTGGAGACCGAACCAGCCGGCCGCTTCATCTACTACCGGCTGCGGCCGGGCGCGTTCGACCCGGCGAGCAGGGCGCTGGCCGGCCTCGCCGGCGCCAGCCGCGCCTCCCAGCCCAAGCGGGCCTGCTGACCGTCCGCCTGCGTAAGGTCCCCCGCCCGCACTCTCCCCGCAACCGCCCCGCTCTGGAAGGTGGCTTCGTGTCCGACAAGCCCAGCGTCCTGTTCGTCTGCGTACACAACGCCGGCCGGTCCCAGATGGCCGCTGGCTTCCTCACCGCCCTCGCCGGCGACACCGTGGAGGTCCGTTCTGCCGGCAGCGCACCGGCGGACGCGGTCAACCCGGCGGCGGTGGCGGCGATGCGCGAGGTGGGCATCGACATCTCCACCCAAACCCCGAAGCTGCTGGCCGCCGACACCGTGCAAAGCAGCGACGTTGTGATCACCATGGGCTGCGGAGACACGTGCCCGGTGTTCCCCGGCACCCGCTACCTCGACTGGAAACTCGACGACCCGGCCGGGCGAGGCGTCGACGCCGTCCGCCCCATCCGGGATGAGATCCGGAGCCGGGTCGAGGTGCTGCTCGCCGAGCTGCTGCCAGCAGCCGCAGCCGGCACTGACCCGCGGTGAGCGACACCGTCGCCGAGACCGCCCACGGCCCCGAAACCGCCCCGGTCATCGCCCGGCTGTCCACCCTGGACCGGTTCCTGCCGGTGTGGATCCTCGCCGCGATGGGCCTCGGCCTCGCTCTCGGCCGGGCCATCCCCAGCCTGGCCGACGCCCTGGACGCAGTGAAGGTCGGGTCGGTGAGCCTGCCGATCGCGGTCGGGCTGCTGCTGATGATGTACCCGGTGCTCGCCAAGGTCCGCTACGCCGAACTCGGCGCGGTCACCGGCGACCGCCGGCTGCTGGTGTCCTCACTCGTGCTGAACTGGCTGGTAGGGCCAGCGCTGATGTTCACCCTGGCCTGGCTGCTGCTGCCCGACCTGCCCGCCTACCGCACCGGGCTGATCATCGTCGGGCTGGCCCGGTGCATCGCCATGGTGCTGATCTGGAACGATCTTTCCTGCGGGGACCGGGAAGCCGCCGCGGTCCTGGTCGCGATCAACTCGATCTTCCAGATCGTCGCGTTCGCCGCCCTGGGCTGGTTCTACCTGCAGATCCTCCCCGGCTGGCTGGGGCTGTCCACCACCGGGCTGCACGTTTCCATCGGCACCATCGCCGTCTCCGTGCTGGTCTTCCTCGGCATCCCGCTGATCGCCGGCTACCTCACCCGCACCGCCGGGGAACGCACCCGCGGCCGGGAATGGTACGAGACCCGCTTCCTCCCTCGGATCGGGCCGGTCGCGCTGTACGGGCTGCTGTTCACCATCGTCGTACTCTTCGCCCTGCAAGGACACACCATCACCAACCGGCCCGGCGACGTCGCCCGGATCGCGCTGCCCCTGCTCGCCTACTTCGCGCTGATGTTCGGCGGCGCCTTCGCCCTCGGCGCCCGCCTCGGCCTCGGCTACGCCAAGACCGCGACCCTGGCATTCACCGCCGCCGGGAACAACTTCGAACTCGCCATCGCGGTGGCCATCGGCGTCTTCGGCGTCACCTCCGGCCAGGCCCTCGCCGGTGTCGTCGGCCCGCTCATCGAGGTCCCCGTCCTGGTCGCCCTGGTCTACCTCGCTCTCTGGCTCCGCCGCCGCTACTACCCCACTGACGCGGCCGCCGGCTAACCGGCTCGCGATAGTCCTCCGCCAGGGCTACGCCCGCAGCTCCGGGAAGTCCTCGTCACGGAACTCGCCGACGATCGACCCTTCCGGCGCGGCGGCGGCCGGGCGCAGTTCGCCTTCCCGGGTCCGCAGCTCCACCCGCCGGATCTTCCCGGAGATCGTCTTCGGCAGCTCGGCGAACTCCAGCCGCCGGATCCGCTGGTAGGCGGCGAGGTGCTCGCGGCAGTGCCGCAGGATGGCGAGCGCGGTGTCCCGGTCGGGCTGCCAGCCGGCGGCGAGCACCACGTACGCCTTGGGCACGGCGAGGCGCAACGGGTCCGGGGACGGAACCACAGCCGCCTCGGCCACCGCCTCGTGCTCGATGAGGACGCTTTCCAGCTCGAACGGGCTGATCCGGTAGTCGGATGCCTTGAACACGTCGTCGGAGCGGCCGATGTAGGTGATGTAACCGTCGGCGTCACGGGAGCCGACGTCACCGGTGCGGTAGTAGCCGCCGGCCATCGCCTCGACGCTGCGCTGCGCCTCGTCCCGGTAGCCGACCATCAACCCGACCGGTCGCTCGGACAGGTCGATGCAGATCTCGCCCTCGTCCCGCGCCTCGCCGGTCAACGGGTCGACCAGCGCGATGGTGAAGCCGGGCAACGGCCGGCCCATCGACCCCTCCTTCACCGGCTGGCCCGGGGTGTTCGCGATCAGTACCGAGGACTCGGTCTGGCCGAAGCCGTCGCGGATGGTCAGGCCCCACGCGTCGCGTACCCGCTCGATGACCTCGGGGTTGAGCGGCTCCCCGGCGCCGACCAACTCGCGCATCGGCACGGTGACCCGGGAGAGGTCGGCCTGGATGAGCATGCGCCACACCGTGGGCGGGGCGCAGAAGGTGCTCACCTCGCAGCGCAGGAGCACGTCGAGCAGCGCCTGCGCGTCGAATTTCGCGTAGTTGAAGATCAAGATGGTCGCCTCGGCGATCCACGGCGCGAAGACGTTGCTCCACGCGTGCTTGGCCCAGCCGGGCGAGGAGATGTTCAGGTGGACGTCGCCGGGCCGCAGGCCGATCCAGTACATCGTCGACAGGTGGCCGATCGGGTAGGAGACATGGGTGTGCTCGACCAGCTTCGGCTTCCCGGTGGTGCCGGAGGTGAAGTACAGCAGGAGCGTGTCCTCGGCGTGGGTGGGCCCGTCAGCGTTGAACGTGCCGGCCCCGGCAACCGAATCGTCGAATGCGTCGGCGAAGTCGAGCCAGCCCGGCGGAACGTCCGGGCCGACGGCGATGCGGGTGTAGTCGCCCGCGACGTCGGCGAACTTGTCCGCGTCTCCGCCGCGGACCACCACGTGCCGCGCGTTGCCGCGGTCGATGCGGTCCGCCAGCTCGGCCGGCCCGAGCATGGGCGTCGCCGGGATGAGCACGGCGCCGAGTTTTATCGCGGCCAGGATCGTGTCCCAGAGCTCGACCTGATTGGCCAGCATGAGGATCACCCGGTCGCCCCGCCGTACCCCCCGTGCCCGCAGCCAGGTGGCGACCCGGTTGGACCGCTGGGTCATCGCGGCGAAGCTGTACCTGGCCTCGGAGCCGTCCTCTTCCACGATCCACAACGCGGTACGCCGGCCCGCTTCCGGGTCGGCGCCGATCGCATCGAAGTGCTCGAGCGCCCAATTGAACTGCGCCGGCCGCGGCCAGGTGAACTCGCGCCGCGCGCCGGCGTAGTCCTCCCGCAGTTCCATCAGCCGGTCTCGCACCGCACGAAAGGTTCGGGCACCGGCGCTGAGTTCGGTCACGAGGCACCTCCCCTGGGGATGAGGACGCTATCAGGGGACCGTACCGGCCGGACAAGGCACTACTCCAGGCGTCCGATGAGCGCGGCGAAGCGGTCGGCGCCGGCTCAGTCCGGTACGCCGATCGCTTCCGGATAGCGCCCGGTCGGCGTAACGATGGTGCCCGCGGTGCCGGCCAGGATCTCCGCCGCATCCTCCATCGCGCCGACCGCGGCCATGTCCCCGGTGAGTTCCACGAAGCGGCACATGGCGTCCACCTTCGGCCCCATGGAGCCGTCGGCGAAGTCCAGCGCGCGCATCTCGTGCGGGGTGGAGTTGGCGATCGGCGTCTGTGCCGGGGTGCCGTAGCCCCGCAGCACCCGCGGTACGTCGGTGAGCAGCAGCAGCGCATCGGCCTCCAGCGCCTCGGCGAGCAGCGCGGCGGTGAGGTCCTTGTCGACGACGGCCTCGACCCCTTCCAGGTGGCCGCGCTCGTTGCGGATCGCCGGCACCCCGCCGCCGCCGGCGCTGACCACGACCGCGCCGGAGTTCAGCAGCAGCCGGATCAGCCGGGTCTCCACCACCCGCTGCGGGCGCGGGGAGGGCACCACCCGGCGCCAGTGCGCGCCGTCCGGTTTCATCGTCCAGCCGCGCTCGGCGGCCAGGCTCTTCGCGGTTGGCTCGTCGTACACCTCGCCGACGAACTTGCTCGGGTTGGCGAACGCCGGGTCGGCGACCGAGACCAGCGTCTGGTTGATCAGCGCGGCCACCTGCCGGCCGGGCAGCGCGTTCTGCATGGCCTGCAGCAGCCAGTACCCGATCATGCCCTGGGTCTGCGCGCCGAGCACGTCGAACGGGTACGGCGAGGTCAGGTTCGGGTCCGAGGCACTCTGCAGGGCGAGCACCCCGACCTGCGGTCCGTTGCCGTGGGTGAGCACCAGCTGGTGGTCGTGCGCCAGCGGGGCGAGCGCGGCGACCGCCCGGCGTACGTTCGCCACCTGCACGTCGGCGTCGGGCCGCTGCCCGCGTCGCAGCAGCGCGTTGCCGCCGAGCGCCACCACGATCCGCATTTCAGGCTCCCCGCATCGTCAGGAACCCAGGGTGGCGACCAGGATGGCCTTGATGGTGTGCATCCGGTTCTCGGCCTGGTCGAAGACGATCGAGTGCGGCGATTCGAACACTTCGTTCGTGACCTCCAGCGATTCCTCGCCGGTACGGGCGAAGATCTCTTCTCCGACCGTGGTGTTGCGGTCGTGGAACGCCGGCAGGCAGTGCAGGAACTTCACGTCCGGGTTGCCGGTGGCTCGCAGTACCTCCATGGTCACCCGGTACGGCTTGAGCAGCCCGATCCGCTCATCCCACACCGCCGCCGGCTCGCCCATCGACACCCAGACGTCGGTGTAGAGGAAATCCGCGCCGTGTACCCCCTCGTCGACGTCGTCGGTACGGGTGATCCGGGCGCCGGTGACGGCCGCCAGGCCTTCGGCCGCCCGGACCACACCGGGGCCGTTGCCCAGCGCCGGTGGGGAGACGATCCGCACGTCCATGCCCATCAGGGCGCCAGCCACCAGCAGGGAGTTGCCCACGTTGTTGCGGGCGTCCCCGAGGTAGGCGAAGGAGATCTCCGCCGCCGGCTTCGGGTTGTGCTCCACCATGGTGAACGTGTCGCACAGCGTCTGGGTGGGATGCCACTCGTCGGTCAGCCCGTTCCACACCGGTACTCCGGCGTAGCGCCCGAGGATCTCCACATTGGCCTGTGCGGAGCCGCGGTACTGGATCCCGTCGTAGAACCGGCCGAGCACCCGGGCGGTGTCGCGCATCGACTCCTTGTGGCCGATCTGCGAGCCGACGGGATCGAGGTAGGTGACCCTGGCGCCCTGGTCGTACGCCGCCACCTCGAACGCGCACCGGGTCCGGGTCGAGGTCTTCTCGAAGATCAGCGCAATGTTCTTGCCGGCCAGCCGGGGCTGTTCCGTGCCGGCGCGCTTCGCCCGCTTGAGGTCCCCGGCGAGGCGGAGCAGGTAGGCCCACTCGGCGGGGGAGACGTCGAGCTCCTTGAGGAAGTTGCGGGCGCGCAGGTCGACAGGCACGGGAACTCCTACACCGGGTCGCGTTCGATGGGACAGCTCATGCAACGCGGTCCGCCGCGGCCGCGGCCGAGTTCGCTGCCGGCGATGGCGACCACTTCGACGCCGCTGTTGCGCAGGTAGTTGTTGGTGGTGACGTTGCGCTCGTAGCCGAAGATGACGCCCGGCTCGACGGCCAGGAAGTTGTTGCCGTCGTCCCACTGTTCGCGCTGGGCGGCCCGCACGTCCTCGTTGGTACGCAGCACGTTGACCTTGTCCAGACCCAGGGTGTGTGCGATGGCGTCGAAGAGGTCGGCGTTCTCCACGACCTCCAGACCGTCGGGGTTGTCCGGATCGGCGGCCGGGAAGACGGTCCAGGACCGCAGCGGCTCCTGGAGGAACGGGTACATCACGAAGCTGTCCCGGTCGATCATCGTCATCACGGTGTCGAGGTGCATCGTTGCCCTGGAGTGCGGCAGGTCGATGGCGATGATCTTCGTGGCGCTGCCGGCCCGGAACATGCTGCGGGCCAGGTTCTCCACACCCATGGCGGTGGTCCGCTCGCTGAGCCCGATCATGATCGCGCCGTTGCCCAGGACGTGGATGTCGCCGCCCTCCAAGGTGGCCGGCTGGTGGGTCTCGGCGTCCCCGCCGTACCAGAACTCGAAGTCGCCCTGGGCGAAGTGTGGGTGGAAGCGGTAGATGGCGTTGCTGTGCACCGACTCGCGCCGCCGGGCCTCCTTGGCCATCGGATTGATCGTGACGCCGCCGTAGAGCCACGCGGAGTTGTCTCGTTGGAACAGGTGGTTAGGTACCGGGGGGAGCAGGAAGTCATCGATGTGCAGCAGCTCCCAGCGCAGGCTGTTGGCCTTCAGCCCGGCCAGGTCGCGCTTGATAATGCCGCCGATAAGCAGCTCGGCCAGCCGCCCGCTCTCCTCGCCCTCGGCGAACGCGCGCAGCGGTTTGACCAGGGTGTGCCCAACGCTGTCCTCGGGGAAGGTCCGGTCCAGCACCCAGGTGCGGGCGTCGGGCCGCTCCAGCACCTCGGTGAGCAGATCGGCGAACAGGTGCACCGTGACGCCCTTGTCCCGCAGCGCCTGGGCGAACGCGTCGTGCTCCTCCTGAGCGCGGTTGGCCCACAGGATGTCGTCGAAGAGCAACTCACGGACGTTGGTCGGGGTGAGCCGGGTCAGCTCCAGCCCGGGTCGGTGCAGGATTACCTGGCGCAGCCTGCCGACTTCGGAGTGCACCCCGAGCCCCATGGCGGCCACGTTCCTTCCTGGTCCGATCGCGGCAGCCGGGTCGGCTGGCCGCAGAACCGTCACGGTAGACGGCGGTACCGACAGGAAGCCAGATATCGAGTGGCCGTCGCGCGGTCAGATGCTGGGGGTGCGGTCGGGCGACCGGCTGTGTGGCCCAGGCCAGCACGCTGAGCACGTCGTCCGTTTGGGCCAGGTCGAACTCCGCTGCGTCGAAGCTGCCGCCTATCCGCTCCCGAAAGTCCTCGTGCTCCTCGTGTTCCGGATCGCTCAAGGCGACGAGAAAGTCCTGGTACCCCCACGGGCGGCCGACATCCTCGGGTGGGCAGGCTCGCCGTCCGGCGATGCAGCGCGGGTTGCGCGCGCCAGACTCGGCGGCCAGCACCTTCTCGACCGTGACGTCGTGCTCCCAGCCGTCGCCGAAGTCGTGGGAGTAACGAAGCCGGCTACCCTCAGTCGCCACCTGCCGGAGCGTCACTCGCGACTCGTCGGATACCTCCTCGAAGCCCCAGTCCGGATCGGGGACGCCGTAGCGCGCGCCGTCCACCTCGAACTCGTGCAGGTGGGAGTCCGTCCAGCCCATCGCGATCTGGATGACATCGTGAAGCTCGTCCACCCCGATGTCGCCGGGGACCAGTACGCGTCGCCAGATTGGCGGGCGGAGATTCCGGAGCTTACCCGCCGGCGGGCGTCATTCGCCTCCGGTTACGAGTCTCGATCACGATCCGGCGCCAGCATTGCATTCCTCCGGTCGGGCTACGTCGGGCGCCCGTAGCCGAGCCCTAAACTGAGTGCGCGTAGGTCGTGGCTGCATCTCGACTCACCCGCACGCTGGGCCGTTAGCTCAATTGGCAGAGCAGCGGACTTTTAATCCGCGGGTTCCGGGTT